>NZ_BPFA01000006.1 GCF_019655055.1 Shewanella sp. MBTL60-112-B2
GATAAAAGGCGCTTAGGCGCCTTTTTTGTATTTTCCTGTTGAAATCAGGTTACTGTTGATAATGGTTATCAGTACTCTATTGATTCTTCTCTGACAGGATGTTTTTAATCCTCCTTCGATTGAGTCTTTTTAAAAAGTTGCCTTAATATCTGAAAGTAGAGGCTTTATCCTATAGATGTGTTGGCATTTTTAGTCTTTATTAGTGAAATCTAAAAGTGATCTCTTTCATAGTTTTAGCCTTTAATCCTAGAAAGTCCTTTTGCAAATTCTCAAGAAGCGTAGACTAACCTCAAAACATGCAAATAAAATGCATGATTAAAATATAGGAGTTAGTGTCGTGTTTTGTATTCAATGTGAGCAAACAATTAGAACACCTGCGGGTAACGGCTGTAGCTATACCCAAGGTATGTGCGGTAAGTCATCTGATACTTCAGACTTACAAGATCTTCTTATCTATATCTTACAAGGCGTGTCTTCATATGCGGCACTGGCCCGTGAAGTGGGGATTATTGATCATGAGATTGATACCTTTGTGCCAAAGGCATTCTTCGCGACACTGACTAACGTGAACTTTGATGATGAACGTATTATCGCTTACACCACTCAAGCTGAAACGTTCCGTAATCGCTTAAAAGCAGCGTATGAAGCTAAGTGCAGCGAACTCAATATCGAAGCTAAGCCAATGAATGCGCCAATGCAGTTGGTACTTGGTGCAAGCAAGCCTGAAATGCTTTCTCAAGCACTTCAAGCTGTACCTAACCGTGGTAAAGATGAAGTTCATGAAGATATCATGGGTTTACGTTTACTTTGCTTATACGGCCTTAAAGGCGCTGCTGCCTATATGGAACACGCTCGCGTACTTGAGCAAACTAGCGACGAAGTTGCTGGTGAATTCCATGAGATCATGGCTTTCCTTGGTGAAGACTCAGTTGATGCCGATAAGTTATTTAATACTGCCATGCAGATTGGCCAGCTTAACTACCGCGTAATGGCAATGCTAGACGAGGGTGAAACTCACGCTTTTGGTCACCCAGAGCCAACTCAGGTCAATACCAAGTCTGTTAAAGGTAAGGCTATCTTAGTGTCAGGTCACGACATGAAAGATCTTGAGCTTATTCTTGAGCAAACAGAAGGTAAGGGCATTAACGTATACACTCACGGTGAAATGCTACCAGCTCTTGCTTATCCTGAACTTAAAAAGTATCCACACTTAGTGGGTAACTACGGCAGTGCATGGCAGAATCAGCAAAAAGAATTTGCCACATTCCCTGGCGCAGTGGTGATGACGTCTAACTGTATCATCGACCCAAATGTTGGTGACTACTCAGACCGTATCTTCACTCGTAGTATTGTTGGCTGGCCGGGTGTGACTCATCTAATAGGCGATGATTTTAGTGAAGTAATTGCTAAAGCTGAGTCTTTAGAAGGCTTTATCTATGATGAGATCCCCCATCTAATCACCATAGGTTTTGCTCGTAATGCGCTAATGGCTGCGGCACCAACTGTAATTGAAAATGTGAAGAGTGGTGCAATCAAGCATTTCTTCTTAGTTGGTGGTTGTGACGGTGATAAGCAAGAGCGTGGTTACTTTACTGATATTGCGACTCAAGCTCCAGCTGACTCAGTTATTCTGACTTTAGGTTGTGGTAAGTATAAGTTCAACAAACTTGAGTTTGGTGACATCAACGGTATCCCACGCCTATTGGATATTGGCCAGTGTAACGATGCTTACTCTGCTATTCAGCTTGCAATTGCGCTTTCTGAAGCATTCGAATGTGACATCAATGAACTACCGCTTACTTTAGTACTTTCTTGGTTTGAGCAAAAAGCGATTGTGGTACTGCTAACGCTATTGTCATTGGGTGTTAAAAACATCATGACAGGCCCAACAGCACCTGCATTCTTAACGGCTAATCTAGCTAAAGTGTTAGAAGAAAAGTTTGGTCTTCGTAACACAACTACAGTTGAAGCTGATTTAAACCGTGTATTGAATGTCGCGTAGCATTAACTGATTGGGTGAAAGTTAAGTCAAAAATGGTCACCTACGTGTGGCCATTTTTTAGTTCTAAGGTTTATGTGGGAAAGGTAGGTGTCGCATGAATGTAGCAATCAATAGTCAAATCTCTAAGCCGGATCCATTTTCGGCTCAGCAGTGGCAATCGGGTGAGCATCAGTTAGTTTGTGTGGAAAAGTGGAATGAAACTCACGATGTCATAAGTTTTCGATTTCAGGGCACAGAGCCTGTAAAGTTTCACTTCAAACCGGGGCAGTTTCTGACCCTGCTACTTGAAATTAACGGCGAGAAAATTGGCCGTAGTTATACCATTAGCTCATCCCCTTCACGGCCTTATTCGATTGTACTAACTATCAAGCGTATTGAAGGCGGGAAGGTTTCTAACTATTTAGCAGATAATCTTGAAGTCGGACATCTAGTGCGCGCTTTGGGACCTGATGGCGCATTTAACTTGGTAGATATCCCTGCTAAAAAATACCTGTTTTTAAGCGCTGGTTGCGGTATTACACCAATGTTTTCCATGTCGCGCTGGTTAACCGATACCGAAATGGGTCCCGATATAAGCTTCCTGCACAGTGCAAAGTCTAATAAAGATCTGATTTTTGAATCAACCATTGCACAAATGGCCGAGCGCAGTAGCGAATTCAAGCTTAACTATATTTTAGAAGAGCTTGGCATATTTGCTAATGTTGGAGTAAGCGGTAAGTTTACCGACAAACAAGCAGGGCGCTTAAATGCTGAAAATCTTGCACGCCTAGTACCAGACTTTAAAACTCGTACTGTGTTTGTCTGTGGTCCAGAGCCTTATATGAATGCCGTTAAAGCATTACTAGAATCGTTAGATTTTGATATGTCGCAGTTTCATCAAGAAAGCTTTGGCACCTTTAAAGGTGATAGTGCCGAGCTCGATGCTGCTATAGAGCAAGGTACAAACAATAGTGCCGATGCTAGCGGCTTTATGCTAAGTATTGGTGACAGAAACCGCACCTTGTCTGCTGGGCAAACACTGCTGGACGGCATTGAGGCGGAGGGCTTACCTATTATTGCTGCTTGTCGTTCAGGAGTATGCGGCGCGTGTAAGTGTAAGGTTGTCGATGGTGAAGTAGAGTCATCAAGTCTGATGGCATTAACAGCAGATGAAATAGCACAAGGGTACGTCCTTGCGTGTTCGACTAAGTTAAAGTCGGATGTGAGCTTAGAGCTTTAGCTGAGCGTTTAAGTCTTCATGGAATAACGGTGATTAAGTCGATTGCATGAAATCTTAAATAATCCAGATGTGAAAGTTGCGTTACAGACAATGAGAAAGTAAGGTTAAAGACAGCGCATGAAGGATTTGCGCCTGTCTTTTTATACCAAGTATGTTCCTCAGGTATTATTTCTCTATGGAGTGGCGCATGGCATCAACTTTACATTCTCAATCGCTAGCACTAGAAGATAGAAGCCTTGCTCATCTTTTGTATGGGCTTATGGCCTGTTTTCCGCTTTTTCTCGTTCCCGCAGGGCTTAGCCTACTTATTAATATCTACCAGCCGCAACAAGATCCAAATAGCACTATGGCAGTGCACTTACGTTGGCAGCGCTGGTCTATCATGGGTCTGTTTACCGTTTTTCTTGTTGGTTATCTAGCTAGTCAACAATGGCTTAGTACAACACTGTATGTTGCTGGTGCAGTATGGTTTTCTGGCCGTGTGTTTAAAGGTTGGTTAAGCCTCATTGAAGGCCGAAATCTTTAGTCAAATATATCTAACCCTACCTATCTAACCTAAATATTTAGAATCAGACTGAGACCTGCCTGTGACTAGTTACGAAATTCTTTGCCTGCTATCTGCACTTTCTTTAGTTATTTCACTTATCTCTTCTCGCTTACATCGTTGGCAGCAAACCATCACCATTACCGCCTTAGCTTTAGGGCTGAGCTTAATTATTTTAATTGCCGGTAAAATCTTTGGCGTCGAGCTCTACTCGACTTTGGTGACAGATCTCGAGCAGCTTGATTTTAAGGCCTTACTGCTTAACGGCATGTTAGGCTTTTTATTGTTTGCAGGTGCGCTGCAGATAAAGCTCAATGTGTTAAAGCAGCAGCGCTGGGAGATCTTTGTTCTAGCATTTGTTGGAACACTTATTTCTACTTTAGTTATTGGTGGTTTGCTATACCTGCTGTCTGGCTTTTTGGGATTACAGCTTAACTTTAGCTACTGCCTTTTGTTTGGGGCCTTGATCTCGCCAACCGATCCGATTGCTGTGCTGGCGATAATTAAGCAGCTAGGTGCGCCAGAAGATATCGCGATTCAAGTCGAAGGCGAATCACTGTTTAATGACGGCATCGGCTTAGTTATTTTCGTTGCCATATCTCAGGTGGCCTTCTCCACTGAACCGTTAACGTTTGCCGGTGTCAGTGGTTTATTTATTCGTGAGGCGTTAGGCGGATTGCTATATGGCGGGGTGTTAGCGGCGATGCTTCATGGCATGCTGCATTTATCCGAAGAACGTACTCAGTATTTATTAATGACACTGTTAGTGCCAAGCGCGGGGTACGTTGGTGCAGATATGCTTGGTGTCTCAGGCCCGTTAGCTATGGTGGCATCGGGAATTATTATTGGTAATGTCAGTGTACCTAAGTTACTTAAAGAGAGTGAGTGGGACCATCTCGATAGTTTTTGGCTGCTGATTGAGTCTTTCTTTAATTCATTATTGTTCTTACTGCTTGGCTTATTGTTACTACTGATCCATTTTGACGCCGAGCTATGGTGGTTCATGTTGTTGGCTGTGCCGATAGTTCTTATTGGCCGTATCATCAGTATTTATCTGCCTTATTTCGGATTCAGGCGCTTTAGACGCTATAACTCTTATGCAGAGAAGATATTAGTTTGGGGTGGGCTGCGTGGGGGCTTAGCACTGGCGATGGCGATGAGTTTACCTACGGGAGTATTGATTATACCTGGTAGTAATATCGATTTGCGTGAACTACTTATGGTGATGACGTATGCGGTAGTGGTGTTTTCTATACTCGTTCAAGGAACCACAATTCCAAGCTTAATTGATAAAAGTAACGCCGAGCATGCTGCTCAGCGTAAACCTTAATCTGCACTCATTCTCGCCAGCTCGCTATTACCTGCTCTCACTCATCTTTGTTGCAGGTAATGGAGAGCGTCGGCTAATGGTACAAGTTACCTAATACCGCTTTAACAAGCTCACCTGGCTGACCTTGAGCTGCAATATCTATCGCGCTTAGGTTTATCATGACACCATCACCTTTAAGCTGCTTAATGGCTTTAGCAAATGTAGCGAGCTGATCTGCATCAATGGCATAACTTGGATTAACAACAACGGGTAAGTGACTCAAGGCTTTTAGCTCAACCAATGCGGCCAAATCTAGCGATGGTTTACCTGAATTGTTCAATGTAGTCACGCCTGACTCACAAAGTATCAGCTGCTGATTACCTTGGCTGAGTACTTCTTCTGCGGCATTAAGCAGGTCATCTACACTTGCCATCGCATTACGTTCTAAAATCACAGGAACCAGCAAACTGCCTAGTTGGCTTAGTATGGCTTGGTTATACATTAAGTTGCCTGCAAGCATCACCACATCGGCAAATTGGATTGCCATACTTAAATCTGTTTCGTGCTCAATGGCTAACACACAAACTAGATTAAATTGGCTCAGGGCATGCTTAAATTTCTCTATCGAGCTAATAAGATCACTTTGTTGACTCAAGCCCTGAATAACAACCGCTTGGAATCCTGACTCTTTAAGCTCTTTTGCCATTTGTTCAAATTGCAGCAGATCAAGTGGCAACTGTACCTGAGCTATAGCGCCTAGATTCCCATCGCCGAGGCTTAGTTGGCCGCAAATCACTTGAGTAGATTCATTTTTATATTGCTTACTTACGCGCATCTGTTTACTCGGCGGCGTAGCGGCAACTGTGGTCGATTTAGACGTGTCAGGTTCTATCATCAATTGGCTATTACTTAGCTGAGTTGGTTTAACTGTTTCACATGGATAGCAGCCAAGCACCTTAATAAAACGAGTGGTTCTTTCTAACTCTTTTAATGCTGCTTGCATCGGCTCACTCGATAAGTTTGCATCGATATCGAGATAAAACATCTCTTCCCATGGTGTACCAGGAATTGGACGCGACTCGAGTTTGCTCATATTCAGGTTACGGGCTTTAAGTACCAGTAAGGCTTCAACCAGTGCGCCTGGTTTCTGCCCCGTAGCCATAATAAGTGTGCACTTAGCTGGAAGCTGAGACGGTACTTCGACTGCTTTTCTTGCTACAACTATAAAGCGGCTTTGGTTGATTTTTTGATTGGCAAGCCCACTTTCAACGGCTTCTAATTGATATAGAGCGCCACCTTCAGCGCTGCCGATTGCTGCTACGCTGTTATCATTGGCATTACAGACCATTTCCATTGCTTCGGCGCTGCTTGAGCAATATTCGAGTTTAAACTCGCCGTGTTGACTCAGGTAGCGACTGCACTGACTTATTGGCTGTGGGTGTGCGTAAACGGTTTTGATATCATTAATGGTGCTGCCACTATTTGCTAATAAACAATGGCCAACTTCGATAGTGGTTTCACCGACAATGGCAAGGCTGGTGTGCTGCAGCACATCATAAACTTCGTTGATTGAGCCTGATGATGTGTTTTCAATAGGTAGAAAACCATAATCAGCGTGTCCAGATTCGACGGCGGCAACGATTTCATCAAAACTTTGGCAGCCTAAATCTTGCATCTCTACTTGGCGTCTATCGCAATAACGACTCGCTGCGAGGTATGAATAAGAACCGCGAGCCCCTAAATAGGCAATGCAATATTGTTGCTGCTGAGTTTCAGGGTTTGCACGGCCATGCAAGTAGGCTTGTTGGTTAAGCACAGAGTCTTCGATAATGCTTTGATACAGAGATATTACGTAGTGAGCATCTAAACCTTGTTCACGGCCTTGTTTCACCAAGCGAGATAACAGCTCTTTTTCACGAATGGTATCGCGTATAGGCCTAACATCAACCTCTTTACTGCGGGCGACATCTAAACTTAATTCTCGGCGCTTAGCAAGCAGAGCCAGTAGTTCATTGTCGAGACTAGTGATCTGCTCTCGAGTGTGGTTTAAGGGTTGTGGTTTACTCATCTTAGCCTCTGAATCTATTTCTAATATCCGTAGCAACAAGCTTCAAGTGAAAGCTTGTCCTTGCTGATATAAAAAAGCCTCCCATGTGGGAGGCTTTGGAATTTTCACTTTCGTTTTTACACCGAAATTCCGCCTCCAGGAGTGGGGGATATAAAAAAGAAAGTAAAAAATGCAGTATGGATTTTGTTCATGCAATTAAAACTAAAGGTGGGGGGCTTGAGTGTCAATCAAAACTTGGTGTAATTGAGTTTTTTGCATTAAAAAGCGCACCCGAGGGTGCGCTTTGCGTGTAAATTTAACAATGATATCAAGCTGCGTATTCCTCCTCTAAGTTGTCATCAAAGTCGTCATCAATGGCATCATCTTCTACTTTAAGTGCTGCGTGACGTTGACTTTCTGGTTTATGAGTCAGGCGATTTAGCTGTTTCTCCAGCTTTTGTCCCATTGCATTAATTGCTGCGTAAAGGTCGTCGTGTTTCGCCTGGGCAAATAATTTGGCACTTGGAATGCCTACAGAAGCTTCAATTTTAAAACCTTGCTTCTCCTGCTCAATAATAACGTGTGGATTAATTAGCTGCACATCGTGTCTTGCTAACTTATTTAATCTGGTCTCAATACGTTCGCGGATAGATTCAGTAACTTCAAAGTGCTTGCTAGTAATCTTTATCATATTTCGAACCTTTTGTTGTTTCCTTGAGTTCAGATTACCAATCTCAGGCAGGAAAGTCGTGATCTAAATCACATTTTATTGGCTCTTTTAAACTGTTCGGCTTTTATTTGATCACTTAGACAAATATAGCCAATAACTGGCCAAATTTCCTTGAAAATCGGTAAAAAGCAGGTCATATTGGATTGGATAAGTCCTACCTTATTTAGCACTTCCAACAAAAAAGTGTGTGTAAATAACCCCATAGCTCTTCTTTATTTCCCGCTTTATAATGTGCCCGTAAACTAAAATTAATTACTAAGAGTGGCTAAACATGGAACAAGATCTAGTCAAAGTTAAAGTGTGGGATATTCCAACAAGGGTTTTCCATTGGGGAATGCTGTGCTTGCTTGGTGGATTATGGTGGACAGCAGATGCTGGAGAAATGGAATGGCATCAGATTTTAGCCTATATGTTGATGGTATTGATTGGTGTCAGACTAGTTTGGGGATTCATAGGCAGTGACACTGCGAAGTTTAGCCACTTTGTTCGTTCGCCAAAAACGGTTTTGAACTACCTTGGTAAAACGAAGCGCGAGGGGATTTCAACATCGCTTGGTCATAACCCTGTTGGTGGCTATATGGTCGTCGCTTTAATTACCCTTGTATGTGTGCAATTGGGCACTGGATTATTTGCCACTGATGATATTTTTACTGAAGGCCCGCTTTATGGGCTAGTCAGCTCTGATACCGCTAGCTGGCTTACATGGTTACATAAGAAGAATTTTGATTTGATTTTAATCCTAGCGGCAATACACGTATTAGCAGTTGGGGTGCATATGATCAAAGGTGATAAAATCCTTGGGGCTATGTTTAGCGGTTATAAGAAGTTACCTGAGTCAAAGGTCGTTGCTGTAAACGCTGATGAACTCGCCTTTGCTTCTGTGATTAAAGCTGTTGTTATTGCGGCAGTGATTGGCGTATTGGTTGTGAATTACTTAATGCTACCTGTGATTGATATGCTTTAATCAAGGTATAGAATCTACAATTTAAAAAGCCTGTTTAATTAAACAGGCTTTTTTGTGTTTGGCGCAAAGATAAATTAGTCTTTCTTATATACGTCGTGACAGCCTTTACAGCTCTTACCTGTATTACCAAAAGCTTTCTTAATCTCTTTTTTATCACCTTTGCTAGCAACAGTTGCTAAAATGGCTGCATTCTCTTGGAAGGTTTTCATCTTAGCGTCAAAATCAGCTTTGTCACTCCAGATTTTTGCCAATGCTTCAGTATCGCCTTTATCTGAACCAGCAACAAATCCTTCAAGAGGCAGCTTTGACAGCGCAGCTACATTTTCTGCACGCATAGCAAATACTTCTGCATTGTATTCTTTCTTGCCTTTTAACATGGCGCCCATATCACCAAAGTTATAAGCAATCATGCTGAAAGCTGATTGGCGGTAATGCACTGCATCTTCAGCTTTTTTAAAGTTATTAGCTTGCACACTTGTGGCCAAAGTAGCTGTTGCAAGTAGTGCGCTAAGGCTCATTATCAATGTCTTTTTCATATTAAATCTCACGTTTTTATTATGTAGTGTGAACTTTGTCGGCTCATTGTAGCTAAATTTATCCTACTGACTCCAATCGTTTTTTACTTTAGTTACGCTTAGTTACAAATGACTGTTTTAGCAGCTTGCTTAAGGCAAAGCTAATAAGGTTGGGAAATGTGTAAGCTAGACCAGATTCTTGCTACACTACCGTAATGACGCACTAGTACGTGACTATACTTGTACGTTATGGGTTTATTGTAGCTGTAAACAGGAGTTGAAATGCGTGCAGAGTGGGATTCAGTTTTAGAGAAAGTCTTATTACAGCAAGAGCGACAGAATTTAATCGTATTATTTGAGCTATTGCTTACAGAAGAAGAGCGCAGTGCCGTGGCGGGGCGGTTAAAGGTTTTTCAGACATTATTACAAGGTGAAATGAGTCAACGGCAAATTGCTCAAGAATATCAGATAAGTATCGCGACGATTACTCGTTGCTCCAACTATCTGAAGCACATGAGTTTGCAGCAAAGAGAAGGTATTAAGCAGTTAATCTTATAAAGGTTAACTGCTCAAATTATACTCTATAAAGATGACGTGCTCTGTTATCGACTCGGCAGGTTAGTTATATCTTGTATCAACTGTGCGGTGACAGTTTTGTGTTTGCGGTACATCGCGCGGCTGATAACAATGTATAGCGCATAGCTTATTAATACCATGCTAAACACTGGAGCTAATTTTGAGTCGAGCTTTAACAGTAATAGCGCAGTGAGTATGTATATGTACGGCATGTGTTCGTAAATAAATGCTGGTAACAGCCCTTTTCGTCGGCGCTTTTTAGGATCGGTACGACGGTTACTCGAGCGTAATGCATAGACTCGACTTCCCATGAGAAATAATAAAATTGAGAATACCTGGGCATAGGTTTGCTCAAGCATCATGACACTTATGCTGCCGATAGCTAAATAAGTGTAGGGCAGGGCTTCGTAAACGGGTTTAGATAGCATTTGCAGTTCCTTTGCAAAAAAGAATACCGAGCAGCTCCGCTGCTGATTAGCATTGTTCGTTAACGCCTGCAGTTTAGATTAAAAAAAAGCCCGCTTCACTTTAATCAGTGAAACGGGCTTAAATTCATTCTAAAGAACTAGAAGGATCTAGTGTCTGCAGCCACAGCCGCCGTTACCGTCACAGCCTTCTTTAGCTTCTTTTGTTTCATCGTCACTGCAGCAACCGCCTTCGTGTCCGTGATCGTGTTCACCACCACAACAACCGCCTTCCTGTCCGTGATCGTGTCCACCGCCACAACAGCCGCCTTCATGAGAGTGACCATGACTACCACATCCGCCGCCATGAGCGTGGATATGACCGTGAGCGATCTCTTCTTCTGTAGCTGCGCGAACTTCAAGTACTTCAACATTGAAGGCTAGAGATTGGCCTGCAAGAGGATGGTTACCGTCAACAACAACAACATCGTCTTTAACTTCGGTAACTTGAACTGGGCGCTGACCCATTTCAGTTTCAGCAATAAAGCGCATGCCAGGAACGATATCTTCGATGTCGCCAAATGCAGAAATAGGCACTTCTTGACGAAGACCGTCATGGTAAGCACCGTAACCTTGCTCTGCATCAACGGTTACATCAAGGATGTCACCTTGTACTTTGCCTTCAAGCGCAGCTTCTAAACCAGGGATCATGTTTTCTGCACCATGCAGATAGATCATTGGCTCGCCTTCAAAAGAACTTTCTACAAGCTGACCTTTCGCATCTGATAATCGGTAATGGATGCTAACAGCACATTTTTCGGTGATTTTCATATTGGCTCCAATCGGAAATTTGCGCGCATTCTAGCCTGCTTTAACGGGATTTGCGATAGAGTGAATCCACTTCTGCTACCTAAGCCACATCTTTAATTTCGATAAACCGTGTTGAGTCGGACAAGTTTTGTTCTCTACATCTGTTTTTTATTGTTAACTGGCAAATTAATCCACCTAAATGATTAAGCTAAAACGGGCTGTTTTTTTGAGTGAATTTGTTAAGAAAACCGGTTTGGTAGTCGTTTTGATATGAGCCTATACTCATAGCCAAATACCCTGTTGGTAATGACTTGCTTTAGGTTTTTATCTATTTAATATCATTTGGTTATAAGTTTTTAGTGATTTAGTTTACGTAAACGTAACTTGGTTTTCATCCTGTTTCTGGCTCGATGACTGATTATAAATAGGTATTTATGAGTGCTTTGGCTTGGGATTTTGCTTGTAAGCTCATTATTAACAATAAACTTGTATTTAGGGGTTGACACTCGCGGGTGAAAAAGGCAATTCTGTTAGTACACAAATTATTCCATTTGGATAACTACAATTTTTTATGTTTAGCCAAGTTTTAATGATCACCACCATTATTACAACCACCACGATTACGAACGTGGGGGCGGGCTAAGCACAACCTGATATTAGTAAAATATCAAGCCCGCTCCCCCAAAAGGAGCGGGCTTTTTTGTTTCTTAGGTGGCGCGGTAAAAGGAGTTTTTGATGAAAGTTATGAAGTTTGGTGGTACCTCGCTTGCTAATTGGCAGCGTTTTAAAGGCGCTGCAGAGATTGTTAACCAGTCAGCAAAACTAGAACCAACTGCAGTGGTTCTGTCCGCGCCTGCGACGGTCACAAATGGCCTAATTGAGATGGTTGAGGTTGCTATCAATGGTGGCGATTACCGTGCCGTGTTAGCCAATGTTGAGAAGGTGTTTGACGATTTGTATGGTGCAGCTGCGGTAAGTTTAAACCCGGAGCAAAACGCACTTTTACTCGAAAAGCTCAAGCAACAGCTTGGCTTTTGGCAGAGTAAGCTTGAAGGGATGAGTTTACTGGGTGAGTGCCCTGAAAGTGTTGAAGCGCAGATTTTGGTTGGCGGAGAGAAGCTGTCTTCTGCATTAATGGTCGAGGTCATAAAATCCTTTAACCATAGTGCTGAACTATTACTACCTGAGTCTTTATTATTAGGTTATGGGCCGCGTCTTGAGTCTGCAGTGGATATTGAAGCCAGTAAACTCCGCTTTAACGCTGTGGATTTATTAGCAGCAAGGGTTTGGGTAATGCCAGGTTTTACTGCCGGCGATGCCCAAGGCAATATCGTGACACTAGGGCGTAACGGCTCTGATTATTCAGCAGCGGTATTATCGGCTTGTATTGGTGCAAGTTGTTGTGAGATCTGGACCGATGTCGATGGGGTCTACAATACGGACCCAAGAGTCGTTGCCGACGCAAAACTGCTATCCCAGCTGAGTTATCAAGAAGCGATGGAAGTTTCATATTTTGGGGCTAAGGTTTTACACCCTAAGACTGTGGCACCCATCGCTCAGTATCATATTCCTTGTTATATCCGTAATACCTTCAACCCTGAAGCAGTGGGAACGCTAGTATCGGATCAACCAGATGAAACAGGTCTGCATGTAAAAGCGATTTCCAATCTCGATGACCAAACAATGTTTGATGTGTCAGGCCCAGGCATGAAGGGAATGGTCGGCATGGCGAGTCGCACACTCGGCGCCATTTCTCGCTCGGGAGTTTCGGTATCTTTAATCACCCAGAGCTCATCTGAATATAGCATCAGTTTTTGTGTTGCCACTGAAGATGCGATTAAGGCTAAGTTTGCTCTAGAGCAGGAGTTTGAGCTTGAGCTAAAAAGTGAGATTTTAGAGCCTGTCGAGATGCGTCATAACTTAGCGATTGTATCCTTGATTGGCGATGGTATGCGCACTCATAAAGGCGTAGCGGCAAAATTTTTCCAAGCGCTTGCTCAGGCAACGGTTAATATTGTTGCGATTGCCCAGGGCTCTTCAGAGCGTTCAATTTCTGCGGTTGTTGAGCAGCGTAAGACTAAGCATGCAATCTCTGCCTGCCATCAATCATTCTTTGATGTGCAGCACTATCTCGATGTGTTCCTAGTGGGTTGCGGCAACGTGGGTGCAGGCTTGCTTGAGCAAATAAAGCTGCAACGCAGCATGTTAAAAGAGCAGCATATTGCTATTCGCGTCTGCGGCATCGTTAACTCTAAAAGAATGTTGTTAGATGCTCAGGGTGTCGACTTAGCCAACTGGCAAGGGTTATTGGCCGATTGTGAGCAAGAGGTCGATCTTGATGGCATGCTAAAATGGGCAAAAGAGCAGCAATTACTTAACCCTGTGCTGGTGGATTGCACCTCGAGTGAACTTGTTTCAAATAAATATCTAGATGTGATGAACGCTGGCCTACACGTAGTGACGCCTAATAAGAAGGCTAACACTCGTGATATGGCTTATTACCAAGACTTAAGAGCAACAGCCCTTAAGCAGCGTCGTCAGTTTCTGTACGAAACAACGGTCGGCGCCGGTTTACCGGTAATCGACAACTTGAAGAAGCTACTGTTTGCGGGTGATAAATTGCTACGTTTTAACGGTATCTTATCGGGAAGCCTGTCTTATATTTTCGGCATGCTAGATGAGGGGATGACACTGTCTCAAGCAACTTCAATTGCTAGAGATAAGTGCTTCACAGAGCCAGACCCTCGTGATGATTTAAGCGGTATGGATGTTGCTCGTAAGGTGCTAATTCTTGCGAGAGAAGTCGGAATGCAGCTTGAACTTAGTGATATTAAAGTCGAGTCTGTGCTGCCTGAGTCATTTGACGCCTCAGGTGATGTTGAGCAGTTTATGGCTAATTTACCTGCATTAGACTCTGCTGTGGCTCAACGTATCGAAGCGGCCAAGGCGCAAGGCAAGGTACTGCGTTATGTCGGCCAGATTGATGATGAAGGCTGTAAAGTTAAGATTGCCGAAGTCGATGCAAGTGATCCGCTATACAGTGTTAAAGGTGGTGAGAATGCATTGGCCTTTTATAGCCGCTACTATCAGCCAATCCCATTTGTGCTCAGAGGCTATGGCGCTGGCACTGACGTTACTGCAGCGGGGGCATTTGCCGATATATTACGTACTTTAAATTGGACTCGTGAGGTGGGTGTATGAGCGTAACCATTTATGCTCCAGCGTCTATGGGCAACGTAGGCGTAGGTTTTGACTTACTCGGTGCAGCTTTAGCCCCTATCGATGGCAGTTTGCTAGGTGACAGGGTAACCGTTGAACCTGCCGAGCATGGGCTGTCACTGGTTTTGCAAGGCCACTGGGCGAGCAAGCTGCCACAAGATGAGCGAGAAAATATTGTTTATCAATGTGCAGAGTTTTTCTTAAGTCATCTCGGTAAAGATGTGGGCCTTAAGTTGACCCTTGAGAAGAACTTGCCCGTAGGCAGTGGACTCGGCTCTAGTGCTAGTTCAGTTGTTGCCGCATTGGCGGCCTTGAACGACTTCTTCTATAAGCCATTCTCAGAGCAAGCTTTGTTACGTTTAATGGGCGAATTTGAAGGCAAGATCAGTGGATCAATTCATTATGATAATGTCGCACCTTGTTACTTAGGTGGTATGCAGCTGATGCTAGATACCCCGAAAACAGTTTGTGAAGCGATCCCAGATTTTAAACAGTGGTACTGGGTCGTGGCGTACCCTGGAATTTCCTTATCGACCTCTAGAATGCGTCAGTTGATGCCAAGCGAGTTTGATAAACAGACAACCATTGATTTTGGGCGTTACTTAAGTGCATTTGTGCATGCTTCATATAAGCAAGATGCAGAGCTTGCGATTGCAGTATTAAAAGATGTGCTGGCCGAGCCTTATCGCGCCGCGGAAATTCCAAATTATCAAAAGGCGAAGGCAGCATTGGCCGAATTTGGCATGCTAACGACAGGGATCTCAGGCAGCGGGCCAACATTATTTAGCATTACCGATGATCTTGATGTGGCTAAACAAGCACAGCAATGGCTGGATGCGAACTATGTTGAGCCTGGCAAAGGCTTCTCTCATATATGCAGAATAGATAACCAAGGGACTCGTCGAGTCGATGAAGCCTCTTAACAAACAGAATTTTAAGGAAGTTGTCATGGAGTTGTATAACCTAAAGCATCCATCTCAGGTGGTGAGTTTTACACAAGCGGTTAAGTTAGGGCTTGGAAAAGATAGAGGCTTATTTTTCCCAAAAGCCATCCCGGAGCTACAGGATGTGGATAGCTTATTGGCATTGCCATTCGTAGAGAGAAGTAAAAGAGTCATCGGCGCTTGGTTAGCTTCAGAGCTTGGTCAGGATACCGTCGATAGATTGGTAGAGCGTGCATTCAACTTTGAGCTTCCCTTAGTGCAAGCGGATAGTCATCTTTATAGCCTTGAGCTATTTCACGGGCCAACCCTTGCCTTTAAAGACTTTGGCGCACGTTTTATGGCGCAGTGTTTAAATGAATTGGCAAAGTCGGAAAAGATTAACATCTTGACTGCTACTTCTGGTGATACGGGGGCGGCGGTGGCAGATGCTTTTTATGGCTTAGATAATATCAATGTAGTGGTCTTATATCCTAAAGGGAAGATAAGCGTACTGCAGGAAAAGATGTTCACCACTTTAGGCAATAATATTCACACGGTAGCGGTAGAGTCAGACTTTGATGCCTGCCAAAGCTTAGTGAAGCAATCTTTTGAAGATCTTGATATTCGAGACGGCTTGCATCTTAACTCGGCAAACTCAATCAATATTAGTCGCTTACTGGCTCAGATCTGTTATTACTTCGAGGCGGTAGCTCAATTTAAACAGCATAATGAAGGCGAGCCTGTTATTGCGGTACCAAGTGGAAACTTCGGTAATCTTACAGCGGGTCTATTTGCTAAGGCGATGGGGCTACCTGTAAAACGTTTTGTGGCAGCAACGAACAGCAACGACACTGTACCTCGCTATTTAGGCAGTGGCGACTGGCTGCCAGAAGCCACTGTTGCCACTATCTCTAATGCAATGGATGTAGCTGAACCAAGCAATTGGCCGCGTGTTGAGGCAATAGTCGAGGCGAAGGGCTGGTCATTGACAGATATCGTTGGTCTAGGAGTCTCTGAGGCTGATACTGCAGAGTCAGTAAAAGCCTTGAACAGTGCCGGATATTTGTCTGAGCCTCATGCGGCAATTGCTGCCCTAGCATTAAAGCAAACAATGTCTGCAGATGAAAAAGGCATTTTCTTAGCTACAGCGCACCCTGCAAAATTTAATGAAGTCGTGGAAGATATTCTGGCTATAGACTTAACTCTACCAGAGCCTTTGGCTCGAGTTGTACCAAAGCAAATTTTATCGGCGCAGCTACCAGCAGATTTTGGTTTATTAAAGCAGCATCTTTTTAAAGTACTAGCAGCTTAAAATGTCGATGTTACTTAGAAAGGGGAGCTGTTAAGGCTTCCCTTTTTTTGTTGGTCAATTGTGTGTGTTCATTTAAATGTACACATGTGTTTTCTTATGGCTTTAATAGGTTTAACGCTTAACCTTAATCATTAACACTTGATACCGAATGTGCCGTCCAAACCTAATGCAGTGTGATGTATATCACTATTCTTGTCTGGGAATTTTTATATCTTGCGCCGCAGATTTTAAAAGGCGGGAGTCATTGTGTTACGTTTTGTCATGGGTATTGTATTAGTAAGCCTATTAAGTGGCTGTGCAACAGAAGATTTTGAGCTGTATCATCGAATTAACGAGGCCTATGACTTTGAGGTGACACATTGCGATAGCTTTGCGATGGTAACAGGCTTTGGCCGTGGTGATAATGCACTAGCCGATGCTAGATTAAGTGCCATTAAACAGGGAGAGGAGCTTAAAGGCACTCATATCGTATGGTTGCAATCTGATTTAGGTGAACCAACAAAAGTGGTCGCAGTGATCTATAAGTGTTTGCTCTAGTCCGTTAGCGCTGCCTTACTGTTTTGCAAGGTAGCGTAACCAATTAATCTCCTCTTGCCAGATCTCTGGTCGCACAGTTTCTAAAATAAGCGGGATCCCCTTTACCGCCTCTAACTTCATTAGGCTGGCAAACGCTTCTTGGCCTATTTCCCCTTGACCTAAAGACTCATGGCGGTCGACTCGGCTGTTGAGCGGCGTCTTACTGTCATTAAGGTGCATGGCTTTCAGGTATTGGTTACCGACGATTTTATCGAATAGCTCAAAAGTCTGCTCACAGCTGGCTTGAGTTCGAATATCATAGCCTGCAGCAAATAGGTGGCAGGTATCGATACAAACACCAACTCTCGATTTATCCTCAACCCCATCGATAATCTGCGCCAGTTGCTCAAAGCTATGGCCAAGGTTTGAGCCTTGACCTGCAGTATTTTCGATTACAGCAGTTACAGTAGATGTACGCTCCAAGGCTAAATTAATCGACTCGCTAATATTGGCTAAACAGTCATCGATTGGTATTTTTCGCAGATGGCTACCGGGATGAAAATTAAGTAGCTTTAGTCCAATCTCTTCACAGCGCTGCATCTCATCATAAAAGGCTTCTCGTGACTTACCCCGTAACTCAGGATCTGGGTGGCCAAGGTTTATAAGGTAGCTGTCATGGGGCAAAATAGCCTCAAAAGCAATGCCGGATTCGACGCAGTGCTGCTGAAATAGTGCTACCTGCTTAGGATCTAATGGGGCAGCTTGCCATCTACGTTGGTTCTTGGTGAATAGGGCAAAGGCATTTGCGCCAATTGCTGCAGCGTTAAGAGGCGCATTTGCTATGCCTCCAGCTGCACTGACATGTGCTCCAATTAGGTGAGGGGCATGCATCTTTGTGATTCCTTGTTGAGCCTAGGTTTGTTCTTTGACTATTATGCCATGCAAGATCTCCCTGTAGTTGCCATATTTATTTTTAGTTAGCCCTATCGATACAAGTTATTGTTAGTTAATCCAAAATTAGTTGATCTCTATCATTCATTTCATAGTAACGGGCTTGTTATGCTGGGCGTTATTTATACAGTTTACTAATATAGAAGATAGTGGGTGCGAATTAGGATGGAGATGACTATGCTAGCGAGACTCATGCACGACCATAAGCATATTGCTATTTTGCTTAAGGTTTTAAAGGCTAAATATACTAAGCTGGCCGCAGGTGAAGCGATAAACTATAACGTGGTACGAGATATAGTGGAATATATGCAAAGTTACGCTGAGCATAGCCACCATCCATTAGAAGAAATTATCTCAGAGTTTTATTGGAACAAGCTTGGCCGGTCACATATTAATGAAAAGCTGACTTCTGAGCACTTAAAATTAGGCGAAGCTTCTAGCTCCCTTATGGCGACGTTGAACCTGATTTTAAATGATATTGTGGTATCGAAAGAGCAGCTAGTTGCTGATTTAGAAAGTTATGTTCTGCTGCAGCAATCACATATGGAATACGAGGAGTCAACTGTATTCCCTAAGTGGAATACAGTCATTACCGATGAAGACTGGAAGAAAGTATCGACACTGTGTGACGCCCGTTTAATTGAAGACCCTTTGTTTAATGAAAACGATAAAGCGTTATTTGAAGAGCTAAGGGAATACTTGGATACGGCAGATTAGTAAATCGTAACTTGTTTGGTAAAACTAAAAAAGAGCGCTGAGGCGCTCTTTTTGTTTTGTTATCACATCAGGAGGGTGTCAAGCTCGCCACTGAAATTGTTATCCATTTCTTGAAGTTCCTTAAGTAAGCGGTGCTTCTCTTTTAGAGCTTCAATTTCACGCCACTTCCGCTTTTTATTGGAGCTTCTTGAGCGGCTTGGCTTCTCTACTATACTATCTAGCGCACTACCATAATCGAGTCGATTCATGGCAACCTCCTGTTTTTTATTTTGTCTTCAATTTAATAGCATGATTTTTGTTCATGTTGCAACTAAAATGTTTCAAAAATGTTAAATCAGGGTGAAGTTTTAATGTTTTAGTTTTAGCTCGTGGTGGATGAATGTGGATGTATTTCAAGTTGTGGTGGAATACTCCGCTGTGAAAAAACAAAAAAGCCAGTAGAAACTGGCTTTTTGTCAGGCGTGGAAGGCTTGTACTGATTGCTATTAAATATTGCCCTGTTTAAACAGGTTAATTAAACCATTGCTCGATGAGTCGAGCTCTTTGGCTTCAATTTCTGCGACTAGACGTTCTAGCACATCATTACCAAGCTGCTTACCTAACTCAACACCCCACTGATCGAAAGAGTTTATTTGCCAGATAGCGCCTTGAACAAAGGTTCTGTGCTCATAAAGGGCAATAAGTGAACCTAAGGTAGACGGAGTTAGCTTGTCCATCAAGATAGTGTTGCTTGGTTTATTACCCGGCATCACTTTATGCTTAGCAATAAGCTGCTTTTGCTCTTCACCGAGATCGCTTTGATTAAGCTCGGCTAATGCCTCATCGAATGTTCTGCCCTGCATCAATGCTTGGGTTTGTCCAAAGCAATTTGAAGCAAGTTGTACATGATGTTCACCCACAGGGTTGTGGCTATTTAGCGGCATGATAAAGTCAGCAGGGATAAGTGCAGTACCTTGATGCAGTAGCTGGTGGTATGCATGTTGGCCGTTGGTGCCTTCGCCTCCCCAAATAATAGGACCTGTGCTGTAATCAACATCAGTACCGTTTAGGGTGACAGATTTACCGTTACTTTCCATATCGAGTTGTTGGAAGTAAGCAGGTAGTCCTCTTAAGTAATGATCATAAGTCAACACAACATGTGACTGAGCATTAAAGAAGTTACCGTACCATAGAGAGAACATCCCCATAATTACCGGCATATTGCTTTCTAATGGGGTATTGGCAAAGTGCTCATCCATCTCATGGGCACCAGCTAATAACTCGCGAAAGTTATCCATGCCGATAAGCAATGCAATAGGTAAACCAATAGCAGACCATAATGAGTAGCGGCCACCAACCCAGTCCCACATTGGGAAGATGTTGCTGGCGTCGATACCAAACTCAGTTGCTTTAGCAACATTAGAGCTTACCGCAACAAAGTGTTTAGCTACATCAGATTGCGATGCACCTTGGCTTAAAAACCACTCTTTTGCCGTTAGCGTATTAGTGAGGGTTTCTTGCGTACCAAAAGACTTAGAAGACATCACAAACAGAGTTGTTTCTGGATTGAGTCCTTTAAGTTTTTCTGTGATAGAAGTACCGTCAACGTTTGCTACAAAGTGGCAGTTTAACTCTCCGGTCCAATATGGACGTAGAGCTTGAGAAACGATTTTAGGGCCTAAGAAGGAGCCGCCAATACCTATACTAACAACGTCGGTAATAGTTTTACCGGTATAACCTTTCCACTGACCAGAAGTCAGCGACTCGACGAACTCACCCATTTTTGCCAATGTTTGCTGAACTTCGGCAACAATATTATTGCCATCAACATTAATGACTTTGTCAGCAGGGGTACGCAGAGCCGTGTGCAATACCGCACGTTGTTCTGTGTTGTTGATTGCCTGTCCAGCAAACATCGCCTTAATCTTCGATTCAAGCTGAGAGTCTTTGGCTAAATTAAACAGTAATGACATTGTCTCTTGTGAAGCACGGTTTTTAGAGAAATCTAAAAATAGGCCACATGCTTGAGTCGACATATTACTGAAGCGTTCAGGTTCAGAAGAAAAGAGTTCGCGCATATGAGGAAGGACTTTACTGTGCTTCTCAAGTGCTTGCCAGCTAGCTTGTTGAGTGAGTTCTGTCATTGTCTTGTCCTATTCCGTTAAGACGAAAGCTTTTCTTTAAGCATAACTTCAAGCTTACCCTGATCGATAGCGAAGTTACGAATACCCTCGGCTAGCTTCTCAACTGCCATAGGATCTTCGTTGAACTCCCAACGGAACTGGGCTTCAGTCATGCTCGCTTCAGGTGCAACCACTTCGGTTGCTGCAAGTAGCTTTTGGACGATAGGGGTGCTGCTATTTTGTAACTCTTCTAGAAGTGCTGGGCCGATGGTAAGGCGGTCACAACCTGCAAGTTCAATTATCTCGCCTGTGTTACGGAAGCTTGCGCCCATAACAACAGTATTAAAACCATGACGTTTGTAGTAGTCGTAGATACTCGTTACTGATACGACACCTGGGTCTTCAGCGGCGCTATATTCAAGACCTGTATCTTTCTTGTACCAGTCAAGGATACGACCAACGAAAGGAGAAATTAGGTAAACCCCAGCTTCTGCACATGCACGTGCCTGAGCGAAGCTAAATAGCAAGGTTAAGTTACAGTTAATCCCTTCTTGCTCAAGTTGCTTAGCAGCACAAATGCCTTCCCAAGTAGACGCTAACTTAATAAGGATACGAGACTTGTCGATCCCTGCGGCCTGGTAAAGATTAATCAGCTTGTGCGCTTTGGCGATTGAGCCTTCTTTATCGAATGAAAGACGGGCATCGACTTCAGTTGAAATGCGACCTGGAACAATTTTTAAGATCTCAAGACCAATATTGACGGCAAGTTTATCACCGGCATCTTCAATCTGTTGCGCTAATACGTCACTTTGGCCTTTGGCCCATTCGATGGCGTTTTCGATTAATGCACTGTACTCAGGGATTTCAGATGCTTTTAAAATAAGAGAGGGGTTGGTCGTGGCGTCTTCTGGCTGGTAGCGTTTTATGGCTTCAATATCGCCAGTATCGGCAACAATTGTAGTGAAAGCTTTAAGTTGTTCTAATGTGTTGGCCATGTGTATCACATCCTTACTCTAGGAACTGCATCGATTGGACAATTAATTTAGCAGCTATTAAAAGCCATTTTAATGAACATTCCAACTATATATGAAAAAAAATTACACAAAAGTTGCAAAAAATCATTTTAAGCGTGTTTTTTGGTAATCTAAGTACAAGATTCTGCTAAAAATTGTTGTTGGGTAAAAGTTTAATCAAGAAGTATAGCGTTTTTATGAAGGCATAAAATTAAAAAGGCTCACGGTTGTGATAACCGTGAGCCTTTACTATCGAGTGTTGACTTTATTTAAGCACTGGAGTGACAGCTATATCTGTAACATGTGCTTCTATACGACGGTTTGCAGCGTTAGCTTCTGCAGAATTGCCTTCCATTAACGGCCTTGTTATACCGTAACCTTTAGTTGAAACTCTGCCCGGTTCAATACCGTATTCGTTAATAAGAACCTCTGCAACCCCGATTGCACGGCGTTCAGAAAGATCCATATTGTAGTCGGCTTTACCAGTATTAGAGGCGTAACCTGAAATCGTCACCGTAGAGTTAGGGTGCTGTCTCATATACGTAGCTAACTCAGTCATAGCACCATATGAAGACTTCTCTACTTTATCGGAGTTATTAGCAAACTTAGCTGCAATATCAAGCTGCGTCTCTACTTCTAGGTAGATAGGACAACCGTTCTCATCAACCTTATACTCAAATGGCGTATTTGGACACTGATCCATATCGTCGTTGACACCATCATTGTCTGAGTCTAGTACTGGAACAACAGGCTTAGCTTTACTACCAAAGCGATAGCTTAGCTCAAGACCCCAGTAGTTACTTTCCATCTCTAGGGTTTTCCACTTATCTTCGTCAAGGTTCTCATAGCGACGATATTTGGCTTGCAGCTTTAGGTTGTCAGTAATGTTGTAACCAATACCTGCACCAACGTAAGGCGCTACACCGTTATCGCTATAGTATTCGCTACCGTAATTCTTATTGTTAGAGATCACGTAGTTGAAGGCACCCGCTTCAGCAGACAGACTCCAATCACCCGCGAATGGCCAAAATGCTACCAGGCCAAGGTTCATGCCTTTGGCGCCGACATCATTTAGCTTGTTAGAGTAGTCAACCCATTCAGCGCGGCCTAGATCACGATAACCTAGCTCAGCGCCAAAGTAGTCATTAAATAAATAACCTGCGAATACGTCCCATGCATATGGGTCGTCCTTACCACAGCTCTTCATGGTTTTTTGGTCACAATTGGGTTCGTAGTTATTGATGCCGACACCGCCACCTACATACCAGGGGCTCATGCCATCAGCTGCGCTAGCAGCAAAAGGTAACATCGAAGTAAGCAGAACTGCTTTTAGAGTGTTGTTCATCATTCAAAATCCTTATGTGTTATGAAAACTTTCTCCGACTGCCTTTATTAAATATAAGCAGCGCTAGCGCTTATTACGGAGCTCCCTTTATGTTTTAGCTAGCTGACACTATTATCTGCTGTAAATGTAATATTTTCCACTTCGATTGTTAATTTTTATGGATAATTCAAGTTGCAAAAAAGGGCGCTTTAAAAAGCGCCCTAAAATTAACAGTGAAATAAGCTTCCAAATGAGGCTATTATCGGGTCCAGACCCAGTTCTCAATGCTTTCAGGGTCAACCCCGTTAGCTTTGATGTAATTTCTGTGGTCGACTAAGCGCTGCAGCATGTCTGTGGTGATAGCTACATGCTGAGTTTCATCAATAACGCTCTGCTGGAATAGCTTGTAAGCCATGTCAATAACCAAGTGATAACGTGAAGTACCGTTACGTACGCCCATATCAAATGGTGTTGTCGTTGAACCTTCCTCTTCATAACCTTTGATTCTGAAGCGCTTACTGCCTTTATAGTCAAACACAAGTTTCTTAATAGTGTTTGGATAGCCGTGGTAGTTAAATACCACGCCTTTATCAGCGGTAAAGACTTCATCCATTAACCAAGGTTTACTTTGGAACTCTAAGCTACCGAGGCCACTACTTGTTAGCTCTGTAACGCTCACGAAACGAATTCTAACTCGTGGTAAGAGCTCACGAATGAGTACCAATGCAGCCATTGCTTCTTGCGTGACGTAGTCACCACAACCGACAAGCACTACATCTGGATTTTCATCTGAAGCAAAATCCCAAACCATGACTCCGTCTTTAGCTTGTGTGCGGGCTTCATCGAGCGTTAGCCATTGTGGCAGATCTTTCTTACCAGCAACTAAGATGTTTAACTTGTCACGGTCGGCATAGGCGCGCTCGGTATAAACCAATGTGCTGTTACCATCAGCGGGTAAATAAGCTGAAATGATCTTAGGGTGTTTCTCTAGCATCGCACCGAGGAAGGATGGATTTTGATGTGAGTAACCGTTGTGATCTTGACGCTCAAGTAGCGATGACAATACTACGTTGCAAGCTGGTACCGGTTTACGGAAGTGAACTCCTTGGCTAGCGTAAACGTATTTACAGTATTGGTCGGCCATTGATGAGACAACTTGTGAGAAGGCCTCATAAGTTGGGAACATCGCATGGCGTCCCGTTACTGTGTAGCCATGTAGCATACCGAACAGTAGATTTTCAGATAGTAGCTCGATGACTCGGCCATCACGGGACATGTCTTCATCCCAGCTTTCGATAGGCCACTGCCATGCTCGGCTTGTTTCTTCAAACACAGCTTGTAGTTGGTTTGAATAGGTTTCATCTGGGCAGAAAATACGTAGATTGCGTTGGTCGCGGTTGAGCTTGAATGCATCACGCATCCATTCACCCATCTTAAACATAGATAAGCCACGATGACCGCGTGGAGTTTCAGGGCCGTAGGCAAGCTTTTCAAGATCGGGGTTGGCTAAAGCTCTAACCACTTCACCACCGTAACTTAAATGTTGGCGGCCACAAGTGAGTTCTTTAGGTGGTAGAAGAGACTGAATGTCTTCATCGAAGATCAACTCACCTTTATCGTTGATACTATATAGCTCGCTGAACTTATAGCTGGCTAACCAAGTATTAAGCGCATCTAGGTGACCTTTATCACTGGCACACTTATTAACGATAACTTGGTGGGATTCACAGTTACCTTCTAATTTCTTGCCATTAAACTCAGCAGTACCAGTCCAGCCTTTTGCCGTACGCATCAAAATCACTGGCCAGCGTGGTTTAACAATGTCTTCGCCTGCACGAGCTCGGGTCTGGATGTCATTGATCATTTCATATGACTTATCCATGGCCGCAGCCATTTGTACGTAGACGTCTTCTTCGAGCTGATCATCCACAATAATTGGGTAATAGCCTAAGCCTCTAAACTCAAGATCGAGTTCTTCATGGCTCATACGACCCATACGAGTTGGGCCAGAGATCTTATAGCCATTAATATGTACGATAGGTAGTACTGCACCATTGTTCTTTGGTGAAACAAGGCGGTTAGCGTACCAAGATGCTGCTAGCGGCCCTGTTTCAGATTCGCCGTCACCAATTAAACAGGCAGCGATAAGATCGGGATTATCTAACACGGCGCCCCAAGCAACAGAGAGCGAATAACCTAATTCCCCTCCCTCTAGAATTTGACCAGGAGCTTCAGGGTTTGCATGAGAAGGATAGCCATAGGCCGCTGAGAACTTCTGGCAAATATCGGTAATACCGTCTTCATTATATGGAATGGTGTCTGGGTAGAAATGGCTCAAGGAGCCTTCCATAAACAGGTTTGCTTGAACGGCAGGGAAACCATGGCCTGGGCCAACCAAGTAAACGAAGGAGCGGTTGTGCTTTGTGATAAGTCTATTGACGTTAGCATAAACAAAGTTGATACCTGGACATGTTCCCCAGTGGCCAAGTAGTCTAGGCTTGATATCGGTATGTTCGAGTGCGCGTTTATGCAGCACGTTTTTCTTTAAGTAAATTTGTGATGTCGCTAGAAAGTTAGTTGCTCGAACAAACTTCTTTAGTGCGACAATTTCTTGCTGATGTGCCATAAATATCCCCATTTACGTAATCATAAAGTTAAACAAATTTCATAATAGTCACTATATTTGTAATTTTATTACAAAAACGTGGCCTAGCTCCGATTTATTGAAAGCAATTTGTACAAAAAGTATAGTCATTTGCATGTGAATGTTGTGTTAATTTGGTTATTTTGGGTCGAGGTGTTTGTGTTGGTCTGTGATGCAGATGTCAGGTAAGTGCTGAACTGTGATCTATATCGCTCGGGGTTGAAGCAATGCTATGCTATTTTGCTGCGCGGAATACAGCAGGCGTGATGTAGTTTTTTCACGTTTAAGACAATTTGAAAATAAAATCTGCTGTTATTTAAATACTTAGGAAGGTTTAATACAGGATAGACACCATCGAGGGCTGGGACTGGCTTGATTGGGGTTTGTCATGGGGATTGAAATAATATGATAGAAACAACGATTAACTTTCTCAATGCGTTACTTTGGGGAAAGCTATTAGTATATGGTCTGGTCGGCGCCGGACTGTATTTTACAGTTCGACTGGCATTTATTCAGCTTACTCATTTTAAGCATTCTGGCGAAATTATGCTTAAAAGTAGACAAGGCGGAGGTCGACAAGGCCTTTCATCTTTCCAGGTTTTCTGTACCAGCATGGCAGCTCGTGTAGGCGCTGGTAATATGGCTGGTGTAGCTGTTGCGATTACGGCGGCAGGCCCAGGTGCTGTATTTTGGATGTGGCTTATTGCCATACTAGGTATGGCTACCGCAATGGTAGAGTCAACATTGGCACAGGTTTATAAAGTGCGCGATCAAGACGGCCAATTCCGTGGCGGTCCTTCCTATTATATGGAAAAAGGCCTTGGTCAACGTTGGATGGGGATCTTATTCTCAATCTTCCTGATTATCGCTTTCGGTCTGGTATTTAATGCTGTTCAAGCCAACACCATTACAGGTGCAATGACACAGGTCTTTAACTTGGATGCGACTTATGTCGGCATCGGGATTGTGATCGCTAGTGCCTTCGTGATTATGGGGGGCTTGAAGAAAGTGGCGAAGGTATCGGAAATTGTTGTTCCGATTATGGCTGTAGCCTATATCTTGATTGCTTTTGTTGTTGTTGCAATGAACTTCGAGAAGCTTCCAGACGTATTTATGTTGGTGATTAAGAGTGCATTCGGTCTACAAGAAGCCGTTGCTGGTGGTGTGGCTTATACTATCGCTCAGGCTATGCAGGCGGGGATTGCGCGCGGACTATTCTCTAACGAAGCGGGTATGGGGAGCGCGGCAAACGTCGCAGCAAGTGCATCTCCAAATCCTAATCACCCAGCTTCGCAAGGCTTTGTACAGATGATGGGAGTGTTTGTTGATACTATCGTTATCTGTACTGCAACAGCGGCTATTATTTTGTTAGCGGGCGACTTGGGCTCTGATGGCGATGGTATTAAGCTAACTATCGAGGCACTGACTCAGCATGTTGGCCCATGGGGCGGCGGATTCGTTGCATTAGCAATTTTGTTATTCTGCTTTACTTCCATTATTGCAAACTACTCATACGCTGAAACCAATGTGATTTTCTTATCGGGTAACAGTAAGAAAGCACTACCTATCTTTAGAATATGTGTTTTAGGTATGGTGATGTTTGGTGCTGTAGCTAAGATTGGCCTAGTGTGGAACTTAGCCGATGTGTCGATGGGCTTAATGGCTACCGTTAATATTATCGCTTTACTGTTATTGTCTGGTTTAGCTGTTCGAGTGATTAATGATTATCGCCAACAATTAAAGAGCGGCGAAACGCCAACTTTCGATGCGAGTAAGTTCCCAGAGCTTTCTAACTTAGAAGGCGGGATCTGGACGAGTAAAACTGTTGAAGAAGAAGCTAAGGCACAGGCTAAGGCCGAAGCTCAGGCTGAAGCAGATACGACTCGTGCTTAATCTATAAGCTTTATCAGTACAATCTAAAAAACCACGCTGTTAAAGCGTGGTTTTTTTGTTTTAGTTCAGTATGATTGTCCCAGTTTAAGAATTTATCTTTTAAGGACTTTTGCATGCTGATCTTAGTCTCTCCAGCCAAAACACTCGATTTTGACAATCCTCCAGGCAGCGAAAACTATTCAATGCCTACGCTACTCGAACAAAGTGAACAGCTGATTGAGGTTTGCCGCAAGCTAACACCAGCAGATGTGGCAACACTGATGAAGGTGAGCGATAAAATTGCAGGCTTAAACGTAGCAAGGTTTAGCTCATGGCAAAAAGACTTCACACCAGCGAACGCTAAGCAAGCGGTATTTGCTTTTCGTGGTGATGTATATACTGGGTTGGATGCAGATACACTTTCCCCTCAGAGCTTAGATAAGGCTCAGCAGCAGTTGAGGATCCTGTCAGGGTTATACGGTTTGCTAAAACCTCTAGACTTAATGCAGCCGTATCGTTTGGAGATGGGTACTCGCTTGGCCAATGAACGAGGGACCAACCTCTACCAATTCTGGGGCGACATCATCACTGATGAGATAAACCAAACGACGGCAGAGCAGGGTAGTGAATTTATTGTTAACCTAGCGTCAAATGAATACTTTAAAGCGGTTAAGCCTAAAAAACTAAACGCAGGCTTGATTACTCCAGTGTTCAAAGATTGCAAAAATGGTCAGTACAAAGTGATTAGTTTCTTTGCCAAAAAAGCTCGTGGCATGATGGTACGTTATATTCTGGATAATAATGTTGACTCATTAGAGGCGTTAATTAAGTTCGATACAGCTGGTTACTACTACAGTGATAAAGATTCGACAGTAAACGCACCAGTCTTTTTGCGTGAAGAGCAATAGTCTCCAGTTGCATGCATAGACATTATTTAAAAGCAGCCCTCAGGCTGCTTTTCTGTTTTCTAAGCTGACATAAACCTTTATACCTGAATGCTAATTGCGCTTCAGAAAGAAGCTGAGGCTCTGCTGAGGGCTATTACCACCTTATTTGATGCTAGATACTGGTTTTATCCTGTTAGTCTTTTAAAGCGATATTTACACTGTTTAGAGAAATTTAGAAGATTAGGATTCAACTTGTTCGTCACTAAAAGCGAAGCTAAGGGCTTTTTCTAACCCATTTCTCTGAACAAGGGCGCCTCTATAGTCCGCATGGTTACTTTTATTGGTCTTTAAGCAGCGACAAACTGACCCTAAGGGCGGGTTGAGATAGATGTTTATTATGAGTTTTCTCTGAATTTATTACTTATATCTCACTTTTAAAAACAATCTAGTAAAAAGTGTGCTTTACCTCCCGACTATATCTGTAAGGCAACGCTATATTAGGGCGTCGGTTTGTTTTAGGAGAAATGGCTCGTAATGAATATAGAACTAATGCAGCAACGAGCAGACCATGCCGTTGTATTGTTGAAAGCTTTAGCCAATGAACGTCGTTTATTTATCTTGTGTTACCTTCTTAATGAAGGCGAGATGTGCGTTGGTGAAATGAACAAGAAATTGGGTTTAAGCCAATCAGCTCTGTCCCAGCATTTAGCTTGGTTACGTAAAGATAATTTAGTCGAAACACGCAAGGAAGCTCAAACGGTTTATTATTCGTTAAAGAGTGATGAAGTTGCTGAGATCATTAAATTACTGAACAACATCTATTGCGATAGCTTAAAGACGGTAGCTTAATTAAAGCTAGGTTCAGTTTTTAGCGGAGGTGGTTTATTTGCTAAGAACTTGTTTCAGCCTGAAAGCTGTCAGTAGAGTAGATGAAATATAGAGAGGCTTGCCTCTCTATTTTTTTATCTACTGATTTTGAAACTATAGATCTAAAGGCTTTGGATGATTTAGAGGTGTTTGGGCTGGATTGGATTTGCTTGAAGGGAGTTTGAAGGGGTTTATCGCACTCAAGCTGAGCATTGTTACTTGTTTGGCTTATATTGGAGCCTTTATTATCTATGCTACTGTAGTAGCGAAAATTAGATATAAAAAAACCGGCCAAGGCCGGTTTTTATCATTTGCTTTAAAACTAAAATTAAGCTGCTAGAGCTTTGATTTTAGCGTTCAAGCGTGACTTATAACGAGCAGCCTTATTCTTGTGAATAAGACCTTTAGTCGCCATACGGTCAACAATTGGTTGTGCTACAGCGAAAGCAGCAGTAGCTGTCGCGTGGTCACCTGCATTGATTGCAGCAATTACTTTTTTAACGTAAGTACGTAACATTGAGCTACGGCTAGCGTTGTGTTGGCGACGCTTTTCAGATTGAAGCGCGCGCTTCTTTGCAGACTTGCTATTAGCCAAGGTGCAACTCCTAAAACTGGGTTTGGTATTTTTAAGGTCGAGGAATATGCCCTATTTTTGCCACTTTGTCAATGGCAATGATCGAATCAATCTGATTAACTCAAAATAATCCAACCAGCTTGGCTATCTTCAACCTAACTCGTGTAATATGTGGCCCAATTCTAGCAGGTATTACCATGAGACAATAGAGGCAATACCAATTTTTACGTGATATTGCCTAAAGTAATTTAGCTCTATTTCGGAGCAGGGGGCGTTTTGAGCAAGAAGTTAGTAAAGTCAGGACTTATTGTAAGTGCTATGACGTTGATTTCCCGTGTTTTAGGTTTAGTTCGAGATGTTGTTATAGCTAATCTTATGGGAGCCGGGAGCAGTGCGGACGTATTTTTCTTCGCCAATAAAATCCCCAACTTTTTAAGGCGTCTATTTGCTGAGGGCGCTTTTGCACAAGCATTTGTTCCCGTTTTAACTGAGTATCAAGAAAAAAATACTAGTGAAGAAGTTAGGGAGCTGATCTCTAAAGTCGCAGGTACTCTAGGTATACTTGTTACTATTGTGACCTTAGTCGGGGTAATAGCTTCACCGGTGTTAACAGCGCTGTTTGGCGGTGGTTGGTTTTTAGCTTGGGTTAATGACGAGCCTAATGGGGAAAAGTTTGAGCTGGCTTCCTTGATGTTGAAGATCACTTTTCCTTACCTCTGGTTTATCACCTTCACGGCATTAGCTGGCTCAATTTTAAACACTCGCGGTCGTTTTGCTGTTTCAGCCTTTACCCCAGTGTTTTTAAATATTGCCATTATCGCGGCTGCGATTTATCTAGCGCCAAATTTGAGCAAGCCTGAAATAGGCTTAGCATGTGGTGTGTTTTTAGGTGGGTTGATTCAGTTCTTATTTCAAATTCCTTTCTTGATAAAAGAAAAGGCGATGGTCAAGCCAAGTTGGGGGTGGAATCATCCTGGCGTAACGAAAATTCGTACCTTAATGATCCCGGCACTGTTCGGTGTGTCAGTTTCACAAATAAACCTGCTACTCGACACTTTTATTGCTAGTTTCTTGGTGACTGGGTCAATCAGTTGGCTCTATTACTCAGACCGATTACTTGAGTTCCCACTCGGTTTGTTTGGTATTGCTATCGCAACGGTTATTTTACCTGCGTTATCTAAGCGTCATGTCAATGCGGAAAGTCGTGAGTTTGCCAAAACTATGGATTGGGGAGTCAAAGCCATAATTTTGCTAGGTCTACCTGCAATGTGTGGCCTTATTATGTTGGCTAAGCCGATGTTGATGGTGCTATTTATGCGTGGCGCATTCAGTTATAACGATGTTGAAATGGCATCATATAGTTTGATGGCTTATGGTAGTGGTCTACTCAGCTTTATGTTGATTAAAATTTTAGCCCCAGGTTATTACTCCAGACAAGATACCAGAACGCCTGTCCGCTACGGCATTATCGCTATGGTCAGTAATATGGTGTTTAACCTGATCTTTGCCATCCCATTCGGTTATGTGGGTCTTGCCATTGCTACGTCTATGTCGGCATTCCTTAATGCGGGTCTATTATATCGTGGGCTGCATAAGGCAAATGTCTATCGAGTCAACAAGGCTACCCTGATGTTTTTGAGTAAATCGGCAATAGCGGCGGGTGTGATGTTACTGGTATTGTTCCAATTTGAACCGACAACACCGCAATGGCTCGACTTATCCTTTGTCGAACGTAGTTATACCTTGGCTAAGTTGATTGTATTTGCAGCAGTCGCTTACTTTATTTGCCTAGTTTGCCTCGGAATTCGTCCTTGGAAGATGAAAGCTGCAGTTTGAGTGCTGATTATAAAGGCTAGCTGGTATATAATCCGCCCATTTACTCTCATGTGTCGTGTAAGATAATGGAATTAATCCGCGGTATTCATAATATTTTGCCGAAACATCGAGGTTGCGTATTAAGTATAGGCAACTTTGATGGTGTTCACCGTGGTCATGCGGAAGTGATAAATCGGTTAGTCAAGAAAGCAGAGCACCTAGGCTTGCCTGCTGCAGTGATGACCTTTGAGCCACAACCGCGAGAGTTATTTCAAGGTGAAAATGCACCGGCTCGTTTAAGTTTGTTGCGAGACAAGATAGTCTTGCTTGATGAGTTAAAGATCGATCGCCTATTGTGTGTAAACTTTAATAATAAGTTTTCCAGTTATAGTGCCGAAGATTTTATCGAGCAGCTACTCGTTAAAGCCCTAGGTGTTAAGTACTTAGTTGTTGGTGACGATTTTTGCTTTGGTAAACAGCGCCAAGGTAATTTTGATATGTTACGCAAAGCTGGTGAGAAGTTCGGTTTTGCCGTGGTGAGTACCCAAAGCTTTATTTTGGGCGATAAACGCGTCAGCTCCACAGAAATCCGCCAGTTACTTGCTAAGGGCAACCTAGAGCAAGCAAGACGATTATTAGGGCACCCTTTCACCTTAAGTGGCAAGGTTGCTCATGGTGAGAAAATTGGTCGAACGATTGGTTTTCCTACTGCTAATATTGCTTTAAAGCGTAAAGTGACACCGGTTCGCGGTGTATTTGCGGTCAAGCTATATTGGGATAACAGCGATATATATGAAGGCGTGGCTAACGTTGGTTTTAGACCTACGGTTAATGGTCAAGTCTGTCAGTTAGAAGTCCACTTGTTTGATTTTGACGGTGACCTTTATGGTAAAACTGTTGAAGTGGAGTTAGTGGCAAAGATTAGAGACGAGCAGCCATTTGGATCGTTAGATGCGCTGAAAAAACAAATTAAAGATGATGCCAACAGAGCGAAAGCCCTACTTGGTAGCGATGCAGGCTGAACAGCTTAGCGAACAAAACGGTAAAGGATCAATGAGCGACTATAAATCTACTTTGAATTTGCCGGAAACAGAGTTTCCGATGCGTGGTAATTTGGCTAATCGTGAGCCAGAGATGTTAAAATCTTGGACCGAAAACGGACTGTACCAACAGATCCGTGCAAGCCGTAAAGATGCTAAACCGTTTATTTTGCATGATGGTCCTCCATATGCGAACGGTGATATTCATATTGGCCACTCAGTAAACAAAATTCTTAAAGATATTATTATTAAGTCAAAGACCATGTCTGGTTTTGACGCGCCATACATTCCTGGTTGGGATTGTCACGGTCTGCCAATTGAATTAAAAGTTGAGCAAAAAGTCGGTAAGCCGGGCCATAAGGTTACTGCGGCAGAGTTCCGTCAAAAGTGTCGTGAGTATGCGGCTAAGCAAGTTGATGGTCAGCGTGAAGACTTTATCCGTTTGGGTGTGTTTGCTGATTGGCAAAACCCATACCTAACCATGGATTACAGCACCGAAGCTAATATTGTGCGTTCACTGTCTAAAGTGATCGACAGCGGCCATCTGCACAAAGGTGTTAAGCCAGTGCATTGGTGTACAGATTGTGGTTCTGCTTTGGCTGAAGCTGAAGTTGAATATGAAGATAAGATGTCTCCAGCAATCGATGTTGCTTTCTCTGTTGTTGATAAGCCTGCTTTACTAGCAAAGTTTGGTCTAAGCGATTACGCACACAACATCTCAATGGTTATTTGGACCACAACACCATGGACTCTACCTGCTAACCGCGCGCTAGCAGTGGGGGCTAATGTTGAGTACACCTTAGTTGAGATGGTTAAAGATGGCCAAGCGCAAGCATTAGTATTAGCCACTGACCTGTATGAATCATGTGTTGAGCGTTTTGGCGCCGAGTCACACACAGTACTTGGTACTGCTGCGGGTAGCGATTTAGAACTATTACGTTTTAACCACCCATTCTATGACTTTGATGTACCGGTTATTTTAGGCGATCACGTAACAGTTGACTCTGGTACTGGTGTGGTACATACCGCTCCTGGTCACGGTCAAGACGATTTCGTGGTTGGTCAAAAGTACGGCCTAGAAGTGGCTAACCCTGTTGGTGATAACGGCGTTTATAAAGCGGATACAGAAATCTTCGCAGGTTTGCATGTATTTAAAGCTAACAAGAATGTTGTTGAGCTATTAGAAGAGAAAGGCGCACTACTTAATCATGTACAGATTAAGCACAGCTACCCACATTGCTGGCGCCACAAAACACCCATTATCTTCCGTGCAACGCCGCAGTGGTTCATCTCTATGGATCAAAAAGGTTTACGCAAGCAAGCTCTTGGTGAAATAGAACAAACTCAGTGGATCCCTGACTGGGGCCAAAGCCGCATCGAGAAGATGGTTGAGAACCGTCCTGATTGGTGTATTTCACGTCAACGTACTTGGGGCGTACCTATCACCTTGTTTGTACACCGTGAAACAGAAGAGCTACACCCAGACAGCGTGTCTTTGATGGAGCGCGTAGCTGCTCGTATCGAACAACAAGGCATTCAAGCTTGGTGGGATCTAGACGCATCTGAGCTATTAGGTGATGAAGCTGACCAGTACCGCAAAGTAACTGACACATTAGACGTTTGGTATGACTCAGGTTCTACTTTCTCGTCAGTAGTTGCAGCGCGCCCAGAATTTAACGGCCACCCAATTGATCTGTACCTTGAAGGTAGCGATCAACACCGTGGTTGGTTTATGTCATCGTTAATGATCTCAACTGCGATGAATGGTAAAGCACCTTATAAGCAAGTATTGACTCACGGTTTCACCGTTGATGGTCAAGGCCGTAAAATGTCTAAGTCTGTGGGTAACGTAATTGCTCCGCAGCACGTCACCAATAAACTAGGTGCAGATATTCTACGTTTATGGGTTGCAGCAACAGACTACAGTGGTGAGATGACAGTTTCTGATCAAATCCTAAACCGTAGCGCTGACGCATATCGCCGTATCCGTAACACGGCTCGATTCCTATTGGCTAACATCAATGGCTTTAACCCTGAAAGCGATATGGTTGCAGTTGAAGACATGGTTGCATTGGACCGTTGGGTTGTTCGCCGCGCAGCAGCATTGCAGGAAGAGCTATTAGAAGCGTACGACCAGTACAACTTCCACTTAGTAACGCAAAAGTTAATGCAGTTCTGCTCTGTTGAGCTAGGTAGCTTCTACTTAGATATCATTAAAGACAGACAGTACACTGCCAAAGAAGATAGCAATGCTCGTCGTAGCTGTCAGTCTGCACTGTATCTTATCTCTGAAGCTATGGTTCGCTGGATTGCGCCAATTCTAAGCTTTACAGCTGATGAGATCTGGAAGCTGCTTCCTGGTGAGCGCGGTGAATACGTATTTACTGAAACGTGGTACGAAGGCCTTAAGTCAGTGACACTTGAATCTGACCTAAGCGATGAGTACTGGGATCAGTTACTTGCAGTTCGCGCAGAAGTTAACAAAGTCATTGAAAACGCACGCCGTGAGAAGCAAGTAGGTGGTTCACTAGAAGCTGAAGTGACCTTGTTCGCAGATGAAGCGCTTCAAGTCGCTCTTGAAAATCTTGGTGATGAGCTACGTTTCGTGTTGCTAACATCAAAGACTGAAGTGGTTGCTTTAGCACAAGCTCCAGCTGATGCTATTGAGACAGAGCTTGCTTCATTGAAGTTAAGCCTTAAGAAATCTGAAGCTGAGAAGTGTGAACGCTGCTGGCACCATAGAGAAGATGTTGGCGCAGTTGCCGAGCATCCAACACTATGTACTCGCTGCGTAACAAACATTGAAGGCGATGGCGAAACCCGTCAGTTTGCTTAATAAATGATAGCAACGGCTCTTTTATAGGGCCGTTGTTTTTTTATCAGTTAATTTTGTATTGTTTATCAAAACCTTAAATTATACGAGTTGATGCTATCTATGGAAAAGGAACATTTAATGCCAACTAACTGGAAAGACAGTGGCCTGCGTTGGTATTGGGTAGTTGTGTTGGTATTTCTTGCCGACCAGGTATCCAAGCAATGGGTATTATCAAACTTTGATTTATATGAGTCGATTCAGTTATTACCTGTTTTTAACTTTACCTATGTACGTAACTACGGCGCGGCCTTTAGCTTTTTAAGTGACGCAGGTGGCTGGCAACGCTGGTTGTTTACCTTTGTTGCTGTTGGCTTTAGCGTATTGTTATCGGTTTGGCTGCGTCAGCAACCAAGTAAAATGTGGCGCTTAAATCTGGCTTATACTTTAGTTATTGGCGGTGCACTAGGTAACCTTATCGACCGTTTACAGCATGGATATGTTGTCGACTTTTTAGATTTCTATTGGAATACTAGCCATTTCCCTGCATTTAATATCGCTGATTCAGCGATTTGTGTCGGTGCAGCGCTTATCATTTTGGACTCATTTGTTGCGGGCAAAGATGATAAAAAAGCAGATGGTATAAAGGAGTAACTTAAGTGTCAGAAATGCATTCAGTTTTATGTCATATGAATATCGTTCTTGAAGATGGTTCAACTGCAGAGAGCACTCGCTCAAGTGGAAAACCTGCAAGATTCAACGTGGGCGATGAGAGTTTGAGTCCGGCGTTTGAAGCTGAAATTGTTAACCTGAAACAAGGTGACAAGCACAACTTTACACTGCAGCCAGCCGATACTTTTGGTGAATCAAATCCCGACGCTGTTCATCATATGGACAGGAGCCGTTTTCCTGCTGACATGAAACTGGAATCTGGTGTGATAGTGAGTTTTGCAGGCCCTGGTGGCAGTGAAATTCCAGGCATGGTGAGAGATGTGGTCGCTGATTCAGTCACCATAGATCTGAACCATCCACTAGCAGGTCAAGTGCTAACCTTTGAGCTTGAAGTGGTGCAGGTACTGTAATTATGAATATTCTTCTAGCAAACCCTCGTGGTTTTTGTGCTGGTGTCGATCGTGCTATTAGCATTGTTGAGCGAGCATTAGAGCTGTTTTCTCCACCAATTTATGTTCGCCACGAAGTGGTTCATAACCGTTATGTGGTGCAGAACTTAAAAGATCGTGGCGCCGTGTTTGTCGAAGAGCTGGATCAAGTACCAGACAATAGCATCGTTATCTTTAGTGCTCATGGTGTGTCGCAGGCGGTGCGAGCGGAAGCGAAGAAACGTGGCCTTAAGGTATTTGATGCGACTTGTCCACTTGTCACTAAGGTGCACCTACAAGTTGCTCGTGCAAGCCGTAAAGGTATTGAGTGCATTTTAATTGGTCATGCAGGGCACCCTGAAGTTGAAGGTACTATGGGTCAATACGATAACTCTTCAGGTGGCGTGCATTTAGTTGAATCCCCTGAAGACGTAGCGAGACTTGTAGTTAAAGATCCAGATAACCTTTGTTTCGTAACTCAAACAACCTTATCAATGGACGATACCGCGGATGTGATCGCGTCTTTACAGAAGAAGTACCCCTCAATTGAAGGGCCACGTAAAGATGATATCTGCTACGCGACGCAAAATCGCCAAGACGCGGTACGCAATGTCGCTGAAGAAGTGGAACTGTTTATTGTGGTTGGTTCTAAGAACAGTTCTAACTCCAATCGTTTGCGCGAGTTAGCAGAGAAAAAGGGCACGCAGGCATTCTTAGTAGACAATGCTGATGATGTCGATGCGACTTGGTTTAATGGTGTGCAACGTGTAGCGGTAACTGCAGGTGCCTCGGCTCCAGAGGTCTTGGTTAAACAAGTTGTCGATGCGATTGCCAATATGGCACCTAGTGTTATAACAGAAGTCGAAGGGCAACTAGAGGATACCGTTTTCGCGGTTCCAGCAGAACTTCGCTGAGAAAATACGACAAAATCTTGATACGTATTGTGACAAATTTTAAAAGAGGCTTAGGCCTCTTTTTTTTGCTCTAAATTCAATCAAAACCACTGTTTAACATGATATTTCTTTAAGTACATCTATTCAACATTCGACTAAAGTGGTATTGATCTATATGCTGTGATTTTTTCACAAAACATCAATTTTAAACGTTAAAACAACAATCTAGGTGTCAATAAAATGATCAATTCAGGGGGATTGACGGGATGCAAATCAGAGAGAACGGACTTTCATTAATCGAAGTATTAGTTGCTTTGGTTATTTTAACCGTTGGCTTGATTGGTGTGTTCAATCTCCACGTGGTTTCTAAGCGTGGTAGTTTCGAGTCCTTCCAGCAAACCTTAGCGGCATATTCTGCAAACGATATTGTTAATCGGCTTCGCTTAAATCAAACGCAAAAGGTGGCTTATAGTGGTGAATATACAGGAACCTTGAATAAACCTGGAAAGTCTTGTGACGTTGCAGTGAACGCTAATGTGACTTGTTCAAACTCAGAAACGTTAGCCTGGGATATCTATCAATGGAAATTACTCATGGATGGCTTGGATGATGCCACTGGCTGCATTGAAGCGAAGGCAAATGGCGATGTTGCCATAGCCATTACTTGGCGAGGCATTCAGGAAACTAGTGATGGTGCGGCAAATAGGACTAGTTTTGTAAAAGGTTGCGGCATGGAAAGTAATCGCCGCCGTGTCTACTTACTAGAAACGGTGATCCTATGAGACAGAATACTTTTTATCTAGTAAAACCTTTAGGCTTCTCACTTGTAGAGCTAATGGTGGCTATGGTGATCAGCTTGTTTTTAACTGCTGGTTTACTCTCAATGTTCTCCATGTCTTCTTCTAATGTCACTACCACGAGTCAATTTAACCAATTACAAGAAAATGGCCGTATTGCACTGGCATTAGTTGAGCGTGATGTTAGCCAAGTTAGTTTTATGGCTGATTTGACTGGCACAGATCTGAATGTGGGCGTTAACACCTCTATTCTAGCTGCCGCGATTCCAGCAGGCAGTGATTGTATTGGTGGGGGGCCTAACAATGCGAGTTTGCCTGCAAGTGGTACATCTACAAATTTTAGAAAGCTTTGGGGATACGAAAGTGGAGTTGGCGCGGAGTCCATTGCATGTTTGGCAAGTGTCGTTGCCAATACTGATGTGTTGCAAATAAAAAGGCTAGTCGGCCCTGCTACCACTTCATTTAACAACAACCGTTATTACATGGGGACCAGTAACAATCAGGCAATAATATTTGCTGGAAATCAAACCCCACCGACTATAGATAACGGACGCTTCTGGGAGTATCAACATCATATCTACTTTATCGAAATGAGTAATGGTGTGCCTGTTTTAATGAGGCGAGTACTTGGCGTCGGCGGTATGAGTAGCGCTAACTCGGTTGAAGAGCTCGTTGAAGGCGTCGAAAACTTTAGGGTGATGTATGGTTTTGATATTAACGGTGACAATAGTGCCGACAGCTTTATGCCTGCCGCAAATGTGACCTCCCCCATGTGGGACGGGATGCCAAACCAACGATTAGTTGCACTCAGATTATACCTGCTGATCCGAACGGTAGAAGAAGATAATAGCTATACAGATACGCAGACTTATGAACTTGGTGATAAGAGTATCGCCGCAGCAAATGATGGCTTTAGGCGTCGAGTGTTATCGACAACAATTGTACTAGAAAACCCAATATTAGTAGGAAGCTAATCATGCAAAAGCAGAAAGGGGTAGTGTTATTTTTTGCACTAATTGTACTGTTGATTATGACGGTGATAGGCGTGGCATTGGCGGTAAATTCCACTCAGTCGATCCGTATGGCTGGAGCAGGCTCTGAGCGGGTGTTAGCAAAGTCTGAGGCAAAAGGGGCTCAAGACAGGGTTATTGTTAATAATGCAGGCCGCAATTTTGCCAACGTTAATGCGATGAACCCGGTTAAAGATCCTAGTTTCAATGTTACTAGCTCATTTATAGCATTGTCAGATGGTGATATTGATTGTGCACGAAAAGTTCATGCTAGTCAGGCGAGTGTAATTGATTGTGTTCCAATCGAAGTATCGAGTCAGTCAACATATGGCCGAAGTAATATGGGGCGTTTAACTCTAGTAGCAGGAATAGAACAAGAAGTTCTAGCTAACTCAGGAAATTAGTAATGAAAATTAATAAATGTCTTAAGTCAATTACCATCTCGCTTACGGTGGCGCTGACAGTTTTCTCAGGAATGAGTTTTAGCGATGATACTGAACTTTATGTATTTGAGTCATCAGCTCGCTCAGGCTCTCGACCTCAAGTACTGATCATCTTTGATAACTCCAGCAGTATGACAACCTGGGAGTGGACTGATGAATTGTATGATCGAGGTGAGACAGTTGATGATGGCACTAAAATATTTTACAGCAAGGGCGGAGTTGGGGTTCCTAAGCCAACAAGTACTAATTACTTTCAAGGTGCAGTTAATGGATGTGCATCCTCTAAAGAGTATTTAGCTGACTATGGCATGTTTACGGGGTTTATCCGCCAATATAGCTTTACTGGTGAAAATGGTGAGTGGTCTGAGCTACCCGATATATTAGGTAATAATGTTAGCACACTTGACTGTTTTGAAGATTTTGAAGATAAGAATAATCTTAATTTTGGCAATGCAACAGGCATAGGTTTTGGTTTTCCTGTTGATAGTTTAGGCTCAAAAGATAGCCCAGTGCTTTATACCTATATAAATGAAGGTGCTGAAGCTTCAGATATCGATGCTGCTGTTGAAACGGCTACACTGACTGAATTTGGTACAGGAAAGTCTGTTTCTTTATATACCGAGCGCTATGTAAATTGGTATCACTCGCCTAAGAATGAAGTTTGGAAGTATCGCTTAGATATTGCAAAACGAGTGATAGAAGACACGGTTGTCGCGACACCTGGGGTTGATTTTGGTTTGGCGGTGTTCAATGGCAATTACAATAGTAGTCAGAATGGTGGAAGGGTGCTCTCGGGGATTAAACGCCTAAATACGGGGGAAAAAGTATCTTTAATTGACACCATTAATGAGCTTGGACCCGATACATGGACACCATTATGTGAAACCTTATATGAGTCTTATCTTTACTTTGCAGGTAAATCTGTCAGATATGGTTTACAAGCAGATGGCTATTTGCCAGAGAGAGATACAACAATAGAAAAAGATGGATCTTACATTTCGCCTTTTAATACGATGAGATGCTCTAATAATGCTTATGTTGTTTATATTACCGACGGCGAACCTAACAGTGATAGTGACGCAAACTATGACATAGGACAATTAGATGGCTATCGTCCAGATGATCGTGAACGCGGTAGTTACATGCCCGCGTTAGCGAGTGTGATGAATCGTAAAGATGTTAATTCTTCTATTGATGGCGAGCAGAACGTTACAACATTTACCATTGGATTTAGTGAAGGTGCCAGTAGTGCAGCCCCCATATTAATCAAAACGGCAAATCTAGGGGGCGGTAAATACTTCGCGGCTAAAGATGCCACAGAATTACAATCGGCATTACAAGAAGTTTTCTCAGATATCTTAGAGGTAAATGCAAGTTTTACTTCACCCTCAATTGCTAGTAATAACTTTGATAGAACTCAAACCTTTGACTCGGTTTATTATGCAATGTTTTTGCCCAATAAAGGCGCACGCTGGGTGGGTAATGTTAAGAAGTTTAAAGTGCAAGGTAATGGTGACATTGTTGATAAGAATGGTGCTAACGCTATCGGTGATGATGGAAATTTAAAAGACTCCGCATGTTCATATTGGACGCCTAATTCAGTTTGCTCTGCAGCCAGTGGTGGTGGAGATGGCAACGATGTTCTTACTGGAGGTGTGCTACATGAGCTGCAAACCACAAGTATTAATGACCGAACAATTTATGGTGACTTTGGTAACAAGGGGGGCCTGTCTGAATTTAGCCGTAATAAAGCGGTGATAAAAGCGGGAAGTGCATCGGCATTAGCTGCTTACATGGGGATTAGTCCCTCGCAAATTAATGATTATTTTGATTGGATAAAAGGGGAGGACGTTGATGATGATGACAACGATAATTCAACCTCAGATGTTCGAGGGGATGTGTTTGGAGATCCACTACACTCTAGACCGGTAGCGATTAACTTCGGTACAGAAGGCAATCCTGATATTCGGATTGTGTTAGGGACTAACCATGGTTTCTTACACATGTTTAGAGACGAAGGTAACACAGTTTCAGAAACTTGGTCATTTATGCCTTATGAGTTGTTACCCAATATCAGGGAGCTTAAGGCTAATGTGCCAACAGGCCTGCATTCGGTGTATGGCTTTGATACTCCCCCCGTGACATTTGTGCAAACAAAAAGCTCTGGTGAAGTTGAAAAAGCATGGCTATTTGCAGGAATGAGACGCGGTGGTAAATCCTATTATGCGTTAGATATCTCAGACCCAGATAGTCCTAAAATGATGTGGAAAGTCAGTGCTGATGATCCTGGGATGGCGGAGCTTGGGCAAACCTGGGCCGAACCTGTAGTGACTTATATACCGGGCTGGCCAACAGGTAATACTGATTACTCAAAAGCAAAGCCAGTATTGATTTTTGGTGCTGGTTACTCTCCGTCAACTAAAGATAGCGCAGCCGTTGGAACGGATGACTCACAAGGTCGAGGAGTGTTTATATTAGATGCTGAAACTGGTGCTTTAGTGCATTCGTTTGGTCCAAACAATGGCAGTAATGTTACTCAAATGCCAGGGATAAAAGACAGTATCCCAAATGCTGTAGCCCTATTAGATAGTAATGGCGACAAATTAACTGATCGCATTTACGCATCCGATACAGGTGCAAATGTTTGGCGAATAGACCTACCTAGTGCCAACCCTAAAGACAGAACTCGTCCTTGGACAGCATTTAAATTTGCTGATTTAGGTGGCAACTCAGTTACTAGTGATAGACGCTTTTTTGTTGAGCCAGCTGTAGCCCAAACCGTATTTACCAATATTGCTGAAGTGGATATCACCGTTGGCGGGCAAACAACAAGCACGACAACTTATCAAAGTGTTCCTTATGATGCTGTGGTAATAGGTTCGGGTCATCGCCCACATCCACTTGATGTTAAACGAAGTGATTACTTCTTTACCTTGCAAGATCGCAATGTTGTTACTCGCTCGTTTACTGGTTCTGGAGATAGTACTATCCCAGACCCAATCACATTTAATAATCTTTATGACGTGACTTCCGGTTCACCTGTAACGGATGCTGATAATATCGAGTTTGGCACAACGTTAGGCTGGTACTATAACTTCGGTGCTGAGGGGGAAAAGAGTTTAGCTGCAGCAACGATTATTGAAGGACGGGTGTTCTTTACTTCATACGTACCTGGCCAAGCCTCAGATGCTAATCAATGCTTAGTTTCGGGGATGGGAAGATTATATGGTTTTGATTTGCATCGAGGTACTCGCTCTTATACTCATGAATACTTAGAAATGGGTGAAAGAGTACCCGATACCCCACAGCTCGTTGTGCCGCCAAATGGTTCAGATGACAGCTATATGTACCTAATTGGTATCGGCGCAGCAGGAGATAAAATGGAACCTGTTGATTGCCCTGCTGGCAGCATTGATTGCCCTCCACCACCGCCTTGTGCACCGGGAGACAATAAGTGTGTTGGCGGTGCGTTAGGGGTTAATCGAATTTATTATCACGCAAACTAGTAGGTTAGGTAGATGTTGAAAAGTAAAGGTTTTACCTTAATTGAATTAATGATCACTGTGGCGATTATTGGCATATTGGCATCCATAGCTTACCCATCATATGTTGAGTATGTGGCAAAAGGTGTTAGAGCTGATGGTTTATCGTTACTTGTTGAGGCGGCAAATAGGCAAGAGCAGTTTTATTTAGATAATGAAAATTACACCAAAGACATGACTAAGCTAGGTTTTAATAAGAGTCCGTTTGTCAGTGAAAGTGGTGATTACAGCCTCAGTAGTACTATTGGCACAGGCAGTTTTACTCTTATAGCTACAGCCATGGCTGGGCAAGCAAAAAGAGATAGCGAATGCGCGACAATCACAATCACTGAAACTGGGGCTAAATCTCCTAAGGCATGCTGGTAATGAAGTGGACTTTATTATTAGCGTTGGTTTTAGTTTCTAGCGTGCAAGCTGTTGAGTCTGAAGTTAAAAAACAAGACTATAAGTGTTATGTCGAAACAACGGCAGATCATAGGATTGAGTTTTTTCATTGGCAGGTTGATGGCGTACAAAAGCTTCAAAATAAACTTGTTGCAATGCAAGTCTATACAAAAAACCGTCATGTCCGTGCCTATATTAAAGATGTTATCGAGTGCGCTCCATTAGATGAACCATTTAAAAATGCTAAGGCTAGAGCTTTAGATGAGATTAAGCCAAGATAAATGCTGAAAGCTTAAATAAAAAACCACCAATAATTGGTGGTTTTTTATTTAACTGCAGCTTAGTCCAGTAGCTGTAGAGGTTCGTACTTTGCCTGATGAAATGATATCGATGGCTTTTGAGTGCTCGTTCGTCTTACTCGAAGGGCAATATACAATTTGCCTGTTAGCGCCTGATGAGATCCCCGTTAGCATTCCTTCTGGACTGAAACTAATCGAGCTTAACGCATAGCTAACAAAGTCATTTGAGTTAAATGCATCGACTTCACGAATGACCTGATCTGTTACTCCATCAGTACTGTCGAGCGTCCCTATGGTGCCGTTATCAATAAAGATGCTGTAGCCATTTTGCCAATCAGTGCCACAACTTGTACCTGATAACGGACAAACAGTCACGATAGCGCCATAGCTAACTGCATGACTTCGAGCGACAGTTAGAGACTGTTGGATATTTCGAATTGCAGAGTCACTGCGAGATGCTTCGTACATTGAAGTAAAAGAGGGCACAGCAATGGTAATCAATATTGTTGCGACAGCTAAAGTTACCATTAGCTCAACAAGAGTGAAGGCGCGTATTGTTTTTTTATAGTCTCTCATGGCGGTGTCCTTTGCCTAATAACTCCTGCAGTATATTACAACGATCATGTCTTTTCTGCAGATATATTGGTTTGTAGAAATTTTTAAAAGGTCTGACTGTAAAGGAAAATAACTTAAAGCGCCATGAGTGGCGGAAGCGCCGCGCCTCAACGAGTTACCTAACGGCAGTGCGAACGTCGCATACTTGCTTATGATAAGGCCATATAGCGTTTTATTGTGGCGCTAAGTTCATTGCCAATTTCCTGCCATAAATAAAGATTGAATTAGTGATTCAGTCACTATAGCTCTTAATCACACGCAAGTCGGACTGGTGCTTCTCTTTGAACTTAAAGCCCTACAGATACTGTAATTATGAAGACCTCCCTGGTAAACCCACTTGTTTTTATACCGAAGTCTCTCGCTCAATTAGCATTGTTGAGCGAACGTTTGAGTTATATTTCCGCAATTTATGCTCTTCAGCCACATGGTTAATGGTTTAGAGCGAGTTGAAGTGACTATCGGACATAGGCCTAAAAGTGTTGGTTAGCAGCTGTTGGAGTAAATATACAGATGCCACCAAGTGCTTCAATAGACGTTGAAAGCACGATTAGAGTAAGGATTTTGCGTTACTCGTAGCTCATTGGTGAAAATTTAAGCACTAATACACAAAGTGAAATAAAAAAAAAGTGGCTTAGGCTTCTTTTTTTTTGAATTAAATTCAGCTACATAAGGCATATTAATAGGTGAGAAGGACTTGACAAGCTAAAACCGCGCTCGACTAGTCTGTTATTAGTCTGTATCTTTTATGTTGTCGCAAGTTACCGATTTATAAAGGTAAAAGAATAATAGCAGTGTCAATAATATGGCGAACGAAGAGGGTTTGACGGAATGGAGACCAGAGAGAAAGGACTTTCATTAATCGAAGTGCTCGTCGCTTTGGTTATTTTAACTGTTGGCTTGGTTGGTGTTTTCAACCTTCACGTCATCTCTAAACGTAGCAGTTTCGAGTCCTTTCAGCAGACACAAGCTGCATACCTCGCTAATGACATCGTTAGTCGTATCAAGTTAAACCGCTCACAACTTACCTCGTATAGCGGAAGCTACAATGGAGCATTATCTCATTCAGGAAAATCATGTGATGTTGCAGCTGGCGAACCTGTTGAAACTTGCAATACATTCGAGACTCGATTATGGGATCTCTATCAGTGGGACCAACAAATTGTAGGTTCGTCTGAATTGGTTGCAGGGAAGAATGTTGGTGGCTTGGATAACGCCACAGCTTGTATCGATGCAAAGGCGAGTGGCGAGGTTACGGTTGTACTTAGTTGGCGTGGAATGAATAAAGTCTTGAAGGGGGGGAATCAACCTGCCTTTGTCCGTAGTTGTGGCGGTAACAAAAACGATAATCGACGCCGGGTTTACTTCATTAATACGGTAATTCTTTAATCTTATGAATACGAAAAATAAATTAAGTCATACGCAGCTTGGCTTTTCACTTGTTGAACTGATGGTTGCAATGATCGTCAGTTTATTTTTAACACTTGGTGTTTTTTCAATGTTCGCAATGTCATCTAAGAACGTGACAACGACGAGTCAGTTTAATCAACTGCAAGAAAATGGTCGGATAGCACTCGCCTTGATTGAAAGAGATGTGAGTCAGTTAGGTTTTATGGGGGATATGACTGGTACTAACTTTGTATTGGGAGTGAATACAACAATTAACGCCCCTGCTATTGCTGCTGCTAATGATTGTATAGGGGCTGGTGCCAATAATGCGAGCTTTCCTAATAATCAGGCTGCCCATTTTAGACGGATTTGGGGTTATGAACATAGCGTTGGAGGCGGGGGGATGACATGTCTTTCTGATGTGTCGGCCGATACTGACGTACTGCAAGTTAAGCGGTTAATAGGACCTTCTATAGCGCCAACTGCACTGAATTCAAATCGCTATTATATGGCTACAACGTCTAGCCAGGCCGTTATTTTTGCTGGAGAACAAGCTGTTCCGCCACTAACCAACTCTCGAATTTGGGAGTTACAGCATCATGTGTATTTCATACAAACTGATAATGACGTACCTGTACTTATGCGTAGAGTGTTAGGCAAAGGTGGAATGAAGTCAGGAAGTAGCTACGAACATCTCGTTGAAGGAATAGAAAATATTAGGGTTATGTATGGCTTTGATAGTAACGGTGATAAGAGCGCGAATAGCTTTATGCCAGCGGCAAACACTACAAGTCTTATGTGGGATAACACCGGATTACAACGTTTAGTGGCCCTGCGTATTTATGTATTAGTTCGCTCTCTTGAAGAAGATAACAGTTATACCAACAACACAACTTATATGCTGGGTGACAAGCAGATAGTAGCTAACGGTGATGGATTTAGGCGTAAGGTTGTGATGACGACAGTAGTGCTTGAAAATCCAATTCTGATGTAGGAATTAATGAATGAATATGAAAAAACAAAAGGGAGTCGTGCTTTTTTTCTCGCTCATCATTTTACTTATTATGACAATAATAGGTGTGGCTTTAGCAATAAACTCAAATCAATCTATAAGAATGGCTGGAGCGGGTTCTGAAAGGGTGGAAGCGATGGTTGAAGCCCATGGTGCACTGGACAAAGTGTTAGCGACAAGCGCTGGAACTACCCTAGCAAACATTGTTACATCTCAAATCATAGCTGACGATACATTTAATGTATCTAGCACCTTAGAGCCTATGTCTGATGGTGATGTTGCTTGCCAAAGAAGTTCGGCGGCAAGTGGTGCTAATTTAATTAGTTGTAGGCGAGTGGAGATCTCTACCGACGCTAGTTTCGGTCGTAATGATATGGGCCAAGTCAGTATTGTCACAGGTGTTGAACAAGAAGTATTAACAGGGAGTTAACTATGTTGGGTAAGCGAATTTTTATAGCTGCTACATTCGCTGTCGCGGTTTTCTCTGGTGCAAGCCATAGTGATGATACTGAGCTTTATGTCTATGAGTCATCGGCCCGTTCTGGAGCAAGGCCCCAAGTGCTAATTATCTTTGATAATTCAGGTAGCATGGGGAATATGGTCGATGATGCTGAGGCATTTTATGATCCAGATGTCACTTATCCAGCGGTAGGAAGCGATAACTCTTTACAAGAAAGAATGGTCTATTTTACTAAAGGGGGGATTGATAATACCGCAATGCCAGTGCCTGATAGCCCATCAGAAAGTCGCCGTTTTTTATCAGAGATAAACGGTTGTGAGACCTCTTGGGATTACCTAGAAAAGTATGGTGTTTTTACTGGTTTCTTCAGAGAGTATGGCTTTTCGGGACAAAATGGAACATGGCAGGAAGTGCCTGATAACAATGGCGCCAATATTACTCATATTGATTGTTTCGATGATATAGAAGGCAAAAAGTGGCGTAATGCACCTAATCAACCATCAGGTTTTCCGATTGATAGTGCAGGTAAAAAGCAAAATCCAATTCGCTACGCAGAAGTTAATGGCGGGTCTAGTCAAGCAGAAATCGATGCCGCTTATGAACAAGCGAAGCAGACTGCTTTTGGAACCGGCCAACCTATTACTCTCTATACTGATAACTACTTGCGTTGGTATCACGGAGATCAAGAGACTGTACCGAAGACACGATTAGAAATCGCTAAAGAGGTGATTAAAAATACCATTGTCACGACGCCGAGTGTTGATTTCGGCCTCGCTATTTTTAATATTAACTATCCTCGAGAGGGGGATGGCGATGGTGGCCGGATTATCTCTGGCATTAAAGAGATGAACGAAGCGAATAAAATCTCTTTACTGGAAACTATTGATAACTTACCTGCATCGACCAATACGCCGTTATGTGAAACACTTTATGAAGCCTATCGCTACTTCTCTGGTAAAAGCGTTTATTTCGGTGATGACGATTATAATGTCGGTAACTTAGGTTATAAAAAGAACATTCCCCCTCGTGATACGGATAAGAATGTAGAATTAAACGGGAAGTATGTTTCGCCTTTTAAAGAGTGCCAGAATCGAGCCTACGTTGTTTATATTACTGATGGTGTTCCGACATTAGATCAAAATGCCAATCAGGAAGTATTAGCTTTACCCGGTGTAAGCTCTAGCGACAAATTTATAAATACTAGCCCTTCTTTTACCAGTTACCTGCCAGCGCTAGCAGGTTGGATGAATACTAATGATGTCAATACATCTGCAGATTATCCTGATGACCAAAATGTAACGACATTTACGATAGGCTTTAGTGAAGGGGCTGCAGATGCGGCCGATTTACTATTAAAAACAGCTGAGAAGGGGGGCGGAGAATATTTTGCTGCAGCGAATGCATCCGCTTTACAGTCTGCCCTACAACAAGTCTTTTCACAGATTTTAGAAGTTAATGCAAGCTTTACTTCTCCTTCTATTGCGAGTAATAACTTTGATAGAACTCGAACCTTTGACTCTGTTTACTATGCGATGTTTTTACCTAATAAAGGACCAAGATGGTCTGGTAACTTGAAGAAGTTTAGAGTGACGGGCGATGGTGACATCGTTGATAAAAATGGCGCTAATGCGATAGGGGAAGATGGTAACTTAGTCTCTTCGGCATGCTCCTATTGGACTCCGGATCTAGTTTGTGACGCAGCCAGTGATGATGGTGACGGAAACGATGTTAGGGTCGGTGGTGCTGCAGAATCTCTACGAAAAGTCCCACAGAGAACTATTTTAAGTAATATTGGCTCAAATGGCAGTTTGGCGACATTTAATAAATCGAATGCATCGAATTATGCTGGTGGAGATGCTCTGCTTGCACTGCATATGGGCGTGGATGAAACCCAACTGGAAGAGGCGTTCAACTGGGTCAAAGGTTACGATACTGATGATGATAATGGTAACTCACAGACTGATGATGTCCGTGAGCAACTTATGGGCGATCCACTTCATTCCCGGCCGTTAGCAATCAACTTTGGTAGCGCTAACTCACCCGATATTCGCATCCTAATGGGAACCAATCATGGCTTTTTGCATATGTTCAAGGATGAAGGTGCAATCGTGAAGGAATCTTGGGCCTTTATGCCATATGAGTTAATACCCAATATTCGGGAGTTAAAGGCTAATGTTCCAACAGGAGTTCATTCTGTTTATGGTCTTGATAGTTCTCCTGTTAGTTACGTCAAGACCGGAGCTTCGGGATTGGAGAAAGCATGGGTCTTTGTTGGAATGCGTCGTGGTGGTAAATCATATTATGCCTTCGATGTTACGACTCCTGATTCTCCTAGGTTTATGTGGAAAATTGATTCTAATAGCGCCGGAATGGCTGAGTTAGCTCAAACGTGGTCAGAACCGGTCGTTACCCACATTCCTGGCTGGCCTGTGGGCAATACAGATCCTAGTAAGGCGAAGCCTGTATTGATCTTCGGTGCTGGTTACTCGCCGTCAACCAAAGATGGCGCAGCAGTGGGTATTAACGATTCAGAAGGTCGTGGTGTTTATATTGTTGATGCAGAAACTGGCACTCTTGTACATTCATTTGGTCCAAGTTCAGCATCTAATACAACTCAGCTTCCGGGAATTACTGATAGTATTCCTAACTCTGTAGCTGTATTAGATAGTAACAGTGATAAGTTAACCGATAGAATTTATGCCTCGGATACTGGCGGTAATATTTGGCGACTGGATCTCCCTAGTGCTAACCCTAAAGATTCGACCCATCCTTGGACAGCATTTAAATTCGCTGATCTAGGGGGGAGCTCCTTAACAAACGATAGACGCTTCTTTGCTGAGCCTGTTGTTGCTCAAACTGTTTTTACCAATTTATCTGAAGTTGATGTGACTTATGATGGCAGCACTACGACAGTAAAAACTTATCAGGATATACCTTATGATGCCGTAGCTATTGGGACTGGACATCGTCCACACCCTTCAGACAAGACTCGTCAAGATAAGTTATTTACCCTACAAGATCGTAATGTGGTGACACGATCTTTTAATGGGGCGAGTGGAAATACGGTTCCTGAGCCTATTACTTTGGTGGATCTTTATGACATCACGAATAAAGCAGCCTCGACTGAATCGGAGAACATTGCCTTTGGTAAGAAGTTGGGTTGGTATTATAGCCTTGGAGCAATAGGAGAGAAGAGTCTCTCAGGAGCATCAATAATACAAGGTGTAGTGTATTTTACCTCCTATGTACCGGGAGATACCTCTTCAAGCAACCAGTGTTTGATCGCAGGGATGGGGCGCTTATATTCTTTTGCTTTGCATAAAGGGACTCGAACTTATACGCAAGAGTATATTGAGCTTGGCGAGAGAGTACCGGATACGCCTCCTCCCCTAATACCTGAAGGGGATATTTATTTCCCCATTCCAGATGCACCAAGACTACCTTGCGTAGAGGGAGATATTAATTGTCCTAAACCACCCGAGTGCCAAAATGGTGATGATAGGTGTGTCGGTTCTGCTCTCGGGGTTAACCGTATTTACTACCATGCAAAGGACTAAGGTATTTTATGTTTAATGCTAAAGGTTTCACACTTATTGAGTTAATGATTACTGTTGCGATAATAGGAATATTAGCTTCAATTGCATACCCCTCTTATGTTGATTATGTTATTAAATCCGCACGTTCTGATGCGCAAGTAATGTTATTGGAGGCGGCGAATAAACAAGAGCAGCTATATTTAGACTCCCGAGCTTATACAGTTTATATGACAACTTTAGGCTACTCTGAAAGCCCTGCTTTAACTGAAAATGGTTACTTTAAAGTGAGTAGTGTAGTTCCAAATAAAGGGCAGTTTAAACTAACCGCTACGGCTACAGGAAACCATTCATATAGAGATCAAGTTTGTAATTCAATGGCAATTACTGAATCAGGAGTCAAGACTCCGCAGGAGTGCTGGTAATGAAAAAATTGTTATGTTGCCTATTGTTAATTTTGCTGTCGAATTCAGTAGTGGCAAAGACAAAAGAGGTGAAAGACTTTAAATGCTTTCTTAAAACGACTAAAGCAGACCAAATAGCTTTTTACTCTTGGCCTGTTAACAAGTTAAAGCTAAAAATGGCAAAATTACCAGCAAATAAAGTACCAGATAGAAACAGCGGTAATCGAGCTTATATTAAGGAAGTTGTTGAGTGCGTGGGGTTGCACGAAACCTTTAATACCGCAGCGGGGAAAAAACTAGACAGTTTGACTGTTCGGTAATCTACTTATTTAAAAGTAGTAATATGGCTAATTACAGCTTTAAGTTTAGCTACAGGTGGTCTTTGCTGTTGAAGACTAGCTCTTACCTGTCCGACTGATTTTTACAGCTTTGCCATTATCATTGATTTTACTTGTTAGACAATATGCGGTGATTCCTGAGGTAAATTTCCCGGTTGTAAGAGCATCAGAAGGGAAACTAATAGGCTTTTCATCGTGGCTAATAAAATCTTTCGAATTAAAATCATCCATAACTGAAATCACTTTGGCCATCGATACAATTAGTGACATCAAGAGTCGAAGTGTTCCATTATCTATAACTACACTGAGCCCATCTTGCCAAATTGTGCTGCATGTTCTTACAAAAGTGGGCAAACAGTGAAAGTGACCATTAGCTCTACAAGAGCGAATGTTTTAATCTATTGGATTTATTTAATACTTTTCACAGCTAATGTCGTTTTGCTGTGAGAAGCGAATTCTTCCTGATTGGCTAACGATAACTGCACGGGATTGAGAGTTATTTACAGTATCTGGGCAGTAACTTAACGTCCCATTGGTACCCGAGGCGAGTCCATCAGGGAGGAACCTGATGGCAGTACGATTGTATCCTACATAATCCTTAGGGTTAAATGGACCGATTTGATAGATAACTTTGTCATTACCGTCTATCAAGTTGGGTTGGCCTGAGTCGCTGAAAACGGTAATGTTATTTTGCCAGTCTTCACTACAACCTTGTGCCGATATTGGGCAAACGGTTACTCTGTAACCGTAGGCAACAGCATGATTCCTTGCTAATTGTATCGATTGTTGGATTTTTCTTATGTTTGAATCACTACGGGCTTGGGCATAAAAACTGCTGAAAGAGGGGGCGGCTATCACTGTTAGAATAGTCGCAACGACGAGAGTTATCATAAGTTCGATTAAGGTAAAACCTGCAGTTCTGTGATGCATATAAACTCATCCTTGAGTCGGCTTTAATATTTACATCCTGTAAATATTTTTTTGGGGGGAGAGGCAAAGTGTAGCTTACAGGCGTCTATTGCAAGTGCCTATTGATATATTGTTCTGTTATATGAAGACTGCGTTTACTTTTGTGCTAAGTCATAAATCACTTTAGGCTTCATAGTTTTACTAGTGCGTGATAAGCTAGCGCGCAGCCAAATTGAGCCTTTCAGCAAGTTTTTAGGGAGTTTTACAATGAAAAAAGTCGAAGCCATTATTAAACCATTTAAGTTAGATGATGTGCGCGAATCACTTGCTGATATAGGTATTACTGGCATGACTGTTTCAGAAGTTAAAGGTTTTGGTCGTCAAAAAGGACATACCGAGCTTTATCGTGGGGCTGAGTATATGGTCGACTTTTTGCCTAAAGTTAAAATTGAACTTGTCATTCAAGATGAACTATTAGAGCAAGCATTAGAAGTTATTGTTGATACTGCGCGTACAGGTAAAATTGGTGATGGTAAGATTTTTGTCACTGATATTGAACGTGTTATTCGTATTCGTACCGGTGAAGAGAACGAAGAAGCGGTATAGCGATTAACGACTTTTTCGCATTATCTGTTATGACAAGTAATGCGAAAAAGTAGAGTTATACTAGAGCTTGTATTAAAGGTTGTCTTAAAGATTAAACCTGAAATTATATAGTCAGTTCAACTCAAGTCTATCTAAGCTCTTGGCTTGGCCGAAGAGTCTCTAATTACAGGCTCAGGCTGGAAGATTTTTGCCAAGTCTGACTTTTCCTCTCTACGTTTAGCAATCAATAATTCAGTCGCAATATGTGCGATCTCTTCATTAGGCTGATGCACGGTCGTAAGCTTAGGCCAAGTCTGGCGTGAGAAAGGGCTATCCTCGAAGCCTACAATAGAGATCTCAGCAGGAATATCCACTCCCTCTAATCTTGCTGCAAATAAAGCTCCCGCCGCAATTTCATCGTTACAGGCAACAATAGCAGTTGGTCTAACCCTTTGACTCAGTAATTGTTTTGCCCCTTGAACGCCGGACTCAAAAGAATATTTACCATCGATGATATGTTCTTGATTAACAGGGAGTTTGTTGTCTTTTAGTGCCTGCTTAAATCCAGCTAAACGTTCTTTGGTTGACTCGTGTTCATGATCGCCACTTAAGAAAGCGATATCTCGATGGCCTAAGTCGATAAGATGCTGAGTTATCGATATTGCACCGGATTTGTCATTGACCAAAACCGCTAAACCAGAGCCTTTGCCGGCTTTCTCTCCGGCGATAATTCGAACATAATTCGCGTCGATGTTATCAAGGGCTGCCAAGATCACCGGATCTTCTGATAATGGAGGCGTTAGCACTAAGCCTGATAAACGGTTGTGCTTTACCAATTTAGTCAGCTCTTCACAGATGTTCTCTGCTCTTGAATTACAAGGGTGGATCAATAATTCGTAACCTAAGTCTTTACACGCAGACAGAATACCGTTCTGCATATCGATGATGTAATAAGCGTTAGGATTATCATAAATAAAACCAATTACATAAGACTTAGTACCAGCTAGGTTTCTTGCCGCTAAATTAGGCTGATAGTTCAGCTCGTTAATAGCTGCATTAACTTTATCTATTGTGGCCTGCTTTACCGCAGGTTCATGATTGGTAACCCGTGACACTGTTTTAATCGATACGCCAGCATGTTTGGCAACATCATTTATGGTGACTTTCATTAAGCGATATTCTCGTTAGTTACACACTTTGTGCCGCCAAAAGATGGTAACACAAGATTAACAAACAGCGCGACAAAGGTGCAATTTGTCCGGAAATTTAGCGGTATAGTGCGAAGTTTTAGTCGATTTAGCAATGATAAGCAGCTAACTTTTTGCGTTTTTTCTCATTAAAACGAAAAAGCTTAATTATTAAACAGGACATTTGTTGGTAGTTAACTAACTGTATTTTAAACGCAAAAATACGTCCATTTTCACTATATTGTTATTGTATACAATTATAATGATGTAATTGGTTATTTTGTTGTGGCGCAGCTGTTAATAATTGTGTAGTGTTTGCTCTAGACATGACAGCGTTGTCATTCCGCTTCTGGAATGGTTATGGATATAAAAAAAAGATAATAAGTTATGGAAGGGAAACGAGATGCGACCATCTACCTTTAAGAAAAGTGTACTAGCTACAAATATCGCGCTGCTGATGAGCGGGGCTATGTCTGTTTCTGCTGTGGCAGCAGAGGCTGATGCGAAAACCGCAACAGCAGACGAAAACATTGAGAAGATTGAAGTACGCGGTATGCGCGCTTCAATGAAAGCCTCAATCAATGCTAAAAGATTCTCAGATTCAGTTGTTGATGCTGTAACAGCTGAAGATATTGGTAAGTTTCCCGACGGTGATGTTGGTGAGTCACTAGGCCGTATCCCGGGTGTTGCCGTTAACCGTCAGTTTGGCCAAGGCCAGCAGGTTTCTATTCGAGGTGCATCAAGCCAGTTAACTCGCACTTTGCTTAACGGCCATTCAGTTGCATCGACTGGTTGGTACGATCAACAGGCCATCGACCGTAGCTTTAACTACTCTTTACTTCCGCCTGAAATGGTAGGCGCAATCGAAGTTTATAAGTCATCACAAGCGGATATTCCTGAAGGTGGTATTGGCGGTACGGTAATCGTTAAGACCCGTAAGCCACTCGACTTAGATGCAAACTCTGTATTTATCAGCGCTAAGGGCGACTACGGAACAATCTCTGAAGAGGTCGATCCTGAACTTTCTGGTTTATACAGCTGGAAAAATGAAGATGAAAACTTCGGTTTCCTACTTTCAGCTGCAGCTTCAGAAACTAATTATCAACGTAACGGAATTGAATCCCTAGTCGGTTGGGGGGATATCGTTCCAACAACGTTCGAGCAAGAACGTGAGCGCACGGCAATTAACGGTGCCTTACAATATCGCCCAACGGATAACCTAGAGTTTGGCTTGAATATCATGAGTCTTGATATGAAAGCTAATAACGCAAACACATCACTGTTTACCATGTTCCCTGATGATAAAGAAGCGGCTTGTGAGCAAAAAAATGCTTCAGGGACTTGTACCTTCTATCGTCGCGATGGTAAGGGTGAGAATCCTGGTTGGGCACAAACTTGGGCTCGTAAAGCGAGTATGGATTCAAATACTTACGATTTAGATTTTAAATATGAAGCTGACAGCTACACCTTAGAAGGCCGAGTGGGTAACACTAAGTCTGAAGGTGGTACTGACATGACTGCTAACTATGGTTTCTGGTTAGGTCAACCTGGCGATTATGCTGGTACATACGATGCGACCGGTGAAGTGATTAAAATTGATATCGCCAATAAGTCATTTGATGCAGAAGATTTTGGTGGTCCACTCTCGCCAGCAGGTTGGTCTCTTAAGAAGCAGCCAAATTCAGATGAAGAGACTTACGCACAGTTCGATGTGACAGTTCCTGTAGATTTAGGCGCCATTACCTCATTTAAGTCTGGCGTCCGTTGGGCTGACCATGACGTAAAGCAGGAAACTTTCCCTGCTATCGTTAATGCTGATGTGACAGCTAAAGACGCATCGGCTTACTATTCTGGAACAGTTTCTTCTGGCGCAGGTTTCACTCTGCCTAAGCCAAATTTAGATGCAATGCTTGCAGATGCAAACGCGGCAATTAGTGGCTTTAGTAATGAAGGCACTGTTTATAAATCTGGTTACGGTACCATTACTGAAGAGAACTTAGCCCTGTATCTAATGGCTAACTTCGAGTCTGACGGTGTTCGCGGTAACTTTGGTTTGCGTTATATCTCAACCGACGCCTCTTCTGATTACTATAAGCTGCAATCTGATGGTACTTACGCAGATAACTTGAGCACAAGAGATGCTAGCTATAGCGATGTGTTACCGAGCGTGAACGTAGCATTTGATGTTGCACCAGATGTGATTATCCGTACTTCGGCGTCACAAGTTATCTCTCGCCCTAACTATAGTGATATGTTTGCTTCTTCTGCATTAGCAGGTTATGAAGACGGCACCGCGGGCAATGAAGTGGTCAATACAGGTAACATTGCACTTGAGCCATTTAAAGCGACACAAGCAGATTTGGGTGTTGAATGGTACTTCAGTCCAGACGGTCTAGTAGCTGCGACATACTTTATTAAAGATATCAGCTCATTCGTTACTTCAAATCAAATCTTAGATCAAAGCATCGGTATTATTGACCCAGATTCAGGCGAAGATAGCTGGACTAAGTCAACGAAGAAGAATGGTACTGGTGGTCAAATTCAAGGTGTCGAGTTTCAATTACAAGATTCATTTGAAAACGGCCTAGGTTATTCTGCTAACTATACGTTTGCAGATTCAGATGCTCCTGCTGACAACTATCCTGATGAAGTGAGTGTATTCTCTGATTCATCTAAGCATACGGTCAACCTAGTGGGTTACTACGAGATGGAAGACTTTTCTGCTCGTGTAGCTTATAACTGGCGCAGTGAATACATGATCCGTGAGCTTCCAGGTTTCTACGGCAACCGTGAGCATCAAGACTACGGAACGGTTGATTTAAGTGCTAACTACAACATTACTGATTACCTATCAGTGACTTTTGAAGTGGTTAACCTACTTGAAGAAGATAGCGTACAGCTCGGTGTAGCTCCAGATTCAGCTGAAGTTAAGCCAGAGCTTAAGGATGGTTACCCAGCATGGAGCTTCGAAGGTGAAGCGCGTTATAAGCTAGGTGTTGCATTACGCTTCTAGTTAAATAGAAAGATGACTACAACTTAAAGCCCAGCATTTGCTGGGCTTTTTATTAAAAAGATAAAATCAGTTAAAGCTAACTAAATGTAGTATTACTTGTCAGTAAATGCTGCTGGATAACGGCAAAACTTGCAGTTTACACTGATGGGGATGACTGGAGATGAGATGGATATTAAAACAATAGCGATTGTTGGTGGTGGTACAGCGGGCTGGCTAGCGGCAAACCATCTTGGTAAAGCGTTGCTCGAAAATGAGCAGTTATCAATTACGCTAATCGAGTCTCCGGATATTCCAACTATTGGGGTCGGAGAGGGTACGGTACCGGCAATACGTCAGTCGCTGCAAAGCTTTGGCATTAGTGAGACCGAGTTTATTCGTCGCTGTGATGTCACCTTCAAGCAATCAATAAAGTTCGTTAACTGGCTTGATAAAGACACCCATGGCCAGCAGAACTTTTATCACCACCTATTTGATATGCCAGGCTCAGCGCTGCAAGATTTAACTGCTCGTTGGTTAGCGAACAAAAATAGTTATTACGCTGGTGCAGTATCGCCGCAGCATGAAGTTTGCGAAGGTTTTAGGGCACCAAAGAATATAAGCGATCCGGAATATGCCGGAAAGCTTGGCTATGCCTATCACCTTAATGCGGCTAAGTTTGCAGAGTTGCTCAGCGAGAATGCTAAACAGCGATTTCGAGTTGAGCATGTTCGGGCTAATGTGCAGGAAGTGATTCTTGGGCAAAACGATGAGATAGAATCTCTAGTTACAGATAGTGCTGGCAAACTGGATTTCGATTTCTACATCGATTGCAGTGGCTTTGCTGCGTTACTTATAGATAAGGCGCTTAAGGTTCCTTTTATTAGTAAGGCTGAGCAGTTGTTCGTCGACAAAGCTGTTGTCGTACAAGTTCCCACAGCCAATGACGCTGTTATTCCCCCCTTTACTATTTCTACCGCCCATCAGGCTGGATGGATTTGGGATATCGCTTTGAGCAACCGTCGTGGTGTAGGCTTTGTCTATTCTTCTAAATATATGGATGATGAGACCGCAATCAGTAAACTCGATACTTATCTAGGCGGCAGGCTTACTGAGCATCAGCATAGGGTCATTCCAATGACTGTCGGCTACCGTGAGCGCTCATGGGAGAAGAACTGCGTGGCATTGGGTTTGGCGCAAGGATTTTTAGAGCCATTAGAGGCTACATCAATTCTTTTGACCGACTTTGCCGCTGAGTTTTTAGCTCAACGCTTCCCAAGTTCAACAGCTCAAGTAGCCGCAATACAGCAGCGTTTTAACCATGTGATGGATTATGCCTGGGAGCGAGTCGTAGACTTTATTAAGCTACATTATTGTCTGTCAGATCGCGACGATTCACCATTTTGGACCGATAACCGGGATCCGGAAACTATGTCTGAAGAGCTAAAAAGGCGGTTAGGCCAATGGCAGGATTTTGTGCCCAGCAGAGAAGACTTCTTTAGTAAGTTTGAGGTATTTGATTTAGAAAATTACCTCTATGTTCTGTACGGTATGCAGCATACCCCGAAGCAGAAGCAAACGAGCATTGATTTAGAGCCTCAATCGAGTGCATTACAACAGCGGCTCAATATTGTCGCCAAACAGCTTGCAGGCGAGTTACCGCAGCATAGAGACTTGTTAGATAAAATAAAGCGTTACGGTTTACAGAAGGTATAGCTAATAGGTTTAGCCAAGTTCGGTAATCATGAACCTGGCTATTACTATGATTTATGCTGATTGCTATTAATGAGTCAAATCATAGTTATTTTGCTTTTCAATTAGGCGTGAGATCTGCTGTAGTGATAGCAGGTGAGCATAGATGAGTGGCAGTAAGCCGTTTTCTTTTAAAGATAAGAACTCTTCATTGCTTAGCTGATTTAATGCCTGCTCATCAACCACATATATACCGTCGATATTAATGGGCTGCTGGCTTTCGGCTAGCTTAATTGTTAGCTGTTTTGCGGTGAATAAACTTTTCGATGCTAACAACTGACAAATGTTGCCTGTTTGCTCATTAAATGCGGCGATTTCAAGCAGTGCTTGAGTACGCTTCTTAAGGTACTCACTCTGTTCTTTGTCATCGTTAAATAAGCGCTGTGCATTCTCGCTGACTTCAGTCACTAATGGACTCGCGGTATCGACGCAGATAAGCACATTATCACTTTCCTGACTGGTTTTAACTAAAGATAACGGCGCATTGTTAAAGCCTTTAGGCTTTACCATTGCTGGCCAATTACTCGTTTGGCAGTAGAGGTTTAAGTCGTTTTTAACGCCCATCATAGCAACAGGAATAAACTGGCCTGTTTCACTGTTCTTAACAAACACCAACGGAAACTCGGTCGCTAATTGATGAAATTCGTGGAAAACAACAGGAATAAGTTGTTGAGCGGCAAAGCGACGATAGTCTTGAGACTCGCTAACGCACATTTGAAGGTGGCTATCAGAGTTAAGTGGGACGATATTATTTTTCATTGTTATAGGGTCCTTGAGCGTAATCTTATTTGAGCATTAATAAGCGAGCACTTGTATGTTGCTATGAGTGAGGCTTGTTGTGTTTAGGTATACTTTTATGTGACAACGTTGTCAATTAAACCCTTGAGGGGGAAATTGCCTTAGAGCTAAGTACTGCTAATGAGAACGGCAGCTAGTTAATGCCAAGCTTGTTAACTAATTGTTTTGTCTGGGTTGTAGTTTGATGCTCAATACACTTTAAATTGAAATGTAAAAATAGGGACAAGTAAAGATGGGCAAATAGGTAAATTATATTTATGCCACCAGCTCACTGCTCTCACTTTCAATGTGTTGTTTTAATTATCATTTACCCGCTATTATCTAGGTGGGTAAATATAAACAAAGCCAAATGTCAGATAAATGTAGCTGTTTTGTACTTATTTATGTATATTCTTAATGACAGCGTTGTCATCTGCTTGTGTGACAAGGTGTTTGTAAGGTCAGCATGAACGGGAAGAGGTCTCCCGACTCATGCTTTTGGCAAACAGTTATGTTTGTTACTCCTATATAGTCTCTCCCCAGAAACTAGCGTGGGCCGAGTACTTTTAGAGTACTCGGCCATTTTTTTATCTGGCACAATAGGACTGTCTAAATCTAGGCATTGAGAGGCAAGCGTATTGAAACACAAGCGCATTAAGAGACAAGCGTATTAGAACCTAACAAAGGTTAAGCTCTCGTTTATTTCCATCAGGGGGAGAAATAACGGGGCAAGTTAAAGCTCTTCACCTTAAAAACAATATAAATCAAAGGGAATATAATGAAGATTAAAGTGATAGCCTCAGCTGTATCGTTAGCATTAACTCTGGGGGCTTGCTCAGATGAAGACCAGGCTAAAGAGGTGGTGAGCGCCATATCCCCCACAGAACAAACCTCACAAACTGCGACTCCAATAGCCACCGAAACAGACTTGGCTCAAGCTCCACTGACACAAGCTTTGCTAAACCAGATTGGCGAAACTCTTGATATTCGTTACCGGGTGGTGACCAATGTTCCCGATGAGCACTGTGACAAAGACGCGGCAGATGCTCGCTGTTTTCTCGCTGAAATCGACCTGACACCTCAAGTTGATATCGACAATAAAGACTGGTCTATCTACTACTCTCAAATGCGACCAATTCAAAGCATAGTGGGTGATGAATTTAGTATTTCTCGTATTCAGGGAGACTTACATAAAATCGAACCCGCAGCGGGATTTAGCGGCATTAAAAAGGGCGAAACTAAAACGATTCAGTTTCGTGGTGAGCTGTGGCAGTTATCTGAAATTGACGCCATGCCAAATTACTACATAGTTGCAGACGGTCTCGAACCTGTTGTTATCCGCAGTACACAGTTATCGCTTGATCCGGAAACGGGGATGGAGCTACGTCCCTATGTCAGCGCGTTTACCGACGGCGAAACTCAATATAAGCGACGTGAGACCGATAAGCTTGAGTGGGCGACAACCCAAGTCTTATATCGCAGCAACTTAGATACACCTAATGATGCAAAGTTAGCCGAAAATGCGATTTTGCCAACACCTAGCAAGGTTTCCCTTAAGAGCGATGCACAGCCTATCTCACTAAAAGCTGGGTTAAATCTAAGCCTCAACGGAGTAGGGCCAGAGGTAGTCGATGCCGCGCTACAGCGCCTAGCACGACTAGGTGTAGGGCAAAGTATCAAGGGAGTCAAAACGCGACTATTACCTTTATCAGCCCCCGGAGTCGTGGGCGAGTATCGTCTCGATATCGCTAGCGATGAGATTAAGGTTTTTGCGGCGGATGATGCTGGGTTTTCCTATGGTTTAGCATCACTGGCAGCACTTATTGATAGCAACACTTTGCAAGTTAATCCTATGCTGGTGGAAGATGCGCCTCGCTATGATTTTCGTGGTATGCATATCGATGTATCGCGTAACTTCCATAGTAAACAGCTTATTTTAGACCTGTTAGATCAGATGGCAGCTTATAAGTTAAATAAATTACACCTGCATATGGCCGACGATGAAGGCTGGCGCTTAGAGATAGCAGGATTGCCTGAATTGACAGAGGTTGGCAGCAAGCGTTGCCATGATCTCAATGAAGATACTTGCCTGCTACCTCAGTTAGGAAGTGGCCCTTTTAGCGATGCTAAGGTCAATGGTTACTACAGCAAAGCGGATTATATTGAAATCCTGCAATATGCCAATGCCAGACAAATTCAGGTGATCCCATCGATGGATATGCCGGGGCATTCTCGCGCCGCAATTAAATCAATGGAAGCGAGATATCGCAGCTTAATGGCTGCCGATAAAGCCGAAGAAGCTAAACAATATCTATTGTCTGACAGCGAAGATAAAACGGTTTACTCATCAATCCAGTACTACAGCGACAACACGTTGAACGTGTGTATGGAATCAACCTTTACCTTTATAGATAAGGTTATCGATGAAATCGCAGCCCTGCATAAGCAAGCCGGTGTACCGCTGGATCTATATCATATCGGTGCCGATGAAACTGCAGGTGCTTGGATAGAGTCACCCGCATGCAAAGCCTTTATTGCTAACAATGATAAAGGTGTAACTAACATGGAAGAGCTTGGCGCTTACTTTATTGAAAGGACTTCTAAGCTGCTTGCAGACAAAGGCATTGAAGCCGCTGGCTGGAGTGACGGTATGAGTCATACCCGTCCAGAGAACATGCCAAAGCAGGTCCAGTCAAATATTTGGGATGTAGTGGCGCATGGTGGGCACGTACGTGCGCATCAGCAAGCTAACCTTGGTTGGCAGGCGGTGCTAGGTCAGCCAGAAGTACTGTATTTTGATTTTCCCCATGAGGCCGACCCTAAAGAACACGGTTATTATTGGGCTAGCCGCAATACCAACTCTAAGAAAATCCATAGCTTTATGCCTGGTAACTTGCCCGCTAATGCTGAGCAGTGGACCGATATCGAAAATTTACCTTTTGAAGCCGATGACACATTAAAAACAGATGCAGCTGGCAAGGTTATCAGTGGGCCTTTAAAAACATCTTATAGCTTTGCAGGGATCCAAGGTCAGCTATGGAGTGAAACGGTACGCAGTGATGAGGTGGCTGAGTATATGATGTTTCCTCGACTAATGATGCTGGCCGAGCGTGCATGGCACCAGCCAAGCTGGGAGGTGCCATACCAGCATCAAGGCGCTGTCTATAATCAAAATAGTGGCTATTTCACCAAAGAGATGCGCCAAGCCCAAGCCAATGATTGGCACCGAGTAGCTAACACTTTAGGAGCGAAAGAGTTACTAAAACTCGATAAGGCCAACATTGCCTATCGGGTGCCAACGCCAGGAGCAGTCATTAAAGAAGGTAAGCTGTTTGCCAATGTTATTTTTCCTGGGCTGGAAATTGAGTATCGCGATGCTGGGGGGCAGTGGCTGGCATACGCTGAGGGCGTAAAGGTGACTACGCCAGTAGAGGTACGAATTATTGCCGCTGATGGTAAGCGTAAAGGACGGACTTTAGTTGTTAACTAACAAATGCTTAACAGGTGCAAACGCTGGAAATCTAAGTAGCAACTAACTCAGAACGTAGTAATACTCATGGTGTTGCTGCGTTTTGTCAATTTAATTGGCGAGTTTAAAAAATAAATGACAACGCTGTCATTCTTGTTGTAACATGCAGTTAACTTAGTGGGCTTTAATCGCGAATTCACGCATAAAGTCCAGACCCATTCCGAATCAATAGAATGTGAACCATAAAGAGGTCTGTCATGGGCATGAGCCAGACGAAAGAAGAGTCCCTATATATTGGAATCGATGGTGGCGGCAGTAAGTGTCGAGCAACAATCTACACTCACGATTATTGCATTCTAGGCACTGGAGTTGCTGGTCGTGCAAATCCACTTCATGGTTTAGCTCAAACATTTCAATCAATTGAAGAGTCGACTCAATTGGCTCTAGCTGACGCGGGTCTTAAGCCTTCTGATAGTAGGCGTTTAATCGCCGGTCTAGGCCTCGCTGGGGTCAACGTACCTCGTCTTTATCAAGATATTGCAAAGTGGCAGCATCCTTTTGCCTGTATGCACTTAACCACAGATCTGCATACGGCTTGTATTGGCGCCCATCAAGGCGAAGAGGGCGCAGTGACCATTACTGGTACAGGCTCTTGCGGCTATGCTCGAGTGGGTGATAAAGAGTTATTTCTCGGTGGGCACGGTTTCGCATTAGGTGATAAGGGCAGTGGTGCCTGGCTGGGGTTAAAGGCGAGTGAGTCGGCATTATTGGACTTAGATGGCTTCGGTGAGAAGACTTTGCTGACCCAGAGATTACTGCAACACTTTGAAGTCAGTAATGCCCTTGGCATTGTTGAGAATTTAGCTGGCCAGTCTTCTAGCTCCTATGCCAAGCTCGCTCATATAGTGTTTGAGTGTGCTCGACTTGATGATGGCGTAGCATTGGATATTGTTCGAGAAGGTGCTAACTATATCAGCGAGTTGGTGAGAAAGTTATTTGAAATTAATCCGCCTCGATTCTCTATGATAGGTGGCTTAGCTGAACCATTAGCCCCTTGGTTAGCTGAAGATATACTTGCGAAAGTATCTCCAAGCTTACAGCCACCAGAGTGGGGCGCTGCATTCTTTGCTCAGCAGCAGTATACAAGAGCATAGCTGGGTCACTATTTTACTAAGTGGGAACAAGATGAAGCAGACGATAATTGCCGAGCGCGTATTTGATGGACAAACTTTTCATTCAGATTTAGCCATCACTTTTGAAGATGGTCATATCCTTGCATTTGATACCGCTCAAGGCGCGCGTGAATCTCGCGTTAGCGGGCTAATTGCACCGGGATTTATTGATGTGCAGGTCAATGGTGGTGGTGGAGTCTTGTTTAACTCTTCACCGAATGTTGAGGGCATCGAAGCGATAGGTAAAGCCCATGCTAAGTTTGGCACAACAGCTTACTTGCCTACACTCATCACCGATGCTGTCGATGTGATGCATAAAGCCGCCGATGCAGTAGCATTAGCGCTAGAGTCAAACAGCGCTGGTGTGGTTGGAGTTCATTTTGAAGGGCCACACCTTAGCGTGCCTAAAAAAGGGGTACATCCGCAACCCTATATCAGACGGATCTCCGATGCAGAACTTGCCATTTTTAGCCGTCAAGACATAGGCATAAAAGTGGTGACCCTTGCGCCTGAAAATGTCTCTGCAGATGTCATCAAAGCCTTAGTTAAGGCGGGGGTGAAAGTGTGCTTAGGTCATTCGAATGCTGATTATGACACGGTCAAAGCCGCTCTTGCTGCTGGGGCGATAGGCTTTACCCATCTTTATAATGCGATGTCAGCACTAGATTCTAGAAATCCAGGCATGGTAGGTGCAGCGCTTGAAAGTGCTGATGCTTGGTGTGGCTTGATTGTCGATGGTCATCATGTTCATCCAGCTTCTGCACGGGTTGCGATTAATGCCAAGCCTAAGGGGAAAGTCATGTTAGTGACTGACGCTATGCCTCCAGTTGGTGTTGATGAGGAAGTGAGCTTTGAGTTATTTGGCACACAGGTATTAAGGGTGGGTGATAGACTCAATGCGGTAACTGGCGAGCTTGCTGGTTGCGTACTGGATATGGCTGGAGCCGTGGCAAATACCGTCAATATGCTAGGGATTGAAGCGGATGAGGCATTAAGAATGGCCTCCTTGTATCCTGCGGAGTTTCTTGGCTTAAGTGATAAAATGGGGATGCTACAAGTTGGAGGGCGTGCCGACATGGTGCTACTCGATAACAAATACCGTGTTGAGCAAACCTACATTGGCGGTGAGTTGGTTTTTCAAGGCTAATCAATAGTGTTTGTTCAACTCAATCTGAGCCTCTGCAGTGATTACTAAATTAAATGACTGCGGAGGCTTTGCTTTATATAGCTGTAGTAAAAAGTGATAGAAAGGGCTGTTTAGATGACAATAATAATAGATAAACCCCAATCCAGCATAGAAAAAACTAACATAGCGAAAATCGCTCCGGGTTCGGGAGCCCAATCTGCAGTTGCTGTTGAATCCACAGCAAAAGAGGAAGAAAAACCACTCGCAAAACCACTCGTAAAAGCTAGGCTAAAGTCATTAGATGCGCTGCGTGGCTTCGATATGTTTTGGATCTTGGGTGGTGAAGCTATATTTGCAGCTTTGCTACTTATATCTGGCTGGGCGGGGTTTAAGTGGCTCGATGGGCAAATGCATCATAGTGTTTGGCATGGCTTTACTTTTTACGATCTAATTTTCCCTTTGTTTATTTTCCTTTCTGGCGTAGCGCTAGGCTTATCACCCAAACGCTTGGATAAGTTACCTTTGCCTCAGCGCATGCCGTTATACCAACATGCAATTAAACGATTGTTTCTATTACTGCTATTTGGGGTTATCTATAACCATGGTTGGGGCACTGGAGCACCGTTTGCTTTAGGTGAAGTACGTTATGCCAGCGTGCTAGGTAGAATTGCCTTTGCATGGTTTTTCTGCGCCTTGTTAGTGTGGCACACCAGTCTAAGAACTCAGATAGTTACTGCCATAGTGATATTAGTCGGTTACGCCTTACTACAAACTTTCCCTTTTATGACGCTAGATAATAGTGGCGCTTTTAGTGCTACAGGATCAATTAATGCCGCGGTCGATACACTATTATTACCCGGCATTACTTATCAAAATGCTGCTGTAGATCCAGAGGGGATACTGTCGACTATTCCTGCCGTTGTAAATGGCTTATTTGGTGTGTTTGTCGGACATTTCATTGTAAAGCCACAAGTAAAAGGGGAGTGGTTTAAAGTTGCGATTTTGGCATTGTCGGGCTTAGGTTTATTGCTATTAGGTTGGGCGGTTTCCCCTTGGAATCCCGTGAATAAAACCCTGTGGACCAGTAGCTTTACCTTAGTGACTTCAGGTTGGAGCATACTTTTCTTAGCCTTGTTTTACAGCATTATCGATGTGTTAAAAGTGCAGCGGTGGGCGTTTTTCTTTACGGTTATTGGCTGTAATTCAATCGTTATCTACATTGCGAGTAGCATAGTCAATTGGAAGTACACAGCAACGAGTTTATTTGGTGCAGGCATATCAAGTTTACCTAATCATGTTCAGGCACTTGGCAGCGTTATCGCCTTGTTGTTAGTGCAGTGGCTTGTGTTGTACTGGATGTATAAGCGAAACATCTTCATTAAGGTTTAAGCTGGCCAGTTTACACTTGGGTTTTATTTGACTCTGTTACCTCAGTTGTTCAGCTGGAGGATAATGTGAGCTCAATTGAGCCGTAAAAGTAAAAAATGACAGCGTTGTCTTTTTTGCCATAATGTTTTAACATCGGTGAAACATTAGGCTTGAAATGAGCCAGAGATAGAAAGTGAAGGTCGAGAATATAAGCAGACAGTTGTCTGCATAAGCTAAGTGGTAACAATGAAGGATGGGGTAGCAGTTTAATCTGGTATCATAAAATTAATTACTATAAGAAGCAGGTTTAATACATGACAGCAACGACTCAGGCTCAAGCTAGCCCCAAGAGCAGTTTACTGCCTATGACCATTATTGGTGTGTTATTTTTCATCTTCGGATTTGTGACTTGGCTTAACGGCTCGCTGATCCCTTTCCTTAAAATCATTTGTGAGCTAAACGAATTCCAAGCTTTATTTGTGACGTTTGCTTTCTATATTGCCTATACGGTGATGGCGCTGCCGATGTCATCGATATTAAAGAAAACAGGCTATAAGAATGGCATGGCAATTGGCCTAGCGATTATGGTGGTTGGTTCTTTACTATTTATCCCTGCGGCACAAAGCGCCAATTATACTCTGTTCTTAGGTGCCTTGTTTGTTCTCGGTACCGGTCTAACTATTTTACAAACTGCATCTAATCCCTATGTTGTGCATATTGGCCCTAAAGAAAGTGCCGCTATGCGTATTAGTATCATGGGGCTTATCAATAAAGGCGCAGGCGTGATTGTGCCTATCTTGTTTACTGCATTGGTACTTTCAGGCTTTGAAAACTTCACTGCAGATCATTTAGCAGCATTAAGTGAAGCTGACCGATTAGCGCAGATCAATGAGCTATCTTCAAGACTGGTTATGCCATACATCTATATGGCTGTCGCGCTGACTTTCCTTATCGGTTTAGTTAAGTTTTCATCGCTTCCAGAATTAGAGTTTGAAGCTGCTGAAGATCATCAAGAAAAGGGTAGCATTACTCATTTTCCACAGGTAGTACTAGGCGCGGTAGCCCTGTTTGCCTACGTTGGTGTTGAGGTTATTGCTGGTGACACTATTGGTTTATATGGCGAAAGTTTAGGGGTGAACAACTTTGCTTCGCTGACCTCTTATACAATGGTGTTTATGGTATTTGGCTACATTATTGGTGTGACTTGTATTCCTAGGTTTATCAGCCAAGAAAAGGCGTTGCTTGGATCCGCGCTTGCTGGTATCGCCTGTATTATTGGTGCGGCGCTAGGCTCACGTGAAAGTACTATGATTGCCGACGTGCTTTGGGGCTGGAGTGGTATTCCAGTGATCCCTGATACGGTCACTTTTGTGGCTATGATGGGGCTGGCACACGCACTTGTATGGCCATCAATTTGGCCATTAGCACTAGAAGGTTTAGGTAAGTATACGGCTCAAGGTTCAGCATTGTTAATTATGGGGATCTCGGGTGGTGCAATATTACCTTTGGTGTTTGGTAAGGTAGCACACTTTGCTGATAACACTCAGGTTGCTTATTGGGTTGGCCTACCTTGCTATCTATTCATCTTATTCTACGCCCTCAAAGGCCATAAGATGCGTAGCTGGTAAACAGATTATTAATTAGCTCCTTATAGAATGGAGCTGCTAAGAAGGAGCCTAAGGGCTCCTTTTTTGTTTTCGTATTTACAGCGGAAAAATCTAAGACGGTAAAGGCCGGAAAAAGCGAAGATGGAAAAGATAAGATCTCTGTCGGTCGGCATTTATGCCGTCGTTGGTCTTAAAAAGGTGATGGGTAGCTAACAAGTGGTGAGACGGTAAAAGCCGGATAAGAGTCGGGTAGAAGCCGAAAAAGCACAGATAGAAAACCGGAAGAGCACAGACGAAAAGATAAGAGCTTTGTAGGTCGGCATTTATGCCGTCATTGGTTTATAAAAAAGAGACTAGGTACGAGTAAATTGAAGATACAAAAAAGCCACTCATTGAGTGGCTTTTTTGTTTTTATGGTGCCGGCACCAAGAGTCGAACTCGGGACCTACTGATTACAAGTCAGTTGCTCTACCAACTGAGCTATGCCGGCTTATTTGTTTAACAAGTTACCTAATCAAGTTAGTGAACTCATTAATAAATGTTGGTGCCCGAACCCGGAATCGAACCAGGGACACGAGGATTTTCAATCCTCTGCTCTACCGACTGAGCTATTCGGGCAACTAATCGCTACTAATCGTATGCGTTAGGTTTGCTACTTCAAACTAAGCTTTAAAAGCCCGTCTCGTTTGGAGTGCGCGTATCTTATAGCGGTGTAAAAAATCTCGCAAGGGCTTTTTTAATTAATATTGGTTGTTCGCTTAGTTTGTGTGCATAGCGATAAAAAATGAACAATCATTGTCATAGTAGTGACTGAAAAACTAGCTATAACCTCTGGTGTAGGGCGCTTATCGCTCTTGGCTGGAAGAATAACCCTAGTTTTTTACACATAAAAAGAGATGGGGCTTTGTTACTAACTCATTTTATCAAGGTTATGACTCTAGAAGTGTCTATGAGTGCTTGTTTTTAAACTGGCGCAGCGCGTAAAACAGAAAGGCGTCGCTTAAATTAAGTTTAAGCGACGCCTTTATCGGTTCATTTTAGACGTTTGGAATATTACTCGTCATCTTTTTGAGGCACGTAACCCTCAATCTCAACGTCTTTGCCTTCAAACAGAAAGTTTACCATCTGCTCTTCAAGAAATTTACGGTCATCAACATTCATCATGTTAAGTTTCTTTTCGTTGATCAACATGGTTTGCTTTGACTGCCAAAGTGCCCAGGCTTCTTTACTTACATTGTCGAAAATACGCTTTCCCAAATCGCCAGGATAAAGCTGAAAACCTAGGCCTTCTGCTTCTTTGTTTAAATACACGCAGTTTACTGTGCGAGCCATGATTACTCCTTATTTAATACGGAACCTAAGTCGGCCAAAATTCGCTCGGTGGCCGATGCTAAACCAACTTTAGGTGGATGAGTTAAGTTATACCAGACAGTGGATGTTTGTTCCATGATCTGGTTATCGCTATGCCCTGTTGCCCGGATGAGTACCGGCTGGACATCAAGGTGAAAGTGGCTAAAGGTGTGTCTAAAGCCTGTTAGTTCACGCTCAGAGATCACCTTTAGCTGCTTGTCTTTTATATAAGTATCTAATTCTTGGCGTTGACTAAACTGCGGGAAGCACCATAGCCCGCCCCAAATCCCCGCCGGAGGACGCTTTTCTAGGTGCACTTGATGATTTTCTTCAATAACGAGTAACCAAGCAGATTTTTCTGGAATGGTTTTCTTTGGTTTTTTACCAGGAAACTCGCTCTGACGACCGCTTAATTGAGCCTTACAATCAATGGCGACAGGACATTGAGCACAGTTAGGTTTTGAGCGGGTACACACAGTCGCACCGATATCCATCATGGCCTGATTATATTTTTGAATATCTTTTGCTGGCGTTAGCTTTTCAGTTAATAGCCAAAGTTGTTGCTCTACAGGTTTTTTACCCGGCCAACCTTCGATTGCGCCGTGGCGAGCCAAAACACGCTTAACGTTACCGTCGAGAATGGGGAAATTAAGCCCAAGAGATAAAGACAATACCGCGCCGGCCGTAGAACGACCTATACCGGGTAGCGCTAAAACGTCATCAAAGTCGGTTGGAAACTCACTTTTATATTGTGATTTTATTGTTTGGGCGGCTTTATGTAGGTTTCTTGCACGGGCGTAATACCCAAGCCCCGTCCAATAATGCAGCACTTCATCTTGCTCGGCGCTAGCGAGAGTATCGATATCAGGAAATCGCGCGATGAACTTTTCGAAATAGGGAATAACAGTAGCAACCTGAGTTTGTTGCAGCATGATCTCTGAAATCCATACTTTATATGGGGTTTTAGCGATTTGCCAAGGAAGCTGTTTACGACCGAAGTTGTCGTACCAAGTAATAATTCGTGTTGAAAATGAGGCGGTAGTTTTCATCGGCGCAGTGTAACTTTAGCCTTGGCGATTAACAAGCCAACACTTGTGCTTTATTAAGGTAAAAATGATGTAAATTTCTAATGTGTAACTCTAGTGTTTGAAGGCTAAAGCAAGTTATTTGCGGGCAAACTAAAGCTGTCGCTCGCACAAACTGAGATTCTTGGTATAATTTCGCCACAATAAGGCTTGCACTGAAGGTTTAACTTTGGATAATGCCTTTCTTTTTTAAATAATAGCTGTCTAATGCTAGCGCAGCCTTAAGCGAGGGCGAAAATGAGCGACGTAACAACCGCTGAATTCAATGAAGAAGGTAAATACCTTCGCAAAGTCAGAAGCTTTGTATTGAGAGAGGGCCGCCTAACTAAAGGCCAAGCTCAAGCAATGGAGCAGCAGTGGCCTATCATAGGTCTTGATTATACTCCTGAGTCAATCGACTTAGTTGAAGTATTCGGCCGTGAAGCGGATACCGTTCTAGAGATCGGTTTTGGTATGGGTGCGTCATTAGTTGAAATGGCTAAAGCCTCTCCAGAGCTTAACTTCATTGGTATTGAAGTACATAAACCTGGTGTTGGTGCATGTTTAGCGGAAGCTGCAGAAGCTGGCGTGACTAATCTACGTGTTTATCACCATGATGCAATAGAAGTACTTGAGAACAGCATTGCCGAAGGCAGCTTGTCTCGTGTACAACTATTCTTCCCAGATCCTTGGCATAAGAAGCGTCACCATAAGCGCCGTATCGTTCAAGCTCCTTTTGCTGAATTGATCCGTAGCAAACTTAAGGTTGGCGGTGTATTCCATTTGGCAACAGATTGGGAAAACTACAGCGAACATATGCTGGAAGTGATGACTGCAGCACCTGGTTATAAAAATCAGTCTGCTACAGGTGACGTTGTAGAACGTCCTGATCACCGTCCACTAACTAAATTCGAAGCGCGTGGCCACCGTTTAGGTCATGGTGTTTGGGATCTTATGTTTGAGCGCGTTTAATCGCCGAACAAAACATATACTTTAAAAATAAGTTATCTAGGAGAACAACCATGGCAGCAAACCGTAGCCGTCGCTTACGTAAAAAATTACGCGTTGATGAGTTCCAAGAGTTTGGATTTGACGTTAACTGGACATTCAATGAGTCAGTAACTGAAGAGCAAATTGATGCAATCGTTGATCAGTTTATCGATGAAGTCATTGAGCCAGCAGGTCTTGGCTATCATGGTGGCGGACATAAAGAGTGGGAAGGTATTATTGCCACTCAAGATATTGGTAAGTGTACTGAAGAGAACCGTGCTGCAGTTAAAGCATTCTTCGATGCTCAGCCTGTATCAGATCTAGAAATTGGTGAGCTTTTCGATATTTGGTGGGGCTAATGCCTGAATTGGCATTACTTGAAGAGATTGTCGAAAAAGTTCGGCCTCTTCTTGGACAGGGCAAGGTTGCTGATTATATTCCAGCACTTGCCCAGGTTGATGCTAATAAATTAGGTATTGCGGTGACAACCTCTGACGGTGTCACAATAGGGGCTGGAGATTATCTCGAGCCCTTTTCAATTCAGAGTATCTCTAAGGTGTTCAGCCTTACCTTAGCGCTTATGCTGTATGAAGAAGATGAGATTTGGTGTCGAGTCGGCAAAGAGCCGTCCGGCCACTCTTTTAACTCTTTAGTACAGGTAGAATTGGAAAAAGGCGTTCCTAGAAATCCATTCATCAACGCTGGCGCGCTTGTCATCGCCGATCTCTTACAGAGTCGACTCGGTGCACCAAAGCATCGTATGCTGGAGATTGTTCGCGATTTGAGTGAAAACCATCGCATCGGTTACGATAAAGTGGTTGCAGCATCTGAGTACCAACACAGTGCAAGAAACGCCGCGATTGCTTACCTGATGAAATCATTTGGTAACTTTAATAACGACGTCGATACCGTACTGCACAGTTACTTTCACTATTGCTCACTTCGCATGAGCTGCGCTGATCTGTCCCGTGCTATGTTTTACTTAGCAAATTCAGGAAAGAGTCTTGCGGGTAAGCAACTTATTACCCCTGTGCAAAATCGGCAGTTAAATGCCTTATTGGCTACGTCAGGTCTTTATGATGGTGCTGGCGAGTTTGCCTATCGTGTTGGTATGCCGGGCAAGAGTGGTGTCGGCGGCGGCATCATTGCTGTTATTCCTGGTGATATGTCTGTGTGCGTATGGTCTCCAGAGCTAGACGCTAACGGGAACTCCTTGGCTGGCACGGCAGTGCTTGAGGCATTAAGCCAAACTCTAGGCCGATCAATTTTCTAGTTTCCTTATCGATTTATATCAATATCAGCGATTTGTGATATTTGGCCAATAGTTAGTTTAATTGGCCAAATATATTATCGCTATACATCTTCGACATCCTGCTTAATAGCTATAACCCTTTCAAAACAGTTGTTTATATGTGTTGGCACAGTCTGTGCTTTATCTCAGTCAATATAAAGATTTAGATAATAGCGATAAAGGATTGAAGCGATGAAAAAATTACTTACCTCAGTTGGGATCTCAGCAGTATTACTTTCAGCAACTAGCCTACAAACGGTTTCAGCTCATAGTGACCATGATATGGCCAATGAGTGTGAAGTCTCACTTAATTATGATGTTACCGTTGAGCCTAAGAAACTTATCGTGAGCGAGGTTGGCGACGAAAAGTATCGCATCGAAATGAATAAGCTGTTTGTTAATGGCAAGCAAGTTTCACTCAATAGTGAACAGCAAGCATTAGTAAATCAGTATTCGCAGGAGGTTTCAACGCAGGTCCCTGAAGTTATTTCACTGGTTAACGATGCTGTAGAGATGGCATCAACGGCAGTGAGCTTAGCCTTGACGCCACTATTAGGTGATAGCGCGGGCGCTAAGATTGACAAGATGATGGCAGGCCTTGAGGAGCGTATCGAAACTGTGGCTTATCAGCATGGTGATACATTTTACCTGGGCTCAACTGAGTCTTCTTTAGAAGATGCTTTTGGTGATGAGTTTGAGCAAGAGATGGAAGAGTTAGTACAAAACTCACTAGGCAGCATGATGATGACTCTTGGGGCGCAGATGATGTCAGGTGACGGTGATAGCTTTGAACAAAAGATGGACTCATTCTCACATAAAATGGATTCAATCGGCGAAGAGATAGAGCTGCAGATGGAGCAACAAGCCGAAGATCTGGAGGCTCGTGGTGAGAAGCTATGTGAAAGATTTAAAACCTTATTAGTGCTTGAGCAGCAATTGCGTAGTGAAATTCCTGAACTTGCTAATTATCCCCTAGTTGAATCAGCAAATACGACTTTGTTGGAGTAAATACTGTTTCACTGGACTCTTTGACTGATCAAATATAATCAGTACTTCCGTTGCTTCTGACTGTCTTGCAACATCCCCTGCATCCCACCTTTATGCAGGGGCTTTTCCGTTTTAAGCCCCGCTAGACTTTTGTACTATCTCTGAGCTGAGAAGTTAGCCCAAACTACATATTTGATGAGTTATGGGGATTTTTTGGTATACTTCTAAAAATAAAAGCAAAAACCAAATATTGGTAAATAATAAAAACTCTACTCTAGCGTACGCATATTCACTTAAGATATTGTTTTTATACTAAATAACATGTCTTAGCGATGGAAGTACTATTACTGTCGTAAACACCTTAAGGCGATTTACATGTTAGAACTTTTAGAACCAATCGCAATTTTTACTCATGTGGCTCGAGCGGGGAGTTTTAGCTCTGCGGCGAGAAAGTTAGGCATATCAAAGTCTAAAGTAAGTACCCAAGTGGCCGATCTGGAGCACAAACTTGGTGTTCAATTAATTCAACGTACCACTAGAAGCTTGAGTTTAACTGAGGCAGGCCAGCTACTATATACCCAAGGTGAAGAGCTATTAAGGGATGCCGACCAAGCTGTTGCTAGCGTTCATAATCTTAATGATGCTACCCGCGGCGTATTAAAAGTGGGTATTTCTCAGTCGTTCGGAACCATGCATATCATTCCTGCTTTACCCGAGTTTATGGCTAAGCATCCGGAACTTGAACTTCAAGTTAGCCTACTAGACCATAAAGTCGACGTGGTTAGCGAAGGTTTAGATCTGCTGCTAACTATGTCTGAGCAATTGCCTCTAGGTATGGTTGCCAGACCTTTGATGAAGTGTCAGTTCTTGTTAGCCGCATCTCCCTCATACGTAGCCAAGCATGGCGTTCCTAGCCGTCCTGAGCAGCTGGTGGATCATAATTGCTTGGTTTACCAAGGTGAGTGGCATGAGCATAGCGTATGGCAATTTAAACAGGGTGAAGACTACTGTGAAATTGGTGTAACGGGTAATTTCAGAGTCGATAATGCCCCAGCACTTAAGTCTGCTGCAGTTAGCGGTTTAGGTGTGGTTTATCTTGCGAGCTATCTGCTTGAAGATGAGCTTGAGAAGGGCACATTAGTTCCTATTCTTGAAGACTGGCAGTTGACTCATAATTTACCTTTGCAGGCCGTTTACCCAAGACGTAAACATTTAGCTCCTAAGGTGAGCGCCTTTATTGATTTTATAAAGGATCATATTGGCACCCCGCCATATTGGGACGCTCCATTAAAAGAACTATATGCAAAACGAAAGTAAAATGGGGAAACATTGTTCTATATTTTGGACGATGTAAGCCTAATTGGGTGTGGCTGATTATTGTCTCTTTGAATTCAAATACTTAAGCTGTATTCGAAAGTTGTTTAGTCAAGCTGTATAAGGTTGTGGCTAAACAACTTTAAATCATTTCATTTGCAGTTTGTTTTCATTTCAATACAATTAGAACCAGTTGATTCGAAATGTTCTGAGTCCTATAGCATAATCGAGAATGACCCCTCTCAATTGTGCTATACAGAGCCGCTATAAGCAGTTTTGTTTCAATGCTGGTAGACTTTATAACTAAAACAATACCAGCCTTAAAACCATCATCCTAGTTTGGTTTACCCCGGTTATTTATAGCCGGGGTATTTTTCTTTTCGGCTTTGCTCAAACTTCAAACCTCATAGATTGTTATTGGCTGTTCTATTGATGAAACAGTTCATGGTTAACTCTAGTTATCATTAAAGAGCTTACAGCGGCGTACTTGCTGCGTCCTTAACAAGTGGGACTTTCAGTTAAAGTCAGTTACACCAGTTACATCTGCAACAAGCCGAGCTAGGTCAGTGTTCTGGAGTAAAACACTTGAAAGTAGGGGCTAAACCACCTTAAGCTGCCGATTATATTAAACAAATCCCCCTCTGCGTCGTAGCGCCATTTATTTTATGAGACATGTATTACATTGAATAAATTTATTAAGTCACTTTTTTCTCGCTCGGCTGATCCAAAAGCCGCTGCAGCTACCTCAAAACCAGCTTGCCAACATGAGTACTCTTTTCAGCATTATCGTTTGTATTACGATGGGCTTATTCAGCTACAAGTTGTTAAGCAGGGGGATTTCCATGTTGAGCTACACAGTCAATTTGAACTGCTTGGCAGCCATAATTGCGAACTAATATTGGCTCAATGGCTTGATGATGAGCGCTTTATCGCTGTGGACTCAACAGGGCAGATTTATAGTGCATTATTTAATGCCGCCGACTCGAGCAAGGTCAGCTTGTCAGCTATCACGTCGCTAGAACTCTACCCGACAGAGAGTGCTTGCATCAGCAATGGTCAACTATGGATTGTTGGCGCTAAGCAAGGCGGGCGACGCAGCGCAAAGTCATTATTTTGTGTCGATATTGCGTCAGCACTACTGCGAGCTAACAAGCGACTAGAAAAGAGTAACGATTTTGAGCTGAAGACGGCAGCTATCACGCGCTACGAAATGCCGTTTAACTTTGTTAAAGGCAGTATGGTGTGTGTCCAAGGTACTGAGTTTGTATTTTATCAGCGTGAAAAGCGCCGAATGCATCAGCTCGTGAGTTTTAACCCTATAACTGCTGAGACTCAGGTATATCCGCTTCAAGGTAAGCCTGCGCCCGAAGAGATCTCAGTGCGAAGTACCTTCTTCATGGATAAAAATCACGGCGTTGCATTACTTGCAAATACCGAGACACTTAGTTTACTAGAGGCTAGCGACGAAAATTACCAGTTTGATTTTGAGTTGCAGCTTATCGACTTTAATCAGAAAAAAATGATGTGGAGCCGTAAAGTTAGAGCGCTTGAACCATCACAAATCTGCGCGAATTACCAGGTTGAAGAACTGATAGAGTCATTGACTGCTATTGCTGCAGGTAGCACCAGTTCGAGTCATCATGATGAGCTGCAAACTTTCATAGAGTGTCTTACGTCAGCCACTATCTCTGCCGATGGCAACAGTATCTGGCTTGGTTGGCAAGATGGAGTGATACAGCAGCTGTCGTTAACCGGCGAGTCGATATTACCCTTATATAAATTGATGCAAGATAGCAGCAATGGCAAGCAGCGCTCCTTACAAGTTTTTGCTCATGAGCCCGTTGTGATTAAAGGTCAAGTTGATCAGCAATTAATAGTGGCTGTGGGTGAAGATGAAGATGCCCGTATTTGGCAGATGGAGCTGGCAGATAAACAGAGGGCTTGCTCTATAAAGCAGGCCGAGAGTCACCCTATCACCGCTAGCGAATATCAGAACTCGAATGAAAGCCTGAACGCAAGCCAAGAAGGTAGCCCTGCTAACAGTCTTGTTTCAGTGACCTGTCAACAGGTGGATTTCAGCTTAGTTATGCCTAGTAGGCTAACAGAAGTACCGACTTCGAATGGCCAGATCGATATCTGCCTGGAAGATGTAAACGATACTGCAGCAAAGGTTGGCTCGCTTGAAAAGCTCAATGCTCTAATGCCAAAACTTGAGGCCCACTACCTTAAAAGTGGCCAAACGTCGCTATTCTTTAGCTTTGTTAATCAGCAGCTTAATGACTGCGTAACTCAAAGTGAATATGATCTGTTTGCCTCGGCAGCTTACAACGAAAAAGGTGTAGAGCTATTAGCGAGTATTATTAAGCAGTTTGCGAGTTGGAAATGCGCCGCCGATTTGTCTGGATTGAAAGGCGCGCCAATAATGGCCGATGCGGTGCTTGGTTTAGCAGATAAGCGGCAGTATTTAGCGACTCTAGCCGAGTACTTTATTGCCATTGGTGCTCAAGAGCCGATTCATCCATTTCATGTAAACAGAACCATGAAGGTGATCCGTGAAGTGCATGCTGGTACACCTGAACTCGCAGACTTTATGGCAAAAGTGCCATGGCCTTGGAATGATGACAGCTTTACAGTACCGAATGTCGGTGACTATGACTAAATGCTAGCAGGGGGCAGGCTTTTAGTGACAGAAGTAAGGTTTTACGACCTTACTCCTGTCAGTTGATAGCTAGTGTTTGTAAGGCGTGATTAAAGCTGACCTTTCTTAGATATAACATGGGATGCTGTGGTCGGATTTTTGATAATATGGCCAGTTTTCAAGCCTTTTATTGTACCAATCGCAGCAATAATCCAAGTGCAAATTAAACCGGCAAATAACATAATCGCCGCCCACTCAAATGCGGGAAGCCCAGTATGTAATGCCAGCTGGCTTGTGCCTGTAACACAAGTGCCAACGGGGAACGTAAACGCCCACCAAGTCAGTGCGAACGGCATATTTTTACGCAGAGCACTTAAGGTCAGCAAGCTTGCTAATATTGACCAGAAAAAAGCAAAGCCCCAAACAGGTACACCATAGAGAATTGCCATCGTATTCATGGCTGTAGCTATCGGTTCGTCGACCACTAGTACAGCTACTGCCCCTAGAGCCCCTGCCGCGGTAATCGACTGACCTAAAGGCCCCAAGATTATCCATAGGGTGGGAACTCGCGCTCCCCCTGATGTTCCTGAGTGAACAAGGCGGCTCCATATCATGGTGATAATAATAAGGGCACTTAATAAGCTCACGCCAAACATGGCATAGCAGACATAAATTAGTGTCTGTTGCATAGCGATAGAGGGAGCATAGGGGATTAGCATGGCACCTATCGCGGCCGAGACCATAGGTGGGACGACAGGCATAAGCCAACCGCCAAAAGCCGCGTCACTACGGATTTTATAATGGGTGAAAAGGCGAAATGTGATAATCACGGCTGTTGCTATCCCGCCTAGAGTACCAATAAACCAGAGTGTCCAAGCTATGGTTATTGACGTCTCTGGAGCCATGATTTGCGGCCCAAACAAGATGGTTCCTCCTGCCACCGTAAGCATAGCCATTGGTGGTGCCCCGAAAAACTGAGCCATTACAGGATCATTAAACTGTCGCTTGATAATATGAGGTCTGATAATCGTTTGAATAATCTTTATCAGTAACATGGCTACAAGCATCAAGGCTGCGAGTAACCAAATAATCAAGCCTATGCTGCTTAGGTCTTTACCGACTAGAGGCAAACCTACTGCGGCGTTGGCTATGATCCCGGTGCCCATCACTGAAGCAAACCAGTTAGGTCCTATCTCTGTACTTAGCTCTGGAGTTAGCTCTGGATTTAGCTCTGGATCTGTACTGGGTTTGACTTGAGTATTGTCAGACATATGCCCCCTTAACTGCTAAGTTTTAACTAATGTTTAAACCTTAATGACAAAACCTTAACTATCTAAAAATATGTTGTTTGTGAGTATAAGTACAATTTTGAATGACTGCGGCTAAACATATTGAACTAACAACAGCTGCTAAATGTCTATTTATACTTTTTGACTCGTTTAAAGTGAGTGGCACTTTGAAAAGAAATATTTCAGATCTTAACCAAATCAAACTGTTACTGGATTTAGTTCATACAAAAAACATGAGCCGCACCGCACAGCGTCTAGGTAAAACGACCAGCGCTATATCTAAAAACTTACAGCGATTACGTGAGGAGCTTTGCGATCCGCTTTTTATCAGACAGTCATCAGGTCTGGAGCCGACGACATACGCTTTAACGCTTGCCGCCAAATTGACAAAGATTCAAAAGGATATAGACGCAGCCTTCGATTCTGAATCATTCGAGCCTAGGCTATTTAAAGGTAAAATAACTTTAGCCGCGAATGCGGCGTTAATACACCAGTATCAGGGCGAACTACTGTTAGCGTTAACAGAGCAAGCGCCGCTGGCCAATATTGAAATAGTTCAATGGCAAGAGGATAGTTACCAGAGAATACTCGATGGCAGTATCAATGCTGGGCTACATTTTTTGAATGAGAATTGCACTCAATCTATTATGCAGTATGTTTTCCAACGGCATGAGATTGTGTTAGTAGCACGTGCCAAGCACAGTGCATCAAGTGTAACAGAGGCATTATCCAGCCCTTTAGCAGTGCTTAAAATCCATGGTTGGAACACTGACACAGTTCGCTTTTCTCGCTACCTCTATCAGAAGGGGATTGAGCATAATGTTCGTTTGCAGTGCGAAGATTTTCCTAGCTTATTATCATGCCTCGAGCGCAGTAATTTTGTCTCTCCTTTACCGAGCTTCCTATGCTCAGACGGCTTAAAAGCGCTTCCCTTGGACGAGCCGGGTAATGAGATAAGCTCAGTGGTATGTATTCCCTCTACCCATAGAAACGAGCCATTGTATCAATGGCTCGTTGGACTCATAAAATCACTTATTCCCGTAAAGTCATGAATATAGAAAAGTTAGCTTATTGCCTAACAAGTTTATTAGCGATAAACGCCGCCGCGATAGCTACAAAAATGACAGAGAAATAGATCATAGTGACTCCGGTTTTATGCTTGTTGATGTAGCTGTAGATGCTGCTTTTGAAGACTCAACGTCTAAAGCTGCCGACTCAAAATTCTCTTCCTGTAAGCAGACTTCTTGAGCTGAAATTGCAGGCTTAGGACCTTGCTTTATCCAGCGAGCCAATATAGCTGCCAAGACCAGAAACAGAGCGGCATAGCTCACCAGTAAGGTCGGGATTTGAAACCCATGGGTTTGCCCTGTTGCAAACGAACCCGCGCCCTGTAATGTTGGCATTACTCCGTAAACTACCCAAGGTTGACGTCCATATTCTGACAATAACCAGCCCGATAAATAAGCGATGAATGGGAGCGGCAGGGCATAGGTGCTAAGCTTAAGTAATCTAGTGCTAACACTGTTAATTCTTCCTTTTAAGGCTAGATAAATCCAGTAACTACTCAGTAGTAAAATGAATATTCCAGAGCCGACCATCACACGGAAACTAAAAAATAGTACGCTCACATTGTTAACCGTATCATCGGCCGCAAGGCGGATCTGCTCTTCGGTGACATCGATTAATTCTGGATTGTATTTGCGAACTAGTTCGGCATAGCCAAGATCATGCTGGTGGGCTTGTATAAGCTCTCTATCGGCCTGTTTGTTTACCGAAGAAGAGTAAGCAGCAATGGCTTGGTGGGCTAATAAACCGCTGCGAATACGCTGCATATTTTCAGCTCTTAGCTGCTTGATCCCTTTCACTTCTGTTTCATCTGTCCCCGACAGCATCCAGCCAAGTACTTTAGGAATTTTAATCTCGAAGTGATTTCTCTCTGCCTGCTGATCCGGTAGTGCAAATAACACTAGATCTGCACCATCTTGCTCTGTCTCCCATAAGGCTTCGAGTTGCGCTAACTTCATCGGCTGCGCCTGATGAACGTCGCGGCCGTGAATATCTCCGCTAAACATAGCAAATAATGAGAAACATAAGCCGATACTGGCACCTACCACTACCCCAGCTTGGCCAAAGGCTTGCTGTCTATTTTTTTGCAGGTAATAGCAAGACAAAGAGATAAGTGTCACACCGCCGATTAAGAAGGCACCGGTAAACATATGGGCAAAGCGTGTACTTGCCATAGGTGTGTTAACTATCTCAAGTAGCGAGCTTGCCTGATACGTCATGGTGTTGATATCAAACTGCATTGCTGAGCTTGGATCATGCATCCAGCCATTGAGGACGATGACAGGTAGCTCGGTATAGGCACAGATAAAGGGGAGTAACCAAGTGATAAACAGGTGAAGCTTAGGAGGAAGGTGTCGCCAACCGACATAGAACAGGGTCACAGCGGTAAGCCAGATTAGCATGCCGGTAGACACTATAGTGCCAAGCAGTCCGACATATTCACTGAACACTGTGTTGATAAAGAGATCGAGCTTCTGCCAGTCTTCTGGCATAGGCGGGGTGAGTATTCCGGTGATAATGAGTATGAAGACAATTGGTAAGCATAGCTTGCCAATAAATTGGGCTGCCGATTTATATTCAGCATTTGATTTGGTGACGTATAAGGTTTCAAAAATTGCCGTGACTAGCATCAGGCCGATAAACAGAGGCACAAAAATTTGATGCACCATCATACTGAGCGCAAATTCGAGTCTGGCGCTATCGGTTAAAGCGTGTTCAATCATGAGTATTTACCTATCCATATAGTTGGCTAGACCATATCAGGATTGGCTTTCCTATAAGTTGAATCTGTTTTTCCTACGGGGATAGCTAGCGGAGAAATCAATGAGTCTGAAGTTGATTCGTTTACTTTAGGAACACATTGTCATGATGAGGGGTAAAATAAAAAATCGGCCACGTTAGCAGTGACCGATTTGTGGTTTCATTAAGGCCTAAGGTTCGGACTTATTTAACTGTTTTGCTCAATCCATAGGTCGATTTCGCTTTCTAGTACATCTAATGGTACCGGGCCATTTTTCAGCACTATGGTATGAAAATCGCGAATATCAAATTTATCGCCCAGGGCTTGCTGAGCCTTATCTCTAAGCGCTAATAACTTAAGCATGCCCACTTTATAAGCGGTGGCTTGTGATGGCATCACCACATGACGCTCAACCATCTTTATGGCATCAGACTTAGCATTTGGCGTATTCGTGACGTAGTACTCGATAGATTCTTCACGAGTCCACTTCTTGGCATGAATACCGGTATCGACCACTAAGCGACATGCACGCCACAGCTCCATGGCTAAGCGACCAAAGTCTGAATACGGATCAGAATACATGCCCATCTCTTTCGGGAAGTATTCGCTATATAGCCCCCAACCTTCAATGTAGGCAGTGTAACCGCCGAACTTACGAAACTTAGGTACAGCCTCAAGCTCCTGAGCAATCGCTATCTGCATATGGTGCCCCGGTGTGCCTTCATGGTAAGCCAGAGCTTCCATTTGATACTTTGGCATCGCCTTCATGTCATACAGGTTAGCGTAGTAAGTGCCTGGGCGGCTGCCATCGGGAGAAGGGTTACTATAAAATGCTTTACCGGCAGACTTTTCCCTAAAGGCCTCGACCTGTTTTACTATCATTGGCGCCTTAGGTTTAACCTTAAACACCTCGTCTAGGCGGCCACTCATGGTGTCGATAAGTGCAGTGGCTTCAGTTAAGTATGCTTGGCGTCCTTTATCGTCATTGGCATAGTAAAACTGCTCATCATCACGCATAAACTTAAAGAACTCAGCGAGTGAGCCTTCGAAGTTAACCTTTTTCATAATGGCGCGCATCTCACTGTGAATTCGGGCAACTTCCGATAAGCCAAGTTCATGGATTTCATTGGCACTCATATCGGTTGTCGTCGTGCGCGCCAGAGCGTTGTTGTAGTAAGTGTCACCTTGAGGGAACTTCCAGGCGCCATCACGGGTATCGGCTTTAGTTTCAAGCTTAGTCATATAGGCAATTAGCTTGTCATAAGCCGGTTTTACATTGTTAATTAATGCTGTTTTGGCTTCTCTAAGTAAGCTCTCTTTGTCGCTATCGCTTATTTCAAGTTTGGATACTTTACGTTTAAAGTCGCTCCATAGTGCACTGTCGTCACTGTTTGGACTTGTGCTAAATGGCGCGCCAGCCACGATGTTCTTGCTGTCGTTTATCACGTAAGGAAACACGAATTTAGGCGCGATAATCCCTTTGCTTGCACGCACTTCTAAGGCTGTTTGTAGCTGAGATAAACGCTTAGGCACGCCTTGTAAGCGGCTTATATAAGCTTTGGCATCTTCGACACTGCCAATTTGGTGCTGATTAATTAGAAACGAGGCTATTTGCGAATGGCCGCCATACATTTGGTTAACTGGGTAGCTATGGTATCGCCATTTATCATCTTTAATGGCTTGCTCAAGCTTTTGCGTTAGTAGTTGGTAGCTAAGTAGAGTCTGCCTATCCAGCTTACTCGAATTGATTGTTTGAAGTTGAGCCAAATGTTTTTTGTCACGGGCAAGGGCGGCATCATCAGCGTCATCACCCATTTCATCCCATTTATCGTAATCGGTTTTAATGCCAAGGTGGGTTTGGGAGATAGGGCTTGCCATGACATTTTCCATGAAAATGCTTTCGAATAAGGCATTGGCTTTTTCTGACTCAGTCTCAGCCTTATGGACAACGGGCTCACTTGGACTCGATAGTGAAGCAGAAGCAGAAGCAGAAGCAGAAGCAGGGGCAGGGGCGGCAACGGCGGAGGCGCCAATCATAGTGCTGGCGCTGAGCCCAAATGAGAGCGAGAGGGCTATAAGGCTAACTTTTGTTTTTATAGGCATTTTTAGGCTTCCTTAGAATTATGATTGTTATCCTAAAGAAGCCGGCGGTTAATTTTTTGATCTAAGTGTTAGCAAATATTTCTAAATAAATAGATGGTATGATGTTAATCAATCAATTCAATTGCTTAATCAGCATTAGCAAATAGTTATGCTGACTATAGGAATTGTGACAGCAGCTCATTGACGAACATGTGGCCTTTGCTAGTCAGCTGCCAGTGTTCATCCGATTCAGTCATTAAGCCTTTAGCACAGCCTTGCTTAACTCCGTCACTAATGGTGTCTCTACTTAGGCCTGTTCGCTGCTCAAATTCCAGCTTAGGAATGGGGCTCATTAGGCGCAAGCGGTTCATCAGATACTCTAAGGCTCTGTCTTCCTCTACCACCTCTGTAGTTTCATAGGTGTAGTTATCCGCCGCTAAATAGCCTTTAGGGTGTTTAATCTTGACGGTACGGACAATTTTATTGTCATCAAGTTGGGTTATTTTGCCATGAGCGCCACAACCTATCCCTAAGTAGTCACCAAACTGCCAATAGTTAAGGTTATGTCGGCACTGAAAACCTTCTTTGGCATACGCCGAGATCTCATACTGCTGGTAACCCAGTGCAGCTAAACGCTTTTGCCCTTGCTCGTAGATCTGCCAGAGGTTTTCATCATCAGGAAGCTGTGGCGGCTTTGAGTGAAACAGAGTATTAGGCTCAATAGTTAGCTGATACCAAGACAGGTGAGGCGGAGCAAGCTCTGCGGCGGTCTCAATGTCGCTAAGGGCTTCATCAAAACTTTGGTTTGGCAGGCCGTGCATCAAGTCTAAGTTAAAGCTCTGGTAGCCAGAGGTTTTAGCCTTTTGAGCGGCAATATGAGCTTCATCTTTATTGTGAATACGCCCGAGTAGGTTGAGCTTATCACTTGAGAAACTCTGAACTCCGATTGAAAGACGGGTCACACCCGCCAGGCAATAGGCCTCGAAATCATCATGCTCTAGAGTGCCAGGGTTGGCCTCCATGGTGATTTCGATATTGTCGCTAAAGGGAATAAGTTTATCGACTTCAGCTAATAAGCGGCCAATCTGCGCTGCATCGAACAGAGAAGGTGTACCGCCACCGATAAAAATCGTATGTAAACGTCTACCTTGCACATAAGCGAGATCTTGCTTGAGATCTTTTATCAGTGCATCGACATATTCTGTTTGCGGCAATTCACCATGTTGGCCATGGGAATTGAAGTCACAATAAGGGCACTTTTGGACGCACCAAGGAATATGAATATAAAGGCTTAACGGTGGCATGGTTAGCATTAGTTAAAGATACCTTGTTGCTTCATAGCTTCGATTAACATTACCAACGCCTTGCCGCGATGGCTTAGCTTATTCTTCTCATCACTGCTTAACTCGGCTGCTGCGCATTCGTGCTCTGCAGGGATAAAAATAGGGTCGTAACCGTGGCCATTGTCGCCTTGCGCTGCAAAACCAATAGTGCCTTCCCATGACGCTTGGCAGATGATTGGAGTTGGATCTTTAGCATGACGCATATAAACCAATACACATTGAAAACGAGCACTACGCTCAGCTTGGCCTTCAAGTGCTGTTAAAAGTTTAGTGTAGTTCTGCTCATCTTTAGCACCTTCGCCGGCATAACGCGCCGAGTAAATGCCAGGCGCGCCTTGCAAGAAGTCAACTTCTAGGCCTGAGTCATCGGCAATGGCTGCATGGCCAGTAACTTCAGCTGCATTTCTCGCTTTAATAATGGCATTTTCAACAAATGTGGTGCCTGTTTCTGGTACTTCAGCTACGTTCAATTCGCTTTGAGCCAAAATCTCAACGCCGTAATCGGCCATCAATTCAGAAAATTCTTTGAGTTTACCTTTGTTGCCGCTAGCAAGGACGATTTGATTCATGGGATGCCTGTAGATGAGTCAGAAAATTATGGCGGCAATAATAGCCGAGATACGGGGTTTTCGATAGAGTTAACGTCACAAAAAAATAGGGGCGCTAGGCCCCTGTATGTTCGATTTTACTTAAGATTATTCGACGTAGAACTTCTGTTTAAACTTAAGTGTGGTGTTGAGCTTTTTACCGTATTTAACTGCGATTTTAAAGTTGATCTCTTGATCGTCACGGTAAGGGACTTCGGCGATATAATAGATTGAGTCACCTTCACGAATTTCTCTAAACTTTAAGTCGATTCTGGCATCGAGTAAATTATTGGCAACGCCTGAAATTTCCACCGGTACGGCAGGATTTCCCTTAACGCTAGTATCGAGCACGGCGATATTAATTATACCCGTGTAGCTACTACGCTTGATGCCATAAGACTTGGCAATACTTGGGGTTAAAAAGGTGCTGCTAAGGGCAACATAGTGGATATCGTAGTTACCCACTTTTTCTTTCTGTTCGGCAAATGCGTTGCTGCTTAGGCAAAAACAGAGCATTAGCATCATGGTTAAAGAACGGACCATATTCGTTTTCCTTAGGAAGATATCTTGTTAACAGTATAGAACTTAGTTGAGCTTAACGCCTTAAACTTCTTATAACTATAAGGTTACAAAAGGTTTTGTACTTCATCGGGGATCAACTTAGGAGCCGTGACTCTAACTTGCTTGTGGCGTCCCATCTGTCCTTTGGTAATTTCGATGTCCCCTTTAGGGACTTTAAAGGCTTTCGATAGGTACTTAGTCAGATGGGCGTTGGCCTTACCGTCTACGGGGGGGGCTGTAATGGCTATTTTTATCTCTTCGCCATGTAGGCCAACTATTTGGTCGCGACTGGCTTTAGGCTGAATATAGAGTTGAAGCAGCAGGTCGCCCTGCTGCATTATCGCCGGATTCACTATACGTTAGCCCAGAATGGGATGTATTGCGCTAGCAAGATATTAACGAAGTTAAGAATAATCATCATCACTAGCAGTGATAAGTCTAGTCCGCCCATTGGTGGCAAAATACGGCGGATTGGCGCAAGTAACGGCTCAGTTAACTGGCCCATGACCATTTCGATTGGGTTACTACCTTGGCTTACCCAGCTTAAAATCGCACGCAGGATCAGCATCCAGAATAGCAATACGCCAGCTTCTTTAATCACAGAGACTAAAGAGACAAGTAGTAAGGTAGGTACATCAATTGCTGCACCAGCCATCAGACTTAAGATAACAAACTTAAGCACCACAACCGATATCGCCAGTACAAAAGAGGCGGTATCAAAGCTACCAAATGAGGGTAATACTCGGCGCATAGGACCCACAATTGGGTGAGTGGCCTTAACAATAAACTGACTGAAAGGGTTATAAAAATCGGCTCTAGCGAGTTGTAGCCAGATCCGTAACACCACGACCATCAGGTATAGATCGAATACCGTACTTACTAGAAAACTAAATGCATTCATTTATTTACTCTACTTGTTCAAGTTAAATTTAAAAACTAGTACTGCTTAGCCATCTCTTCGGCGCGGGCGATACAGTTATTCATTGCATTATCGACCAGACCTCTTAAATCACCTTTTTCAAACGTCTCAACCGCCTGCGCCGTTGTGCCGCCTTTTGATGTTACGTTCGCTCTAAGCTGAGCAAGGCTCACATCTGGGTTTTGCTTGACCATCAAGGCCGCACCTAGTGCAGCTTGCTGTGCCATCTCTCTCGCGGTGACTTCAGACATACCGCCTTTGATTGCACTTTCTACCATAGATTCTAAAAATAGGAAGAAATAGGCCGGAGAGCTACCCGCCAGTGCGATCACTTGGTTTAACTCATCTTCCTTACTGACCCAGACGATTTCACCGCCAGTTGCCATTAAGGTTTCGCAAATGGCTTTTTGCTCAGCCGATATGTCATCGCCCGCATAAAGCCCTGTTAAGCCTACACCTATTTGGGTGGGAGTATTAGGCATAGTGCGTATTAGTTTGATCTCTTGCTTGAAATAATCGCTATAACGCTTGGCTGTTACGCCAGCGGCTATGGTGATGATAAGTTTTTTAGAAAGATCCAGACCGCTTAGCTCTTCGCCGACGACTTGCATCAGGTGTGGCTTTACGCCGAGTACGATAACATCGGCCGCTTGCGCCGCATCTAGGTTGTTATTCGATACTTTAATACCGAAGTCTTCTACCATGGCATCAAGCTTAGGTTGGCTAGGGTTGGTGGCTTCGATTAGCTCTGAGGGATAGCCGCTTTTGACTAAGCCACTAACGATACTGCGGGTCATATTGCCTGCGCCAATAAAGCATACTTTCTTTTGTGTCATGAAGATCTCTTTTTGTTTTAGTTAGCTGCGCCGAACATCTTTTGCACTTGCAGGGCTAAAGATTATTTAACTAAGTGCTATTTCAGTAAGCGCTATTTTACCTATTAATATCAGGCGGAGTAAGAGTAATACAGGTTTTATGCTATTAAACTATTTTCATATTGATACTCAATCCGCCTGATGACCTTTAGGGCTTGCTGTAATCACGCTCGCCAAAAATAGCGCTACCAATACGCACCATGGTTGAGCCATGGGCAACGGCAAGCTCTAGGTCATTACTCATGCCAACAGACAGAGTATCTATGCTAGCAAAACGTTGAGCTAATTGGTTATAGAGTGCCTGCAAGGCTGCCATTTCTTCAGTGGCCGTTTGTTCATCGACATCGGCAGATGGAATGGCCATTAAGCCGCGAAGAGTTAGGTTTGGCATCAAGGCTATCTTATCGGCAAGAGCCAATACTTGGCTGGCAGTCACACCTGACTTACTCGCTTCTTGGCTAATGTTGACCTGAATACACACATTCAGCGGCGACATCGACTCAGGGCGCTGCTCATTAAGCCTCTGGGCGATTTTTTCGCGCTCTACGGTATGCATCCAATCAAATAATGTCGCAACCACTTTGGTCTTGTTTGATTGCAGTGGTCCGATAAAGTGCCACTCGATATCCGCAAACTCTTGGCTCAGGGTATTTATCTTAGATTCACCCTCTTGCACATAGTTTTCGCCAAAGCAGCGTTGGCCTGCATGATAGGCTTCGATGATCTGGCTATTGGGTTTTGTTTTGCTCACGGCAAGGAGTTGTACATCTTCTGCTCGGCGAGAAGAATTTTGCGCCGCTTGTGCAATCCGGCTATGGGCGATTGCGAGTCTGTCTGTTATTGTTGTCATGTTGTAAGTTTTTGGTTGAATGGATATCCCAAACTATGGAAATCACAGAGTTACTTGCCTTTAGTGTAAAACACAATGCGTCAGATCTACACCTTTCAGCGGGTGTTTCTCCCATGATCCGTGTTGATGGTGAAGTGAGAAAGATAAATTTACCCGCTTTAGACCACCAAGGTGTACATAGCTTAGTCTACGACATCATGAACGATAAGCAGCGTAAGGATTATGAAGAGCATCTAGAGATAGATTTCTCGTTTGAAGTGCCGGGTCTTGCGCGCTTTCGTGTTAACGCCTTTAACCAGTCTCGTGGTGCTGCGGCGGTTTTCCGTACCATTCCAAGTGACATCTTGAGTCTTGAGCAATTAGGTGCGCCAGAGATCTTCAAGAAAATTTCAAGTTTTCCTCGTGGTCTAGTCTTAGTCACAGGTCCTACAGGCTCGGGTAAGAGTACTACCTTGGCGGCGATGATTGATTATGTGAACGAAAACCGTCACGACCACATTCTAACGATTGAAGATCCGATAGAATTTGTACATCAAAATAAGCAGTGTTTGATTAACCAACGTGAGGTGCATCGACATACTCACAGTTTTAATGCCGCACTGAGAAGTGCATTGCGTGAAGATCCAGACGTGATCCTCGTCGGTGAGATGCGAGATCTTGAAACGATTCGACTGGCGATGACCGCGGCGGAAACGGGTCACTTAGTGTTTGGTACCTTGCACACCACGTCAGCGGCTAAAACCATTGACCGTGTGGTCGACGTTTTCCCTGAAGGAGAGAAGGGCATGGTCAGAACCATGCTGTCAGAATCACTGCAGGCGGTTATTTCACAGACCCTGATTAAGAAAGTAGGTGGTGGCCGAGTGGCCGCGCACGAGATCATGATGGGAACGCCTGCTATTCGAAACCTTATTCGTGAAGATAAGGTCGCACAGATGTATTCGGCAATCCAAACCGGTATGGCTCACGGCATGCAGACGCTTGACCAGTGTCTACAGAATTTGGTTAATCGAGGCCAGATCACCCGCGAAGATGCCATGGCTAAGAGCTCGAATAAGCAAGCAAACTTTTAATAAGTCAAAGCAATAAGTAATAGGGATAGTTAGTCTATGGATGTTCGTCCTTTTCTAAAGGTGATGATTGAGCGTAAAGCCTCGGATCTATTTATTACCGCGGGTTTTCCGCCAAGTGCTAAGGTCGATGGTGAGTTGCGCCCCTTAGGTGAGAATGCTTTTACTCCTGCTCAGTCTTTAGATTTTGTTGAATCATTGATGACTGATGTGCAAAAGCAGGAGTTTCACGAGTCTCGTGAGTGTAACTTTGCGTTTTCGGCTAAAGATTTTGGCCGATTCCGTGTTAGCGCCTTTTGGCAGCGTGAATCTCCTGGTTGCGTTATGCGTCGTATCGAGACCAAAATCCCCGATGTCGATGACTTGATGTTGCCGCCCATCCTAAAAGATTTGGTGATGAGTAAGCGTGGTCTAGTGATTATGGTCGGTGGTACAGGTACGGGTAAATCGACTTCGCTTGCCGCATTAGTTGGTTATCGCAATAATCACGCCCGTGGTCATATTCTTACGATTGAAGATCCGGTGGAATTTGTTCACGACCATAGACAAAGCATTATCACTCAACGTGAAGTGGGTATTGATACCGAGTCTTTCGATGCCGCACTAAAAAGCTCTCTACGTCAGGCTCCCGATGTGATTTTGATTGGTGAAATCCGCAGTCAAGAGACCATGGAGTTTGCCTTGTCGTTTGCAGAAACCGGTCACCTCTGTATGGCGACCTTGCACGCTAACAACGCCAACCAAGCGCTCGACCGCATCATGCACTTAGTGCCAGAGAGCAAGCATCATCAGTTGCTGTTTGATTTGTCGTTAAACTTGCGCGGTATTGTGGCGCAGCAGCTTGTGCCTAAGAGCGATGGCAGCGGAAGGCGAGCTGCGATTGAGGTGTTGATTAATACCCCGCGTGTGGCCAGCTTGATTGCTAAGAATGAACTGCACTCTCTTAAAGATACCATGGCGAAATCCAATGAGCAGGGGATGCAGACTTTTGATCAGGCCTTATTAAAGCTTTATAGCGACGGCGAGATTAGTTACGCCGACGCATTGCATCACGCAGATTCTCCAAACGATCTGCGTTTGATGATCAAGCTACAAAGCTCTGATACGACTAGCACTAGTTCGATGGATGGAGTAACTCTAAATTTAGATTAGGTTAAGTGACCATGATAAAAGCTGGCAATATTTTTAATTGCCAGCTTTTTTGTTGTTATTGATCTTTACGCAATTTTAAACGTATCGGCAGATAATATTTTTAAATTAAGGAGTTATCTTGGCTAAGTATTCAGGATTAACCAAAGAGATTGGTCATAAGAAACGTGGCAAGACAGGCGTGTTATTAGTTAACCTAGGCACACCAGATGAGCCCACAGCACCAGCGGTTAGGCGTTATTTGGCGGAGTTTCTAGCTGACCCTCGTGTCGTTGAGATCCCCAAGTTGGTTTGGATGCTCATTTTACACGGCATCATTTTGCGAGTACGCCCGGCAAAGTCGGCGGCGCTTTACCAACAGGTGTGGACCGAGCAAGGTTCGCCTCTAATGGATATTACTCGTCGCCAAGCCCAAAAACTGGCGCAGCATTTTGACAAGACTGGCGAAGATGTTTCGGTAGATTTTTGCATGCGATATGGTCAGCCGTCCGTGTCATCTACGCTGCAAAGGATGCATAAAGAGGGCATCGACAAAATGGTGGTATTGCCTCTGTACCCTCAGTACTCGGCGCCAACAACTGCGTCGGCTTTCGATGCAATCGCCAAAGAGCTGGCTCAATGGCGTTACCTGCCAGCGCTACATTTTATCAATACCTATCATGACCATCCTGACTTTATCGATGCCTTAGCTGCATCGATTGCTAAAGATTTTGAGCTTAATGGTCAGCCGCAAAAGTTAGTGCTTTCATACCATGGCATGCCGGAGCGTAACTTGCACTTGGGCGATCCCTATTATTGTTTCTGTATGAAAACCACTAAGCTGGTGGTCGAGAAGCTTGGGTTAACTGAAGAGCAGTATATGACTACCTTCCAATCGCGTTTTGGTAAAGCCAAATGGTTAACGCCATACACAGACGCAACGATGGAGTCATTACCTGGTCAAGGGATTAAAGATATTGCCGTTGTGTGCCCGGCTTTTAGTGCTGATTGCCTAGAAACACTTGAAGAGATCGCGGGTGAGAATCGTGAGATTTTTGAACAGGCGGGTGGTGAAAACTATCGCTATATTGCCGCGCTTAATGACGATGATGCACATATTCAAATGATGGCGAATATCGTTAAGCCACATATTTAGGATTGCTTACTTCGCGTCCTTCGTGTAGCAAACGAAGTGAGCGCTCGTGGTAAGTAGCTTTTAGAGCAAAGAACCCAGCTTGTGCTGGGTTCTTTGATTTTTTTTTGGTGAATCAGATTTAGTCTTAACTTACCAGTATTGAGGACAAGCCTCTTGTTATACTGGTTGGTATTAGTTGTATTAGTTGTATTAGTCGCCGTACTGATTTTCAAAGTAACTTTCAATAATCAGTACCGCAGACATGGCATCAACTTGGCCTTTGGTCAGCGCTTTATAACCCCCCATCTCAAACAGCCTTGCTTTAGCGTCAGCTGTGGTGAGGCGCTCGTCTTGAGTCTCGACTTTTACCCCAAAGCGGCCACTTAAGCGGTTAGCGAACTTACGTGCTCTTTGAGTCATCTCTTGCTCAGTGCCATCCATATTAAGAGGCAATCCAACGACCACAAGATCGGGCTTCCACTCGTTAATGAGTGCACCAATCTCTTCCCACTTAGGGATGCCATCTACAGCCTTTATCGACAGCAGTGGTCTAGCACTTGCGGTGATCTCTTGCCCAATGGCAATACCGATACTCTTGGTGCCGTAATCAAAGCCTAAGACGCTTTTATCGCCCATCTTTGTCTTTCCTATTTTATGCCGCTAAAAAGTGGTATTTATGCGTGACCAGCATGTTGAGATAGCTGCCAGATATCAAACCCTAGCGACTCGGTCGCTAGCTGCCAACGTTTATCATGCTCTATATCAAACAGTAACTCAGGGCTTGCTGGGATAGATAGCCAAGTGTTGTCTATGATCTCTTGTTCTAATTGGCCGCGAGTCCAACCCGCATAACCCAGTGCGATTACAAACTTTTCTGGCGCCTTATCTGAGCCTAAACAGGCTAAGATATCTTGCGATGTGGTCAGCATTATCTCAGGCGTAATCGCATCGCTATTACTCCAGCTGTCCTGTGTTGTATGCAGTACAAAGCCTCGCTCTGGATTGACGGGGCCGCCAGCAAGTACTTCTCTTGCGAGAGTATTAATAGGCTCAGGCTCTTCACTTAGCTCCATCTGCTCTAGAAGCTCGTCAACAATAATGCCACTGGGTTTATTGACCACTATGCCCATAGCGCCTTTCTCATCGTGTTCACAGATATAGATTAATGAACGTTCAAAATAAGTATCTTGCAAGGATGGCATAGCGATTAAAAAGTGATTTTGTAAACTGTCCATAGACTTTTCCATATAAGGCTAATAGCAATCAGTACTAGATTAGCCGCCAGCCAATTTGACAGTGTAATTGAGTTTTTCGAGCAGGGTCTTAATTTGCTCTCTATTGTCGGTTTGCACTTCGATTTCGAACTCTTTTACTGTACCGCCACAGCCGCACTGTTTTTTGAGCTTTTGCGCTAAGGCTTTAAGCTCTTTATCTTGTAAGCCAAGGCCTTTAATTACCGAAATGCCTTTACCTTTACGGCCTTTACTGTCTTTATGAATTCTGACAATGCCATCACCTTCCGGTGCCGATTGGATCTGTTTTTCAGGGGCTATTCTGCCGCCATCGGTGCTATAGACTAATGATACGTTTGGATCGGATTTCATTTGTGTGGTCGCTGGTGAACTAATGTGGCCAGTTTAGCAAAGATGCTAGCGTTACGGGAGAGGGGAAGAGAAACTTACCCGTTTACCAGACTAATGAAAGTCTGACAAACGGCTTTTATAGATATCGGTTTAGATCCTTGTAAAACAGATTAACAAGTAGATTATAGATACAGTGCTAGTTCAATTAATAATGAGGCAAAGGTCAAGGTTGCTAGCGGTGCCATATATTTGTGGGTACTAGGAAGCGCAATAGAGCATGAGGTCAGCACAAAGCCGATAGCGGTGCCAGCAAAGTGTGTCACAGGAGCGCTTGCAATCGCGATAATTAACCAGCTTAGCACTATGATAGGCAGAATTATCAGCGAGTGTTTACTGAGTTTGTCGGCTAAAGAGGCTTGATTGTCAGGTGCGCTAGAGACTTTTTCTGGAGTGACCAAAAACACCACGGTAGCGATGGCAAAAGCTGCGATAAACCAGAACATAGTAAAACTCATTAATAGTTGTTAATTGATAATCATTATCATTAAGCGCCGAGCTTAAGTCAAGATATCTGACAAGAGTATTTACCAAAATTGAGTTGTAGATTAATAAATAGCTCTGTAAGCTGGGCTAATAAGTGCTCAAAATGTAAAAGATTATTGTTGGAGAGAACATGAATAAGTTATTGGTTATCATTGCTGCGTTAGCATTAAGTGCATGTAGTTCGCTTAAGACCAGCTCGGATTATGATCCAGGTGTAAACTTTAATGAGGTGAAAACCTACGCTTGGGTAGAGAAGAAAACCTCTGATGCAACTTACCATCTTGACGGCCTAATGGATCAGCGCGTTCGTAAAGCGGTTGACGATCAACTGGAGCTAAAAGGTCTATCTAAAGCCGATGCTGCTAGCGCCGATGTATTAGTCAACTACCTGACTAAAGTCGATAAGAAAATTAATGTCGACACTTTCAACACCAACTATGGTTATAACCCTTATTACGGTCCAGGCTGGGGCTGGGGTGGTGGCGCCGGTCACTCGCAAACCACGGTACGTGAATATGAAGTGGGTACTCTGATCCTTGATTTGGTTAATGCCAAAACAGGTAAGCTTATTTGGAGAGGTTCGGTCGCAGATACGATGCGCGATAAAGATACTCCAGAAGAGCGTGTAGAAGTGGTTAATGAAGCAGTAGGTGCATTATTGCTTAGCTACCCACCAAAGCCTGAAGGTAAGTAAGCTTTTAGTTATTGAGCTTTAGTCACTGAGTATTAGTTACAGAGCTATCAGTAAACAAGAAACGGCCAAATGGCCGTTTTTTTATGTCTTATTGCTTCAGATGCAGATTGGTATTATTTCAGTAAGCCACGCAGTAAAACTCTGAGCTGACGATTAAAGGGGTTATCCAGTCGACTCTTATGCTGAATAACATCGACGTTAGCTTGCCAACCCAATTGCTCAAAATCAATCTTAAGTTTGCATAGCTGATTTGCGGCTATCGCATCCTCACATAAGTGTAGTGGTAGCAGTGTCCAGCCAAAGCCGGCTTTAGCGAGTTCCAAAAGCATATAGTAATTATCTGCATGCCATACATCCGGTGAATGTGGCGTGTTAAACCATCCCTTTTGTTTCTCTTTAGAGCCAATCACCAGTTGTCTGTGCAACTTGAGTACATCCAGATGGGATGAGGTCTCTTGCGCTAATGGATGGCTTGGACTGACGAGCAAATCAAATCTTACCGTTCCTAATGACTCAAAATCGAGACTCTCAGAATATGTTAGTTCGCTAAAGACAATACCTAGGTCGGCTCGTTTGGTATCAACTAGGTGAATAATATCGAGGCTGGATGCACAGAGAAGTTCAAGTTCACACTCAGGGTGCTGGCTAGCCAACTTAGTGATTAATGACGTAAACCTGTCGTAAGGGATCCCCTCATCAACAGCAAGAGTGAGCTTTAGATCATCTTGCTTTTCCAGCGCTTGTACCTGCTGATTAAGGCGCTGATGCTGGGCTATGACGGCTTTTGCTTGAGGCAGCAACTGTTCGCCTGCGCGCGTCAAAATAGGGTATCGATTACTTCTATCAAACAGGGTTTGGTTGGTATCGATTTCGAGATTAATAATGTGCTGGCTAATTGCTGACTGTACCTTGCCAAGCTTTCTGGCTGCCGCAGAAAACGAGCCAGTTTCGACTGTAGTGACAAATGAGTAGAGCTGCTCGATAGTTAACATATCAGTAAAGGTGATGGTATCTATTTTTTATGTATCGTAATTATAGATGATAATGGCTGTAAGTTAAATTTAGGACGCATCATCATGACAGTTAAAGACAGAATCATTCATGCAATTTTATTTGAAGCCGTAGCCTTAGCGATTATTGTACCAACAGCATCAATGCTGTCGGGCACCGAAGCGACTTCTATGTTGGCGGTAGGCGTGGGTTTGAGTCTCTACACGGTTATTTGGAACTATTTTTATAATATCTGGTTTGATAGGAAGTTTGGTAACGATAGAGTCAATCGAACGCTCAAGATGCGCATTGGCCACACTTGTGGTTTTGAAGGCGGGCTAATCTTTATTACTGTTCCTGCCATCGCTTGGTTCTTAGGCATCAGTTTATTACAGGCATTAGCATTGGAAGCTGCGTTCTTAGTATTCTTTTTCTTCTATGCGGTGGCATTTAACTGGTGCTACGACAATATTCGTATCAAATTAAAGTTAGCCCAGTAGCATTGTGACTTATTTCATTCTTTGAAAATAAATATCAACCCTTTGCCGTTGTGATTTAATTGCAGCGGCTTTTTTTTGTCTGTTATTTCATCTTTAGTGAGCTTGTGATAGGGGAAATTAGAGTGGTAATACTTTTTTAAAATTCGTCATACTTATGGCTTACGAATTGATCTTAATCAGGTATCTTTCAAAAGCGAGTATATATAGTCCGTGTTTAAAAAATGAGCTTAAACATTTGCTTATAACTATATGGACATACAAAGATGAATTACAAATTCAAATTGCTGGCCCTCACTTTATCCATCGTTTCCCCGTTCGCTTTTGCAGATGATATTGAGAAAATTACCGTTCATGGTGTGCGATATCATGAAGACGGCACCTATACCAATGTCTATCTAGGTAATGACGTGACGATTATCAGCAATGAGATGATCCACGCCGCTGGTGGGGTGGATATTAATAAGATTTTAAGCCAATTTGTGCCGGGTTTGTTTGCGAACGGACGGGCTGGGCGTCATACCGATACTGATTACTCGCTACAAGGGAGTCGGCCGCAAGATATCTTGTGGTTATTAGATGGTAATAGATTGAATAACCGCCTTTATGGTTCGACTTATACCGACAGCATTAATCCAATGTTGATTGAACGAATCGAAGTGATCAAAGGAGCGCAAAGTGTGCTATTTGGTTCTGAAGCGATTGCGGGCGTCATCAATATCATCACTAAAAGCTATCAAGGCAGTGACTCTGCAGAGCTAAGTCTTGCTGCTGATACTTTGCCAAGTTATGACCTTTCAGGTTTTGTCAGCAGTGAAATTGAATCTTTACAATTAAGCCTTGCAGCGAGTTCAAGTCAGTCAGAAGGCTACGCGCTTTGGCCTGATGAAGAGTATTCACCTACAGCCGCGCTAGATAAAGAGCGCGGTTACCAAATGAATAATTTGAATGCGAAGCTCCGTTGGGCACTAAGCGATAATCATCAGCTGACGGTTTTTGCCCAATACAGTGATGGCCTGCTTGAGCGGCCCTTAGCTTATGATGCGATTTTAAGTGAGAACCAGCGTAAACAAACAATTGCTTATGTTGATTGGCAACTGCAGGCGTCAGATCAGTTGCTGCTGCAAGCTAAAGTCAATTATCAGCATTGGGACTCTCGCTACAGTGAAATTACTCAAGATGAAAATGGCAATGCGGCAGTGACATATTGGCAGCAATACTGGGGCTTTAAAGAGCTTGGGGCGCAAGTTAGTGCTAATTATCAAACACAGGCGGGGAGTCAGTGGATTTTAGGTGGCCAGTATGAGGAATATGAGGGGGCTGACGAAGTGATGTTGTTCACTGCAGACAAAGATCATACTTATTCCTTGTTCAGTCAGTACCAGCCTCATATCGGTGCCTTGCCGGATACACAATTGTCGATTGGAGCTAGGGTCAATCGTTTAGCAAATGATGAAACCATCTGGGTGGGCAATTTCGCGCTAACTCATGATATCGCTCAAGACCTTCAGTTAAAAGGGAGCCTAGGCAATGCCTATCGTCAGCCTACAGCTTCAGAGTTGCATGCAAAAGTCGGTACTCTTGGCAACCCTGAACTCATGGCTGAAACGAGTCAAAGCATCAATTTAGGTCTTCAATATCAGGGTGATATTTCTATAACGCTTGATGGGTATTGGCGCAGTATTGATAACCTTATTGAGCCACGTGTTATTAGTGATGTTGAGTTTATCTATGACAACTTAGACGCCCGTGTTGAAAGTTACGGTATCGACTTACACCTTGTCAGTGAGTTATCAGCGCAGCTATTAATGGAGCTCAGTGGCAGTTACGCTTCAGCGGAAAGGCAAGACACTGGAGAGCAGATTGAACGGATCCCCGAATATACTGGGTTTGCAAAGCTTAGTTATGATCTCAATGACGATATCTCTATCTGGGCAAGCGGTCAATATGTGGGAGAGTTTGTTGATTACGGATTGATAGCTGGGGATTACATGCTTGCTAATGTGGGGATCCAAGCTTGGATCACGCCGATGCAAGAGCAACAAGTGTCGCTGACAATTGACAACCTATTTGATAGTGAAGTGACCCAAAGCATTTTTAAACATGGTCACAAAGCAGAATATCCCATTGCTAGCTTGGGCGCGCCGCGTACATTGCAGCTGCAGTATCGCTATCTTTTTTAGTCCAGCCGGTTGGCAGAATCAAGACTAACGCTAACTCTTTACTCTCAGGTTTTGCCTAACCTTAAGCGCTAAATAGCGGGTGTTTTTGTGGCTAAAATCGAAAAAGAGTAGATTTTAGCTATGCTTGTGTTGTTTGTGTTTTTTATGTTGTCGGTTTTGCTGTGTTTTTGCGTTAGTTGGGTTAATATGTTGCGGCTTGTTGCTTGGCTATTTGCCGTAGATTGTAGTTGTGACTATGAGTTTTTGGGTTAAACATGATGCTGATTAAAGAAATAGCAGCAGAGTGTAATGCTCATTAGCAGGTGAAAGTTTATGGCGAAGTTAGCACTTTTAGTACTGGTTGCCTCGTTTGCGTCGGCAAATATACTCGCTGAACCTTGGCAAGATAGCGATATGGACGGCGTGCCAGATCGTAAAGATGCATGTGCTGATACACAGCCTCAAGTCGTAGTCGATGCGCGTGGCTGTAGTAAGTCTGCCATGACTAAACAGGGCATAAAGGTGATGCCTCTATTATGCCTTAAAACAAGTAATGCTCAGCGGTATCCAGCAGGCTGCTCTGACACTGAATTGTCATCTGTGGCAGTTAGGTTTGAGTTTGCAAGGGCTGAGGTATTGTTATCACAATATCAAGCGCTTGAGCGATTAGCGCGTTGGCTTAGCTCAAATAATGTGGTGTTGCAGTTAATAGGCCATACCGATTCAGTTGGTGAGCCCAATGTTAATCTGCAACTATCACTTGAACGAGCAGAGCAAGTAAAAAAGTCATTAGTCGAGCAGTTTGGATTTGCTGCTGAAAGATTTCAGATTAAAGGCGTGGGAAGTATGTTTCCTGTTGCTAATAATCAAACCGCGTTGGGGCGTGCACAGAACCGACGTGTAGAGTTTGTTGTTATTGTTCAATAGTTATTTCTTAAATTTGATGGAGTATATAAATGGATAACTTGCAAGGGTTAATGGACCAAGCACCGGAGTTAATCGTCACTTATGGCATGAAGGTTGTTTTTGCCATTATCATTTTTATCATCGGTAAATTCTTATCGAATGTAGCCAAAAACCTCACCTCTAAGCTGCTTAAAAAGCGTAAAGTCGACAATACGGTTGTATCGTTTGTTGCCAATATGGCTTGGGCCTTGGTGTTTGTATTTACCATTGTCGCCACGCTTGGGCAAATCGGTGTTCAAACTGCATCTTTAGTTGCAGTGATTGGTGCCGCGGGTTTAGCTGTAGGTTTAGCGCTTCAAGGTTCGTTGTCTAACTTTGCTGCCGGCGTATTGATGGTGCTATTTAGACCATGCCGCGTCGGTGATTATGTTGAAGCCGCTGGTATTTCGGGCACTGTTGATGAAATTACTATTTTCTCGACTCGACTACTGACTCCTGACAATAAGGTGGTTATCGCACCAAACTCGGCCATGATGAATGGTAACATCGTCAACTATTCAGCCATGGAAACACGCCGTTTAGATCTAGTGATTGGCGTGTCATACGACGCAAACTTAGCTGAGACTAAAAAGGTTTTAACTAATATTCTTGAAAATAGTCAGTATGTGCTTAAAGACCCTGCTTACACAGTCGCCGTTGCTGAGCTGGCAGACTCTTCAGTTAACTTCGTGGTTCGCCCATGGGTAAAAGGTTCTGATTACTGGCCTGCTCATTTTGAAATTCTTGAGCAAATCAAAATTGCACTCGATGAAGCGGGCATTGGTATTCCATATCCGCAAATGGATCTTTATGTGAAAGAGACTCCAGCGGCTTAACGCTTACGAGTTAAATCACAGCTAATAAAAAGGTCGGCATATGCCGACCTTTTTATTAGAAATTTTCAGCCTAATGGGCGTTATCTGACTGATACTGATAATCAAACTTGGGCATTGACCACTTATAGCGAATGGCTAGCATTCTAAAACTAAAGCCAAAGATCAATGATATAGAAAGGTTAATCCATTCAGGCACACCATTAAACTTCATGGCGACGTAAGCTGAGGCTGTCAACAATGCGACTAGGGCGTAGAGCTCTTTCTTAAAGATAAGCGGTACTTGATTACACAGGATATCGCGGATCACGCCGCCAAATACGCCAGTTACCACGCCCATCACAATGGCAATTTCAGGACTAAAGCCTAGAGTTAAGGTTTTTTGTGCGCCGATAATCGAGAACACCGCTAAACCTATGGCGTCAATTGCGAGAAATAGTTTAGATAAGTGACGCATCACTGGAGCGATCATCACAGTAAGCAAAGAAGCCGCAGCAATTGCTATCAAATAGTGGACATTCTCAATCCAGATTAATGGGTAGTTACCGAGTAAGATATCACGCAATGTGCCACCACCAATCGCGGTAACACAACCTATGATGACTACACCAAATAGGTCCATCTGTTTTTTACCAGCAGCCAGTGCACCTGTCATTGCTTCGGCCAAAATACCGATTAACCATAAAAAGCTGATAACTTTAACTTCTAACATAATATGCACTAGCTCAATAAAAGGAGGAGGATTTTGCCTCTTTCTAGGCCAAAAATACAATGATAAAAGTTAAATTATCGCATTATATTTTCTAATGTTTAATTATTCTGATAATTGTCTGCCCCCTTTATTTGTGGGTTTGATCTAATTACTGCTATAAGTTATGCACTTGAACAGCTTTCATCTTTATAGAAATTGTTATTTATTTGTGTAATTTGCTCTGTAAGCTTTATTTTTCTCATTTGTAAACTTAAGTTTTTTTCTGGTAGTTGGCTGCAGGCTTCAGTAATATTGGCCAGTATTTGATAATTCCAGATCTAGAAACTTGAGGTTAACAATGATTGATTTTCGCAGTGATACGGTCACTAAGCCTACGGCTGCTATGCGCGCCGCTATTAGTCAGGCTGAAGTTGGGGATGATGTTTATGGCGATGATCCAAGTGTTAACTACCTTGAAGATATGGCCGCAGAGATGTTTGGTTATGATAATGCACTATTTACCTCTTCAGGGACTCAAGCAAATTTACTTGCCTTGATGGCACACTGTGAGCGCGGTGATGAATACTTATGTGGCCAGCAAGCCCATAACTATAAGTTTGAAGGTGGTGGAGCGGCGGTTCTGGGCAGTATTCAGCCTCAGCCGCTAACAAACCAAGCAGACGGCAGTATCTTATTGAGCGATATTGAGGGAGCAATTAAGCCTGATGATATTCATTTTGCACGTACTCGCTTATTAAGCTTAGAAAACACCATTGGCGGTAAGATTGTACCGCAGGAGTATCTCGCATCGGCGCAGGCATTAGCCTTCGAGCGTGGCTTAAAAATCCACTTAGATGGTGCTCGCGTCGCAAACGCTGCGGTAGCGCAAAATATTCCAATGACAGAGATCACTCAGTATTTCGACTCGGTTTCAATCTGCCTGTCTAAGGGATTATGTGCGCCAGTTGGCTCAATATTATTGGGTGATGAGCGATTAATTAATAAGGCGAGACGCTGGCGTAAAGTGCTCGGTGGCGGTATGCGTCAGGCTGGAATGATAGCCTCTGCAGCAACACTTGCCTTGACCGAACAGGTTGAACGTTTGGCAGAAGATCACGAGAATGCAGCCTATCTTGCCGCTGAGTTATCTCATATCGAAGGCTTTGAAGTTGATATGTCATTGGTGCAGACCAATATGGTGTTTGCTACGGTGAGTGACAAGATAGATCCTAAAGCTTTGGCATTCGAACTGAAGGCTAAAGGCATTTTATTGAGCCCAGGTAAAACGATTCGTTTGGTGACCCATGCCGATATATCAAGAGCCGATATCACACGCTTTATCAGTGAATTAAAGGGGCTGTTAAGCCGTAATTAATTGGATCGAAGTTGATAGGGCAGAAGTCAATCAGCTTTTAGTCATTTAATTAATAAAACCTAGGCCATCGCCTAGGTTTTTTGTTTTTGGGGGGAGTTCGATTGCTTTTAATGCTGGTGGCCCGACTCCCCCCCAGAGAGCTGATTACCTTGGCTGTCATAGAAGCCCGAGCTGCCATGTTGAATAAAGCCTTGATGGATCATCTTGGCGATAAAAGGGTCGGACTCATTATCACCTACATCGGCAAAGTCCATATCTCTATATCCTGAAATTAAGCTGGTAAAGTCGTCATTAGAAAGCGCTTTTAGCGCCACTAACTGATAACTGACTTTGTTGCTATCTTGCTCAATGTTCGTCGTGACGTCCATTGCGACTGGTAATGCTATTTGGTCAGACCAAACAAGTTTGAGTTGGCTATGCTGTAGTGCAGTCTGGTAGCGATGGGTACCGATAAATCCAAGTGCTGCAATTTGATTTTCTCTTTCATCAGCAAATGCTTGGCTTATTTGTTCACTCAAAGAGAGTTGATTGAGAACGTTTGTTGATACAAGGTGATTTAACTGCTCAAAATCAAAGTGGATATTTAATGACAGCAGATCGCCTTTACGGTAGGAAATTGAGCGTTGCTCGTTAGGGAAATAACGTACGTATTCGCCTTGTTTATTCCACATTTCAAAACTAACAGGACTACGCTGGTAGATCACTTGATGGTTATTTCTCAGTAGGGTCATAGTACTTTGTTGACCCGATGGATGTTTGACTGTGTAAGTGGCGCTCAGATGGTTGGCGTCAATATCATTGCAGCTAAGACTTGTGGCATTCACCATAGTGATGCTTGCTGCGCAAAGGACAATGAGGCTAGTGAATACGGCGGCTTTGGAACTCGATTTTTTGACTCGGCGAGTTTCGGCCAGAGGCTCAGCTGATTGCGAAAATAATGACAGCATATTTGTTCCTTTGAGGGGCTATTTTTGAGGTTTATCAAGGCATCAAACCTGAGATAAGCCCCAGATAATAAGGGGGAAAGTTTGCCTAAATAAAGCCACCGAGTGCTATGTCGGTGGCTACAGTTTGCTCTAGGCTGTTTTTAATTAGACTTTACTGAGCAGCTTCGGCTTTTTCGACTAAGCTGCCCGCATGGTTCATCACATGGAAAAGGTGGTTCTGTTCAACCGTGCCTTGCACTAAGTGAGCTCCGGGGCCGCTTGCAAAAATACCAACGTCTTCACCTGCGTGGGTTTCGCTGCCAAGGGGCACGAGTGCCTCTTGATGAAAACCTGCGCTTTGAGTATCGACATAATTTAGGTCAAATCGCCCAGGCGCTGCAGCGTAGCCATAACGCTCATCACCACCGGTTTCCAAGTTGGCGTAACCAAGACCGTTGGCATAGCCGACAGTCGTATAAGGTAAGCCATTGGCATCGGTTGCATTGGTTACCCCGGGGAGTCCATCAGAGCCATTACCTTTGACCAGCCCTAATATTGGGTTGCCACGGGTAGGGTAGCCAGCAATGGTAAATACATGGCTGTGATCTGCAGTGACAATTAACAGGGTGTCATTTTCAGAGGTTTTCTCCATGGCAACGCGCACCGCTTCAGACAGGGCGATAGTGTCGTGCAATGCGCGAGCAGCATTGCCAGCATGGTGAGCATGGTCGATGCGCCCAGCTTCCACAATCAGCACAAAGCCCTTATCGTTTTTCTGCAAGATATCGATAGACTTAGCGGTCATTTCAGCAAGCGAAGGTTCGCCTGTGACGCCATCTGTAGTGCGGTCTAGTTCATACTCCATATGAGATGAATTAAATAAGCCAAGAGCATGGTCGGTAGTGGCAGGATCAAGCGCTAAGAACTCATCTCGACTCGCTACATAAGCGGCGTTGGTATATTTTGTTAGCCACTCAGAAGTAAGATCGCGGCTATCTAAACGCTTACCGTTTTTACCTTCTGGGTCGGTGAGAGTGGTTGGAATAAAGGCGCGACGCCCGCCGCCCATGACCACATTTAAGCCTGCTCCGTAGTCAAAACTCAGTAGTTGCGATGCGATATCACTGCAACCGTTAGTAATAGCTTCATCGGGCAAGTCTGCGTCACTCTCCCAGTTACGTTCAGGTGCATGGGCATAGGTTGCAGCTGGTGTCGCGTGTGTAATACGCGCCGTAGAGACAACGCCAGTCGATAAGCCTGCCATCGCCGCCAGCTCAAGTGAAGTCACTAAGTTTTGCCCATCGGTCGAGGCGCAGTTACCGCGAATTACGCCCTCTGCCTGGCCAATAACACCGACATCAGTTTTAACGCCTGTCACCATAGCTGTCATGGTGCCAGCCGAGTCTGGTGTTTGGCCGTCGACGTTATAGGTTTTAGCTAGACCCACATAAGGTAAAGTTTCAAACGACAGTGAGTTTTCTTCACCAGTTTGGCCTTTTAACTGTCCTTCTAAAATGCGCGCCGCTGTTACAGTTGATACGCCCATGCCATCACCCACAAATAGAATGATGTTCTTTGCCGCGCCAGCCTCATTATTGACGTTGAGCTCTTGGGCTTTAGTCACCCGCGATTGACCGTCAACGAACCATTGGTTGACCGCAGTCCAATCTTGACCATCATTACCATCGGCCCCCTTATCACCATCATCGCCACAAGCGGCTAGGCCCAGCAGGGCGGAAATTGATAGTACCAGTAATTTCTTGTTCATTTTAAACTCCATAAATGGGTACTCGTGCTGACGGCTGTGTCAGTGAGAGTCAGTCGTTATTTCGTACTGCTAAGAATGAGTACTCATTAGTTAGTATTTGCTGCCACCGAGTGATTGGGCTTGGTTGATGATGTGGAAGATAACGTTTTGCTCCATTACGCCCTGAACGAGATCTGACCCGGGTCCAGTTGCGTGCAGAGTAATATCTTCGCCGGCATGAGTTTCACTGCCCATAGGCACAAGTGCTTGCTGCATAAATTCTTTGTCTTGGGTGTCGACAGAACTTAAGTCATCACGGCTTCCCACTACTGCACCTGGGCCATTGGTGTATCCAACAGTGGTATAGGGCTTGCCGTCTTTTGCGATAGTGACATTACCGTCGATGCCATGTACTAGGCCCAAGATTGGGTTACCACGCTTTGGGTAACCAGCGATGGTGAATACGTGACTATGATCTGCGGTAACCATAATCAAGGTTTCTTCAGGATTGGTGTTCTCAACTGCCGCGCGTACGGCATTTGAAAGCTCAACCGTATCCATCATGGCGCGATAAGCATTACCGGCATGGTGAGCGTGATCGATTCGCCCAGATTCCACTATTAATAAGTAACCTTGCTCATTTTTATTGAGCAACTCTATTGATTTAGTGGTCATCTCAGTAAGTGAAGGCTCGCCAGCGGTATCATCTAGGCGATCGGCTTCATACTGCATATGTGAAGAGTTGAATAAGCCCAGCAGGTGATCTGTTGAGGCGACATCTACAGCATCGAACCCGGTTTTATCCCAAACGTAAGCGGAGTTACTCAGGCTGTCAGTCCAAGACTGTGTCAGATCTAAGCCATCTTCACGGCGGCCTGTTTTACCTTCGCCATCGGTTGTATCCTGCGGAATAAAGTTACGACGTCCACCACCAAGCGCCACGGTTAACGCATCACTTTCATCGCGCATCACTAGCTGATAAGCAATATCCTTACAATCGTTGGCAACAGCTTCAGCCGGAAGGTTTGAGTCGGCTTCCCAGTTACGCTCAGGTGATCTAGCATAAGTCGCAGCAGGTGTTGCGTGAGTGATCCGTGCAGTACTTACCACACCGGTCGATAACCCTTTTGCATTAGCCAAGTCCACTAAGGTAATAAGCTCATTACCTTTTGAAGACAGGCAGTTTGCTCTTAAACTCGTATCAGACACTGATAACACCCCAGCTTTGGATTTAACGCCCGTCGCCATTGCTGTCATGGTGCCTGCAGAGTCTGGAGTTTGCTGATTGGTGTTGTAGGTTTTAACTAGGGCTGTCTTTGGAAACTCCTCAAAACTTAGGAAGTTTTCTTCCCCACCTTGGTTATCGGCTTGTTGTTGCCCCTCAAAAATACGTGCAGCGGTGAGTGTTGATACACCCATGCCATCACCAACAAATAGAATGACGTTTTTAGCTTTTGAAGCCGTAGTTTGCTGGGTTTTTTCACTGACCAGTTTGGCACTGTCTTTGTACCATTGGCTTTCAGTTTGGCTGCTGGGTAATACCGCAGCATTGGCAGCGATAGTTACCAGGCTAGATGAAATAATCACAGCTATTTTTTTGATATTATTCACTATTGTCACCGTAAATTAGTATGGTTTATATGTAAGTTCCCCTTGGATCCCAGTGATTGTCAGGCAAAAGTATGACGCTATTGAGACGAATTTATGTCGGTTTTATTGCGGCGTTAAATTGGGCGGATTGACTTGCTCATTAAGCGCATAAATAGCGCAAAGCAGCACCAAATGAGTGCGATGGTTTAAATGGTTGGGGTGGGTGTTAGTTGTAGGTGTCTGATTTTAATGGTAATGATTTGTTGGTATTTGATTTGCTACCACTAATTGAGTATTTAACTTTTGAGGTGTAGACAATGAAATATTACAGCCGCCGTTTTATAAAGCCGGAACATCTTAATCCTGCAAACTTTCTCTTTGGTGGTCAATTGCTTAGCTGGATTGATGAAGAGGCAGCCATCTTTGCCGGTTGCCAGATGAAGAGTCAGCGGCATGTTACTAAAATAATGTCAGAAATCAATTTTATGGCTCCAGCGAGACAAGGCGATGTTATCGAGTTTGGCCTTGAGTTGATAAGTGCAGGAGCAACGTCTATCACAGTGGGTTGTAAGGTGCGAAATAAGCTAACACATCTGCCGATTGTCAGTATCGACAAAATCGTATTTGTTCATGTGAACGAGGAAGGCCTGCCTGCAGAGCATGGAATGCGAGCAAATGCGGCTTAGAGAGTAGATTACGAAAAATGTTTATTAGGCAAATAACAAAGGCTCATTATGAGCCTTTGTTTTATATTTTGTTTTATATTTTGTTTTATATTTTGTGCTAGTAAAGTCTGCTCAACAGCTAGTCTTCGCTCAGGTCTTCTTTTACCGAGTTAACTGCATCTCTAGATGCATGGCCTATGGCACGGGTGGTATCTCGAGTCGCATGGCCGATATCTGTGGTAACTTCTTTAGTGGTGCTGCCGATTTGGCGACCTGCATCTTTGAGTTCTGCGCAACCGGTAATGGCCAAGCTGCACAATAGTGCGGCTGTTAAAGTTAATTGTTTCACTGAATGATATTCCATTTCTTATTAGATAGCGGGCATATTGCCAGCAATGTTAAAACTGCGCTAGGGCAGTGTGTCACATTATTGTTAACAGTGCTTCGCACTATTCCTCGATTTAACATATCAGGCTGCGCCTGACCAAAGTCGTGAGCTTCCTGCTCACACTCGGGCAAGAGGGAGACAACAGCTTCCCCCTCTTGTCTATTTCCGTCATAAAGAGTCCCAGCCGCCCCGACGAAGTTGTTAACCCTCATACTCCAATAAAAATCGCCTAACGGCTCAGATGGGACATCCATGTCCCGCCGAGCCTAAACCATCATCCATGATGTTTCCACGGCATTTTCATCTACGTATTTCGGCAACTTCGATGGGGAACTGGTGTTTTCTGTATGTACCGTAACTTACTTTTGCCCCTTTATGAGCTACAGCAATCACTTTGCTGAATACGTAATAGGTCTTTTTGCAATACTTTCTCTCATCGTTGGAAAGATCATTTTATCTGTTTAGCGATAACGTTTAGTGAATCAATACAGTATTAGTAGGTTTTGCGAATAGCTGAAAATTACACGAACCACTATTGAGTGAAAATAAAAAGCGGCGTAAATTCAAGTAACTAATGCAAGTGCACACTTTGTATGATCTAACTGAATAAATCAGTAAGATGTGTATACAAGTGTATGTTTAAGAGCTAGGAAATCATATGGATATTCGTGAAGCAACAAAACGTGCTACCAGTCTTTTCAAAGAAAGAAAGCTCGATGATGCTGTTGAACTGTTGAAATCCGTGGTTCCAGAAATGGCAAAAGTGGGTGGATTTACGAAAGGTGATTACACGAAAATAATCCCATATTTTCAAAAGGCAGGTCGCTATCAAGAAAGTGTTGAGTACTCTGAGAACGTCCTAGTTCCTGCCATCGAGGAAGATTGTCGGAGAACATTTAACCACAAGTGCCGAGAGATACAGCAAGCATTCCAAAGCCTCGGTATATCCGAAGTTTACGATAAGTTGCGGCTGTGTGCTAAACGCGAAAAAATACCTAGTGATGAGTCAAAGTATGGGAAGCTCAGTATTGAAGCCTATGAGAGGTATACAGAGCTTCTCGAAACTGGTGAAAAAATCGAGCTGAAAAAAGAATACAATGAAAATCTTACTATTTTTGGTTCAGTTACAGGCAAGTGGCCGCGTGGGCTATTAAAAAGGTTTGATAGTTTAATCAACACATAATAAATATGGATAGGCCGCGCGTAGCCGCGTCCAACAAATACATCAATACGATTTATTACACTCGGCGCTGTCAGTTTGCCGAGTATTTCTCGTTTAAAGGCGTTATGGGGCAAATAAATGTTAGTCGATGAGAATGGAGTTATTCATCAAGAAAGAGCTTCAGCTCTTGGTGAGCTAGTAAAAATTGTTATTTTACAGCAATACGATAAGTTAAATGACTTTAAACATCTTTATTGTAAATATGGCGGTAAGACTCTCCCCAAAGAGCAAATGGAAATAGAGTGTCCTAGTTGGGTTAGTCGATGGCTTGTTTCGCAAACATTTACAGCTATGTCGTTAGAAGCATTTTATTTTGATTATATACAAAACAATGCTTCTAAAACTCAAGCAGATAAGCGTCGTACTCCACCTCAGAGATTTCAGTATATTTGCCAAGACATTTTAAAAATCGACTCTGATAACGTTGACAAATTATTAAGTAAATTGGTACTTCTTGATAAAACAAGAACGCACTGGGCACACAATAAAAGTGCTGACTTCGATAATTATAAAAAAGTTCAGGAGTTTTTTAGTCCTGATGAGTGTATACGAATATTATTCGAGGTTTTTGATCTCATCAGTAGTCATGATAGTAGTTGTATTGTGGCACGGGAGACTAGCCTCATACTAAAGCAAGTACAAAATAATGTTGCAAATGAGGTCGCTGCACTAGCCCCATAACCAGCGCCTAAAATAAGGATAACATGGATGGCACCAATGATTTTTCAACGGGGAAAGCCGTGATAATATTCTTAAGCGTCTAATTTTCATACTTAAACTTAACCTAATATGACCATGGAGTGGATATGTCTATTTCAGAAGAAGCGTTACAACCAAAGTGTCCAATTTGTAGGGCTCAATCTGTTCATACAGACGAGCATCAGAAGTTCATGATATGTAAAGAGTGTGGTCATAAAGAGAACTTTAATGACTTCATGGAGGAATATAAGGCTAAGATGCTTGATAAGGTGACCAACTCTTTGACTAAATCATTTGAGAGTGCATTTAAGGGAAGCAAACACATTAAATTTACTAAGAAGTAAAGGATGTTAAATGGGATTAACTGTTAGTGATGTAGGCGCTATTGCCGCTGCTGTTTTTGCTGGTTGTTCTTTATTTCATAGTGTTAGAGTTCATAGTAAGCAGAAAGATTTAGCAAGAGAGTTGGATAATCTGCAAAGAGAACTTACAGCACTTGAGTTAAAAGATGCTAAAGAGCGTGAGATGAATAAGGAGAAGGCGGAGTTTACTGTTAGATTCGCAAGTCATCGTAGCAATAGTAAACAGCTAGTTATTACCAATATAGGTTCTGCTCAAGCCCGAGATGTAAGAATTGATTTTGGTGAGAGAATTGATTTTGTGATTTCATCGGAGATTGAAAATTATTTCCCATGTAACCTTGATAGCTCTGAGTCCGTAAAATTGCTCGCAACAGGCTCACTTGGTCATACGGCTGTTAGGGAGTCATTTACGTTATCGTGGATGGATAATTCTGGCGGTGGCCGAAAAGAGTTTAATGTCCAATACACATAATAGTTTCCAAAATATTTAAGAAATAATTTAAAACTACACGAGTCCAACTCTGCATGTGCCCCCGTGAAATTCGGGGCAGAGGTCAGAGTAAAATTTAACGAAACAGGATGCATAGTCTGGATCGAAGGGGCTTTCGAATAAACTAAGATACTTTTTCTCATCTGAATCATTCGCATTAGAGCAAATAACCTAGCACGCTTTTGTCCAGAAATGAGTTTGAAATATCTGAGAGAACTAATTCGGAAAGATGATGATTCAGATGTCGGTACGGCTGTGGGCTTCGGTTTCAAGGATGAAACCGCAGAGCGGCCAAGGACGGCTTTATAGCGTTCCACAGAAGTTGCGACAGCTGAGCTTACTGCGAACTGTAGCCTTTTTTTCGTGGTGAATAGCTTTTGTCCAAAAATGAGTTTGAAACATCTAAGAGAACTAATTTGGAGAGATGATGATTCAGATGTCGCTGCGGCTGTGGGCTTCGGTTTCAGGGTGAGGTATTTCAAAGAGATACTCTTCGAATGAGAGGCATGGATGCCGAACTGGCTGTTTAACAGGGATGTTATTGGAAACCGCAGAGCGGCCATGGATGGCTTTATAGCGTCCCACAGAAGTAGTGGCATGTGAGCGATTAACTACTCAAGTTGCATTCTTAATAACGAAGAGTTTCTATCTAGACATTGCGGAAGCTGAACAAGCCAACTCAAATTGGCGGAAAATGTTGCTGGTGCTAAAGCAAAATACCAGCAACATTCACAAAGCTAATTAGTGCAGTTTCAGGTGTGGGTGTACGATTCGGCTAATGCCTTTAGCGAACATCAATAGCGTACCTTTAATTGGGCCGTGTAGCTCAATCAAGTGTCTGCGATATAGTGAGGTATAGACGAAGCGAGCAATCTTACCTTCTACCATTACGCCGCCACCGATAAATGACATCAAGTTACCTACAGTGTGGAACTTAGATAGGTTAACCAAAGCACCTAAGTCTTTATAGACATAGTTATTTGAAGCAGGCTTGCCCGCTAACAATAACTTAATATTGTCGGCTGTCATCAGTGCCATTTGGCGTGCAGACTGACCGCGTGGTGGTACCCAGCTGCCATCTTCTTGTGGACAAGCCGCGCAGTCACCGATTGCAAAAATTGCTGGGTCGCGGGTGGTTTGCATATTTTGATTAACCATAACCTGGTTAATGTGATTGCTTTCTAAGCCGCCAATCTCTTTTAGAAAGTCTGGTGCTTTTACGCCGGTAGACCAAATCACCATATCAGATGGGATAAATTCACCTTCAGAGGTATGCAAGCCTTCTTCAGTCACTTGATTGATGCGGGTGTTAGTCATCACCTTTACACCAATTGCGGTAAGCTCTTTGGCAACAGAGGCTGAGATCTCTTCTTTTTCTACCTTAGGTAGGATGCGCTCATCAGCTTCAATAAGGGTGATTTCAAGTAGGCTGCTATCGATTTTATAGCCAAAACCGCGCAGCTGATCAACTGCGTGGTGCATCTCTGCAGACATCTCTACACCGGTGGCACCAGCGCCAACTACTGCAATTTTAATTTTGTCATCAAGCTGATGGTGACTGGCATAACGCATGAATTTGTTAAGCAGCATGGTACGAATTTCCATGGCTTGCTCAGTGCTATCTAAAAATACGCAGTGATCACGTACACCGGTAATATTAAAATCATTGGCAATACAGCCAATAGCAATAACCAAATAGTCATAATCGATGCGGCGCGCTGGTAAAAGTTCGTTACCTTTTTCATCATTGATCGGTGCAAGAATCACTTGTTTGGTTTCACGATCAAGGTCGGTCATCGCACCTTGTTGAAAGTGATAACCATGATTAGCAGCATGGCCACGATAGCTAATTGCATCAATACCAATATCTAAGGCACCTGTAGCGACCTCATGCAGAAGGGGTTTCCAAACATGGCTTTCAGCGCAATCAATTAATGTGACTCTGGCTTTGCCTTTTCGGCCTAGCTGGTGACCAAGTTTTGTTGCGATTTCCATACCACCAGCGCCGCCACCAACGATGACAATATTAGCCATTTCATGCATGAGTTTTAAAATCCTTAATTAGGTAAAACTGTAAATTAAATATAGGTTTAACTTGCCATTCCACGACTTTATCATGCAGTTTTGAGGCTGTTTTTAGTTGCTCAATGCTTGTACTGCAGGTAAAAAGTAGACAGCTAAGTTTGCTTGAAAAGTGTAGCAGTAGATGTGAAAAACGGCAATTAAGCCCTTGAATTGGCTTAAGGTGGTTTTTTATTTAACTATTTGATTTTAAGGTTATGAATTTTAACGGTTTAAAATTTTACCAAGATAACTTTTTACGTGTTGGTTGAGGCTGGGTGGTCATAAAGGAGGGGGCTAAACTTTGACTAGAATGTTAGAAGTGTGATCTAACTCGGTGTAACAGCAAGAGCTAAAATGCGGCATGCTTTAGTAAGATAAAACATGCCGGCAATTATTAGAGTTTGCTTAAGCGAGACTTATAATCGTCGATAACATGTTCCATGATTTCTTGTACTGAGGTGTCTTTGGTTTTGTTATCCATAAACACCTTGAATGTCACCAAAGCATGTTTGTCATCTTTGAGGCGATCATTTTGCATGGCGAAATAGGCTTGTTCCTGCTCACATTCTCTGACGACAAAGCCTTCATGTTCAAATAGTCGGTTGCCTGAATGGCCGTGCCACTTAGTAATTCTGTCTAGTGCGATTTCACAAGAGCGGTTTAGCTCAACATGGTTACGCCAGCTAGTTGGGTGTGCGGGATCCTTAACGTGCGGGCATCGGACTGTGTAGTTGTATACATGAGAGATTGCTGTCATAAATTACCTACCTGTTCGCTGTGACTGATGCTATCTTAGGCATCGTTTTTTATCTTGGTCAACCACTTGCGTGGTTTGAGCGTACTTTCTGTGTAGTTCGAGCAAGTTGAGCTAACTAAATATCGATTTTTTCTACCGCGCACATACATAACGCTTAGTTAACACTCTAGTTGCTGTACCTATTGTTTACCATGACATTTAACTTAATAACCTTGTTCCAGCTCTCACTTTTACCGATGAAAGCAAATAAGTAGCTGCTTTGGCTAATAAAGCATCAGTTTAATTGCTTTTGGGTTTCTGAGTTGGTAATTAGCGTCAATAAAACAGCTGAGTCTAGCTTAGGTGGTCGATGTTAATAAGTTTGCGATTTCATTATAAAAAGGTTTCTTTTGCTGGGTGGTGCAGCCTATAATTTCATAACAAAAATAAAGCACATTTCCTACCCTTCAGGAGGCTTCAATGGCCGAGTCATCAGTTTCAAAATTTAAGTTGTGGGTGTTCGCGGTTAGCGCCGTCGCAGTATCTGCGTGTGGCGATGCGCCTGCACCTCAGCAAGCTATGTCACCGAGTGTCATTGTTAACACTGCCCATACTGAAGAAATCACCCCAAAATCTGAAATTGTTGGCCGTACCCGCGCATCTGAAGATGTGATCATTAAATCGCAAATACAGGGCCAATTGCTGCAGCGCACTTTTATTGAAGGTGATGATGTTACCGCTGGTGATCTATTGTTTGAAATCGATCCCGCTACCTATAAAGCTGAGCTTGCCCAGCAACATGCAGTGCTAAAACAAGCGATTGCTTCACGAGATGTTGCGGTGATGAACTGGGAGCGTGGTCGTCGATTACTGCCTGACGGCATGATTAGTGCGCAGGATATGGATGAGCTGACTAGCCGTAAACTCACCACCGCAGCAGGTGTTGTGCAAGCAGAAGCGGCGGTGCAAGCCGCTGAGCTGCAGCTGAGCTATACCAAGGTTTATGCACCGATTTCGGGGCGTATTAGTCACTCTAAAGTGAGTACTGGTGACATTATTACTCCGCAATCAGAAATGGCCAGCTTAGTGCAGCTACAACCTATGTGGGTGAGTTTTCAAGTTGCAGAGAAAGCACTGATTTCAGCGCAGCAGAACTTCTCTAAAGCCCAACAAAAAGAGGTCAAGATTACTGATATCGTAATGCGTTTACGCCTCCCTAACGGCACCATGTTTGACGAGATAGGCCATATCGACTTTATCGGTAACCGTGTTGACGCCGCAACAGGTACCTTGCCAGTGCGTGCTACCTTTAAAAATGACGATAAGCTCATGTTACCGGGCTTGTTTGTTACCTTAGTGATTGAGTCCCCGATTACAGAAAGTGCCTTACTTATTCCGCAAGCTGCAGTGCAAGAAGATCAGCAAGGTCGCTTTGTAATGGTGCTTAATGAGCAAGATGAGGTGCAAAAGCGCATCGTCAAACTGGGTGACCGTTTTGGTGTTGAATGGCGAGTGTTAGATGGTTTAGAAGACGGTGAACGTATTGTGGTAGAAGGATTACAAAAAATCCGTCCCGGGATAAAAGTAAACCCTGTTGAGCAAGAAGTTATCCCTTTTAAAGAAGATGAAACTAAATAGGAGTTGTCTTGATGAACATATCTTGTTTTGTCTACTCAAGGGGCGTTAATGCCTATTGTTTTGAGTGCGTGTTAACGCCGACTGGGGAATGCCATGATTAGTGATTTTTTTATTAATAGGCCGAAATTCGCCTTTGTTATCTCAACTGTACTGACCTTAGTCGGGTTAATCGCCATTCCTGTGTTATCGGTTTCAGAGTTTCCTGAAATTGCGCCGCCACAGGTGAGTGTTTCAACCAGTTACTCTGGTGCGAGTGCCGATATTGTAAAAGATACCATTGCCCAGCCGTTAGAGGCCGAAGTTAACGGTGTTGAAGGCATGCTCTATATGGAGTCTAAGAGTGCCAATGATGGTAGCTATTCGCTCAATGTGACTTTTGAAGTGGGCACCGATGCCGATATGGCACAGGTAAAAGTGCAAAACCGTGTACAGCAGGCAATGCCGCGATTACCGGAAGAGGTGAAACGACAGGGGGTTAAAGTTGAAAAACAAAGCCCCAATATGTTGATGGTAGTTAACCTTGTTTCACCTGATGAGACCTTTGATTCGCTGTTTATCACTAACTATGCGGGCTTAAACGTTAAGGATGCGTTAGCGCGTCAATACGGTGTGTCTAAAGTTCAAGTAATTGGTGCATTAGACTATGCCATGCGTATTTGGCTCGACCCTGACAAGATGGCCAGCTTGAGTGTTACCGCAAGCGATGTTATCGGTGCGCTGCAAGAGCAAAACATTCAAGTTGCAGCGGGGCGAATTGGCGCCGCACCGGTGGATCCTGAACAGCAGTTTCAGTACACGCTGCAAACCAAAGGTCGACTTAAAGATCCGCAAGAGTTTTATGATGTGATGATAAGAGCCAATAACGATGGCTCTAAAGTCGTGGTTGGTGATGTTGCTAGAGTTGAGCTTGGCTCACAAACCTACGATGCTCAAGGCAAGTTAAACAATAAGCCATCGGCGATTATTGCGATTTACCAGTCACCGGATGCCAACGCACTGGAAGTGGGTAAAGCGATTAAAGCGGAAATGGCAAAGCTGTCAGAACGTTTTCCTAATGATCTTGAATACGAAGTTTTATATGACACCACTGAGTTTGTTGAAACCTCAATTAAAGAGGTAGTGCAAACCCTATTTATCTCAATTGCATTAGTCGTATTTGTGGTGTTTATCTTCTTGCAAGATGTTCGCTCAACACTGGTTCCCGCTATTGCAATTCCTGTTTCTTTGATTGGTACCTTTGCTTTTTTACTTGCCTTTGGCATGAGCATTAACACGGTATCGCTATTCGCGCTTATTTTGGCGATTGGTATCGTGGTCGATGACGCGATTGTGGTGGTCGAAAACGTCACTCGTTTAATGCAAGATGAGGGACTATCACCAAAAGAAGCCACCTCCAAAGCAATGAAAGAGGTAACAGGGCCGATTATTGCAACCACATTAGTATTGCTTGCAGTGTTTGCGCCGACAGCTGTTATGCCGGGGATCACCGGTCAAATGTACGCGCAGTTTTCGGTGACTATCTGTATTTCAGTGCTAATTTCTTCAGTCAATGCACTGACCTTAAGCCCTGCGCTGTGCGCCTCATTATTGCGCCCGCCTAAGACACATACTAAAGGCTTCCACGCGGCGTTTAATAAGCATTTTGAACGCTTCACAGGCAAGTATATGAAGCTAGTATCTTCATTGACACGTAAGCTAGTACTGGTTGGAATAGTCTATGCGGCTCTGATTTTACTTACCGGAGGTATTGCTAAAATCTTACCGTCAGGCTTTGTGCCAATGGAAGATAAAAAAGCCTTTATGGTCGATATTCAGCTACCCGATGGCGCTTCGCTTAACCGTACTGAAGATGTGATGCGTGAGCTAGTAGAGTTAACGCGCGCAGAACCAGGGGTTGAGAACGTTATTCATGCCAGTGGCTTTAGTATTTTGACCGGCTCAGTGTCTTCAAACGGTGGCTTGATGATTGTCACGCTATCTACTTGGAGCGAGCGTGAATCACCCGATATGGCAGAGTCTGCCATTGTTGCCAAACTTCAAGCTAAATACGCGGCTAACCCTGCGGTAAAGGCCATGGCATTCTCACTGCCGCCAATTCCTGGGGTGGGTAGTGTCGGTGGCTTTGAGTTTGTGTTGCAAGACACGCAAGGGCGTACGCCTCAAGAGCTCGCTTCTGTCATGCGCGCCTTAATTATGAAAGCCAATGAGCAACCTGAAATTGCGATGGCCTTTAGTAACTTCCGCGCTGATGTGCCGCAGATGTTTGTCGATGTTGATAGAGATAAAGCCAAGGCGTTAGGTATTTCGCTTAATGAGATCTTCTCAACCATGCAAACCATGCTTGGCTCTATGTACGTTAATGATTTTAACCGTTATGGCAAAGTCTTTAGAGTTATCTTGCAGGCTGAGACTGAGTATCGTGATTCAGACAAAGACATCTCGCGCTTTTATGTGCGCTCTAATACCGGTGAAATGGTGCCGCTAAGTACCTTAGTGACTGTGACGCCGATTTTAGGCCCTGATGTGATGAACAACTACAATATGTTCAGCTCGACGACCATTAACGGTTTCCCGGCGCCGGGCTTTAGCTCGGGTGACGCGATTACTGCAATGGAGCGCGCTGCCAATGAATCGCTGCCAACCGGCTATACGTTTGAGTGGACAGGGCAAACTTACCAAGAGATTAAGGCGGGTAATCTCGCGCCGCTTATTTTCGGCTTGGCGTTAGTGTTTACTTACTTATTCCTGGTGGCGCAGTACGAGAGCTGGACCATTCCGTTTGCGGTAATTCTAGCTGTGCCGATAGCTGTGTTAGGTGCGTTCCTAAATATCCTCTTGGTTGGTTCAGACTTAAACCTTTATGCGCAGATTGGTCTGGTACTGCTGATTGGCCTCGCCTGTAAGAATGCGATTTTGATAGTCGAGTTTGCTAAGCAGTTACGTGAAGAGGGCAAAAGCATATTAGAGGCCGGCGAGACGGCAGCTAGATTGCGTTTTCGCGCGGTACTGATGACAGCGTTCTCTTTCCTTTTAGGAGTATTGCCTTTGGTCATAGCCTCTGGTGCCGGTGCCGGTAGTCGCCGTGCTTTAGGTTACTCTGTGTTTGGCGGTATGTTAGCGGCTACTATTGTTGGAACCTTATTAGTGCCAGTATTTTATGTGATTATGCAAAAGATGCGTGAAAAGGCTAAAGGCTTACCGAGTGATGTCGAGTCTGCTACAGCAAAAGAGGTAAGCTAACCTCATAAGCTAGAGAAATAAATTAGAAGCATAAATTTAGCGCCTAATTCGCAAAGCAAAAGGCCTGTTGTCATAACAGGCCTTTTTAATGCTTAAAAATCAGCAACCATTGGTGAAGATAGCTCTTAGATAAAATCTTATGTTTCTCGGATATAGATAACAGCTTAAAGAGTAAATAACTCGACTTGTTTGATGTTAACGAAAGCAATTTTCTGGGTTTAGAAAAGGTAAGGCATGCTTATCAAAGCGCTGAAAGGAAAAAGCCCACTCCGAGGAGTGGGCTTCTAAGCTTGCTTTAACTTTTGCAGGGAAAAAGCGAACCTTTTAATTATACCAAACATGTATCCATTTGTATCTCTTTAGTCAGCTGAAATAGGCTTAAATAGTGATAACTGGCAATATTTGGTGAAAATTCAAATTTATATTTAGAACAAAAAACCGCAATAATATAACTTTGGTTTAAAAATACTCGCCTTAAGCAGCTGAAAATGAAAGATAGCAAGTCAAATTCTGGGAGTTTATCTGCTCGCTACCTTTCAAGTCTTACTTACCATTAGAGTCTATTGTCACGCGGTTGTGACTAAGCGACTATGTCTCTATGGCTTTAATTAACAGCCTTAACTTAGTTAAGTGCTTTAGTTAAACTGCTTTAGTTAAAGCGCGTTAGTGAAGATTTGACAGATCTCTTCATGAGTTGCTTGCTTAGGGTTAGTGAAACCACAAGCATCTTTAAGTGCATTATCCGCAAGCGTTGGAATATCTTCAGCTTTTACACCCAGTTTGGTGAGGTTCTCAGGAATATTCACCGCAACAGATAGTTGCTTAATCGCAGTAATAGCCGCTGTCGCACCTTGCTCATCAGTCATTGCAGCCACATCAACGCCCATGGCTTTAGCAACATCCTTTAGGCGACCAGGAACCACTTGGGCGTTATAAGCTTGAACATGCGGTAACAACAATGCGTTACACACGCCATGGGGTAGGTCGTAAAAACCACCTAGCTGGTGGGCCATCGCATGAACATAGCCTAGGCTTGCATTGTTAAATGCCATACCCGCAAGGAACTGGGCGTAGGCCATTTGGTCACGAGCTTCAATGCTTTGGCCATTCTCAACCGCTTCGACTAAGTTACCCTGAATAAGCTCAATGGCCTTAATTGCGCATGCATCTGTGATTGGGTTCGCCGCGATAGACACATAGGCTTCGATAGCATGAGTCAGTGCATCCATACCCGTTGCAGCAGTCAATCCTGCAGGTTTAAGCAGCATGAGCTCTGGGTCATTCACTGATAAAATTGGCGTAGTGTTCTTGTCGACAATAGCCATCTTAATATGGCGAGCTTCATCGGTAATGATACAAAAACGAGTCATTTCACTGGCGGTGCCCGCAGTGGTGTTAATGGCAACCAGCGGTAGTTGTGGCTTAGTTGATACATCTAAACCTTCGTAATCTTTAATGCTGCCGCCGTTAGTGGCAACCAGTGCAATGCCTTTAGCGCAGTCATGGGGTGAGCCGCCACCTAAAGAGATGACAAAGTCACAGTTGTTAGCGGTTAAGATCTCAAGACCGGCTTCGACATTGCCAACCGTTGGGTTTGGTTGCACGCCATCGAAGATGACAGAGCGGATATCATTGCTGGCTAACTTGTCTGTGACTTGAGCAACCAGACCAATTTCAACCAGAGGCTTGTCAGTAACAATTAGTGCATTTTTAAAGCCGAGTGACTTGATGTCACCAATGGCTTCAGTCACAGCATCTTGACCTAAGATATTGACAGATGGGATAAAAAATTTAGCAGCCATAAGAATCACCTATTACGCTTAATGTTAAAAGTTGTTATCTTTTCTGGTAATTAAAGTACCAACACCAGTGCAATAAAGGTGTGATCAGTCTCTAATAATCGGCAGGGTTTGGCGAGAATTAAATCGAAAGTTGGATCCATCTTCCCGAACTTGTAATTTTATGACATCAAATGCGCTTAATTACCCAGTCTGACTCATTAATTGCTGACTCTTTAGCTACATAGAAGTATTGAGTCATACTCAAGGAGCTTAATCGTTATTTATTTTTGCAGCTTTATGTTGTGCTTCTACTGCTCTCTTGATCTTAAATTGATCAATATCACTGTCATTTATACGTCATAAATCCATCTTCAAACTGTTATTTACAAGCGCCATGCTAACGGCTCAATTGAGAGTCTGGTTGGTCGAATGTGCGTTTGTTGATTGCGGCTGTAGCTGATAGCCCAGTGAATTTAAAGTGATAGAGGATGGCGATGTTGTGCTGAGTAAATTGCTGTATCTACAGGGGGTTGGCGCAGAGTTCATCAACAGTGATGGCGTGAATGTGCAGATCCCGCAACAAGACAGAAACGGGGTTTTACAGGCGATGCTCACGCAGACGGCTCCAGATCTGTCTTTTGATGCTTGTCACTCACAACAAAACGATGCCTACAACGCCACTAATACTTGGATTGATAAACGTATCTATCAATTAGATGCAGATCCTTGGACTCAACCCGTGGCGCATTTCCAGCATAGCAACAATGTTGAGCCTAAAATCAGCTTTCAAGTACCCGCAGATTACTCTGGTTGCGTCGAGATAGAGCTTCAATTGGAGTCCGGTTCATATTGTAAAATTGAATTTTTGGCTGCTGAAAATCCATTTGTCAGAGTGACTGGCAACTATGGGATAGGTGACCAGACTTATTTACGCTACGAGTTAAGCCTTACTGCTGAAGTTGTAGAGCTTATTTGTAGTGGCACTATACTGAATTTAGATAACCAAACTCAGCATCTACAGAGGTTGCCTGCAGCGCAATACTTCACTGTAAAACAGGCGTTAACTAAGTCAAATGGGTTAAACACGTCAAATGGGTTAACGCTAGGCTACCATCAGGTTTGTGTGAATTTGCCCACTATAGATATTAAGGCTGATGGAATTTGGTTGTTAGCACCAGAGGTTAGCTATCAAGGAGCAGGCCTGACTGATAACGTGGCGAAAGAGGTTAAAAAGCGCTGCTGGGGAGTGAGCCTTCAACTCTATAGCTTGCAGAGTCAGCAGCAATGGGGGATTGGGGATTTTGCAGATCTGCAAGCTTTACTAAAAATCGTTGCTAGCAAAGGTGCTGATTTTGTTTTACTCAACCCTCTACACGCGCTAGATCTGGAACACCCCGAAGAAGCTAGCCCATACAGTCCGTCCGATAGGCGCAGAATTAACCCGCTTTATATCGATGTCGAGTCCTTACCCGAATACCAGCTGTGGCAATTGAGTCTTACCGCAATAGAGCGAGAGCAAGTCCAGCTCGATAAGCAGCAGCTACAGCAAACAAATTGGCTCAATTACCCTGAAATCACTCGGATTAAGTACCGACTATTACAGCGACTCTATGAGATTTTTTGCCAACAAGCGTTAATACACGAGTCTCAAGCCGTTGAAGAGCTAGAGTCATTTATCGCTGCCCAAGAACCTGATTTCTCGTTGTTTTGCCGCAAACAGCTACACGCCGCAAGTCAGATGTTTGCAAAAGAGCCAATAGGTTTAGCTTTAGACGAACGCTTTTTTGCTTATTTGCAGTTTATTGCACAGCAGCAATTACAGGCATGCCAACTGTTAGCTAAGCAGCTTGGCATGGAGATAGGCCTAGTAAGAGATCTTGCCGTCGGGACCAATGCCAGCAGTATTGAAGTTGAAAGCGCTAAGGAGCTTTTTTGTCGTGATGCCTACATAGGCGCGCCCGCTGATTTTTTTGCACCACAAGGGCAAAACTGGGGACTTGCGCCAATGGATCCTATCGCACTAGAGCAAACGGGCTTTAAGCATTTTATTAAATTGCTTCGAACTAACATGCGTAGCTGCGGTGCATTGAGAATCGATCATGTGATGTCGCTACTCAGGTTGTGGTGGTTACCAAAAGATAAGGCTCTCGGAAATGGGGCCTATGTGTATTATCCACTTGATAGCCTTATGGCCATTTTATCGATAGAGAGTCATCGGGCTCAATGCTTAGTGATTGGCGAAGATTTAGGTTTGGTCCCAGCAGAGATTGAGCAGGCTATTAATCGTAGCAAAATTCTATCCAATCAAGTGTTCTACTTCACTAAACAGTTAGGCAAGTTTGTAGCAACAAGCGAGCATAAGCCTCACAGTTTGATGATGCTGGCCAACCATGATGTGCCAACGCTTAAGTCCTGGTGGCAAGCCGATGATCTGCATTTGCGTAAAGAGTTGTTATTGATTGAAACCGATGAGGCGTTAAGTAATGCATTGCAGCAGCGAGCGTATGAAAAGCATCAGCTTATTGAGTGGCTTTATGAGGCTGGTGGCCTTTCAATCGATGAGTTACAGAACCATAAGAAGCAGGAACTTAGGTTTGATTGCTTACTAACGGCTTGGCTTGAGGTCGCTGCGAGCTCAGCATCTAAATTGTTCAGTGTTCAGCTTTGCGATCTTATGCAAGACCATCACAGTATTAACCTTCCTGGAACCTGGAAACAGTACCCTAACTGGCGACGCCGCTTACCTTTACCCCTTGAAGAGCTAGAGAGTAGCGCAGCTATTGATGCCTTGCTTAAGCGAGTTGATCGCGCAAGACAAGCAAAACAGAGCGCTAACTTATCCCCTGTTAATCAATCGAGCGGTCACGCTAGTGACATTAGCTCGGCAGTTGCCCGTTAACTTAATGGATTAAATCACGATGACTAATAATGCTCCCGAATTTCAAAATGGCGTAGATGTCGCCTTGTTAAACAGTGAATACGTCGATGTTTTTGGTTTGCTCGGCATGCACCTTGTTAATCAAGGCAAAGCCTTGAGCGTACGGTGTTTCTTGCGGGGAGCGTTAGCGGTTGATGTGCTATGTCTAAAAACGGGACGTAAAGTTGCTAGTCTCAATAAGCATAACGAAGAGGGATTATTCAGCGGGATGATGGGCAGAAGAGTAAAACCTTTTCTGTATAAATTAAGAGTTGAATATCCGTTGAGTGAACGGGAGATCATCGACCCATATCAATTTGAGAGTCTACTGTCTGATGATGATCTCTACCTGTTTGGTGAGGGGCGTCAGCAACAGGCCTATGGTTTTTTGGGCGCCAATTGGCGCGAGCATTTAGGCGTCAATGGTGTGCATTTTTGTGTTTGGGCTCCCAATGCTAAACGGGTTTCGTTACTTGGCGATTTTAATTTCTGGGATGGTGGCGCCCATGTTATGCGTCAACATTTAGCAAATGGTATGTGGGAGATATTTGTTCCAAATGCCACAGAGGGTCAGCACTATAAGTTCGAAATTATCACTCAAAATGGTGAGCGACTCGAAAAATCTGACCCTTATGCTAAGTCGATGCAAGATGCGCCTTGTAATGCTTCGCTTATCCCGCAGCAGGCTGCACATCAGTGGCAAGATAATCACTGGATGCAGCAGCGTGCAAAAGTAAAGTGGCATCAGGCTCCTATGTCTATCTATGAAGTGCATTTAGCTTCATGGCGACGCAAAGGCGATACTGGAGAGCACTACCTAAACTATCAAGATCTGATCGATGAACTTATTCCTTATGTGGTGGAGATGGGATTTACTCATCTGCAGTTGATGCCTGTGAGTGAATACCCGTTCGATGGTTCTTGGGGTTATCAGCCTGTGGGCCTGTATGCGCCAACATACCGTTTTGGCAATGCCGCAGGGCTTAAAGCGTTTGTAGATGCGTGCCATCAAGCAGGTGTCGCGGTTATCCTTGACTGGGTCGCGGCGCACTTTCCTAAAGATCCGCACGGTTTAGCACGCTTTGATGGCTCCTGTTTATATGAGCATGATGATCCTCGCCAAGGAGAGCACCCAGATTGGGATACGCTGATTTTTAACTATGGCCGCGGAGAGGTGCAAAGCTACCTTCTAAGCAATGCCTGTTACTGGCTTGAGGAATTCCATTTCGATGGTTTAAGGCTAGATGCCGTTTCTTCGATGTTGTACCTCGATTACAGCAGAGAGCCGGGGCAATGGTTGCCTAACGCCCATGGTGGACGTGAGAACTTAGCCGCAATTAGTTTTTTACAAAGTCTAAACCAGCGTCTGTATCAGGCATTTCCCGGTGTTTGCATGATCGCGGAAGAGTCAACCGCTTGGCCTGGTGTTAGCCATATGCTCGAAAACGACTACAGGTTTGCTGCTCCTCATCAGGACAGTGACTCGAGCAGCGAACAAAGCCTTGGTTTTGGCTTTAAGTGGAACATGGGTTGGATGAATGACAGCATCGGCTATTTAAAGCGCGATCCTATTTATCGACAGTTTCACCATCAAGAGCTGACGTTCAGTCTGGTTTATCAATATACCGAACAGTTCATTCTCTCGTTAAGTCATGATGAAGTGGTGCACGGTAAAGGTTCACTGCTGCATAAAATCCCTAACGATGACTGGCAAAAGTTAGCCACGCTCAGAGCTTATTACGGTTTTATGTGGGGCCACCCGGGCAAAAAACTATTGTTTATGGGTAATGAATTCGCCCAAAGAGATGAGTGGAGCCATGCCAAGAGTCTTGACTGGCACTTATTAGAGTATGCCCCTCACCAAGGGGTGCAGTCATGGGTTAAAGAGCTTAATAACTTGTATCGGAAACATGATCAGTTGTGGCTCAAAGATGGGGAGCCTAGCGGTTTTAGCTGGTTAGACTGTAATAACGAACAACAGAGTATTTTTAGTTTTATCAGGCAAGGTGAAGTAGATACAGCGCCGCTGATTTTTATTATTAATATGACACCTAAAGTGCATCATGGTTTTCGAATTGGCTTACCGCTGAATAAACCATTTAAAGAATTACTGAACAGTGATAGTGAGCTATATGGTGGCAGTAATGTAGGTAATCAGGGGGTGATTATTGCAGAAGAGCAAGCCTATCAAGGCCTGCCTTTTAGCGCGATGATTACGGTGCCGCCTTTAGCTTGTCTTGTCCTGTCGCCTATAGAGGCACAAGCCTTGGTCACTGAAAACCACAAGATAAAAGAGCGATAACAGTGCTGCAGCATCAAGGTTTTCCTTATCCGCTTGGCGCAACAGTCGATGAAAACGGGGTGAACTTTGCCCTGTTTTCGGCTCACGCTAGTCAGGTGTGGCTATGTTTATTTGATCAAACCGGCAAACATGAAATTGAGCGAATAGCGCTAAAGCAACAGACCCATCAAGTGTGGCATATCTATCTACAAGTCGCTGATAAAGAACTTATATACGGCTATCGCGTCGATGGTCCATATGAGCCCAATATGGGGCATAGGTTTAATCCGCATAAGCTGCTGTTAGATCCTTACGCCAAGCAGTGGGTTGGTCAATTTATTGAGCATGATAGTCATTATGCTTATTACCGCGGCAGTGAGGACGCTGACTTATCGTTTGATCTGCGCGATAACAGCGAGTTCATGCCTAAATGCAAAGTGGTCGATATTGGCAACTTAAAACCCATTGCCCCGCTGGTTTCACCTAAGAGTCGGTTAAATCAGCAGCATTGCTCCTCGCAGCTTACAAAAATCGGTGGCACTCAAATGCCGCAAAGCATCATCTATGAGCTACACGTTAAAGGTTTCAGCCAACAAAATGAGCAGATAGCGCCAGCACTCAGAGGGCGCTTTTTAGGGCTTGCTGATGATGCCAGTATTGACTACCTAAGTTCACTTGGCATCACTGCTGTTGAGCTGATGCCTGTGCACAGTTTTATCTCGGAAGCATTTCTAGCCGAAAAACAGCTATCTAATTATTGGGGCTATAACAGCTTAGGTTTTTTTGCTCCCCACCAAGATTATCTTTGCGATGAAGGCAGCGGCAATATCGATGAGTTTCGGCAGATGGTGAGCAAGCTTCATCAAGCGGGAATAGAAGTGCTGCTCGATGTGGTTTACAACCATAGCGCAGAGGGCAATCATCTCGGACCTAGCTTAAGTTTTAAGGGAATAGATAACCTCAGCTATTACCGTTTACTGTCCAATGATAAACGTTTTTACATTAACGATACCGGCTGTGGTAACAGCTTAGACATCAGCCACCCACGAGTGCTGCAATTGGTGCTCGACTCATTACGATATTGGGTTGAAGTGATGGGAGTTGATGGGTTTCGTTTCGATCTGGCCAGTAGCCTCGGGCGCGAGCCCTACGGTTTTGACCCGGGAGCCGGTTTTTTCGATGCGATTAGTCAAGATCCCATCCTCAGCCAAGTAAAGTTGATTGCTGAACCTTGGGATATCGGCCCTGGTGGATACCAGCTCGGTGGCTACCCGCAACTTTGGAGTGAATGGAACGATAGATACCGTGACACATTGAGACGATTTTGGCGCGGTGATCTTGGCTTATTACCCGAATTTGCGCGGCGCTTTCATGGCTCTAGCGATCTTTTTGAAGGATCTTTACGTGGTCCAGCTGCCAGTATCAATTTTATCACTAGCCACGATGGCTTTAGCCTGCAAGATCTAGTGAGTTATAGCGAACGACATAACCTAGATAATGGCGAACAAAATCGTGATGGACATCAGGAAAACTTCAGCTGTAACTACGGCATTGAAGGAGAGACTGATGACGCTAGCATTCAAGCTCTTCGAAATAGACAGGCTCGTAATCTTCTTAGCTGCTTACTCTTTTCTCAAGGCGTTCCTATGTTGCTCAGTGGCGATGAAATGGGTCATAGCCAAGGCGGAAACAATAATGCTTATTGCCAAGATAACTGTTTGACTTGGCTTAATTGGCAGTTGCAACCTTGGCAACAGCAGCGGCTTGCATTCACAACAGGCCTAATTGCACTGCGAAAACGTTTTCCTCTACTGGGCCATAAAGATTTTATTCATAAAGACGTTCTAACCCAGAGCAGCGTGAGTTATGGAGCAAGTCATAACACCAGTCATGGCGGCCCTGCTACAAACATGGCAATTGAGCACACTGATGACAATCCAAGTATGAGTTGGTTTTGTCGTCAAGCAGAATCTATGACGAAACAGTTATGGACTGAGGGACAAACACGCAGCCTTAGCGTGATGCTTTGCAGTGAGCTTGAAGAGCTTAAGGGACAGCGCCAAGCGTTACTGCTGATGCTTAACACAGATGAGCAAGCCTTGGAGTTTAGTTTCCCCACCTTAAGTGAATTCGGGCATTGGCGACCACTTGTGGATACTTATTCGGGGCAAATTAATAGCCCTGAAACAGCTGCAGATTTAACTCAACAATCGATTGTATTGCAAGACAGAAGCTTAATGTTGTTTTACGCCCAAACCAAGGAGTGACTTCATGACGACACCTGTTAAACCTGCTTCAGTGAAGGAAAGCCAAGCTCGTACCAAAGCTAAGAAAACCAGCGTAAATAGTAAGCCTACAAAGGCTGATGTAGCAGATAAAGCCAAGGGCCAAGATGCTTGTAATACCCTCGCAGCTTGTATGCAGCGCAACGTGAGTAATGGCTTAAGCCGTGATTTACATGATAAGCAAGAGCTATTTATGGCACTGGCTCTGAGTGTGAAGGAACAAATGCTATTGCCATGGCGTGCAACACGGCAAGCAGACTGTCAATTTGAGCGTAAGCAAGTTGCTTATCTGTCACTTGAGTTTTTGATGGGCAGAGCCATGGGTAACGCGATTATGAACCTAGATATGCTGCAGGAGACCAAGGAAACCTTACAAGAGTATGCGGTCGAACTGGAAGATATTGAGCAAATAGAACATGACGCTGGGCTAGGAAATGGTGGCTTAGGGCGTTTGGCCGCCTGCTTTTTAGATAGTTGTGCCAGTTTGGATCTTAGCGTAACAGGTTATGGGATCCGTTATGAGTACGGCATGTTTGCACAAAAACTAGTGGATGGCTTTCAAGTCGAGCGCCCAGATCGTTGGCTCAGGCAGGGCAACCCTTGGGAAGTTAGAGTTGCCGAGCATAATGTCACTGTGCCTTTTTTTGGCCAAACCAGCAGCTATGTAGACCCGAATGGGCGTACGAATGTGGTGTGGGTTGGCACACAAGATGTACTGGCTGTGGCTTACGATATGCCCGTTCCGGGTTATCAGAATGGCCGGGTAAATACGTTAAGACTGTGGAAGTCAGAAGCCACCGATGATTTTGACTTAGAGGAGTTTAACCAAGGGGATTATGCCGAGGCGGTGGCCACTAAAAACATGGCAGAGCAGATCACTATGGTGCTTTACCCCAATGATGTCAGTGAAAATGGCAAAGAACTGCGCCTGCGTCAGCAGTATTTTCTTAGTTCAGCGAGCCTACAAGATCTGCTAAGGACCTGGGTACAACGTAAAGGCAACGACTTTAGTGAGTTTGCTAAATACAACGTAATGCAACTTAACGACACGCACCCTAGTATTGCCATTCCAGAGTTGATGCGTTTGCTGGTGGATGAGCACTTCCTTGAATGGGACGACGCCTGGCAAGTTGTGACGCAAACCATGGCTTATACCAACCATACTTTATTACCCGAAGCACTAGAGCGCTGGCCTGTACGTATGCTGGGGCATATGTTGCCGAGGATCTTAGAAATCATTTACGAGATAAACGCACGCTATCTTGAGCAGGTTGCACACCATTGGCCGGGTGAGCCGCAAAAGCTTACGCAAATGTCGATTATCGAAGAGGGCAACGAGCCCCATGTGAGAATGGCCTATCTAGCCATAGTGGCAAGCTTCTCAGTTAACGGTGTAGCGGGGTTGCACAGTCAATTACTTATCTCTGGTCTATTCAAAGATTTTTATGCCATGTGGCCAGAAAAGTTCAATAACAAAACCAATGGCGTCACGCCAAGGCGTTGGCTGGCGCACTGTAACCCGGGGCTGGCACAGCTGTTAAGAAAAAGGCTGGGTAATGAGTGGGTGACAGACTTGAGTCATTTAAATGCATTAAACGCGTTTACTGATGATATGGCCTTTATTAAAGAGTGGCAGCTGGTTAAACAGCAAAACAAAGCGGCTTTGGCTGAGCTGATAAAGCTTGAATGCGACGTTGAGTTTGATGTTGATATGTTATTCGATGTGCAGGTCAAACGTATTCATGAATATAAGCGTCAGCTGCTAAATATTCTGCATGTTATCCATCTTTATCATCAGATCCAGCAAGGTCATACCGCCGATATCGTGCCTCGCTGCGTGTTAATTGGTGGTAAGGCTGCACCAGGTTATGCCATGGCAAAGTTAGTGATCAAGCTGGCGAGTAATGTCGCCCATATGGTGAACTCAGATCCTGAAGTTTCCAAGTATCTCCGCTTTGCATTTTTGCCTAATTACAACGTGAGTGCGATGGAGAAAATCTGCCCAGCAACGGATCTTTCTGAGCAGATCTCAACGGCAGGCAAAGAGGCGTCAGGCACTGGTAATATGAAGTTTATGATGAATGGTGCCATCACCATAGGCACGCTCGATGGTGCCAATGTTGAAATGCTAGAAGAGGTGGGAGAGGACAACTTCTTCCTATTTGGTTTAAATGCTCAGCAGGTAGTTGAACAGCGTCAAAATTATCAGCCACAGCAATTTATCAATGACTCAGCAGCATTAACTCAAGTCCTAGAGCTGATTAACAGTGGGCACTTTAGCCTGCTCGAACCCGGTATTTTCTCCCCGATAGTCGACTCCATAACCAGCTGTGATGACCCTTGGATGACGGCGGCGGACTTTGAATCATTTCGCCTGGCTCAACAAAGTGTTGCTAAAGCCTACCGTAACCCAACCAGTTGGACTCAAATGAGTATTCGTAATACGGCTGCAAGTGGGCGCTTTTCAAGTGATGTCACTATCGCAGGCTATCGCGATGAGATCTGGGGAGCATAGCAATGAAATTGACAAGATGGGTCGCTGAGACCGAGATTGCGGCCAAAACAGTGAAGCATGAATCCAACTATTTGTTTGTAAAAGTTAACTTTAAAGACAGTGTTCAAGGAGCGAACCTCAATGACTAAAGCAAGCCCGCGTTATATCAGTAATTTAACTCGTGATACCTATGCAATCATTCTTGCTGGTGGAAGAGGTTCAAGGTTACATGAGCTGACAGATTGGCGTGCTAAGCCATCTCTGTATTTCGGAGGCAAGTTTCGCATTATAGATTTCCCGCTTTCAAACTGTATTAATTCAGGGATCCGTCGAATTGGTGTGGTCACGCAGTATAAGTCTCATTCATTGATCCGCCACGTGATGCGAGGCTGGGGCCACTTCAAGAAAGAATTAGGTGAGTCGGTTGAGATCTTGCCGGCATCGCAGCGATATTCAGAGAATTGGTACCAAGGCACAGCTGACGCAGTGTTTCAGAATATCGATATTATTCGTCATGAATTGCCAAAGTACGTGATGATTTTATCAGGCGATCATGTTTACCGCATGGATTATGCTGGCCTATTAGCAACCCATGCAGAATCTGGCGCCGATATGACCGTCTCTTGTTTAGAGGTGCCCGTTGCCGAAGCCGCTGGAGCATTTGGCGTTGTTGAGGTCGATGAAACTAAACGCATTTTAGGCTTTGAAGAGAAGCCAGAACTGCCTAAACACTTACCAGAAGATCCTGAGATGTGCTTAGCTTCGATGGGCAACTATGTGTTTAACACTGAGTTCTTGTTTGAGCAATTAAAGCGAGATGCACAAAACGAAGACTCAGATAGAGACTTTGGTAAGGATATTATTCCAGCCATTATCAAAGAGCATAAGGTGTACGCTCACCGTTTTCGCAGCGCCTTTCCTAACGAGGAGGCTTATTGGCGTGACGTGGGGACGCTGGACTCTTTCTGGCAATCGAATATGGAGTTGTTATCACCCACTCCTGCACTGAATCTTTATGATGCTAAGTGGCCAATTTGGACCTATCAAGAGCAGTTGCCTCCCGCTAAATTTGTATTTGATGACGATGACCGTCGCGGCATGGCGCTTGATTCTATTATCTCTGGAGGCTGTATTATCTCAGGCTCAACCGTGCGCCGCAGTGTGTTGTTTAATGAGGTACGAGTTTGCTCTTATTCAACCGTAGAAGACTCGGTGATCTTGCCTGATGTGGTGGTGCTACGAAATTGTAAAATTAAGAATGCGATTATCGACAGAGGCTGCATCATTCCTGAGGGAACTGTGATTGGTTATAACCATGAGCATGATAAAGCGAAAGGCTTTAGGGTGTCTGAAAAGGGCATTGTCTTAGTCACTCGTGACATGCTGGGCTTACCGGTAGGGTATGAGTAGCCTATGAGCAATGTTAACCATGTCGAAGCCCTAGCATCGGAAAGTCGCGCTAGGGTGTTAATGCTCGCAGCCGAGAATGGTGCAATAGCTGGCGCTAAAGTTGGCGGTATGGCAGATGTTATCCGTGATCTTCCGCTTGCTATGGCTAAACAGGGAGTCGCTGTCGATGTTGCTATGCCCAGCTTTGGCGATTTAATCAATACCGCCAATGCCAGTTGGGTTGGCGATGTGCAGTTGCAATTTACTGGTCAGGTGTATCAGGTTGGGGTGTATCAAGCGGCGCATCCTACACTTGATAACTGCAGCTTTTATCTGTTTCAACACCCATTATTTAATGGCAGCTATGGCGCCTATTCACAAGGAGATGCCAACCGCCCATTTGCCGAAGATGCCACTAAGTTTGCGCTATTTAATCTGGCAGTAGCCGAAGCGTTACGTTGTGATACTCAAGCAGTCAATAATCAAGGAATAGCGCAGAAACGGATTGAGCAATCGAGGTTTTTTAAAGCCTTGCCCAGTATTGTGCATCTACATGATTGGCATACGGCGCAGTTTGCGGTATTGCGGGCATTTGATGCTAACTATGCTTTCTTACAGTCGCTGCCTTGCGTGTTCAGCATACACAATCTGGCACTACAGGGAATACGGCCTATACGCGATGAGGCATCATCGTTTGCCGCTTGGTATCCCGAACTGTTAGCACAACTTAGTGAGGAGCAGCTTAATCTTTTTCGTGACCCTCGTTACCCAAACTGCATTAATCCTATGCGCGCAGGCATAGTGCTAAGTGATAAAGTGCACCTTGTTTCACCAAGTTATGCCGATGAGGTGTTATTGCCTTCGCAGGCAGAAAAAGGCTTCTTTGGGGGAGAGGGGCTAGAGCAAGATTTGCTTCATAGGCTTGAAGGGCAAGCTTTAGTGGGCATATTAAATGGCTGTATGTACCCAGATGACAGTGGTGAAAGCAAGAATTTTTCCGAGCCGACATCAGAAAGCAACAGACAACAGCTGATTAACGGTCATATTGCACTGGCACAGGAAAAGCTCATTGCGTGGCAGGTGGGTCAGACTCAAGTCAGAGCTCAGGACTTTATTGCTAAGCACAGGCTGTGGCAGTGGCAAGAGACTATCAAGGACGAAGAGCAGAGTTTGCCCTTTATCATGACTTCAGTTGGCAGACTGACAGATCAAAAGGTGCTGATTTTAAGGGCTCGTTTCCCAAGTGATATCGCTGAAGTATCTCTTAGAGGGAAAACAGTACTAGAAGCCCTGCTCGATAGACTGGCTCAGCAGCAAGCTGATGCTCGGTTTGTGTTACTTGGGAGTGGCGATGAGGTTATTGCCAGAGAGTTTAGTGATATTGCTGCTAAGTATCCGCAGTTTGTGTTTTTAAATGGTTACGATGAGCAACTGTCTCAGCAGCTGTATCAACTTGGCTCGCTGTTTTTAATGCCAAGTTCATTCGAGCCCTGCGGCATAAGCCAGATGTTGGCGATGCGAGAAGGGCAGTTATGTCTGGTGAACCGAATTGGCGGTCTTAAAGATACCGTACACCATCTAGAAACTGGCTTTGTATTTGAGGGCGAGGATTTACTGGCACAGGGATTATCGCTGCTAACCAAGTTTGAACAAGCGCTGTCGATGTTTGCTAGCCAAGCTTGGCAAGGCATGCAGCACAACGCAAGGATGCAACGTTTCGATTGGGATTCTCAGGCCTTACGATACAAACACCAGCTATATGGCCTGAAGTAGCAGGTTTAGGTAGTAGGTTCAGAAGTAGAAAGTTTAGGTAGTAGATTTAGAAGTGACATGAGACGTTTATTTAATCGTTTTTTAACCTTTACTGATGGGGCGCTAACTGAGCGCCCTATCTTTTTTAGCTTGGATCTAGACTATCTATTAAGGCTAAGTAAGGCTAAGTAAGGCTAAGTAAGGCTTATTAAAGCAGTAAGCTATCATCAATTTCGTGGAACTGGTTTACTGAATCAATCAGTGATTTTGCGGTTAATGTCGGCACGCCATAGACCTGAGTTTCCACGCAATACTTTTGCTGGATCCTTTGCATCAACAGATCAAAGTCGCCATCGCCGGAGAGTAAAATAACGCAATCGACTTCGCTTGCCGCTTCCATGATGTCGATAGTGATCCCCACATCCCAATCACCCTTAGCTGAGCCATCACTTCGTTGGATAAAAGGTTTCAGTTTTACCTCGAAGCCGATGTGTTTCAATGCATCTTGAAACTTGAGCTGACCATCATCGCCGCGATGGATCGCATAAGCGCTGGCCTGGCTAATTTCACCTTCATAACCTAAGTGTTGCCAGAGTTTTCGGTAATTGAATTGTTTGCCATAGGCTTGGCGGCAGGTGTAATAGATGTTCTGTACATCGACAAACAGGGCGATTTTTTTCACTGTATGCTCATTTAGTTAGCTTGCAAATCGGTAGGCGTCAGCGTTAAAGCCTGCAACATAAAGAATACTATTGCATCGAGGTGAAAATAGCGACTGCTTAAATCCGATGCTTTCAATATTTTGCACTAAATAAATAGATCTACATGAGGTATGCGTCTTTGGTCAGTTTGACGGCGATCATAAAGGTTTATTCGATTCGTTTGCTGCTGTACCCGTCTATCGAGGCTAGAGCGGCGCTCGGTAATATAGTGGCCATTGATATTAAAGGTTTCATACAGCATAGGCTCGAGAGTTTTTGGCTCAGGTTTCTGCATAGGAGTCCTCCAACGAATGTAATCTTGGCCATCGGGGCGGTATGGCGTTAGTCAAACAATTGCAAACACCAACAATGATGAAGCCAATTGCATGGGTGTTATACCAATCAGTATAGGAGAGATTGTATTAACGGAGGGAGGTTTAGCCAATTGTTGCCGGAGAATTATTGGCTTGCTAAGCAGGTTAATTTAGCAGGTTATTTTTGCAAGTTAAGGAGCCACTGCTAATGAGCGGTGACTCCTTAATTGGGTATGCTATTTTCAGTTAGAGACTTGCTGGTGTTCCTTAATAGCTTGATTAAGCTGTGACTCAACAAAACCAGGTGATTTGGTTGCCACTGAAATTAAGCGATACATGGCTGGGATAACTAACAGAGTTACAAAGGTGGCAAAAGCCATACCAAAGAACACCACAGTACCCACAGATATACGGCTTTCAGAGCCCGCACCAGTTGATAAAATCAGCGGGATTGCACCAATTAGGGTAGTAAATGCCGTCATCAAAATTGGGCGTAAGCGACGAGTCGATGCATCAATAATCGCTTGTTCAATCTCAAGGCCTTTATCGCGCAACTGGTTAGCAAATTCAACGATAAGAATACCGTTCTTGGTTACCATACCAATTAGCATGATCATGCCGATCTGGCTGTAAATATTTAGGCCTTGGCCGGTTAGATACAAACCTAAGAAACCACCAAATACCCCCATAGGTACGGTAAACATCACCACTAACGGGTTAATAAAGCTTTCAAACTGCGCCGCTAACACTAGGTAGGCAACGAGCAAAGCCAGACCAAACACAATAAAGATGCTGCTTTGGTTTTCTTTAAAGTCTTTAGACTCACCAGTGTAAGCCACTGTTATGTCACTTGGCAGCATCTCAATCGCTTTTTGATCTAAGAAGTCTAACGCCTCACCTAAGGTGTAGCCTTCGCCTAAGTTAGCTTTTAGGGTGATCGACTTTTGCTTGTTGTTGTGGCTAAGTTTAAGCGCCGATGCCACCTCTTCAATATGAGTAATGGTATCTAAGGTGATGAGCTCGCCTTTATTTGAGCGCATATAAATCTGGCTAAGATCGGCAACGTTATTAAAGCTGTCTTCGTCGCCGCGCAGATAAACATCGTATTCTTCACCACGCTCAACAAAGGTGGTTTCGCTGCGTCCGCCAAGCATGATCTCTAAGGTTTCTGACACTTCAGCAACACTAATGCCAAGCTGAGCTGCACGCTCTTTATCAACGGTAACCACAAGCTCTGGTGAAGTCTCTTTATAGTCAATTTCAGGGCTATCAAATATCGGGCTATATAGGGCTTCTTCTTCAAGCATTGTGGCCCATTTAAATAGCTCTTGATAATCAGAACCACCCAGTACAAATTGCACTGGCTCACTTGAACCGCCTCTAAAGCCTGGTAGCAAAGGACGCACCATTACATCAGGAATACCTTTTAACGCGTTGGCGATAACGCCTAATGCTTGCTGCGCATTAACGGTTCTGTCGTTCCAATCTTCTAGCTGAATGATCACAAAACCTGTTTGGTCGCCGGCGCGGCCGCCAAAGGCAGGGGCTTGAATACTAAACGACTTTACTACGCCTTGGCCTAATAGTGGCATTAGCTTATCTTCTGCGATCTCCATGTTCGCGGCCATGCGGTTGTAACTGGTGCCTTCAGCGCCTTTGATAAAGGCAAAAATCACCCCGCGGTCTTCACTCGGTGCAAGTTGAGCTGGAACTTGCTGCATTAACCAGCCACTACCAAGCACACACGCGATAATAACGAGAGGCGCGGCTAAACGTAAGTTAACCGCTTTAGTGACCATTTTTCGATAGCCATTTTCGAGGCGGTTAAAGGCGCAATCGACCATTAGATTAAAGCGGTTTGGCTTCACATTTGCCTTGAGAATTTTACTGCCAAGCACTGGGGTCAATGTCAGTGCAATCAGTGATGAGAACAGCACTGAAACCGCCAGCATGACAGAGAACTCGGTAAACAGTAGACCAACCATACCTTCCATAAACGAGATCGGTAGGAACACCATCACCAGTACCGCAGTGGTTGCTATAACGGCAAAGCCAACTTCTCGGGTACCATTGTATGCCGCCAGTAACGGAGGCTCGCCCTTTTCGATATGGTGGAAAATGTTTTCGACTACAACGATGGCGTCATCCACTACCAAACCGATAGATAAAATCAGCGCCATTAGGGTGAGTAGGTTAATTGAATACCCAAAGACATTGGCAGCAATAAATGCCGAGATAAGGGATACCGGTACAGTAACGGCAGGGATCAAGGTGGCTCTGGCTTGACCAATAAAGATGTATAACACCAAAATTACCAGCAATGCGGTTACGGCTAAGGTGCTAAAGACTTCATCAATAGAGCGGTCGATAAACACTGTTGAGTCGTAATCGACAATCAAGTTAGTACCATCTGGTAAGAAGTCTTGGATTAGATCGACTTCTTTGTGAACGTCTTGCGCCACCTCCAGTGGGTTGGCATCTGATTGCGCTACGATACCCAGGCTGATGTTAACTACGCCGTTACTTTTAAAGGTAGAGTTTTCGTTCTCTGCGCCAATAAATACGCTAGCCACATCTTTTAAATAGACTTGAGAACCGTCGCTTTCAGTGCGTAGTACTAAGTAATTAAAGTCTTCAGGGCTTTGATAAAGGCGCGCTGTACGCACAGCCATTACTGTTGTGTCGTTACGGACTTGGCCGCCAGGGGTTTCAACGTTTTCTTTATTGAGTACATTAACGATATCTGAGGTGGTCACGTTACGGCCAGCCATGAGTTCAGGCTTTAGCTGCACATACATTACCTTGTATAGGCCACCAGAAATATCAACGCTACTAACGCCAGAGATAAGGCTAAATCTGTCTTCTAATACGCGCTGAGCGTAGTCAGTCAGCTGAGTTCTATCCATAGTCGATGAACTTAGATTGACATAAACAGAAGGCTCGCCGGTACCATTATCTTTAGATACCACAGGATCGTCGGCTTCATCAGGTAGGCGGCGCTGGGCTCTTGCTACCGCGTCTCGCACGTCACTGACGCCTTCAGTAAGATCCCAACCAATTAGAAAGGTCACAGTAATACGCGACATACCATTTCGGGTAACAGACTCGATTTGGTCTACACCGCTAATACCGGTTAGTTCCGACTCTAGTGCGGTGGTGATCTGGCTTTCCATAATGGTGGCGGAAGCACCAGAATAGGTGGTCATTACGGTAACGACAGGGCTTTCTACATCAGGCATTTCGCGTACTGCGAGCTTGCTAAATGAGACCATGCCAAATACGCACAGCAATAAGCTTAATACGATGGCAACAACCGGGCGTTTTACTGAAACATCAGACAACCACATTTAGATGCTTCCTCTTGCTTGTTGCTCTTCTTGCGCTGCCTTGGCTTGTTTTTTAGCAAGAGCCGACTCGGCTAAATCATCTACACGTAGACCATCGCGCATATTCACAAGGCCTTGGACGACAACTTTATCGCCAATTTTAATGCCGTCGGTGATTAACACTTCATCATTAATACGCGCGCCTAGCGTGACTTTAGTGCGCTTAGCAATATTGTCTGCGCCAATTACATACACGAAGCGGTTAGTCCCCGAGTACTCAAGTGCTTGTACTGGAATCACCGGCTCTGACACACTTGGGAATAGCATAGTTGCCGACATCAACATGCCTGGTTTTAGTTGGTGCTTTGGATTACTAAACTGAACGCGAACGCGCAGGTTTAAGGTGTCTTGGTTAACACGGGAATCAATAGCGATAACCTTGCCGACAAACTCTTGCTTAGGCCAAGCGCGGCTTTTGGCAACCACTGACATACCAATACTTAGTTGTGATAAGTAGTTTTCAGGTACTTGAAGATCAAGGCGCATGCTCGACAGGTCATCAAGAGTTAATAATTCAGTACCTGCACTGACCATCTTGCCCTGACTAAAATCGATAAGGCCGGCAGTTCCTGCAAATGGTGCACTTAAATAATGATAATCAAGATCGGCTTGCGCGGCGGCTAGGCGCGCTGCTGCCATATCGACACTGGCTTTTTGGGCGTCAATTTCTGTTTTAGTAATCGCGTTTTGATCAATTAACTTAAGAAATTCTTTTAGCTTACGCTTCTCATCGGCTAAATATGCTGCAGCTTCGGCGAGGGCTGCTTGGGCTTTAGCATCGTCAAGCTGCACTAAGATCTGTCCTTGCTGTATCTCTTGGTCAGTGTTGACTTGCACTGATTTAATTTTGCCAGTGATTTGCGGGGCGATGAAAACAGATTGTTCTGCATCTAACTTACCAATAAGCGAGAGTGCCTGAGACAGTTCATGCTGCTCAACAAGACCAGTAACGACAGGAACAGTTCGAACAGGCCTATCTTTAGAGTCGGCTCGCTTCGCTTCAGACAGACTACTGAAGGTAAATGCCCCCGCAATAATTAATGCCAGAGGTAGGAGGAAATAGGATGATCTCATGAGTGATTACTTACGCAGCCAAAGTTGAGATTATTCTAGTTAAAAATCCAAGCTTGTAGGGTAAAGCAATGTAAAGTAAAGAAAATTAGAATATGATGTTTTACATTTTTGGAACTGAAAGTTATCACGATTAACATTTGATATGATTTTCGATCATTTAGTTTTCAATATTTGCTTGCGGCAAGTGAAAATGTTGGGCCAGATAGACAAAATAGCTATTGAACTTGTGCTTTAACATCACTAGATGTTAAAGCCTGGATATTCTTTGCTAGCCATTAGCCATTAGCCATTATTTGGCTAGGTATTCATCTTAGTTAATAAGAGCCGAATATAAGGGGGAATTATGAGTCAGTCAGGTTTATTGGCTGACTGTGACTCAATACTCTAATAGGCTCTTTTAATTTGCTAGGCTCTAATGCTAATTTATAGTGCTTGGCGAGAGCCGTCATACAGGCCGCGAGTAAACTCACCATTATTGATAAGTAGCAATTCACCCTGTTCCCCAAGCTTTATGCTACTGTCGATTGCGATGATCTTATTATCAAACAGCCCTAACACCTGTTTTTGAGAGGTGTGGCCGACTGTGATGTGCTTGACGTCAAAATAGGCGAGAATTTTATCCAGCTCAGCTTCGGTAAAACTGTCTTTAAAATAGCCCCGGTACCAAGTTGGCCCATTACCGTAAAACAGGAAGCTTAATAGTTCATCTTGTTTAAGTTCCGATTTAGGTCTGCCAATATTAGCGCGAAATAGCTGGTTAGCCTCTGCAATCGTTAACTGACGTTCGAGCCATTCACTGCTTATGCCTCCATGCATGTACAGCACATCATTAACTTTAACTAAGGTGTTTTTACTTCTTAGCCACTGGCCAATCTCGGTGTTTGCGCCATAAAGGGCGTCATTACTTCTATCCAGTAATTTACTGGCTAAGTCATAACGCTCATGCACATACCTTAAGTCTCCGCCAAGCACCATCTGCTCGTGGTTACCCATGAGTAGGTGCAACATACCTCCAGCGGCTTTGGCTTGCCTGTCTAGCTGGTACATAAACCACAGTACTTCGTTTATCTGATCGCCGCGGTCAAACATATCGCCTGTCATCACCATATGACCTTCGCCAAAGGCCCAGTTGTTATCGGCATCTATAATTTTTTGGTTTTTTAGCAGAGTGAGTAATACATCATACTGGCCATGCACATCACTGAGGGCAACGATCTTTTTTACGCCATTATAACTGTCAGGCATTACCTGTTTGACATCATTGCTGAGGATTGGCTCAGGTAACTGTCCGCAGTTTTCTGGCCGCTTTAGCGAGCGCTCACTAACCAATGAACTTGTTAGCTGGCTATTGCAGATCCAATAGGCCGTTTGCTGCGATGGTGTAGCGGCCTCGTCTTGGATGACATAAGGGCCATCAAACTGATAGTTGCTCGCTTCATTAGCGCTAAGCTGGCTTGCAAAGCCAGTTAGCAGTGCCGTGTAGAGTAGGGCTTTAAACATAATCTTGGTTTCTTAAAGTTAGTTTCTTATTATTAGTTCTTATTATTAGTTCTTATTTATGGCTTTAGCTTGCATCGAATCGCTGATTTACCAGCCAATCAAGTAGCGACTTCGTTTGCTGAGCATTTTCTTTATGAGTATGGCGATAGCATAAGAGATGGCAACAACCACTAAGGTGACGATTAAAGTGGTAAAGACATTGCCCTTACCCGCGAGGCCAAATAAGTCTGGGCTGTCGTAAATCATCCACCAAGGCGTGGTGATCCAAGGGTGAATAAAGTAGATAGCAAAGCTAACCTCTGCTAGCTTTTGCAGTGGCGCAATCGAGACATGCTCAAACTTATTTAAAATCGCCAATATCACTAAAGTCAGTAAAATCTTTTGCGGTAGCATTAAGTCTGGCACTGTCATCTCAAACGGGGCCTTATTGAGCACACCAGCACCAAAAAATTCAGCTTGAATGAGCGCCAAGGCAACGCCTGCCAAAAACATCGGGATCCAGTACTTATCGATAAAGGGAAACAGTTTATCACGGTGAGCCGAGCCCCAAACTCCAAGTAAGTACACGGGTAAAAAATAGACCAAAGATTGGATAGCATTAAGGTTTGAAATCGGTCTATGCACCATAATCGCAATTAATAACAATGGAATGGCGTAGTAAAGTACTTGCTGCTTTTTGATTAAATACATCACCCAGGGCGACAGTGCGAATAGCATCATGCCCATGGGGATATACCAATAAGCAGTCAGCGTACGGCCGGTGATGACATACCAACTCGCCGCCTGTGCAGGAGCGGTAATATCGGCAAGCTCTTTATGCATCATAGGATCGGTACCTACGGTCAGGTGCCAGACAATCCAGGGCAGGGAGAGTAGAAGGTAAGGCAGAAAAACAAACTTGGTTTTGCTTTTCATGTATTTTTTGTAATCCCAGCGATGATAAAACACATGGTGAAACAGAAAACCTGAGATAAACACAAAAAACACCGTGCCATTCATCATCAAATTAAACCATGCCTTATCGGCAAAGGTTTCTATTTGCCAGCCTGCTGGGCGGTAGCAGTGAGCCATGACGATAAAGATAATCGCTATGCCGCGAAAGTGATTAATGCTGTTTAAGAAGCCGGTGGATTTTTTAGGCTGAGCATTTTCTTGCGACGTTGCAGGCTCATGAGCCTCTTGCAATGAGTCGCCGCCGGGCGCACAGGTATTAACCTGAGTCGAGTTGGTTTTATCGTCCATAGCTTTGTTGTCCATTAATCGCTTTCTTATCCATGAGAGCACTTTTTATTATTCAGGCGACAGGGGAAACTGTTCCCGTTTCAATTGGCTAATTGATAGTAAACGGCATTTTGGCATAATTGCTGAGCTTTTTGTTGTTGAATTGAAAATTATTTGTGGATTTTTGGTGGCTGACTGGAGGGCTTAAGTTCGGCGATAGCTTTGAATATAGTTTTGAATTTAGATTTGCATATAGTTCTGAATATTTTAGGGCAACAAAAAGGAGGCCGAAGCCTCCTTTTGATTTACTTAACCATACGCTTGTACTTTAAGCGATGTGGCTCAACCACATCAGTACCCATGGTTTCTTTTAACCAAGTTGAGTACTCGGTGTAGTTACCTTCGTAGAAGTTAACCTTACCTTCGTCGCGATAATCTAGAATGTGAGTCGCGATTCTATCTAAGAACCAACGGTCGTGCGAAATCACCATGGCGCAACCTGGGAACTCAAGCAGCGCTTCTTCTAGTGCACGCAATGTTTCAACGTCCAAGTCGTTGGTTGGTTCATCGAGTAATAGTACGTTACCGCCAGCTTGTAGAAGCTTAGCAAGGTGCACACGGTTACGCTCACCACCAGATAAGGTGCCGATGATCTTTTGCTGATCGCCACCACGGAAGTTAAAGCGGCCTACATAGGCACGGCTTGGAATTTCAGTGTTGTTGATGCGCATGATATCTTGGCCGTCAGAGATCTCTTGCCAAACCGTGTTCTTATCGTTCATTGAGTCACGGAACTGCTCAACCGACGCGATTTGAACTGACTCACCAAGCTCAACGGTGCCGCTATCTGGCTGCTCTGCGCCTGAAATCATCTTAAATAGAGTCGATTTACCTGCACCGTTAGCACCGATAATACCGACGATCGCGCCTTTAGGCACAGAGAAGCTCAAATCATCGATAAGTACGCGGTCGCCGTAAGACTTAGTTAGGTTAGTGATCTCAATAACCTTGTCACCTAGACGTGGTCCTGGTGGAATAAATAGCTCGTTAGTCTCGTTACGCTTTTGGTAGTCGTTAGTATTAAGCTCTTCGAAGCGAGCCATACGCGCCTTACCTTTAGACTGACGGCCTTTAGCGCCTTGGCGTACCCATTCAAGTTCTTTAGCGATAGTCTTTTGACGTGCACTTTCGGTCGCTGATTCTTGGGTCAGACGAGCATCTTTTTGCTCAAGCCAAGAAGAGTAGTTACCTTCCCATGGAATACCTTCACCACGGTCAAGTTCTAAAATCCAGCCAGCGGCATTGTCTAGGAAGTATCTATCGTGGGTAATTGCCACAACAGTACCTGTGTATTCTTTTAAGAAACGCTCTAACCAAGCAACAGATTCTGCATCCAAGTGGTTGGTTGGTTCGTCAAGTAATAGCATGTCTGGCTTTTCAAGTAGCAGACGACAGATAGCTACACGGCGACGTTCACCACCAGATAGTACTTCAATTTTCTCATCCCAATCAGGAAGACGCAGTGCGTTCGCTGCGCGATCTAGCACAACATCCAGATTGTGGGCATCTTGAGATTGAATAATGGCTTCTAATTGACCCTGCTCTTTAGCTAGAGCGTCAAAATCAGCATCTGGCTCGGCATAAAGTGCATAGACTTCATCTAAGCGTACCAGCGCGTTTTTTGCTTCGGCAACGGCTTCTTCTACTGCTTCACGCACGGTTTGGTTGGGATCAAGCTTAGGTTCCTGCGGCAAGTAGCCGATTTTCAGATCTTGCATTGGGCGAGCTTCACCTTCAATTTCAGTATCTAGACCCGCCATGATGCGCAGCAGAGTAGATTTACCTGAACCGTTTAGACCTAAGACACCGATTTTAGCGCCAGGGAAAAAGCTTAATGAGATATCTTTAAGGATCTGCTTCTTTGGCGGGACAATTTTGCCCACTCTAAGCATGCTATATACAAACTGAGCCATGTTAGTTCTCTTTGACTGTGTTTTTGAATCGGGAATGAAGGCAATTCTACAAGATCCGTTGCAGAACTTAAATCTGAATTAAAGGCGTTTAACATTAACAATCAGGTTAATGTCGTTGCGACTATTTCCGACAATTTTTATGTCTATTAGTGCTTTTTACGAAACTCACTCATCTAGAAATGCAAGTAATTTCATGTTGTAAATGCTGGGATTGTGATCAAATGCGCTGTAGAATGTCGCGCAACCCTATTACAAGACTTTACAGCTGGAGTGAGTAATGCTGAAAAAAGATATGAATATCGCGGATTACGATCCACAACTATTTGCAGCAATTGAAGATGAAACACGCCGTCAAGAAGAGCACATCGAACTCATTGCTTCAGAAAACTATACAAGTCCTCGCGTAATCGAAGCACAAGGTACTCAGCTTACTAACAAGTATGCCGAAGGCTACCCAGGTAAGCGTTACTATGGTGGTTGTGAGCATGTAGATATTGTTGAAGAGTTAGCAATCTCTCGTGCTAAAGAGCTGTTTGGTGCAACGTATGCCAACGTTCAGCCACACTCAGGTTCTCAGGCTAACGCAGCCGTATTTATGGCACTACTTCAAGGCGGCGACACTGTTCTAGGTATGAGCCTAGCGCACGGTGGTCACCTAACTCACGGTTCTCACGTGAGTTTCTCAGGCAAACTATACAACGCAGTTCAGTATGGTATCGACGAAACAACGGGCCAAATTGACTACGCCGAAGTTGAGCGTCTAGCCGTTGAGCACAAGCCAAAGATGATCATCGCAGGTTTCAGTGCTTACTCTGGTATCATTGACTGGGGTAAATTCCGCGAAATCGCTGACAAAGTTGGCGCATACTTATTCGTTGATATGGCGCACGTTGCAGGTCTTGTTGCTGCAGGGATCTATCCAAACCCAATGCCACATGCGCACGTTGTAACAACGACAACCCATAAGACTCTAGCTGGCCCTCGTGGCGGTTTGATCCTTTCATCAATCAACGATGAAGATATCTACAAGAAGCTAAACTCTGCAGTTTTCCCTGGTGGCCAAGGTGGTCCTTTGATGCACGTTATCGCTGCTAAAGCGGTTGCATTTAAAGAAGCCCTAGACCCAGAGTTCACGACTTACCAAGAGCAAGTAGTTGTTAACGCTAAGGCAATGGCTCGTACGTTCATCGAACGTGGCTACGATGTGGTATCTGGCGGTACTGATAATCACCTATTCTTGCTTGATTTGATCAGCAAAGATATCACAGGTAAAGATGCTGACGCTGCCCTAGGCAACGCTAACATCACAGTGAACAAGAACTCAGTACCAAACGACCCACGTTCACCATTTGTGACATCTGGCCTACGTATCGGTTCTCCTGCAATCACGCGTCGTGGTTTTGCTGAGCAAGAATGTGTTCAGTTAACTCACTGGATGTGTGATGTACTGGATGATATTACAGATTTAGCCGTTAGCGAGCGCGTTAAAGGACAGGTTCTGGAATTGTGCGCTAAGTTCCCTGTTTACGGTTAACCTTAAGCGTTAAATCAGTTAGACTCCTATGGCCGCATTTATGCGGCCATTTTTGTATGTAAACAGCATACTTTCTGAGGTTTTAAGTCGTACCAATCACATTTTAATGATTGTCAAAGGTGACATAGTTAATAGGTTAGGTATAAATCCAGTGATTCATAACATTTTTTCTAAACGGAGGCTAAATGCATTGTCCATTTTGCAGCGCAACTGACACAAAAGTGATTGATTCGCGATTAGTCGCTGACGGCCATCAGGTGCGTCGACGTAGAGAGTGTGTTCAGTGTCATGAACGCTTCACCACCTTTGAAGGGGCCGAGCTTGTGATGCCTCGTGTGGTGAAACAAGACGGTAGTCGCCAGCCGTTCGATGAAGAAAAACTGCGCGGCGGCATGTTGAGAGCCGTAGAGAAAAGACCTGTTTCTATGGATCAAATTGAGCAGGCATTGACTAAGATTAAATCGACTTTGCGCGCTACCGGTGAGCGCGAAGTTAAATCTGAAATGATTGGCAACTTGATGATGGACCAATTAGTCAACCTAGATAAGGTTGCCTACATTCGTTTCGCGTCTGTTTATCGTGCCTTCGAAGATGTTTCAGAGTTTGGTGAAGCGATCGCCAAACTACAAAAATAACCTATGCAGTCGGGGCTAAGCACAACGCCTAGTCCCTTCATCAATCGAATAATCGGAAATGCCGCCAATGATGTGGTCTATCGAAGACAGCCAAATGATGAGCCTTGCCATTGAGTTGGCACAAAAGGGCATGTACACCACTCGTCCAAATCCTAGTGTGGGCAGCGTTATCGTTAAAGATGGCGAAATCGTTGGCGAAGGCTACCATATTCGAGCGGGTGGTCCCCATGCGGAAGTGTACGCTTTAAATATGGCGGGCTGTGACGCAAAAGGCGCTACCGCTTATGTTACTCTGGAGCCTTGCAGCCATTACGGCCGCACACCACCTTGCGCAAAAGCGTTAATCGAGCACGGCGTTAGCCGAGTGGTTATTGCGGTGACTGACCCGAACCCTGAAGTCTCAGGTCGTGGCATTGCCATGTTACGTGATGCGGGTATTCAAGTGGATGTTGGCTTGATGACCGAAGAAGCTAAGCAGGTCAATCTAGGCTTTTTGAAGCGTATGGAAAAAGGCATGCCTTGGGTGACGGTAAAGCTTGCCGCCAGTCTTGATGGTAAAACGGCATTGTCTAACGGTGTATCTAAATGGATTACCGGCCCTGAAGCGCGCCGTGATGTGCAGCGTCTACGCGCTCGTCATTGCGCCTTAGTCACAGGCGTGGAAACGATTCTTGCCGATGACCCGAGTTTAAATGTGCGTCATAGTGAGTTAGGTTCGCTAGCCAATCAGCTCGCCCCCGCCGAAATTCACCAGCCACTTAGGGTGGTATTAGACAGTCAGGCGCGCCTAGGTAGTGAATTAAACCTGTTTAAAATCGACAGCCCAATTTTATTGGTGTCGACTCAAGCTTATCCTAAGAGTGTACAGGCTGCTTGGCCTGCACATGTGCAAAGTCAGGTATTAGCTGCGGTTGATTCTCGTATTGACCTTAATGTGTTATTGAACTTGCTGGGTGAGACTTGTAACTCAGTGTTGATTGAAGCCGGTGCGACGCTTGCGGGTGCCTTTGTGAATCAAGGGCTAGCCGATGAGATTGTACTGTATCAGGCGATGAAAATTTTAGGCTCGCAAGGGCGAAACCTACTGACATTGGATGACTTTCAAGCCATGTCAGAGGTGCCAAAGATTAACCTAATCGATGAGCGCAAAGTGGGGCCAGACACCCGCTTAACGTTAAGAGTGAGTAATTAGTTTATGTTTACTGGGATTATTGAATCAGTCGGACACCTACGAAAAGTTGAGCGCCGCGGCGATGACATTCGTTTAACGGTAGCCAGTGGTAAACTGGATCTGTCAGATGTAAAGCTTGGCGACAGTATCGCCACCAACGGTGTGTGTTTAACTGTGGTTGAGTTGATGAGCGATGGTTACGTGGCAGATATTTCTGCTGAAACTGTTACTTTGACGGGCTTCTCTCATTATCAAGTCGGAAAAGCCGTTAACCTTGAAAAGGCCGTGACCCCAACTACTCGCTTAGGCGGACATATGGTCAGTGGCCATGTGGATGGTATCGCCCATGTGGATGACAGACAATTTCGTGGCCAAGCCATCGAATTTTGGCTCAGCCCGCCTGAGGAGCTTGGCCGTTATATCGCCCATAAAGGCTCTATCACTATTGATGGAGTAAGTTTGACGGTTAATGAGGTACAAGGTCATCGATTTAGACTGACAATCGTGCCGCACACCGCGGGGGAAACCACGTTAGTGGATCTCAAAGCCGGTGATAGCGTTAACATTGAAGTCGACTTGATTGCACGTCACTTAGAAAGGTTGATGAGCTACGGCAGCCAAGAGCAAAACAGCACGCCAAAGTCGGAAGTGACTATGGAATTGTTAGCTCGCTCAGGATTTTTGCGATAAACACTGGATTAAGCTTGTTATGGCGATTAGATTTGTCGTAATAAGCGTATAAAAGTAATAGATATAATCATTAAATAATTCACTACAAGAGAGCATTGACCCCGATGCACGTTGTTCATTGTAGTGACAAAAATAAAGGTCTGAACATGGCGTTACATAGTATAGAAGAGATCATTGAAGATATTCGTCTAGGTAAGATGGTCATTTTAATGGATGACGAAGACAGAGAAAATGAAGGCGATCTAATCATGGCTGCCGACATGGTGACGCCTGAAGCGGTAAATTTCATGGCTACGTTTGGCCGTGGTCTGATTTGTCAGACATTGACCAAGGCACGTTGTCAGCAGCTGAATCTGCCTTTGATGGTCACTAACAACAATGCACAGTTCTCGACTAACTTCACTGTTTCAATTGAAGCAGCCGAGGGCGTAACAACTGGTATTTCGGCGCAAGACCGTGCGGTAACGGTATTAGCGGCGGTAGGTAAAGATGCTAAGCCATCAGATATCGTTCAACCAGGACATATCTTCCCATTGATGGCGCAAGAAGGTGGCGTACTTATTCGTGCAGGTCACACCGAAGCTGGCTGTGATATTGCACGTCTTGCAGGCTTCGAGCCTTCATCGGTTATCGTTGAAATCCTTAATGACGACGGCACCATGGCACGTCGCCCAGATCTTGAAATCTTTGCTGAAAAGCACGGTTTGAAGATGGGCACAATTGCAGACCTTATCGAGTACCGTAATACCAAAGAAACCACAGTAATCCGTGAAGCCAAATGTAAGCTGCCAACCCGTTTTGGTGAGTTTGAGATGCTGACTTACCGCGATACTATCGACAACCAGTTGCACTATGTACTGGTTAAAGGCGAAGTTTCAGACAACACCTTAGTGCGCGTACACTTGCAAAATACCTTCAATGATTTATTGCACTCAGAGCGCGATCAGCAACGCAGCTGGCCGCTAGAGAAAGCGATGAAGCGTATTAGCGAAGACGGTGGTGTGTTGGTGTTACTTGGTAATCATGAACACAGCAGCGATATCCTCGCTAAAGTGAAGGCGTTTGAAGCCGAAGACAACGGCAGTACACCAACTGCAGCCCAGTGGCAGGGGACTTCACGTCAGGTAGGTGTTGGCTCACAAATCTTGGCTGACGTAGGTGTGACTTCTATGCGTCTATTGAGCTCGCCGAAGCGCTACCATTCTCTTTCAGGCTTCGGATTAGAAGTAACTGAATATATTGCAGATTAAATCCCTGCCTCAGGTTGAATGTCAGCCTGAGGCTTAAATTCACACTTTTCTTATTAATTGCATAGAGATCAGTAGGGAGTGCTGTGGTATCATACCGCCTCTTCCGTCCCTATGTAGGGTAATTAAGCTAATTTAGGTAAGATAAATGAACGTAGTTCAAGGTAATATCGAATCGAAAAACGCCAAAGTTGCGATCGTAGTTTCACGTTTTAACAGCTTTGTTGTTGATAGTTTACTCGATGGCGCGGTTGACACTCTTAAGCGTTTTGGCCAAGTTGCAGATGAAAACATCACTGTAGTTAAAGTGCCAGGCGCTGTTGAACTGCCACTGGCTGCACGTCGTGTTGCGGCGAGCGGAAAATTTGACGGAATCATCGCACTAGGTGCGGTAATCCGTGGTGGTACACCTCATTTCGATTTTGTAGCAGGTGAATGTAATAAAGGTTTGGCTCAGGTTGCACTTGAGTTCGATATCCCAGTTTCATTCGGCGTATTAACCACAGATACCATTGAACAAGCTATTGAGCGTTCGGGTACTAAAGCGGGCAACAAGGGCGGTGAAGCTGCACTTGGTCTGCTAGAAATGGTTAACGTTCTGCAAGCACTTGAAGAACAGCTGTAATTTAGGACAATTTAATGAAGCCTTCAGAGCGCCGCAAGGCACGTCGTTTAGCCGTTCAGGCCATCTATTCATGGCAGCTAAGTGGCAACAATATTGCTGATGTTGAGCATGAGTTTCTAACTGAACAAGTTGTTGATGGTGTCGATATTGCTTACTTCCGTGAGCTATTAGGCGGCGTAGCAACTAAGAAGAGTCAATTGGATGAGCTAATTGCTCCATTCGTGACTCGTCCACTCGATGAAGTGGATCCAGTAGAAAAAGCGATTGTACGTATCGCAACTTATGAACTGACATTCCGCAAGGATGTGCCTTACAAGGTAGCGATTAACGAAGCTATCGAGCTTGCAAAAGCATTCGGCGCAGAAGATGGACATAAGTTTGTTAACGGCATTCTCGATAAGCTGGTAGCACGTAACAAGTAGTAGAAACGGCATCTTCGGATGCCGTTTTTGTTATATCCGCTAGGGAGCTTAGAACAGTCCGCGTATTTCCACTTTGAGCAAGCCTAATGGCTGCCTTTTTCGCTTGAGTGACGGCCTGAGCTACACTTATCTCATCTCTCCCTGAATACTTACTATTATTTGTGATTGGTATTGTGAAAGAATTTCAATTAATCGAAAGTTTCTTTACTGGGCGCGCCCAGTCCCGCAAAGATGTAACCGTCGGTATTGGTGATGACTGCGCTATTGTTCAGCCAGCTGACAATAAATCTATTGCCATCTCTTGTGACACCTTAGTGGAAAATGTCCACTTCTTCCCTGATATGCCTGCTGCCGATCTTGGCTATAAGTCTTTGGCGGTAAATCTATCGGATCTGGCCTCTATGGGGGCAGAACCTGCTTGGATGACATTGGCACTGACGCTACCTGAGGTTGACGAAACCTGGCTGGCACAATTCAGTAGCGGCCTATTTGATATCGCCGAGTATTATGGTGTGGCATTGGTAGGTGGTGACACCACACGTGGCCCTCGCTCGATTACTATCACCATCAACGGCCAGCTTCCAAACGATATTGGTTTGACTCGCAGCGGCGCTAAAAATGGTGACTGGATCTATGTTACCGGTACTTTAGGTGACTCGGCACTGGGTTTAGATCTACTGCGTAATAAAGTCGAAGCGAACGCAGAAAACAGAGCCTATCTTATTCATCGTCATTACCGACCAACACCGAGAGTTTTGGCCGGTCAGTCGCTTAGAAATATCGCCTCAAGTGCGATTGATATCTCAGATGGCATCATGTCTGATATCAAGCACGTACTGAAAGCGTCCAATGTTGGCGCGGTGATTAATGTTGACAATATTCCATTGTCGGATCAACTTAAAGCCACTGTCTCGCCTGAGATGGCGCTAAGTTACGCGCTCACCGGTGGTGAAGACTATGAGTTGTTGTTTACCGTCTCAGAAGCGCAAAAAGGCATGCTAGAGGTCGCCTTAGTCGAATCAGGAGTTAAGTTTACTCAGATAGGCCAGGTGTGCACGGGTGGCCAGTTAAAGCTACTTAGCGACAATCAACCGTTTGAACCGATAAACTTAGGTTTTGAGCATTTTAACTAATGAATTTTCTCTCTAAAGATCCAGTGCTTGCCAAGCTGTCACTGAAGAATCCTATTCACTTCCTTGCGCTGGGTTTTGGCTCAGGCCTCGCGGCGAAAGCGCCGGGAACCTTTGGCACCTTGGCTGCTATCCCTGTTTTTCTGCTGATGGCACCGCTGAGTTTACCTTGGTATATCGCCCTTACGGTATTGAGTGTGCTGGCAGGTTTTTATATCTGCGATAAGGCCTCGAAAGATATGGGCGTACATGACCATGGCGCAATAGTCTGGGATGAGGTCGCAGGACTTTTGATCACCATGATTGCCGCGCCTGCAGGTTGGCAGTGGCTACTTGCGGGGTTTGTGCTGTTTCGTATTTTTGATATCTTAAAACCGTGGCCAATTCGCTGGCTAGATGCCAAGGTTCACGGCGGCTTCGGTATTATGATTGATGATGTGCTAGCGGGTATTTTTTCCATGCTTTGCTTACAAGGCCTAGCGTATTACTTTGCTTAACCGCATCTATAATCGCCAAATATCAGTACCAAAAAAATGCAGAGCTTAGCTCTGCATTTTTGTTTTATAGGCTTTAACTATTAACTTTAGCTTTAAAATTAGCTTAATAGCAACTCTTTAGCGTTAGCTAAGGTGTTGTTGGTGATGGTATCACCACCCAAAAGACGCGCTAACTCTTCAATACGCTGCTCTTTATCTAGCGCCACCATAGAGGTCTCTGTTTGACCCGCCTTGCTACTCTTATTAACGAACATATGTTGATGACCGTTACCGGCCACTTGTGGCAAGTGAGTTACACAAAAAACCTGGGTCGACTCGCCAAGGCTGCGAAGCATACGTCCAACAACTGCAGCGGTAGGGCCAGAAATACCCACATCGACTTCATCGAAGATCAATGTAGGAGTCGAGACTTTCTTGGCGGTGATCACCTGAATACCTAAACCTATGCGTGATAGCTCACCTCCTGAGGCGACCTTGGCAATAGGCTGTAGCGGCTGACCAGGGTTAGTCGACACCATAAACTCAATGCTGTCACAGCCTGTCGGGGTGATAACAGCCTCATTGAAGTTTACCGCAATGGTAAACTTGCCCTTAGGCATATTGAGCTCATGGATAGATTGAGTTACCTGTTTATCTAGCTCTTTAGCGTAACGACTGCGGCTGTTGCTCAGCTTTCTAGCGTGTTGCAAATAAGCTTCTCGGTTGGCATTTAACTGCTCACGAATATCATCCAACTTGTCATCGTCAGATCCTAAGTCCTCAAGTTCTTCCAGTAAACTTTGGTGGTGAGTATAAAGCTCATTTGGCATCACTTGATGCTTACGGGCAAGTTGCATGGTTTTTGATAGGCGCAGCTCCAGATGAGCAAAATACTCAGGGTCGAGTTCTAAACCTTCTAAGTAACGCTCTATTTCGCTGCTGCTCTCTTGTACCTGAATGAGAGCGTCATTTAGCATCGCCAGCACACTAGAAAGCTCAGGATCATAACTTTCTAGATCTTGCCCTTGGCTAATAGAGGTGTTGAGTAACGACTCAACACAGCCTTCATCACTGTCTTGCAAGATATGTAGCTGATTACGGCACAGCTCTATTAATGCAGTGCTGTTGGCTAGCTTCTTATGCTCGGCCTCTATCGACTCGTATTCGCCCTCATTAATAGCAAATTCGTTTAGCTCTTCGACTTGATATTGCAGTAGCTGTTTACGGGCTAGGCGCTCTTGCTGCGACATCTCAAGTAGGTGTAGTTGTTTTTCAGTCGTTTTACATCTGTGGTAGCTGGCAGTAACGCTATCGAGTAGCATTTTATGGTTAGCATAGCTATCTAACAGGGTAAGTTGATGTTCACTCTTTAGCATTGCGTGGTGAGCATGTTGACCATGAATACCGATAAGCAGTTGGCCAAGGGATTTTATCTGCGCCAATGGTACAGGGTTACCATTGATATAGGCGCGTGAGCGGCCGTCGCTACTAATGGTGCGGCGTAGGATACATTCATCCCCGAGTTCAAGGTCGTTATCTTCAAGCCAGCGTTTCGCCGCTGGGGTATCATCTAATAAAAAGCGGGCACTTACTTCGGCCTTTGTGGCACCTGGTCTAATGGTATTGGCGTCGGCTCGGTTACCTAAACATAGGCCGAGGGCATCGATAGCAATCGATTTACCCGCACCGGTTTCACCAGTAATACTGGTCATGCCGGCTTTAAAGTCGAGTTCTAAAAAACGCACAATAGCAAAGTTGTTGATGCTGAGTTGGCAAAGCATAGTGATGTCCTTTATCAAAACACTGTATGGTTAAACAGTATATACTGTTTATTCATACAGTAAATACCCAGTTGATAAATCCGTTGAGGTGAATCACGTTTTCATTCTGGTTTTAGTTTGAGAGTGTTGACTTTCTGACTGACTCAGACTCGTTATTTGAAACAGATTTTTGTTACCTTTTTATGAGTGTAGGAATAAAAAATGGGTTTTTCAAAAAACAGAAGTTAAGCCAGCCTTGGAATGAAGGCTGATTACATTTTTTGGGCTAGCACTATCTGTTAGCAGGTTATGAGCTGCGGCTTCATGGTTATCAATCGCCTGCAGCGGGTGCTGGACAGGATATCCGAATGTCGTGATCACATGGATGTGAATGAACGACGTATGTGCAGACACTGCCGTGACACGCTGCAAGTCCTTCCTTGGAAGCTCGGGCATGACGAATAGCATCCCAGCTAAAAAGCCAGTTCGGCATCCATGCCTCTCGTTCGAGAACTTGATAACTTTGTTATCTCTCACCCTGAAACCGAAGCCCGCAGCCTTATCTGCACTGGATGTTTTCCTTCTTCAAGTTAAGCTTTGGTGGTTCAACTTCTAAATTGAAAATGCCCCTTTATCTGTTTCACTACAAAAAGTGTTGAGTAGCAGACGTGAACCTTTGTTAGTAGAAAACCTAATGTGAAAGCTCATGCATAGTCTCATCTTTACACTAGCTGTACATATAAACAGTTATAATAAACATAGTGAATTTTCAGTATTATTTTGGTGTAAGAAGGAAAGCGACTTAGAGTTAACAACTGCTAAGTGGCTGTTTAAAAACATTTCTCCCCAATAGTTAAATCAAATCTTGTCACAAATAAGTAAATTCTGGTTTTCATCATCAGAAGAGTCAGTGGCTTCGTAGAAAAATCCTATTAAACTATTGATTTAAAATGCATTTAAAGTTAACTTGTTCGCATAGGGTTAACTAGGCTGACTGTTCTTGTTCGGAATTCAGCCTAATATACTGTTACATTGCTTTCGGAGGGTATGGTGAGCCTGTTGTCGTTAAATAGCTACGTTAGCCTGATTGATAAATGTGAAGTCGAGCTACAGCAACTTCAAAATTGCTCAGAACATCCAACATATGACTATTTACTATTTAATGTGGTTTTCGGTCTGAGTCATCTTTATGAGTGGTATTTAAAGGATGACGATATTAGTCCTGAACAAAAATTGGCGTGCATTAGAAAATTTAACCCTTACCGAGAAAATGGAAGGTTAGGTGATTTAAATAAATATTATTCAAAGATGGAGTTTCCTGATGTATGTGTATACCAAGAGATCGTCCGTAAACTTTGTAATAAAGCAAAACACTTCAAAAAAGTTCAAATAGAGAGGCAGGAAAGAAACTATACCGTCTCATGTGGCTCACCTAATGCTGTGTGTGGAAACCCTGAGGCGACTTGTGGAGCTTTTGATCACTATCTGTATGTTGTTGATGTTGAGGGAGTCGACACAGATCTGTACAAGTTAGTTCGTGAACTTTTCCAAGATTGGAAGCAGTTTGCAATGTAACAAGGCACTTCAGGCGGATTTCAACCAGATTGGTTGCGCTCGTGCCTCGCGGATTATAGCCAACCAAGTTGCTCCCGCTGAGTGGAGCGTTATGCATTCTAAATGGAAATATGTGTATGAAACTGAATAGCCTAAGCGATATTTTCGAGCGACGTTTACTACGTATTCCTGATTATCAGCGTGGTTATGCGTGGAAGGAGCACCAAGTTGAGGACTTTTGGGAAGATATTCTTCAGCTCGAATCTGATCGAATTCACTATACCGGTGTAATCACACTTGAACCGGTAAAATCCAGTTTATATCAGCGCTGGGAGAAGGATTTATGGTTAATAGAAGGCGTTGGTTTTCGCCCATTTTATGTGGTCGATGGTCAACAGCGGTTAACCACTTCAATGATTCTTTTGCAGGCAATCCTTGAATCTGTCGAGGAAGGCGCAGAGCTAAATTATCAGTCAATCGCTTCTATTCGCAAGCAGTTTATATTTTTTGAAGCCGACAATAAACTGCAACAAAGTTTTATCTTTGGCTACGAGAAAGATAACCCCAGTGACGAATACATGAAAACCAAGATATTTGGTGAACATTCCGGTTCAAATCAGTTCCTCGAAACGCTTTATACACGTAATCTCAGCTTTGCTAAACGCTATTTTCTGGAGCGTTTAGCAGGTATGTCGGTTGATGAGATCGCTGTAATCTATAAGAAGCTAACGCAGAGGTTGAAATTCAATTTGTACGAAATTGACGAAGAAATTGACGTTTTTGTTACCTTCGAAACAATGAATAATCGAGGTAAGCCGCTTACCAGTTTAGAGCTGCTCAAGAACAGATTGATCTACCTTTCTACCCTATTTAAGGACAATGATGGGCGAGAACAGTTAAGAGTTAATATTAACGATGCATGGAAAACCATGTATGAGTACTTGGGTAAAAATCCTGAAGTTCCCCTGAGTGATAATCTCTTTCTTCGCAACCATTGGACTATGTACTTCAAATACACTCGGCGGAAGGGGGATGACTACATAAAATTCTTACTGGATGAGAAGTTTAATGCCCGAAATATTACTCACCCTAAAAAATCAGAAAATGAGCTGAAGATTGAAGAAATCTCCGATTATGTGAAAAGTCTTCAGCAGTCTATCGTATATTGGTTCTATATGCATGACCCCTACTATGCACAGGCTAATCATCTGACCGATTCACAGAAGCTTTGGCTCGACCGTTTGGAGCGGTTAAGCTTCCGGTCTTTCAAGCCCTTGATCTTGTCTGCATTTGTTTCCAAGCAAAATCCTGAAATGATTAGTCAGTTACTGGTAGCAGCCGAACGCTATAATTTCACACTGTTTAACCTTAGCCAACGTCGTGCGAATACGGGCGACACTGAATTCTTCAGCATGTCACGAGATCTCTTGACTGGAGTTAAATCGATTAAAGAGGTAGTGGAATCTATAAATTCTTGGGTTAATCGCTATTATGACCCTGAGAAATTTCTGGCTCATATTGAAGAAAAGTATGAATTGGATAGGGATGGGTTTTATCACTGGGACGGTATTCGTTACTTCTTGTATGAGAATGAGCACTGGCTTAAAGAGAAAGGTAAGCAGGCAACCAGCAAGCTTTCATGGAATGTACTAAAAACCAGCAAAAAAGACCATGTAACTTTAGAGCATATCTTTCCGCAAACACCTGAGGATGTTTATTGGATAGACCGCTTTGGTTACCTGAATAAGCACGAACAGCGCTATTTAACTCATTCATTAGGTAATTTGTTACCCCTGTCCCGCTCCAAAAACTCGGCATTGCAAAATGATAGTTTTCCTAAAAAGGTCAATAACGGAGCGGGTGTTGGTTATTATAACGGCTCTGTTTCCGAGAATGAGGTTGCGCAAAATCAAGACTGGACTCCGAATCAAATCTCAGAGCGAGGCTTGGAACTTCTCGGATTTATGGAGCATCGTTGGAATATCGAATTAGGTGACTCTGATTTTAAAATTAGATTATTACACCTCGATAAAGTCGAGCTATCAAATGCATAACAAGTTGCTGCATACCTGATTGCCATACTTTCCCTAATACCAATCGTCGTTTTCAGAGCTTAAGTTCTAAAACGTTTTTGTCCAAAAAATGAGTTTGAAACATCTGAGATAACTAATTCGGAAGGATGATGATTCAGATGTCGGTACGGCTGTGGGCTTCGGTTTCAAGGATGAAACCGCAGAGCGGCCAAGGACGGCTTTATAGCGTTCCACAGAAGTAGCGACATCTGAGCTTACTGCGAACTTTAGCCTTTATTCGTGGTGAATAGCTTTTGTCCAAAAGTATAAAATATATGGGGTCAGAGTAAACTTTAATTGATCCCCATACTTTTACTAATCCCATTACCCATTTTTAGACCTTTTACACTGATGTATTTCTGTCTAAAAGTGAGTTATAGCTCCTTTTATTTTTGCCATAACTTCAAAGCTAAATAATCCCAGCTGGCTTACAGAAAATACCAATACCCCATCGAAGTTGCCGAAGTACGTTGGAATAAATCGCGTGATGCCGACAGGGATGTCGGCGTAGCTTTCGCGGGGCAGGATGCCCCATCGGAAGCGGTAGTGATTTATCCATAAGTATGAGGCCCGTATCTAATGCATGTAACTTCGTCGGGGCGGCAGGGGTGATCCAAGAGGGGGTTGCTGTAGACCCCTTCTTGGCCGTGTGTGAGCAGGAAGCTCACGACCTTTATCAAACGAAGTTTGATTGATTTGGCTTTAGATTTAGCTCAGCGACAAGCGCCGACAAACTTATGTCCAGAAACGTGTTAGGGAAAGATAGAACAGCTAAAACTTCCAATGCCAAAGGTTGTGCTTTTCTAACTGAGTGTAGATACAGCTGAGGCCTTTGATGGCATGGATGCCATCGTAGAGCTTACAGGGACGTACTTGCAGCGTGTCTCAGAAGTGTCTGCATATGCGCTGGCCGCAGGCCATTGGAACCACTTTTCCAAAAAAGTCATCATCAGCTCAAAAATACTGATGAGTTTTATCGCTGTTATTCTAAGGTGCGGGCGAAGCGCCACGACGTTACTTGTTAGACGGGGTCTAACTTGAAGTCCGTGTGAGCTGGAAGCTCTCGACTTTTATCAAACGAAGTTTGATTTGCCATAACAAAAGGATTTTCAGCGCTTATCCATAAGCGCTTATTCAATTCGTCCTTTGCATCGGTTTAATGCAGCTTGGTAATAATCTTGATAATTGTTTGCGTCAAGTTCCGCTTCAGCATAGAGCTGCCTGACGACATTGTCACAACGGCTTATTATTTCCCGAACTTGGGTAACGCCTGCTCGCTGCGGCCAGACGTAAGATAGTGACTTGATAATGTTCAAGCACACCATCTTAAGCAGCGGAGCTTTTTCATGGATGGCCAGGTAGGTCTCAAGCAAGGTTGCACTGTCGATATTGTCACTTCTTACCTTGAGATACTTCTGTTTTAACCAAGCCTTTTTTGATTCATTGCTATTTTTTAATTCATTTAGCATGGCTACTTTACTAGAAAATACTATCTGATTATGTTCGTAACCAAAGGTTTGGCTGCACCAGTGAATTGCTTGATTAAACTCATTTTCAACGCTCATTATATTGAGTAACCAGGCGTAATGGTACGCAGCATAAAAATGGCTGAAACACTCTTTGCTATGCAGGTCTTTTAAAATAGTAATTGCCGAGCGATAGTAACCTAGCTCCAATGATATATGGGCCTTGATGAGCTCTATTTCATCTTGGATAGCGTCATTTTTTGACTCCATTAAGAGTCTGAAATGGTGCTTAGCTTCTTCGATGAGGTTGGCTTTATTTGGGCTGGTTCTACAAGCATATAGCAGCACTCTTATAAGGGTTAGTTTGGCAAACTCATTGTTGCGATAGGTGTCTTTATTGATTTCTAGATACAAGCGGTAGTGGTAGAGCGCTTGTTGGTAGTCCTCAACTGATAGGCACAAGTTAACTATGACGAGTTCTCGCTCTGAATTACCCGGTACCAGTTGGCTGGCAATTTCAAGGTGTGATATTGCCGCTGGGATGTCGTTGCTTTTCAGTTTTAGATAGGCGGCCTCGGTTCTAATGCGCGTGTCATTTGGAGAAGTCATCAGTAACTGGTTAATGATGGTTTCCGCTTCATCTGTTTGACCAAGATTGGCTAATGAGTTCGCCAAGCCGACCTTTGCCCAATCCAACTGTTTTTTTTCTAGTGTCGATTCATAGACTAATTTAGCCTGTTCATATCGTTGTAACATGGTGAGAAACGATGCTCTAAAGCGCTTTATCACAAAGTAATACTCGGGATGAAACGGCGCTAAATCGTCACATAACTGTAGGCCTTTTTGCGCATCGAGCATACGCTCTGCGCTATAGAGGCCTGACAATTTTTGTCTTCGTCGAATGGCGACCGAAATCCGTTCCTTTAATGACACAGCATTAAAAGGTTTAAGCAGGTACTCATCAGGTTTTAGCTCTATGATGGGTCTCACCGTTGCCGCTGAATTGTCGCCAGTAACCAAGATAAACACAGTTTCATCGGTCAATAGGTTCAGGTGTTTGAACTCCTCAAATAACTGCTTGCCATTCATGCCAATACCAAAGTTATAGTCGCAGATAATCACATCGAACTGTTTGTTTGATGTGAGCTCTAAGGCGACTTTAGCTGACTTACAGGTTTGCACGTTATTTTCTAAAAAGCCTAGCTTTACCAACATGCTCTTAATGGTAAATAAGAAGGTGGGCGCGTCATCGATAACGAGGACTTTTAGAGTTTGAAAAGATTGCATCGAAATGATCCAAAAACGAAAAACGGTGTTTGTAATAACAAGGGTATGTGGTCTTACATGGCAGCAAGTCGCTAGTACTGCTGCCATTAATATTAATAGCTATCGGCTAAATTTTGCCTTCCATTAAGCTTATTTATTGATATTGCGTGTTTAGCCAGTTATTGATGGCATTAACAACACGATCAATTTCACTATTTAGCAGGGCAATGGCAACGGGGGCTTCAGTAGATGAAACCGTTTCGCATTGCTCTGCTGCAGCTGCCAGGGCGGCGAGTCCCAGTGCATTGGCAGCGCCTTTAATGCGGTGGCCGATGGCTGATAAGGGGATGCTCTGTTCTGTCACTTGCTGCTTGTCTGCCTGTAGTGAATCCCTGACAATCGCTGAGAACTGTAGTTGCTCTTCATCACTGTATTCGTTTAACCAGCCCAGTAGTTCTTGTTCAGCATTGGGGACAATTTCGACACAGTAGCGCGCAACCAGCTCTTTGAGCAAGGTAAATGGATAAGGCTTATACATGACCTCTGTCATCCCGACATCATTGGCTTTTTCGGCCACTAAGCGCGAATCTTCAGCTGTGCAACCAATAATTGGCAAGTAGGCAAATTCAGGGGTTGCTCGTAGCTGACTGACGAGATCATAGCCATTTAAGTTTGGCATGTGACAGTCAGTGATCAGCATGTGGACCGTGTCTTTGTTAGCCGATAAATACGTTAGTGCTTCCACGCCATCGTTTACGGTAACTACGTCAACCCCTAGTACTTTGAGCTGTTGCTGGAATAAAAAGCGGTTGATAGGATCATCATCCGCGACCATAACTGTACCACTGTATTGTGAACTGGCAACTGTCCTCTTGCTGCTTAAGACATTGTTTTCTAATAGCGCTTGTCTCAATAACAGGTCTGGATAAATATTGCAGGTTGTTGCTGTTTGGGTAATGTTCTTACTGCTTTGGCTCTGCTTAACTCCCCATGCTAATAACCAATGACTCACTGCTTCATTGCTGCTGTGGGCATGACTAATTAACGCTTGATTGAGCGGTAAGAATTTTGCTGGCAGTTTCAGAGTCACTTGTGTCCCAACGTTGAGCTGGCTGGTGACAGTGATGTGTCCGCCCATAAGCTCAACAAGGCTCTGCACAATAGACATACCCAGTCCTGTACCACCATATTTGCGGCTGATGCTGGGATCGGCCTGAATAAAGGGCTGAAACAGTGTTTTTTGCTGTTCGGGTGTCATGCCGCAACCACTGTCTTCTATCGTTAGCAATAGTAAATCGGATGTATTGCTGACAGAGATTTTGATGAAGCCTTTCTGAGTAAACTTAACCGAGTTACTAATAAGGTTATTAAGGACTTGGCTAATACGACTCCAGTCTAGGCTTGTATTGCATAGGTTTGTGGCCTGCCAGTTCAAGATGAAGTCGATATTTTTGTTTTGCGCGCTCGCTTCTAATAGCCTTAGTGTAGGGGCTATTTCGTTAAATAGATTACCTGGATATAAGTCAAGTTGTAGCTGATCCGCTTCCATTTTTGAGAAGTCTAAAATATCGTTTACTAAACCTTTTAGCCTATCGGCAGAGGTAAGGGCATTACTTAACAGTTCTTGGCTCTTTGGGTTCTGCAACTCAGGGTTCAACAGCTCCATAAGACCAATCATGGCGGCCAGTGGAGTTCTAAGTTCATGGCTGATAATCGCCAAAAATGCTTCGCGGGCTTTTAAAGCATCAACGGCTTGTTGCTGTGAGTGCTTTAGCTGTTCTTTACGCATTTTTAATTCGGTAAAATCAGCAAAAACGGTAATGTAATATTGCTTACCGTCATTGTAATTAACGACTTCTCGCGAGACACGGTAATACTTGTCAGCAATCATGCAGTCACTTTTAGCAAGGTGCAGAATTTCTTCATTACTATTAGAGTTTTTATTATTAGCCGCATTCAAAAAGCCGCAGGGGGCCTTTTTCATAATACAGTCAGAATTAACACAGCTTTTAAAACAGGCGTTATAGGCGTCATTAGCTAGCAGGGATTTTCCATTCGCATCCGAAATGAGTACCATGCCTGGAAACCTATCTAGCACACTCATTAACCATGTCATTTTATCGTGATTTTTCTTACTACTAGCTCTAGCTTCTAATAAATAGCCCTTAAGTTTTTTATTCCACAAGAAACTGGCAGCACCGGCAATAACAATCAGTGCTATTAATGACAAAATAGTGCTTTTAGTTTGCTGTTTGTCATAGCCATATTGAGCGTTTATTTTACAGTGGTTTTTCACTGCAATATCAACCTCATTCTTGGTTGTCACTGCAATAGCCACGTTGAGCATATCTCTTAAGGCATCTGACTCTGCATTAAGCTTGATCCCTAGCTCACTGATAAGTGGGTTTGTATTGCTGTTTACTAACTTAAAGTCAGTTTCATTACCAAAATATAAATAGTATTGGGCAATGCTTTGTGGAATGTAGGCGTGGGTGATCAGCCCTTGCTCAATATCATGCTTGAGTGCTGAGAAATCAGAATAAACAAACGGATTAAGTGTTTTAAAGTTATCAGTGTCTAATATTGATAAGTGGCCTGTACGATCTAAAATTGCCACACGAGGCTGGGTGTATGGTTTCGTAGTACGTATGTATGACCATTTAATCGTATGGAATGGTTTAGTGGTTGTTAGGGCGCTATTGGCTTTATCAGTTATAAAACGACCAGGAATAAGGTCGACAATACCTTGCTCGAGCATCTGGTCAACATCACGGCCATTTGGGTACACGTACTCAATATTCAATCCCGTTTTGAGAGCGAACATTTTCATGATGTCGTGAGCATAGCCGCTGACTTCCTTGCTGCCTTCAGGTAAATAAGACAGCGGGTGTAAATTTTCTTCTATCGTATAACGGACTGTTTCTCGGTTGTATTGTTGATAGATCCCTTCTATGGTTAGCTCATTGTGCAACATGCTTAAGTTGCTAAAATTAAATGGGTTTACTGTTTTTCCTTGTTGGAGTTCTTGCTGGTATAGGTTTAATATCTTCATCAATGCAAGGTTGCTTTTTGCTGTGATGAACGATGATAAAATGGGTTTGCTGGCTTCATTAAAAACCAGATCGCCCAACCATTCACCAACGGCTACAGTTTGGTAGTAGTGATGTACGGCACCAAAGTGGATGATTGCGCCATCAGCTTTACCCGTTGATAAATGATGAATTAGGCTGTCGAGTGAGTTCACCTTAGTGATTGTCTTATAACTGTTTTTTTCTGTGGCGTTACAAGAAAATGAACCGTTAACGCACACCCAATGCATTTCAGATGCAGGGGTATTACGATAGCTCGAGTTACGTAACCAGTGCAGCTTATAATTTTCAAATACGGGTACAGAGAACAGCAAGCTTTTTTCACGCTCAGTTGTTGGAGTAAAGCCCAAAGACAGATCGGCTTCTCCTGATGCAACAGCTTGTAGTAATGACTTTAAGTCGTCATAGCCTTTAAATTGAATTCCGATGTTTAATTGGCGCCCAAGCTCAAGTAAATACTGGGTGTAAACTCCCTCGGTGTCGGGCTGGTCGACGTTCCAATGTGTGCGCAAACCTGTATTAGGCATTGCGACAACTAAGGCTTTTTTATGTTGTAAGTAGGCTTTATCTTGCGGACTCAGTTCGAAAGAGTGTGTGGTAGGCGGGTAAATTAAAGCCAGAATTAATAACAGAAAAACAACTGTTTGTGTCATTTTTTGAGCGGTTTATGAAAAAAGGGTGCGAATCATAATCCCAAACTACTTTTTGGCCAAGCTATTTTTTAGCTTATTTAGTGTTCTAATTTTACGTATTGACTCGCGCTTGTTTTGCGATGGTTAAATTGAGTTCTTACAAATGGACTCAATCATTAAATAGGCTGCTAGTAGTGGCAAACTGCTAAAGATAATTAATTTGGGCTCAATTTCTAAATGCGGCATCAAAAGTCGCTGAAGTTTCAAACTAACCGGGTTTGCAGAAGTGAGAATGCAATAACAAGTAATGATAATTAGCAAGACTTTGGCGACTGCTTTAAGGGCCTATTTCCCTCTTTTAAATCCCATAGCCATGAGTGCAGCCCGATTAAAGGCGACAATACTAAATGTGGTGTTAATGGCCCCAAACATGCGTCTATAAAGTGTAGAATGTTAAAGTATAAAACTGTAAAAGAGTGAGTCAGCGCGCTCGACTACTTGTGCTTTGGTATACTATGTCGAGATAGCTTCAACTGAGTTTTGTTATATAAGCTTTGCTCATTACTGCTTGCAAAAAAGGTGTCAGATTTAAGATAGGTTAATTATTGATGAGTACTAATTTTGGTTTGGAATTACAGCTGATTTACCAATTTGTGCATTTGGTGAATGCGGGTAGCTTTTCTCAAGCTGCTAAAGAACTCGATATGCCGATTGCGACAGTTAGCCGTAAGTTGACCAAGTTGGAAACTGTGTTAGATAAGCAGCTGTTGATGCGCAATACCCGTAAGCTTAGGCTAACCGAGGAGGGCATGGCACTGTTTCAGCAATACCAGTCGATTATCTCTCAGTTTGATAGCATTAGTGGGCTCAGTGTCGATAAGCCTGAGGGCACGCTACGCATTGCGGCGCCAGTGTCGATTGTTTCGATGATTTTTATTAAGACGCTTAATGAGTTCTGCGAGCAATACCCTGATATTCAGTTGCATATTGCGCAGAATAATAACGTGATTGACTTGATTGATGAGGGGGTCGATGTAGCTATTGTTGGCGGTACTCAACCAGACTCATCTTGGATCTCTAGCTCTTTAGGTGTACTGAATTATGGTTTATTTGCTTCACCTAAGTATATCGACAAGGCGCCGTTATTAACGCATCCGAGTGAGCTGGAAAACCATGACTTGATTAAGGTATGGCCTTTATATAATTGGTCGCTTAAGCATCCGTCTGGCGAGTCATTTTACTATGATGGAAAGGCTAAGCTGACCTTAAGTGACTTGCATGGGGCGGTTGAAGCAACTGTTGACGATGGTGGCATTCTCTATGGCCCAGAGCTTTTTGTTAACAAGGAGCTTAAATCCGGTGCGTTGCAAGCATTGCTGCCGGAGTGGATTGGTGAAAAGAGACGCATTTCTATTTTGTATCATCAGCGCAGTCATCAACCATTAAAGGTAAAGCTGTTCATCGAGTTTATGCAGTCAAAGGCGGCAACTCTTTTTTCGATGAAGCTTGATGGCTGATAATACCAATCAGTATAAGAAGTTGAGCTACTCAGAGCGGTTTTTGGCAAACTAATTCAAGGCGAATAGCTGTAAGAATGGTTATTCCCTTGTAAAGATATTCAACGCGGAAGTGGGCAGCCAAAAACGCTCCAGAATGGCGAGTTTTAGCGTTCCTGACGCATTGACTCTTGAGGAACAAGAGGGAACTTAACCCTAGTTCAACTATGCTCTTCACTCGTTGCAAACCACATGGTCTTGTATGTTCCTGACATACATAAGACATTTCCTCCATCCTTGGAGGTCAGATGTGGTGAATGTCATTAATGCACGACTATATGGATATAGGAGGTAGAGTAACGCAGGAGCAGTTACCGAGGAGCACTTAATGACCTCGCCTCAGAACTGCTAAATTCTCGCTGAGCGACCAAATCTTTATACTGATTGGTATAAGTAAAAAGCGCACAAGGCAATTAACCTTATGCGCTTTCAGTGATCCTGCTTGCAGTATTTAAGTGAAGCAGATTACACTCATCGGCTCGCTTCGATACCGATATTTGATACACCAATCTCAACGATTTCTTTACGCAAACCTTTAATGAAGTCAGCCTTCATTGATGGGTTTTCCTCGATGATTTGTAAAAGAGATTCTTGCATCTCTTTCTCTTCCTGCATCACTTCATGGCCGAAGATATAGTCATCGAGTGCATCTTCATTTTTGAACTCTTGCTCACAGGTTGCTTCGATATAATTGGCAACAGTGGACGAAGACAGCTTACTGATGTTAGTGATGTCTTCCTCAACTTTGCTCTGTAGCGCACTGATAAGTGAAGTTAATGCTACTGCGGCATCCATAGCCGGGTACACACCGTATACGTCGAAATCGCTTGGCTCGGGTGTATTATCTTCAAGGCGTTCAAGGTAGATATCTATGTTCAGCTTGAGCTTATTGTCGTACATCGATTGCCAAAGTAGATTTAGCAAGGTGTCGAGTACTTTTGGATCGCCAAATTCGCACACTTCAGAAAAAAGCTGATAGTTAGGTAGCATGCGTTGGCATAGGGCAACCGCAAAAAGCTTTTTCTGGGGTAACTCTAATGCTTTTAAACGTTTAAAAAATCCCTGTTTGTTTGTCATCTTATATATCCACTGATAGCTGGGAGATCACTTGATTAGCGGCAGATTCTACCTTAGTTAGCTCGTCAAGTAACTCTAGTATTTCCGGTTCTACATCTTCCACCGATACGTCACGTTTTAAGCTCGACTCAATTTCTTGGCAAAGTGATTGGGTCGTCGGCACACCGCAATAACAACTGGCACCGTGAAGCTTATGGATGCAGGCAAGCATTTTGTCATTATCTGAACTAGAGAGTGCTAATTCAATTTGCTCAACAGTCTCTGGTAGCGATTTTAACAACATCTTTAGCATATCCAGAGCTAAGTCTGGCTTGTTATTCGCCTGGGTCAAACAAAGTTCCCAATTAAGTGTACGTTGTTCGAAATGAGTAAACTTAGGTTTGGTCTTCCAGCGAGTGATCACCCCTTTTAGGGCTGCTTCATCGATAGGTTTTGGTAAGTAACCATCCATGCCGCTTGAGGTGATCCTTTCTCTTTCCTCGGCGATTGCATGAGCCGTGACCGCAATAATAGGGGTGTTACGGTTGGCCGAGTTAGCTCGGATCTGTTTGGTCGCAGTAATACCATCGGTACCGGGCATCTGAATATCCATAAAGATTAAGTCGTAGCTGCGCTCTTTGGCGAGCTTTACAGCTAACTCGCCAGTATCTGCAACCTGCACCTGTGTGACTAACTCTTTTAATAAGGTATTAATTAGTTTTAGGTTTGCTGGATTATCATCAACAGCCAGTACGCTTAAGCTCTCCAGTTTTATAGGGGCAACTATTGGTGTTAATGCAGTGAAGCTGTCGTTAAATACTGCTGAATGCGGATCCAATAGTGAGCTTGATAATAACTTTTCGCCCACAGGCATAGAAAGCTGTTTATCTATATAGGGGCGCATCTGGGAGAAGACTTCTTCCTGTTCGACACAATCAGAGATAAGCAGCAGGTATTCGATCTTTGATTTGGCCAGTTTAAGCGCATTTGCTGGCTGGTGAGTTGTAGCGATTGCGCGGCAGCTCATAAGGCCGAAATCAAAGACATGATTAGATTGAGTAAGCAAAAATTCTAATTGTTTGATATTTTTTGCAAGAGTGACTTTTAGTCCCCAGCGCAGCAACATACGTTCAATCGCATGCTGTGTAAGGCTATCAGGCTCAAATAACATGATACTTTTTCCCTCAAGTGTCGACAGCGGCAAGGTATCATTTATTGCATATTGGCTAATATTAAGCGGTAGTGAGAACCAGAAGGTAGAGCCTTGCTTTGGCTCGGAATAACAGCCTATTTGACCGCCCATACGATTAACTAATCGTTTAGTGATCACTAGACCCAAGCCAGTACCACCGAAACGGCGTGATATTGAGGAGTCTGCTTGACCAAAGGCCTGAAATAACGACGATTGTTGCTCTTCATCAATTCCTATGCCCGTATCTATGACCTCGCAGCGTATATGCACCTTTCCGTCTTTGACTTCTTCAAGTTGCAGTTTTAATTGTACGCTGCCTTTATCTGTAAACTTAATCGCATTACCCACTAGGTTAGTAATGATTTGGCTAAAGCGCATGGCGTCACCAGAGACATCTTCAGGAATACGAGAGTCGACATCGATAATTAGGGCTAACTCTTTTTCCCGTGCGTTGCTCGAAAGCATAGTTACCGTTTCTTCTATGGTTTCACGTAACGAGAAGGGGATATTTTCTAGCACCATCTTGCCGGCTTCCAATTTGGAAAAGTCGAGAATGTCGTTAATGATGCTTAGTAGGTTAGTCGCGCTGCGCTCAATAGTACGAATATAGTCTTGCTGACTTGAGTGCAGTGGGGTTTTTAATAGCTGTTTGGCGAAACCAATCACACCGTTAAGAGGGGTTCTTAATTCGTGCGACATATTTGCCAAAAACTCAGACTTAATACGACTCGCCTCTAGTGCGCGCTTCTTTGCCATATCCAGTTCAACGTTTTGGATCTCAATTTGCTCTAGCGTTTCTCGTAAATCGGAAGTGGCCTGATCAATGTTTTGTTGCATTTCATCATGGTACTCAGACAAGGAGCCTGCCATGGCGTTGATACCGCGTTTAAGCAGATCCAGCTCGCCAATCAAGTTACCGGTTAAGCGCGTATCGAGTTTACCTTCTCGAATTTTGGCTACCACGCGAACCATGTCGGTAATAGGTTGGGTCACGTTTTTAAGTAAGCGGAAGGTGAAGAAGAGGTTTAGTTGTACACCAATTAATACAATAATAAAGGCGGCTACGGCTGCTCTGTGCTGTTGCAGCAATGCGTTTTCTTTATTGATAAGGATGGCAATATAGCCAATTTTGGGAATGTTAGCGTTAGCGTGTGGCTCGCTATTTAAATCTTGAACAGGAATATTATCGCTCTTAAAAATGGGAGAACGTAAAATCATACTGTCGCCAACTTGTTCCAGTTCGGTACGCAGCACTGATGAATCCCCTAATGATTTTGGTAAAAATCATTAAGTTAAGGTGGATACACATCTTGTCATATGATCAAATGGTTTCGCGAAAAATCAATAATCAGACAACAAGATGTGCGAACTCGATATTTTACACGACTCTCTTTACCAATTCTGCCCCGAATTACACTTAAAACGACTCAACAGCTTAACGTTGGCTTGCCACGCATTACTTGACTGTAAAACTCTCACTCTTACCGAACTTGGCCGTAACCTGCCAACCAAAGCGAGAACAAAACATAACATCAAACGAATCGACCGATTGTTAGGTAATCGTCACCTCCACAAAGAGCGACTCGCTGTATACCGTTGGCATGCTAGCTTTATCTGTTCGGGCAATACGATGCCCATTGTACTTGTTGACTGGTCTGATATTCGTGAGCAAAAACGACTTATGGTATTGCGAGCTTCAGTCGCACTACACGGTCGTTCTGTTACTCTTTATGAGAAAGCGTTCCCGCTTTCAGAGCAATGTTCAAAGAAAGCTCATGACCAATTTCTAGCCGACCTTGCGAGCATTCTACCGAGTAACACCACACCGCTCATTGTCAGTGATGCTGGCTTTAAAGTGCCATGGTATAAATCCGTTGAGAAGCTGGGTTGGTACTGGTTAAGTCGAGTAAGAGGAAAAGTACAATATGCAGACCTAGGAGCGGAAAACTGGAAACCTATCAGCAACTTACATGATATGTCATCTAGTCACTCAAAGACTTTAGGCTATAAGAGGCTGACTAAAAGCAATCCAATCTCATGCCAAATTCTATTGTATAAATCTCGCTCTAAAGGCCGAAAAAATCAGCGCTCGACACGGACTCATTGTCACCACCCGTCACCTAAAATCTACTCAGCGTCGGCAAAGGAGCCATGGGTTCTAGCAACTAACTTACCTGTTGAAATTCGAACACCCAAACAACTTGTTAATATCTATTCGAAGCGAATGCAGATTGAAGAAACCTTCCGAGACTTGAAAAGTCCTGCCTACGGACTAGGCCTACGCCATAGCCGAACGAGCAGCTCAGAGCGTTTTGATATCATGCTGCTAATCGCCCTGATGCTTCAACTAACATGTTGGCTTACGGGCGTTCATGCTCAGAAACAAGGTTGGGACAAGCACTTCCAGGCTAACACAGTCAGAAATCGAAACGTACTCTCAACAGTTCGCTTAGGCATGGAAGTTTTGCGGCATTCTGGCTACACAATAACAAGGGAAGACTTACTCGTGGCTGCAACCCTACTAGCTCAAAATTTATTCACACATGGTTACGCTTTGGGGAAATTATGAGGGGATCTCTCAGTACGCAGCATTGAGTCTAAGGGTTTATCGAAGCGCATGACTTCGTGATTTTTATAATGATGAGAGGTAACAACAACCCGGTTATTAGCATCGAAAATGGCAATAAACTGCACCAACGATGCTTTATTCAATTGCGCTGAGGTGATCAGCCTCTTGGTGGTTTCGAAATCTTTGCTTTCAAGCCCCACTTCAGAGGCTATTGCCAAGGGCTCGATGATATTACTTGCTTGTTCTATGAGCGTATCTTCAAGTTCATAGAATCTATTTATGGTAAAATAGCCGCCCAATAAGATACCCACTAAAATTGTAGGGGCTAACGCCAATACCAGAACCCACGAACGAAGGCTGTATTTGGTCATATTGTTGGCATCATTCATTCTTTGTATGGGTTACCATTTAATATAGTGTGAGTTATCGATAGACTGCCAGATATTAACCTGTTTTGGCCAGTTTTTTATCTATTTAGAGAGCAAAATGGCACAATTTTTTAAAGCAAAACCAAATAGATCTAAGCAATTATCATCGAAGTTGTCACTTAAGGTGACGCAGCTGGATCATCTAGGGGCTGGCATTGGTCATCACGATGGTAAGATTGTTTTTATCAATGGCGCCTTACCCGATGAGACGGTATCGGTGCAGTTAACTGAGCAGAAAAAGAAGTTTTCTCGCGGTAAGTTGCTCAAAATTGAGCAGCGATCAATTGAGCGTGTGACTCCGCCGTGTCCACATTTTGATAAATGTGGTGGTTGTGATCTGCAGCACCTTGATATTGTGGCTCAGCGTAAACATAAGGCCAATACACTTGTCGACTTGGTGAATAAATTTGCTCAAGCTCAGGCGAGTGAGGTTTGCGCTCCACTCAGTAGTGATGCTTGGCATTACCGCCGCCGTGCGCGTTTAGCAACCTGGTTTGATAAGAACACTAAACACATTAGTTTGGGCTTTAGAGCGAGTAGCAGCAGTGATGTGGTTGAGATCCAGTCCTGTGCGGTATTAGCAGAGCCCTTATCAGCCTTAATTCCAGACCTAGCGTTTATGCTTAATCAGTTAAGCGGTAAAAAAGCCTTAGGCCACGTTGAGTTGACCGAGGCCGATAACGGCAACTTTGTCGTGCTTCGAGTGACTAAAGTTCTGTCGGATAAAGATAAGGCTCGATTAGTTGAATTTGCAAATAAGCATGATGTTATCGTGCTACTGCAAGATGATGACGCTCAGTGTGAGCACCTAAATGGCGCAGGTGAGCAGCCGTTTTACACCTTAGCTGGCAGTGATATTAAGCTTAACTTCTCTCCTGGTAACTTTATTCAAGTTAATGGTCCGGTAAACCAAGCTATGGTGAATCAGGCCGTAGAATGGTTGTCGCCAAAAGCTGGCGAGCGAGTGCTAGACCTTTTCTGCGGTATTGGTAACTTCAGTCTGCCGCTGGCCAAAGATGGCGCCGAGGTGATTGGTGTTGAAGGGGTGCCAGCTATGGTTGAGCAGGCAAGAGCCAATGCTCAGCAAAGTGGCTTAGATAAAGTCTCTTTCTACCATGCAGACTTAAGTGCTGATCTATCTAAAGAGCCATGGTTGGGTAAGGTCGATAAGATGTTAATTGATCCCGCTCGTGCGGGTGCCTATGAAAGCATGCAGTCACTGAAAAAGCTTAAACCAAAATCCTTAGTCTATGTTTCGTGTAATCCGGCGAGTCTTGCGCGCGACAGTGAAGTGATATTAAAGCAGGGCTATAAGCTTAAAAAAATTGGCTTAATAGATATGTTCCCTCAGACCCATCACTTAGAGTCGATGGCGCTGTTTGAGTTAGGAAATTAAACAAAAAGACACAAATAGATACATTTAATGAAACCTTTTGCTTAAATATAACTCATACAATTCAAACTCAGGCCATATAGGCGTTTTTAGTCGCAATTGTCAGCTTTTGTACATTGACAATAACGCCTGAATGACGAATATAGTGGGTATAAATTAAAAAGATATAGTTAAGTGGCTGTTAACCTCTATCTTAGGTATGTAAAGGAATTAAATACGATGGTATCTGTTCGTGAAGCACATTTTAGCGATCCTGATTTTCAACTTGAAGAATGGGTGCAACGTTATATAAGTGATGCTTCGGAAGCTCAAATTCTATTGACCTTAATTGAGCGGGTCGAACTGCTCGTGGGGCAAAAGAAAGACGCGAACGTTACCGTATTAAAACGTGCGCGCGAGATGATAGAAATTCTTGCGCCGCTGAATATGGATATTGAAACACTACAGGCCGCCATCTTGTTTGTGGTGTTTGACGCGGGTCTAATCACGCAAGAAGATGTCGAAGAGGAGTTTGGCGCTAAGCTAGCCGTTTTGGTGTCGAGCGTTGAGACCATGAATGCTATTGGCGCGCTAAAAGTCGATAATCAGACTCGTAGCGGCGAGCCGCAGATCGATAATATCCGTAAGATGTTATTGGCCATGGTAGAAGATGTGCGCGCAGTGGTGATTAAACTTGCCGAACGCATCTGTTTGCTGCGTGAGATCAAGAACGCCGATGAGGAAGTTAAAGTCCTTGTCGCCCGTGAGATCGCTGATATTTATGCGCCACTGGCTAACCGATTAGGTATTGGTCAGCTTAAGTGGGAGCTTGAAGATATTTCGTTCCGCTACCTGCATCCACAAACCTATAAAGATATCGCTAAGCAGCTTGATGGTAAGCGCCTCGACAGAGAAACCTTTATCGATGACTTCGTTAGCCAATTACAGGCGCGACTCGATAAAGATCTGATCCGCGCTAAGGTCTACGGCCGCCCTAAACATATCTACAGTATCTGGAAGAAAATGAAGGGCAAGCAGCTTAAGTTTGATGAGCTGTTTGACGTACGAGCCGTACGTATCGTGACCGACCGCCTGCAAGATTGCTACGGCGCCTTAGGTGTAGTGCATACACTTTGGCACCATATTCCACGTGAGTTTGATGACTATGTAGCCAACCCTAAGCCAAATGGTTACCAGTCTATTCATACTGTGGTGGTTGGGCCTGAAGGCAAGACTGTTGAAATCCAAATTCGTACCGAGCAGATGCATGAAGACGCAGAACTTGGTGTGGCTGCGCACTGGAAATATAAAGAAGGTAGCGCTAGCGGTAAACAAAGCGGTTACGAAGATAAGATTAACTGGTTGCGTAAAATCTTGCAGTGGCAAGAAGATGTGGCCGAAAGCGGTAACTTGGTCGATGAGATCCGCAGTCAGGTCTTTGAAGACCGAGTGTACGTGTTTACTCCCAACGGTGAAGTCATTGATCTCCCCTTAGGTTCGACGGTACTCGACTTTGCTTATTACATTCACTCTCATGTGGGGCATAAATGTATTGGCGCCAAGGTCGATGGCCGTATTGTGCAGTTTACCTATCAGGTGGAAACGGGGCAGCGCATAGAGATCATCACCTCAAAGCACCCAAACCCTAAGCGTGATTGGCTAAACCCAAACCTGGGTTACATTCAGACTTCTCGTGCTCGTTCAAAAATTCAGCACTGGTTTAAACAGCAAGATAGAGATAAGAATATCGTTGCTGGTCGAGAGATGCTCGATGCCGAGCTTGGGCGAATTAATCTGAATATTAAAGATGCACAGTCTGCAGTAGAAAGATTTAACTTGGTGAGTATGGATGACCTGCTGGCTGGTATTGGCGGCGGAGATGTACGTCTTAATCAAGTGGTAAACCATGTTCAAAGTCGTCTGCGCACTAAAGAGCTCAGTGATGAAGAGGTAGTCGAAGACTTAGTTAAGAAGAGCCAGAATAAGTCGGTTAAGAGAGGTAAGGGGCAAGTCGAAGTCAACGGCGTCGGCAACCTTATGAGTCATATCGCTAAATGTTGTCAGCCTGTACCTGGTGATGAGATTTTTGGTTTTATTACCAAGGGCCGAGGTATTTCAGTACACAGAGCCGATTGCGATCAGGTTAAAGAGTTAATTCGCGCCGCGCCTGAGCGTTCGGTCGATGTGGTGTGGGGCGAGAACTATTCCGGTGGTTATAAAATCCGTTTAAGCCTGCTGGCCAATGACCGCTCTGGACTGCTTCGAGATTTAACTTCGGTACTCGCGGCAGAAAAGACCCATGTGATGGCGATGAGCTCAACCTCAGATGTGAAAACGCAAACCGCGACCATTGAATTGGAGCTTGAGCTTTATAATTTAGATGGCTTGTCTAAAGTGTTATCCAAGATTAACCAAGTAGATGGCGTGATACAGGCCAGAAGGCTGTAACTTAAAGATAACGGCAACCAACGGGTTGCCGTTTTTATATGTAATTATTAATCGTGACTTTAGCGTGACAGCGTTAAAGCACTGTACAGGAAAGTGGAATGACTCAACTAGTTGGCGATACCCGCCCTCTACTTAATATTATGCAAAAGCTGCGCGACCCAGAAACGGGCTGTGCTTGGGACCGAGCGCAGAATTTTCAGACAATCGTGCCATTTACCATAGAAGAAGCTTATGAAGTGGCGGACACGATAGAGCGTATGGCTCTCGATGAGTTGCCTGACGAATTAGGTGACTTGCTGTTTCAGGTTGTTTTTTATTGTCAGCTTGGTAAAGAGCAGGGGCTTTTTGATTTTGACACTGTGGTTGAGCGTATTTGCGATAAACTTACTCGTCGCCATCCCCATGTATTTGAAGGCTTAGCGGCTACAAGTACGGCTGAGATAAAGCAAAATTGGGAGCAATTGAAAGCGGATGAACGCAGTCAGCGAGCGCTAGACTCAGTGCTTGATGATATTCCTCTGAGTTTGCCTGCGTTATCGCGCTCGATAAAAATCCAGAAACGAGTGGCTAGGGTTGGATTTGACTGGGCAGAACTTGAGCCTGTGGTGGCAAAAATCCATGAAGAGATCGATGAAGTGCTTTATGAAGTAAAGCAAGACACGGTCGATGCAGGCAAAGTAAAAGATGAGATGGGTGACTTATTGTTCGCTGTGGTAAACCTTGCAAGGCACTTAGGTGTTGAGCCAGAACAGGCATTAAGGCAAGCAAATCATAAGTTTGAAAGGCGATTTCGTGGCGTTGAAGCCTACGCACAAGCTGATGGTCGCTTGATGACGGAACACACATTAACAGAGCTTGATGGTTACTGGGATCAGGTTAAACAGGATGAAGCAAATAAATAACTTAGCTTTTAGGTTAATTGTAGTTTGTCGAATCAAGGTTGCTTTGGTATAATATTGCCCCGTCCTAGTGCTTTCTTACAAGCACATATTTCCAACTCATTTTCTCAGGTTCAGCATGACTACAAGGTATATCTTCGTTACTGGTGGCGTGGTTTCATCACTAGGTAAAGGCATTGCAGCAGCTTCTTTGGCTGCAATATTAGAGGCTCGCGGCCTAAACGTAACCATTATGAAGCTGGATCCATACATTAACGTAGATCCAGGTACCATGAGTCCAACACAGCACGGTGAAGTGTTTGTGACAGAAGACGGCGCTGAAACTGATCTAGATTTAGGTCACTACGAGCGTTTCATCCGTACCAAGATGAACCGTCGTAATAACTTTACTACAGGTCGTATTTACGAAGAAGTACTTCGTAAAGAACGTCGTGGTGACTACTTAGGTGCAACCATTCAGGTTATTCCGCACATCACTAACGCTATCAAGGAAAAAGTCCTTGCTGGTGGTGAAGGCCATGATGTGGCAATCGTTGAAATCGGCGGCACAGTAGGTGATATCGAATCACTACCATTCTTAGAGTCTATCCGTCAGCTAGGTGTTGAACTTGGCCGTGATAGAACCCTATTTATGCATTTGACTCTTGTTCCTTTCTTAGGCGCAGCGGGCGAAGTTAAGACTAAGCCAACACAGCACTCTGTAAAAGAGCTACGCTCAATTGGTATCGCTCCAGATGTGTTGGTTTGTCGTGGTGATCGCGCTATTCCTGCAAACGAGAAAGCTAAGATTTCTCTATTCTGTAACGTAGAAGAACGTGCAGTTATCTCACTAAAAGACGTAGACAGTATCTATAAGATCCCTGCACTACTAAAAGCGCAAGGTCTAGACCAACTTGTGACTAAGCGTTTCGGCATCGATTGTAAAGAAGCCGATTTAGCTGAGTGGGAAAAGGTTGTATACCAAGAAGCTAACCCAGTGGGCGAAGTGACTATTGGTATGGTAGGTAAGTACATTGAACTACCAGATGCCTACAAGTCTGTTAACGAAGCATTAAAGCATGCAGGTCTATTTAACCGCGTGTCAGTTAACATCAAGTATATCGATTCACAAAACGTTGAAGCTAAGGGCGATGAAGTTCTACAAGGCTTAGACGGTATCCTAGTTCCTGGTGGATTCGGTGAGCGTGGTGTTGAAGGTAAGATCATGGCGGCTAAGTTTGCACGTGAGAACAACCTTCCATATTTTGGTATCTGTTTAGGTATGCAAGTTGCGTTGATCGAGTTCGCTCGTCACGTTGCAGGTCTAGAAGGTGCACATTCAACAGAATTTATGCCAGAAACACCACACCCAGTGGTTGGTTTGATCACTGAGTGGATCAACGAAGACGGCCAAGTTGAAGAGCGCCATGAAGAATCAGACCTAGGCGGCACAATGCGTCTAGGGGCTCAGCTATGTCACCTTGAAGAAGGTACTAAAGCGGCTGCGGCTTATAAGTCTACGACTTGTGTTGAACGTCACCGTCATCGTTACGAAGTGAACAACAACTACAAAGAGCGTCTTGAGAAAGCTGGCCTTATTTTCAGTGGCCTATCATCAGACCGTTCATTAGTTGAAATGATTGAGCTACCAAACCACCCATGGTTCGTAGCAGGTCAGTTCCACCCTGAATTTACATCGACTCCTCGTGATGGTCAGCCGTTATTTGAAGGGTTTGTTGCCGCTGCAGCAGCCTACCAAAAACGTGATTTAGAAGACTAATTACGACAAAGCCGCTTCCATTTTATGGGGGCGGCTTTTTTGTTTCTAGCGATGTAATAACTGCACAGAATTTCGTTTTACTTTTATCTTTAAATTTATCTTTAAAACTTAAATCGAGGGCATTATGGCTAAGATTATTAATATTATCGGTCGCGAAATCATGGATTCTCGCGGTAACCCAACTGTTGAAGCTGAAGTTCATTTAGAAGGCGGATTCATGGGCATGGCGGCAGCACCATCTGGTGCATCGACTGGTAGCCGTGAAGCACTAGAACTACGTGACGGCGATAAAGCTCGTTACTTGGGTAAAGGTGTATTAAAAGCTGTTGAAAACATCAATGGACTCATTCGTGACGCTTTGATGGGCAAAGACGCAACAGCTCAAGCTGAGCTTGATCAAATCATGATTGACGTTGATGGCACTGAAAACAAAGATAAGTTAGGCGCTAACGCGATTCTAGCTGTGTCTTTGGCAGCGGCTAAAGCGGCAGCAGCATTTAAAGGCGTTCCTTTATACGCGCACATTGCAGACCTAAACGGTACGCCTGGCCAATACTCTATGCCTGTTCCTATGATGAACATCTTGAACGGTGGTGAGCACGCAGATAACAACGTTGATATCCAAGAGTTTATGGTTCAACCTGTTGGCGCTAAGACTTTCCGTGAAGCACTGCGTATGGGCGCTGAAATCTTCCATAGCCTAAAGAGCGTACTTAAGTCTAAAGGCTTAAGCACTTCTGTGGGGGATGAAGGTGGTTTTGCACCTGACTTGGCATCAAATGCTGATGCACTAGCTATCATCAAGGTTGCTGTTGAGAAAGCGGGTTACACCTTAGGTACTGATGTAACACTAGCACTAGATTGCGCTGCATCTGAGTTTTACAAAGATGGTCAGTACGACCTATCTGGTGAAGGCAAAGTATTTTCTGCTAACGGTTTTTCTGACTTCCTTAAGTCGCTAACTGAGCAGTACCCAATTGCTTCAATCGAAGATGGCTTAGATGAGTCAGATTGGGATGGTTGGGCATACCAGACTCAAATCATGGGTGATAAGATCCAGCTTGTTGGTGACGATCTGTTCGTTACAAACACTAAAATCTTAAAGCGCGGTATCGACAATAATATTGCTAACTCAATCTTGATTAAGTTTAACCAAATCGGTTCACTAACTGAGACTCTTGCGGCAATTCGCATGGCGAAAGAAGCGGGTTACACAGTTGTGATTTCACACCGTAGTGGTGAAACAGAAGATGCAACTATTGCAGATCTTGCTGTTGCAACTTCAGCTGGCCAAATCAAGACGGGTTCACTATGTCGTAGTGACCGTGTTGCTAAGTACAATCAGCTACTTCGTATCGAAGAGCAGTTAGGCGAAAAAGCACCTTATAACGGTCTTAAAGAGATCAAAGGTCAAGCGTAAATCGCTATAAACTTTAAAAAGGCCACCACTCGGTGGCCTTTTTTGTTGTACTATCTGTCTAATATTCTCAACTTCTTGCTACTTTGAATCATGAAACGGCTTCTTTTTGTATTAATTGCTCTACTTGCCATGCTTCAGTATCGCCTTTGGTTGGGTGATAAGAGCTTAGCTGACTCTTTTCATCTGCAGGAGCAGATAAAACTACAGCAGCAAAGCAACGCACAATTAGTGGCTCGAAACCAAATTTTGAGAGAAGAGATCAGTGATCTTCGAAGTGGTACCGAAGCACTAGAAGAGCGTGCCCGCAACGAGCTAGGCATGGTCAAAGAGGGCGAAACCTTCTTTCGTGTCGTTGGAGGCGAACGTGGGGGCGTGCCTGAGAACTGATTTTAGTTTAACCGAACATAGAAAGATGCCGCTATTAGATGGAGCTCTCTCATGAGCCAAACACCCAACAAAATTATCGCGATTGTCCCCGCTGCTGGCATAGGCAGTCGTATGGGCGCTGAAATTCCAAAGCAATACTTACAGCTTAATGAGCAAAGCATATTAGGCCATACGCTGGACTGCTTGCTATCGCACCCGAGTATTGAAAAGGTGATTGTCGCACTTAATCCTCAAGATGAATTCTTTGCGCACTTACCTCAAGCTAAGCATCCAAAGCTACAGGCTGTAACAGGTGGTAAAGAGCGTGCAGACTCTGTGCTAGCGGCTTTAACCTTGGCACCAGTTGATGCCTGGGCGTTAGTGCATGATGCTGCGCGTCCGTGTTTAAGCCACCTAGATATCGACAAGTTAATCGAGTCGGCATCTCGCTTCCCGCAGGGCGCCATTTTAGCGGCGCCAGTACGTGACACCATGAAGCGCAGTAATGCACAGGGCTTAATTACCGAAACGGTTTGCCGCGAAAACTTATGGCACGCACTCACGCCCCAGTATTTTCCCGTTAAAAATCTTAAGCAATACTTATGTGATGCGTTAGCCGCCGGTGCATTAATTACCGATGAGGCATCAGCAATGGAGTGGGCTGGTATTGCTCCGGGCATTGTATCGGGGCGGGCTGATAATATTAAGGTGACTCACCCAGATGATCTGCAGCTTGCGTCGCTGTTTCTTAAAAGTGCTCAATAGGCCAGCCTAGAAACTTATTCGCTTGAATTATACTCGTTAGATAAACAGGAACACCGATGAAAATTAGAATTGGTCATGGCTTTGATGTTCACAAATTTGGCGGCGAGCCACCACTGATCCTCGGTGGTGTTAAAGTGCCTTATGAGGTGGGTTTAATCGCACACTCTGATGGTGATGTGGTTTTGCATGCTATCTCTGATGCGATTCTTGGTGCAATGGCACTTGGAGATATCGGTAAACACTTTCCCGATACCGATCCAGATTTCAAGGGCGCCGACAGCCGTGTGCTATTGAGGCACTGTTATCAACTAGCGACAGAGATGGGTTACAGCCTATCAAACCTGGATGTGACAGTAATTGCTCAGGCACCTAAAATGGCTCCGCATATCGAAGCTATACGTGAGGTACTGGCAGAAGATTTAGCATCTGATATTAGCGGTATTAATGTCAAAGCGACCACCACCGAAAAATTAGGCTTTACCGGCAGAAAAGAAGGCATAGCCGTTGAAGCTGTGGTGTTGATGATTAAAGCCTAGTGTTTTGGCTAAGCTCAAAGGGCTAGCCAAAATAGCAGCAACCTTAAGTTGCTTTGCAAAATAGATTAGTGAGACAAGTAAGCGATATGAGCGAATTACATTATTTATACGGCAAGCCGACATCTACTGCCGATCTGCGCACTCACAATAGTGACTTTCAGGTACAAGAAATCCTACCTTTTGCCCCTACGGGTGAAGGTGAGCATCATTTGCTGCATATTCGTAAAGAGGGACTCAACACCGTTGAAGTCGCTAAAATGCTATCTAGCTTTGCTCATGTGCATCCGAAAGAGGTGACCTACGCAGGGCAAAAAGATAAGCACGCGATTACCGAACAGTGGTTTGGCGTTCGTATTCCCGGTAAGGAAACACCAAATTGGCAGCAATTAAATAGCGAGCAGCTCACAGTACTTAGTGCTTCTAGACACAGTAAAAAGCTACGTATTGGTGCGCTGGCTGGCAACCGTTTTACCTTAACCTTACGCAATGTCTCCGATATGAGTGATGTGCTTGCGCGCATCGAGAAGATTAGCGAGCAAGGCGTGCCGAACTACTTTGGTGAACAACGCTTTGGTCACGACGGCAAGAATCTAATATTTGGTCGTCAGATGTTTACAGGGCGTAAAGTGAAAGATAGAAACAAACGCAGCATGTATCTGTCTGCTGTGCGTTCAAATCTATTTAATACGGCGGTATCCACGCGTTTAGCTCAACATGGCACAGCAAGGCTTATTGGCGACTGCGTTATGCTTGCTGGCAGCAAGAGTTATTTTGTGGCCGAGCAGTGGGATGAAACTTTAGTTGAGCGTTTAGCTAAAAAAGACATACAGCTGTCTGCGCCGTTATGGGGACGTGGCTTACCGCTTGCACAAGCTGATGCAGCCGAGTGTGAGACGGCAGCACTTGAATCGCTAGCTATAGATAAAGACGGCTTAGAGCAAGCAGGACTGAATCAAGAAAGACGCGCATTGTTACTTGAGCCACAACATCTGCAATATGAGGTAGACGAAGATACCATTATTCTAAAATTTGCATTACCATCAGGTTCTTATGCCACATCGGTACTGCGTGAGCTGTTTGTGTATCAAGATGTCCAAGAAGTGGCGCGCCAACAAATGCTAGCTGAGCAAAGAAATGCAGAGGCGCAGCAATGAAGATTCTGATCAGCAATGATGATGGCGTCAATGCTATAGGCATTGCAGCTCTGACTCGCTCATTGAGCCAGATAGCAGAGACACTCACGGTTGGGCCTGATAGAAACTGTTCTGGTGCGAGTAACTCGTTAACCTTGACCAACCCGCTTCGACTCAATACCTTAGACAATGGTTTTATCTCGGTAAGCGGTACACCAACCGACTGTGTTCATTTAGCCATACGTGAGTTATATCAAGATGAGCCCGATATGGTGGTCTCAGGCATTAATGCTGGCGCGAATATGGGTGATGATACTCTGTATTCAGGGACGGTAGCGGCGGCGATGGAAGGACGCTTTCTAGGTTTTCCTGCGATAGCTATCTCTTTGGTCGGCCATGAGCATTACGAAACTGCGGCTCATTATGCGTTGAAAATCGTTAAAGCCTTGCAAGAAAACCCAGTTGCTCAAGATAAGATCTTGAACATTAATGTGCCAGATTTACCATTATCTGAAGTGAAGGGGATGAAAATTACCCGCCTTGGTGCAAGACATAGAGCAGAAGGTATGGTGAGAACCCAAGATCCCGCCGGCAAAGAGATTTTTTGGTTAGGTCCGCCGGGTGATGAACAAGATGCGAGTGACGGTACTGATTTTTACGCTGTTGCTAATGGCTATGTATCGATTACACCACTAACTGTTGATTTAACCGCTTTTGAACAACTCAAGGCTCTGGATAATTGGTTAGCTAAGCTCACCGATTAACAAGGGGACTGAGTCTTCTGTTATGGAACTGGTGACAGTGACGCTTGAGTTAAATGCTTTGAACAGCTCAGTGCATTAGATATTGAGTTAACGAACTGCAGCGTTTAACAGCCGAGTGAAAACCTATGTCGATTGCCTTATAAAACCGGCAATCGAAGCGTTAACAAATTTAGAAATATTGGAAAAAGATTTATGAACCCTGTTGCCTCAACATCAGCATTGAACCTTGCAAGAAGTCTGTATGAGGCTGGGATCCGTAATGAAGCGGTACTGCGTGCGGTTGCAAATACACCAAGGGAGCGGTTTCTTGATGCTGCTCTAGGTCATAAGGCTTATGAGAATACTGCGCTGCCGATAGGGCAAGGTCAGACTATTTCCCAGCCTTATATCGTTGCCAGAATGACTGAAATCATCCTGCAGAACAAGCCTAGCAAAGTGCTTGAAATAGGTACGGGATCGGGTTACCAGGCTGCGGTATTAGCACAACTGGTTCCACAACTTTGCACGGTAGAGCGAATTAAAAGTTTGCAGATCCAAGCAAGGCAGAGGTTAAAAAAGCTCGACTTACATAATATTGCTTTCAAATATGGCGATGGTTGGCAAGGGTGGCCAAGTAAAGGGCCGTATGACGCTATTATGGTAACTGCCGCAGCAAGTTCAGTTCCTGAAGCTTTAATCGCACAATTAGCAGACAGCGGCGTGTTAGTTATCCCTGTTGGCGAGTTATCGCAACAGCTGTTGAAGCTTACTCGAGTCGGCAACCAATTCACCTCTGAGGTGATTGAGGATGTCCGCTTTGTACCGCTAGTCAGTGGCGAATTGGCATAGGCTTTTTTGCACCGCCTTAGCGAACAGATAAGCTTTCAAGTAAAAAACAAGAAAAGTCATAATTAATTAAATAGTGTCGTCAACTGGGTAATTTGGGGTGAATAGTTAACAATGAGGTTCGTTTACTTTTATTGTATCTGTGTGGTGTTGCTTTCTGGCTGTAGTTTTCAGGCAGATAGACCTGCTCCAGTAGAATCTATTAACGGTCCCCAAACCCCGTCGATCACCAAAGGATCGATCACAGGAAGTCGCTATATCGTAAAAAATGGTGACACTCTCTATTCTATCGCATGGGGAGCTAATAAAGATTTTGTTGATATTGCAAAGAAAAATCGTCTGCCAAAGCCTTACACCATCTACCCTGGCCAAGTTTTGAGTCTTAGCTCTAAAAGATATGTTACAAATAGCCAAAGCGCCAAAAAAACGACGAACTCAAGCACTAAAAGCCCTGCGGCGAGTGCTAAACCCCATCAAAAACAAGTGGTTAGCTCTAACACTTCTACAGCGTCAAATCAGAATAATGGGTCAAAAAAACAGCTTGATCCTGTCGCCAAGCCTGCGTATTCTGTAACAAGCAGTCAACAAGATGTTAACCGAATTATCCACAAGCCAGTCGAGCTTCCAAAGAAAGTAAGTCGCTGGTCATGGCCTGTGAAAGGTAAGGTGATTGGAACTTTCTCTGCCAAAGAGCAGGGAAATAAAGGGATAAAGATCGCAGGTAACCGAGGTGATGTGATTCGAGCCGCTGCAAGTGGTCGAGTTGTTTATGCAGGTAGCGCACTTCGGGGGTACGGTAACTTAGTTATCATTAAGCATAGTGATGACTATCTAAGTGCTTATGCTCATGCTGATAAGATCTCAGTTAAGGAAAAGCAACTTGTTGATGTTGGACAAACAGTTGCGACAATGGGTAGAACTGGTACAAATCGGGTCATGTTACATTTTGAGATCCGATACCATGGAAAGTCAGTAAACCCTGTTAAATTTTTGCCTAAACAATAGTTGTTGGGCCGCCATTTTGGCAAATCGGAGGATAGTGAAGTGCAGTAGTTTAATGTGAAAATTTGGGAGAAATATTATGGGCAGATTAAATAGTGCCGTTGTTGCAGAGCAACCAAACAGTGACTCTGTAAAAGATTCATCGAATACTCTTAATAAACAGGATGTAAAAGAAGCTGAATTAGAACAGCAAGTGCAAGATGATTTACAAAAGAACTTAGATGCCACACAGCTGTATCTAGGTGAAATTGGATTTTCCCCTCTCCTCAGTGCTGAGGAAGAAGTGTATTTTTCACGTAAATCCCTTAAAGGGTGTGAAAAATCTCGTAACCGCATGATTGAAAGTAACCTCAGATTGGTCGTAAAAATTGCACGTCGATATAATAATCGTGGCTTAGCGCTGCTCGATCTTATCGAGGAGGGGAACTTAGGCCTTATCCGAGCCGTAGAGAAGTTCGATCCTGAGCGTGGCTTTAGATTTTCAACCTATGCAACATGGTGGATTAGACAGACGATTGAGCGAGCTATTATGAATCAGACTCGTACCATTCGATTACCCATCCATGTGGTAAAAGAGCTCAATGTTTATCTGCGTACTGCAAGAGAGCTAGCGCATAAGCTAGATCACGAGCCTACGGCTGAAGAGATTGCAGATAAGCTAGATCTACCCAGTGCGGATGTAAGCCGCATGCTTAAACTTAATGAAAGAATTACCTCTGTCGACACGCCATTAGGTGGCGAAAGTGATAAAGCATTGCTAGATGTACTTGCCGATGATGATAACGTAGGTCCTGACTATAAGGTGCAGGACGAAGATATGTCTAAGTCTGTGGTGAAATGGCTAGATGAGCTTAATACCAAACAAAGAGAAGTGTTAGCGCGCCGATTTGGTTTATTAGGCTATGAGCCATCTACTCTAGAAAATGTTGGTAAAGAAATTGGTTTAACCCGTGAAAGAGTACGTCAAATTCAAGTTGAGGCACTTAAGCGCTTGAAAGACTTACTGGGGGCACAAGGCCTTTCTGTTGAAGCCATTTTTAAAGCATAAAATTAAAGCATAAAGTACTGCCTCGTTCTGAGGTCAGATAAATAAAAAGCGCAGTTGATTCCAACTGCGCTTTTTTAGTGCTTGCTATCCAGAGTTTTAAAATATTATAAAGCCAGCTTTTTCAGACTATACAAATAGTCTAGAGCTTGCCTTGGAGTCAGCTCATCCGGATTTAGCTTTTGCAGTGCTTCTAAAGCCGGTGATGGAGCACTAGGTGCAAAACTCAGGCTCTGTTGAGTATTTTGTTGCTCGCTATTTTGCTGTATGTCGTGATCGCGGCTCTCAAGTTGGTGTAACTTGTGTTTAGCTGCACTGATAACACAATTTGGTACACCTGCCAGAGCGGCCACTTGCAGGCCATAACTGCGGCTTGCAGCCCCCTCTTGAACTGCATGCATAAACACAATGCTATCGCCATGTTCGACGGCATCAAGATGCACATTTTCTACATTGTTTAGCTGCTCAGGCAGTTGTGTCAGCTCAAAGTAATGAGTCGCAAACAGTGTCATCGCCTGCAGATGTTTGGCTAAATATTCTGCCGCTGTCCAGGCAAGTGATAGCCCATCATAAGTTGACGTTCCTCGGCCGATTTCATCCATCAATACCAGACTGTTTGGCGTGGCATTATGTAAGATGTTGGCGGTTTCAGTCATTTCGACCATAAAGGTTGAGCGACCAGAGGCCAAGTCATCGGATGCTCCAATACGGGTAAATATCCTGTCTACAGGACCAATGACTGCATGCTCAGCTGGGACATAACAACCGATATGAGCCATAAGGGTGATCAAGGCAACCTGACGCATGTAAGTAGACTTACCACCCATGTTAGGACCGGTGACAATAAGCATTTTGCGCTGTGCGTTTAAAGTGACCGGGTTAGCGATAAATGGACTCTGGCTAACTTGCTCCACTACAGGATGACGACCCGCTTCAATCTGAATTCCCGATATGTTTGATAGCTCCGGGCAATGGTAATTGAGACTCTCGGCTCGTTCAGCAAAGTTACATAATACATCTAGTTCGGCCGAGGCTTTGGCAAAGTCTTGTAGCTCATGCAGTTTAGGCAAGATAAGGTCGAATAGCTGCTCCCATAACTGTTTCTCTAGCGCAAGAGCCTTACCTTGGCTCGATAGCACCTTTTCCTCATGCTCTTTTAGCTCAGGGATAATATAGCGCTCGGTATTCTTCAAGGTTTGTCTGCGCTGATAACTTAGCGGCACGAGATCAGATTCACGGCGACTGACTTCAATATAGTAGCCATGGACTCGGTTATAGCCGACTTTGAGTGTCGAAATGCCAGTTAGTTCTTTCTCACGGGCTTCAAGTTCATGTAAGTAATCTGTTGCGCCTTCACTCAACTTACGCCATTGATCGAGCTCCTCATTGTAGCCCTCACGGATCACACCACCATCGCGAATAAGCATAGGCGGATTATCGACAACGGCTCGGGAGAGTAAATCAACCTCCTCAGGGAACACGCCAATCACTTGCGATAGGTATTTAAGGTGCGGCGCACTGGCTTGGCTTAGTGTTTGTTGTAGCTGTGGCAGTAAGGTAAGAGCTTGACGAAGGCGTGCAAAGTCTCTTGGGCGAGCATTACGCAGTGCAATACGGGCGGTAATACGCTCGACATCTCCAAGAGCCTTAAGATCTTCTGATAGCGTCTCAAAGTCGCCGCTCGTCATCAGTTCAGCTATCGATGTTTGCCTAGCTCGAATAATGTCATGATCGCGAAGAGGCTGATGGATCCAGCGCTGCAGCATTCGGCTACCCATAGGGGTTACAGTGTTATCAAGCACTGATGCTAAGGTGTTTTCGCGGCCGCCTTGTAGATTTACCGTAAGCTCTAAGTTACGGCGAGTCGCGGCATCTAATACGATACTGTCTGACTGATTGAAACGGACAATCGAGTTGATATGCGGCAATGCTGTACGCTGAGTGTCTTTCACATACTGCATCAAGCAACCAGCAGCCTGTAAAGACAGTCTCGCGTCTTCGATACCGAAGCCATTTAAATCTTTAGTGCCAAATTGATTAAGTAGCATGCGCTGACAAGTATCGTAATCGAACTCCCACTCAGGGCGTCGACGAGTGCCGTTCATCCCCGCGATAAGGCTCATTTGCGAGAAGTCTTCACTGTAGAGTAGCTCTGCTGGATTGGTACGTTGTAGCTCGGCTTCCAAGGCTTCAGTATTGGCGAGCTCGGTGATGACGAAGCGCCCCGATGCGACATCTAAAGTCGCATAACCATAGCCGGTTTTACCCTGATATAAAGCAGCAAGTAAATTATCTTGCCTCTCTTGTAGCAGTGCTTCGTCGGTTAAGGTTCCAGGGGTCACAATACGAACGACTTTACGCTCAACAGGGCCTTTAGAAGTTGCTGGGTCACCCACTTGCTCGCAAATCGCTACCGAAACACGTAGCTGCACTAATTTAGCTAAATAACCTTCGACTGCGTGGTAAGGCAAGCCCGCCATAGGGATAGGATCACCGCCACTTTTACCTCGGGCTGTTAATGAGATCCCAAGTAGCTCAGATGCTTTCTTTGCATCTTCATAAAAGAGCTCATAAAAATCGCCCATGCGATAAAAGAGCAACATATCGGGATGCTGGGCTTTTAACGTCAAATATTGACGCATCATAGGAGTGTGTTTTTCTAAGCTTTGGGGATCAATAGCGGTCATCGATTTGTTTTGCCTGTCATTTACTGTGGCAGCATAAAGTGCCTTAAACAATATTGACGCTAATATTAACAATATTTTGTGGCCTTGAGGCGGAATTCTTACAGTGTTTCAGCAAAAAAATACTCTATATAAATCCTCTTATTGTGGAAGTGTCTGATTTTTAGGTATTTATAAAATATTTTTACACAGTACTTGATACTGTATGATTGTACAGTATACTAGTTTCATATTGAGGCTCTAGCCAAGGCAAATTGAGTCGTCACCTAAATGATAAATCAGTACCGCAAACGTGTTTGCGCTGTGATCCAGAGGATATAGGAATGAAGATAGATCCAAATAAAGAGAAAGCATTGAACGCCGTTCTTGGACAGATTGAGAAGCAGTTTGGTAAAGGCTCAATCATGAAGTTAGGTGAAGACCGTTCAATGGACGTAGAAACTATTTCTACTGGCTCATTAGCTTTGGACGTGGCTTTAGGTGCTGGTGGTTTACCTATGGGACGTATCGTTGAGATCTATGGCCCAGAATCTTCAGGTAAAACAACATTAACACTAGAAGTTATCGCTGCCGCTCAAAAGCAGGGGAAGACCTGTGCCTTTATCGATGCTGAGCATGCACTTGATCCAATCTACGCTAAAAAGCTAGGTGTAGATATTGATAACCTACTATGTTCACAGCCTGATACTGGTGAGCAAGCGCTTGAGATCTGTGATGCACTAACTCGGAGCGGCGCAGTTGACGTTATCATTGTCGACTCGGTAGCTGCATTAACACCAAAAGCCGAAATTGAAGGTGAAATTGGTGACTCTCACATGGGCCTAGCGGCACGTATGATGAGCCAGGCAATGCGTAAACTTGCAGGTAACCTTAAGCAGTCAAATACACTACTTATCTTCATTAACCAAATCCGTATGAAGATTGGTGTAATGTTCGGTAACCCAGAAACGACTACTGGTGGTAACGCACTTAAGTTTTACGCTTCTGTTCGTCTAGACATTCGCCGTACTGGTGCGATTAAAGATAGAGAAGAAGTGATTGGTAACGAAACTCGTGTAAAAGTGGTTAAGAACAAGATTGCGGCACCATTTAAACAAGCTGAATTCCAAATCCTTTATGGCCAAGGTATCAACAGCACGGGTGAGTTGGTTGACCTTGGTGTACAGCACAAGTTAATTGAAAAAGCTGGCGCTTGGTACAGCTATAAAGGTGACAAGATTGGTCAGGGCCGCGCAAATGCCGGTAAGTATCTAATCGAAAACCCAGCTATCTCAGATGAAATCGAAGCGACGTTACGCGCTATGCTTCTAGGCAACGGTGAGAAGGTGAATGCAGATTCAGCTGATACTGCTGGTGATAACATCGATTTAGAGACTGGCGAAGTATTTTAAGAATGCTTTAGTAGTTAAATGATTTAACTAAGTCAGGTGACTGAATAGATAATCGCGGCCGTGTTATAAACACGCCGCGATTTTTTTTAAAAGCGAATAAACAAATGTCTTAGCTTGTGCTGCAAATTTGATAAATGAATTTCAGACTCTTATACCTCCTCTTATCGTCATCCTGCTGCTATTTATCTATTAGCCACACAGTTTTGTATTAACAGGGCTGGTTGTTAGTCATGACTCTGCTTATAATGCTATCCATAAAAATTTATCACTCAGCTCTTTAGGGCTATTTGCACAATCTAATTCAGGACGGTTTCATGTATCAAACCACTGCAGCACTGCGAAGTGCTTTTTTGGAATATTTCCGCACAAATGGTCACCAGGTCGTTGATAGCAGCTCTCTCGTTCCAGCGAACGATCCAACGCTACTATTTACTAATGCGGGTATGAACCAGTTTAAAGATGTGTTTTTGGGTGCAGATAAGCGTAGCTATTCTCGTGCAACATCTTCACAGCGCTGTGTTCGCGCGGGTGGTAAGCACAACGATTTAGATAACGTTGGCTACACAGCACGTCACCACACATTCTTTGAAATGTTAGGTAACTTTAGCTTTGGTGATTATTTTAAAGAAGAAGCAATTCACTTCGCGTGGACTTTCCTTACTGAAGAATTGAAGCTGCCAAAAGAACGCCTATGCGTCACCATCTATGAGACGGATGACGAAGCATTTGAAATTTGGAATAAGAAAATTGGCGTAGCTGCGGAAAATATTATCCGCATCGGCGACAATAAAGGTGCTGCGTACGCGTCAGATAACTTCTGGCAGATGGGCGATACTGGTCCTTGTGGTCCATGTTCTGAAATTTTCTACGATCACGGCGAACATATCTGGGGCGGTCGTCCAGGTACACCTGAAGAAGATGGCGATCGTTTCATCGAGATCTGGAACATTGTATTTATGCAGTACAACCGTCAAGCAGACGGTGAAATGAAGCCACTACCAAAGCCTTCAGTTGATACTGGTATGGGTATTGAGCGTATTGCTGCAATTATGCAGGGCGTACATTCAAACTACGAAATCGATATTTTCCAAGCCTTGATTAAGAAAGCCGCTGCGATCCTTGGCGTAACTGATCTTGAGAACAAGTCACTACGCGTTATTGCCGACCATATTCGTTCATGTGCCTTCTTAATTGCTGATGGTGTTATGCCATCAAATGAAGGCCGTGGTTATGTACTGCGACGTATTATTCGCCGTGCAGTGCGCCATGGTAACAAGCTTGGCGCAACTGAAAGCTTCTTCTACAAGTTGGTTCCAACACTTATTGAAGTGATGGGCGCCGATGCTGCAGCTGGCCTAAAAGAGACTCAAGCGATTGTTGAGAAGTCACTAAAAGCTGAAGAAGAGCAATTTGCTCGTACGCTTGAGCGTGGTTTAGGCATTTTAGATGCAGCGCTTAATGAGCTAGCAACTAATGTGTTAGACGGCGAAACAGCGTTCAAACTTTATGATACTTACGGTTTCCCTGTAGATTTAACTGCTGACGTGTGTCGTGAGCGTGATATCACAGTTGATGAAGCTGGATTTGAAGCTGCAATGGCTGAGCAGCGTAGTCGTGCACAAGCTGCTGGTCAATTTGAGACTGACTACAACGAAGGTCTGAAAATTGATGAGCAAAGCAGCTTTACTGGTTACACAGAGCTAAACAATCAAGCAACAGTGACTGCAATCTTTAAAGCGGGTGAGTCAGTTGATAGCGTTGTTGCAGGTGATGACGTAGTTATCGTACTTGATAACACACCATTTTATGGTGAGTCAGGTGGTCAGTGTGGTGATGAAGGTGTATTAATTGCCGATGGCATCGAGTTCACCGTTACTGATACGCAAAAATATGCTCAAGCGATTGGTCATATCGGCCGTGTAGCAACAGGTAGCATTAAAGTTGGTCAAGTTGTGACGGCTAACGTCGATAAAAAGCTACGTCACAGAACTGAACTTAACCACTCAGTGACTCACCTTTTACACGCGGCATTACGTCAAGTATTAGGTACTCATGTTAGCCAGAAAGGTTCTTTAGTTGACCCTGAACGTTTACGTTTTGACTTCTCACACTTTGAAGGTGTTAAAGCTCACGAGCTTAAAGAAGTTGAAGAGCTAGTGAATACGCAAATTCGACGTAACCACGAGCTAACTGCTGAAGTGATGGATATCGAAACCGCTAAAGAAAAAGGTGCTATGGCACTATTTGGCGAGAAGTATGATTCAGAAGTGCGTGTTGTGACCATGGGCGATTTCTCTATCGAGCTTTGTGGTGGTACTCACGTTGGCCGCACTGGTGATATCGGTTTGTTTAAAATCACTTCCGAGGGTGGTATCGCTGCAGGTGTACGCCGTATTGAAGCGGTAACCGGTGCAGCAGCTATGGCTTATGTTGCTAAGCAGCAAGCACAGCTTGAAGAAGCGGCTGCATTACTGAAGGGCGATAGCGCTTCTGTGGTTGCTAAGCTTAAAGCACAGCTTGATAAGACTAAGTTACTTGAAAAAGAGCTATCTCAACTAAAAGACAAGTTGGCTGCTGCGACTAGCGCAGATCTTGCTGGCGAAGCTGTTGACGTGAATGGCGTTAAGGTTCTCGTTAAGAAACTTGAGGGTGTTGATGCTGGCGCTCTTCGTGGTCTACAGGATGAGCTTAAGCAAAAGCTACAGTCAGGTATCGTAGTGCTAGCCATTGCCGGTGAAGATAAAGTTAACATGATCGTTGGTGTGACTAAAGATCTTACTGGTAAGGTTAAAGCTGGTGAGCTTGTAGCCTCTATAGCAGTACAAGTTGGCGGTAAAGGCGGTGGACGTCCTGATATGGCTCAAGCCGGTGGTAGCCAGCCTGAGAACCTAGACGCTGCTTTAGAGCAAGTCATTCCATGGCTCTCTGCTAAGCTGGCATAATTGTTAGCGATAACGAGATATTAAGAAGCGCCCTTTAAGGGCGTTTTTTTATGGCATAAACAAAAATATTCTAGAGGGCAGGGACTGGATTGAGGCTTTAGTTAACTTTATCGCGGAACAGTTTAGCTCTTTTATTTGCCAATAGTGCATGCGAATGAGCAAATAGCTATTTATATAAGTGTTGAATTGTTTGGTTAAAGTATCAGCAATGTGGCCTTTGGTTTGGGGAATGTGCGCTTTCATGTTAGTTTAATGTCAATGCTTGATAGTAGTACGACCGAGCAAAGATTAATCTTAATATGGCTAAAAAGGTTTCAGGTAGATAACTGTGATTTATTACTGAAAAAGCTGTAATTATTTGACGCTTTTCTAATAGAAGACTGTTAATTTGTACTAAGCTAACCTTATAATACAGATATAACGGAATTATGCCGTATAAGCAGAACTAGGAACTAAAGGAGCAATGTAATGCTGATATTGACTCGTCGTGTTGGTGAAACACTGATGATTGGTGACGAAGTAACTGTCACTGTATTAGGCGTTAAAGGTAACCAAGTAAGAATTGGTGTAAATGCACCTAAAGAAGTCTCTGTACATCGTGAAGAGATTTACCAACGCATTCAGTCTGAAAAGTCAGGTACCCCATCTGAAGGCGGTAACTTTTGATCTGAATGGATCACTTAAGAATTTTAGAAGCCAGTTTTTAACTGGCTTTTTTATTTTCTGAGTTTTTTATTTCGGAATGCTAGATTTTTGTTTCTGGCTCATGTGTCTTAGGCAAGGTGATAAATGAACACTTTGCTACTTTATTTAAGCCCTACGTAAATACATCCACTCCCAAAGAAGAAGCCTCTGTACATCGTGAAGAGATTTACCAACGCATTCAGTCTGAAAAGTCAGGTACCCCATCTGAAGGCGGTAACTTTTGATCTGAATGGATCACTTAAGTCTAATATGAAAACAGTAGAAGCCAGTTTTTAACTGGCTTTTTTATTTTCTGAGTTTTTTCTTTCAGGATGCTAGATTTTTGTTTCTGGCTCATGTGTCTTAGGCAAGGTGATAAATGAACACTTCACTACTTTATTTAAGCCCTACGTAAATCCATCCACTCCCAAAGAAGAAGTCTCTGTACATAGTGAAGAGATTTACCAACGCTCTACTCTGAGAAATCATCCCAACAATTGATTGCGGCAACATATCGTTTGAATGAGATCAATTAGCTCCATATAAGAAAAAGAGTAGAAGCCAGTTATAAACTGTTTTTTTGCTTTCTGGCTCATGTGTTTTAGGTAAAGTGGTAAATGAACACTTTTCTACTTTATTTAAGCCCTGTGTAAAACCATCCACTCCCAAAGAAGAAGTCTCTGTACATAGTAAAGAGATTTACCAACGCACTCAGTCTGAAAGTCAGGTATCTCTCTACTACATCGATGCGATAACTTTTGATCTGAATGGGCAAGTTGAGCTCAATTAGAGTCATATTTGTAAATATATAGAAGCCAGTTAATACGGACTTCTATTATTTGGCGTTAAATTGATGAACTCTTAGGCTTAAGGATGAGGTTTAGGAATGAGGCTTAGGGATGAAGTTAAAGGCACGGTTAATCACCTATAAGAAGTATTTCACTTATAGAAGTTGTCTTACACATAGAAGCTGTCTTACACATAGAAGTTAGAGTACTCCATAGATGAAGTTTTGGTACATAGTGCTAAGGTTTACTCGCAGATTTAGTTTGAAAAAACAGCTAAGCCGAACCATGGCAGTATTTTTTGATCTCAATAAGATCAATTTGACAGTTTTACCGGCCAGTTAATTGCTGGATTTTGTATATTTACGATTGATAAATTCCAAATAAAATGTCGAAATAAACGCCTTTGAGCCGTAACTTAGACTGTTATACAGACAAGGTGCTTAAAAACAGCTCAAATGGAAATGGTTTCTTAAAAAGGGTTTGACTTATTTTCGGCAGACAGTAATATGTGCGCCAAGAAACGGAGAGGTGGCCGAGTGGCCGAAGGCGCTCCCCTGCTAAGGGAGTATGGGCTTTAACTCCCATCGAGGGTTCGAATCCCTCCTTCTCCGCCATTTCTTACAATAGACAACGATGCGGATGTAGCTCAGCTGGATAGAGTACCTGGCTACGAACCAGGCGGTCGGAGGTTCGAATCCTCCCATCCGCACCATTTCTATTGTCGTGATAAATGTTTTAGTGAGCGGATGTAGCTCAGCTGGATAGAGTACCTGGCTACGAACCAGGCGGTCGGAGGTTCGAATCCTCCCATCCGCACCATTAAATCATTTATAGCAGTAAGCATTCTATATGCGGATGTAGCTCAGCTGGATAGAGTACCTGGCTACGAACCAGGCGGTCGGAGGTTCGAATCCTCCCATCCGCACCATTAAATCATTTATAGCAGTAAGCATTCTATATGCGGATGTAGCTCAGCTG
>NZ_BPFA01000007.1 GCF_019655055.1 Shewanella sp. MBTL60-112-B2
TCATAATGGTCTTCAATTTGAAGTGTAAAAAAATAATCAAGAAGCCAAATTATCAATAGAGAAAGCAGGGCAGTGATAATTCCCACTGTTACCGATAAAGTATAAACATCTTTTTTCATATTAAAATAAAGCATAATATTACAAGCAAAGCCAATAAAACAGGCGGGCAAATCCTCTCTTTTAATGACGCGAATTCATAAGCAGGAAACTTTATCCCCGCCAGCGAAAAAATGCTCCTACCAATCTCATAAGACAATATAAAAAACGATTGAATCACTTGATAAAAAAGCATTACAAAAAGTAAAATAACTTCAAGGATAACTGCTCTCCTTATAAATGTTCCCTCATCGGAGGAAGGAACATTTATTCAAAAATATTGTTCTACTAACTTAGTTTTTTAGCTAAACGATATGTACCATAAATAGCCGCCGCTTGCCCTGCAAGGTGAATACCCGCTGCAACAATAAATGGCAATCCGCCACCCTTCACCAGCTTGATTTCTGCTTTTGATAATTCTTTCATAAATCCCCCCTTACCTATAGTTTATTAGACGTACGGTGATTACCGTCATTATATTCCCATGTACCATCTGAAGATAACAGCGCTGATGCCGCCGCAAGCGCAATACGGATTAAGCCAACTCGCCCCCCCCATTAACCTGCTCAATCTCACTCAATGTTAGCTCTTCCATTTCAAACTCTTTATTAATTAGACTTTGCATAATATCTTCCTTAATTTAAACTGTTTAACGTTATGTTTGCCTAAGAGCTTAATGACTCGATAAGAGTTACTAAGCCTTAAGCGACTGACCAAGGGCGCGGTTTCCCGCTAAAGTTGCCTCGTCCTTGCTTTTAACCGATACAATATTTCGCTCTTTTTGAGCCAAATACCCCATCGTTTAAAATTCTTTTCCCCTTTAGATGTGCTATTGCGCACCTTGCGCTAATTGCTGCATTTCTTCGGGCGTATACACCTTCCCCTGGTGCATCTCGACGATTCGCTGTGCTTGCTTTATGGTTTCTGGTCGGTGCGCAATGATGACTCGGGTCATATTAAGCTGTTTAATTTGCTCGCTGATTTTGGCTTCATTGTCGATATCCAGATGGCTAGTCGCCTCATCCATAAACAGCAAGCTTGGTTGCTGATACAAAGCTCTAGCGAGTAATAGCCGCTGCACTTGCCCACCAGAAAATTGACTGCCCATGTCCCCCACTAGCGTGTTATAACCCATGGTCATCTTACTAATGTCGTGCTCTATTGCAGCTAATTGTGCACATTGCTGCATACGCAAATAATTCGGCTCTGGGTCAAAGAAGGTTAAGTTGTCGGCGATAGAGCCGGATAAGAGCGTGTCATCTTGCATCACCGCAGCTATTTGCTGACGGTACTGAGTTAAACCGATTTGAGTGATGTCTTGACCATCGAGTAAGATGCGCCCTTTGGTGGGGGTTAATAGCCCTAACATCAATTTCACTAAGGTGGTTTTACCGCAGCCCGATTCGCCCACAATGGCAACCGACTCGTTAGCATTGATGGTTAACGACACATTGTTAACCACATCTGGTTCGTTATCTGCATAACGGTAACTCACTCCCTCGAGCGTTAGCTTACCGGCCACGTTATTGAGTTGCAGCTTGCTATCACGATTCGCTTCTTGCTCATGCAAGGCTATATCTGAAATGCGGTCAAGGTGTAGGCGCAGCATTCGGAACAAGATAAGCTGTTCAATCAAGCTGGCAAAACGTTCTGTTAATTGGTTTTTGTAAGCGATAAAGGCCAAAACCATACCAATGGTCAAGCCACCACTCATCACAATGGTTGCTGCTAGGTAAACAACGATAATGTTCTCAATACCAAATAGCAGTTTATTGGCGGCATCAAAGCTAATATTGAGCTTGCCTAGGCGAATATCTGCGTTTATCACTTCGCTATAGAGGTTTTGCCACACACTTTGTCTTTGTGGCTCGCAGGTGAATAGCTTGATGGTTTGTATACCGCGAATATTCTCTAAAAAGTTAGTCTGCTCTTTAGCACTGGCTTGAATCGACTCTTCCGTGGCGCGGTGTAATGGTCGATACAGTGCCAGTCGCAATATCGCGTATATGGCAATAGCAGCAACTACGACTAACGTTAGTTTTACACTATAAACTAACATCATGATTAGCACGGCAATTGACATAACACCATCAACCACTGTTTCCACGAGGCCTGTTGTTAGGCGTTCACGCACCTGAGCTAACGAGCCAAAGCGTGATACTAAATCACCAATGTGGCGCTTCTCGAAATAGCTCATTGGTAGTTTTAACAGGTGCTGCAATAAGTTCACACCCATTTGCATATTGAGTAAGCTTGAGACTCTCAGTACTAACCAGCTGCGAACACCTGTCGTTACCACATTGATTATGGCTAATAAGCCAAAGCCGATGGCGAGCACCACTAAAAGGGGTTTATCGTGGCTAATCAATACTTCATCGACCACCCACTGCATGTAGTAAGGCGTGACTAGGGCGAAAACTTGCAGCAAAATCGATAACACAAATAGGGTGACTAAGGTTTTAGTTAACCCGGTCATTTTGCTCCACAGCTGCGATAATCGCATCTGCTGACGCTCATCTTGCTGCTGAAAGCCTTTTGTTGGCGTAAGTTCTAGCGCAATACCAGTAAAATGCTCGGTGAACTCTTTTAGAGTTAACTTTCTTTTACCTAAAGCAGGGTCATTTATTGTAACGCTAGATTTTGTAACACCGGTGAGCACCACAAAATGATTCATATCCCAGTGCAGCACGCAAGGCAAAGACAGTTTACCGACCTCTTCTATTGGGCATTTAAGCGCTCGACTAGCTAGCCCCATACTGTCACTGAGCGTAATAAGCTGCTGTAAGTTCATGCCCTTCAAATCTGCGGTAAAGCGCTTTCTTAACGCCGCCATATCTAGCTTGTGACCATGAAAGCTAGCAATCATTGCCACACAAGCAAGGCCGCACTCAGCCATTTCGGCCTGCAAAATGAGTGGCACACGCTTTTTACCCGAAAACTCTAGCAGCTCAATAGGATCCGATGGAGGATTGATGCTATCTGTAGACTTAGCCACCATTAGCCAACCCTCCCTTGCAAGCTATAGATTGGATCAAGTAACCAATCCAACAAACTACGTCTATCAAGCACAATATCAGCTTCGAGTAACATGCCGCTTTTTAAAGGGAAGCTATCGCCATAAGCCAACATGTCTTGCTTAGATAGCTGGGTTCGAATGCGGTATACTGGTTCAGATAGCGCAACGGGCACTTTAGCCTCACCATCAAGCAGTAGCGCTTTATCGATGCGAGAAACACGGCTTTCTAAAAACCCAAAACGTTGATAGGGAAAAGCATCAAAACGTAGCCTTGCTTCATCGCCTGTTTTAACAAAACCTGCGCTACGGGTCGGAAGCAGCAGCTCAGCGACCAACTGTGCTCCTTGAGGGATAAGGCTCATTAATGGGCGATTTGTAGCAATAAACTCGCCCTCGACAACTTGAATAGAAGCAACGGTTCCGGCTTCAGCGGCACGGATAACAAAGCGGTAGCTGTTTTCTGTTTCATCTATTTGGCGCTTAAGCTCCGAGCGACGTCTTTCAATATCACCGTCTTTAAGCGAAAATTGACTCGGTAATATATCTAATTCAGACAGTGCGTCATTAAGCTGGCTTTGTATTTGTACTTGGTTAGACTTAAGGTTTTCTATCTCTTGTCTTACTGTGATTAACTTTTGTTGCTGAGATTGGTAATCTAGTGTCGATAAATAACCATCATCAAACAGCTTTTGATGCTGGGCCTGTTGCTTAAGTTGCAACGCCAACTTTTCAGTTAATAAAGTCTCTAATTTTACAGACACATTTAATGCTTTCTTATTATCAGTAATAGCGTTTTTTAGACGTTGGGTCTCTTTTGCCAATAAAGATTGGTTAACTCTTTGCTCGGTCGTTAATAAAGTCAGCTGTAGCTTAAGTTCATCTATTAACGACTCACTCAGTTCTTCACCTGAAAGCATGCTGCGACTTAATACAATTGTTGCTAATGGCGAGCCTTTTTTAATTATGTCACCTTCAGACACATGTAAGACATCGATATTGCCACTGCGATTAGCATAAGTTTTAATTAAGCCTTTATCAGGCACCAAATAACCACGAACGGTTTCTTTACGGGCGTAATGAGAAAAAGACAGGAAAAAGATAATGGCTATAATAATACAAAGCAAAATAGTAGCAGACACATAGATACTTATTGGCTGAGCCAACGACACATCTCCATGTAACTTTTGTTTTTGCGCCTCGACGGCCTGCTGACGAAATAACCCTGACATATCACTTCCATGTAATTAAACTATTCAAAAGTTGCTTTTGAAACACACTGAAACAACTCACAACAATTTCGCAACACTCTATCTTAAAAAACATGTTCTGCAATACTTCTAATAATGAAAAAATTTCATATTTACTAATTTAGCCAGCAACAATAATTCGAATTCAGCCATAGCATACCTAAGAGTTAACTTACTCTCTCATAGTTAGTTAGCTATTATTCCTAGAATAAAATTAATCCCCTTGGCGCAAAAACCAAGCAACAAAAAAGGCTATGAACCTAAGCTCATAGCCTTCTATATCGACCTCGTTTGAGGCAAAACTCAAACTCAGTTAACTCATGTGCTAATTACTTAGCCAAACACTGTTCAACAAGCGTCTGCCAGTATCTCAGACCAGATACCAAGATATTGTCGTTAAAGTCGTAAGTTGGCTTGTGTAACGCCACGCTACCACAACCACAGCCAGCACCGTTACCCACTAGGATATAACAACCTGGTGCTTCACGTAGCATGAACGAGAAGTCTTCACTGATAGTGAACGGCTGACAGCTGCCGTTAACTTTATCTTCGCCAACCACTGTTTCAGCAGCGCGAACAGCATATGCTGTTTCAGCTGGGGTGTTGATAGTTGATAAGAAGCTGTTGTTAAACTTGTAAGTGTAATCAACGCCTGCAGACATACACTGACCTGCTACAACACGCTCAAGGGCTTTTTCAATCTTGTTTAACGCGATATCAGTAAAGCTACGAGTATCACCTGTGATAGTCACTTTAGTTGGGATAACGTTAACTGTACCGTTTGTAGCGAACTCAGTTACCGAAATAACTGCTGTTTCGTCAATCGCGCTTAGGTTACGCGATACGATAGTTTGAATTGCAGTGACGATTTGCGCGCCAACCACGATTGGGTCGGTACCCATGTGTGGCATTGCCGCGTGGCCGCCAGTAGCCAGTACTTCGATTTCGAAGCTACTTTCGCTTGCCATTACTGAGTGTGGGCGAGTCACAAAGTGACCAGCTTCAATACCCGGTAGGTTATGCATCGCGTACACGCCGTCGATTTTCCAGCGAGTGAATAGGCCGTCAGCGATCATCGCTTTAGCGCCAGTGCCACGCTCTTCATCTGGTTGGAAGATGAAGTAAACCGTACCATCAAAGTTTTTAGTTTGTGCAAGCTCGTGAGCAGCAGCCAGTAGCATTGCCGTGTGACCGTCGTGACCACAAGCGTGCATTGCGCCTTCGTTTACTGATGCGTAATCGAAAGTGTTTTCTTCATGAATATGTAGGGCGTCCATGTCAGCACGTAGACCAATTGAACGGTCGCTATCGCCACACTTTAAAATACCTACAACGCCAGTGCCGCCGATGCCAGTGTGCACTTCAATGCCAAACTCTTCTAGTTTAGCTGCTACAAATGCTGCAGTCTCGTGCTCTTGGGTACCAAACTCTGGGTGCTGGTGAATGTGATGACGCCACTCAATAACTTTCTGTTCGATATTCATATGCTTTTCTCTTTATAACAACAAACCGGTGACTAGGTCACCGGTGATAAAAATTAATTTAATTTGCTAACTGAATACTCAGTTACTGGCTGCGACATGGCTTAGGTGCAACTGGCAGCTCAGCTTCAACTTCTTCCGCTTTTGCCTTGTTCTTGTTACCCAACTTCATGAAGGCAATCATCGAAGTAATTACCACTGCGATAGCAATCAAGCGCATTGGTGTTACCTGCTCACCTAGAGCAAATACCGCTAGGATGAATGAAGATAGTGGCATTAGGTTTAGCGCCATACCGGTACCGTCAACACCTACACGCTCCATACCATAGATGTAAACTAGGTAGCTCATACCAGAGATACACACACCTAAGATAACGATACAAAGAATACGTAGTGGCGAGCTGAATACGTTCAATGCAGAGCTAAAGTCAGCGCCTACAACTAGCAGGTACAAACCAAAACCTAGTGCAGCGAATACAAACTGGTGGAACATAGTCGCAACTGAACCGTACTTGTCAGCTAGTTTGGCACGAGCGTAAGCCATGGTTGCAAAGCTTGCTGCTGAGCCGAAACAGATTAGGTGACCAATGTTGAAGCCTTGTGTTTCAGACTGTGGGTCCATCACTAGAATCGCCACACCTAGGAAAGCACCTAGTGCACACATGATTTGCATTACAGTGAAACGCTCACCGTGACGTAGGAAACCAACACTCAAGATTAGGATTGGGATCAAACCTTGGATCACGCCGTTTTCAGAGGCAGTAATATAATCCAAAGACAGGAATGATAGGAAGCTGAAAGAACCTTGACCAATGATACCGCAACATGCAGCCCAGAAGATGTCCTTACGGTTTTCCCAGTTAAGTTTGAAATCGGCTTTCTTAGTCATCTTGCCAGTTGCAAGACCGATGTTGAAAATCAAACCTAGTGTAATAAATGCAACAGTGTAACGTAACCAAACAAGTACTTGAGGATCCATCACCTCAAGAATTGGTGTACCAACAATCCACGGAATACCCCAAAGTAGACCTACGAAAATTGCAGCCATCCAACCTTTTTGTGTATTAGTCATTATTATTCTTCCAACAATTTTGTATCGGTAGTCAACAGCTTAAGCTGTTTGATTATTAAGTAATTTGCCGTAACCTGGGCATTGAGCCACGTTGCCGGTTAGGTGCATTGCATGCCAGAACATTGCAGAGTTGCTGCATACCACTGGGATGCCGAATTTGGCTTCGATCTCTTCGATATAATCGAGTACACGTAAGTTAGTGCATGACATAAATACTAATTCTGCATCAGAATCTTTTAGCATCTGCTCAAGTGCTTCGAACATAGATTCTTTAGCTACTAGGGTGATGTCGGTATCACGTTCGATACCAAGTGAACCTAGTGTTACTACGTCAAAATCTGCATCAGTTAACTGCTGGTACAGTGGGTAGTTAACGCTAGTTGGGTATGGAGAGAACACGGCAATTTTCTTTGCATTCAAGTGTTTGAATGATGCTTTAGCCGCTGTCCATGGGTTGGTAGCAGGAATATCACCACGGTTTTGAGTCAGTAGGCCCGCTACTTTCTCTTCGCCGATAATGATTGAAGCTGATGTGCAGCCAAATGCCATTACATCCATTGGCAAACCAGTAGCAATCAAGTCAGATGCTTCAACGATTCCGCTAGCGATTTTATCAAGTGCTTCAGGAGTCATTTCGCTTGAGTAGTACACGCGAGAACTAAACACGCCAGCTTGAGTGCCGAGTAACTTAGCCCAATCCATTTCTAGACTGTGGTCTGTGCTTAATTGCACTAGACCGATATGTACGCGGTTAATTCTTGGTGCCTGCTTATGCTCAAGCGGCTGTTCAAACGAGGTAAAGGCTTCAAAACTCATCATAATGAGATGCTCTTCAGTAATGATGTCCCCAGCTCCTTTTGGAGACATCAATGGCTATATTAAGTTATTTGATAATCAATAGTTCTGGTTCAGCGCGCTTGCTTAACCACTCTGCACCGTTCTCGGTGATCACGATGTTTTCTTCGTGAACCATAGACTTGCCTGGTGCGTAAACCATGCCTGGCTCTAGAGTCATTACCATGCCTGGCACTAATACTGTGTTGTCTGTTGCCGTGTTTGATGGACGCTCAGTTAGCTCGATACCTAGACCGTGACCTAGACGACCTACGTCGTTACCTAGTGCACCGTTAGCTTCTAGTACTTTCCACATTGCGTTGTAGATGTCTGAAGTGGTGTTACCTGGGCGTGCAGCTTCAAAGCCCATAGTGGTTGCTTCGTAAGTTGCGCGGTAAGCGGCTTTGGTTTGCTCACTTGCGTGGCCAAATGCCCAGTTACGGTCAAAATCTGAGAAGTAACCGTCACGTACTGCACCGGTGTCGATGATTAGTACGTCGCCATCTTCGATCACGCGGTCAGTTGGACCCATGATGATGCTGTCGTAACCGTCTTGGCCTGAACCTGCGATGATGTATGGACATTCATCAGCGCCTTCCATCAGCATGTCGATACCGAACTGCTTACAGATTTCACGCTCAGTCATACCGGCTTTTGCGTAACCAGGGATCTTGTCGAAGCCCACGTTAGTGATACGACAGATTTCGCGAACCTTGTCGATTTCAGCAACTGACTTAACTTGGCGTAGCTCGTGGATAGCTAGAGATACGTCAACGAATTCTTTGCTTACTAAAGTAGTTAACTGTAGGTAGTTAGCGACTGGCATACGTAGGTGAGACTCAATACCTAGCGTTGCACCAACACGGCCAAAGCGTGCAGGTAAGCTGTTAAGTACGCTAGCTACGATGCTGATACCGTCGTCATCTGGACGTGGTGAAGCCCAAGTGTGGATATCTTCAACCCAAGTGCCTGCCATGCCGCTTGCGCCGATTTCAGGGATAACTGCAATTGGCTTACCTTCTGCAGGAAGGATTAGGAACCATGGACGAGTCGGGCTGTGCCAGAACTGGGTGTGGAAGCCTGAAAAGTAACGTACGTTAGGCTCGGTAGTTAACAAAATCGCGTCTACTTCTAGCTCACGCATTTTTTGCTGTGCTTTAGTTGCACGCATTTCAAATTCAGCTGTTGTAAATCCACGCTGTAATATGCTTTTCATTTTTATCTCCACATCCACACAACTGGCCTATTTGCCAAAAGGTCACTAAAGTGACCGGAAATCTGTTTTAGTCAACTATCGTTAACTTGGTGCGCATCATACTGTTTGCTGAATTTAAAAATGTGACGAATATCTCATAGTCAAAATCTGTTAACTCAGGATCTGCTGTTAAACAAAAAAATCATGACCAAAGTCAAATATTTTAAACCATAGTTAAATTTAACTTGCTTAAAACCGCAAAAAAACGTCCCATAGTTACATAAAGTTGATTCAATGCTTGTATTGATAAGCTAAAAAGTTGACAATAACGGCATCTATAGTTCACAAAAGTAATCTAAAAATGATTAAAGCGGCAGAACAGGCATATAAAACGGAATTTACACCTAGAGATCGTCAGCTACTGCAAGGCTATTTCCATTTAGCCGAAAGCATGGCCGATCTAATAGGTCCTCACTGTGAAGTCGTGATCCATTCTTTAGAAAGCTTTGAACAGTCAGTGGTAAAGATTGTGAATGGCCACCATACCGGCCGTGAAGTGGGCTCGCCAATTACCGACTTAGGCTTAAAGATGCTGCGCCAGTACGAACAAACTGGTGAGCTAACGCCTAAGAGTTATTTCAGTAATAACAAAGGTGGCGAGATGTTGAAGTCGAGCACCTGCATATTACAGGGCGAGAAAGGCAAACCAATTGGCATGTTTTGCGTCAACATGAATTTGTCATACCCGTTCCCAGAGATCATCAAAACCCTGATGCCAGATACAACCCAGCATCACAGTTTTGATATGACTGAAAACTTCAGCGCATCGGCTGGAGATGTGGTTGAACAAGCGTTAAACCACGCGGTAACTGAGGTTGAAGCAGACTCTAGCGTTAACCTAAAAGGCCGCAACAAAGCTATTACTAAGGTGTTGTTTGATAACGGCATCTTTGAATTGAAAGAAGCAACTAACATAGTTGCTAACCATTTAAGCATTACCAAGCATGCGGTGTACAAGTACATCCGTGAATTTAAATCCTAATTATCGAGATAACAACGCTATGAAAACTGTAATCCATACTGAAAATGCTCCAGCTGCAATTGGTCCATACTCTCAAGCTCTTGCTTTCGACAAGTTAGTATTCACCTCTGGTCAGCTACCGCTTGATCCAGTGACTATGGCTTTCGTTGAAGGCGGCGTTAAAGAGCAAGCTTACCAATCTCTAAAGAACCTTAAAGCTGTTCTAGAGCAAGCTGGCGCAGGTACTGACACTGTACTTAAAACAACTTGTTTCCTAGCTAACATGGAAGACTTCGCAGTATTTAACGAAGTGTACACTGAAGTATTCGGTACTGAAGCGGCTCCTGCTCGCTCATGTGTACAAGCTGCTCGTCTTCCAAAAGACGCACTAGTAGAAGTGGAAGCGATCGCTTTCATCAAATAACTTAAATTTGGCCATTAACGGCTAATTTAAGTCAGTCTGACTGTCCATTTTTCCATAATGGGTTTAATGGACAGCAGCCCTTCTTGTTCAAAAATTTATAGTGGTTACCATGCTAAAGCTGACTCAAAATGATTTCTTTAACGGCGAGACTTCTGAACTTTTTACAGCTCAAGTCGCTGAACAAACTCGTCAATTCCACCAGCAGATCGAAGCTTACCAGCCAACACCGCTGGTCTCTTTAGAGCAGCTTGCGGCGCGCCTAGGCGTTAAAGCGATTCTGGTTAAAGACGAATCTTACCGTTTCGGTCTAAATGCTTTTAAAGTATTAGGCGGTTCTTACGCATTAGGTAAGCAACTTGCTGAGCACTTAAATGTAGATATCAGTGAAATTGATATGAAAACTGTTGCCGCTAAGCTAAGCGCGCCATTAGTTTTCGCTACTGCAACTGCTGGTAACCATGGTACTGGTGTAGCTTGGGCTGCACGTGAAATGGGTCAAAAGGCTGTTGTTTACATGCCAAAGGGTTCATCTCAAGCAAGCGTAACTCGCATTAAAAATCTAGGTGCTGAGTGTATCGTTACTGATTGTAACTACGACGACACTGTACGTATTGCTAACCAAACCGCTTCTGAAAACGGTTGGATGCTAGTACAAGATACCGCTTGGGAAGGTTACGACAAGATCCCAACTTGGATCTCGCAAGGCTATATGACTATGGCTGTTGAAGCGCAAGAGCAAGTTGAAGCTATGGGTCTTAAGCCGACTCACCTAATGCTACAAGCTGGTGTTGGCGCAATGGCTGGCGGCCTGTTAGGTTACTTTGCTGACAAAGTTGGCGCAGCTAACTTCAAGACTATTATTGCTGAGCCTGCAAAAGCGGATTGTATCTACAATTCAGGTATTAAAGGCGAAATGGTTGCCGTTACTGGCGAGCTAAACTCTATCATGGCCGGTCTTGCATGTGGCGAGCCTAACCCAGTAACTTGGCCTATCCTAAAGCAGTGCAGCAGCTTCTTCGCATCAGTTGAAGACGAAGTGACTGCGACTGGTATGCGCGTACTAGGTAACCCACTAGCTGGCGATACTAAAGTCGTTAGCGGCGAGTCAGGTGCACTAACTCTAGGCCTACTTTACATGCTAGCTAGCCGTGAAGAGTACAGCGAATACCGCACCCAGCTTGGTCTAGACCAAGACGCGGTTATCATGCTATTCAGCACTGAAGGCGACACCAATCCAGACCGTTACCGTCAAATCGTTTGGGAAGGCATGCACAGCACTGCTAAATAAGTCTTAGACTTAATACCCTAGAAAGCCACTTACATAGTGGCTTTTTTGTTTTTAAAACAAAGGACGGACTACGTCCTAGATTCTAGGGCGCTCGCAAGCTCGCTTCTAGGACGGTGCTACGCACCAGCGAGGACGCCAACAAGTTGGCTACTAGGAAAAGCATAACAGCACATCAAAAGCTGCCCCACGGAACTTCTTAGCTTTACCTAGGACCTCGTACCTAGGATCTATCTTTTCCTAGCACCTATCCTCACCCTTCAATTCTATTGACGCTAACTGTCAGCACTATTTAATTTATTAAAATAAAGGCTAACGCTATACTTCAAGGCTGACCCGCAATTTTCTGCAGCCTTATTTGATGACCGCTAAAATCCAGAATCAAAACCACAATCAGCACCAACCTAGGAATAAAATCCATTTAGCAGCCTTTATTGTTGCAGCACTTATCTGCCTGCTGCCTATGGTGTCATCACCTGTGGCGCTTATTTTAGGATTTACCCTAGCCAGCATTGGCTGGGCACCAGATCAAGTACACCTTGGAGCACTGACTAAGAAGCTGTTAGCCTACTCGATTGTGGGTTTAGGTTTTGGTATTCAATTAGATGCTGCCGTTAGTATCAGCTTGCAAAACCTGCCGCTTATTCTGGGCTCAATTGTACTGACTCTGATCTTAGGCTTTGCCCTAACCCGAATGCTCAAGTTAGATCATAAAACCGGACACCTGATTGCCTCGGGCACCGCAATTTGTGGCGGTAGCGCTATTGCCGCGGTGTCACCTGCGATTAAAGCTAACAGCGAACAAACTGCCATTGCATTGGCCACAGTATTTATTCTTAACTCAATTGCACTGTTTGTGTTCCCGGCCATCGGCCATGCGCTATCTATGAGCCAACATGACTTTGGCGTGTGGAGCGCAATTGCAATTCACGACACTTCATCAGTCGTCGGCGCGGCTTCAGCCTACGGCAGCGAATCACTGACAACAGCAACCACCATTAAGCTTGCACGCGCGCTGTGGATTATCCCTATCGCACTGATCAGCGCCATGCTGTTCAAAGGCGATAAGAATAAGATGGCTATCCCCTACTTTATCGGCTTTTATTGCTTAGCGATTGCCATTGCCCATTGGGTACCTCAGGGGCAAGTGGTATATGAAGCGGTGTTTGAAGTATCCAAACGCTTATTGGTGGTGTGTCTATTCTTGATTGGTGCGGGGATCACCATCCAAAAAATGAAATCGACTGGGCGAAAGCCGCTGATTTTAGGTGTACTGCTGTGGGTAGCGATAGCCAGTAGCTCACTGGCTTATATTCTGTTGCTGAACTAGCTGAAGTGATTATTAGTAGCGTACTTAGTTCTAATTGCTACCAGCATTCAGAAAATGAAAGCCACTAACTATCAGGACTCTCATTTCGCGATATAGCCTATATAAAAACAGCGCCTATGAGCGCTGTTTTTTGTCATTGTTTCGCCAAAATAGTAAACCAAGCAAGCAGCTAAAAGCGCCTAAGTCGATTAAGGCGCGAGTGAGCCCGCTCGTTAGCAAAGAGGCTGTAATTAACACCACACAACACAATAATATTAGCCAGTTATTCAATGTAATCTCCCCTTTTTGGCAAGCTGAATGTATGACTATTATTGTGACTAACTCATTGACTCGCCAAGAACCTTTATTACTAATAAATAGCAATATCAGCTAAGGCTAGATGATTTACTTATAAAGCTGTTAATTCAGTATCAGTTAGCTTACTGCGTAAGGATCGTTATTCGGGTCATCATTCCACTGATATTCGGTTAGGGTTTGAATACGTTTGGCTTCAGCCTCACCATGCAGATGTTTGACCCAAAACAGCGCTGCATCTGTTCCGGCTGAAACCCCCGATGAGGTTAAGAACTTACCATCAAATACCCAGCGCGCTTTAGGCTGCCATTTCGGGTTAGCGTTCAGCGATGTCACCCACTCATAGGCCATTTTATTGGTAGTGGCTTTACGGTTATTAAGCACTGATGTCATCGCCAATAATGCCGTACCGGTGCAAATAGTAAATACACTCTGACTACGGTTAACCTGTTCAACTAGCCATTGCCTTAATTGCAGATCATTAATCAGGCTACGTGTGCCTAAACCACCAGGGATAAGCAATAGATCGCAGTCATAAGTGTCCGTTGTTAGACAGTCCGCCACCACTCTTGGCCCCTGATAACTTTTGATAATCTCCTTTGCGCCCACCAGCTTAATCTCGGTATTGGGCATATGGCCTAACATCTCAACTGGGCCATGTAGATCTAAGGTTTCATAGTCATCAAATACCAGTGCCAGTATGCGGTATTTTCCTGCGCTGAATGGTGTTTCAGCGGCTAATGACTGCGAGCTTGTTTTAGCCTGCACTGCTGGCGTGATAGCACTGGCGGCCAGCATCACTGATGCTCCCTTTATAAACTGTCTACGTTGCATTTTATCCCCATCAATCTCAAGTTCTTGTGCTGACTTAGTCTGCACTAAAACGGATTAATTCAATGATAATTAACCTAAAACCCCTTCCGTTCATCAAAAATAGAGCCAGCTCAAGCTTTGGGGATAAATGAGAGAAATATTCCTCTAAATATAGAGCGCTCTCAAGTTCGCTTCTAGAACGCTACTGCGTACCTACGAGGACGCCAACAAGTTGGCTGCTAGGAAAAGCATAAAGCCAGCCCAGCAGAATGTCTTTGCTTTACCGTCTTTGCTTTATCTCGAATATAGCGATACAAAAAAGCGCCGAGTGAGACTCAGCGCTGTATTGTGATGATAGGCAATCGTGATAGAGAAGGCTTAGTAGAAAGGCGTAGGATCGATCTCTAGACTGCTTGGAGAAATGCCTTTTTCTATATTCAATGAAGATCTGAGCAGATCGACAATCTCCACCTTGGTATAGCATTTATGTTTTAGCGAATAGAAACACTTCACCTTAGGGTGTAGCACGTCTCGTCCTTTCGATTCCCACACAATACCGATGCGGCCATCAGACAGTTGAACTAATGAGCCTGCCGGATAGACACCGATACAGCGGATAAACTCGTAAACCAGCTGTTGATCTAAGTGGTGAGGGGTCAGGCTTAATAAGATTTTAAAGGCGGCCGCAGGGCTCATGGCCTCTTTATAGCAACGTGTGGCGGTTAAGGCATCAAAGATATCGACGATACAACTCATGCGACCATGAATAGGGATTTCATCACCCTTGAGACCGAGAGGGTAGCCGTTGCCATCAAGTTTCTCGTGGTGCATTAGGCTAATGTCTTTACTGATTTGAGACAGGCCTTTAGTCTGCCCCATAATCTCAACCGCATAAGTTTGGTGCAACTTAACGTGTTCAAACTCTTCTGCAGTTAGCTTACTTGGCTTATTTAAAATCTCGCTGTCGACCTTAATCTTACCTATGTCATGTAAAATGCCGCCAATCGCCATTTGACGCAGCATGTCAGCATCAAACTTAAGGTAACGGCCAAAGGTGATAAGTAAGAACGCCACATTGATTGAGTGTTCTAATAGATAGGCATCTTTGGAACGTAGGGCTGAAACACATTTTAGTGCATCGGCATCGAGCATGACAGACTCAATCATGTTGTCGGCTAACGCCTCGAAGGGCTCAACCTCTACAGCCTTACCCTCGAACGTTTCAGACAGTACTTTTTGGATGAGATCTTTTGCCTCAACCATTAGCTCTTTAGCTTGTTTCTGAGTCGTTGCTCGCTCAACATTCACTTTTCTTGCCACGGGCTTAGGCGTCGATACGACTTTAGCTAAACCCAGTTCCGGCAGTGAGCGTTCGCCATTAACCCACACATGAGTGACATGACTCTTATGCAGTTTTAATATGGCTTCGGCGCTGCGAATTTGTCCCGCATTTGCGATGTTAACTAGACTCTTATTTTTGTCGATGGCCTCAACAAACATACCAATCTTCAGCTTGGAGACTGGTATTCTTATTAAGCTGCTTGATTCAATTGAATCACCCATTATCTCTTAGGTCCCCGGATAACTTAGCCTAAATGACAGTAGCAACCAAGCCACTGTCTCACTCACAGAGTTATGATGTTGTGACTCTGTGTCAACAAAGTCCATCTTATTATTTCCTGTAGGAAGTCGGCTATTCTATTCTTTGGGCTGTTAAATCACCATAGACAAAGTTAATTAATATTCGCTAATGCACAACAAATGCGCCGCAAAAGCCAATAAATAACACAATTAATTAACCCCAATGGCACTATGCTTTGCCGCGGGCTTGGTAACACTGAAAGCTAGCAGGCTGCCAACGACGGTACATACAGTTATAACAAGAGCGCTGGACATTATCTGTATGTTCGTCTTCATCATCGCTACAAAACTGCTGACAACTTGCTGCAGCCTCACGTGCGGCCAAGTAATCTTCTACGCCAAAATTAAATTGCCATAGGTCATCGACCTGAGTAAACCACTGTTGCATATTCACTCCTTTATCCGCCTTAAATAGGTAAAAGCTGTTGGCTAGATAGCTAGTAGGGTTTTAATTGCTGCTTAGTTGCATTACACCAGCTGCCACATTCTTGGCTGACCAAGAGTGCAAACTGGTACTGGGTATATACTGCCTTAATCTTATCTTTGAGGGTCAACAACTGATCGCCAGCCAGCTTCTCTCCGTCAACTGAGATCACCGCCTGTAACCCTGTAATAGCCAAGACTTCAGCGACTGACATTTGCACTTCTTCTGACTCACTTTGCAACCCTGCAAGCTTAAACTGGCCCTTTACTCGGCCATCTTGGCCGCTCAAGCGCAAACCCAGTCCTGCCAGAGCCCCTATCACTCCCTGCCCGGTGCCGCCATGCTCACTCAGATCGATAGCTAGATGCTCTGCTAATTCATAAGCCTGCACCTTGGTTTTTACTTCCACTTTAGCTTGCTGACCGAAAGCGATTAAACGCTGAATATCGTAATCAGAATCAAGATCTAAAATGGCCAGCCCAGGATCTGACGCCGCAGCCGACTCTTGCTTAAGATGGCCAATGCAGATCGCCTTGATCTCATCGAAATCCAATGCTGTTTCAACCTCAAAACACATGGCGCTATTGTGTGAAGTATAAGGAATATCCGGATGCACAAAGAGCTGATGCCGAGTCACTAAGCGATTGACGAATGAATGCTTATCAGCAATCTGTGTAACGGGGGCGAGCTTTGCCGCGATCTCTTCGGCAATTTCTCCGGTGCCTTTAGTACCAATATCGTCGGTATCATCAATGCATATCAACCAAGTTTTCATCTATAACCCTTATCTATTATTAGCTTTTATTCGTGCTGTATGTCGGTCTTTAACGTCACACTATTTATTGTTATCAAACTCACTTCTATGCAGCAGATCATGGGCATGTAGCCGTTTCAATACCGTGGGGACCAGTAATGCTGCCGCAATGGCAAAGGCACCGCCCTGCAAAAAGCTCAGCCCAAACTGTGCCAGCGCCACCTGACCACTCATACCAGCGAGTAAATTGCCTATCCAGCCTTTGCCAGCCCAGGCCAAGCAAGCGACCAAAGCCAAGATAATGCTCTGCCAACGCAAGCTAAATAGCCCGGCCATACACAGTAAAGCGAGATCCATCGCCATCGCTGGTAAGCCGAACTTAAGCAAGATCATCGGGCCGCCCTTGCCGACACTGAGCATCATGGCGACTAAACCCGCCAATAAACCACAGGCGGTTATCGCACCGATTCGCCCGACAGCGCCGTAGCAAATCAGATAAAAAAAGGTCATTAAAAACATCGAGTGGCCACTTATGCCAAGCTTGAGCCGTAACATGCTTTTGATCACCACCAGTAACGTGGCGCAAAAACCAATAAACAATGCGTCTTGCAGATCGAATGGAGATTTCATTTATCCTCTCTTGTTGATGGCCAATGAGTTGGCTTATTTACTTTGCCGAAATGACGTAACTTAGCTGCCTTTGCCATCTGCTTAGATAGCTTGAGCAGTTGGATAAGTACTGGTAACAACACGCAATAAACCAGCTCCGGCCAGTTCTTGGGATTGCGGAGTGCTTTAGGAGTGATATTGGCTCCGCGTAAGCACTGAATTGCGTAAATTTCTTTGGTTTCTTGCAGCATATACGGCAATAAGCCGATGGAGGCGGCAATAACAAATGCCCACTTGGCAGGTAAGCCCCAGCTCAACACCTCTCCTAACCGCTCAGGGCTCTGGGTGCTCGACAGCCACCAACCTGGTAGCATGGCCAGAAATACCCGCAATACCACAATGACGCCTTCAAACAGCTTGGCTTCGCCATGTAGCAGATAATAAAGAGGCAAGGTTAGCGCTAACTGCGCGAGCCCCAGTTTTAAAAGTGCACTTATGTTGTTTTTTAAATACAGTCCATGAATGACTAACAGTAGATCCAGTGCAATTAACCCGGCTAAGGCATTATCTGGCAGGAAGAAAGCACTACTGGATAACACTAAGCTAAGTACTAAAGCCAAGGCGCAATATTGCGTAGCACTTAACAACCCAGTAGCTGAGCGAACACCTTGACGCGCACGACCTTTAGCCCACATTCGATTGCTCTATCACTCGGGCACCATCTGTGAGCTGCCCTGACTCAATTAGCCAATAGCGGTCAACCTCAAGAAAAGGGATCTCACGATGACTCGTGAGCAAGATGGCGCAGCCTTGTGCACTCAGTTGCTGCAGCAACTGCACCACTTTTTCTACATGTTGCTTATCGAGACCTGCAAAGGGGTCGTCGAGTAACAAGACTTTAGGCTGCAGGCAAACTAGAGATGCCAAGGCGATAGTATGTTGCTGACCATAAGACAGCTTATGCGGTGAACACTCTGCCAGATGTGTCAGACCTAGCTTATGTAAAATCAGCTCTGCATGACTAAGCGGTAACTTAAAGCGCTTTAAACTAAACTGCAGCTCGGCCAATACGCTTTGTTCAAATAGCTGACGGTTCGGGCGCTGCATCAATAAGCCTAGGTCGGCACCATAGATCCCCAGTTGCGGGCGCTTACCTAACAAGGTTATCGGAAAAGTGGGGATGTTTGCCTGAATGCCAGCTAAGGTTTTAAGCAAGCTCGTCTTGCCCGTGCCATTGTCACCGACTAGCGCCACGATTTCACCGCTATACAGAGACAAAGGCTCGACACAATCGAACAGACAATCTTGATCAACGAATCTAAAATGATGCGGCAGGATTTTAACTAAACTCTCACCACTATGGTTTCGGGGTCGACGTTTAATATTAAGACGACTATTTAGATCGAGTTCAGCGTCAAATTGCTTAACTGAGCCCGCTTTAATGTTGCCACCTTCTAAGTGACCATTTTCTAAGCGCCCATCTTTCAAATACCAAAGGTAATTAACTAAGTCTGCAAAAGCGCTAGGGTTATGCTCGACCATGACGATGGCAACCCCCTCTTCGAGTAAGGACGCGAGCACGGTATGCAGTTCACGCACGCCATTGTCATCGAGCTGAGCCCAAGGCTCATCGAGTAGCAACAGCGATGGCTTAAACACCAACTGCGCCGCTAACATCAGCCGATACTTCTGCCCTAACGACAACACCTCAACAGGCGTGTCTAGGCTGATATATAAGCCAACTCGTCGTAGTGAATCCTGCACCTTTTCAACCATAGAGTCGGCAGCTATGCCAAGGTTTTCCAAGGCGAAGGCAATTTCAGCTCCCACGCTTTGACGTAAAATCTGTACATTGGGATCTTGCATAACCAAACCGACCAACAATGAGGGATGACGATATACATCCCCCTCATAAGGCCGAGACAGCTCCCCTGCAAGTAGATGCAATAAGCTGGATTTCCCCGAGCCTGTTGGTCCGTTGATGCAGTGGCATTCTCCCGGATTAACAACCAAATTGAGATCGTCCAAGATCTCGCTTTGGTTAAATCCATAGCCAAAATGAATCCTTTCTAGCGCTATGAGTTTCATATTAATCCCCGAAAGACCTAGATCTGCCAGTTAATGCCGATAAATACCTGACGGCCCGCTTGCGGCAATGCTTCACTCTGATCGTAATTCTCATCGAGTAAGTTAGTTGCACGCAGGTAAAGCTCTAAATTGTCACCCATAAGCGGCTGAACCAGATTAAGGTCAACTAAGGTGTAATCATCTAGCTGCTGCTCAACTAACATATTCTGACCAGATACTTTCTGCTGCGCGTAGTAAACCTGATCCATGATGCGCTCAACATTTAAGTTAACTCGCATTTCGAATGGCAAGGTATATTCAGCTTGGAAACGCACCTGATGCTTAGGGCGGTATTCCAAAGTCTGCATCGTTTCTTCAGCGCTCTTATCTTCGGTATCTAAGAAGCTGTAAGACACTGTCATAGAAAGATTATCGAAGCTGTTATTTTCTAACTGTAGATCCACGCCCTTAAAGGCATAACGCCCCATATTCTGGTATACGCCATCGAGGTCTTTAGCTATGTAGTCTTCGGCGTCAGTGTAATAACCAGCTAGATTTAACTCAGTCGAGTACCCAAGTTGCTGCAATAGGCCAAGTTCATAGTGTTGTGACGTCTCGGCTTGTAGATCGACATTACCCGATGACTGCGCGTATAAGTTACGCATAGATGGGAAACGCACCTTACGTGCAATACCCATATTAATGCGAGTATCTTCTAGCGCTTGCCAGTAACCCGACAATTGTCCCGAGTAGTCATTTTCAGATTCATTTAGACGGTCTTGATCATGGAACGCACCACCCAGTGTCACGCCATAATTATCGGCTTGATATTGGTACTCTAATGCTGCGGTATACAACCAAGATGAATCATCGAAGTTACCGTCGCCGTTACCACCGCCAGTACCACCACCGTTGCCGCCGCCTGAACCACCACCGTTTCCGCCACCAGTACCACCGCCGCTTTCGCCACCAGTACCACCGCCGTTACCGCCACCAGAACCACCGCCGTTGCCGCCACCAGAACCACCGCCGTTGCCGCCGCCAGTGCCATTGCCACCACTAAATACCGCTGCATCATTAGCGTTAACTGCGTACGATTCCCAGCTTTGCTTTTCTGCGATCAACGCTGTGGTTAATATGCCCGCGTCATCGAAGTTAGAGATAAACTGTAAATTAGCGCCTTGAACAGTTGAGCGGCCCTGTTGCTGAGCCTTAATCGCCTGATAGGTTTTATCTTTATATTGAGTCTCTAATACGTCACTTTGGTTGTGATAACCAAAACCGCGCAAAGTGAACATGTCATTAAATTTATGAGCAACACCTAACTGGAACGTTTTAGAGTCATAGTCATCAACACGTTCAAACTTCACACTACCGGTACCACGACCATCACGGCTTGGCTTGCCCCACTCACCATCACGGACACTCATATTCGCCATTAGCTGAGTATTGTCGTTAATCAGATAGCTGCCCTGAGCATAGAAGTTGTTCAGGGTCTTATCGGCGTTTTCACGCGTATCACCTTGCTGATATTCGGTATCTTTATAATCGCTAGACATAGGCCAGCCATCAGTCTGCTGGCGTGAGTAATTAACCAAACCTTGCCAATTATCACCGCTGCCTGCAGCACTAATATCGCCGTTAAAGGTATTGTCCTCTGCGGCTTCTAAACGACCAGAAATTGCGGGGGCGTTATCGCCTTGCTTAGTAATGATATTAATCACACCACCCGCACCACCTGGGCCATAAAGTACAGATGACGGCCCAACAGAAACTTCAATCGAGGCGATTTGAGCCGTTGGGATCAAGCTTGGGTCAAACTGGCCATCTTCTGCATCGTTTGCAGGTACACCGTTAATTAGGTAAATAACATGGCGAGCCTTAAAGCCTCGAATATCGACACGTGGTGTGCCTTGACCGCCAGTTCTGACGTAGATCCCAGGCACATTTTTAAGGATTTGATCTAGGCTCTGGGCACCAGACGCTTTAATTTCTTCTTCGTCTAGACTCCAGTGAGTGGTTGCAGCTTCTGTCACTGAGGCACGTTCACCGTGCACCACAATCACTTCCGCCACATCAAGAATTGGGTCTCTTTCTAAATCATCAGCTTGAACTTGATAAACCATGCTCATCGCCAACGCTAAGGTGGATATTTTCAGTACTTTTTGTTGTTTTTTCATTGAATCTCATCATCCTAACGATATTTTTGCGGTATTTTTAAAAAGCCACCGTCAACACTCAAGCAGATAAAACGATAAAACGAACTTAGATCGACTAATTAGGACAATGGGAAAGGAATCAGCACCTGCCGCGCGACAAAATGACCCACCAGATATCCTAAAAGGACAAAAGGGCCAATTGATCTCACATATTTGGCTTAGAGCAATAATGGATAAAACTCAGTGATAGTTAATAATTGGATTTGAGTTGGTTAAATCAAAAGCATGTCGATTAAATAGTCAGTGAGAGTTCACACAGGCGGAGTAATCAACTTGACACTCCATTCACAGACTATTACTTTGTGGTAAAGATTCTTATTACCAATGTGCGATGGGTATATCCCAATTAGAGGCAGCTCCTCTAAGCAAGCCCTTATGATATTTGTTTGGAGTTCTTATTGACCATCCCCTTGCTGCCTCAAGCTATTAAGTCTTTAACCGACAAAATCAAATCCTTTACTCTCCAACCAAACAGCGACCCGATTGCGCAGCTGTCTGTGGTGGTGTCACCGATCCCGGTTATTGCCTGGTTATCGGCGCAAACAACCTACCCGAGAGTCTATTGGAAGGGACGCGATACCGAAGAAGAAGTTGCGGCCATCGGCTGCTGTAAGGACTTTTTCTTTGGCGATGATGTCGATGACATAGAACTCGCCGCCGAATACCAAAAACAGAGATCACTCTCCAGCAATCAAGAGATCCGCTATTACGGTGGGGTTGCATTCGATCGCCGCAATGAAAGCTGGCCTGAATTTGGTAAAGCCCACTTCGTGTTGCCTCGTATCGAACTACGCCGCAGTGGCAACGAATTTCGACTATTGGTCAATCTCAACTTTAGCGATAACGACTTTGCCGATGAGATTGAGCAGGCATTAGCGTCACTGCAAAAATTAGACTCGCCTAAGCCACTATCTCCACCCAATAAAGTGGCACTAATGGGCCGCAGTGATAGACCCGATAAATACCGCTGGAACGAGCTGGTTAACCGTGTCACTCACCCTAAATTTATCGAAGATACGCCTAAGGTTGTTTTATCTCGCTTGACCCAACTTGAGATAAATGAAGAGGTGGATCCATGGATGCTGCTCGCCTGCTGGCAGGGCCGTAATCCGACTAGCTTTCAGTTTGGTTTTCAATTTAGCCCAGATAGCGCTTTTATCTCATGTACACCTGAGCGCTTGTATCGTCGTCGCCAACGAGAGCTGTTTACCGAAGCGCTTGCAGGCACTACAGTGCGAGGCTTAAACCAAGAAGAAGACAAGGCACTGGCTCAGGCCCTGCTAGATGACAGCAAGAACAGCCATGAGAATCAGCTGGTTAGGCAGCATATCGTCGATGTACTTAACCCGCTGAGTAACTATGTGGGCGCCGAAGAGACCCCAACCGTATTTAAGCTAAGCCACATTCAGCATCTGCACCGCTCAATTCGCGCTGAGCTTAAAGCCGGTGTTAATGATTTTCAGGTGATTCAGGCATTGCACCCGACTCCTGCCGTTGGTGGATTGCCAAAAGAGCCTGCAATGAACTTTATTCGTCAGCAAGAGGGTTACGTTAGAGGCTGGTACGCTGGCGCTTGTGGCTACTTCAACAAGCACGAAAGTGAATTTGCGGTAGCTATTCGCAGTGCGCTTATCGAGCCTGGCCGCATCAACCTATTTGCTGGTGCTGGTATAGTTGCAGGTTCAGAGGCCGATAAAGAGTGGGTCGAGTTAGAAAATAAACTCACCACCATTTTGTCTATTTTGACCGAGATGTAACTCCTCAACTTAAAATCAATAAGTTAACCATGTTCGACGGCTGTTGTTCACAGGCCGTCGAGATTTCCCCTTGCTCAAATAAAAATCTTCTCTATAATTTGCCGCCCCTAACTCGCTTAGGGAAAACCACTTTGTTTAACCAAAAATTGCAAAATTATAGCGTTTACCGCTATTGCGGGTTCCCTCACCCCGCCCGATTTACTTAAAAAGGCCACAAGATGTTGACGTTGACCCCTGCACAGCTTCGCCGTGCACTGCTACTTTTAGCAAGCTTTCATATTGTTATTATTTGTGCGAGTAACTACCTTGTACAACTTCCGTTTCAGATATTTGGCTTCCATACCACATGGGGCGCCTTTAGCTTTCCATTCGTATATCTAGCAACTGATCTTACGGTGAGAATTTTTGGCCAACAAGCCGCAAGAAAGATCATCTTCCTTGCCATGCTACCGGCACTTATCATCTCTTACCTGATGGGCGTGATCTTCCATCAGGGCAGTTTCCAAGGTGCCGAGGCGCTGCTTGAGTTCAATAACTTTGTATTCCGCATCGCCTTTGCAAGCTTTGCCGCATATCTAGTGGGCCAGCTGATGGATATCTTTGTATTCGCCAAGCTTAGAGAAACTAAATCATGGTGGGTCGCGCCGTCAGCATCGACCATTGTCGGTAACCTGATAGACACGATTGTATTCTTCGGCTTAGCTTTCTACGCTTCAACAGATGAGTTTATGGCTACCCATTGGCCCGAAATCGCCACCGTAGACTATGGTTTCAAACTAATCGTCAGTTTAGGTCTGTTCTTACCAGCCTACGGCCTGCTATTAAAGTTCTTACAAGATAAGATCTTACAGGACAAGACTCGACAAACAGCGGTCTAGCGCTATTTAGCGCTTAACAACAACTGGACTGACCTGTTATAATTTCGCCAATTCGTTCACCTTTCAGCCAATAGGTTTGGTTGTATCACGGGGTGAACTGGCGAAGTTATTGAGAAATTAGAATGTACACCATTGAAATTGAAGCTATTAGCGACTTCACTCCAGCAGTACTCGAGCTGATCCAAACTACCTATGCAAGTATTCCAGAATTTGAGCAAGGCTATGCTAGCCAAGAGGTTGCTCAGCGCTTACTTGCAGGCCCAGCATTATTGCTTATTGCAAAAGTTGAAGGTGAAATAGCAGGTTTCAAGTTAGGCTATCAAACTGATGATCAGGTTTTTTATAGCTGGCTAGGTGGTGTAACACCCGATTTCCGTGGTCTAGGTTTAGCTAAAAGCTTACTTGAATACCAAGAGAAATGGGCCAAAGAGCAAGGCTACCAGCGCATTGAGGTTAAAACCCGTAACTGCTTCCCTGCCATGCTCAATATGCTTATTAGCAGCCAATACCAGATCACCGCCATGGTTAGCGATGCACAAAACCATAGCCAGAATAAGTTACACCTGCAAAAGCACGTTTAAACATGCAGCTTTGTTAGCAGAGATAAGTATCTCAAGTAAATAAAACTAAGATAATGTGAAAAACTTGTGCGATAAAGCTTGCAAACCTAAATGAGAATGATTATTGTTAACTCGCGTTCCAGAACTCGGATTAGCAAAGAAAGTTCTCATCATCTTTGTTTGTTAAATGAGTTTTTATTGCACGACATTGCTCACACACTCTTTGTGGCCGGGATTTTATCCCGGCTATTTTTTTGCCTGAAATTCATCATAGGTAATACTTCATCTAGATAAAAGCCGAGCTTACAATGTAAACCCTGCAACACTAAAGCATTGTTTTACTTGATCTATTTATCAATACTGCAAAAATAATCACTTTTAGCATTTTTCTACTTGCAAGACCAAATGATAATGATTACTATTTACATGCGTTCCAAAACTCACAAATACTTAAAGGCATCTCATCTCCTGCAAGTTAGAGTTTTATTTTGCACGACATTGCTCACACACTCTTTGGCCGAGATATTATCTCGGCTATTTTTTTGCCTGTGATTCAGTCATTTTGAGCGAGGAGTTTAATCAACTAGCCGAGACGAATGCTCGGCTAGTGAGGATCATTTTAGGAGGTTCTTGTGCAGTAGGCCTATGGCAATATATACCCAAGCCACAAGGTTGAAAGGTTTACTCTTTCGACATGCCAGAATGCTTATCACTGAATAATAAGCCTTCATAGGGAGTATTGCTCTGGTCTTCAATGGCTTTGTGGTACAAGCCAATGGTGAACAAGCTGCCCTTACCTACGGTGGAGCTCACTTCAATCGTGCCACCTATACGCTTAATAATACCGTAACTCAGCGATAGGCCCAATCCAGTGCCATCCTTACGTGTGGTGTAAAACGGGTCGAAAATACGATTAAGTTCCTCTTCTGGGATCCCTTTACCTTCATCTTCAACTTCAATCTTGACCCCTACTGGCTCTCCGCGCTGCACCCAATCATAGGTTCTTATCCAGATCTGCCCTTTGCCATCCATCGCGTGCGCGGCGTTAACAACGAGATTGATCAGCACCTGTAGTAATTGCGGGCGGTTTACCTGAATCGGATAGCTGGCATTAAGCTCTTGATTTAGTACAACCTGCTGCTTTTGAATCGAGTGACGAACCAGTACTAGCATCTCCTCAATAATCGGCGTGATCTGATGCATCTCAAGCGGTGCATTAAATTCACCCGGACGGCTATATTGCAACAAGCTACGAATAATGGTGCTGATCCGACCGACTTGCTGGATCACCAGCTCGATCTCTTCTTCGACATCGACCGCTCGGTCACCTAACTCGTATTTAAGCAGCTCCATATTGCCCAGAATTACCGCCGTTGGGTTATTGATCTCATGGGCAATACCGGCTGTTAGCTCGCCTAAAGCAGTCAACTTCTCATTGACCACCAGCTGTTGTCGGGTTTCATTAAGTAGGGCAACGTTAGCTTGTAGCTCTTCGGTCTTCTCCTGCAGGCTACGAGTACGCTCCTCCACTTTAACCTCAAGCTGCTCGGCTGCGGCTTGAATTTGAGTGTTGCGACGTTGCAATAGATCTAGCATACGGTCAAACTGCTCGGCTAAATTAGACAGCTCATTATCACTGTCTAAGCCCAGTGAGCCGATGCGTAGATTACGCCCCGACTGCACCGCTTTGACCACGTGATGAATACGCTCAATAGGCTGCAGTAAGCTATACGCGCCACGGTATACCAACCAACCCGATACCAGCAGTACCAACATCAAAATGGTGCCTAGTTCGATAATATTGAGCAGGTAGTTATGGATAAAAGGCGATTCGGAAAAACCGGTGTAGATCATACCGATACGTTTACCGTTAATATCTTCAAGTGGAGAATATGCCGAGATAAACCAGTCGTTAAATACAAAGGCTCTATCAACCCATAACAGCCCTTGGTTAAGCACCTTCTCACGCACTTCTTCCGATACTAAGCTGCCTAGCGCACGCCCTTGCTGATCATCTCCTTGCGGAAAGAAATGCAACGGCACGTTGGTACTAATACGGATATTATCGAGGAAGATGGTCACGGTACCGATTGAGCGCTCGGGTAGAGTGCCCTTGTCGTACACAAGATCGCGGATATGGTCGACAATGCGAGTATCGCGGTTAAGCATGATCCCGCCATCTAAATACCAGGCAACATTACCTTTCATGTCGACGACAGGTAGCAAGCTGCGGCTTAGCAAGCCACGCTTCTCTTCCTGTTTACTGGGCTCTTGAGCTCGCAAGGTCTTCATTACAGACACTTTAGCTCTATCTGCAAGGGCAGGATCGATACGCGCCAAGCGGCTGGGCTCAAGTACCATCAGTCCAGAAAAAGGCTCAAGCCCTTCGATATGCGGCAACATCTGCCTTAGATCGGGATCCGCAGCAGCCTCAGACACACTGACTAAGCGTAAAAAATCTAAGTTCAGATCTTTCTTGGCTTGCTCTAATACGCGCTGTAGGTTTTCTCGTTGAATGTCTGAATCTTTGCCAAATTGGCGAAAATCATTCTGAAACGGCCAAGACTCCATCACCAATTCTAACTGGTTCTCTTGGTTTGTTTGCACGGTAACTAGGGTGCTGTTTGCTACGGTCAAATCGGCTTTGACTTTCATAAACAGCTGCTTACCTGTGTAGCTAATATTCCAATAGATGGTAATAAAAACCAAACTCACCAGAGTGAGCAAGATGGGCAGCAAGGTTAAAATCAAGATGCGATAGCGCACCTTAGCCTGCATCTGTTGCCAACTAACACCAAACATATTGGAAAAAAACGACACCTAAACTCCCCCTAGAGCGTTCTTATTATTCTTCTTTATCGGCTTCACCGCCGAACCATTCTTTATATTTTCTATCTAGGGTCTTACGTGAAACACCAAGATCCCTTGCCGCTGCAGATTTGTTGCCGCCATGCATGTCAACCACTCGAGTCACATGGTCACGCTCAACATCCTTCAGCGCCCACTGTAATGGGTAACCCGCCTCACCTAAAGCCTCAGCCTTTGGTTGCACTTTCCAGTACTCAGCAGGTGGCTTACCCAATAGGATACAGCGTTCAATCATATTTCGCAGCTCACGAATATTACCTGGCCATTCGTGTTGTTGCAGCTTCAATAGATCTTCGTGGCTCCAAACAACCTCTTTGACACCGAGTTCAGCCGCTAATTGGCAGGTAAAGTGATGAGTCAGCTCAACGATATCTTCTGGGCGTTCACGTAGAGGCGGGATCACAATATCAAGCACATTGAGGCGATAATATAGATCACGTCTAAAGTTACCCGCTTCAACCTCTTCAGATAACTTACGGTTAGTCGCAGCCAACACGCGCACATCAATATTAATCTCTTTCTCGCTACCCACAGGGCGAATGGTGCGCTGCTCAAGCACACGCAATAACGCGGTTTGCATTTTCAGCGGCATCTCGCCAATTTCGTCGAGGAAGATGGTACCGCCAGAGGCAAAACTAAATAGACCTTCGCGGTTACCCTTAGCACCCGTGAAAGCGCCTGCCGAGTGACCAAATAGCTCACTCTCTAAAAGCTCGGGGGCGATGGCACCACAGTTAACTGGCACAAACGGCCCTTGGCGACCACTGAGAATATGCAACTGGCGGGCAACCAACTCTTTACCCGTACCCGATTCACCCTCAATCAAGACTACAGCGTTAGTCGGTGCCACACGTTCAATCACGTGTTTGACCTCGGTCATCGCATCGCTTTGGCCAATGATGGTAGAAGATTGGTTAAAGGACACTTCACGGCGCAGCATTAAGTTTTCACGCTTAAGCAAGCGTCGCTCGATACAGCGATCAACCGCTTTCATCATCTGTTCAAGATGGAAAGGTTTCATAATAAAGTCAGACGCACCAGCACGCAGCGCCTTAATTGCTACATCCATATCGGCGTAGCCAGTCATAAAGATGATGTCAGATCGTCTCTCTTGATCATTTAACGCCTCATGCCACTCAATCCCCGAGCGACCAGGTAGGCGAATATCGACAATCAGCAGATCAAAATGGCAGCGTGAACGCAATTGCTCAGCATCTTCGACACTCGAAGCGGTTTCAACCAAGGCAAATTTCTTCGCAAGCGCTTTTTTTAGAAAACTACGCATTCCTGGTTCATCATCGACGATCAATACAGATACAGCTGAAGGAAGTGGCTTCATATTATATATTCTCTGTCCCACCTTGTCTGATAGATGGACATTTTGACTCATTATGGGGCCAGTCTACCACCTAACCAGTCAAAATAGGTCACTATGAACCATGCATTCGCGATCTTTGGACATAATGTCTGTGCTTTTTCTGCGAGTGATGGGATCAGGATCACACAAGAGTTACAAATGTGAACTGAAATAACCGAATACAAGTATGGCATCAAACTTGCTTTTTAAGTGGCTGATTAGATTTTTAACAGGCCTCAGGTATCGAGTGGCCTATTTTATTTTTCCAAGGAGTTAAAATGCTAAACCTTAAACGCGTTGTTGGCCTTGCTGTAACCGCAGCTCTATTTGTTGGTATGCCAGCCCAAGCTAACGAAGTTATCAAGCTTGCAACAACGACAAGTACTGAAAACTCAGGCTTACTTAAGAACCTACTACCAAAATTTGAAGCTGAAACAGGCTATCAAGTACAAGTAATCGCAACGGGTACAGGTAAAGCACTTAAACTTGCTCGCCAAGGCGACGTGGATGTGGTTATGACTCACGCTCCAGGTGCAGAAGCTAAATTCGTTGAAGAAGGCTACGGTCGTCTACCACGTGGCATCATGGAAAATGATTTCGTAGTACTAGGTCCTAAGAACGACCCAGCTAAAATCCGTTCAAGCAAAACAGCTGAAGAAGCGTTTGCTAAAATTGCTAAATCAGGTGTGCCTTTCATCTCTCGTGGTGACAACTCAGGCACCAACATGAAAGAACTACTAGTATGGAAGAATGCTAATATTACTCCTGACTTCAAAGGTTACACAGCCGTTGGTCAAGGAATGGGCAAAACGCTATTAATGACTAGCGAATTAGAAGCTTATACGCTATCTGACCGTGGTACTTTTGTAGCTTATTCAGGTAAAATAGACCTAGCAGTTGATTTCGATGGCGGTCCAGCACTAGCTAACCCATACCAAATCATACTAATCAGTGAAACTAAGTACCCAACACTAAACCATAAGGGTGCTAAGGCATTGAGCGACTGGCTGATCGGCGCTGAAGCGCAAGGTATGATCAACAATTATAAAGTTCAGGGTGAACAATTGTTCAAGGCAACATATAGCGAATGAATGAAGGCTGGTTAGCCCTTATACAGCAGGCATTAAGCCTGCTGTTTTCATTGGACCCAGAAGTGTGGTCCATTATCTCCGTTTCTTTTGCAGTATCATTTGCGGCACTTGCGATCACGCTGTTGCCCTCAATGGTATTGGGCTTTCTGTTGGCCTTTACTCGTTTTCCGGGCCGCTGGTTAGTCACCAATCTTATCCAAACCCTACAGTCCATTCCTACGGTAGTGATCGGCCTATTGGTCTATCTATTGCTGACTCGAATGGGTCCACTAGGGGATTTAAAATGGCTGTTTACTCAAAAAGGCATGATCCTCGGGCAGATGATGATCTGCGCCCCAGTCCTTGTAGCCATGAGCCAGGCAGCCTTTACCAGTGTTGACAGACGGGCATGGGAAACCTCTCGTACTCTAGGCGCCCCTGCACTAAGTGCCATATGGGCCGTCTGCAGAGAGCTTAAAGTTCCGCTATTATTAGCTATTGTGGCTGCCTTTAGTCGTATTCTGACTGAAATTGGTTGCTCTATGATGGTTGGCGGCAACATTGCTGGAGTGACGCGTAACATCCCCACCGCTATTGCCCTGGAAACCAGCAAAGGTGATTTTGCTCAAGCGATTGCACTCGGGCTTGTATTACTCGTATTGGCGCTCATTTTAAACTTTGCTTTAGGTACCCTAAGAGGCAAAGCTGAGCCAAGGAGTCATTAACAAAATGGCCACTAACACAGCAAAGATCATTGCTAAAAATATCGAGATGCGCTTTGAAGATAAACATCTATTTAGCGCAGCAAATCTGGTCTTCGAGCAAAACCGCGTGATCCACCTGCAAGGTGATAACGGCTGCGGCAAAACCACCTTGATGAAGTTACTGGCAGGGTTTATTCAACCAAGCTCCGGAACGATTCAAGCCCAAGGCTTTTCAATTGCCCCGTGGTGGCGCAGTAAATCGATTACAGGTAAAGCCATCTATCTACATCAACATCCTTATCTTTTCGAAGGCAGTGTGATGTATAACCTCACCTATCCTTTAAGGTTTCTGGATCGAGATCAACAGCAGCTTAAGGCCCGTACCGAGCAAGCAATCGATATGGCACAGTTACGTCACTTGCTGACTCAGGCCGCTTCAAGTTTATCCGGTGGTGAGAAACAGCGCTTAGCCATAGCTAGAGCCTGGATTATTCAGCCTAAGCTATTAATGCTAGATGAGCCGACCTCCAATATGGATAAGCACTCGCAACACTTAGTGCTACAGATGATTAATGATTTAAAGCAACAAGGCACGGGTATGCTAATTAGTAGCCACCAGACTTGTATGCTAACCAAAGTGTGCGATCATGCTTGGGTCGTTTGCGAAAAGACAATTACAAGCAGTAGTATTAGTGCTAATCAGGATATTGCTGACCCCTCTACTGACATTGCAACAAGATTAAATGTGTTAGTTGGGTAAAATCATTCACGATTTTTAGATAAAACTACAAATAAACAATAGGATAACAGTGATGGTAGCAAGAGTTGATGCCGTAATCCTTGCTGGCGGCATGGCCAGACGCATGGGTGGCAACGATAAAGGTTTAGTCGAGCTTGAGAATCGCCCTATGATTGAACATGCAATCGAGCGGATAAAACCTCAAGTTAAGGAGATCCTGATCAACGCAAATCGAAACCAAAACCGTTATTCTGAGTTTGGTTTTAAGGTGATCAGCGACCAAGATTCTGGCTATTTAGGTCCTCTAGCTGGCATGATCACCGCTATGAGCAACACAGATGCGGAATACTTATTAGTGGTTCCTTGCGATTGCCCACTGTTACCAACTGATTTAGTCGCTAGAATGCTAGCGAAATTAACGGCTGAAGATGCCGAATTAGCGGTTGCTAGTGACGGTAAACGCGAGCAACCTGTGGTTATGTTGCTTAAGCCGAGTTTACGTGCATCGATGAAAGCCTTTTTAGATGCTGGTGAGCGCAAAATCGATTTTTGGTATGCCAAGCATCACCATGTCGTGGTTGAGTTTTCAGATCAGCCTAATGCGTTTGTAAACGTAAACACACCAGAACAAAAACAGCAGCTAGGCGAAGCCATAGCGAATGAAAAAAATCACTAGAGGTGTAAATGAGCATACCTTTTACTAATCCGTTATCGATTCCTGTACTCGGATTCTGTGCCTACAGCGGCACAGGCAAGACCACATTATTAAAGCAATTAATCCCAGAGCTTAATCGCCGCGGTGTGCGACTCGCAGTCATCAAGCATGCTCATCATAATTTCGACGTCGATATTCCAGGTAAAGACAGCTACGAGATGCGCAAAGCTGGCGCAAAGCAGATGCTCGTTGCCTCCCATGTGCGCTGGGCGTTAATGACCGAAGACGCCAAAGACGGTGACCCGGAACTACCGCATTTGCTAAAACAGATTGAAGCCGACAAGGTCGATATCGTCCTCGTTGAAGGTTTTAAAAAGCTAGAACTTCCTAAGATAGAACTGCACCGCGCCGCACACGGCAAGCCTTTCATCCACACTCACGACGATAACATCCAAGCGATTGCCTGCTGCGATGACACCGAATTACCCAGTGAACTACGCCGTTTAGATATAAACAATGTTGCGCAAATTGCCGACTACGTTGGCGAGTACATTGCTGCGTGGAAGCCTTGCCCTGTTGATCTGCCTATGGCGCCAACTTGTGGCTGTGAACTCGATACCAGCACTACGCTATCTGTGCGCCAAGGTATTGATAAGATTCTATCTTACGTAAAACCAGTTACGGCAACCGAGTCAGTTGATCTCGACGAGCTAGAAAACCGCGTACTCGCAAGTGATGCTATTTCACCTGTGGATGTACCACAGCACACTAACTCAGCGATGGACGGCTACGCGTTTAAGTTAAGCGACACAGCAAACGCATCATACAAGATGGTTGGCGAAGTCATGGCAGGCCACGCTTACAACGGCACTATTGCCGCAGGTGAAGCAGTGCGCATTATGACAGGCGCACCACTACCAGCAGGCGCTGACACCATTCAGCTACGCGAGCTTGCCAACGAGCAAGACGGCGCAGTGAGCTTTGAAGGCGACATGAGCCTAGGCCAACACGTACGCCTAGCGGGTGAAGACATCGCCCAGGGTGCAACAGCCTTAGCTGCCCACTCACGTCTACACGCTGCTGAACAAGGCTTATTAGCCTCATTAGGTTTTGGTGAGTTACCGGTATTTAAGCGTCCAAAAGTTGCCGTATTCTCAACCGGTGATGAAGTTTGCCAGCCAGGTGAGCCACTAAAAGCCAACTGTATTTTTGACTCAAACCGCTACACCATTAAATCAATGGCGAAAAAGCTAGGTTGTGAAGTCATCGATTTAGGCATTATTCAAGATTCTGAAGCAGCACTAGCGCAAGCGTTAAAAGATGGCGCAGCAAAGGCCGACATAGTGATAAGTTCAGGCGGCGTGTCAGTCGGCGACGCCGATTACATTAAAACCGTACTTGAACAAGTCGGCCAAATTAACTTCTGGCGCATCAATATGCGTCCGGGTCGCCCACTGGCCTTTGGCCAAATCGACGATAGCTTATTCTTCGGTTTACCGGGTAACCCAGTAGCGGTAATGGTATCTTTCTTACAGTTTGTGCAACCAGCCATTCGTAAACTAGCCGGCGAGCAAAACTGGAGCCACACCATGGTGCCAGCGATTACCGACAAACCACTACGCAGCCGCACAGGCCGCACAGAATTTACCCGTGGTATCTATCACTTAGGTGCCGACGGCAAGTTACATGTAACTACAACAGGTGCTCAGGGCTCAGGGATGCTTAGCTCTATGGTAAAAGGAAACTGTCTCATCGTGATAGGCGAGAAAGATGATCAGTTAAATCCAGGTGACACAGTTTATATTCAACCTTTTGCCGACCTCCTTTAAGAGGTTTTGTAGGTAGCCAGTATGAGTTTGATCGTTGACACTTTTGGTCGCACGGTAGAGTACCTGCGCCTTTCAGTCACTGACCGCTGTGATTTTCGCTGCGTGTATTGCATGAGCGAAGATCCGTGCTTTTTAAGCCGAGAACATGTTCTTAGTCTTGAAGAGTTAGCTTGGGTCGCACAAGCCTTTACCGAATTAGGTGTAAAGAAAATCCGCCTAACAGGTGGTGAGCCCTTAGTGCGCACCGACTGCGATCAATTGGTCAAACTACTGGGCAAACTCCCCGGACTAGAAGAGTTGTCGATGACAACTAACGGCTCGCGTTTAACCCGCTTCGCCGCAGAGATGCATGACTCAGGTTTAAACCGACTCAACATCAGTCTCGACACCCTAAAACCAGACCTGTTCACCAGCTTAACCCGCAACGGTAAAGTCGACCGCGTCATCGCCGGTATCGACGCCGCCATCGCCGCAGGTTTTAAGAAAATTAAAATCAACGCAGTGATTTTGCGTGGTCAAAACGATGATGAAGTTTTAGATTTAATCGAGTTTTGCCGCGAGCGTGACCTAGATATCGCCTTTATCGAAGAGATGCCATTAGGCGTGATTGATGAGCGCAAGCGCAGCCGCCACTGCAGCAGCAAAGAAATTCAAGACATCATCAGCGAGCGTTATGAGCTTATTCAGTCAAGCCGTCGCACAGGTGGCCCAGCGCGTTACTTCACCATGCCCGGCAGCGACATCCACGTTGGCTTTATCTCGCCCCACAGCAACAACTTCTGCCATGAATGCAACCGCGTCCGCGTCACCGTAGAAGGCAGATTGTTATTGTGTTTAGGCAATGAAAATTCGGTGGATCTCAAAGCCATCGTTCGCGAATTCCCCGGTGACATTGAAAAGCTAAAAGTGGCGATTCTAGACGGCATCCAACACAAGCCGAAGGAACATCATTTCGACCCAAATGGGGAAACGCAGATTCTACGCTTTATGAACGCAACGGGCGGTTAACTGTTGCTTGAACAGTTACTTCTTCGCTTGTTGGTGGTCTAGTGTTTTCTGCAGCCACAGAGTTTGACTGTTAGCTTTGAGTTAGCTGTACGCTAGATACACAAAACCCGACGCAAATGTCGGGTTTTGTTTTTTGGTTCCACCACTCTCAGCTAAAGTAAGTAATGCAGCGAAAAAATGCCATGCGTTGCGAATCACGCTTGAACAGATTGTTATAACTCAATGCCACAGTCTGTAAGTGCATTTTGTAAAGACATATCTAACTCATAAACCCCTGTGCTAGAAGCAGCCTGATTTAAACCAATAGTACGGTATTTTAAAGACTTACCTGCTAGCATTTCTTTAACTATCTTTTTAGCCTTTTCACCTGCGGTCGCTGTATAAGGAGACATTGCTTGAGCAGAAACTTCCATTACAGATTCGTAGCTAGCCGCAACCATTTCTTTTTGGTCATCTGATAGATTATCGAGATAAGCAGGCTTGAGATTTGCCAATGTAGGAGCCAAGTCTAACGGTGTTTCAGAAGTTGAAATATCCCACGTTTTATTGGAGTCAATTCGTAACTGTGCATTTCCCACTGGGATTTTATATTCCCCACCACTTTGAAGTCCCACGCGAAGTTGACCATTAACCTGTTCGATAAATGGATAATATTTTCCAACTTCCGTATATACATTTTTACTAGTGTACAGCGAGCCAACTGTCACCTGACATGAGGAGACATCTGTAAACTCGTCGGTATTTTTAACTGAAATCCATTTGACTTCCGGCATACTTGAAGCACATCCAGCCAGTGCTAAAGCAGTGAAAACAATTATATAATTTCTCAAATTTTACTCCTGAGTTATAACCGCTGTACCGATAACATAGCTATCCACATAGTATTTCAAATTATTGTCAGCAGGCCTTTATTACTTTATCAACCTAAATATAACTTATTGTTTTAAAAGTTCATATCAAATAATTTACGGCATTATTGATGCGGCTTTATATGTGTTAAATAAGGAGATTACAGCAGCTTAACTGTTTCTCTTTTTATATCGAATTACCTCAGAGGCAGCTTCCTACACTGAATGCAACCAATGGCCTGCGGCCAGCGCATGTGCAGACACTTCCGTGACACGCAGCAAGTCCATCCCTGGAGGCTCGGCCATGACGTCCATGTCATGGACGGTCACGGCCGCATCTACACTGGGTTAGAAAAGCACAACCTTTCAGACTCAGTGCTCTCCTTAAAAAGAAAGAACAAAACCAACAGCAACTCAAAGGTTACAGAAAACGCCAACTCCCCATCGAAGTTGCCGAAATACGTTGGAATAAATCACGTGAGCCCGACAAGGATGTCGGGTTAGCTTTCGCGGGGCAGGAAGCCCCATCGGAAGCGTTAGTGATTTATCCATAAGTATGAGGATCAACAACTTCGTTAGGGGCGGCAGGGGTGATCCAAGAGGGGGAAGCTGTTGATCCCCTCTTGGCCGAGTGTGAGCTGGAAGCTCACGACCTTTATCAAGCGCAGCTTGATTAGCTGTAAATGTGGAGCGAAGCGCCACGACGTTAATTGTTAGACGCAGTCTAACTTAAAGGTCAAGCGCAGCTTGATTGCATTAAGTTCAGGCTTAGCCTGATAAATTAATCAAACGAAGTTTGATTGATCGAATTGTTAGACAAAGTCTAACTTAAAGCTCAAGCACAGCTTGAAAACAAAAAGGGTGCCTATAAGCACCCTTTTGAGTATCGAGAGAAACAGCTACCTAATGAATAGTAATCGGAATAGTGGTTACCAAAGTATCGACACCATTTGGCGTTTGCACTTCGATTAACAGTGCCCCCGTATTCGGTGTATCCTCACCTTTTACTAACACACCAAAACTCAATCCACCTGGCTCATTAGTTGAAGGCCAAACAAAGCTACTCTTACTGACTACTGAGCCTGCCGTAGAAGAGAACTCCACCTTAGTCCCTGCAGGCATCTGTTGTCCGTTGAGATCTTTGATTATCAACGAAACTTGACCAGTTTCTTTGCCGTACAAGTCCAAGACTTTGTCGCCGTTGTCATTCGCACTGTCCAGCACTGTGATATCACTGCCAAATGCGCTGCTTCCAGACATAATCAAAACTAGACTGCCTCGAACATTAATGGACTTAGAATCAGAGACACCATCGGCACAGCCACTATGTACCGGATCGCTACATAACACACCGTTATACAGACCATCTCTAGGGGTAAATACGCCGTCACCATCAAAGTCTATCAACTCCTCGAGTCCACCGACGTTGAAGATGCCATCTTCATTGTAATCGTTAAAAGCTTCGTCCATATCATTTGAGCGCCCCGCGACATCCGTTGCCAAAAATGCTGTCATTTCGTCCGCATCGAAGCGACCATTACCATTCGAGTCAGGGAATGACTCTTCACCAATCGCCGTAGCGGTAATTGTTGCACGACCATTTTCAGGGCGAGGATTCTGACTAGTCCAAGTCACACTACACTCACCGCTCATAGTGAAACAAGAAGGACCGATTGATCCGCCTTCGGTGACAAATGCAACCGCAGTGCCATCGGGAGCGAGATTATTAAATGCATCCGCTAACCTTGCTGTGATCTGGACTTGCTCGCCGTCATAGCTCCAACCCTCTGCATTTAAGATCTCAGCAGAGAGTGAAAAACTATCTTGATCCGGGATCCCCGTGGATACAACTAGAGTGCTAGATTGACTAGATAAAAGTGGATTAGTATTTGCGATACTTGCCGTCACTCTTACCGGGGTTGCCACGGTACCAGAGGTCACGATTGTTTGAACGATACCGCTTCCATTAGTACTCGCCGTTTCAGGTTGTATTTTTAGTCCACCGACTTCGGTATTCAATTCAAAGTTCACCACCGCATTACTTACTGGGTTGCCATTGGTATCCAACACCTTAAACATCACAGTTGATGACTCATCTCTGCCTGAACCTAAAATACCAATATTGCTAGGTGTTGCTGAAACAAACACAATACTGCCTTTTTCAGCTGCGAGAACATTGATACTACCGGTAGCAAACAGGTTTATTCCACCAGCATTGGCACTGATATTAATGACATCGTCCCCCACGCAACCCTTTGCAAGGTACGTACTCGTCGCAACACCTTTAACTAGCATCACAGGCGAACTAATATCTGCTAATGGTGTAGAGAGTAACGAACAGCCTGAGCTAAAGAAAACATCTATCGCTTCCTTAAAGGGCTCTCCCTGTTCATCGACAATCATCACCGACACACTCGCGGTGCCGCCCGCGGATAATGAACTAGTGCTTACCTCAGCTACACCAGATTGTAGAGGATCACCACTTCCCATCTCTAAATTGGTTGCACCAATGACGATAATAGCTGTGTCTTGTTCGCCAGATACTAGGCTTGCAGTTACCGAACCGGCTCCTAGCTCACTACCGGCGTAGATAACGACGCTGGCATTACCCTCGTCGTCGGTGACAGCTGTTGCGATAGGTAATTCCCCCAAAGTACTCTCAAAGCTAACGATAACAGACTCAGTTATCCCACTGACGTTAGCGACTAGCTTTCCTGGATTAACCGAAGAAATCGATGAGATCTCATTGCCCTCGGCATCGGTAACACTTAAAGAAACCTCATAGGTAACAGCCGCCGTTGGCGCAGCATTATCATTGATTAATTCACAGGGAACATTGTTCGGACATACGGGGCCATCACCATCATCCCCACCACAAGCTGTTAATATGAAACTTAAAAAGACAAGAGCAAATATTCTATTGAAGGACACCATACCTATCTCCGTATAAAACCTAGGTGTATAAAAATCAAGCACTCAATAGGTATAGGTGAATATCCGCAATATTTCACATTTTATTTTGCTAAACAATAGAGTATCAGGCTCTTGATACTGAGCGCTTAAGCTCGGATTCTGCGTATCATCAAAACCACAGCTGGAGAACCGTTACTTGAACAGTTCTCCTCCTCGAAATAGGCGTTGTTGGAGGTTTGTTTTAGCCTAGGTAGTGAACCTTTGCTTCATCAATACTTAGGCAGCAGTTGATGTATCGTCCAACAGCTGCGGTTCCAATAGCCTGCGGCCAGCGCATGTGCAGACACTACTTAGGCACGCTTTTCGTCATCCCTGACCGCTCTGCGAAAACATCCTTGTTTTCGAAGGCCTAAGCCGTATCTACACGGGGTTAGAAAAGCATAATCATTTCACCTGTTGAGTTCTCAATATGAAAACTGAAGTCTAAAAGACTCCACCAATAACCACAGGAAACACCCATTCCCCATCGAAGTTGCCGAAATACGTTGGAATAAATCACGTGAGCCCGACAGGGATGTCGGGTTAGCTTTCGCGGGGCAGGATGCCCCATCGGAAGCGATAGTGATTTATCCATAAGTATGAGGAGCAACAACTTCGTTAGGGGCGGCAGGGGTGATCCAAGAGGGGATTGCTGTTGATCCCCTCTTGGCCGAGTGTGAGCTGGAAGCTCACGACCTTTATCAAGCTCAGCTTGATTGCCTTTAGCTCAGGCGCAGCTTGACAGAATTATCAAACGAAGTTTGATTGTTTAAGTTGTTAGACGAAGTCTAACTTAAGAGTCAGGCGCTGCCTGATACACTACAAAGTGGCGAACCACGGTCCACCTACCGTTGCCAAATTTGTGTAACCCCAACCGAGCAGATACACTTATAAAACAACCATCCACAAACAATTACCCAAACCATGGCACTCTCCCGCAAAAAGTGGAACACCATCATCATAGTGGCATCTGTACTGATGATCTCAGTCCTGACCGTAATCGAGAGGAATAGCCAGCAAACGCCAATGCTGACTCAGGCGCTATTTGACAACGCTGCGCCTCTGTCTCAACTGCAATACGGTGAACACTGGCTGCAGAAGCGTCAATCAGGCTGGCAATGCAGCAGCCAAGTACTCAACTGCTTGGAATGGGCTAATGCTTGGGAACAAATACATATATCGGCTTTGACTGACAAGCCTGAAACTGCCGGCGAGCCTGTTGAGCTGGTGATCCAAGTGGATGATCTCATCGACGCCCAACTGTGGATTTTGTTTAGCGAGCAAGGCTTGTTAAAGTCACCGGCTGGAAACTGGTATCAGATCCCACCAAGTTTACGCGAGCCCTTAAGCCCGATCCTTCGCGCGCAAGTAAACTGATTACGCTAACAATTCGTAATGGCAGTCATCAGCATAAAAAAATAACAAGAGAGAATATAAATGCCGGAACTCCCCGAAGTTGAAGTCACTAGACAAGGCGTATCGCCTTATTTAATTGATAACCAAGTGACCGACCTAATAGTCCGTAATCCGTCACTAAGGTGGCCGGTTCCTGATATTGCTAAGCAGATCATTGGCCAAACTATTCGCAATGTGCGTCGCCGCGCTAAATACTTACTGATTGATACCGATGCTGGCACGACTATCGTGCATTTAGGTATGTCAGGTAGTTTACGCATACTGCCTGCTACAACGCCGGTTGAAAAACATGACCATATTGATTTAGTGCTCGCTAGCGGCAAAGCACTGCGCTTTAATGACCCTAGACGCTTTGGTGCCTGGCTGTGGTGCGAACTACCTGAACAAGCACACCCATTGTTGTCAAAATTGGGCCCAGAGCCGCTCACTGACGCCTTTAACGCCCCTTACCTATTAGAGAGCTTGGCCAATAAGAAAAAGGCCATCAAGCTATGTTTAATGGATAATCATATTGTGGTGGGCGTAGGTAATATTTACGCCAATGAAGCACTGTTCGCCGCGGGTATTCATCCGCAAGCCGAAGCGGGCAAAGTCGATGCCGAAAGGGTTGAGGTATTAGTTGCTGAAGTGAAGCAGATCCTTGCTGGCGCAATCAAACAAGGCGGCACTACGCTTAAAGATTTTACCAATGCCGATGGTAAACCGGGATACTTTGCGCAAAAGCTGCACGTTTATGGCCGCGGCGGCGAAACCTGTACCCAATGTGGCCATCTGCTTAGTGAAATTAAGCTTGGCCAACGGGCGACGGTTTTCTGTAGTCTGTGCCAGCCAAGATAGCTGGCAAGCACATATCAACAATACTGAGTTAGCGAGATTATTTGTTTTCAATAATCTCGCTTATTTGCTGCCTCAAGCGAGTTTTATACAAATAAAACGCGATGATAGAAGCACACACAAATAATCCCGCGCTGATTAGCAAGCTGGTATTGTCTGACAGTCCAAGGCCTGCTCCCGCAAAACTAAACACCATCATTTGCGGAATAAAACCGATACCACTACCAGTAAAAAAGCGCCAAGCACTTATGTGAGTAGAACCCGCTGCCAGATTGGTCAAAAAGTTACTGCTCAGCGGCAAAATACGGATCATAATCATCTTCAATATCGTGCGGTGAACAATTAAATTCTCTAGGCGAGTCAACTTAGATTGAAAGCGTTTTTTTAAGCTATCCCTAAACACAAATCGAGCAAAATAAAAGGTAAGAACGCAGCCTAGTAGCGCCGATAAGCTCCCCACTAATGCGCCTTTTATACCACCCAGTGCAAAACCAAAGGCAAAGGCCATAAACTGTCTTGGGCCACCAACACTGGTATAAACCGCGCCAATAAAAAACAGCACCACAAGGCCTTTATCACCCTGTTCAGCTAAATATTCGGCAATCCAGTTACTATCAGCAACCGTCGCAAATGCGCCTTGTTGAAACGCGTAGATAACCAGCGATAGCACGGTAATAACTGACAATATTTTAGCAAAACGCTTCATACCCAATCCGCAATCATTGTTTAAATGCCCAAACGGTCAACTTATCTCATGACGGGGCATCAGCAGCAGTAAAAAAGCCAACGTATCAACGTTGGCTTTTTCAATGCTTAAAGCTAGTTAAAACTTATATTCGTAAGTACCAAACACTGTAGCATTGGTATCACTTTCTTGTACCTCAAACTCTGATTGAGACACACTGCCACCAACACTCATCATGCCGTACCAAAATGGCATTCGATAGCTGAGCTCCAGCATCAATAAGTCTTCTTTAAGAGGCTGCGGCGCCCATCCGTGGCTAGGGCTTTTACCATCTTTATTCAGTTGAGCGTAACGCAGCAGCGAGGTAAAACCTTTGCTGTTAGCATACTGACCAATCAAACCTAACACATAAACATTAGCGTCACTGTCGTAAGTGCTGCCCAGTGCTCGGCCATAATAACGTGAGCCACTTTGGTAAGTTGAGTGTTCGTAAAAACAGTTAAAGGCATTCTGATCTTCGCCGCAGGCTACCATGGTATCTGTGTATTCTAGAAATACTTTATACTGCTGGCCATCTAAGTTAAAACGCGTATCGGCACCAAATAGTTTGCCACAATCGACGATATCCCAAGGTGCAGAACTCTTAGCATCTTCACAAGTTCTTTGGTAGTAGACACCGAACGGCACGTTGTACCAAGTGTCGCTAAAGCGAATATCGTAACCGGCTATTTGGTTACCGTAGTTAGAACAACCAACTTCATCCGAATTTTCGGCACGGCAATCTCGTTGACCGGTAATCGACTTAAAGGCGCTTTCCCAAGTACATTCTTGGCCATCACCACAAAATTGCGTAGTCCAAGATACGCCCATCTCTAACTGTTTAAATGGACGAATTGAACCTCTAAAGTTCCATAAAAGGGTATTTGGAGCATATCGCTCCTCTTCGAAACGGCTAATGCCAGCTGTAAATGTCCAAGGGCCAATCCAAGAAAGCCAAGGCGTTTCAAAGGCCTCGGCATTATTTCGGCTCAGCATCAGTGACGGCATAGGTCTAGCGTTATTCGATTTATGTAGTGATGAGTCAAAACTCGGGCCCCACCATTGCTCGACGGCGCCAAAGGTAAACATCCAATTGCCTAGTGCCATAGCAAGATAGGAGTCATCGAAACGAAACTCTTCATCATCTTCAGGATCGTAATTGGCTGAGACTGAGACCTTATAGGCAAATCGCTCACCCAAGTATTCGTAAGATGTGCTGGCCTCGCCTTGCTCACGATAATCCGAACCAAAGTGCTGAAAACGTGCAGGATCACTCGCCGCAGCTAGCTTAACGCTGATATTGCCACGATTATCTACGGCATTACGGTAATAATAATTAACTCGCGAAAAAGCCTCGACTAATCCAGGCGTTAACGTCGAAGGCTCCACTTTTGCCAAATCACCGCCAATTCCTGACCACATTAACGGGTAGGTATTTACTGGAACGGTAATAACACCGGCATCGGCAAGCGCCTGAATGTCTGCTCTTAAATAGATATCAGAGGTATCGACCCAAGGTGCGGCGCTGCTAGTAAAAGAAAATACAATACTGATAATGGTTAGCAGTCGGATTATGCTAACTCTAATAAACTTAAACATAAGCAGTTATTTAGCCTTAGTTAACGCGTTAGCAACTTCAACATGAACAAATTGACTCACGTCACCGCCATGCAGCGCCACCTCTTTGACTAAGGTTGAAGAGATAAAAGAATTCTCTTCCGCTGGGGTTAAAAATACGCTTTCGAGATCAGGGCTCAAACGACGATTCATATTGGCTAGCTGAAATTCATATTCGAAATCAGACACCGCACGCAAGCCTCGAACCAACACACTGGCGTTTTGCTCTTTTGCAAAATCCACTAACAAGCCGCTAAAGCCAACGACTTCAACGTTATCAAGGTGAGCGGTAACAGTTTTAAGTAACTCGACGCGCTCTTCAAGGCTAAATCTTGGCTGTTTAGAAGGATTGGCTGCAATGCCAATAACAACGTGCTCAAATAGGTTTGCTGCACGCTCAATCAGATCCGCATGACCATTGGTCACAGGATCGAATGTACCTGGATAAATAGCTCGCTTGTGCACGTTAAATCAGCCCTTAATCTTGTCATTGAGTGAAGATTAGCCCACTCAAATTTTTGTCCTGAATACAGGAGTTTTTAGGGGCTCTATCCTACTCGTTATGGGCTGATTTGTGAATCCAAAATCAGAGATATGCAATATGAATCAATGAGAGGTTAACAATAACGCTAATAGGCGCTAACAAGCGCCGACAAAGTATTACTACTTAGCTTTCTTTAATTGCGGCCAGACTAGGTCGGCTGGTTGCTGCCAAGCAATAAGCTGTTCTGCCACGCCTGCTGAGTTAAATAGCTCACCTGATGGCGGCGCAACTGTGTAGCGATAGTCTTGCTCTAGATATTGGAAATCCAAGCAGTAAGCATGTAAGTAACCTCGGTCAGCCTCGGCGCCACCGTACAAGGTATCGCCTAAAATCGGCGTGCCAATACTGGCTAATGCCACCCTGAGTTGATGAGTCTTACCGCTGTGAGGTTTAAGTAGATATAGGCGCTCTCCCTCACCAATAGAGTGGGAGAAAAACTGAGTAATGGCAGGATTTTCTGTACTGCGTAATAACTTGTGCATACTACGGCGAGACTTGGCCATATCGCCAATAACCCAACCCTGCTTTTTCTTTGGTTTTCCTATAGCCAAAGCAAGGTAATACTTCTGCACTAAATGCGCCGAAAACATGCGGGTAAACTCGGCAGCCACAGCGCTAGATTTGGCTAAGATAATCAACCCAGATGTCATAGTATCTAGCCTGTGCACGGCATAGAGCTTAATGCCAAGATCCGCTTCTGCTTGAGCAACCACCCCAGCAGTGCCATCTTGGCTATGAAAGTGAACTTCTGCCGATTTATTAATAACAATAAAATCGCGCTCATCGGCAATGACTTGGTACATATAGGGCGTTCTCAAAGATTGGCAATCAGGCACTAAGGCCTCGATTGCAAGCTAGAAAGTGATAGTCACTTTTAAGCCGGGCTGATTATCGGTTAACGCTATTTTAGCATTATGGCGCGATAGAATCGCCTTCACCATAGATAAACCTAGACCTGTACCCTTGTGATGACGGCTAGGATCTAAACGCACTAAACGCTCAAAGACTTTGTCACGGGAGCCCTCGGGGATCCCCGGGCCGTTGTCTTGAATCGAAATCACATTGCGGTTTTGAGAAATACTGATAGTCGCGCCTTCACCTGAATACTTAATCGCGTTATCAACCAAGTTAAACAAGGCTTGGAACAACAAGTACTTATCACCACTTACTTGAAACTCTTCACCCGTTGTCAGCTTCAACGACTGGCCATTAAACTCGGCCATCGCGTCGGCCATCTCGAACAAGTCTTGGCTAATCGCAATTAAGCTAACATCTTGCAGCTCTAAAGTTTGTTGCCCCTCTTCGATACGTGTCAACGACAGCATGGCATCGAAGGTTGCTAAACAATGATCTAGCTCTTCAGTAAGGATGGCACAGCTTTCCTCAAGCTCCTCTTTAGGCTTACTCGGTAACTGCTCTAAGCCGATTCGAAGATGAGACAATGGGGTACGCAGATCATGAGCGATATTGTCGGTAACGCCTCGTACTGCCGCGAGATTTTTCTCAAGCGCATCGAGAACACCATTAAATTGGCGAGCCAACATATCAAATTCATCTTGGCGCCACCCCACGGGTAAACGTGTCGAATACTGCCCCCGCTCAATCTTCTTACTTAGGCGGTTATACTGCACTAGGCGGCGTAAAATGGCTTTAGAAAATAGGTAGCCCAACGCCAAGGTCAACACAACTGTTAGCATCAGCGCGGTAATCGCAGCATTGGTAAACTTATCGATTAGTGCACCGAGCTGGTCGACACGGGTCGCGATCAGCATGGGCCCATAACGAGTCATTACCATGCCGCCGGTTAAGATATGCAGTTTTTCTGGGCCACCGGTAAACACGGGAAACTCTCGCTTCTCCGGTAGCATAGGCATATCGTCGGGGATCATGCTCAAAGAGCCGATATAATCGAAGGAGTCACGCCAAACAATCAAGGTGACTTTGGGGTCGGCACCGCGCACCTGAGTCGCAAAACTGCGCTTATCCAGGGTCAATGCCATCTGTTGATAGCGAGTCTTTTCGGCGTCTAAATGCAAGTCCAACTGATACTCTTGCTCATTGATCAGTTGGCGATACATCCCCAGTAACAATGTGCCAATAATGACAGTTACTAGGGCCGAGAATATGATGGTAATGCGCCAAGCACTACTCTGATAGGGCTTAATGCCCTTGGCGTAACCGATAGCCAGCACCTCGAACAGTTTCGATTAACTCACCGTGGCCTAACTCTTCAAACTTACGTCTCAGTTTAGCGATATGCACATCGATGACATTGGTACGAGGGTCGAAATGATAATCCCACACAGCTTCGAAAAGCAGAGTACGACTAATTACCTGATTAACATGTTCCATCAGGTATTTAAGTAGCTGAAATTCTTTTGGCTGCAGTAAGATTTCCTGACCATCTAGCGTCACTTTACGTGTCAGCAACTCTATGGTTAATGGACCCACATTTAGATCGGTAACCGCAGGCTGTGATTCACCACGCTGCATCAACTTCTCAGCGCGGACCAGCAGCTCAGAGAAAGCAAAAGGCTTGGTCATGTAATCATCACCACCCGCTCGCAGGCCTTTGACTCGCTCGTCGACATGACTCAGCGCAGATAAGATCAATACCGGCGTTTGACTGCCAGTAGCGCGTAGCGCCGCTAATAACTTCAGGCCATCGAGCTGCGGTAACATGCGATCTAAAATGATTAAATCGTACTTCATACTCGTCGCGAGCAACAAACCTTGGTGGCCGTCAGTCGCTGTTTCTATATTGTGCCCTTGCTCAACAAATCCCTTTACGACATATTCGATGGTAGTCGCGTCATCTTCAACCATGAGTATTTTCATGTTTTAGTCCCATTTGAGCAGTGGTAATAATTGTTTGTTTTCAATGTCGAAGGCCAACTGGCGTTTACCGTCAACATCAAGGATCTCTAATTCTATATAACTGATCCCTAGATCGTTGTCGACTTCAGCTTTCACTATATAGCCGCTACTTTTTTCATTTACTAGGGTCAACATTTCCGATAGCGAGTGACCATTTTGTTGCAGCATCAGTACGCCTGAAAGCTCATCTTTGTCGTCACTCTTTAGACGAGAGACTTCACGCTCTTTCATGCTGCCATCTATCGCTCGATATTCATATTCTGTGATGGTTTTAGCTTGTGGATCGATTATCTTGAATTCGTAAATCAACTCACCATTTTCGATATCCGTTTCAAATTCGGAGATCACGCCCTCATGTTGCTGCTCCAGCTTTTGCATCATCTCTGTTGCCGTAGGGTAATTCCCCGCAGACAACAATGAATACAAGCCTTGGCCAGCAAACGAGCTACCAGATACTAATAACAAACCAATTAGCCAGCGAGCCATGGCTCCTCCGAAAATAAAACGCTAAACCACTTTCTTTAAAGGATTATTCAGAAACCAGACGTAAACTGTCAATTTCTATTTCAATACCTTGCCACTCATCATCGACTTCACCGATAAGTTTAACTTTAGAGTCGCTTGAGACTTCGATATCACGTAAAAGCTTATTATCAATTTCAACTTCTACATCACCACTGTCGTCGCGGAACAGATACTTTTCATCGCCTAAGCTTTGCACTAAATAACCGGTAAGCTCTACAGGTGTGTTGTCTTTTGCCTTAGCCGCATCAGCCGCTGCTTTTACGTGACTTGCCGGACCTGGACCATTGTACGCTGCCATAGCGGGTAGCGTTAACACCGCAGACAACATGATTAAACCAGTTAATTTCTTAGACATAAAATAGCACTCCTCTTATATATAGGAGCTAAGTTTATGACATTGTGTATAACATCTAGATGGAGCAAAGATTAAACTTTGATCATATGCTAATACCTAGCTTATTACCGCTAAACACGTCTCTAAAAATCTATTTTTCTAGTATATGAATTAACTCAGACTTTAACGCTACAGTCGTTTGTGTGCCTACCGCTAACTCTAATTGTTGTGCCAAGTATAATGGCACCTCGGCATGGATCTTATGCTGCACGCCTGTCACGCTTGCCAGTACCCGCACAGTTTCTCCCATGACTAACATTGAGTCGACGGTAATATCCAGTTTATTGAAGCTACGACATAGTCGGCCCTTCTTAATCGAATTAAAGCGCACGCCCTGATTTGGGATCACCCAGCGCACCTTAGCCCCAACATCTAAACTTTCAAAATAGGTACTGGCGATCAGGTGCTCACCAAATTTCAACCAAGTGATCTGTCGCTCTTCTTCCTGAGCTATCACATAGGCATCAAAGATATTGCGCAGACCCATCTGCTTAGCCACTGCTTCATTGTGAGGCCGTGTAAGCACTTCTCGAGGACGACCTTGCTGCAGCATCTTGCCTTGGCTGATCAAAATCATACTGTCGGCTAGCAACATCGCCTCATTTAAGTCATGGGTCACCATAACGACCGGAATAGCCAACTGCTCCTTGAGCCTAGCCAACTCTAAATAGAGTCGCTCACGGGTTTCCCTATCGACCGCAGAGAATGGTTCATCCAACAGTAACACCGAAGGCTCACGGGCCAGTGCTCTTGCCAATGCAACACGCTGACGCTGACCGCCAGAAAGGTGCGCCGGAAGCCTATCGGGGAGGCCGTGAAGATTCACCCGCTCCAGCCAATCTTTAGCCCGCGCCTCACGCTCAGCTTTGGGAATATGATCCAGCGCAGCCACCACATTCTCTAACGCGGTTAGATTAGGGAACAGCCCAAAATGCTGTGGCACATACCCTAAATGACGTTGCTGCGGCGTTAGCTGTATCCCCTGAGAGCCGTCAAACCATGACTTATCACCATAGCGGATCTCGCCGTTTTCGGGTTTAGTTAATCCCGCTATCATTCTTAATAGTGTCGACTTACCACCACCCGACGGGCCAACAACAGCTAGCACTTCACCCGCCTTGCAGGTGAACTCCGCATCGAGCTTAATATGCTTGTTCTGTTTAATTCGGCAATAGAGATCAGCGACGATTTGCGACATGCTGGCCTCCAACACGGCGCGATAGACTGGTCGTTAACGCCAATACCGTAATCGCAAACAACAGCAATACCAGCGACATACTACCGGCACTCGCAAAATCAAATGCCTGTACGCTGTCGTATATTGAAATGGCAATGGTCTTAGTTTCACCAGCAATGTTACCGCCCATCATCAGCACCACACCAAACTCACCCAACACGTGGGAGAAACAAAGCACGATTGCAGTTAACACACCCGGCCACACCATAGGCAGCTCGATTTTAAACAGCACTTTTAAACGGCTCATGCCGCAACAGGCTGCTGCGTCACGCACATCTTCAGGTACGGCTTCAAAAGCACGTTGAATGGGCTGAATCGCAAAAGGAATATTAACTAAGATGGAGGCGACGACTAGGCCTGAAAAGTGAAATACCAGTTGATGGCCAAGCAGTTGCTCTAACATACGCCCAAGCCAGGATTCGCTCCCAAGACCCACCAGCAGGTAGTAGCCGATAACCGTTGGTGGCAATACTAAAGGCACCATCACTAGGGCTTCGACCCATGACTTACCGGGAAAGTGCCGGTAAGCTAGAAAACGCCCCGCTATAACCGCCAACGGGATCAAGATAAGCACAGTCACACTGCTGAGCTTAATCGATAGCAATAACGCTTCCCAATCCATTAATTCATCGCTCTCGCAAAGCCGTAATCGGCAAACACACTCTGAGCGGCCTCAGACTGCAGATAGGTATAAAATAATTTAGCGGTTTCACCCGCTTTCAAGGTCAACACCATACGCTGATCAAGCGGCGTATAGTACTCCTGCGGGATAGCCACATAGTTAGCTCGTGCTTTAAACGGCTTGGCCACCGCTAATGACAAGGCCACTAAGCCGCCTTGAGTCGCACCGCTCACCGCAAATTGCGCCGCTTGGGAAACGTTCTCGCCAAAAACCAAATTCGGCTGAATATCTTGCCAAAGACCCAACTTTTGCAGCACTTCTTTAGCGCGTTCGCCGTAAGGAGCATGCTCAGGATTAGCAATCGCAAAACGCTTTAGCTGCTTCGAATCTAAAAATTGCTTAACCCCCTCTAAATTAGCATCGAGGGGCAAAGGTGAAGACTTAGGTGCGGCAATCGCCAACTGGCCTACGGCGTAAATAACGCCCTGATCAGGTGTTTGCTGCGCCTTAGCTAACTGAGTGATATAGCGCTCATCGGCTGAAAGAAATAACTCAAAAGGCGCACCGTTGCGAATTTGGGCGACAAAGTTACCCGAAGAGCCATAAGATATTCGTACCTTACGCCCTGTCTCTTGGGTAAATTGTTTAGCAATATCATCGAGGGCAAACTTAATGCTCGACGCCGCTGCAATAGCCGGAATATCTTGCGCTGCTAAAACCACTTTACTCATTGCTAAAAAGGGCAGCAATAATGCCAGTAACATCACCCTTAGTTTCATTTAGCCAATCTCCTTGCGTCCTTAACAGCGTCAATATTACGGGTTACTTATCCCACATTTTTGCAGCTTGCTCATCGGCGTCACGGGCTTCAACCCAGTTGGCGCCTTTATCACCGGCTTCTAGTTTCCAAAACGGTGCTTTAGTCTTAAGAAAATCGATTAAGAACTCACAGGCAGCAAACGCCGCTTTACGATGGGCACTGGTCACACCGATAAATACAATCTGCTCGCCTAACGCCATAGCGCCAACACGGTGAATAATAGTGACATTATTCAGCGGCCAACGCTCACGCGCCTCGGCTTCAATCTGATTTAGCACGGCTTCGGTCATGCCCGGATAATGCTCAAGTGTTAGATCAGTTACCGCGCTGCCGTCGTTAAAGTCACGCACTTTACCGACAAAAGTCACTACCGCGCCATCGCTGTTGTCTTGGCTGATTAACTGATATTCCTCTGGAACATTAAAGTCCTGAGTCTGAACACGGATCATCTTAACCTCCAGTTACAGGCGGGAAGAATGCCACTTCGTCACCATCAACAATTGGCGTGTCCCACTGGCTGATAGTTTGGTTAACTGCCACCAATAACTTGTCAGACGCCATCACTTTAGCCCACTTATCGTCAGTAGCGGCTAAGCTAGCTCTTAGGCCTTCAGCTGTTTGTGTGTTTTCACCCGCTTCCACTTTTACGCTAGCGGTGCCAAGTAACTCTCTAATTTGTGCAAAAAATAATACGTTAATCATAATCTTCTCTATACCTTAAAGTGCCCAGACTTGCCGCCACGTTTCTCAGTTAAGCGTACCTGAGAAATCACCATATCTTTTTGAACCGCTTTACACATATCGTAAATGGTCAATGCGGCTGTAGACGCGGCTGTTAATGCTTCCATCTCAACGCCAGTCTTACCAGATAGCTTACATAGGCTGCGGATCCATACGCGGTTATGCTCAGGCTGCGCTTCAAGCTCTACTTCCACTTTGGTTAGCATCAGAGGATGACAAAGCGGGATTAAATCAGAAGTCTTTTTGGCTGCTTGAATACCTGCAATACGCGCCGTAGCGAATACATCACCTTTATGGTGGCTGCCGCTCATGATCATCTCTAGTGTTTCACTTGCCATCTCAATGTAAGCTTCGGCACGCGCCTCACGCTCGGTAACAGACTTATCTGTTACATCTACCATGTGAGCATTGCCGTCAGCATTAATATGGGTAAAAGCATTGGTCATTGGGTTTACGCCTTCTAATAAATTTGGGTCAAAGTAACTAAAACAGCACCGCTAAACAGTACTGTTAAACGGGTCTCTATTGGACCTATTCGGTGATTTTTTTCACATGCATCACAAAGTTGCAAGGACGATGCGTTGCATCAAGCTGTTCTTGAATCAGCTTATTCCAGCCAGTTTTGCACGCGCCTGTAGAACCTGGCAGACAGAAAATAGCGGTTTTATTGGCAAAGCCACCTAACGCGCGTGATTGCACAGTTGATGTGCCAAGCTCGGTATAAGTAATGTGTCTAAAGAGTTCGCCAAAGCCTTCAATCTCTCGATCAAATAACGGTTTGACCGCTTCTGGAGTATTGTCTCTGTCGGTAAAACCTGTGCCACCAGTGGTAATGATCACTTGTACATCATCAGATGCAATCCATTGAGATAATACAGAACGGATCTGATATTTATCATCTTTGATGATCTGGCGGTCAGCAAGATTATGACCCGCCTCAAGTAGCGCTGTCGCTAAAAAGGCCCCTGAAGTATCAGAAGTAAAATCACGGGTGTCAGATAAGGTTAAAACAGCAATGTTTAGCGCCGTAAACTTGCTTTGAGTGCAGTGTCCCATAATGGTCTCTTATTTTACCGAGTCTTATTTTACTGAGTAATAGTGACGATTATACCTAGTTTCTGACGCAACTTACGTTGCGTCAGATCAGAGTTTAATTAGCCGCCAATCGAAGCCAAGTGCTGAGTCACACCTGTAATGCCATCATGTAAGAAGTGAGTTTCTTTTTTCTGAGCAAGTTGGCCGTGTAAACGCTCGATTAACTCTGCTTGCTGATCAGGAGTTTGCAGCAAATCACGCAAGTCGACACCGTTCTCGGTAAATAGACACAGGTGTAGCTTACCTTTAGCCGAAACTCGCAGGCGGTTACAGCTAGCACAGAAGTTTTTAGCATAAGGCATGATTAGACCAATCCGGCCTTGATAGTCTTGATGACTGAAATTTTGCGCAGGGCCGTCGTCAGCCGCTGGCGTATCAAACTGCCAACCCGCCTCTTCTAGCTGCAACTTGATGTCGTTACCCGCTAAATGGTGAGCTTTGAAGTAGTCGTGGCCTAAACCGGTTTCCATTAATTCGATAAAGCGCAGATCTATCGGCGTGCTCTTAATCCAATGTAAAAAACGCGGTAGGTCTTTGTCGTTAAGGCCTTTTAGCAGCACAGCATTGATTTTTACTCGCTCAAAACCCGCTTCTAATGCCGCATCGACTCCACGCATCACTTCATCAAACTTATTCTCACCTGTGATCTGGTAGAACATTTTTGGGTCGAGACTATCGACCGAAATATTGATGCGTCTTAGCCCTGCGTCATACCACTCTTGGGCATGCTTAGCTAAACGGTAACCGTTAGTGGTAGTCGCAATGGTGTTAATCTTATCGTTGTCTTTGACGATACGAATAATGTCAGTGAAGTCTTTACGTAAAGATGGCTCACCACCAGTAATACGGATTTTTTGCGTGCCGACTTGTGAAAATGCCGAAACCAAATGCTCGATTTCATTGAGATCGAGAAACTTGGGCTTACCGTCTGGGCGGTAGCCATCGGGGAGGCAATAAGTACATTTAAAGTTACATACGTCAGTGACTGACATACGCAGATAATGAAACCGTCGACCAAAACTGTCTTGTAGTTGGGACATGATCACCTTTCCAAGTAAGGGGAGGTGAGATCATTTCTTTTCCCACCCCGGTGGCGTTATTGCCACGGCTAAAAACCCGTATCTGTCTCGACGTAGGGTAAGAAGCTCGGAGAACCGTCAACCTTGATTATAGGCGTATTTTTGTGACAAACCATACCCCCAACCCCACATTTACTGTCAAACGCCAACACATATAAAGTTTTTGTGACAGTTATCACAGCAAGAAATGCTTAAAATATCTGCAGCATAAGTTTGTAAACGCTGTGCCCTTGAGCAATTTTCAGGTAAGGTAAACTAAAATATTAAAACACCCGTTTATAGTGTGGTTGATTCAATCTGCACTATTGTCATCGGGGGAAAGAAGAAGGAAAGGTGATCTGATGGAACGCGAATCGATGGAATTCGATGTAGTAATCGTGGGTGCAGGCCCCTCAGGGTTGGCGGCGGCATGTCGTTTAATGCAAATATCTCAAGACAGTGGTCAAGAGCTCAGCGTCTGTGTGGTCGAAAAAGGCTCTGAAGTCGGTGCACATATATTGTCGGGTGCCGTGTTCGAACCCAAAGTGCTCGATGAGTTATTTGATGACTGGCGCGATAAAAATGCCCCTCTGCTCACAGCCGTGACCCATGATGAAATCCATATGCTTAGCTCGGCAACCGATGCTCGCGCCATGCCTAATGCTCTTGTGCCTAAAACCATGCATAACGAAGGCAACTACATCATCAGTGTGGGCAACCTCTGTCGCTGGCTAGCCGAACGTGCCGAAGAACTTGGTGTCGAAGTCTTTCCAGGCTTTCCTGCAAGCGAATTACTGTTTAACGAAGACGGTAGCGTGAAAGGCATCCAAATAGGCGACATGGGCGTTGGCGAAGATGGGCAGCCTAAAGACGGCTACGAGCCTGGTATGGAGCTACACGCTAAGTACACTGTATTTGGTGAAGGTTGCCGCGGTCACTTAGGTAAACAGCTTATTGAAAAGTACCATCTCGACAATGGCAAAACCGCGCAACATTATGGTCTTGGCTTTAAAGAAATTTGGACAGTGCCGAGTGAGCAACATGAACTCGGCAAGGTGGTTCACACTGGTGGTTGGCCGTTAACTGAAGGCGCCTCAGGTGGTGGCTTTATGTATCACCTAGAGAATAATCAAATCGCCGTCGGCTTAATTATCGATCTCAACTATAAGAACCCACATCTAAGCCCGTTTGATGAGTTTCAGCGCTATAAGACTCATCCTGTTATTGCTAAGACGCTAACCGGTGGCGAACGCATTGCCTACGGCGCAAGAGCCATTACTAAAGGCGGCCTCAACTCTCTGCCTAAGCTGACCTTCCCTGGCGGTATGATTATTGGCTGTGATGCTGGCACCCTTAATTTCGCCAAAATTAAAGGTACCCATACCGCGATGAAGAGCGGCATGTTAGCTGCAGAGACATTGGCACAAGCCCTGATGGCCGGCGTTGAAGCGGGTAAAGATCTCGATTGCTTACAAGACAGGTTCGATGGAAGCTGGCTCAAAGAGGAGCTATATTGCTCGCGTAACTTTGGCCCTGCGATGCACAAATTCGGTACTTACTTAGGCGGTGCCTTTAACTTCATCGACCAAAATTGGTTTGGCGGTAAGCTGCCTGTAACCCTACGCGATGAAAAGCCTGACTACGCGCAAATGGCTGAGTCCAGCGCTTACAGCAAGATTGATTACCCTAAGCCTGATGGCAAATTAAGCTTTGATAAGCTCTCTTCGGTGTATTTATCTAATACCTTCCATGAAGAAGATCAGCTATGCCACTTACGCTTAAAAGATGTTCGTATTCCGATTGACGTTAATTTGGTTAAGTTCGATGAACCAGCGCAACGTTACTGCCCTGCTGGCGTGTATGAGATTGTTGAAGAAGCCGGTGAGAAGAAATTCATCATTAATGGCCAAAACTGCATTCACTGTAAGACCTGCGACATTAAAGATCCGAGTCAGAATATCACCTGGGTAACTCCCGAGGGTGGCGGTGGACCAAACTACCCTAACATGTAGCCCTGAATATGTAGTTTGGTTGCAGCGCTAAATGAAGCGCTAAATAAAATGCCTATCGGAAATTTCCAATAGGCATTTTTGTATAAGGCTTCTGATTTAGGTAAAGGTTAGTAAGCCCTTTCCTTAATGAAGTTGATCGTCAGAGGATATTTATAGCTCACGCCTTCGCTTGCCTTAATCGCTGCGATAATGGTCACTATGATATCGAAGATGGCTAAAATCCCAATGAGCAGAAAACCTACTCCCACCAGCATTAAGATCCCGCTGATAATAAAATAGATAATCACACTTATCTTGAAGTTAAGGCAGTTGCGGCCACAGCTTTCTACAAATGGAAATTCATCGCGTTTCATTAACCAAACGATAAGCGGCCCCAAAATACTGCCAAGCGGCACTAGGTAACCAGAAAAGCTAGCTAAGTGCACCAAAACTCCCATGTTCTTTTCATCTTGGGTCATACATTCCACTCCTTGAAATTATTGATTTTCGTGTATTAATTGATTATTTGTTGGGACCATAAAGGCGCATCTGCCAATCTTCTATAGCCTTATTCTCTATTCGGCGCTGCAGACTATTTACCCATGCCACTGCCAGCCCTTCGCAATCCATTAAACGCTGGTATTGCTCGAGATTAAATTCAGCTAAAAAATAAATATGCATCGCCTCGGCGACACTGATCTCGGTCAATCGCTCAAGCAGTACGATTTTATCGGTCTCATAGATAATGCCTGGCTTAAGCACCCGGTAAAACCAGCCGCAACGTCCGCTTTGCTGCATTGCTAGTGCAAACTCTTTATGACCAAACTGCAAATTGAGCTTAAAACAGGGAGAGCGTGGTTGAGTCACTTGCAGTTCGACTTCACCAATCTTGATGATATCGCCGATATGTACTTGGCTCTCATCTAGTCCTACGGTACTAATATTCTCACCCATGGCAGGCGCATCTTTAAAGCAATCCATTAAATCCCAGCGTCGGTACTGGCCATAATGCTCCCGGGGAAAATGATGTAAGACGCGATCGAGTCCACCGTGGTGTTTGGGATCGGCTTGCGCATCTCCGGCAACGGCTTGGATACCAACTTGTAACTCAGTGGCACGGCCCTTGTGATTGATCCCTGAAGTTACACTACCGAGTTCAGTTATCGCTTCGCCATGATATATACCTGAAATCTGCTCGACTAATATTTGAGGTGCCATCAATATCCACTCTGTTGAAAAACTTAAACTATCCTAACACCATCACCTATAGATGCGGCAACTTGATCCAGCTCCATATAGAAATGACGCCAAATCTCAGTATCAAGTTGGCTAGGGGCTGGTATAAATCCGACTCTCTGCAAGGTGTGAATCGAGGCAAGATTTTCAGCCATCACCCGTCCGACCAATCGCTTTAAACCATAAACCTGTGACGCTAAAACAATGGCTGCATTAGCCGCTTCGGTTGCATACCCATTGCGCCAATACTCACGGCTAATTCTAAACCCCAAGTCCACATCACTCGTCCCTCGCGCTCTGCTCAAGCCACAAAAGCCGATGTACTCTTGAGTATCTTTGATATAAACCGCCCAGCGGCCAAAACCATTGAGACGATATTGGTCATATTGACGAATAAAGTCGGCGGCATCTTGTACGTTTTCAAAAGGAGAATCCCCTGTGTATTTCAGCACTTGAGGATCACGATTCAGGCAATAAAAACCCAGCGCATCGGCGGTAGAAAACTGCCGTAGCTCAAGCCTTGAGGTCACCGCTACTATCAAACCACTAATAAGACATAACCACTCGATTACGCCCCTGCTCTTTTGCTTGGTAGAGCGCAACATCGGCGCGATTAATCAGCTCTTCAGCCTTTTCAGATGCTCGGTACTCAGCTACGCCACAACTTATTGTGACATTGATTTGGCAGCCATTGATTGTCAGTAGCCGAGCCTCAACCAGCTCCCTGAGCTTTTCGGCAATATCACTCGCTTGGCTTAGGTTACAACTGGGTAGTAATATCAAAAACTCTTCCCCGCCCCAACGACACAGTAAATCATCGCTCCTTAACTGGCCTCTAAGAAGGTGGCTTAAGGTTTGGATCACCAAGTCTCCAATATTATGGCCATGGGAATCGTTAACTTTCTTAAAATGGTCAATGTCTAACAACAATACCGACATTGGCGAACTCTCTAATACCGAATTAGCTAAAGACTTGGCGAAGCCCTCTTCGAAAGCTTGCCGATTAGCCGCGCCTGTAAGTTTGTCGGTCGAAGCCATCAATTCTAGTTTGCGCTGATATTTACCTAAGGTCATATTGGCGATAAGTAAGATCCCAAGCGTAATAAGTAGGCTTAAGCCTATATTGGCCCAAAAGGTCGTTAATAGTTTTTGCTCGCCCCTAGCCTCTTGCTGCTCGACTATCAAATGCCACTTGAACTCCGAGACTAACCGGCTATTTAAATAGACCGTCTCTCCCGCTTTCTGATACGAAAACGAGGTACTAGGACTTGTGAGGATCCGAGTGGCAAGAGACTCCAATCCTGGGCTGGTTTGTAAGTTCGCTGCACCTGTATATTGCTCGCTGTGCAAGGTGACGTTCCCTTGCCTATCGGTAAAATAGACACTGCGGTTATATCGAGTCTGATAAAGCTCAATCAGGCGTTTAACGCTTTCTACCGCTAGGCCAACTCCAGTCACACCTATAAAATTACCATCAAAGTCAAATACCTTATAGTTTACATAAATAACTGTGCGATTTTGGTCGGCCGTATCTGGATCGATATTCACCTCATAGTGTTCATGCTTAGGTAAAGAGCGCACTCGAAAATACCAAGCATCATCGGGGTTAATATCTTCTATCTGCTTTAATACACCGCTAGAGTGGTAATACTTGCGTGAAGCTTCTGAAACAAAAAAACTTGTGACCGTGGCGTACTTGTCTTGGATTTCTTTAAGGTAACGGATCAGTTTATCTGGTGTCTGTTCATGGTTAATGGTCCAGTCTCGGACAAAAGTATCCTGTGCCATTAACGAGGAAATAAAAATAGGTCTAAGCAGATCCTGCTGAATCTCAGAGTAAATATTATCACTGGTAAGCGGCAGGTTATTTTCTTTAATCTGTTCACTTAATGAGTCACGGGCAACTTGATAACTAATCCCACTAGTCACCACAAAAGCTGCTAGCAGTAATAGAGAAAGAAGCCATATAAAGCGCTTTTTATCATTCCAAACTCTATTACCCATATTTCATCCTCACTCTACATCAGTGAACTGCTGCAAGCTTAAACCCAGCAATTGTTATTTTTTTGTAAATGGTAACTGAAAAGCACAAGGCTCGCATCGACTTTTACTCTATTGCTGAATTTTAGAAATAAAAAAGCCTCACTGAAGAAGCGAGGCAATATACAGCTTAGGAGTGGAAGTTTGCATTCAGAGTGTATCTGCGGCACATCCTAGGCGCAGAAGATGACACTTGTATGTCACTGAGATGACATACATATGATTTAGCTATAAATTAGCTAAAACAAGCAACTACTCCGGCGATAAGTGCTGTTTCAAGCCCTTACCTGGAATAGAGCTGTTACACGCCACGGCAAATCCTGACCAAACGGCCGCTTCCTGCATCGACTCGAACATCGTTTGCTGGCTGACTAAGCCATGGATAAGCCCTGCGGCATAAGCGTCTCCGGCGCCTGTCGTATCAACAACTTGGCTAGGTACAGCGGCAACGTGTATTGGGTCGTTTTCACTATAAGCTGTGGCGCCATGTTCACCATCAGTCACCACAAAATACTTCAGATTTTTACCCGCTACCGCTTGAGCAAACTTCCAAGGATCACCATTGCAACGCCCCTGCATATCACTCAGCGATGCAATAAGCACGTGACATGGCCTAGCTCGCTGATCTTTTGCTAACTGAGCCAACACCAAGCAATGTGACATGGCCGTTTTAGACCAACTTGCCGCCCCTTCTGTTGAGGAGTTGATATATAGGGCGTCGACATTTTTCCAGTTGGGTGGCAAAGGCAACTCGAACTTAGGTCGTTCAGGCCTGATAATGGTTCGCTCACCGTCAGGTGTCATCATCAACAACATCTCACAGGTATTGCCTGCTCGACGTTGGATCTGGCTACAGTTGATCCCTTGTGTACTCGCCTCGGCGATTAACCAATCACCAACCTTATCACGGCCAACCTCTGTCACCAGAGAAACCTGATGCCTAGCCCATACAAGACCTATGCCGGTATTGGCACCGCCGCCACCAAGACGCTGGCCACCATCTTTGTAATGAAATCGACCGCCGGGCTTCAGTGGGTGGTTGAGCAAAAAAATACGATCACAATTGAGATTTGCTACCAGTAATATATTCGCCATAACTTTTCGATAAGGAAGATAATTAGACTGATAGTAAGAGATTTATCCGCGGGTTCCAAGCCGTTAGCTAAACATGTTTCACTAAGAGAAATTTGTCGCATTTATTCCTATCTATGTAAGCGATCTCTCAAGCTCATGTAAGCCCAAACAAGCACAGTTTTTTTTCACCCGGCACGTTTTATGACTAACTATCTGAAAGTTAAATAAACAAATATATGGCTCGGCAAAACTAATCATGACCAGAATTAGGCCTTCAAAAATGTAATAGCCTAATAAATAGTGGCGAAAGTAATATATGCTCAAACATCTAAGTAGGAATGATTGAATGGACTCAATTATTGGTGTAGACGAGCAAATGGAGTTTGGGGCAACGCCAGAGGCCCAACTTACTCGATATCAAGCGTGTTTAGTGGAATTCGAACAGCTGCAATATACCGATGAGTACGTATTGCAGGTAAAAGAAGATATCAAAAAACTACAGACATTAATTGCAAAAAAGGGTGAACGCTAAAGCGCTCACCCTTTTTAACTTTTAAGCTGCAAGATTACATATCGCAGGCTTTAAGTGGCTTACGTAGCTGAGCGCGGACGTTGTCCATGCCAGAGTAGAACTCTTTCATCATCAACAATCCCATCATCTTACCGTTATCGGTAATAATCAGGTTATCTGGATCGGTTGGGTCGTTCTTAATTGCGCCAATCGCCTTCATTGAGGTCATCTCTTTAAACAGCGCAGTATCTAGATTAACACCAAAGGTTTCACGGAAATACTTACGTGACAGACGACCCGAGAACATACCCAGTAAGAAACGGTACTGCATCACTTCTTTACGGCCATAATTCTTTTGCTGGTCCACACCCATCTGACCATTAGCAATACGCTCTTGGTACTTACGTAGCGAGAAGGTATTGACGTAAAGCGTGTCATTTAGGAAGCTGAATGAGCCTGAACCTACGCCTAAGTACTCATCAAAGTCGATCACGTATTCATCAAAGCCTTCATCGTTTGCTTTACCAAACGCCCATGCCGATAACTGGTTATATTGACCGTTAAGGCTGTTTAGGATTTGACGGTACTGGCGCGCCATATCGCCATGAGGCGCGGCTAGCTTGCCCTTCACACTCTTACGTGTTTGGTGAGTGATCATCAATGGGTAAGTGGTGATTTGGCGAGGATCAAGCTTAGAAGCCATATCTAAGTCGTGTTGAATCACTTCATCGGTTTGACCGCGGAAGCCAAAAATAAGATCGACGTTGATGATCGGGAATAGCTCTTTAGCCGCCATGATCTTATCAAATGTCTGTTGCCCAGAGCCGAACTTTTCAATTCGATCTGTCATGGCAAGAATATCGTCGTTGAAGCTTTGTACGCCAATAGACATACGATCCACTAGGCCCTCAAGCTGCTTAAAGCCGTCACTATCTAAGTGCTGTGGATCTGACTCGCAAGAGACTTCTTTAATGCTCGGGAATAGCTTCTTAGCATGCTCGATGGTACGCGCAAGCTCATCTTCTAGTACTGTTGTGGTGCCGCCACCGATATACATAGACTCAAAGTCATAACCTAAGGCCTTGACCATATCCATTTCTTTACGCAACGAGATGAAATAAGCACGTGCCTTATCTTCTTTAAACAGAAAACGATGGAAGGTACAAAATGAGCACAAGGTATGGCAGAAGGGAACATGTGCGTACAACATGTACTTTTTGCCTTCAATTGGATTTGGCATCATCTCTGCCGAAACCGTATCGAGTCGTAAATTACGGTCCACATAAAACTGCATGACTTTTTCCATACCGCTAATCATCCAATCGGGCGTGGTGATATTGGCGTTATAAGGTTGAACTGAATCAGGCAGAATAATTGACGACATATAAATTCCTATAAAAGAATGCTAATGACAAAAGAATCGGAAACATTGGAATGCACTAGCGATGAGCAAAATTAGCACTTTAAATGAGCTGAAAACGTGATTAGGTTACGATTTAGCGTTTCCTATCAATGAAATGTAAGTTTTTTTGTTAAGTAAGTCATACTTTAGCGATTGCGCATAAAACATACACACTAGCATTTCTAGCCCATATAAAAAAACACCCCAGCTACGAATAGCTGAGGTGTTTAAGCATTAAGTGTAAAGAAGGTTACTCTTTGTACTTAAGCGTACCGTTTTCTTTGATCTCATCGAACCAAAGATTATGGTGTTGGCTTGCCCATGTTTCGTCACAGTAGCCAGAAACCATACACTCCATACCACCTTCAGACATAACCGTTGCCATAAAGATATGCACGATTGAGAAAGCAGTAATGATGATAGCACTCACTGAGTGAAGCACTAGTGCGATTAGGCTTAATGTGCGGCTAGGCTCGAACCAGTTCGGGAATAGCAACAACATACCAGATGCAGAAATTAATAGGCCGAAGGCAGCGAATGCCCAGAACCATAACTTCTCACCAGCGTTAGCAAAACCAGCGTCAGGGTGCTTGCCTTTGAATGGACCGAAGTTGATGTAACCACCAACAACCATCATCCACTTAAGGTCATACATCTTAGGCATCTGGTTTTTAGCCCATAACGTTACCATTAGCGCCCAACCTAGCATGAATGGGATCGCCATGATGTCGTGGACTTGCTTAGCACCGTTCACTAGGCCAGCCCATAGGCCTTCACCAATGTATGGCTGAACGAAGTAACGACCAGCAATTAGCATTAAGCCTGTTAGGATCAATAGCAGACAAGGAATAGCACCTAGCCAGTGAATTGATACATCAAACTTAGACCAACGGTAAACCAGCTTGCCTGAGTAACCACCGTGAAGCTTAGAAATGCCATTCACTTTGATAAACAGAACAAAAATAATGATCATGCCGAAAAGGGCAGCCATTAATGCTGGAGCAAGAATATCACTACGCAATTCAAGTACACGTAGGTCATACGTGTTGATTGCTTGCGTGTGGAATTCACTTGTTGAAGTTGTACGACCTTCTTCGCCCGCTTTAAGCTGAGCCCAGATTTGGCCGTTGTTCACTTCAATGGTGTCACCCACTTTGTCAGTAGCATTAGCGAAAACAGACACACTGAAAAACAGTGCGATTGCCACGCCTATGTGTTTTAACCATTTGTTCATAATACGTCCTCTTTTACCACTGGGCGGCTCACGCAAATGAGCCACTCAGGGTACGCTGGAAATTAGTCAACCTAAGTTGATTAACCCCAAGCTGCGTTTTTAGAACCACGGTATGCAACACGCTCACGGAAGATTGAAGAAACAATATCTGCATCACCCGCTAGTAGCGCTTTAGTCGCACACAACTCAGCACACATAGGTAGCTTGCCTTCAGCGATACGGTTTGCACCGTACTTCTGATGCTCTGCCTCAGAGAAGTTCTCTTCTGGGCCACCCGCACAGAAAGTACACTTGTCCATCTTACCGCGAGCACCGAAAGCACCCGATTTAGGGAACTGTGGCGCGCCAAATGGGCAAGCGTATAGGCAGTAACCACAACCGATACACGTATCTTTGTCGTGAAGTACGATGCCGTCTTCTGTCTTGTAGAAACAGTTTGCAGGACAAACAGCCATACAAGGTGCATCGTCACAGTGCATACATGCTACAGAGATAGATGCTTCGCCTTTAACACCGTCGTTAATTGTTACTACGCGACGACGTTGAATTCCCCACTCTAGAGCAGAGTCGTTTTCGTTCTTACATGCTGTGACACAACCGTTACACTCGATGCAGCGCTTGGTATCACATAAAAATTTCATTGTAGCCATTCTGGCAATTCTCCTAGCTAATACAGCTATTAAGCTTTAGCAATCTGACAAAGTGTGGCTTTAGTTTCTTGCATCTGAGTCACAGGGTCATAACCGTAAGTCATTACCGTGTTACAAGATTCACCCACTACGTAAGGCTTAGTGCTAACTCCACCAGATTCTGGATATTGCAGATCTTCACCGTGCATTACACCCGCGAAGTGATAAGGCATCCAAGTTACACCTGCACCAACACGTGGAGTTACCATCGCCTTGATCTTGATGCGTCCGCCTTCAGCACCTTCAACCCATACTGTGTCGCCGTCACGAATGCCGCGATCAGCCGCATCAGCTGGGTTAATTTCGATGAACATTTCTTGTTGAAGTTCAGCAAGCCATGGGCAAGAACGAGACTCTTCACCACCACCTTCGTACTCAACCAAACGGCCAGAAGTAGAAATTAGTGGGTACTTCTTATCTAGATCATCGCTAATAACCTTGTCTTGTAACGTCTTGTACAAGGTTGGTAGACGGTGAACTTGCATGTCGTTATGAGTTGGGTATTTCTCAATTAGATCACGACGTGCTGTGTAGATAGGCTCACGGTGTACAGGCACTTCGTCTGGGAAAGTCCAAACGCGACAACGTGCTTTAGCATTACCGTATGGCACCATGTTGTGTGCTAGTGCAACACGTACGATACCGCCGCCTAAGTCAGTAGCCCAAGTGCGGTTTTCAGCTAGTGCTTTCTCTTCAGCAGTTAGCTCATCCCACCAGCCAAGTTGCTTCAGCATCTTGTCATCAAATTGTGGGTAACCGTCTTGAATGTCAGCATCAACAGAAGCTGAATCTTCAGCTAGGATGCTCACGCCTTCGTGTTCAACACCGAAACGAGCACGGAAGTTACCACCACCTTGGTTCACGTTCATACCTGTGCGGTATAGAATCTGCGTACCAGGGTGCTTCTGCTCTGGAGTACCCCAACATGGCCAAGGTAGACCGTAAGTCTCGCCCTTGTTCACGCCGCCAGCAGCTTCTAGAGTTTCAGAAGAGAAATCGCCCCAGTTCATGGTGTGAGCACGGATACGCTCTGGGCTCCAACCTGTGTAACCCACTGAACGCATACCTTTAGCGTATTCGCGCATGATGTCATCAGAATCAGGCATGTTGCCGTTAACCTTGATGTGCTTAGTCCATGCATCTGCAATGCCTACATGCTTCGCTAAGCGGTACATGATTTCTAGGTCATTCTTAGAGTCGAATAACGGCTCAACAACCTGTTGACGCCACTGTGCACTACGACCAGAGTTGTTTACTGAACCTTCACACTCATACTGAGTAGCTGCAGGTAGGATGTAAACGCCATCTTTACGACGGTGCATAACACCCGCCATTGTTGGGTACGGATCCACAACAACAACTGTTTCTAGCTTGTCCAATGCGTCACGCACTTCCATCTGACGAGTTTCAGTGTTCACTGACTGACCCCAGAAGAATGCTAGACGTAGGTTATCTTTTTGAGCAAGTTTGTCTTTAGCTTCTAACACACCATCTTGCCAGCGAGAACATGGCATACCAGGAGTAGTCATTGGGCTACGACCTAAGTAAGGCTTTTGATCGAAACGTGCTTTAACTGAGTCGAATGGTAGATCCCATACGCGAGACCAGTGATGCCATGCACCTTCACCAACGCCGTAGTAGCCTGGTAAGTTGTCGAATAGCAGACCCATGTCCGTTGCGCCCTGAACGTTGTCGTGGCCACGGAAAATGTTAGTACCACCACCAGACACACCCATGTTACCTAGCACTAGCTGCAGGATAGAGTACATACGCGTGTTAGCGTTACCAACGTGATGCTGAGTACCACCCATACACCAAATTACAGTACCTGGACGGTTAGTCGCCATTTGTTTAGCAGCAGCATAAACAGCTTCGCGAGATACGCCAGTTACGTTTTCAACTTCTTCAGGAGTCCAACGCGCAGCTTCTTCACGGATCTTGTCCATGCCGTAAGCACGTGTGCGGATAAACTCTTTATCTTCCCAACCATTTTCAAAAATGTGCCACATTAGACCGTAAACCAAAGGAATATCGGTACCTGGACGTAATGGAAGGTGGATATCAGAATGCGCCATAGTGCGAGAGAAACGTGGATCCGCAACAGTCATTGTTGCGCCGCGCTCTTTGGCGATTAAAATGTGCTGCATCGCTACTGGATGCGCCTCTGCTGGGTTTGCCCCAATCAGGAAGATGTTTTTTGCGTTACGAATATCGTTGAAAGAGTTGGTTTGTGCACCGTAACCCCAAGTGTTCGCAACACCAGCAACTGTCGTTGAGTGACAAATACGCGCTGAATGGTCAACGTTGTTTGTGCCCCACATTGCCGCTAACTTACGGTACATGTATGCACCTTCGTTAGAGAACTTCGCACTACCCATGAAGTAAACTGAGTCAGGACCTGATGTTTGATTGATCTCAAGCATCTTATCGCCGATTTCAGAAATAGCTTGTTCCCATGAAAGCTTCTTCCACTTACCGCCTTCAAGCTTCATTGGGTACTTAACACGCTTATTTGAATGCGTGTGGTAACGCAAGCTAGCGCCTTTAGCACAGTGGCCGCCAGAGTTGAATGGGTGGTCAAATGCAGGCTCTTGACCTGTCCAAACACCATTTTGAACTTCTGCGTATAAACCACAACCTACCGCACAAGCACTACATACAGTACGCTTGATTTCAGTTGGTGCGTCATGAGCAACAGTTTGCACTTTAGCTTCTGCTTTACGCATCATGCCTGTGCCTAATAAAGAAGCTGCTGCGATACCACCAGATGTGATACCTGCTTGCTTCATAAACTGACGACGGCTAATACCTAGAGTCTTTTTCTCTACGGTAGGTGCCGCGTTAGATTGGCGAGTTAACTTCATCGCTGTACTTCTCCTAAACTAGCCGCGTAAGCTATTGTAATAACTGCGAATGTGCGCAGTTTCATGATAGCCATCTACATTTTTGGTGCTGACTTTCGTTTCACTTGCTTGAGCAACACTGACGCCAGTTGCGGCGATAGCAACACTTGCAGTGCCGCCGATAGTTAGTGCTTTCAGCAAAGATCTGCGGTTCAGATCAGGCTGTTGCTTTTTCATTTTCACTCCTAGTAGGAAGGAATAGTTTTGTTTATAAACACTTAAGATAGATCCAATAACGCTACAACTTGCAACGCAGGTTAACCGCCTGTTAATCAGCGAGTTAACATTGTGAAAAGTGTATATTTACTAGAGTTATCCCCAATATAGCCGCCGTAATATAAAGAATTTCACACCCCGAAAAATTGATCTAAATCCGATTAAAGTTCCGATTTTGGCGCAATTCAAATAAAAGTGTTAACTAGCGCATGTTTTACAAACCAAACTGACGCACGACCACAAATAATCACCACTAAAAGCTAAAACCAAACATAAAAAAGGAACCAACAGTCAGCAGCTTATACAAGTTTAGATCAATAACACCAACCTTTAACACCTGTACTTGCCAAGCTGCCATTATTGACCAATAAAAATCAATATAGGCACTTTATGGTGTAAGTTTGTTGTTTTTCGGTGACAAATAAAGAGATGTTTTTGTAGAGGAAGTTTGAGCTACGCATACTCTTAACAGCATTTAACGTTAGCGAACAAAGGACGCTTGCCAAGCAGCTGAAATCAAGTATTGAGGGCTGTTATCGATGGGGATTTAACTGAGCGATTACATATATTGAGTGGCAGCTAGGTAAACACGGCTTTCAACAGTTATCCGCCGTGATTGCTGGCGCAAAACACTTAACGAATTTTCACTTACACTAATGCTAGCAAAAATACAGATGACTCAAGCTTGGATGATTGTTAAGTGGCGTAGATTGTACGTGGATAGATTATAAACGGCATAAATAAATTGCAGCATAGTGCCACCATAACAGTGCATAACAGCACAAGAGAGACTTTGTGAGTCATATAATCGAAATCAGCCACTCTCGCCGTCATAGAGGCTCTGAACTCCCTAGAACTTGAATGCTTTGCCGGCGAATAGTTATATCAATCAGCATAAGAATTTGCTCTGCTCAGAACGATTTTTGGCAAACGAATTCAAGGCGAATAGCCGCATAATGGTTATTCCCTTACAAAGCTAATCAACGCTCTAGAATGGCGAGTTTTAGCCAAAAAAAATGCCCCGACTCAGTCAGGGCATTTAACGACAATATTCAGCGAATACTAGTCTTTGTACTTAAGCGTACCGTTTTCTTTGATCTCATCGAACCAAAGATTATGGTGCTGGCTTGCCCATGTTTCATCACAGTAACCAGAAACCATACACTCCATGCCGCCTTCAGACATAACCGTTGCCATAAAGATATGCACGATTGAGAAAGCAGTAATGATGATGGCGCTGACTGAGTGAAGCACTAGCGCGATTAGGCTTAGTGTGCGGCTAGGCTCGAACAAGTTCGGGAATAGTAGCAACATACCAGATACTGAAATTAATAGGCCGAAGGCAGCGAATGCCCAGAACCATAATTTCTCACCGGCGTTAGCAAAACCAGCGTCAGGGTGCTTACCTTTGAATGGACCGAAATTGATGTAACCACCAACTACCATCATCCACTTAAGGTCATACATCTTAGGCATCTGGTTTTTAGCCCATAGCGTTACCATTAACGCCCAACCCAACATGAATGGGATCGCCATGATGTCGTGGACTTGCTTAGCACCGTTCACTAGACCAGCCCACAGGCCTTCACCTATGTATGGCTGGAAGAAGAAGCGGCCTGCAAGTAGCGTTAAGCCTGTTAGGATCAATAGCAGACAAGGGATTGCACCTAGCCAGTGAATTGATACATCAAACTTAGACCAACGGTAAACCAGCTTGCCTGAGTAACCACCGTGCAGCTTTGAAATGCCGTTCACTTTGATAAACAGCACAAAAATAATGATCATCCCGAAAAGGGCTGCCATTAATGCTGGCGCAAGAATATCACTACGTAATTCCAGCACACGCAAGTCATAGGTGTTAATTGCTTGGCCGTGGAACTCACTCTTAGAAGTGGTATAGCCGTCTTCGCCCGCTTTTAGCTGAGCCCAGATTTGGCCATTCACTTCATTAGTGTCACCGACTTTAGGGGCGTCGTGGGCAAATACAGACACACTAAATAATAGTGCAATTGCCACGCCTATGTGTTTGAACCATTTGTTCATGTCATCTCCTGATTGCTGCAAGCTAGCTCAGTGAGACAGCTTGCAGCGATTATGGACTAACGTAATATTTAAGGCTTAGCCCCAAACATTCTTGTTAGAACCACGGTATGCAACACGCTCACGGAAGATGGCAGAAACAACTTCTGCGTCACCCGCAAGTAGTGACTTAGTTGCACACAACTCAGCACACATAGGTAGCTTGCCTTCAGCAATACGGTTGGCACCGTACTTCTGACGCTCTGCTTCAGAGAAGTTCTCTTCTGGGCCACCGGCACAGAAAGTACACTTGTCCATCTTACCGCGAGCACCGAAAGCACCTGATTTAGGGAACTGTGGCGCGCCAAATGGGCAAGCGTATAGACAGTAACCACAACCGATACAAGTATCTTTGTCGTGCAGTACAATGCCGTCTTCAGTCTTGTAGAAACAGTTTGCAGGGCAAACGGCCATACAAGGTGCATCGCTACAGTGCATACATGCTACTGAGATAGATGCTTCGCCTTTAACACCGTCATTGATAGTCACAACACGACGACGTTGAATACCCCACTCTAGAGCAGAGTCGTTTTCGTTCTTACATGCAGTGACACAACCGTTACACTCGATGCAGCGCTTGGTATCACATAAAAATTTCATTGTAGCCATTCTGGCAATTCTCCTAGCTAATTCTGCACTTAGGCTTTAGTGATCTGACAAAGCGATGCTTTGGTTTCCTGCATCTGAGTCACAGGGTCATAACCATAAGTCAATGCAGTGTTAGCTGATTCACCAATCACGTAAGGAACCGTACCTTCTGGGTAGTTAGGCGCTAAGCTTTCGCCGTGCATCTCACCCGCGAAGTGGTAAGGCATCCAAGTTACACCAGGCTTAACGCGTGGAGTGACCATAGCCTTAATCTTAATACGACCACCTTCAGCACCTTCTAGCCATACTGTGTCACCGTCGCGAATGCTGCGATCTGCCGCATCAGCAGGGTTGATCTCAACAAACATCTCTTGTTGAAGTTCAGCCAACCATGGGTTTGAACGCGATTCTTCACCACCACCTTCGTACTCAACTAGACGACCAGAAGTAAGACCTAGTGGGTACTTAGCAGCCGAGTCTTTATCTTGAATAGTCTTGTACAGTGTTGGTAGACGGTGTACTTGCATGTCAGCGTATGTTGGGTACTTAGACACTAGATCACGACGTGGCGTGTATAGCGGCTCACGGTGAACAGGTACTTCGTCAGGGAAAGTCCAAACAATACAACGCGCTTTAGCGTTACCGAATGGAATACAACCGTGCTTCATTGCTACGCGTTGGATACCACCAGAGATATCGGTCTTCCAGTTCTTACCTTCTGCAAGCGCTTTTTCAGCCGCTGTTAGGTCGTCCCACCAGCCAAGTTGCTTAAGCATGTCAGCTGTGAACTCTGGGTAACCGTCTTGGATTTCAGCGCCTTTAGAGAAGCTGCCTTCAGCAAGTAGGTTCTTACCTTTATACTCAACACCGTAACGAGCACGGAAGTTACCGCCACCCTCAAGCACGTGTTTGTTTGTGTTATAAAGGATCTGCGTACCTGGGTGCTTCTGCTCTGGTGTACCCCAACATGGCCAAGGTAGACCGTAGGTTTCACCTTTAGCAGGGCCGCCAGCAGCTTCAAGAGTCTTGTTGCTGAATGTACCCCAATTTTGAGTATGTAGCTTCAAACGCTCAGGGCTTTGACCTGACATACCAATGGTCCACATACCGCGGTTGATTTCGCGAGTAATGTCTTCAATCACTAGCACGTCATTGGCGTCTTTAGCGATACGCTTAGTGTACTCATCAGCAAAACCAAGCTTTTGAGATAGACGGTACATGATCTCAAGGTCAGTCTTTGATTCGAATAAAGGCTCGATAACCTGCTCACGCCACTGCTGGCTACGGCCAGAGTTAGACACTGAACCTTGAGTTTCGAACTGAGTCGCTGCAGGTAGCAAGTAAACACCATTCTTACGACGGTGCATAACACCCGCCATTGTTGGGAATGGATCCACAACAACCACAGTGTCCATTTGATCGAGTGCATCACGAACATCATTCTGACGGGTTTCAGTGTTAACTGATTGACCCCAGAAGAATGCCATGCGAACGCGGTCTTTCTGCGCTAGCTTCTCAGGTGTTTCTAGTACACCGTCATGCCAACGTGAACAAGGAATACCCGGTGTGTTCATTGGAATACGGCCTAGGTATGAGTTTTGGTCGAAACGCGCCTTAACCCAATCGTAGTCCAAGTCCCAAACGTTACACCAGTGCTGCCAAGAGCCAGTCTTAAGACCGTAGTAACCCGGTAGCGTGTCGAACAGTAGACCTAAGTCAGTTGCACCCTGTACGTTGTCGTGACCACGGAAGATGTTAGTACCGCCACCAGACACGCCCATGTTACCTAGCGCTAGCTGAAGGATACAGTAAGCACGAGTGTTAGCATTACCTACGTGATGCTGAGTACCACCCATACACCAAACAACAGTACCAGGACGGTTGTCGGCCATCATCTTAGCCGCTTGGTAAACTTCTTCTTCGCTGCAACCAGTGATGTTCTCAACTTCTTTAGGTGGGAACTTCTTCACTTCTTCACGGATAGTATCCATTTCAAAGACACGTTGTTCGATAAATGTCTTATCTTCCCAACCGTTTTCGAAGATGTGCCAAAGCATACCGTAGATGAATGGAATATCTGTACCTGGACGTAGGCCACAGTGAAGATCTGCGTGAGCAGCTGTACGAGAGAAACGTGGGTCAACCACGATAATCTTAGCGTTGTTCTTCTCTTTCGCGATCAAGATATGCTGCATAGCAACAGGATGCGCTTCAGCAGGGTTTGACCCGATGAAGAAGATTGCGTTTGCATTCTGAATATCGTTGAAAGAGTTAGTTTGCGCACCGTAACCCCAAGTGTTTGCAACACCGGCTACAGTGGTAGAGTGACAAATACGTGCAGAGTGGTCGACGTTGTTCGTGCCCCACATTGCCGCAAATTTACGGTACATGTAGCAGCCTTCGTTCGAAAACTTAGCGCTACCCATAAAGTAAACAGAGTCAGGACCCGATTCTTTACGAATGGTCTGCATTTGGTCGCCAACTTCGTTGTAAGCTTGCTCCCAAGATAGTTTCTTCCACTTGCCATCAACAAGCTTCATTGGGTACTTAAGACGCTTTTCACCGTGACCATGTTCACGTAGTGCAGCACCTTTAGCACAGTGACCGCCCGCGTTGAATGGGTGATCGAAAGCTGGCTCTTGACCTGTCCACACGCCATTTTGTACTTCAGCGTAAAGACCACAACCTACCGCACACGCACTACATACAGTACGTTTGATTTCAGTGGGTGCATCATATGGAACATCTTTGGCTTCTGCGCGACGCATCATGCCTGTGCCCAACAAAGAAGCAGCTGCGATACCACCAGATGTAATACCTGCATGCTTCATAAATTGACGACGGCTAAGACCTAGAGTTTTTTTCTCTGTGGTTGGTGCCGCATTGGATTTGCGAGTTAACTTCATCGCTTAAATTCTCCTAAACTAGCCGCGTAAGCTATTGTAATAACTGCGGATATGTGCAGTTTCATGATAGCCATTGTCATTCTTTGAACTGACTTTAGTTTCACTTGCTTGGGCAACACTTACGCCTGTAGCGGCGATAGCGACACTCGCGGTGCCACCAATGGTTAGTGCTTTCAGCAAAGATCTGCGGTTCAGATCAGGCTGTTGCTTGTTCATTTTTACTCCTGGTAGAAAGGAATACTCTGGTTATAAAAACTTAAGATAAGTCTAATAATACTCATATTTACAATGGCAACCAGGCAGTTGTTAAACCTATGATCAGCAATGTAAAATTTGTTTACTTATTAGAGGTATCCAACAAATTCACAGGGCTAATATAAAGAAATTTAGCTTAGGAAAAATTGATCTGAGTTAGGTTAAATTTCGAGTTTTAGGGGGTAATCGGGCAAAGTGTTAACTGGCGCATGTTTAAACCCGAAAAAACTGTGTAGTAAATCAAAATAGCACAGCTGATTAGACGCTTGTTTCTCACTTTAAATTTAACAAATACAAAACATTCAAGGATTTACTTATATAAATGCTAATTATTAACATTTAGTTCCGCGCTCGGCATGCTTTTATACAAAATCCTATTTAAACTCACCATGGCAGCGCTCCTAAGCAGATCTCAGCAACACTGATTTATCACCAAAAAACAACAATTTGAAAAGTGACCAATACGAGCTACGAGATCCTAATGCAGATTGGCCTAATATAAGCTACTGATAACCCTATTTTTATATAAATTGGATAATGTCGGCTCTACGCAATTGACTGGCTTAGTGCGGGTAATCTAATTAACCAATTACTTGGTTATTGAGCTGGCTCTGAATAGAGCTGAAGGACGATTAGACTTAGGGGGAAACAAAAATGCCCCGACAAAGTCGAGGCATTTTTAGATGAAAATGAAAACTAGTGCTAGTCTTTATAAACTATGCTGTTGCCGTCTTTCATTTCATCGTACCAAACATTGTGATGCTGGATTGCCCAGTTCTCATCACAATAACCCGATACCATACACTCCATACCACCTTCACTTAATACCGTTGCCATCCAAATATGGACGATAGTAAATGCAATAATGATAATCGCGCTTATAGAATGGATTAACAGTGCTGCCATAGAGGCTTCACGTGGCAAATCTAGACCCGGTAATACAAGCATTAACCCAGATGCGGCAATAAATAAACCGAAAATAGTTAAGCTCCAGAACCACATCTTTTCACCGGCGTTAGCAAATCCACTATCAGGATGCTGACCCTTAAATGGTCCAAAGTTGATGTAACCACCAACCACTAAGAACCATTTTAAGTCATACATCTTAAACGTTTGCATTGGCATCCACTTAACAACACACAAGATCCAAGACACAATAAATATCGGTCCGACCCAGTCATGTATTGTCTTGCTACCATAGATCAGCCCGGCCCATAGACCTTCGCCGATATAAGGTTGCAATATGTGTTTGCCCAGCATGATATTGAGGCCTGTGAATATCAGCGCCAAACAAGATGTCGCCATTACCCAGTGGATCCACAAATCAGCTTTCGACCAGCGTAGTACCATTTTCCCAGAAAAGCCTTTACTCAATTTAGAGGGACCATTCACCAAATAGAAAAATAGAAAAGCAGCAAATACACCAACAACGGTAATTCCCATTACAGGAGTTAGATACTCGTTGCGGACGTTCTTGCCTTCATTACCTACTACATTGATTAGCACACCAGTCTCGATGCCTTTTGCCACGGTGTAGCCTGAGTCACCAGCCTTAACCGCACGCCAAAGATCAGCGTCATTGGTTGCAGCTTGCTGTTGGCTCGTTTGATCATCCGCAGCCATTGCCGAAGCGCTAAGTCCCAATCCCATTGAAAACATCAATGGGATAACTAGCAATGCAAACAGGCTGCGCAGTGATTTCATAAACATACTCACTCCTTTATCGGGCTACAGACCAAGGTCCGTAACCCTTTTCAGCCAGACTAGCCAGTTGTAGGGGTGTAACCCCAGATAGCCCCTGGAGCACCACGTGCAGCAGAACGTTCACGGAAGATATTAGAAACAACCTCCGCATCACCTGCTAACAGAGCTTTAGTCGCACAAAGCTCAGCACACATAGGTAGCTTACCTTCGGCAATACGGTTTGCACCGTAAAGCTTACGCTCCTCTTCCGAGAAGTCAGGTGCAGGGCCACCAGCACAGAAAGTACATTTATCCATCTTACCGCGGCTACCAAATGCATTTTTCTTAGGGAACTGAGGCGCTCCGAAAGGACATGCATAGAAGCAGTAACCACAACCGATACAGGTTTCTTTGTTGTGTAAGACAATGCCGTCTTCTGTACGATAGAAACAATCTGCAGGACAAACGGCCATACAAGGTGCATCTGTACAGTGCATACATGCTACTGAAATTGACGCTTCACCCGGCTCACCATCATTTAGTGTAACCACGCGACGACGCTGGATCCCCCAGCCAATGGCTGAGGCGTTTTCGTTTTTACATGCTGTGACGCAACCGTTACACTCGATGCAGCGCTTGGTGTCACATAAGAATTTCATGACTGCCATAATGGCTTATCTCCTCATCAAGTTAATTAGGCTTTGCTGACCTGACACAAGCTCACTTTCGTCTCTTGCATCTGAGTCACAACATCATAACCATAGGTCATTACAGTATTGGCAGCTTCACCAATAACGTAAGGAACCGTGCCTTCTGGGTAGTTCTTCTCTAGGCTCTTGCCTTCGAATACACCCGCAAAGTGATATGGCATGAAACATTCGCCTGGCACAACTCGTGGAATGACCATAGCCTTAACGGTGATTTTCGCACCTTCTGGACTATGTACGAACACATCATCACCATCACGAATACCGCGATCTGCTGCATCGGCAGGGTTGATCTCGATAAACATTTCTTGCTGAAGCTCAGCAAGCCATGGGTTAGAACGTGTTTCTTCACCACCACCTTCGTACTCAACCAAACGGCCAGTCGTAATAATTAATGGGAAACCTTTGCTGAAATCCTGTTCCTGAATCGTTTTATACAGGGTAGGAAGACGAGCAACCATACGGTCTTCGTAGGTTGGATACTTAGCAACCAAGTCACGACGTGGCGTATAAAGTGGCTCACGGTGCAAAGGAATATCATCTGGGAAGTTCCAAACAATACAACGCGCTTTTGCATTACCGTAAGGAATACAACCATGCTTAATGGCTACACGCTGAATACCACCTGAGATATCAGTCTTCCAGTTTTTACCTTCAGCATGTACTTTCTCTTCAGCAGTTAGGTCGTCCCACCAGCCAAGCTGCTTAAGCATCTTGTCCGTAAACTCAGGGTAACCATCTTTAATTTCACTGCCCTTAGAGTAAGAGCCTTCAGCCAAGATGTTAACGCCGTCATGCTCAACACCATAACGGGCGCGGAAGTTACCGCCACCATTCATCACTTCGCGACCGGTGCGATACAGGATCTGAGTACCTGGGTGCTTAAACTCTGGCGTACCCCAACATGGCCAAGGTAAACCGTAGGTTTCACCTTTAGCTGGGCCACCTGGTGCCTCAAGCGATTTAATATCGAAGGTGCCCCAGTTTTCTTGGTGCATCTTCAGACGTTCTGGGCTTTGACCTGTGTAACCAATGGTCCACATACCGCGGTTATATTCGCGTGTCATATCTTCAATCAACGGCTCATCACCATTGACCTTGATATGTTTGCAGAACTCTTTCTCGATACCCCATTTCTTGGCAAGCTTGTACATAACCTCATGGTCAGGCTTAGATTCGAAGAGTGGTTCGATAACCTTGGTACGCCACTGCAATGAACGGTTTGAAGCCGATACTGAACCGTAGGTTTCAAACTGAGTACATGCCGGTAGCAAGTACACACCGTCGGTACGCTCATGCATCACACCTGCCATAGTTGGGAATGGATCCACAACCACAACTGTCTTCATCTTGTTAAGTGCTTCACGCACTTCACGACCACGGGTTTCAGTGTTAACTGATTGGCCCCAGAAGAATGCCATGTGAATGTTATCTTTCTGAGCAATCTTTGACTTATCTTCGAGTACACCATCATGCCAACGTGAACACGGGATACCTGTAGAAGTCATTGGGTCTTGGCCTAGATGTGGCTGTTGATCAAAGCGGCTCTTAACCCACTCATAATCCAAGTCCCACACATTACACCAGTGCTTCCAAGAACCTGTCTTCAGACCGTAGTAACCCGGTAGCGTATCGAACAATAGACCAAAGTCTGTTGCACCCTGTACGTTATCGTGACCACGGAAAATGTTAGTACCGCCACCAGACACACCCATGTTACCTAGGGCAAGCTGCAGGATACAGTAAGCACGAGTGTTCGCATTACCTACGTGGTGCTGAGTACCACCCATACACCAAACAACAGTACCCGGCTTAGTTTCAGCCAGTAGCTTAGCTACACGGTACATTTGCTCTTCAGTCGCACCAACAATGTTAGCCACTTCAGCAGGCGGATACTTCTTCACCTCTTCGCGAATACGTTCCATACCGTAAACACGTTGATCGATAAAGGTTTGATCTTCCCAGCCGTTTTCGAAGATGTGCCATAACAGGCCATAAATGAAAGGAATATCCGTACCAGGACGAATATGCACGAACTCGTCAGACTTAGCTGCAGTTCGGGTGAAACGAGGGTCGACAACGATAATTTTCGCGCCGCGCTCTTTACCTTCCAAGATATGTTGCATCGCAACAGGGTGAGCTTCACAAGGATTAGAACCGATAAACATCATCGCTTTAGCGTTACGAATATCGTTAAACGAGTTAGTTTGCGCACCATAGCCCCAAGTGTTTGCAACACCGGCTACAGTGGTAGAGTGACAAATACGTGCAGAGTGGTCGACATTGTTGGTGCCCCACATTGCCGCAAATTTGCGGTACATATAAGCTTGTTCGTTTGAGAACTTGGCACTACCCATGAAGAATACTGAGTCTGGACCCGATTCTTTACGAATATCTAGTGCTTGTTGACCCACTTCTTCAATCGCTTGATCCCATGAAAGACGCTTCCACTTACCGCCTTCTAACTTCATTGGATACTTAAGACGCTTTTCACCGTGACCATGTTCACGCAGTGCAGCACCTTTCGCACAGTGTCCACCCGCGTTAAATGGGTGATCGAATGCAGGTTCCTGACCTGTCCATACGCCATTTTGAACTTCGGCATAAACGCCGCAGCCTACAGAGCAGTGAGAACAGATAGTACGTTTGGTTTCGGTGGGGGTGTCGTGGGGAATATCTTTTGCTTCTGCTTTGCGCATCATTCCTGCGCCTAGCATCGATGCCGCTGCAATACCGCCTGTCGCGAGGCTTGCGGACTTGAGGAATTGGCGACGGTTTAAACCTAAGACTGCCTTGTTGCTTGTGGCGGCCTGGTCTGTTTTGCGGGTTAATCGCATCACACTCTCCTTTAATTATTTACTGCGCAGTGTGTCGTAATAACTACGAACATGGTCAGACTCTTGATAGCCGGTGCCTTTTTTGGCAACCGGGGTTGCTTCAGGTTCAGCGGCAAGAGCTTGTCCACTTGCAGTTGCAACTGCGCCAGCCGCACTGCCGATTGCCAATGCTTTAAGCAGTTGACGACGGCCCATGTCGGAAGCTTGCTTCTTCATAGTGTCTCCTTAGATTTCCTAAAATTAAGATAAACAGTGAATCACTCAACCTGTTATCCGTTCTTGTTGGGGGCTTATAAATAAGACTCCCATTTTTTTGTCTATGTCAGCTCAGGCCTACCGATTAACAAACTCTGAACTGACATAAATTCAAACCTCTACCAGCGCTTAAGACGCTAACTCATTGGTAGATGGCTCAATCTTTTCTACACTTTCCGCTTCGCTACCTGGGCAGTTAACCGGAATGTTTAGACTTAACTGTTCAAACTCTTTTGCTTCAATCACGAAGAATGCTTTAGCAAGCTGTGCAACAGTTGCATAGAAAGCAGCGCTTGGTGCCTTAGCTAAGTTATCGCAGAAACGTTCAATCCAGCTGCCAATATGGCGCTGGTAGAAAGCAAGTTGACGATAACCTGGTGCTTCTAAAATCAAAGTACCCATCACTTCACAAAGTGCAGCGACGTGATCTTCAGGCTCTTTAACTTCTTCTTCGCGCTCAAAACCTAATTGCATTAGGTCATTACGTAATAGCGCCAATGGCTTGTCCATTAACGAGCCTGTCATAAACCAGCTACCATAAGGCAGGATTTCACCACTACCAACGCCGAGGAATACATTAAAGTACTCATCTTCAAGCTGTTCATCGCTAAATTGCTGCGCGGCTAATTTAAGTCCAACCCAAGCCTTAGTCATGTCGCTGTCGTCATCAGCATCAATTTCTAAGCCCGATAAGAACGCAAGCAACTCTGGGCTTGGTTGGCGACGTAATAACGCTGCTAGCAACTGATAAATATCGGCTCTTAGCTGATCGTTTTCTGAAACTTCTCTTACTAATTCGGTCATGGTTAAACTCTTATCGCAGTTGCTTTTCAGGATCTTGAAGAATGTCTTCAAACATGTCTTTAACTCGACAGTCACCACACATTTTTAAACGATCTGTGTTGGCACTGAAGGCGCTGTGGGTTCCAACCACATCTAACATCCGTTTCACCATGGATTGCGTTGCGAACGGTGTGCCGCAAGTAATACATTCAAACGGGGCTTCCTCATGCAGGGTTTGACGCTCCTGACGCGCAGCTTTGTCGAGATTAACCTGAGGCGTTAAGCTGATAACTTTCTCAGGACAGGCTGTTTCACATAAACCACACTGCACACAGTCTTGCTCAACAAAATGCAGTGCTGGTAAATCACCACCATCGGTCAATGCCCAAGTCGGACAGGTCGCCACACAAGACATACACAAGGTACAGTTCTCAGTGTTAACGCTAACTTGGCCGTATGGAATATTGCTTTGCGACAAACAAGTATCTACAGATGCCGCTTGCTCGTTAAGATGATCGATTGCGTTGTAAATGGTTTCACGCTTAGTGGTAGCAGCAAATTCAGCAGGCACAATCACCGGCCAGCTTGCGCTGGTAGTAAGTAGCTCAGATAACTCGCTAGCACCGGCTTCATTCAAATGCGCTTCTGTGATGAGGCTAATGCGCTGTGGCTGGCCCATTTCATCAAGAATATCGTTTGCAAGTGAAAGCTCACCGTTGAGCATTTGCGTGAGTGTTGGTGCGGTTACATCTGTTTGCAGGATTAATACCTGACGCGCACCCCATGCTAGAGCCGAGAACCAATGGTCCATGCTAGCAACGGTGATCTCTTCCATTTCAATTGGAATAATTTCACCAGCAAGTGTGTCAGTAACCAGCTGTGCGCCTTTGCCCATATCATGGAAAAGGATAACCGGTGCGACCTGCGCTTCAGCGCGGAACTTAGTCACTAGCTTTTGCAGGTAAGTATGCATCGCTTGTGGCGTTGGCAAGTCATAACTAATTGCGCCTGTTGGGCACGCATTAGTACAACTACCAGCACCATGACAAAGGTATGGGTCAATTTCGATCTTCTTAGCAACGCTAGAAATAGCATCAGCTGGACAGAAGTTTAAGCAGCGAGTACAGCCTTCATTACCATTACGGTTATGTGCACAAATATCGCTGTTAATTTTAACGTAACGTGGCTTATCAAATGAACCGATAAGATCTGGCAACTGTTCAAGTGCTTCTTCAAGCTTAGCTGCATCTTGGCCTACGTAGAAATAACCTGGAGGCAGCATTTCTAGGTTGATACAAGGGCTTATGCTGAGATCGAGGATAAGGTCAAAGTGAGCTTTACGGATCGCTACAGTACTTAACTCAGCACTGCCACTTTCATGCTCGACTTTAACTTGGAACTGACCTAAGAAACCTTTGATTTCAATTAACTTGTTGTAATAACTTTCTACGTTTTCAGCAGCGTTCATTACTTTTTCAAGATGATCTTCATCTTGGCTAGTAATCGGCTCATTGGCTAAAATCGCGCACTTACCCATGCTAGATAATTTGTCTGCCGCTAGGCGAGCCAAATCTTCTGGGCCAATCACCAAGACGTTGCCTTCGGTGGTGTAGCTAACGGTCGGTGGGATCAGGTTTTGAATCACCTGAGTGCCAGCAAGGACCTTTTGACGAACCTCTTTGAGTCCGACTTGCGTTTCACTATTGCTCACATTGCGTTCCTGAACAGTTCTTTGGCTGCTTCTGTATATGAGTGTCGCTGTTTTTCTATGTACCTATAATTGGCACCAGCTTTTATTACTCACTATTACAGCAATTCACATACCAAACTTGTGGAATTAAAAACACTCTATAGTGACGTTAAACAACTTTAGTAGTGTCAACGTCACTGCTTTCTGGTGCATTTTGGGACAAGCCCTCTTGTGGACCGTCCAAAATGTCCGATACCGGCTCAGTATCATTTATAGATTCATTTGGAACTGATTTTTCAGCCGCGATCATCTCATCTGATGCTGCTTCCAATTCATCTTGCTCTGCATTCACGTCATCTTCATCTTTAACCATGTGACGGAAGACTTTCTTAGCAATCTCCGCGGACACCTCAGGTGTTAGAAGTGGTTGATTGCTATAATCTAATGCATATTCAAGCAAGCCATCTATCTCACTATAATGAGGCTGCTTCCAAAGGGCTTTCAGTGCTGCAGATTTAGCGGCGGGATCGACATTGGCCCCCATAAAGCTCGCAAAACTGCCGCCAACTTCAATTTTCTCAGGGTCAGGAAGATCTTCTGCTGTTAATATCTTGTCTGCGGGCTCTTCAGCTATATTGTCATCGCTAACTGGCGCTGTAGCTTGCTCAGTTGTTTCTGCTTCCGCTTTTTGCTGGGCAGCAAGTGCCTGCTCTTCAGCTAACTTTTGAGCTGCGGCTTCTTCAGCAGCCACATTAGCTTCGCCTTCAGCCTCAACTTGTTGCTTACGCAGATTCCAGCGAGATAGAAAACCACTCATAGTCGTTCTGCCGTATGATCAGCGCTTGGGCCTTCATTCTTACGACGATTAACATGCTTACGACGATGGGCACAAATCTCTACTTCGCCATGGCGAGTAATAAAGGCTTCGATCCAACAAGCTATCGCCTTAGGCATTGGAATATTCAATACTGGAGTATCGGCTTCTAGGCAGCCTGCTGCGACATTTTGATCTGCAGAAATAGCTACTGGTTTCCATTCGCCGTCTTCGGTTTCGTCACAGACGATATAAAGCATGGCATTGTCCATATCGATATTGATGCGATAGCTGCCACGCTCATCTTTATGTAATTCAAGTAGGACTAGGTTGGCACCTTCAGGTGCGGCGTGGGTAGCAGGAAGCATCTGATCGACTTCCCACTGTACTGAGGTCCATCTTCCGACTTGTTTCTCAATTTTCTTAAGAGAAACGTACATTGGCCATTGGCTTTCGGTATGTTGCATTCAGTCTCCGTCTTGCCTGAGGTGGCTGCTGCTGTAGCAAACCAGTTAAATAAATACTCTCCTAAGTTAAAGCAATATATGTGCCACACAGTATCAATTAAATAGTTTGAACTAGATCAACTATTCCAAGCAAAGACTAGGACATTTTGTCCAAATAGCAATTGTAGATAGGACATAAAAGGGCGACTCAAACGCTATAAATGTGATCTACAACTAACTTTAACTCCCTATACAATTAGGTATAGATATTGCTTAGCAATAAGCATATTGATTCCCTTTTAACAGATGATGACCCATATGACTGCACAAAAAAGCAATCCAACGTTAATCAAAACCAGCACAGACGTCCCCCTTACGATTGCAGTCACCGCAATAAACGAGAATGGCGAAAAAGTGGATAAGTTCATTGCTTGCGAGCGACCTCTCACTGTCTACCTTAACTGGCAACCGATTGTGACCTTGATGACACTGGGTGCGCGGGCTGAAGCATTATCTTTGGGATACCTTAAAAACCAAGGATTTATATCTGACATCAACAAACTAGAGTCAGTCATTGTCGATTGGGATGTTAATTCAGCTGCTATCTTAACCTGCGAGAAGATCGAAAACTTAGACGAAAAATTGTCTGAAAAAACGGTTACAACTGGCTGCGGTCAAGGCACTGTTTACGGCGACTTTATGACAGGCCTAGATGATATAGACTTGCCAACGCCGAAACTAAAGCAAAGCATGATCTACAGCTTGCTAAAAAATATCAGTGCCTACAATGAAACCTATAAAAATGCCGGTGCTGTACATGGTTGTGGCCTATGCAAAGATGACCAAATAGTCGGTTTTGTTGAAGATGTCGGTCGCCATAACGCTGTGGATACCTTAGCGGGTGAAATGTGGCTTAACCAAGACAGCGGTAACGACAAGCTGTTTTATACCACTGGCCGCTTAACATCTGAGATGGTCATTAAAGTAGCCAAAATGGGCATTCCTGTGGTGTTATCTCGCAGTGGTGCAACCCAAATGGGCTTAGAACTGGCCCAAAAACTGGGGATTACCATGATAGCTAGAGCTAAAGGCCGTCATTTCCTAATTTATAACGGCGCTGAAAACATTGAATTTGATGCACTTTCTTAAACTATTCAACCAGAAAACAGTTATAAACTGCGTGACAAGGATTAATAATGACCGAGCCGACTGAGCTGATCTATATGAGTGCCAAACAGGTATCTGAGTACCTAGATCTCAATGAGAAGAAAGTCTACTCAATGGCTAATGATCGCATTCTCCCAGCAACAAAAATCACTGGCAAGTGGCTGTTTCCCAAGATTCTAATCGATAGATGGGTAATGGACTCCTGCCACAGTGGCATGCTGTCGGATCGCATGCACATCACAGGTAGCGATGACCCGTTATTGTCTATGCTTGTGGCGAGAATGATGTCACAGGTGGGTAAAAGTGAGCTTATCAGCTATAGCTCCACTGGCTCTCGACTCGGGCTAGACTTATTGTCTCGTGGCTATGCTGATGTCTGCACCCTACACTGGGGTAGCGTTGAAGAGCGTAGCGTACGTCACCCTGCATTATTGCAAGGTTACGCTAACCATCAGCAGTGGGTAATGGTGCATGGCTATACCCGTAAACAAGGCTTAATGATGCGCCCTGATATGCATCATCGCTGCCAAGAGTTGGACAAAGTGTCGCAACAGTCATGGCGCTGGGTCGCTCGTCAGGCTGGTGCAGGTAGCCAGCAACACCTTGAACAATGGCTAATGAAGCAAGGCGCCTCTTTCGAGGAGCTTAACTCAAATGTTGTTGCTCAGAGTGAACGTGAACTCGCTGGCTACATTGCCCGTAATAATGCCGATATCGGCTTTGGCTGTCAGTCTGTAGCACTGGAGAGCGGTCTTAGTTTTGTGCCGCTAGTTACCGAATCTTTTGATTTTGTAATGCCACAAGGCATCTATTTCAGACGTCAGCTACAAAGGCTATTTAATCTGCTCGCCGAGCCACAAACTCAGCAGCTCGCCGCGACCTTAGGCGGTTATGACTTAACAGATTGTGGCAAGCTACTGTGGAATGGTCAGTAACGGCTTGCCCTTAGTTTTTTAACCCCTAGAAAGGCTTACACTGAGTGCCCTGGTGAAACACTATTTGCCAACTCTCACGATGTTTTCGCCAGATAGAGCTACGTATTGAAAAGCCGATGACATTGTCATCGGCTTTTTTTAATTTTGCACGGTAGGTAACCTGACATACATCTGCCGATAACTCTCTCACTGCAAACAAACTCGTCTCTATTTTTGGCTGCCGCTCATCGGGCAATCTAGCCAGTACCTCATCCTTGCCAAACTGATGGCCTGTAGCCGTAAACTCAATGAAGTCATCAGCAATTAGACGCTCAAGCTCTGTACGAGAAGCCCGCACCTCAGGTCTTTGTAGATAGAGTTCTAGCTCAACAAGTAAGTTTTCTAGTTTGAAGTTCACAAAAGCATCCAAGGATCGAATAGCATGTTTTAAGTCTAGAATAAGTTTTTAAACTTTTGAAATCACATGAGTACTTATTTCATTTCAATTTTAACTATAAGCGTCTTTAACCCAATTATTGACCATCGCGATACTGCAGCCAAAGCTCTCGCTGTTCAGGCTTAAGGAAGGTCCAGGCTAGCACTCGAGTAATTTTATTGCCCTGATGCATCTCTATCTCTTTTACCTCTTCAGCATTTAGCTTGGCCAATAAAGCCTTTGCTGGCTTAAGGTTTTCCTTTTTAGACACCAAGGTAGTGAACCATAAGCACTGACTGGCAAAGTCATGACTCTCGTCGATCATAGTGCGTAGGAATTGTAACTCGCCCCCCTCACACCATAACTCGGCTTTCTGACCTCCAAAATTGAGTGTAGCAGCGGCTTTATCCGGATCAGGCTTAACTTTTGCCGACGGCGGAACTTGGGATGACTTGGCTCTGTTAGCAGCAAGATTTTTCAGTTTCCGCGCAGAGCCCTCACTAGCCTCGGCTAAAGAAGCATGAAATGGTGGATTGCAGAGGGTCAGATCGAAGCGCTCATTTGCCTGAATTACGCCATGAAATACATGCTTAGCGTCCGCTTGTAGCCTAGCGTTAAACTTATTTGCAATATCGGTATTATGAGCAAATACCTGCTGTGCATTCTTGATCGAGATAGGATCAACATCACTGCCAACAAAGTCCCAACCATAGGATTGAATACCCAGTAGCGGATAAATAACATTCGCTCCGGTGCCAATATCTAACACTCGAACTTTCGGTCCTTTAGGAATACGCTTCTTGGAGGTTTTCTTTACCGCAAGCAGATCCGCCACATAATGGATATAATCGGCTCGCCCAGGAATAGGCGGACACAGAAAGCCCTCAGGTATATCCCAATGACCAACGTCGTAGTGTAACTTTAGCAGCGCCGCATTAAGCATTTTAACCGCAATAGGATCGGCGAAATCTATCGACAAATTGCCATAGGGATTCGGCTTTAAAAAAGCCTTAAGTTTCGGAAATGCCTGCACTAACGCAGTAAAGTCATAGCCATTATTATGGATATTTCGTGGGTGTAGCGCCTTACTCGGCTGAGGTGCCGCTGTAGGTTTAACTTTAGCGTGAGTCTTAGGCTTGCTCTTAGCATTAGGCTGGGCCTTAGACACTTTTGGCTGATTCACTTTTACCGATTTAGCTTTACTCGTTTTATTACTTTTATTCATTTGTATACCGTTAGCACTTGCGAAAAATGCAAGTACCAGCGGTATTGGTATCTGCAACTAATCATATAGATATTTGGTGAAAAGTAAGTTCACCACCGAGGGCTCACCTGTTTCTTGCTCTAAAAGCTGGTTTACTTTCTCGTAGCACTGACGACGGATCTCTTCTTTTCCGGTCAATGACTTCACTTTGTCTTCGGTCTGGTTACCTAAAATCTCAACGATTGCCGCTCTTAACAACGGATCGTGTCGCTCCAAACTGACTAACTGCTCAGGTTTTTTAACCATCAGCTCGACACTGAGCCTGACATAGCCAAGTTTCTTCCTATTAGAGATATAGTTCGTCACAATCTCAGGTTCGAAACCATAATAAGCATACTCTTCCAGTGGCTTATTATCTGCAGCAAATACGCCAGAGCTGCTGCACAGCACTAAAAGTAATACCGCTATTAGTTTATTCATCTTCAAACTTACTCCCTAGTCGATAATCGATGAGATAGCTTCTCAATCCATGGGTTTACACTCTGAGAACGGCATTCTAAGTAGACTATATCTACCTGCTGCTGCACGAGCATGCTAGACTGCTTCGGTTTGCTGTATTGTACCGAGAATTAGACGACTATGACTAGGTTAAGCTTCCCTTATGGTGAATCAATCGAATGGTTTTCACCAGAACAAATCTCCAATTTACCTACGCCACCTTTTAAAGACTGGCTGCTCAGCACTTGCAGCTTAACGCAAAAGCTAAAGAAACAGTGCACCCACTTTGAAGTGAAAATTCTCGGCGAAGATACCTTATCTCCACAGCCAGAAGATTTGTTTGGCAGTAAAAAAATCTGGGTTAGAGAAGTGCTACTCATTCTAGATGGCACCCCATGGATCTTCGCCAGAACCCTAATCCCCGGGCGTTTACTGGAAAAGAAACAACAAGCATTTTTAGGCTTAGGGGTTAGGCCTTTAGGCGAATTACTCTATTCGACCGATGAGTTTACTCCAGGGCGAATTGAAGTCGCCCATTTTGAAGCCTGCTCTAAGATAGCTAAGCTGGCCGAGTCGCTACAACAGGACGTGACCCAGCCACTGTGGGGGCGTCGCCGCTATTTCCAGCATGATAACGAGCAATTGATAGTGAGCGAAGTATTTCTACCCGCAGCGCAGCAAGCCATTGCCAAGCTCTAGCGATATCTAGCCTACTAAACAAAAAACGCCCTTTATTTGGGCGTTTTGGGTATTTACGAGTGTTGGCGGCGGTGTGCACTCAATAAGCCAAGCAGCAATAAAGATAACCAGCCTAAACTGCCTCCTCCCGATGATTCACCACCAGACTCAACCACAGCAGCGGTGATTGTAACAGTGACACTTTTCTGCGCCTGTTGCCCCATATTATCAGTTACAGTTAAAAGCACGCTATAACTGCCAGCTGCGCCATAGGTATAAATTGGAGAAACTGCCGAGCTAGTATTGCCATCACCAAACTCCCACTGATGACTCAACTCACCATTACCGCCAGTAGATTGATCCATAAAGCTCACCTGTAAATTAGAGACACTATGGCTAAAATCGACCACAATCGCAGAACCCACAACAATATTGAGATAATTAACAAAGCTTGTGCCATTACCGTCGGTCACTGTGAGCGATACCAAATAATTGCCATCGGTCGCATAGGTGTAGCTAGGAGAAGCTTCAGTGCTGCTCGCGTCTGTGACGCCAAAGTCCCAAGCGTAAGTATAACTTCCATCACCGCCATTGGCATTTGCCGCAAAGCTCGCTTGCCGCCCCTGAAGACTATAACTAATGGATGCGCTCAAGTCTTTTGAATCTGGTGGAGTCTGGCTGCTATATCTAAACTGCACAGTAGCATTGCTACTATTGCTCGCTTGAGCCATAACTTCCATTGTTAGCCCTAGTTCTGGTAACACAACCCCTGATTCAGGTTGCAGTGGCGCACTATAATCATTGGTATCATCGAATAGCTTAGAGCCACTTAAGTGATCATCGTTAAAATAACTCGACTGATTAAATAGGCTGAAAGCTGCATCTCGCACCTGCACACTAGAGTCATTGCTGCCAATTAGATTCTGATCTGCATCAACCACACTAATTAAGCTATAGCCGGGATGATTATTAACTTCATTATCGCTGTAATCTTGGTTTTCAAACCAAACCACAACTCCAGGATCATAAGATTCTGACTTAAGCCCTTTATCTATACCTTGCTGGCTTCTTAACTGGACTAGGTAGCGACGGTCTTTACCCGGACGCATATTGCCCAATCGAGTAAACCCAGCATAGGCAATGCCCTCATCGAGCTCTGCATCATTCGAGAAAACCGTTTCGCTATTACTATTGATATTGATGTCATCTATCACAATGCCATAGTCACCTACCGCAGGATCGGTCACGTACCGAATAGACAAGCGCACTTCTCGCCCAGCATATGGACTCAAATCATAGGAAAGGTTAACCCAAGCATCAGTACCTTCAGCTGCAGCCAAATCACTAGACTTACCGGTAATAATGTTGCGTTCGTTATTAAGCAAGTTACTCGCTTTGGTGTAAAGCCCAGCTATTGCAACACCATCGACCATCACCTGTGCATAATCATAATCTTCCTCAATGCTCCAGTGTGCCTGCATAGTTAACGTAAGCGGCGACACTGCAGGTAGATCGATATCAAATGACATAGCATGGTTAATCATATCGCCTTGATCGGAGTAAAATTGAAAATCACCGCTATAAGGCTGCTTAAAGTCGATATCTACAGCAGGTACCTCAACTGAGATCTGATTCACCTTATCGTGATTAACCGCAGCAACTAAGTTAATGTCTAGGCCTGAATCTGTAATAGAATCGAGTGGCACAGTCTGCTCTGTAACCCAATTGCCTCCATAGATATTCTGTAAGTAAGAGCGAGCATAAGGACTGAAGCCCGTTGGTAGCGAGCCTGCAAGCTCACCCGCCCAACTACCACCGGCCATAATAGACCAGAAACCTACAGGGGAACCTTTACCTAGCGATGTGGTGTCATATTCATCGGGCAGTCCTAAATCATGCCCAAACTCATGTACACACACGCCCAGCGCGGCATCGATAGGCTGAATGGTGTAGCCAGACAGTTTCATGTCAGTCCCAGGTAAGCGATAACTGCCGCCATCGACAAAGGAACGATGAGACCAGATTGCATCGCCGCCTAGCATGCCGCCCCCAGCCTCTTCACCAATACTAGAGTGGAAAATCATCACATGATCGATAATGCCATCGGCTTCATTGGTTATGCCGTTATTGTTTGAGTCAAAAGGATCTTCGATATCATAACTGGCTAACTCTGCCTCACTCATTCTAGCTACAGCTGCACTTACGGCTTCTTTAACTAAATCAGAAGCTGCGATATCGTTGTCATTATCGTCGGGATCATTGCTACCATAAACCGCTGCATTACTCGCGGCGCGGTACCAGCCTTTTACATCACCAGTAAAGAAAAAACTGCCGCCAGATTCAGCCTGGTAGTATTGATACCCTGTCATCAGGGTTTGCCCTTGAGGGCCTTGATAACCTGAATTTGAAAACAACAATGAACGATAATGCTCAACCGAATAATCGTTATAAAACATTTGAGTATCGCTACTGGTTAAGCCGTTATCATCATGAGGCAAATCAGGAAAATCGATAAGCACGGTGAGCACCTTGACCGTTTTACTCTTAAAGCCTTCTACCTGACTATCGGATAAACTCATCGATTTAGAGCGTTTTTTAGCTTGATCTAAGCGCTTTCTTTGCTGCTGCGCCTGAATAAGCGGCAACTTTTTCTGCCCATTTGCTCTCTTGGTAAATTCCTCAATCGCCAGCTCTTTTTCTACATCTGTGGCATTAGCAGCTAACTCTCCACGCTTAATTAACCAATAAAGAACCTGCTCCTTATTGATAATGTTGGCATCTGCGGTTGTGCCACCTGTGATCGGCGCAGCTAGAGCGATTGGAGAGAATGAAAATAATGAGGCAAAAGCTATTGCCAACAATTTACTGTTAAGAAGTTTATTCATGCTACTGACTTCCTTTTTTACAATCTTGCAATGCCTGCTGACGCTTACGAATATATTCGATAACCACCACTTCCGCTTCAGCCTCAGTCATCTGTTCGGTAATCAAGCCTCGTTCTTTAAGGTTAGCCTTGAGCTTAGCCGTATCTTTGATTGGCGGTGTCGAACTACATAAAAGGTGTTTACGAGGAACATCACTGTGTGGATCAGTCGCAGCTGGCTGCTCTATTTCTTGAGAGCGGCTGTTGCAGGCCGACACAAATACAAAACTTAGGAAAAAAATGACTAGAAGAGAGACTTTCATAGGCTACCCAATACTGCTGAATCACAAAACAATAACAACAACAGCAACACATTAACAGTTGAATTGGTGTATTTAGGTAGCCCATCTGCATAAAACAAAATTAGTAGTAAATTATCAGATGCTAACCAGCTTAGTCTTGATTATTAATTATCATTAGCCTCTGTTAACCATGACTGATAAATGAGCAACAATACCGAAGCTGACCAGCTAAAGTTAGTGCAATGTAGCCCCTCTCCAGTTAACGGATTATAGTTCTCACGAATTGGGCTTTGTCCAAGGATCCCCTCTCCCTCGGTCACCAGCTGTAACGCCAAGCGCTGCGCTTCATCGTGATAACCGTATCGCTCAACTCCTTGTAGGCCAAATAATGCCTGATCCAACCATACAGGACCTCGCCAATATTTTGCAGCCGCAAAATTAGGGCTATCAGCACTTACCGTCGGGAATGGGATTAAAGTGCCAAATTGCGCTTGATTAAGGTGGCGTTCGACTATAATTTTGGCTTGGGCCTCACTGGCTGCGCCAGCCCAAAGCGGGATCCAGCCCTCGACGCCTTTACCTTGCTTAACCATCAACTCGTTACCCGTTGCGGTATAACGAATATCATAGAAAAAGCCCGACTCGGCATCATACATCTGCATCTGAATTTGTTTCGCCAATCGAGTGGCTGCAAGATCCCATTTCTCTGCCGCGATCTCATCGCCAAGCACAGCCGCGATCTGCTCTAGGAAACGTTTCTCCGCATAGAGATAAGCATTAAGATCCACCGACTCCTGAGATACCGAATAACCGACGAGCTTCCCACCTTGATGGTTTTGCCATATCCCTAAGGTGTCATCCATATCGAATCGCGGCGCATTATCCATCCCCGACTCCCAAGCAGCGGCTTCAATCACCGCTTCAGGGTTAATCGAGCCATCTTCATTGAGGTGCATAGGATGAAGGTTGGCACCATATTCGGCTAGGCCATTATCATTGTTATCACGATTGCGATACCACCACTCGTGATAGGCCACAAGCTTGGGATACATGGTACTAAGGAAGGCTTCATCTTTATCTTGCAGATAGATCTGCCACACGGCCCAAGCGGATAATGGTGGCTTACCATTGCGTTCATTCCAGTTGCCACCATCGCCACCACGTTCGCGGTCTTTATTATAAAAAATAGCATCGGGAAGGTTACCCGCATCTTGTGGCCTCAGCGGATCATCTGCCATAAATTGATAATCAAACATCGCCAGCACATTAGATTTTGCCAAGGCGGGATCAAAGCGAGCCAAAGCAACGGCTTGCTTCCAGCTATCCCACGCCCACACTCCATTAAACCACTTGTAGGTAATCGAGGGCGTAATCGCATCATGTTGTAACGCTCCCGCCGGACTGCGCCAATTGTGCAGTAGGGTTAACATGCTTTTGACTGCGAGTTGACGAGAACTCTTGTCTCCCCCTTTAATCGCTCTATCGAGTCTAGCTTGCCACTTGCTCTGATTTTCAAGCAGCTGATCTTCAATTTTGCCCCAGTCAGGTACTTGATGCGCGCTGCGCTCGACTTGAGTATGGAAATATCGCTGCGCCGATACAAACGTATGCTGCAGCCCTGCATCTAGAGTCATGGGCTCTGCGATAGCGCGATAACCCGATTGTTCATTGAGCGTAATCTTCATATCGCGATCGAACCACAACTCATATTCGGCATCGGCCAACTGAATTCGCCAAGTTTCCATGATTGGATTAAGTTGCCAACTCACGCGGTTAGCGCTCACTTCTGCCTGTTTAATTAGGCTGTAATCGGCTACTGAGGGATGAGCACTAAAGGGGGTTCCGCGCCAGACTAGTTGCCAAGTTTGAGGCTTTTTAGATAAGTTAATTAATTCGGTGCGCACCACAGCGGTGCGATTGTCGCTATAGCTGAGGGTTAAATTAAGTTGAAAATCAGACCAGGTAAATGACTGCACCAAGGCGTCGGGTTTGCTATAGATCTCGATTCGACTAGCGCTCTCTAACGAGACAAATTCATCTTTATCTATGTTGATTAGCTGCAAACGTTGCAGGCTGTCACTCAAGTGTAAGCTGTATTCTTGGGCAATAAATAGCGGGCCTGTAAAGCTACCATAATAAGCGGCATTATCAGGCAAATGAAAGCCATGCCAGGCTCCCTGATCCGTATACACAGAGCCAATGGTAAGATTGCCCTTATTATCACGCTCTTCCATCGAAGTTGGCGTGCCTTGATAAGGCAATAGATTTTGATAATCGGCAGAATCGAGCGCAGAGAGGCTAGCGATACAGAGTAGAAGGCAATTCAGCATGAGTTATTGTTATTTTTGAATATTATATCCCGAGTATTACAGGCTGAAATTTAATCTGCAAGCGTGATTAACTTTAGATTAACAAACTCAAAGAGCAACCAAGCGCTAATTTCAACCGAAAAACCTTAAACCTACCGTGCAACGCGCGGCTTCTTAACAGGCTGTTACAGCGCTAAGTTACAGAGCAATATTTATAGCCCTGTATGGCTAATATAATTGGCGACGCCATCGAGGAACATCTGCACTGAAATCATCACTAATACCATGCCCATTAATCGCTCTACGGCGGTCAGGCCCTTTTCGCCTAGCACTTTAGTGAACACCTTGTAGAAGAGTAAGATAACCGCGCTCACGCCCCAAGCTGACACTAAGGCAATGGTCCAATCAAACATGCGTTCATTGTCTGTATGCGCCAATAAAATCAAAGCAGCTAACACCGAGGGACCAGCCATTAATGGGATGGCCATAGGCACAATAAAGGGTTCTTCACCTGCAGCCAGCCCGACTACGCCACCGGGTTGGGGGAAAATCATTCGAATCGCAATCAAGAATAAAATGATGCCACCGGCAATACTCACAGACTCAGTCCGCAAGTTGAGGAAGTTAAGAATCGCCTCTCCCGCAAACAGGAATAGCATCATAATCGCTAGGGCAAATAGCAGTTCACGGATCAATACTCGACGGCGTTTTTTCGGTTCAATATGGCGTAAAATAGACGCAAATATGGGTAAATTCCCCAGAGGGTCCATAATAAGGAATAACATGACTGCCGCTGAAAAAGTATCCATAGATAAATGCTTCTATTCGCCGTAAAAAATACTATTCTATTATCTTTATCGATAAACTAACAAATTAGCGTCAAAAAACACCATTAAATGTCACAACAGACATGAAATTAATGCCAATTGAATATCAATGTAAATTCAATATAGGCCTCTGCTAATTGTCCACAAGGCTGGTATACTATGGCGCTTTTCTCGCTCTCGCGGTTTAAATTGGAACTCCATGCTGTATCTATTAGCTAGCTGCATCGCACTATTATTAGGCCCACTGTTCTATCGATTCTTTTCGACAGGCAATGGACTACAAAAAGGCCTAGACGGATTTATATTCGTTTCTTTGGGCGGCTTAGTGCTGGTTCATATTCTTCCAGAGCTATTAGAACACGGCGGGTTTCTCGCGATTGTGTTTGTGATTATCGGTATATGGGGCCCCACGCTTAGCGAACGGCTTTTCCACCGCTACTCTGAAGTCACCCATAACCTCACCTTAATCTTAGGTATTGGCGGACTATTACTGCATACCATCACAGATGGTGGTGCAATGATTCTGGCTCAACAAGAAGGTAACTCCCCCTTGTTGGCACTGGGGATCATCTTGCATCGATTGCCAGTCGGTGTAGCCATCTGGTGGTTACTCAAGCCACAAGTTGGTAGCCGTTGGGCTATGGCGGTACTCGCCGCGATGATGCTACTCACAGGCTTCGGTTACTTTGCCGGAGAGCAAATGCTGTCTCATTTAAGCCTTGAAAATACCGTTTATTTACAAGCGTTTGTTACGGGTTCTATCCTGCATGTCGTGCTGCACCAGCCCCATGGCACTCCAGTCACCGACAAACAAGGCAAGTATGAATACCAAGCCGGGATCGGTAGTTTACTTGGTATCGCCCTACTATTTTTACTGCTGATGATGGATTCAGGCGGCCATGACCATCATCACAGCCATAGTCACTCAACTGAGCATCTGCTCGATTGGATGCAGACTATCGCACCAGTTTTACTCCTCAGTTATGCCGTGGCAAGTCTACGTTTCCACTTTGGACTCACGCCCCATAACAGCCAGCTGAGCAAGCTCTGGCTGCAAAGATTACTCGGGCCCGAAGCCATCATCATTACCGGCTTATTACTTGGCCCTATGTATGCGCTGATCCAAGCGGTCTCTGTCGCAATTATTGGTTGGCAGCTTACTCGCTGCAATGTTGAGCCTACCGATCCCCATGATGCCCTGCCTGATTCGGCTTGGCGCTTTGGTTTCGCGCACTTGGTCGATCGCAGCGCGCCATGGATCTTGTTGAGCCTAGTACTGGCAAATATCATCGGTCATCCTGCCGTACCGCTATCTAGCCCATTAGTGCAGGTATTGGTGTTGTTATTGGTATTCTTACCGATGCGATTCTGTAATTTGGGCGCCGCGGTATTATCTTTATCGTTAGCCTACAGTGGCTGGACGACAACAGCGGTGATCTTGCCGTTAATCGCCGCGCCAATATTTAACTTTGCCCAGTTAAAACTGATGAATTGGACACAAAGAACCAGCTTATTTGCGCTACTGATAGCATTACTCGGCGCAATTGAGTTACTGCATCCTAAGTGGCAGGCCCTAATACATCTACCTGCAACACTAAACAATATCTGTTTGATCATTGTGGCCATATTGTTTGCCACTAGCCTGTTGCGCCTTGGACCACGTAAGTTCCTAAGCCGACTCATGCTGCTTAAGCCAAAAGCTCACCATCATGACCATGGGCACTCCCATAGCCATGAGCCAGCTAAGCACGAGCATAGCCATGAGCACGGTCATAAGCCTAAGCACCAGCATGGGCATGATCACAAGCATCACCATTAACTGGCACCGCTTTATCTAATCGACTCTCACTAGCTTTTCTAAGTCATGAGCATTAACCTGTATTCATGACTTAGATTTGAGCTATGTTTATGTGCATCCTATTTGTTGCCCTACAGACTCACCCCGAATTCCCGCTTATCATCTGTGCAAATCGCGATGAATTTCATCATAGGCCCACTCAACCTGCTCATTTTTGGCCTGCCTCGAATAAGACAAACAAGGTATTGGCAGGTAAAGACCTAGAAGCCGGTGGAACTTGGCTCGGGGTAAACCAGCAGGGGAAAATTGCTGGGCTAACCAATATCCGCGCACCAGAACTCAACCAAATCGATATGAGAAGCCGTGGCGAGCTAGTACTAAAAGCCTTAGAGCCTGATGGTATTGAGCAAGAATGGTTAACCCGTCATAGCCGTTTCTACAACCCGTTCAACTTACTTTTTGGCGACGAAAATAGCCTGCAATGTTTCGATAGTCGCAGCCAAAAGTTACAGCGGCTCTCGAGCGGATTTCACTCTATCAGTAATGGCGCACTCGATGATATTTGGCCCAAAATGGCACGCGGTTCTCAGGCGATAGAGCAGCATATTTCCAATCACGACGATCCAGACATCGATGCACTGCTGACCATTATGATGGATAACACCCAAGCACCTGACACCGAACTGCCAACAACAGGGATAAGCATTGAGTGGGAGCGTCATCTGTCTTCTATCTATATCCGCCATGAGGAATACGGTACACGTTCAACTAGCATTATATTGAAAGACAAACAGGGCAAGGTACATTTCACCGAGGTGAGATATGACGGCAAAGGCCGTAATTTAGGTCGAGATGAGTTTTATATCGAGCCTGGATCTCAGGTTAACCATACCTAACCCACTTGAAAGTGCAGGTTTCAGCGGTTTGGGGATAAGACCCACGCAATAACGGATATGACACAGCTTTAAGCGTCACTCTTGTTCAACTTGGCATGCCGAATAAGGTAAAGCAAGCCAATCACCAATACTGCGGCAGGGATAAGAAAAACCATGTCATCTCCTTAAGTAATGCTTAATATTGTATCAGTCTATCAGGGAGTGATACTAATACCAGTCAATATGAGTCATCGGCCTATTCTGGGCGATTTTTGGCAAAGTCATTCAAGGCGAATAGCTAAAACCAAGCTTTGCTCAAAAACAAACGCTAGTCTGAAGTATGATCATGAGTGATCACCCAACGGTCATCGATTTTTTCAACCAACAGGGTGAACACACCGTTAGGATTATCTTTAGCGCGCTCAAGTGACCAACGGCCAACCACAATCGCAGCGTAATTGCTGAGCATCTTGATCTCTTTAATCGTAAAAGTCAGCGCACCTAAGGTCGCTTTATCAGGATAGTGTTTCTTATAGGCGGCAAGGGTTTCTTCCCAGCCATAACGGAATTTACCATTGGAAACAAAGCGCATTTTGTCGCTATTCCAATAGCCCTGCATATAAGCATCTAAGTCACCGCGATTCCATGCAGCTTCCTGCTCGGCCAAAATATTTGCAATATCATCGGTTGGCACGGCATTAACGTTAAATGCCAAGCACAACAATAAGACACTGATTCCTTTTTTAAACATTGCCTCTCTCCAATCTGGCTATATTGGGTGTACTATACCTCAAATATCTATCTGGGGTATTGCAACCAATACCTATTGGCCAAAGCCGCAGAAAACAACAATACTAATAGTAAAGGCTGGACGGTTTTCGTTATATGTTTCAATTATTTTGGAAAGGGCTGCTAAAACTTATTGGCTGGAAAATTTCCGGCGAGCTGCCAAATGATAAACAATTTATTGCCATCGTTGCTCCGCATACCAGTAACTGGGACTTCATCATTGGCGTGATAGCCCGTGGTGCGTTGGGCGCACAAATCAACTTCTTAGGTAAGCACCAGTTATTTATCCCACCTTGGGGTTGGTTTTTCCGTGCCATCGGCGGTACACCTGTTGATAGGCGTAAAAGCAATAATCTCGTCGATGCAGTCGCTGAGCTATTTAAAACTAACCCTAATTTCCGCCTAGCCTTAGCGCCAGAGGGCACCCGCAGCCCGGTGTCTCGTTGGAAAACAGGCTTTTACCATATCGCCAATAAGGCTCAAGTCCCCATCATCACTGTAGGTCTCGATTTTGGTCGCAAGACAGTGGTGATTGCCGAAGGCAAGATGCCAACTGGCGATATTCGCCATGAGATGAATGAGATCGTCGACTTCTACCGCTCAATTGAAGGCCGTCATCCAAAGGTCATTCCAGACTACATCCCTTAGCAAGTTGCCTAAATAATGTCTGGCGGCTATAGTGCTGCCAGACATTCTAAATTGTATAAAATCTATGAGCTTCGATACCTGGTTACTCTACCTATTCGCCATTCTATTAATCGCAGTGTCTCCCGGCACCATGGCTGTACTGTCTATGGGGCACGGTATTCATTACGGTAAAAGCCGCAGCATTGCGACGGCATTCGGCAGTGTAACCTCGGCTCTGATCCTTATGATGGCCTCAGCTGCAGGCTTAGGGGCGCTGCTCAGCGCCACCGAATATGGCTTCACGGTATTGAAGTGGTGTGGCGCGGCTTATCTATTGTTTCTAGGGGTAAAGCTGCTACTCACTAAAGGCGATGGTAAAGGGTTAGAACTCAAAGCCACCCAAGGTAAAGGCACACCAAAACAGCTATTCAAACAAGCCTTTCTCGTTGGCATTAGTAATCCTAAAGATCTGTTATTTTTCGCCGCACTGTTCCCTCAGTTTATTGATATTAGCGCGCCACAAGGCCCGCAACTTGCCATTTTGGCCGCTACTTGGGCCGTGGTCGATTTTAGCTTCGTGATGATCTACGCCAGCATGGCCAATGTCTTGGCTCCAACATTAAAGTCGAGCAATAAACTACATTGGTTCGACCGAACCAGTGGTGGGGTATTTGTGGCATTAGCTTCGATTTTAGTTAGCCGCGAGAATTAGTTTCTTTTAAACAAAGTACAAGAAAGCCAGCTTTAACGCTGACTTTTTACTGTATAAACGACAACGAATTAGTGCTTCAAACTGCGCACATCCGCTCCGGTTGGCCCCTGGAATACTCGCAAACCGAACTCAGGAATAATCGAGAAGATATGATCAAAAATATCGGCTTGAATCCCTTCGTAAAACTCCCAGCGAGTATCGTTAGTAAAGATATAAAGTTCGATAGGCACACCTAGCTCAGTTGGCGCAAGCTGACGTACCATCAGTGTCATATCTTTGCGGATCTTATCGTGCTGCTGCAGGTACTCCTGAACATACGCTCTAAAGGTGCCTAAATTGGTTAGATGACGACTATTCACATACATATCTGCATCTTCAACTTGGGCATTATATGTGATGATCTCCGCCGATTTTGTAGAGAAATAGTCCTTAAGATGATTGATCTTGCTTAAACTACGCATATCCTCTTCAGTTAAAAATCGCACCGATTGAATATCTATCTGTAGCGCACGCTTAATTCTACGCCCACCGGATTCAGACATGCCACGCCAGTTTCTAAAGGATCCTGAAGTTAAAGCGTAAGCAGGTAGCATGGTCAGAGTTTGGTCAAAATTACGCACTTTAACTGTGGTCAAAGACACCTCTTCAACAGTACCGTTAGCGCCATAGTTATCCATTTCAATCCAGTCACCTGGGCTCACCATACGGTTAGCAGCAAGCTGGATCCCTGCCACAAAACCCAAGATAGTGTCCCTAAATACCAACATGACTAAACCCGTTGCGACACCTAAACCACTTAAGAAATAAACTGGTGATTGGTCTGCTAAAACTGAGATAGAAATGATAATCGCGACGAAGAACATGAAGAGTTTAGCCAGCTGTACAAAGCTCTTAATCGGCAACCTACGGCTAACTAAATTATAATCGGCTATCTCATTCGCCGCGTCTAAGGCGCTATAAACTGCGCGAACAAATAGAATAACGATACTCACATCGAGCAGACGATCACTTAAGCTGCTAAGAACCTTGTGGTCATTCAGGGCAAGCGGCAACAAAATATTCAAGATGATAATGGGCACAAGTATGGCTATTTTCTCCAATACTTGATGACGCATAAAGATGTCATCCCAATGTGCCTTAGAGCGCAGAATAACCATATTCATGGTGGTCACCACTCCGCGTTTTACGAAGAAGTAACCGATAAAAGCCACCACACAACATGCGACTACCATAATCGTACTCGACACACCGTCAGACGGTTGAGTATTGATGCCAATATTAGTTAACCACTGAGCAATCGCTGCGCGTAATTCCTGATCCAAAGCCATTCTCCAATTCTTGCGCGCTAAAATGAGCACCCAACCGGTTAAAATAAATCCAACATTTACCGTTACAGGTATAAACACTTGCGCTACAAATATCTATTATACAAGTCATTTTAGCACTCTTGGTTGACTGTAAACCAAAGATTTACAACAATCTATCACCATCAGCTTGCCATTTAAATTTGAGGGAATGATGATTCGATTCTTGATAGCTAGTCTATTTGCGTTTACTTGCCACGGCGTCATGGCGAATGACTTCAGCTTAGAGCCCGACACTAAACCCACTCCGGTTATGGCTGTAACTCTAGACTATATTCCAGCTGCAGAAGATATGTACGGTATTACCTTCGCGCCTAGTCACTATGACAGAGATTACGCCGACTGGGGCTATTACATTGGCTATGCTCAAAGCAAAAAGGAGGATGTGTATGTAGAGCCTCCAGGTGAAGGCTACACCCAAGACACCCTCTGGCGCTTTGGTATTAGCTATACCTTAACAAGCGATCTAAGCATCTATGGCGGCGCAACCGCCTACACCACAGAATTCTCTTCAACCACTAATATTGTGCCGTACGTTGTTGGCGCCGAGCCAGTTTGGGAAACCGATAAAGACACAACATGGGGTGCAGAAATCGGCCTACGCTACGTTCTTGGTAAGCACCTTACCCTTGGCGCTGGCTATAACTCAGCCACCGAATCGGCAGTATTGAGTATAGGCTATTCAATGTAAAAGCGTTTGCTGCCAATCGCATACAAGCCCTGCCCTCTCACGATCCATAATAATTCGAGGGCTAGTACTAGATATTCATAGCTAGGCTACTCCCCCCCGCAACCAATTACTGCTAATCAGCATTCCCCCGCCATGCTCCACCAACAAGGCAAGTTGCCTCTGCCAGTTAATTATTACTGTATGGTAAAAATCATTTTCAATTTTAGCTAATTATCATTTCAAACGTAAAGAGTAAACTCTCCTCATCGATTAAGCACGGCCAATTAGTACTGATGTCTTCAAACGATAAAAATCACTTTTATATTATCAACCTCTTGAATTTTTTTATTTAACAACTTGATTTTTTAACTTAAATTTAGGAACACATTATGAGCAGCGTATTTTACATGCCTCCAATGACTCTTATGGGTCAAAACGCAATCCAATCTCTAGGTTCAGAGCTCACAAGCAAAGAGCTAAAGAAAGCACTTATCGTTACCGACGGTGTACTCGTTGAAATTGGCCTAGTTAATCGCCTAACTGACGAACTAAAAATCCACAACATCGACTTTGCTATCTATGACGGTGTTAAGCCAAACCCAACTGAAAAAAATATCGAAGATGGTCTTGCTCTGCTAGCGCAAGAAAACTGTGACTTTGTTATTTCATTTGGTGGTGGTTCTTCACACGATGCAGCAAAAGGTATTGCTTTAGTTGCTGCAAACGGTGGCCATATTCGTGATTACTCAAAAGGTGTGCATACATCTAAGAAACCACAGCTTCCACTAGTGACCATTAACACAACTGCAGGTACTGCTTCAGAAATGACAGTATTTGCCATCATTACTAACGAAGCTGATGAAACCAAATACCCAGTTGTAGACAAGCATTTCACTCCAATTATTGCTGTAAATGACTCAGAACTCATGGTTGCTATGCCTAAGTTCTTAACTGCAGCAACAGGTATGGACGCACTTACTCACGCTGTTGAAGCCTATGTTTCTACTGCATCAACACCTATTACTGATGCCTCAGCTATCAAGGCAATAGAGCTAATTTCACAAAACTTAGCTACTGCTGTTGAGAACGGTGAAAATCGCCAAGCACGTGATGCAATGCAGTACGGTGAGTACCTTGCTGGCATGGCATTCTCTAATGCTTCCCTCGGTTATGTTCACTCTATGGCCCATCAGTTAGGCGGTGTTTACGACTTAGTACATGGTCTATGTAACGCAATTCTTCTACCTGAAGTTTCACGTTTCAACGCTGTAGCAACACCAACACGCTTTGTTGATATAGCCAAAGCTATGGGTGTTGATGTATCAAACATGACCCAAGAGCAAGCTATCGAAGCCGGTATAGAGGCAATTGAAGCCCTATCTCGTCAAGTAGGCACAGCGCAACGACTAAGTGACTTAGGTGTTACTGAAGAGAAACTCGCATTCATGGCGCAAAACGCGCTAAACGATGCCTGTTCTCTAACTAACCCACGAAAAGCGAGTCTTGAAGAAATCATCACTATCTTCAGAGCACGTTTGTAATTCAGTCTTAAATCCATCAAATGAGGGGGAAGCTTCCCCCTCATTCATTATTCTAGGCTCCCTATGACAAGCTTAACCAGCCAAAGCAACAAAATTACCCTGATCAAATCAGGCTCATTCGCACTTAATGATTTAAGTCAGTTATTAAATATCGAAAACCTAAAGAGTGATATGGCTGAAGTTAGTGTCACTAACAACTGCAATGCCCTCACCATTGGCCACTTTACTATGGCGACAGGTACTGAACTTGAGTACTTCTATGATTCTGTTGAATATAAGGTGATCACCAAGGGGAAAATCGTCGTACGTGATACCGACAACGTGAAATACGTTGCTGAAGTCGGTGATGTATTACTTTTCTCTCCTGATGTAACCGTAATTTTTGATGCAGAGAGTGATGGTGAAGCCATCTACACAGCTCATCGCCTAGCTGCAGCTGATTTTGCCCCAAAAGCTTAACCACTGACTTTATACACCAACCCGACTTTATCTTCAGGTTGGTGTTTTACGGCTAATAAGCCAAGTTTCTCCCTCTGTGGTTCCGCGATAACCCCGCCTTATTCTGACTAACACCTGTATTAATCCCCCACGACTTTGTCTATGCTAGGGCAATCAACTTAAACAGGTTATTTTCCTATGTATAAAGCTCTGCGTACCTACACCTCGATTGCATTATTACTATTTTCGATTCCGGCATTCGCCGAAGAAGTGGCGCGAGTCACTCTAGAAAATGGTGCCACGGTCAAACTAAATGATGACTTCACTTGGGAATATGTGATTCTCGAGAGTCAAACCAAGCCAGATACCGCCGTGCCAGTAACTTTACCTGCCACCATTGCCACTGTTGCAGCTTTAGAGAGCCAGGCTTCTGCTGTAACCCAAGCACCAACAACAGCTGTACCTGTTACTTTACCAGCCACAGTCGGCGCTGTTGCAGTTGTGGAGAGCGCCACTCCAGCAGTAACTGAAGCACCAACAACAGCTGTGCCGACAACATTGCCAGCAAAAGCAGAAACTCTGACCTCGGCAGCAATAGCTCAAGCGGCACTACTAAAATCAACAGCTAAAGGCGGCGTCAAAGTCAGCTTATTAAACAGTCAGTGGGATGACGACGGTCGTTTAGGGCTTACGTTCGAGCTCAACAGCAACAGCCCTGAACACTATGTATTGATTGAGCTAGAGATCAGTCTTTTTGCCGACTCTGGTGCGCTGATTAAAAAAGAAACCGTCAATGTATGGCAGGCTATTTTCAGAATGCCTGACACTTACCTACGTAAAGGCCAGACTCGTGACAGTCGCGTATTCTGGATTGAGGACTTAGACCCTAAGCTTTGGACTAAAGAGTTGGTAAGCCTAAAAATGGGTGAGATGGACTCTAGAATGTAATCTCGCAAAACAGACTTAACAAAGCCGCATGGGGTAATCCCATGCGGCTTTTTTTTATTTGTAAACTCGCTAAAAATGTAAAAAATAATGATCTAACTCAACTTCTACCAATAAATCCAACCTAGGTTAGTTTCAGTATAACATTTAGTTATAGCTGGGAAATATTTAATCAATTGACCAAACATGGGGGCGCAATCATATAATCCACCCATAGATTAAATATATTACCTTGGTTAACTTATGGAACTCTCATTATTATTAATGACAGTATTTTTTGCAGCAACATTACAAGCTGCCACAGGTTTTGGATTTGGATTAATAGGCGTAAGCTTCTTACTTGTTTTATTACAATCTAATTCAGCCGTTCAAATTGTTATTATATTAACACTAGCCATGTCATTAGTTCATTGGGTTAAGATTCGTAAAATAGCACCAATGGAACTGGTTAAAAAAATAATGCTCGGTTGTGCTCTAGGTTATCCAATCGGTATTATTATTTTTAGTAATTTTGACCTTACTGGCCTCAAAATAGCTGTTGCGATACTCATCCTTGCTATCACAGCACAAAACATCTTAGAAATGGTCAAAGTTCGCAGAGGCCGTGAAGCAGTACCCGCTAGCATGGACAAAGGCTCTTGCTTTGGAGTGGGTACCATGTCTGGCGTGATGGCCAGTGCCATGGCTATGCCTGGCCCTGTAGTTATTGCCTACCTAACCCGAAGTGCACTGGCTAAAGATCAAATCCGTGCAACGGTAATCACCTGCTCTACCTTCTCTTATATTGTCGCATTAGGTTTGCAAGCCTCTTTCGTTGGTATTGAAGCCACTACTTTTAAAACATCCATGATGTTAATTCCTGCAACTTTTGCTGGAGCCTTCTTTGGTGATTATATTTCTAAATATATTAACCAAGAATTATTTAAAAAAATCACACTCTTTGTTTTATTAGGCAGTGCCGTCAACATCCTTATAAACATTTAAAGCAACAAACAGTTAATTAAAAACCAAACAAACATAAAAGCTATTCTCATAAATATTGATAAAAGAACAAATTAATATAAAGGAATCAAAAAATGCTTACTGATAAATTCCCTAAAGCTAAATTAGCTCACACCCCAACACCTTTCGAATTTATGGCTAATATGACCAAGAAATTCGATGGCCCTAAATTATGGATTAAGCGTGACGATGCAACTGGCTTAGCCATGGGTGGTAATAAGGCTCGTCAATTAGAGTTTTACGTTGGTAAGGCTCAGGCCGATGGTTGTAATGCTCTATTAACCACTGGTGCGGTTCAATCAAACCACGTACGTATGACAGTTGCAGCAGCACGTAAGATGGGCTGGCATGTTGAAGTACAACTAGAGCACCGTGTTGATGGTCGACTACCTGAGTACGAAGATAGCGGCAACCCATTCTTAGATAAACTAATGGGCGCAAAAATTCACACTTACCCAGTAGGTGAAGATGAGAACGGTGCCGATCAGGTGATGTATGACAGAGCCGACGAGCTAACGGAAGAAGGCTATAAGCCATTCGTTATTCCATTAGGTGCAGTAGGCAAAACACCGTGGGGTGCACTAGGTTATGTTGACTGTGTGGAAGAGTTATTGCTTCAAGCACAAGCCACTGGCATGAAGATCGATGCCATCGTACTTCCAACGGGTTCAGCTAACACTCACGCAGGTGTTTTAGCTGGCTTAATCGCACTAAACAGCGATATCCCTGTATACGGTTTCTGTGTTCGTCGCGACAAAGTGGCTCAATTTGAGCGCGTATTAGTTAAGACTCGCAAAGTACTACAACTACTTGGTGTTGATGAAAATAAAGTTACTCACGAATTAGTTAAGTGTGAAGATTGGGTGCTTGGCCCTGGATATGGCCAATTGACCACTGAAGTTCATGAAGCAATCGAGATTTTAGGTCATGAAGAAGGGATATTATTAGACCCTACCTACACAGCTAAGAGCATGGCCGGCATGATCGGCATGATCCGCGACGGTCAATTCACTAAAGAGCAGAACGTCGTATTTTTACACACAGGTGGTACACCAGCCCTATTCGGATACCCAGAACTGATTGCCAATAAGTAAAAACTAAAAAAACATGCCTGAGGACCCTCTCAGGCATCTTGGCCAAATTTTAATTTCTCGTCACCACTGACCCTACAGCCAAGACGAGGAATAGGTAGAATCAATTATGTCTCAGTCAACTAAGCTTGAGTTTCATATTGGAAAAATTGGTGGAATGGTTCCACTATTGACCATGGTCGGTCTAATGTTATTGCTTACCTTCAATGGTGTTGGTGGCCCTAAAGCCGCATGGGCACCTGGCTTTATCGCCATTATTTTAGGTATGTTCCTAGTTAAGAGTAAGCGTGATTATTTTCAGTCGATATTAGATGGTATCGCCGATAAAACCGGTGTTGTGGTAATCACAGCCTGGATCTTCGCAGCCGTTCTTGGCTCTTTGATGAAGGCCGGCGGTCTAGTAGACGGTATCTTATGGTTTGGTATGTCGACTGGTATTCAAGGCAGCATGTTCTTGATCATCGTGTTTATGTCTACCGCTATCTTCGCTATGGGGACAGGCTCGTCAAACGGTGCTAACTTAGCACTGGCGCCAATTCTATTCCCAGCGGGCGTTTACTTAGGCGCAGATCCAGCCTTCGTTGCTCTAGCACTACTGTCAGGCGCAGTATTTGGCGATAACGTGGCTCCAATTTCAGATACTACCATCGTAGGCTGTACCACACAGGGTGCCGATTTCGGCGCTACAGTCCGCCAACGTATGCCACTATCCTTAACAGCTGGTGCTATTGCACTCGTTGCCTTGGTATTCTTTGGTCAGGGCGATGGTCTAGTCGAAGCGGCAACTCAAAGCGGTGAAAGTGCACGTCCAGAAAGCTTACTTATGCTGCTATCTGTTGCTGCTGTAGTTTTCTTCGCACTTAAGGGGCGTCACCTGTTAGAAGCTCTAAGCTACGGTATTCTTGTTGCTACGGTTGTTGGACTTGGCATTGGTGCTTTTGCGGTAACAGATCTGTTCACGGTTCCTTCTGAGCGCGGCGTATCGAATGGCATCATCGAAGATGCGATTGCCGGTGTGACAGGCGCTGTTGTGTTCGTGATCCTAATCCTAGGTGTTATCAAGATTTTCATGAATAGTGGCATTATGGATGACATTCTTGCATTCATCACCGAGCGCGTTTCAAGCAGCACTCGTAGCACTGAACTATTGATGTTCTTCTCAACTTCAGTGTCATCACTATTAGTTAGCTCGAACGCACCATCTCAGCTACTCGTTGGCCCTACACTAGTTAAACCACTAGGTGAGAAGAACAACATCACCCCAGAGCGTCGCGCTAACCTAATGAGTGCCTCAGTTTGTTCAATCTTCTACATGATGCCTTGGTGTCTTGCGGTAATGGTTTGGTACTCGGCGGTTGAAACCTCTGCTATCTCTTCAGGCTTAGCAGTGCCGAGTGCGTCGATCAGCTTTATGGCACCTTATCCATGGGCCCTACTAGGCGTGATGATGTTCTCTATCATCACGGGTTGGAAACGCTACGCCAATCAGGCACAAGCTCAAGTACAACCAGCCTAATTTATAACTAATAACACTCAACGAATAACAATAACTGTGGCGGCATCGTCCGCCATAAGTTAACAATAGGAAATAGAAATGACTAAAGCACTTAATACTGAATCAGCACCAGCAGCTATCGGCCCATATGTTCAGGGTGTTGACCTTGGCAGCATGATCTTTACTTCTGGCCAGTTACCTATCGATCCTGCTACAGGTGAGATGTCTGCTGATGTTGCAGAGCAAGCGCTACAGTCACTAAAAAACGTTCAGGCTATCGTAGAGTCTGCCAGCCTAACTATGGCTAACGTGTTTAAGATGACAGTATTCGTGAAAGACCTAAACAGCTTCCCAATCGTTAACGAAGTTTACCAAAACTTCTTCGACAATCTTGGCGCAGCCTACCCTGCACGCTCTTGTGTTGAAGTTGCTCGTCTTCCTAAAGATGCACTAATCGAAATCGAAGCGATTGCAGTAAGAAGCTAATCAGTATTCGATAACAAGCTAATCCCAAAAAAATACCGCAGCATGCTGCGGTATTTTTTTTAGCTATTTTTCATGTCAAAATTAACTGTCAGACTCGTTGTTCAACGCAGGACTTTCAAAATACTCAAACAAGATGTCTTGGAAAGCACTCACCATCCTAGGGGTCTGAATACCTTTTGCTTTAACCACGTGATATTCCCACTCTGTTACGGGTTCAAAAGGTCGGCTCACAATGCCATCCGCGCCAGACTGGAGCACGAAAGGGTCTAAGATTGCGATACCCACGCCCTTCTTCACTAACTGAAACAGGGTACTTTGCTCCCTCGCCTCGAGAATAATATTACGCTTAACGCTCTGCTTCAGAAACGCATCCTCGACCCGAGTTCGAAACGGACTACCATAGGCTAATGTCATAAAGCGTTCATGTTTCAGGTCGATAGGCGAAAGTGAGCTTTTATGCGCCAATGGATGATCTTCATGGAGTAACACCACCGCCCTGTGCCTACGCAAGAAGCGACAATCGAACTCCTCTTCATCGGCTTCAACGTTCATCGTTATTGCTATATCAACCCTATGGCTTCGTACCATATCCAATAGTTGAATTCTCGATGCAGACTCCAGTTCAATAGACACATTAGGGTGCAGGCTTAGGAACCTCGCTATCACATCAGGCATAAAGCTGTTAGAACAAATAGGCATGACTCCGATGCGTAATCGCCCCTGATTATTACGCGCGATAGCATCGGCCGAAGAGGCCAAACTATTCATACCAATAAAGACGCGGTTAACGTCCTTATAGAATAATTTCGCTTCTGGCGTCGCCTCTAATTTATTTTGAGTGCGCACAAATAACGGAAACCCCACTCGATATTCGAGTTCGGATAACAGTCGACTCACCGCCGGTTGAGAGATATACAGCAGTTCTGCTGCGCCTGTTACCGTACCCGACAACATAAAACAGCGAAACGCTTCAATTTGCCGAATTTTAATTTTCGAATCTTCGGGCATGATTTTTATACCAAATTTAGGCCATGAATCGATTGTATCGAAAAGCGTTTTTTGCTGCCGAGCATCGCCTCGCAAATCCAATAACTCATCCCACCAAAAGTCAGTAAACATGGCCTACGCCATGACTTCCACTTGTTTTATTTCTGGCAAAGCCTCATTGATGATAACCGCCTACAGAAGTCGGTAGTTTAGGGCTAAAAAAAGGGCCCTTAGGCCCTTTTCGTCACTGTCAGCTCAATCTCACTTAGAGACTAGGCAAAATATCCGCTGGCAGATAAGCGTTGTAGCTGGCTGTTAATAGTAGATCTGTTGCCGCTTCGATATCTGGGCCGAAGAAACGGTCCTTATCGTAGTAGGTTACTAACTCACGCAATTCAGCTTTTGCTTTAGCCACTGCTACTGCAGGTTGCAGTGGCGCGCGGAAATCTAAGCCCTGCGCCGCGGCCAATACCTCAACAGCTAATACACCGCGAGTGTTTTCAGACATGTCGCGCAGGCGGCGCGCCGCGAAGGTTGCCATAGAGACGTGATCTTCTTGGTTAGCCGAAGTTGGTAAGCTATCGACTGATGCTGGATGCGCGTAAGTCTTGTTCTCTGAAGCCAACGCCGCCGCTGTTACTTGGGCAATCATAAAGCCTGAGTTTACCCCGCCGTTTTCAACCAAAAATGGGGGTAACTTAGACAGGTTCGAGTCGATAAGCAGCGCAATACGGCGCTCAGCAATAGAGCCAAGCTCTGCAATCGCAATCGCCAAGTTATCTGCAGCCATAGCGACAGGCTCAGCGTGGAAGTTACCGCCCGAGATAATGTCGCCAGTATCTTGGAACACTAATGGATTATCGGTAACGCCGTTCGCTTCAGTGCCTAACACTTCTGCCGCATGACGAATTTGAGTCAAACATGCACCCAAAACTTGTGGCTGACAGCGCAGTGAATACGGATCTTGCACCTTTTCACAATTAACGTGATCTAGGCTGATCTCAGATTCATCACCCAATAAGTGGCGGAATACCGCAGCAGAATCGATTTGACCTTTCTGGCCACGAGCCGCATGAATACGCGGATCAAACGGGCTACGACTGCCCATTGCCGCTTCAACGCTCATGGCACCAATTACCGAGCTTGCCGCGAACAGATCTTCTGCGTTAAACAAACCTTCAAGGGCTAAAGCCGTTGATGCTTGCGTACCGTTAAGCAGTGCTAATCCTTCTTTTGCAGCCAGTTCGATTGGCTTAAGGCCAGCTATTTCAAGACCTTCAGCCGCAGTGATTAGCTCACCTTGATAGCTCATCTCGCCTTCGCCAAGTAGTGGCAAACACATGTGCGATAGCGGCGCTAGGTCGCCCGATGCACCTACTGAACCTTTTTCAGGCACGCATGGGTAAACGCCCGCGTTAACCAAAGCGATAAGGAAGTTGATCACCTCTAAACGAATGCCAGAGAAACCACGGCTTAGCGAGTTAATCTTCAATACCATCATCAAGCGCACTGTGGCGTCTTGCATGTATTGGCCGGTACCCGCTGCGTGCGACAATACGATTGAGCGTTGCAGCAGCTGTAAATCATCGGCGGCAATCTTAGTGTTGGCAAGTAGACCAAAGCCGGTGTTAATACCGTAAACCGTGCGGCCTTCGTCCAATACTTGCTGCACTAAGCCTGCGCTAGTGTTGATATCGGCGATAGCGCTTTCGGCTAGTTCTAATGTGACTTTACCGCGGCTAATTTCGCGGATTTGCGCAAGGGTTAAGGTACCCGGAGTTAATACTAAATGACTCATTTAAATGCCTCTTATTCTTATACTGCTCGATGTGAGCGGCTTATAGCATTGGCAGGTCTAAACCCTGCTCTTTTGCACAATTTTTAGCGATATCGTAACCCGCATCAGCATGACGCATCACGCCCGTTGCTGGGTCATTCCACAGTACGCGACCTAAGCGCGCAGCAGCGTCATCACTACCATCAGCCACAATCACCACACCTGAGTGTTGACTAAAGCCCATGCCTACGCCGCCACCGTGGTGCAATGACACCCAAGTTGCGCCGCTTGCCGTATTAAGTAGCGCGTTCATTAATGGCCAATCTGAAACTGCATCAGAGCCATCAAGCATAGATTCGGTTTCACGGTTAGGGCTGGCAACAGAGCCAGAATCTAAGTGGTCACGACCAATCACCACTGGCGCAGACAGCTCGCCATTTTTAACCATTTCATTAAAGGCGAGTGCTAAACGTGCACGGTCTTTTAGACCCACCCAACAGATGCGCGATGGTAAACCTTGGAAGGCAATGCGCTCACGCGCCATATCGAGCCAGTTATGTAGGTGTGGATTATCAGGAATAAGTTCTTTTACTTTGGCGTCAGTCTTGTAGATATCTTCAGGGTCGCCAGAAAGTGCCACCCAACGGAATGGACCAATACCTTCACAGAACAGTGGGCGCACATAGGCAGGCACAAAACCTGGGAAGTCGAATGCGTTTTCAACCCCTTCTTCAAATGCCATTTGGCGAATGTTGTTACCGTAATCGGTGGTTGCAGCGCCAGCAGCTTGCAGTGCTAGCATCGCCTTAACTTGAACTGCCATTGACTGCTTCGCCGCTTTTACCACTGCCGCTTCGTCCGTTTTACGCATTTCGATGGCCTGCTCTAGCGTCCAACCTTGCGGCAGGTAACCGTTTAGCGGATCGTGAGCAGATGTTTGGTCTGTCACTACATCAGGGGTAATGCCGCGCTCAACCAGCTCGGCAAATACGTCAGCAGCGTTAGCTAATAAGCCAACAGAAACAGGCTTGCCGCTGTTATTGGCTTCATCGATCATTGCCAAAGCTTCATCAAGGGTGGTGGCTTTTTTGTCGACATACTTTGTACGTAGACGGAAATCGATGCGAGTTTCATCCACTTCACAGGTCAATACCGAGTAACCCGCCATAGTGCCTGCTAGTGGCTGTGCACCACCCATGCCACCTAGGCCGCCAGTTAAGATCCACTTACCAGCAGATGAACCATTAAAGTGCTGCTTAGCCATAGCCACAAAGGTCTCGTAAGTGCCTTGTACAATGCCTTGCGAGCCGATGTAGATCCAAGAACCTGCGGTCATCTGGCCATACATGGCCAAACCTTTTTTATCTAACTCATTAAAATGTTCCCAGTTTGCCCAATGTGGCACTAGGTTTGAGTTGGCGATGATCACGCGCGGAGCATTGCTGTGGGTTTTGAATACGCCAACAGGCTTACCTGATTGCACTAATAAGGTTTCGTCTTCTTCAAGACGCTGCAGTACCTCAACGATTTTGTCGTAACACTCCCAGTCACGGGCTGCACGGCCAATACCACCGTAAACCACCAAGTCTTCAGGACGCTCAGCCACATCTGGGTGTAGGTTGTTCATCAACATACGCAGTGGTGCTTCGGTTAGCCAGCTTTTACAACTTAGCTCAGTTCCTGTCGGCGCTATGATGCGACGGCTCGGATCGTGTCTCTTATCCATCGGTACTACCTCGTTCAATTTGTTTTGATGTTTTTCTTATTCGCTTTTTAAGCTTTATATTTACTGTCTTTTTACTTTATTACGTACTTTTTCAATCGTTTTACTACCAATACTGTCAGCCATTTGCTTGCTGCTAATTAGCTTTAACCTCTAGCTAGTTAAAAGTCAGGTGGCCACCTAACCTAAATCGACTTCCGGGATGCACTAAGCGTGCAAAACTCACTACACCTTGGCGTGACCAGGTGCGGCGAGTGATCTGTAAACATGGTTCAGCAGCGGCAATATCGAGTAGCGCAAGCTGGGCTACATCGGCCATTTTGGCTTCGATGGTGTGCTTCGCCTCTGTGAGTGGCGCCACCATCGACAAATATTCATGGGGAGTTTGCTTGGTAAAGTCTTGAGCTAAATACTCAGGCACCAGTTTAGGGTTAACAAAACGCTCCTCTAACTGCAGCGGCGTACCTTGCTCGCAATGCACTAATACCGACTGATACACTTCACTGCCCTCCTCTAGCCCTAGCGCAATCGCAATCGCGCCCGTTGCTACAGTTTGTGTGAGCAACACTTGTTGCACGCTATAGCCATGACCGCGATCTTTAATTTCGTCGGCAATATTACGAATAGCCATCATCGAAGATTGAGTTTTAAGGCCTGCAACGAAGGTTCCTAGGCCTTGGGAACGTTCTAACACGCCTAATTCAGTCAATTCTGTTACTGCGCGACGTGCCGTCATACGGCTACAGCCAAATAGCTCTGATAGCTGGTTTTCAGACGGCACGCGGCTGTCTTCCGCCCACTCGCCAAACTCTATTTGCGTTAGAATGTATTGCTTAATCTGTTCAAATTTTGGCGTTGCCATTGGCCATCCTTTTGTTGCTATCTTTTGCTGCTTTATTGTTTAACATGCTTAAAAACTCGGCTACAATCCTAGCTTGTATATACAAGTAAATACAAGCTAGCTCACAAATTATTTTTAGTGTTAGTATTCCTGTACTGCAAAAAGCAACCAAAAAGAGAACTGCATCATGTCGTGGGATCAAGTCTGGATAGATATCAACATCGCTACAATGTCGCCTAATATTTCAGAGCCTTATGGTGCAATTACCGATGCTGCACTCGCCGTTCAAGACGGTAAAATTGCCTGGGTCGGTAAGCGCAGCGACCTGCCAGAATTTGATGTATTCGCCACGCCAATCTACAAAGGTAAAGGCGGCTGGATTACCCCAGGTCTTATCGATGCCCACACTCACTTAGTGTTTGCCGGTAATCGCGCCAATGAGTTCGAACTACGCCTTAATGGCGCCAGTTATGAAGAGATCGCTCGCAGTGGCGGCGGCATCATTTCAACCGTTAACGCCTGCCGCGAAGCCGATGAAGCCGAGTTGTTTGAGCTAGGTCGTCAGCGCCTAAACGCACTGGCTAAAGAAGGTGTCACGACTGTAGAGATCAAGTCAGGTTATGGTTTAGATATCGAAACCGAATTAAAGATCCTCCGCGTTGCCCGCGAGCTAGGAAAGCACCACCATGTGGATGTGAAAACCACCTTCTTAGGCGCACACGCCATTCCGCCAGAATACCAACATGATAGTGACGCTTACGTCGACTTAGTGATCAACGAGATGCTGCCAAAGGTTATTGAAGAGAACCTTGCCGATGCGGTAGATGTGTTTTGTGAAAACATCGCCTTTAATCTAGAGCAAACCGAGCGTGTGCTAACCGCTGCAAAAGCTGCTGGGCTACAAATCAAACTGCACGCCGAGCAGCTATCTAACATGGGCGGTTCAGCCCTCGCAGCCAAACTCGGCGCCAAGTCAGTGGATCACATTGAATATCTAGATGAAGACGGCGTAAAAGCCCTGAGTGAGAGTGGCACCTGCGCCACTATACTTCCGGGCGCGTTTTACTTTTTGCGTGAAACTCAACACCCGCCAATCGATTTGCTGCGTAAATACAAGGTGCCAATGGTGGTCGCCAGCGACTACAACCCCGGCTCATCACCGATATGTTCAAGTCTATTGATGCTTAATATGGCCTGCACTTTGCTGCGTTTAACCCCAGAAGAAGCGCTAGCAGGCATGACCCGCAATGCAGCTAAAGCCTTAGGTATTGAGGATCATGTCGGCGTGTTAGAGGTCGGCATGACCGCCGATTTTTGTATGTGGAATATCAGTACCCCAGCAGAGTTAGCGTACACCTATGGTGTAGCCTCGTGTGTGGATGTTGTTAAGAATGGTCACTTAGTACATCAGTAGATGAGAATGCCTGAGCGATGAGGCATGTTCATCGTTTTAGGGTGCCACCATTAGGCTATGGTGGCTTCTGCCTTTTTCGGCCTGCAGACTGCGGTGCTTCCAATATGGTTTATCAGTTGCTGTTAGCATCCGATGCAGCTAATTGCCTGCAGCAGGCGTATGTGCAGACGCTTCTTAGGCACGCTGCAGCTCTTTATAAGAGAAAGGGTCCATGTAAGCTCTACGATGGCATCCATGCCATCAAAGGCCTAAGCCGCATCTACACTGGGATAGAACTGCACAATCACTATCCATTGAGTTCTTAATAAAACTACCAAACTGACATTCATACCGTACGCACATGAAACACCTATTCCCCATCGGAGTTGCCGAAGTGCGTTGGAATCAATCACTTGATGCCGACAGGGATGTCGGCGTAGCTTTCGCGGGGCAGGATGCCCCATCGGAAGCGTTAGTGATTTATCCATAAGCATGAGGAACAACAACTTCGTCGGGGCGGCTCGGACTCTTTATGAAAGAAATGGCCAAGAGAGGGAAGCTGTTGTCCCCCTTTTGCCCGAGTGTGAGCTGGAAGCTCACGACCTTTATCAAGCGCAGCTTGATTGCAACAGGTGGGCGAAGCCCATAAATTATTATCAAACGAAGTTTGATTGCATTAAGTCAGGCGTAGCCTGATAACAACAAGTTGTTAGACGAAGTCTAATCAAAAAACTCAACTATGTGGCACATAGTCAATCAATGTATAATCGCCACACAAAGAAACTAACCCACTGATAAATGTCTAAATACTTATCCAAACTACTCATTGCGATCTGCAGCGTAACCGCTATCAACATAGCGAATATCGCTAGCGCTAACAGTAGCGAATTAGACTTAAGCGATTACGATGCCGATGTCGCGGCATTGCTACAGGAATATCAGGGGCAAGACTCTTACTCGCGACCTATCGTGCCATCGGTTCTGGTTTATAAAGAAACCGAGCAAGCCTCTACCTACGTCGACTTTAAACGTGGCTTAATATTGGTCGAAACCCGCACTAAAGCGCAGCTAAAAGAGGCTGTTATACAAGTATTATTGACTCAAATAGACCCTACGGTTATTGACGCGCAAACCGCAGAGGACTTTGGTTTAATCAGCAAAAAGAAGAAGCCATTCTTTTGGGGGCAAGTGCTCGATAAAGACGGTAAAGCCATTGAGTTTGAATGGCGCGCATCCCGCTACGCCGATGACTTAGTCAACAAGAGCAAACGAGTGAACTCGCGCTTTCAAGTGGCAATTCAGATGGTGAAAGAGCACACCACGATTGCCGGTAATAAGTATATTAACTACGCTCGTAGTGCTAGCCGTAAGCACGGTATTAGCACTGATTTAATCATGGCGATTATCGAGACTGAAAGCTCGTTCAACCCGCTGGCGCGCTCACGTTCCAACGCTCTAGGCTTGATGCAGATTAAGGCCAACACTGCAGGGCGTGATTATTTCAGCTTAATCCAAGGCTATAAACATACGCCGTCATCGGCTTACCTGTATGATCCTGCCAAGAATATTGAGGTGGGCACTGGCTATCTAAAAATTCTTTCAAGCCGCTACCTTAAAGGGATCACCCACCCTAAGAAACGCGAGTATGCGGTGATCTCTAGCTATAACGGCGGCGCGGGTAACCTATGGAAGAGCTTAGACTCACGTGGTAATCGCACTAAGGCTTTAGCGCGCATTAATAAGATGACCGTCAGCGAGTTCTATTGGTTTTTAACTCATCGTCACAACCGAGAAGAAACTCGTAACTACTTGAAGAAGGTCAACAGCAGGCAGAAGAAATATCTGTAACTGGGCCTAAATAACGTAAAACGATAGCCAATGGGCTATCGTTTGGGTTTACAAAAAACTAATCCATTAAAGCTTGCTCTGCTGTTTATACTTGGCCAACTTATTAGTGTATTTATTTTGATAGAAAGGATGATCGGTAATATCCAGCGCTAAGGCCTGATACTTTATCGCCAGCTCTATTTCTCCCTGCTTGGCATAAGCGTCAGCAAGCGAGTCGTAAGCAATATACGCTTGTGGGTCGTCACTAATCGCAATCTTGTACACCACGACAGCCTTACTAGGCTCTGTTTCAAGGTAAGAATCACCCAACTTAAGCAATGAGCTAGTCGCGGGCACTTTAAAGCCATACTTTTGCTCAGATAAATATTGATAATGCTCGACAATAGCTTGTGGACCTTGCTTAGAAATCTCTGAATCTGCCGCCAGCACTTGATGGTAATCATCGAACAGGGCTTCAATGCCATAGGCTGCAGCCAGCACAGGTTGAGTCATATAATAACTGCCATTAAAACGCTTAATGCGGTAGTCCAAAGTCTCATTGACGTTGGCTTTTAGTATGGCTTCCATCTGGGCAAACGACGCGAGCTGTCTCTTCTCAAAGCCGCTGTCGCTAGTGCTCATAAACAAGTATCGCGGCTTGCCTTGCATAGCTGCAAGCTTTTTAGGTGCATCTTTAATCACATAGGCAAAGTCTTTGCTTAACACTGGGCTTGCCACAAAATAGGCGTTAAACAGACTCGGACGATTAATCAAAGCATACAGCCCAAGCCCAGCATTACCTGTAAAGCCGTTTAAAATCCGAAAGCCATTAGTGCGGTATTGTTTGTCGATAGCAGGTAGTAGATCTTGCTCAAAATAGTCGAGTAGCTTTTGATTGCCCTGCTCTTCTATTGCCGCTGTTTTTAGCTCACCTAATCCTTGGTGCCCATCTGGCGCTGTGACAATAATGGTTTCTAGCCAAGGCCAATCACCGTTATGGCTCATCCAGTCATGCATGCCCGCAAGTAAAGCTTGGCTTCTTGGGTGAAAATCAAATAACACCACATATTGCTTATTTGGCTTGTTGCCATAGCTGGCAGGTAACGTCACCTTAAACTCTGCAGGCTCTATCAAGTCAGAGGTGATGGTTAATGACTCTAGCGTTAATCCCATAACATTAGCTTTAGTCGCCGTATTAGCATCCGCCTTTTTTGCGCTTGCATAACTGCTGATTGAGCCTAAACTCAAACTTAAAGCCAAGCAAACCAGCACCAATATTCTTATCATCAGTCTCTCCCTGAACGTTATCCTGTTAACCCTTTAGCCAATTCATTAATCCCTGATACTGGCATCTATTTTAGTTAAGCAAGTGATGAACTTAACAGCTGAGCAAAAATACAACAACGTTAAAATCAGTCAATAACCTTCAGCAAATAACGACAAGGCTGACATGGCGTTAATTAATAACTATCGGTAACTCTGACTCAGCCATTAATATCGAGGGCAATGCGCAACAAAACGAATAAAACTGAAAATTTAGTACAAACCTAGGCGTGATTACACTAGCCAAAGCGTGTAATTCAGCTTAGGATCTGAGCAATAACAGATCTCGACTATTAGAATAACCAATCAAGTTGAATCAGTGTGATTGGTACAATGTACATTGCGGAGTGAGCAAATATTATGGGTATCAGAGCCATTGTTGTAGATACAGCCGGTACGACTACCGACCTTAACTTTATTGAGGATGTACTTTTTCCTTACTCAGCTAAGGAATTAGCCGCTTTTCTTGAAGCAAACCAACACAATGTACTTGTAGATAACTGTATTTGTGATGTGCAAGATATAGCCCTCGAGCCTGATGCGAGTCTTGCTCGTGTCACTGAAATTTTACTGCAGTGGATTGAAGAAGATCGTAAAGCCACGCCATTAAAAACCATTCAAGGTTTGATCTGGAAACAGGGCTATGCCAATGGCGAGTTTACCGGGCATATCTTCCCTGACTTTATCGAAGCTCTCGATGGCTACAAGCAACAAGGCCTACGCGTTTATAGCTTCTCTTCAGGTTCTGTTGAGGCGCAAAAACTGTTGTTTAGCCACAGCGATGCAGGCGATCTAAACGATAAGTTTAATGGCCACTTCGACACTCGCACTGGTAACAAGCGTTTCAAACAGGCTTACAGCAATATCGTCAATACCATCAGCCTAAGCCCGAAGCAGATCCTATTTGTTTCTGATGTGCTAGAAGAGCTAAAAGCGGCCAACGAAGCAGGATTACATGTGGTACAGATGGTTCGCGATGACAATCAGCGCACCGGCGATTTTAAAACCATTACTAGCTTTGACGAGCTAAAGATCGATTAAGCTAATGCTAATTAACAAAAGGGCCTTAAAGACCCTTTTGTTACTTTTGCTGTCAACTGTCGCTTGGAAAAGCGGGCGAAATACACTTTTTAACCTCAAAACGAAAACCATCGTTCAGCGTCTTATCGCGATATATTTCGATCAGTTCATAGTCGTTTAATTCAACCACTCTTGAATCGGGATCCTTCTGGCAGCGAGACTTACTGTCAGCTTCAAACTCAAATGCAAAAAGCGCAATCATCTGCCGCACAAATGCTTGGTACTCATAGCGCGTTTGCAAATACTCATCTGTCATCCCCTTTAGCTCTGCATCCTCGGCGCTTATAGTGGTCGCCGTCGGTACCAAGCCAGCAGTGATATCGCTAGTGATAGTTTGTTGTGACTGTTCGGCTCCAAGCTCTGGCAATACATATAAAACAAGGTGAGCGAACAAGCCGGTTGCCAACATTAAACGCAATAGCCAAGTGAGTTTTTGAAAATGAACATTTTGGGTCAACTTAGGCAGTTTAATGCCTAAGGCGCGAGCATTAAAGCAAGTATTAAATAGAAAGGCACCAGCAACTGCGCGGCGAGAATAACCAGGGCGGTGATAAACACAAACCACACTGGGATATACAGTAAAATCGCCAAATTATGAGTATAGGCAACATTCGTGGCAGACACTCCAATCACATCATTGACGACCCCAGCAGCCCAACTCAACGCAAAGTTAGCCACTAAGGCATAAAACAGCAACAGCACAGCTTTACCAACTAAGCTATGCCAAATTCGCTCAAAAATAGGTAACAGCTCTATCGTTAACGCCAACACAGTTAACACTACAACCCAACTAAATGAGTCCGCAAAAATTGCAATCAATCCCGCTAACACATATAGGTATTGCGCAAAAGTCAGTACTGTCAGCTTTTGCCCTAAGCCTGAAATTCGCTTTTGGTAGAAGCCCTTAACCGAAGATAATATGACTTGCAAAGCTGCGGGCATTGTTATTATTTTTGTTGCCGTCATAAAAAACTGGCCTCACTCATTATTAATCGCACAAGAAGCGACCACCATAAACGTTTACTAACAATTTACCAACATTTACGATTGCAATAAGTAAAAACGCTTAGTATCTGCCAACTTTCAAGTGCATTATTTTGCTAAATAGCGGCTTTTTAACCTCTCCCAGTTATCACTTTGGCGAGCATATTCTTGTTCGCACATGGCTGCTCTATCTTCTTTCTGTGCAGAAGTGGATAACAGCGCTGCATATTTGTCAGGATCGCTGCCATAAATTAAGCACACAGTTGCGTGGTAACGCTGGGCATCTAGACTATGTTCATCACTAAAGTCACCTTCAACCAACTCATCAATATCTTCATCTTCAAGGGCAAACAGGTCCGCTGCACTTAAGGCGATTTCGGCGCCATCTTTAAATGCGTGGATCAATAACAGCGTAGCCAAGGTATCAACCGCATCTTCTTCCCGACCTAGCACGATAACTTGGTTAGCATAGATATAAGCATGACCATACTCATGACCTAGGGTATGTAATAACGCATCTTGGGTCGCTTGCTTTGGAGTCACCCCAGTTTGTTGATACTCATCCTTGGTAAAACGGTTAAGTACCTCAGTAACAAAGTGATATGGGATTTGAATTTGCATCAGCTCAGGGTCAAACAAGGGACCGTCTTGTGCGCCATAAACAAGGGTTAATTTATGCTGCATAGGCAGAGCCAGATACACTTGCTGCAACTGTGGCTCAATGGCTTTAATTAATCGATATGCCCGCAGCTCTTGGCGAGTTTCAGCCGTAATAAACTGGCTGACCACCGCTGCCGGGCTCTGGCAGCTAAAGCTGAGCAATAGCGCCATTGCTAACCATTTAGTCATTGTGTTTATGTCCCCGCTTCATACTAATGGGTGTTATTCCTTGCCTTGTTGCCTGATAAACATGCTGTTATGCTGAGCAAAAGTTAAACACTCGTTTAAATACATACTTAAGCAACCAAAATCATCAACTAGGGATCATTATGGACAAGTTTCTCGAGCAATTCCCAATTAACACACAAATAACCGTGGCCTGGGGCGAGATGGATGCCCTGCAGCACGTCAACAATGTGGTTTATTTCCGCTATTTCGAAACTGCCCGTATCGACTTTTTTAATCAGATTAACTTACTCGACGAGCTACAAACTACATCTATTGGCCCGGTGATCAGCGAAAACCAAGCGCGCTATAAGCGCCCAGTGACCTTTCCCGACACCTTAACGGTTGGCGTCAGTATCAGTGACATTAAAGATGACCGGTTCATGATGCACTACAGTGTTTACAGTCAAGCTCAGCAAGCCGTTACCACCCTTGGCACGTCGCAAGTGGTGATGTTTAACTTTAAAACCGGCCAAAAAGCTAAGCTAACACCAGCACTGGTTGATGCGTTAAAGACTTACCAACACGCATAAATCACAATAACTAAAGGGAATAACAGCGAGGAGTAAACCAATGAGCGAAGTGATTCATTTAAGTGATGAAGGCCGTTTCGTGATTAACCAGGGTGAGGCTCAGGCTGTATTAGCCTATGAGCTTTATGATACTAGCTGTAACTTTAACAACACCTATGCCCCCCCACAACTACGGGGCAAAGGCTTAGCCGAAAAGTTGGTGCGTCATGGGCTAAAGTGGGCCAAAACAGAGGGCTTTGAAATTGAAGCGAGCTGCTGGTATGTGCAGAAGTTTTTAAGCAACACCTAACAGCTCATGCGATAGCATATTGGTTATTCGCCAGTAGCTATTCACCAATAAGCAGTGCCAGTTGCTGACGAATACTCTCGCTCAATGGCTGACTCTTTTCGTTGGTGTAATCGTAATGCACCATGGTGGTTTGCGCTTCGGCGGTCTTCTTGCCGTTCTGCCAGCAACTTTGAGTCAGTTCGAAACTACTATTGCCGATACGACTCACCCAAGTTTTTACTGTGATATCGCTGGCAAAGTAAGTTGGCGCATTAAAGGCGATGGTGAAACCCGCCACAATCAAGTTCCACTTAGACAAGTCTTGTGTCGGGTTAAAAATCTTGAAAATTGGTTCACGGGCGGCCTCGAACCAAACAGGGATCACAGTGTTATTGATATGGCCTAAGGCGTCAGTTTCACAAAATCTTGGTTGTAGGGTTAAGCTAAATGCAGTTTCAGACACAGGTTATAGTCCTTGTTGTTATCGTTATTGCTATGATTGTGATTGATGTTTTACCGGCACCATTCTACCGATAAATTGCCGGCATAGAAGCGCGTTGAGGCAATTGCTGCTGGAATTAAAAATTTGCAGAGTTAAAAGATAAGAATTTACCACTGAGAACACGAAGATCACTAAGTAGTGCCTGCACGAGTTTTTCTTGGTGTTCTGTGTGTAGCAAGCGAAGTAAGCGCTTAGTGGTATAAGGCTGAAACAAAAAGGCACGCTAATGCGTGCCTTTCTATTCAATCTGTTAAGCTTGTATTAACGGCTGTACATCTTATCGATTTCACGCGCATACTTATTGTAAATCACCTTACGACGCAACTTCATTGTTGGGGTAATAAGGCCTGCTTCCATCGAGAAAGCATCTGGCAACAAGGTAAACTTCTTAATCTTTTCAAAACCTGCAAGCTCGCTTTGCAAAGTCTTAAGACGCTGTTCAAAGTGCTCCACTACATGAGTGTGACGCAAAAGATCTAGCTGTGTCTCGTAATGTACGCCCTTCTCTTTTGCCCAAGCTTCTAATGACTCAAAAGCAGGTACAATCAAAGCAGTCACATAGTTACGTGCATCGGCAACAATAGCCACTTGTTCGATGAACGGGCAGCAACCTACTTTACCTTCGACACGCTGTGGAGCGATATACTTACCGTTTGAGGTTTTCATCAGCTCTTTAATACGGTCGGTAATAAACAGGTTACCGTTTTCGTCGATACGACCCGCATCGCCAGTCTTCAACCAACCATCTTCAAACGCTTCGGCCGTTTCTTCAGGACGATTGAAATAACCACGCATTACGGTATCGCCACGAACCAAAATTTCGTTGTCTTTACCTAGCTTGATTTCAACTTCAGGCAATACTTGACCATTAGAACCCGGAACGCGATTAGCTAAGGTGTTACAAGTTGCCGTTGCTGCAGTTTCAGTCATACCGTAACCACATAAAACTGGCACATCGATGCTTTGGAAGAAAGCGCTGACGTTTGGATCTAAAGCCGCACCGCCGCAAGGCATAAACTTAAGACGGCCACCTAATACTTGCTTTAACTTACTGAAAACCAGTTTATCTGCCAGTTTCCACTGTAGGCTTAAGCCTAATGAAGCTTTATGACGACCCTGACCCACTTCAGACTGCTTGTGGCCCACAGCCATCGCCCAGGTGAACATCTTCTGTCTCAGCTCAGGCGCTTTAATCACCTTATCTTGTACCGCGCTATACACTTTCTCTAGGAAGCGAGGCACCACACATAATGTGTGCGGACGCACTTGCACAATCGCCTCTTTCACTGCCATTGGATTAGACAGATAGACGTTATGACCACCGCGACATAAAACGTAGAAGCTCCAGCCCCGCTCAAATACATGGCTCAGAGGCAAGAATGCTAATGACACATCGCCAGGGGTAAAAGGCAATAAAGTGTCATGCTGACGCACCATAGAAGCGATATTACGGTAATCGAGCATTACGCCCTTTGGATCACCCGTAGTACCCGAGGTATAGATAAGAGTCAGTAGATCATCAAGATTCTTATCATTTAAGCGTTTTTCTAACTCAGCATCTGCTGCGCTATCTAGCTCGCCTTCTAAAAGGTCGTCTAGGTAGAAATGGTTTTGCTGATCTTGTAGCTCAACGGTTTTGTCGAAAACTATTACGCGAGTCAGACTGTCACACTCGCTAACCAGTTTGCACGCCATCGCATACTGAACTGCATCGCCAGCAAAAATCAGTTTCGCTGCAGCATCGTTAACTATGTAAGCAGCTTGTTCTAATGTGCTAGTCGGATAGATAGGCACAACAACGGCTTTAGCCTTTAAAAGGCCTAAATCGGCACAAGTCCACTGCGGACAGTTCTGTGACAAAATAATTGCGCGGTCTTGTGACTCGATACCGAACTGAATCAACACTCGTGCAATTTTTGAGGTGATAGAATCGAATTTAGCCCAACTCACCTGGTGCCAAGGCGCTGCAGTTTCGAATCCTTCGAGCGCAATAGCGTCGCCAAGTGCTTGGCTTTGTTGCTGTATTAATCGTACTACGTGATATTGCTCGAGCGACATAAAATGGCTACCTTTTAGCTTACAAGTGTTCCGCTTTGGCGCAAGTTTACTCGAAGAAACTATAAACACTAAGAGTTTTTGCTCTATTTTTGTTAACTCACACACAAAAAAAGGCCGTCCTGCGAAGTCAACGGCCTATATTTAACAACAAGTCTTTTAAGCTAAGCATATCAATTAAAACAGAAATATTTTATTAACAAGTGTACCTTCGCAGTGCAATTTTTAACGCAACAAGTTAGATTAAACTTTAACCATCTTGCAGGATTTACACCTTAATTAGCCAAGTTGAACATTAAAAACGTAGCAGATCCCCTCGCCATAAACGCAGTTTAGCCAGCCATAAGATGCTTTATTTAATGCCTTTTGCCCAACTGCCGATTTCTGCACTGGCTCAGGTAGCATATCGGCTTGAGGAAAAGTAGTTAGCCACTGCATAAAGAGATTGATACAGTAACAATGCTCTTATAGATACGCAAAATTGCAAAAAGGAATCAGTATCATGCTTCATGGAATGTACTCTCAACTACGCGCTCGGGTTTCACCTGCGTTATGGCGTCATAAACCCGCAGCCATTGCCGTGCTACTTGGAGCAGGCTTAGTTATTCCTGCAGCGCAAGCCGACACGCAAACAGCTGTGACTTCAAACGAGCAACAGGCTTGTTATGTCGACGGCCTTTCAGAGCAAATGCAGTGTGGCTCGATCTTGGTTCCAGAAAATTACGCCAAGCCAGAGGGCAAGCAGATCCAAATTCATTATGTGGTGATGCCAGCCATTAAGCCCAGCGATAAAGTCGAAGCCCTCTTAGCCATTGCTGGCGGCCCGGGACAATCTGCTATTGAGAATGCTCAAGGCTTCGATCGTATGCTCACTAAGGTACGCCAGACCGAAGATGTGATTCTTATCGACCAGCGCGGTACAGGCCAGTCAAACCCGCTGCAATGTATAGGTGATAGTTTCGATAGCGCCCTTGCGGACAACGAAAGTGATTTTGATACCCGGGTAGAAACCCAAAAGTGCCTTGAGACCTTAGATGCCGATGTCACCCAATACGGTAGCTTAAGTGCACTTAAAGATTTTGAAGCGGTTAGACAGCACCTTGGCTATCAGAAACTGCATTTATACGGTGTATCCTATGGTACCCGTATGGCACAGCTCTATATGCGCCACTATCCAGAACACCTAGCAACAGTAACATTAGATGGCGTAGTCCCTATGCAGCAGAGTGTTCTCGCTATCGGCAATGCTATCGCCCGCGCCTTCGATCTTTTAATTGAAGACTGTACTAACAACGACCTCTGCCACACCCAGTTTCCTGAACTTAGAGCCGATCTTGAAAAGGTCGATGCCGAGCTGACTCAAGCGCCGAGAATAAGTATGGTACCTGACCCACTTACGGGCGAGTTGACTCAACTAACCATGACCCGTAACAAGTTTAAGGGCGCGCTACGCATGGCACTGTATTCGCCAAGTACGCGCTCGCTTATCCCCCATGCGATTCATCAAGCTGCAAAAGGCAACTTCCAGCCGATCACTGGCTTATACGCCTTAGGGATCGATAACGCCGGTATTGCCATGGGTATGCACGCCTCTGTGGTGTGCGGTGAAGATTGGCAACGGCTCACACCTGAGCTACGTACAAAAACCAGCGAGAGTTACTTCGGCAAAGAGATGCTAAAAACCTTTGCCGAATCTTGCGCGGTATGGAGCATGCCTGCGGTCAATGCCGACTTTGCCAAGCCTATTGCTAGTGATATTCCCACCCTATTACTCTCGGGTGAGCTTGATCCCGCCACGCCTCCGAGCTGGGGCGAACTTGCCATGGAAAAGCTCACCAATGCCAAGCACTTTATTGCCCCTTATGCGACGCACGGCGTGGCATACCAGTCTTGTGGCAATGACCTTATCGCTGAACTAGTAGACCAAGGCTCAGTCGCCGAGTTAGATGCAGAATGCTTAAACGAAGATATTCGCCGTAACTTCTATCTCAACGCCAGCACAGTAGAAGCAATCCCTAGCGATATTCTCGATCGAAGAAATGAACAAACAGCGCTGATTAAGTAAGGAAACCACCATGATACAAGTATCAAATTTATCGAAACGCATCGGAGATGTGCAGGCGCTAAACGATTTAAGCTTTTCAGCCCTGGATGGCCAAATCACTGGCCTGCTCGGTCCCAATGGCGCCGGTAAAACCACCTGTTTACGTACCGTATTTGGTCTACTAAAACCCGATAACGGCATTGCCGAAATTGATGGCATAGATATCGCCAAATCCCCGGTTGCTGCTAAGCAGCAATTAGGCTTGTTTCCCGACCCATTTGGCCTGTACGAGCGCCTAACACCGCGGGAATATATTAGCTACTTTGCCGAGCTAAACGGTTTATCACGCAAAGAGGCCAAGCTGGCAACCAGTAATGTCATTGAACGATTACACCTAGCCGATATTGCCGATAGACAGTGCAAAGGCTTCTCTCAGGGGCAGAGAATGAAAACGGCATTGGCACAAGCGATTGTCCACCAGCCGACCAATATCATTCTCGATGAACCCACTCGCGGCCTAGATGTAATGAGCACCCGGGTGTTACGTGACATCTTGCGAGATCTTAAAAACCAAGGCCATTGCGTGTTGTTTTCAAGCCACGTAATGCAAGAAGTAGCCGCCTTGTGCGATCAGGTTATTGTGATGGCCGAGGGCCGAGTGGTCGCCGTTGGTAGCCCTGATGCACTCTGTCAGCAAACTGGTAAAGCTTCTCTGGAAGACGCCTTTATTCAACTAATTGGTACTGACGAAGGCATCGCAGCCTAATACTGGCGATAAAAGGATTTCAAAATGAGTAATAAAATAATTTCGATGATCCGCAAGGAGCTGATCGACGCCGCTCGTGATAAACGCTCTGTGATGGCAGGTCTCTACTACGCTATGGGCGCTCCACTGCTGATGTGTGGCATGTTCTTTCTACTGATCGGCAAGCTAACCAGCCCCGAAGATCTCAATATTAAAATTGAAAACTCTAATGGCGCACCAGATCTGGTGAAGTATCTGTCTAGCCGCGGTATTTCCCAAGGCGATAGCGAAGACACCAAGGCAATCCAACTCATTATTAGCCAAGACTATGCTGCCAATATGGCTAAGGGGCTCAGCGCCGAAGTGACCCTGATTGCCGATGCCTCTGATGAGAAGCTACAGGTCTCAATTCGTCGCCTCGAAAAGAGCCTACGGGAATACAGCTCAGAGATGGGTAGCCTACGCCTAATTGCTCGTGGTATCGACCCACGTGTAATGCAACCGTTGAAGCTCAATGTTGAAGATGAAGCTACCCCAGACTCTAGAGCTGGGATGATATTAGGCCTAGCAACCATGACCATGATCTATGCGGTGTTTATCTCAGGTATGAACCTAGCCATAGATACCAGCGCCGGTGAGCGCGAGCGTAATTCGTTAGCGCTGCTACTGAGTCATCCAGTTTCTACTTGGGAGATTGTTATTGCTAAAGTCACCGCGGTAACCATTTTTGCCATGGTAGGACTGGTGCTAACGCTAATCGTCTCCAAATTTGCTTATGCCTTTGTACCTTGGCAAGAGCTTGGTTTTGCCGTTAGCGTTAATACTAGCTTTATTGTAATGATGCTGATTGTGGGGGCGCCAGTTGCCATTATGGCGGCGTGTTTGCAGCTGTTTGTCTCCTTTATGGCTAAGAGCTTTAAGGAAGCCCAGTCGTACATCACTATCGTGTTAATGGTGCCTATGATGTTAGCCATGGCCGCCAGCTACAACATCGCACCTGAGACGATTCAATGGCTACCGGTATCGGGCCAACTTCAGGCACTGATTGAGTTTATTAAAGGCCGCGAACTACCACTGACACAGTTAGCCGTATCCTCAGCGGCAACACTGGCAATTGCTCTTGCTCTAGCCATTGGCATGCAAAAATCGCTGAAGAGCGAGAAGATTGTGTTTGGTTTGTAACCATTATTAACCAAAAGCCAAAGGGCTTAACGCTATAGCGTTAAGTCCTCACTAATTTAAATCAGCCTTTAAGGAATAAGGAAATAGATATGGAATTTATTGATAATATTTTAGCCCAAGAAAACTTCGCTTTTATGGTGTTATTAGCCATTGGAGTACTCTTCCTCTGGTTTCTGCCTGCCATGCTGGCACTGATATTTAACCGCAAGCACTTTAAACTGATTTTACTCGCCTGTATTCCGGCTGGGCTTTCATTTATAGCTTGGGGTGGCGTGATGGTTTGGGCAACCACAGGCAAGGCCGTAGATAAGTATGCTAATCGAGTGAAAACTCAAAACTGAAAGACACAGATAAAGGACATAAATAACTAAATAAGGAGTACCACCATGGATATCCCTATGATTGTGTTAATTGTCGCTATCGTAGCTATCGCTACAGCTGGCGAAGCGTTTAAGCACTATTTAAAGTCACGCAAAATTACCAGTTCAGAAATCACCAACAATGAACTTGAGTTGTTACGTAAGCAAAACCGTCATTTAGAGCAACGGGTGGAAGTGCTAGAGAAAATAGTGACTGATGGCAGCTACGATCTAAAATCAACGATTAACTCGCTGTAAAAAAGCAATGTAAACAACGACTACAAACTAAACTAGCGAAACTGTTTTTACCCATAGGTTGATGACTTAAGCGACTCGATCGCTGTTCTACAAAAGCTGCCATCAACAGCAGTCATGGGTATTAAATTTTTGCCGATAGGCTCGAGGCGACAAGCTAGTGGTTTGTATAAATAGCTTTCTAAAAGAGCTCACATCCTCATAGCCAACCTGTTCCACTATCTGCTCGATAGCCAGTTCAGTGGTTTCTAATAACCGCTTAGCCTCATCGACCCTAAGCCGCTGTATATAACTGGCAGGAGTTTCATTGATTGCCTTCTTAAAGCGGCGGATTAAAGTGCGCTTGCCTAAGGCAAATTTGTCCGCAATATCATCTAACTGCAAATGATGCTTAAGATGTAATTGCATCCAGTCTTGAATACGCGTCACTAACTCATCTTTATGTTGCGGCTCGGCATCTAAGGTCATGAAAGCTTGCTGCGAGGTTCGATTCGGATCGATGAGCAATACCTTAGCCATCTGCATCGCAATTTGTTCCCCCGCCAGTTTCTGTACCAGCTGCAATGCCAAACTCAAGTTAGCACTGGTGGCTCCAGCCGTATAGTACTGACCGTCATTCATGACCACATGCTCGCTACATAAGTCGACCCTAGGAAAGCTGCGCCTAAATAACTCGGCTAGCCACCATACGCAGGTAGCCTTCTTATCGTCAAGCAATCCAGAAGCCGCCAACATTAGGGTACCCGAACAATAGGCCGCTATCGGTTTATTGGTCTGTGCAAACTTTTTTAGGGTCGCTATATGAGGCTGAAAATCATCGAGGTAGGCGTTAAGTTGCTTACGATTAGTGATGGCCGCCGAGGCGACGACTATGGCGTCGGCATGACTAAGGTAATGTTCAGCTTCATCATGGGCAATAACCGGTAGCAGCATATTATGGTCGCTCTTTATCGGCTCACCATCCGGCGAAATTATCGCACACTCAAATAGCACCTCATCGGCATCGGGATGAGTGACTTTCCAGTAGGTATTGCTGAAGCTGAATACATCCATAAAACTCAAAATGCCCCCAGCCACAGCGTTGTCGGCCGCAAGTACTACTATTCGCTTCATAAACACCTCCCTTTAGCGCCACTGTCACTTTTCACCTTTATTTTGTCAATAATGACACTTAAAACCCATTTGTCTAGTTTTTATACTGAATTCAGTTGGCAGCCGTTGTCGCAGGAGCGTAGTTATGAATAGAGATATCAAGGGGAATACTAACGTGAAAATAACTGAGTTAAGCAGCACTCCACCTCTCGATAAGCAAATAAGCTATAAATTATTAAGTATCAGCTACTTGACGCCAAGCTGGGGGATGTTATTTTGGTTAAACTTCAGCACTGAACCTAACCTGTTTGGCCATCTTATCGCGATTCCAAGCCTGTTTTTGATGACTGGATACAGTGCTTATCTTATTGCACGTAAAGGAGGCTGAACACTGTTGGCAGAGTTGTCCTCCTTGCAAGCATTGAGGCTCGCAATCACGAGAGCCTCATTTAACGATAATGACTAGATTTTAAATTCTTGCACCAATACCGATAGACGCTTAGCCATAACAGCTAAGTTTTCACTTTCCTTAGAACTAATATTCGTACCATTGGCTGTTTGCTCTGCAGCATGACTGATATTAACGATATTAGCGTTAATCTCTTCAGAGACTGTACTTTGTTCCTCAGCTGCCGTGGCAATTTGAGTATTCATATCGGTAATAGTTGCAATCGCAGTGACAATGCTTTGCAGTGCCTCACCCGCGCCGCGAGCATGGCTTACGCTATCATCAACATATTGACGACTATCAGACATCGCGTTCGCTGCAAGCTTTGCTCCTCCTTGTAGCTTCTCAATCATGGTTTGAATTTCTTCTGTCGACTCTTGAGTGCGGCTGGCCAAGGTTCTCACTTCATCGGCAACTACTGCAAAGCCTCGACCTTGCTCACCTGCTCGTGCCGCCTCAATCGCAGCATTGAGCGCTAAAAGATTAGTTTGCTCGGCAATGCCTTTAATCACATCCAAAATAGAACCTATTTGATGACTGTTTTGTTCTAAGTCTTGCACGACTTTTGACGCGCGTTCAATCCCCACAGCCAAGTTCTCAATAGCCTCAACCGTGCTATTAACTACGGCTAAGCCAGCTTGAGTCTGACCATCTGTTTGCACTGCAGCATCAGCAGCATCATTGGCATTTTTAGCCACTTCAACCACGGTCGCCGTCATCTCATTCATCGCAGTAGCCACCATCTCAAGTTCATCACGTTGAGTTTGTACTGAATTTGCCGCATCGGCCGCTATCGAAGCCATACCACTGGAAGAATCAGCTAGCGAAGTCGAGGTTTCAGCTACGCCCTGTAAGCTACCCTGAAACTTATCTAGCATTAAATTAAATGAGTGAGATAGCTGCCCCAACTCATCTTGAGAAGTGATTTGAATTCGGCGAGTGAGATCCGAGTCAGCCTCAATCGAAGTAATTGACTGCTGCATAGTATTAACCGAATTTAGAATGGTGCGAGAAACAAAAAACAATACAATACTAGCCAGCCCAAAAGACCCCAACGTAAAGCTAATCAATTGCAATCGCATATTTTCCATCGACGTTAGCGCTGCAACTTGTATCTGATCACGCGCTTTCTCGACTGATTCAGCTAACAGTTTAAACGTGTTTCTGGCCTCATTCGCAAATGGGCTTGCCCCTTTGCGGTACTCCTGCCATGCGAACTGCAAAACCTCAGGCGTACGCTCAACAGTCCTTAGTTGCAACATGCGAGTCCGACCATCTTCAAGGAACGCCTGTGTTGCTTGTTTAGAGTTTCTAGCCAATTGACCCAATGCTTGTCTGTCAGCATTGCTGCTCATTTTATTTAAAGCGGTTTCTAAATGTTCAAAATGGCGGTAAATATCTTGGATCCGGGTTTCAAGTAGATTGAAGTTCTTATTGAAATCATCACCTAGCATGATGCTGCGAGACAAACGCGACACGTAATTCATATCACGATTAATAGACAGCAGAAACTGATGGCTATTAACCCCAGCTTGATCATATTCGTTAAACCGCTGTTCGACCTTTGTAGTACTGAGCACAACATCGGTAAGGATGACCGCACCTGTTAACCCAAAAACGAGCATGACAGCCATTAACTTACGTTTAATACTCCACGAAGCGAATACGCCCATCTTCCACAACTCCTTATGATTTCGCGCATAGGCGCAACTCAAACAGGGTATTACAATTTCACGCCAGCCCATGGTGTAAAAACAACCGATCAGGCTAAAAGTTTGTGAAAAGATGTGAAATAGAGGTTTACAGTTAGTTGCGCACTCGTGCGAACAACTTGGACAGCTACCATTTTCAGGTTTGTGGGGGACTACTGAGGTAATCAAATCCCATCGAAATTTACGCTAGGAACGAACCATTCATTAGGTCAATACAGTAGGGATTGTAGCGAAGAGCTCTGAGCAAATAGAAAGAGCGCATCGAGACACGCTCTTTATCTATCGAATCTAACTTGAGCTTACTTAGCTTTAGGACGGAAAGGCTTGATCACCGATTCGTCACATTCTAGGAACGGCCCGTCCATTAGGTCGATGCAGTATGGGATAGCAGGGAACACAGCATCTAAACATTCACGAATAGACTTAGGCTTGCCTGGTAAGTTAACGATAAGTGAGTCACCACGTAGGCCTGCGGTTTGGCGCGATAGAATTGCCGTTGGCACAAACTTCAATGATTCAGCACGCATCAGCTCACCGAAACCTGGCATCATGCGGTCACATACCGCTTCAGTCGCTTCTGGGGTCACATCACGCTTAGCAGGACCTGTACCACCTGTGGTCACGATAAGGCTACAATTTTGCTCATCGGCCATCTTAATCAAGGTTGCAGAAATCACATCCTGCTCGTCGGGGATCACCTCATAGATAGGCTCCCACTCAGAAGTCAGGTATTCATTCAGTACATCGATAATTGCCTTGCCTGAGAGATCTTCATATACACCTGCACTGGCTCTATCACTTACTGTCACAATACCGATTCTAGCTTTGCTCATTGTCTGTTCCTCAATCTGATCATGGATAAACTGCTTGTTTACAAGTTTATCGTGAACGTTAGCGTCTCTATAGCGTGGCGTTAAAGTAGCACAAAGTTAACGAATTAGACCCGATAAATCTGGCGTTAAACACAAAAACTGCGCGCCGATGATTTATTGGTTATGCACTAGCCCTCACGCCCCCTGCGCTCAAAATACAGACACTATCGAATACATTTGCCGCAAACGAGATATAGGTCGCAATTTTTTTGATATGACAGCCTGTGGCAACACTTGTTTTCGACAAATTCTACCGTACTCTTGCGCCTACTCGAATTCAGCAGAATTCATACCATGTCGAGGGACAATCTTTGAACAGCACTCCGGGCTTATTGCGCGTTAGTTTAGCGTTAGCAACTATGCTTTTTTCTCACCTTATCTACGCCGAGCAAATTCAGCAAACTTTGCCAACAAAGAGCAGCGAGCAGCCATTCTTCAGTAGCCAACAACAAGCCGAAGAGCGCAGCCAAGCCTACGATAATGCTATCGACTCTCTCGACATCAAAGAAGACGATTGTAGTACCGAAAAAGCTTGTGATGAACTAGGTAAAGCCATCACGGATCTTGAGTATGCCAAGCGCAACCATATCGACAAAAACGGCCTAGCCATGTTCGATATATTAGGTGGCCCAGCGTTCACTCCTGAAAACGGTATGATGATGGCGCTTGGTGGCCTGTATTCCTTTAAAACAGAGCGCGAGCAAGCTCAGCTGCAACGTTCAAGTGTGTCTTTGTTTGGCATCGTCAATAAAGGCGACGGCGATGTGGGTTATAGCATCCGCTCGAAACAGAACCTGTTTTTTGATAACGATGATATTCGTTACAACGGCCTATTTGTATTAGCCGACCAAAGTGAAAACTTTTGGGGGGTGGGTTATGACGCAGGTAAAAAGCAGGCTGCATCTGACGACACATTATTGAACAAAACCTCGCTTAGCTACCATGCAAACTTAGATTTTAAGAGCGACTATGGTTTCTATTTTGGCCCTGCACTGCGACTAAACTACTTTGAACCTGATCAAGCTAGCTTGCCACAAAGTGCTATTGATGATGAAAACTTCCAGCAATACAAAGATCAGCCCTTATCTATTGGTTTAGGCTTTTCGATCAGCTACGACAGTCGCGATGTCGCAGTTAACGCGTGGAAAGGCCAATTCCTTAACCTGGAGTACATCAACTACAACCCAAGTTTTGGCAGCGATAATCGCTACCAAAAAGCACTTATCGACCATAGATATTACTTACCGCTGGGATTAGGCAAGGTATTAGCCTTTTACAACGCCTACCAATGGAGTGACGGCGATGTACCTTACTATGACTTGCCTACTCTAGGCGGCCAAGCATCACTACGTGGTCTCTATCAAGGTCGTTACCGCGACAGTGAAGCGATTGAGCACACGATTGAGTATCGCCATACCTTTTTACGCCATAACGGCGAATTGTCGGCTCACGGTATGACCTTGTGGGCGGGTGTTGGCTCTATTGCCGGCACCGACACTCACCTTTACCAAAAGTTTTTATATAGCTACGGCGTCGGTTACCGCTATGAATTACAACCAAGAATGAACGTGCGCGTTGACCTTGGGTTTAGCGATGGCGACAGCGGGTTTTACCTGACTTTTACCGAAGCCTTTTAATTAATATTCTGAGAAAAACATAAATGAACAAACACCTTGTGATTGTGATGCTACTTGCAGCTATCAGCCTAAATGCATGGGCTGACAATAGTAGCGACACCACTGATATTGAGCGTAAACAGCCTGCTCATTGGAGCCATTTACCTATTTGGGGCGATAAAGCACGCGAGTTAGGTTATGAGCTACCAATCCCAGTTGGCCTTAATCTTTATTACAACAAACAATCTGTTGCTTACGATGCTAAGGACAACTTCAATCTTGGCCTAACGGGTAGCGGTTTGTTTAACAAGCTTAATGCCAATGTGGTGATCCCCGCCGATGACGTGATCATTACTGGTGAAGATGAAAGTATTCAACTTAGAGCCGATGCTTGGGTGTTACCGTTTCTTAATATCTATGGCCTTGCTGGTTACACCAAGGGGCATAAAGATATTCTCGCCGATCTGAGTAATGCCGAAGTTATGATTAACGGCAGCGTCACTAGCAATGGCCTCAACATGGTGCTGCCGATTCCTATCGAGTACACAGCGTACAACGTGGGGTTAGGTGCGGTGCTTGCGGGACAAGCCGAGGTGATCCCTGGCATGCATCCGTTTATCTTTACCGGTGTAGCCGCATTTACCAACTCGTGGACCACCACTACCGACAGTACGATTCAAACCTATATCGGCTCTATCCGTATGGGGCAAAGATATGATGTTGGCGGTGATAAACTGGCTTTCTTAGTCGGTTATAACTACCAAATGATCAACCAAAAAATCGGTGGTAATTATGAGTTTAAAACCGCTCTCGGTGCGCTAAATATCGACTATGACGTGCATTTAGTGAGCTCAGAAAGCCACAATATGTCGGTCAGTATGGTGTACGATTTTGGCCCTAAAGATGAGTGGAACGTGTTTATCGAGTACGGTTTCTTAAATTGGGATCAAGTGCTGCTATCTGTTGGTCGACGCTTCTAATCACCAGCGACTCTTTCTGGTGTTCTAGTAAGCCCAATGCTGATCATCAATCAGCCTAGCTCAAAGTGCTCGCCAAAGCAGGCACTTTGAGTCTCTCATTTACAGCCTTCTCGATAACCAGTATTTTTGTTTCCAATAGCTATTATTTAGGCTAGAAATCATCACCCCTTGGCTAGTCGATGCATGTAAGAATTGTGAGTCTGAGATATAAATCCCCACATGCCGGGTACTCCAGCCGGTTTTAAAAAATACCAGATCACCGGCCCGTAGTTGGCTCTTGCTGACGCTCTTACCCAGCTCTTTTTGCTGCGCCGTGGTTCTTGGCAGTTGCACGCCAAAGCGGCTTTTAAAGGTCATCAATACAAAACCCGAACAATCGATACCACCTTTACTCATACCACCTAAACGATAGGGAACCCCCTTCCATTCCTGATGCACTTGTATTAATTGGCTTTTTGCCTCAGCGGTATTCGACAGCGAGGTAGCCTTACCCGCGGAAACAGGCTGAGAAGGTGCACTAGAACAGGCACTGAGTAATACCGCAAAAAATAAAACTGTTAGAAATCTCATTTTTATCCAAAATTTAAAACGTTCATTTAAATTTTAACCCAGAGTTCTAAAAATAAAATTAATAGTAAATAAATTTTATTTTTAGGCGATCAAAGTTGTTTTTTTAAACTATACATAATTAAACAGGCTAGCTAATTAATGGATAATTATATGGAAAAGTACTTTTTTAATACCTATAACCAAAGCAACTTTAACCGTAGTGACTTCGCTCTATGTAAAGTGACCGATGACGAATCCGATATCAAGGAGGAGCATGCCCAAGCAGAGGAGCGCGAAGAAGAGACTCCCAGTTACATTCTGGGCTACAACTAGATGGCTAACGATTCAAATATTCGGCCGCGGCTCATTAGCAAAGCAGATCCACTATCAATGACGCGGCTTAATTTTTTATAAGTACGATTGCATTACGCCTCAATTTAAAAACGAATATTAACGCCTTTAAAATACAATATGATATACGGTTAAGATCTTAAATTTCCGATTTTCAAATAACATCAAACACAACCTAAAAATAACCCGCCATTCACAAAAATGCATAAAACATCCGCTATTAAGCACAAAAGTTAAATATTAACTCACTCCTTTGTAAATAAAGTTTGTGTTAACCAAGGTTCTTTTTAAATCGCATTGATGCTACCACAAGCCCGATCACCGTAAATATCGCCAGCCAAGTAACGTCATAGGTCATATCAATAATATCAACATCACGCAGCACTACACCGCGGATCAAGCGCATAAAATGAGTCGCGGGTAACGCCTCAGCAATATACTGCGCCTCTATCGGCATGCCCTCGTAGGGAAACATAAAGCCCGATAACAAAATCGATGGTAGCAGCACAAAAATGGTCATCTGCATCGATTGCAGCTGACTTTTAGCTATGGTCGAGATCACTAAGCCCAAAGTAAGACTCGCCATAATAAACAATAAGGTCGCCCCGGCTAACTGCAACAAACTGCCATTAATCGGCACGTTAAAAACGCTATAGCCCAATCCAAGAATAATAATCACCTGCACGATACCGATAAACATATAGGGGATAATTTTACCCAGCATCAATTCTATGGGGCGAATTGGAGTAGTGATCAGCATCTCTAAGTTACCGCGCTCACGCTCACGCACTATGGCTGCCGATGTAAACATAATCATGGTCATCGTGAGGATCACGCCCACCAGCCCGGGCACAATATTCACCGCGGTGCGCTGCTCCGGGTTGTAAAATAACGCGACTTCGAAAGTAGGTGTCATGCGGTTTGCAGGTAAGCCTAGTAGCTCAGTTAGCGGCATGGCGCGTAAGCCCTTGATTGCCGCGGCCACCATGGTATCGGAGCCATCCACAATCCACTGCGCCACAGGGCGGCTAGTTTCCTCATCACTGGACGGCGGCGTGCCTAATCCCACAGTTTTATGACGAACGAGACGCTGACTAACATCGTGCGGGATTACCAATACCGCACGCACCTCACCGCGGGCAATTGCGGCCTGAGCTGTTTCAACATCAAAAAAATGCTCGGTAAATTCTACAACTTGAGTCGCCGTTACGGTTTGGATCAACACCCGGCTTAAAGCCGTTTGGCTTTGGTCAACCACGCCAACGGGGATATCTCGAATATTGGTATTAATAGCAAAGCCAAATAGCATCAACTGGATAAGCGGGATCATAATCACCATGCCAAAGGTCATTCGGTCACGTTTAAGCTGAGTCAGCTCCTTCACGACTATCGCCTGTAATCGATAAAGCATCTTCATTGGCGTCCCTTCCCCGTGCAAGTAACAAACACATCTTCTAGGCTAGGTCGCACTAAGGTGAGCGCATCACTTGTCAGTAACGGATTTTGGCTCAGAAAGCCTATGGGATCATGACAACTGCTTTTGACTAAAACTCGTAAGCGGGAGCCAAGCTGAGCGGCGCTAATGACCTCGGGAAGCGCCAGCAATTCTTGCTTGAGACGCCTTAGACTTGTAGATTCGATCTCTACGACCTGCGCGCCCATGTTTTGCATCAGCTCATCGGGCGAACCATCGGCACGCTTCACCCCAGCTTCCAGTATTGCCAGCTTATGGCAACGCTCTGCTTCATCCATATAGTGGGTCGAAACTAAAATAGTGGTGCCCTGCTCGCACAGATCGAATAACTTCTCCCAAAAGTCACGACGGTTTTCAGGATCGACTGCCGAAGTCGGCTCATCTAAAAACAGTAACTCAGGTTTATGCATGGTGGCCGCCGCCAAGCCTAGACGCTGTTTCTGGCCGCCACTCATACTACCGGCAAGCTGGTTGGCCTTTTGCTCTAAGCCATAGGTATCCAACAACTCTTTGATCCGTGCGGCTTGCTCTGCAGCAGATAGGCCGTAAATTTTGGCAATAAATTTAAGGTTCTCTTTTACGGTTAAATCATCATACAAAGAGAATTTTTGGGTCATGTAGCCAATTTTAAGGCGCAGCTTTTCAGCATCGCGGGGCAGTTTAAGCCCTAGGATCTCAATCTCACCGGAGGTTGGTAATAGTAGACCGGTAAGCATGCGAATAGCAGTCGTTTTACCGCAGCCATTAGGGCCAAGAAAGCCGTAAATTTGGCCTTTTTCAACCTCAAAGTCGAGATCCTCGATTGCCTTTAAGCTACCAAAATGACGGCATAACCCTTTAGTTTTGATGACCGGATTATTACTCTGGATGACCGACGGGGTGTTTTTGATGACCTGCTGACTCATGGCATCTCTACCTGTGCAGGCACACCACTGGGCAATGATGCTGAGCTGTCGGGCAGTTGTACCTCGGCTAGATACATCAGCCGTGAGCGCTCTTCTTGATTAAGCGCATAATAAGGTGTGAAGGCTGGCTCATTGGAAATCCAGCGCACTTTGCCCTTAATGGGACTATCGATACCATCGACATGAACCAGTAGCTCATCGCCAATACTTACCTTTACACGATATGGCTCTGGCACATAGACCCTGGCAAAGGGGGCCTTGCCTGCTAACACCACAGCTAACGGGCTACCTTGGGTAACGCGCTCGCCGAGGTTCCAGGGTAAGTTATCGAGAATGCCATCTCGTGTGGCCCGAATGGTTAAGTCATCGAGCTTGTTCTGCTCTCCCAGCAACACAGCTTCCGTAGCATCGAGATTAGCCAGCGCAAAACGTATATCCTCTTCACGCGATCCAGCCACCAGCTCTCGTAATTGCTCTTGCGCACTTTCCAGACTGGCAATACCGGAATCACGATTAGCCAAGGCTCGGTCGAGATTGGCTTTACTGGCGAGGTTGTCTTTAGCCATGCTAGCAATACGCCTATAATTGGCTTCACTTTCTTGTAAAGTGGCTTTTGCGCCTGAAACTTTAGCTCTAGCTGCGGCAATCTCTTCTTCACGGGCACCTTTTACTAATTTCTCATAGTTAGCCGTTGCCTGAGCGACATCGGCTAATGCCTTAGCCACATGAGCTCTTTGCTGCGTATCATCGAGTTGCACCAGCACAGTGCCCTTAGTCACCACACTCCCTTGCGCCACAGGCAAAGAAACCACAACTTCATTGGTGGTTGCAGTCAATGCAATGCGCTGACGCTCAAGGCTGCCTAAAGCCATAGATTTTGAGCCGCTATCGCATGCCATTAAAGTAAAAAAGCAAAATATCAGTATCAGAATGCGCACAGTTACCATCCTTAAAAACTTGAGCAAAACCGTAGTTTATTTAATCACAATACCGATTGGTTAACACTAAGCCATTGATCCTTTTCTTTGTAGATATTCACTTTATTTTGAAATTTTTTGAAATTTTTTGAATCGACTTTTTTACTGCATTAATTTTCATATTTTTATAGTAGTTGTATAAATGGAGCGACGATTTCCATGGCTAGTAAAGAATGAGAGTCGTCTAATTACTTGGACAGTAAAAGGAATTCACATGTTTATTAAGGCCTGCCCAACTTTTAAAGTTAGTATTTTATCGTCTCTTATAATCATTAGCTCTTTAACCGCCTGCAGTGATGATGACGATCCAATCGAGATAGAACCTGAGACACCAGCAATAACTCCCCCAACAACATCGACTCCAACACCGAAATCGGGCGTCTTTCTTGATAGTCCTGTAGAAGGGATTGGCTATAAAACAGAAACCCTCTCTGGCGTGACGGATGCCGAGGGGAAATATAGCTATGCAGAGGGAGAAACGGTTACCTTCTTTATCGGCGACCTTGAATTTCCTGCGACTGAAGCTCAGGGAATCGTGACACCACTAAATATCGCCAATACTGAGGATGTCACCAACAGCGCAGTCATCAATATGGCAAGGCTACTGCAAACCTTAGATCAGGACGGCGACCCTAATAACGGCATTACGATTACTCAAACTGCGATAGATACTGCCGAGCCCGTCGATTTCAATTTGCCCCCAGCTGAATTTGCAGCAAACGATGCCGTTAAGGCCACCATTGAAAATGGCGGTCAAAATACAGCAACTTCAGAGCTAATCACCGAAGAAGCCGCGCTGGCTCATCTCGCAGAACAACTCACAGAAAACCAAATCCAGCTTGGTATTGTCGGTAGCTGGTCAATTACTAATAGTGAAACGGACTTATTAAGTATTACCTTCTTTAATAATGGTACCTATGTGTTATTCGAAGTAGAGGACGCTGGCTCATTAGTCGATGCCGGAATGGAATGGGGAACCTACGAGCGCGATTATGAGACAAATCGAGTTTATGCTGGCCAAGATTTTGATGAAAATGGTGATATCGGTCTTAATGATTTTGGCAAAGAAACTGGCGACCCACAGCTATTTGCCGCCATTATTGATGGTCAGCTAAACCTTGAAGTTGATGAAGATGCCGATGGCACTGTCGATGAAACTCTCATCTTTGAAGCTATCCCGACCTCTGCAGAGCTAGGTCCTTGGTTAATCAGAGATATTGATGGTGAGCCAGATGAAAATGATCTGCTTATGTTGGTATTTTATGCCGACGGTACTTACGTCCACGCCGAAGTCGACTATAGCGATCAAGATGAAGATTCTGGAATGGAGTGGGGGAGTTACAGTGTTAACTCTGACACCAATAAGCTGACTATCGAGATCACTTTTGATGCTAACGGCGATACAGGCTTAACTGATTTTACACAGGATCCCAGCCTTGGGTTGTTCTTAAGCGTCACAGACGATGTACTCACTTTGAGTGTTGATGAAGATGCTGACAATGAAGTGGATGAAATAATGAGTTTTACAAGGCCTTAGCAGGAGCGCTACCTGAGCTCTCAAAAGCAAGGCAGAGTTATTCTGCCTTGCTTTTTTTACATTACTGCAAGTTTAAAGTCTGGCTAATTTCGCTCCAAGGTACCCATTTAAAATTTTGGTTTTGATCTGGCAATCGATTACGCCCATCTTGTACAACCATCATCCCCTGAGCCCATTTACCACTGCCAACGGCCCTTGACGTCACGTCTAAGCCATCGGTTTCAGCGCTACCATCGAACCCTGCCGCAGCATTAACGCCAATGCGCAAACGACCGACATACTCATAAGGAGCCTGGCTTTGGTACAGCAAATAGCTGTCGTTACCTTGGCTAGAAACAACTAAGTAATCATCATCGTCGGTTTGATATAAGGCAACGCCCTCAATATCTGCCACCAATGTCCCGCCTTCTTGAATAATCATTTCACCGTTAATTTGCGGATGGCTGATAGAGGTATCGGTAGTGAGATCAAATAGCCAAATACCGCGATTTTCTTCACCAAGAAATAACCGCTGCTGCTTGTCGTCGGCCACACAACCTTCTGGCTGACTCGGCACTGTGAGGCGGCGAACTTCGGTTGCCGTTAATTGATTGCCTTGCCAGCGAAGTGCCATTTGACTGACTTCTCCAGCCTTATTATTAACAAAGGCATACAGCTCATCAGCTTGTGGTTGATATAAACATAGGCCGTATATATCGGTTAACGGCGTAGCCTGCTCCGCTAGTTGAGTGAGCACGCCCTCGGCATTTAACTCAAACAAACTCAAGCTATTACGGTCTCGATTGCTTGCCACTGCAATATCTCTAAGCTTGCCACCTAAATTAACGCCTTGGCGAATATCGACATTATTTACTCGGCCCACACCCAAGGCTTGCACTTGCTCGCCCTGCATATTAAAGCTCAATAACCCCCAGCGCTTATTAGTACCAAGCACCCGGCTTTTTTCTGGTGCTGTAGGATGGATCCAAATAGCCGGATCATCCATGGTATCGCCCGCTCTATCAGAGATGGCACTTTCAACTGCTGTTGGTATTTCTTTAATAATGTCTTTACTTGGCGCCCCCACTTGATGTGAGCCTTGTAACTGCGCTTGATCAAACAGGCCTAGGTAAAAGTGGCCGTCCTCATCTGAATATGCCTTTGCTTGATCATCTGCGATATACAGACTCTCTAAGGCTAAGTTTTGAGTAAAGGGCGAGTTTACAACTTGGCCTTGGCTATTATAGATCAGGCCTGACTCATCAAGCATCACAGGTTGGTCTGCAACCATTGCCAATCCTGTGAGTGAGTTGTCGGGCAAGCTGACAACTAATGCAGATTCATCAGGGCTATGAGGCGCTGCGGCATAGCGCCATAAGCCTTGGCCGTTGTCGATAACATAGAGCTGCTCATTAGTGTCAACGCGGCATTTTAGCGCCCCCATTACTACTGACATAGTACGAACCAACTGCGGTTGCCACTGCTCATTACTGGTTATTAACCATTGCTCTGCACGGCCAGCTTCGTCTCCTATCCAAGCATAGAGATTGCCATCTGCAACACGCGGCTGTAAGCAAAGCCATTCAACTTGAAAGCTGCGCTTTGGTAACAGCGGCAATCGCTGCATATTATTGATATCAAGCTTAATACCTTGTACTTGGTCGACCTGAGTATCGTAAGTTAAGGCGATATTATTATGCACAGCTAAATATTCAAATTGCCCTGGTACCGCAGTTTTAAGCGCTGTTTTATCGGCAAGTAATAGCCCTTGTTGCTCGCTGGCGTATAACCAGTGGCCTTGCCATTTTGCCACTTCACTGCCACCAGCAGGGCTAGGCTTTATAACTTCAGCAGTTTGGGCTTGGGCAGTAATTAGCGCCGAACTTAACAGGGTTAATCCTAGTGCCGATTGAGTTAGAACATGTTTAAAAGTCATTAGCGGGGTCCTTAAAAGTTAATGTACTGGATACCCAGCTGGAAAGTGCGACCGTATTCTTCATACTGCGCGTTGTAACGGTTTTGCCCGGTATAGGCATAGAAAGGCTCATCGCTGAGGTTTATTGCTTTGAAATACACAGTAAAGTCTTCAGTGATAAAGCCTTTAGCAACAAAGTCATACTGGGTGTGTGCATCTTGATAGATATCAAACGCGGCATCATCAAGCTCGGCAACTTCTAGCAAATATTCAGACTTATAAGAGGCTGAGAATCGAAAGCTGACATAGGGGTTTTCATATCCAAATGAAGCATTAGCTGAGACTTCTGATTGACTTGGCAGCGGAATGTCGCGAGTTTTAGTGCCATCGTCTTGCCAGTCAATTTCGGCCGTTGAATCACTTAACGTTAAATTGGTGGTGAAAATCAGTCCACGCCAGCCCTCGGGCATAAAGCCAAACTCTTGCACATAAGCCAGCTCCATCCCAAGGATGTTGGCATCGTCACCATTGACGAAAGTTTCTGCTTTATCAAAGTCTTGGTATTTACCGTAACCACCTAAGTCGGCTTCATAGATAAAGTTGCTAATGTCTTTGTAGAAACCACTTACAGAGACCACACCTAAGCCCCCCATGTAGTGCTCAAGACTCAGGTCCCAGTTCATTGACTCCAGTGCTTCAAGATCAGGGTTACCGAATGCCGCCTCAAGCTCGTTATCGTTTTGCTCGATTAGATAGCCCGGTGCTAGTTGGCCAAATGTCGGTCTAACAATGGTGTTGTTCCACGAGGCTCTTACAACCGTTTTATCACCCCATTTATAGTTAAGGTGCAAACCCGGCAACCAGTGTTGGTAGTCTCTGTCGTAAGTCGTGGCAAAGAAATCATCTTGGCTTTCATCAAAGCCGGTACCTTTGGAATACATGCCGGTGTGCTCAAAACGCACACCAGCCAAAATGCGGAGGTTATCGATATCGATGTGACCCATTACATAGGCCGCGGCAATATCTTCATCGATATCAAAGTCGTTAATTTGTGACTCAATATTATCAATGGCAGCATCGCTATCTAAGCCATGAACTAGGTCCCATACAGCATCAGCATTAATTGATGGCCCAAAGCGACCTAGATTGTAATCAGGCTCACTACCTGCAAACGCCACCATACTCAGTTGCTGCTCAGTAAAGCCTAGCTCATCAAAATCTTTGTATATCCATACATCTTCGCGGTTAGTTTTTTCACGGCCACTGTATTTAGCGCCAAACTTAACCTCTAATGGGCGTTCGGCAAGTAACAAGGTTTTGCTCGCATCAAATTTAGCAGCCACCATGCTATCGACCGTACTTGAATCGGCTATTTCAATCTTGGCCAGTTGGTATTCGTCAGCACTATAAAAGGCCTCACTGGCATTAATCATTGGCACTTGAGAATCTTGATAGCCCACCTCATCAAAGCCCGCTTCAAAGTCAGCTTTACCGATATACATTGGCTTATCCGCTTGAGCACGACTCCAGCTAGCTTGGTAGTTCAGGGTCCACTGTTCTAAACGAGACTCACCACCAAACACTAGCGACACTATCGACTGGTCCTCTTCTCGAGACTTTAATGAACGAGTCGCCTCTGCTGGGCCCAGTACATCAGGTAACGTGGCTTCGTCCCATTTAATCTCATTAGAGTTACGGGTTTCTGTGTCAACAAAGCTGCTATAGAGGGTGCGTAAATAGAGGTCATTATTATCGTTGGGACGAAAATCGAAGTTTGCGCCAATCCCGACGCGCTCGCGGTTAATGTCGTAATCTCTTTGCTCAACTTCTTCTAAACGTGCCGGCTCATCAAAACTCCACTTGCCGCCCGTTTCCACATTGTCTGAGCCAAAACCCCTGTCGTACCAACTTGCCGCAATAGCCACACCGAATTTGTCTTGGTAAATATCGCTAAAGCTAGCTGCTAGCTTAGGGTTGGTACTTTCGGTCATAGCATCATAACTGCCCTCAGCACTGACATTAACGTACCTTTCATCACGGTCAAATGCCGATAAGCTTTTCACTTCAATCGCGCCACCAAGCGAGTCGGCATCCATATCTGGGGTTAAGGTCTTAGTCACCTCCACCGATTGAAGTAAATCTGCTGGCACAACATCTAAGGCAACCGCGCGGCGGTCACTATCTGGTGATGGTAAACGCGTGCCGTTCATCGACACTGAGTTATAGTCTGGCGCCATACCACGCACACGCACAAAGCGGCCTTCACCTTGGTCACGCTCAATCGACACCCCAGGAACTCGCTGCAAGGCTTCACTGATATTCGTGTCAGGGAAGTTCCCCAACGCATCGGCGCTTAACACGCTGACCAAGTTGTCAGCAGCGCGCTGTCGGTTTAATGACTTACTTAATGCGCCACGCTGACCTATGACCTGAATATGTTCAACACCATCTCCACTTAGCTCTATATCCGTTTGTGTGAGGCTAATTTCTCCCACCTGGATCTGCTCTCGATATGTTTCGCCACCTAGATATTGTGCAATTAGGGTATAACTGCCTTCTGGTACTTCTTGAAAGAAAAAGCGGCCATCTCGGTTCGACTCTTGTTTCAGATTCAGTTCTTCAATGCTGATCATCGCTCCCTCTAACGGGATCTGCGTGGTGATATCTTTAATTGAGCCTTCGACTCGGCCAGCCCACGAAGTGTTAGGTATACATAAGCTAGAGGCGAACAGTGCAAGATAAAGCGGTGAAAGCGAGCCAGGCTGCTTCATGGTTGTAGTTCCTATTCTGCTAAAGGTGATTTGCAGGCAAAACTAGAATAGATAGATGACATTTACATGACGCAAAAAGTTAACCACACATAAAATCAATGACTTAAGAGTCTTTATTTCTATTGGTGAGCTAAATTACCTGCCAAGGCTTACTCATTTCCCCTCAATAAAACACTCGTGGAACCTCCCATTGAAACCAAGTTAAACACTTGTTTTTGCTAGACAAAGCTAGCTACCACTGTCGTTGACCTTTAATCGTTCCGCATATCCTCAAATTTTATTCCAACCAAAGTTGTACATCGGCTGAGCTAATTTGCCTGCACAGGTATCATCAATTCGTCATCAAAACCACGTAGCGTGTTCATCCTATTGCAACAATACAGATTTTTAACCGCAATAGGCGGTACCAAGGAGAGCACTATGGGTAGGGTTAATATCTATCGCGCGGCATTAGCGCTAACAATCACCTTTAGCCTATTGTTGAGCGTTTGTTTGATGCAAGCACAGCTAAAACCCCAAGCCAGTATTGATATTTTTGATATCGCTACTGAGGGTTCACTATTAATACTTGGCTTGAGTTGGCTCATTATGGTGCTGCAAGCTCGCCCTGATGGTCATGTCACTCGGCTACTTATTATTGGCCTCATTGGCTATAGCCTAGGCTGCTATATGGATTTGTTAGATGAGTTTTTTATCAATAACAGCTTACCGGGTTGGTTTAGCTGGGTTGAAAAGCTCCCCACTCCAATAGGGTTACTCACCTTAACTCTTGGGCTATGGCTTTGGCGTGAAGAGCAAAAAACAGTTAATGAACAACTACGTACTCGAGAGCAGTTTTTTCGCCAGCACCAATTAGTTGATCGAGTGACAAAAATATATGATTCCCGAGCTATCAGGCATCAGTTAAGCCTGCATATAAAGCGCAACAATAACCTAGGTTTGCTCATGTTAGATATCGACAATTTTGCCGATATCAACCAACAACAAGGCTTTAAAGAGGGCGATATATTGCTGACGAATATCGCTCAGCTGCTTGCGACTCAGCTACGCTCGCAAGATCTGGTTTGCCGTTACGCTGGCGATAGTTTTATTGTGTTACTGCCCCAGGCCTCAGAGGCATTTAGCTATTCAATGGCCACAGAACTCCAGCAAGCAATCAAAGCGTTAAACTGCCAGGCCAGTTGCGCCGTTATTCAGTACCAAAGCAATCAATCTAGCCCAAAAATGGATGCAAACCAGCTCATCGAGCTCCTCAACACTGAAATGGAAAAAGTGAAGCTAGCTAGAACTATGGTTAAGGTTAGCTAAGTGCAACAGGTCGCTTACGCTCAAGATAAATGTATCGACAGCTCATTACTCGTCGCGAGTCTGATAACGCTTTTTGAATACAGACATTTAAGCATCCATCAGCTACTAACCGGCACAGGTATTTTCGAGCAAGATATTCGCACGCTAAACCACAAAATCAACCCAATACAACTGAGTCAGTTAATCGATAATGCGCTAGATTTATGGCCCGGTGACGATCTTGCGTTTTTACTCGGGCAGCAATGGTTACCCAGCCAAAGTGGTAACCTTACCAATGGTTTGTTATGCAGCAGTAACCTAAATCAATTGCTAAGTTTTTGGCAGCAATATCATTGGCAGACACAACCTTGGTTACAAGGCTTCCGCTGGCAAACAACAAAACAACAGCACCTTATTTTACAATTAGATATTGGTGCCTCTCGTCAGCAGCAATTCTTTATAGAGCTCAGCCTCTCTAGTTTGGTTTCCACCTACAAACGCTTATCTGGTCAGCCTTGGCAAGGGCATTTCAGCCTGCCTTTTTCACAACCAAAACATATTGATCAGTACCATAAATATTTGGGAGAAAAACTCAGCTTTGCTCAACCGATATGTGTCGTGAGCTATGACTTATCGGTCGATAACCAACCTTTCAACATGGCCGATCAACAAGGCTTTAAATTAGCAGAGTTAAAAGCTGAGCAGCAGCAAAAGCAAGCGCAGTACAGCTGCGGCTTACCGGGAATGATTAGCCATTTACTGACTAGAGAGCAGTCTAAAAGCTACACTTTGCCTGACATCGCCGCCAAGCTTGCGTTAAGCCCTGCCACCCTAAAACGCCGCTTAAAGCCTTTCAACATTAGCTTTCAACAGCTTCAAGATCAGGCTAATTTACATAATGCTATTTATCTATTGGCGATTAGCGGCGAGAGTAATCTAGAGGTGGCACAACAACTTAAGTTTGCCGATAGCAATAACTTTAGGCGTTCTTTTAAGCGTTGGACTGGACAACTTCCAAGTCAATTTAGATATTGGCTAAGCCAAACATAACCCGACAAAATTAAGCGGCGATTTACCTTCATAAATCGCCGACAAACACAGGCTAATTAACTTTGGCTCGCTCAGAGGTATAGATATTCCACATCATCTCTGTGCCTGACTCTTCCCAGGTGGCTATGGCTACGAGGCGATGTTCACGACCTGAAACCGATTCTGGAATATGATTTTGTTTAAAATAGACTTCCTCTTTAATCGCACTAGCAGGAAAGCCCTGCTCTACAGCAAGCTGGGTGATGTAATCCACTCGGCGCTTAGCTAAAGCGTGGTTATAGTCTTCACTTCCTTCGACGCTGGTATCCCCCACGAGGTACAACGACGGAGACTGTTTCTGCGCTAACCTAGCAATAATATCTCGCCACTTATCAGCTTGTTCCACTGCGAGAGTATCTTTATCGAAGCCAAACATGATCACTCGGAAATCTTCTTTCACGGTCACATTGCTACTTGGGCAGCCATCATTATTGATGACCGACCCCTTTACTGTGCCAGCACATTTATCGCGAGCATTAATCACACCATCAATATCGGTGTCGAGCAGGTCTCGGGTCTGTGGCTCCACTGCAAATGGCTGTGCAGTTTCGGCGCAGCCTTGCAGTAACAGTAAGCTAATGACTATTAACTGAGTCATAAAGATGCGCATATTACTTCTCCTCCGTCCAAGCTTCTGGGGTGTCGACACGGAATGACTCCATTAAATAGCCGGTTGCGTTAATGAGACGGTAAGCGGCAATATTGTAGTTATAGTGCGAGGTTATATAGTGCTTACGCGCTAAGAACACCTCAACCTTGGCATCGAGCACATCAAGCAATGAGCGGCGACCCAGTTCAAATTGTTTAACATACCCTTGTTCAGCTTTAACCGCTTGATCGACATTTTCGCGGTAAAAGCCCCGTTGCTGACCAATAAAGTCATAGGCATTCCATGCCAAACGGGTGCCTTCTTCAACCTGTTTCTGGGTATTCTTACGGATAGCGAGTGATTGCTGATAACGCCATGAGGCGGCCTCGGTGCGGTCAGTCGTCGCGCCGCCACTGAAGAGGTCATAGCTAAGCATTAACATGGCTCTGGCATCTTCATCTGGGCCTTCGATGCCGCCAATATTGTCATTTTTATTGGCTTGTAGCTCTAGGGATAAAGTCGGCCAAAAGTCACTTTTTTCGCGCTCATATTGGGCGTTAGCCGCCTGAGTATCGAGAATGGCTGCATCGATTTCAGGGTGATTTTCTTGGGCAAGACGAATAGCATCGGGCAGGCTAGTCGGTACAAACTCAAAATCCGGCTGCGGATCATGGAGATCTTTCGGCAATTGCCCTACCAAATCATAATAACGCGCCTGTTTATCCATCTGGTTGTTACGCGCCGATAAATAACCTGACTGGCTTGTTGCCAAACGAGCACGTACTTGTGCGACATCAGAGTCACTACTCAAGCCTTTGTTTCTTCGCGACTCAATATTTTTAAGCACTTCTTGATGCTCGGTAATATTGCGCTCCGCCAATTCAACAATTTTATTGGCCATCGACAATTCAAGATAGACTCGGCTGACTTCTAAACTCAGGTTTTCAGCATCTGAAAGCAGACCTAAACGCTCGGCTTCTTTCTCGAAATCTAGCCTATCGATCTCTGAGGTTGTGCGAAACCCATCGAAGATAAGCTGCGACACACGCACGCCGATTTCAGTACGGTCCAGCTCGGTATCGATACGCTGACCACTGTTATAACGGACGTTTTCATAGCCTACACCACCGTATAATTTCACCTGTGGCAGATAATCTGCCACTGCCGCGCGTTTATATCTCACCGCGGCCTCGAAACTGGCATATTTTTGTAAAATAGTAGGGTGGTGATTAATAGCTTCGGCCACAGACTCTTCAAGCGTGAGAGCCTGCGCTGGAGCTGATAATGCTAATATAGGAATAAGTATCAGTCGTCGCATTGTATCCTTACCTTATTGTTCGCGAAGTGCATTCGCTTTAGCGCGTAATAGAGGCTTTAGCCAATAATTTAAAACGGTTTTTTCACCGGTTAATATGTCTGTACTGGCTTGCATCCCCGAGATAATCGGCCAGCCATTCAGTATGTTTTCTTCTGTTTTTATATGGGCTTCAAAATAAGTAGTGCCATCATCTAGCTGCTGAGCATCCGGGCTCACATAGATAACTTCACCTTTGAGTCCGCCATAAATCACAAAATCATAGGCGGTAAATTTCACGGTTGCCTGCAGTCCAGTGTGTACAAAGGCAATGTCTTTGGGGGCTATGCGAGTTTCAATAATCAAGGCGCCATCTTGAGGCACTATGCCCATAATTGACTCTCCGGGCTCGACTACTGCACCGATTGAACGCACTAAAATATTGGTGACATTCCCCTTGATTGGCGAAACAATTTTGGTTCTAGCTAAGCGATCCGCCAGGGTCTTGATGCTCTCGGTGAGGGCATTAAGCTCGTTAATGACCTCATTACGCTCGGCTTCTGCACGGCTTAAGAAGTCTAAGGCCACGGTTAGGTATTCAGCTTCTGCTTGGTTCTGCGCGGCACGAAGTTGGCGACCATTTGCTTTCGATGCGGATAATTCGCCTTTGAGGCGGATCTCATCACGCTCAAGCTTTAACACCTCTAACTCCGCTACCGCACCCTCTCGTACGGCGGCTCGGGTCATCACGATTTCCTGTTTGACCAACTCCAACCCACTGAGCTGTGCCTGAGTTGTGATCTGCGCTTCTTCTATTGCTTGCACTTTTTGCTCTATCACCTGCGCCGATTGCTCTAACTGCGATGACAACTGAGATAATCGAGAACGAAAAATAGCTTTCGAGCGCGTACTCACTGCCACATCGAGTGCACTGATCGCCTTAGGGGTGATTAACACCTTATCGCGCCAGTAATCCGCATTATCAGCAATAACCACGCTGGTGATTTCTGCATCTAAACGGGCTTTTTGCCGCTTAAGCGCTGCAGCCTGAATATTGGCCTCATCGAAGGCTGAGGCAAAACGCAGCTCATCGAGCAGTAATAACGGCTCTCCAGCTGTAACTGATTGACCTTCTTTAACTAATACTTGCTTTAAAATACCGCCATCTAAGCTTTCAATCTGCTGTACCGCTAATGTAGGAACCACCATACCTTCACCTACCACGACTTCTTCGAGCTTAGCAAAAGAGGCCCAGACTAGGGTCACGACAATCAAGGCAGCCACCAGCAAGATCAATTGGTTAGCACGTTTTGCGCCTTCAAGGTGCTTTATGTGGAGACGACCGCTCATTTCAGCTCTCCTTTCTGGCGTACCGTCACCGCCTTGATACGACTCTTGCCACGTTGGCGCATCTCCTCTGGTGTTTGCTCTTGAATGATCCGTCCCTTATCCACCACTAAAATTCGGTCACATAGGCTCAGTAACTTAGGGTTATGGGAAGCGATAACTAAAGTGCTCTCACTGACTTGCGACAGGCAGGCGATAATTTGATTCTCGGAGCGTTCATCCATCGCGCTAGTAGGTTCATCCAGCAGTAGTAACTTAGGTTGGCGCAGTAACACTCGGCCTAATGCTATCGCTTGACGTTGACCGCCAGAGAGCTGTCGACCGAACTCGCCCACTTGGCTATCTAGACCACTTCCCAGTCGATCCATTAACTTGTCGATCCCCGAGCTGACGATAGTGTTTGCCAGTAAGTTCTCATCAACTTGCTTTAGGCCAAACAGCAAATTATCTAGCACAGTGCCGAACACTAGCATCGGCTGCTGAGACATCCACCCCACCTGCTGCCGAATGTCGCTAATCGACCATTGACGGGCCTCTAAACGATTGTAAAACAACTGACCACTGCTGAGTTGATACTGGCCTGCCATAATGGCTAGCAGGCTTGACTTGCCTGCGCCGGCTGGCCCAAGCAAACCTATTTTCTCTCCAGGTTTAATCTCTAAATTGACCTCGGTAAATGCTGGCAGCGGCTGGTCAGGGTAAGTAAAACTGGCATGACGCAATGACACCGCACCATTAAAGCCAACGGCAGTGCTAGGCTGGTTAGCTTTAACTTGCTCTTGGGGTAGCTCCAAGATAGAGCTGACCGCAGTGATAGCCGACTGAGTCTGCTTAAACTTAAGCAGTAGCATGGAGATCTGGTTAATTGCATTAGCTGCTCGGCCACTGAGCATCACTATGGCAATCAGCCCACCCATACTCAAGTTACCAGCGTGAATTTGATACACACCAGAAATAATCAAGCCAATTGTGACCAACTGCTGGCTGTTCATTACACTATGGTTGAGGGTGTTGGAGGCGATGCGAGACTCGTTCTGCCAATCGGCCAAGCTATTAACCGTGTCATCCCAAATGCGCTGCGCCTTGGCTTCACCGTTATTTTGTTTAGTTTCAACCAGCAAGTTGAGAGTTTCAATCAGGTGAGCTTGACGCTGAGTCGACAGTTGCGAGGTATGTTCTATGGTCGCCATCAGCTTCTTTTGCATCACAAAGCTGACGATTAACAATAGCAACATACAGGCTAATGGCACCAACACCATATAACCGCCTAGCCAGGCTATTAATGCTAAAAACAGCAAGGTAAACGGCAGATCCACAGCGGTGACTAAGGTGGCTGAGGTGATAAAGTCGCGGATACTATCGAACTCTTGCAACTGCTTAGCAAAGGCACCTGCGGAGGCTGGACGATGTTCAAGTCGCATTCCCAGAACTTTAGCAAACAGAATGTTCGACATCTTAATATCGACCTGCTTGCCCGCCACATCAGCCAAACGGGTCCGCGCTTGCTTGAGTAGCCAATCGAATACAATGGCGATACAAGCCCCTGTAGCTAGCACCCACAAGGTATCGATTGCCTGATTTGGCACCACGCGGTCGTACACGTTCATGGTAAAGAGTGGTGTCACCAGCGCGAGAATATTGATCGCTAATGAGCCTAACAAAAAGCTGCCGTAAAAGGGTTTTACCTCATCGAACGCGGCTAATAACCAATGACGCTTAACCTCAAAGTGATGCTCTTCACTACGGGCATCGGTGACCATCTTACGTTTGACGTGCCAGCTATCTTGATAAAAATGAGCCTTAAAGTCAGCAGCGGTTATGAACGATTCCTTGCCCTTGGCATCTGTGAGCTGTAAATCTCCCCTAGCATCTTTAGATAATAGCGCGGGCTGGTTTTGCCTTGAGACAACAATGGCAGGCAGAGCCATTTGGGCGAGAGAGAGCTTCTGCTCTATCGCTTCGATCCCCAGATTATCGCAAGCCTGCAGCAGCTCATTACCAGATAGCCCCTTTTGGCTAAGCACCTGTCTAAAAAGCACTTGCTCGCTATACGCGATGCCGAGTCGTTGACAAAGCGACTCAATCACATTCGCGGTGACGTCTTGCTGAAGTATTATCATGGCTGCTGACTCAAGAGTGCCATTTCATCTTCTAAGCGCGATAATGCATCGTCAGGAAGCGCAGCATACTCCAGATCTTGGTTAGGGCTGCCCTTAAGATATTGCTGCTCACCTACTTGTTCTACGCTTTGTTTAATCGCTACAGAAAGCTCGTTGACCTCAAACTCGGCTTTGTTAGCCCGCTCGACAGGCTGCATAGACTCGGGGTCAGCACCCAAAGCACCTTGCGGCGCCATAGCCAAACCACTCGGTCCAGCCATAAAGCTAGAAAACATGACTGGTGGAACATCGACGGTAACGGTAATAATTTCCACTATGCCATTGGCTGTATCCGTACCCAATACCGCGGTAGGGTCTAGAGTCAGATTTAAAACATCTCCATCTTGTGCACCTATAACCGTTAAGGTCGCAACGTCATCAATATCCACCAGCCATTTATCGCCATTTTTATTACCTGCCGACAGGGTCAGGGTGTCTGGCACTCCGTATATCGTTAATAATCCCGTCTCATTAGTCGCTGGGTTTTGCAGCGCTAAGCCTAGATCTAGTGCCACATTATTAACATCTGTCGCCAGCACGTCTCCAACCTGAGTCCATATTGGCGCATCCACCTCTGGAGTGATCTCCACTTCAAAATTGAGCACTTCAGCAGGGCTTAAGTCCGTTTGTAAACTGCCCAAAACTGTCGCGTTATCGATAGAGGTTAGCTCCAGCTGCACATCTAAAGTGCCAAAGGCTAGCTCTCCGGGATAGAGCTCTATTTGAGTAAGCGGACTGACGGCTGAAAGTGTTGCGTAATAACTATCACTGCCAGCATCATAGCTAAATGACACAAATTGGCCTCCCACTTTGACCCCTTCGAGATCCACCAGAGCTGAAGCGTCAGCCGAGGTAATAACAACCTTGATTGAAATCGCTTCGGTGGCATCAAACTCACTAATCTTGGCATTAAGATCAATAGTAATGACCTCATCCTCGATGCTGGTGTAGTGACTTTCAGGCGCGGCGATCACATCAATACCGTCGGCAACAGGCGAAACACCAACTAAAATATTCGATGTGGTGGTGACAAAATCATTGGTACCCAGTTCTTGAGTGATCGCCTGAATAGAAAGGGGAATATCACCGCTAAAATCTAATGGTGGCTGTAATACCAGCCCAGTAAGTTGCGCGGCAGTGACTGACCAGGAATAGGTAGGAGAGCCACCAAAACTGCCGCCATCAGTACCTTCGTTAGGTAACTGCACCAAGTTTGCACCATCTTGGTAATACATCACCGAGCCGCTTGGCACCCCATGAATCGTCAAATAAATCGCCTCTGAGCCATCTTGGTCAATTAAGCCCAGATCTGGCAGATTGATAGCCGACAAGTCAATTAGACTATCTTCTTGCCCCAAAACTATTTGCGTATTTTCCGGTAATTCGGCGGCATCGGTTACCGGCGTAACCTCTATGGTAAAGGTGTTTTCAAATGGCGCCTGATCGGTAACATCGGCACCATTAATGCTGGCGGTATCAATACTGGTCGCTGAAAACTTCATCCTGAAATCACCACTAAGGTGCTCAGTAGGCACAAACTCTAACAATCCCAAAGACAGATTCAACAGGGCCATGCTGTTGCCAGTAAATTCCCAAGTATCGGTGGAACCCGCTTTTAATGACCAAAGACCTGTGCTGTCGGAAAGGCTACCACCATCGAGTAAAGTTATGGTGATCGGGTTAGCGTTGTCGCCTAATAAAATCTGCTCAGACCCACCTGTTGTTGGTGTTGAGTCTGGGTCATCAAACACCAAGCTTATTCCCAGTGGAATAGGCGCATCTTCAAGCATAACGCGATTTGAAATATTTAGACTAACCCCATCGGCAACTGGGGTTATCTCAACCTCAAGGCTTTGAGTATCATCAATTTTAGTGTCACCACTAATGCTATCGGTGGCAATAATACGGATAGGGATATTCAGCTCACCGGCATAGTCTTCGCTGATATTATGTAGCTTAAGGCTACTTAGTGAGGCACTCGTAAACACATACTCAATGACGTTTTCCCCGGTTGCATCGTACACGGCTTTGACGTCACTACCGCTAAAGTATCCACCTTGCGGTAAATCTGAAGCTAAAATTCTAAAGCTGATTAGGTCATTGCTATCGGGGCTAAGTAGCTGGTTGAGGTGACCAGAAAAGTCGATAGTGGTATCTTCGATGGCATCGACAGGAGTTAGCTGCAATGTGCCAACAGCGGTCGCTTGACTATCTGGCGCATCTTGGTCGAAACGCACAAAGAAGTTGGTCTTAATAATCGCAGGATCATCACGGTCTAATACTCTCGCCTCGACAGTAATTTGCTCTAAACCTGTGGCAAACTCGCTAACAATGGTTGCACCAGCAAGTAAAGAGACCGCGTACTCCTGCACAGTATCGCTGGTCATGCCAGCAACAGGAATAATCCAGCGGCCGTCACCATCATCAATTGCGCCATTAGGATGTGACACATACCAACCATCGCCGCTAGGGACGTTTATCACTAAATAATCCAGTACTTCCGAACCATCAATATCGCCATCAAAAAACAGGGCCTGGCCAGTCAAGTCAATCGCCGAGCCATCACTACTCACTAGTGTTGGCTGTTCACTCAGAAGATGAGTGCTAATATCCACAACCGCATCGACCACCACGGTAATTTGGGTTGAAACAGACTCACTGACTTGTACACCCGTTGCCGAAGTATCGGTAACTTGATAGCTCACATCAAAAGAAAAACTGCCATCGGCATCTTCAGGCGGCACGACTGCAAGTCGCCCTGAGTTCAGCAAGGCTTCTAAGGTCGGGCTGGTACTATCAACTAAAGTGCTGACATCTAATCCCGCAACGGGAACCACAACCTGAGAACCATCTAAGGTCAAAATAAACCCGCCAGCCCCCTGAAATGGAATAATAAGCCCGGTAATTGTTTCACTGCCATCAATATCGACATTGAGATTGGGGGTGAAATCTAAAGGAATAGCTTGATCCTCAAAACCGTAGCTCGTCGTTGCTAAAGAAGCCGCATTGGCATCAATAACCGGAGAAATTTCAATATTTACGGTTAACTCATAATCAGCAGAATCACCGTCTAGTTCGGTGCTTTGGGCGAAGATGGTCAAGCTGACTTGGCCGCTAAAGTCCTCAATAGGCTTTAGGCTTAAGCTGGCTAACAGTGTTGCTGAAACACCATATACAGGTTGATTATTGATAAAATCGACAACGGGCAAGTTAACAGGGCTACCACTACCATCAACGAATATAACGCCGTCGGGTAAACCTGAAATTCGCAGATCTAATGACTCAGAGCCATCATCGTCTGAGGTCACGATAGTGAAATCTAATGGGATAAGTTGATCTTCTTTAAAATCAACAATATTTGATATTACGCCGGTGTCGTTATCTATGGTCCAAACATTGCTATCACCATTGATCATAGGCTTGTCGTTAGCCACACCCGTTAGGGTAACCGTCACATGCTCCACATCGCTGTATTTAGGGTTCGGATGAATGATGCCGTCAGCAGGATCGACACCATCTTGGGCTGTTTCAGTAGCAAAACTTCTGACCGCGATTGAAAACTCTCCAAGATTCGCCGAGCTTGCATCGGCAACTGGGAGCAGCTTAGCAACGCCCGATTCAACTTCTGAGGCTAACACTGTCCACACATTACCATTCATGGTGGCTGATGGCGCATCGATAGACCAGCCATCAGGTAAGGTCAGCTCGTAGCTCAACGTTTCTGAGCCAGAATTATCCGTTAACGCCCCCGATATCAGCGCTTTGAGTAATATCGGCGCATCTTCATCGCTGCGCATGTCTTGGGTAGTTAACGTGGGTTTATCCGCGATAGGTGTCACATCTATAGTTACTGTCTCAAGGGAACTGAGATGAGTATCTTTATTGTCGCCTTCTATAGATCTAGCTTGAATGCTGAAGGTAAATTCCCCGGCGAGATTTTCTCCTACCGTCGCAATTAAGCTATCTAATTGAACCTGACTTATCGACACTCCATTAGTGATGACTACGCCTATCACTGTCAGGGTTAGACCCGCGCTAATATTATCGATGACATAGGTGACGGTTTCGGAGCCTTGAGGGTCTGAGCCGGTTTCATCTTTAGAGGTTGCCCCCAGCTTAATATTAAAGCCTGCAGCATCTTCGTTGACCGTATAAGTAAACTCGCTATCAGCATCCCACAAAGGCTCATCGGCTACCGACTCAACCATAATAGGAACCGTTGTAGTAACCGGAGGCTTGCCAGTTATGTTTACCGTAATAACAAAAGCGGTACTCGCTGTCGCATCGGAGCCATCATCAATTGGTTGATAGCTCAAGTCCCCGTTAGGTGTCGCCACTCGCGTCTGCAGATCCTCCGTTAGCAGTCCATTGAGAAGAGACAGAATGTAATTACCATCGGCATCCTTTGGTACCTCAGTGCCGTCAAGCATCAATACTCCGCCCTGCAGAGCGGCTGCATCAAACACCATGCTAACAACAAATTCGCCTTCGTCGATATCTCCGGGTCTAGCCTCAACGCCAAAAATGGTATTGGTATCTTCAATAAAGTCGGTGTTAAAGACTTTAATTGAGCCTTCTGCGTCTTTGGCAATAACAGTTAAGGTGTCGGTGGCAATGTCACCATCTGTATCGGTGATTTGCAGTAATATATCTTCACTGAATTGAAGTTCATTGTAGGCAAACTCAAAGGTGGTCACCGTCGCTAAGCCATTTTCATCGACTACCAGCTCACCATATTTCACGACAACAGGATTGGCGTCAGTAAACAACTCAATAACGGTTCCTACCGCATAAGATACGCCTTTATAGGTGATATCAGTAACTTTAGCGCCATCAGCTCCCTGCTCGGCAGAGTTAAACATCTGCACGCTATGCACCTCATTCACGGCTTCAAAAAACTCTAAGGTCTTTGCGGTATCTTCTGGAATATCATCGACTACAGTAACAGTGATGGTCTGCGAGGCTGACTTATCGTTATCGACATCAATTGCGTTCACTTCAAACAATAGATCTAAACTGTTTTCATCATTTCCATCGGCATGATCAAAAGGTCTAAACTGCTTAAACTCCACCTTGCCGTTGGCGTTAAAACGGATCTGGAACACCTCTTCGCCGCCAGTCTCACGCGTGGCCACATACCAACCATTACCATTAGCTGTGGTATTGAGTACCACCTTTTCATTACCGCTATAGTAAGTGCCAAAACTAAAACTATCAGTCAGGGCTATTTCGGCAATGCTGTCACTACCTGCCGATGTCGATAACAGCTGTGAAGTTGAGATGGGATTAGAAACAGTAAGAATGCCTTCGTTGATATTGAGTTGCAGCGGATCGGGCAGGATAGCGTTTTGGCCATCATAGATATCGACTGAGACCTCTCCTGATGAGATGGTGTTATCACTGTCTCGGATGTCGACAGTGACCTTGAGGGTATCAAATAGATCGGCGGCGCCTAAATGGTCAATAGGCCCGAGTAAATTAAAATCTAGCGCTATCGTTGCCAACTGTTCGGGATCAATAGCTACATCCGCTGGCAAGCGCATAGTAAATACCAGCTTGCCTTCAGCGGTGACGGCATCCACAGACGCCCCATCGTCTTTCACAAGCCAAAACAGCTTAGAACCGTTTTGTGTTAACGTGGTTCCAGCGGCGTTTTTCACCTCGGCGCCATCAACCACACTAAATGACACATCAACAATCGGATCTTTGCTGGCAGTTACATTAAAATTACCCGTTGCCGTATCTTCGTAAGCTGTAATTGATGGGTTTTCACTGACATTAAGGTTAATATCGTTAATCATCGCGGCATTGGCATCTTGCACAGTTACCGTTAATGTCGCACTCGACACGTCGCCATCAAAATCCGAGATGAGCAAGCCAAAGTCAATATCGTCATTAAGCGTCTGATCAAAAGCCTTGAATAACGTGAAGTCATAATTTTGATTCAAGCTATCGGCGTTAGCACTCCAGCTTTCACTCAACTCAACGACAAATATTGGATCGTTCACATTGCCTAGATGGGCGGTTAACGTCAGTCCATTTGCACTTAAGCTATATTGAATATCAATCCCACCTGCCGTCAACTTAGGCTGCAGAGCAACAGTTGCAAATGTCACTGCCGACACTTCATCGCTACCCACCAGCACATCAAATGTGCCGCTTTGGGTAATTGGGTCATTCACAAGTAAACCTTCATCGAAGGTGAGCTGGGTGATATTAGCAAGCTCAGGGGATTGGCCATCACTCAAATTCCAAGTCAATCTCCCCTGCTGTATATCGGTACCATCGAGATCCTTAGCTGTGACATCGGTAATGATTTCGAGCAAATTAGTGCCAATATGATCCAACGGCGCCGACTGGGTAAAAGTGGCATCGACACTCAGATCATCTCCAGTATTAATGCCTGTTAGCACAATAGTAAACACGGTAATTGGCGACGCTTCATCAGTAAAGGCCGTCAACGTTTTACCGTTATCCGACAGGACAAACTTCAGCGCGATGCCGCTACTGGTTAAATTTTGATTTTGTAGATGAAACGGAGTTAGCGATGTAAAACGAATAGTATCAGCAACTAAGGTATCCGAACCGGCGGTGATGCTAAAGGTTTTAAGGGTCACCTGTGGAGCGGCATTAATATCGCCCTCCTGACTCGCACCTATCACATCATTCATTTCACCCGCTGCACCATCACTTATGGTAAAGGTGGCATTTGCCGTTGCCACGCTGCCATCGGAATCCAACACCGTGTAGATCATCTCAGCCACTTGTGCCTGAGTGTTATCGAGGTTCTCCGCGGCAATTAAACTCCAACTACCATTGGATTGAATGGTTATAGTTCCTTGGTCTGTAACAATAACGGCTGGCACCGCGGCGGACACAGGATAATCAACACCGTTATAGTGGACAGAGGTCAGTGTTAACGGCCCTTCGACCGTGTAATCGTTACCAAAAAAAGAGCCGACAGCAGTGGTGTCTTCAATAACAAAATCATGATCATCGAATGCAAATGGGCGAGAATCACGAATATTGAGTACCGCGTAGGTAATAATTTGTTCCGTCGTACCATCCGTATCGGTCTGTAAGCCACTTAAGCGAATGTAGCTCAATACATTACTGTTATTCAGCTCATCCATCGGTTGAAACAAAGACACATTTAAGTCTGTTCCCGACAAGTTAGCGGTCATCACAACCTTATTATCGCCGAGACGAATAAGCGTGAAAGACTGACCATCGGCAGCAACATTGATACTTAATGCCTGCCCCTCTGAGGTGAGAGTTAATAGCCTACTCTGCTCCGATGTTATGCTTAGAGCTGCATCAGGGATCTCAATAGGGATAGTGACACTGGTACTTAAACTGATATTGAGTACCGCTTCATAAAGCGAAGCAATCGCAGGCACAAATAGTGTGGGCATTGCGTCGGTCGCACTGTTACCAGACAAATCATCAACTTTAACATCGAGTGACCACTGAGCCCGACGATCAAGCCCTACAACATCTAATCCCGTAAAGGACCAGCTACCGTCTGCTTCAACAAGGGTAGTAAAGCTTAATGTCTGACTTCCGTCGGTCAATGTAAGCTCAACGGTTTGCCCTGCTTCAACGCCAGTAGTTACACCACTCAGTGATTTCTCAACGCCAAAAATAAATAGCGCCGCATCAAAGCCATCGATACCGGTATCGATATCGATGCTAATTTGAGTATCGAGGGTGGCAGTGTTTGTTGCGGCTGCAGGGTTACCTGCTAAATCTGAAGTTTCAGCTTGTAATGACAGCAGACCATCGGCAAATATCGACAAGTCGACATTAGGGATTTGCCATTCACCATTAGCCACTGTGGCATTAAAGGTTAAGGCTTTACCATTAATATCAACCACAGTAAGAACCACTGGCTGACCATCTTCAATATTGGTGACCGTGCCAGTGAGCGTCGCATTTGTCGATTCTGCGGCGTTGATTAAACCATTATCATCAACAATTTCAACGCTAATGCTGGCTAAGCTATCTTTGTCGACTGCGACGTCGGCTTCAGCGATATTACCCGCGACATCGCTAGCACTTGCGCTGAAGTGCAAGCTACCGTCAGCTAAGCTCGAGACATCAGCATCATAGATCTGCCAACCACCACCGATAACGGTCGTGCTAAAGGTTAATTGTTTACCATTGGTATCGGTCACTGTGACAGTGACTAGCTGATTATCTTCAATCTCGGTGACATTACCGGACATATCCAGCACTAACATCTCACTGGCATTAATCACGCTGTCACTACCCGTTTCAACTTCGATGGTAATAGAGGCCTGGATATCTACGGCTATGGTAGCGTTTGCGGCAGCTAAATTCCCCGCCACATCTGTTACCGAGACAGTTGCACTCAAACTGCCATCGGCAAAACCAGACAAATCCGCACCGCTCAGCTCCCACCCACCTGCCACGACAACGGTTGAGAAGCTACGTTCGTTACCCAAACCATCACTAAAAACAATATTAACCGTTTGGCCATCTTCAATATTGTTGACGCTGCCGCGAACATGGACGGCCTGTTGCTCTTCTGCATTAATTACGTCATCACTATCGACGAAATCTATCGTCACCGAGGCAAGTGTGTCTTTGACAATAATATTGCTACCCGTTGCAATATTGCCTTCAAAATCAGATGTCGTCGCCTCGAGTGCAAGTTCTCCCTCAGCAAGAGATGACAGGTCTGCATCATCAACCACCCAAGTGCCATTACGAATAACACTAGTAAACAACAAGCTATTACCTTGGCTATCGGTCACCGAGATCTCTACAGGTCTACCATCTTCAACGTTAACAACCTGCCCCGTAAGCGTGGTCGCTAGCACCTCTGCCTGATTAAGCAGACCATTATCATCTAGCGCCTCAATTGTGATGTTAGCAAGGGTATCTTTGTAAACTTGAACTGCCGCACTCGCGGGGTTGCCCGCAATATCTAGCGCATCCACGGTGAAGTCCAACGGGCCGTCTGCAAGGCTTGAGAGATCTTTATCTTCTAACTGCCACAGCCCAGCCACAAGCGTCGTGCTAAAGGCCAGTTGTTGGCCATTAATATCCGTAACTGTAACCGTGAGGGTTTGGCCTTCTTCGATATTTTGGGCACTGCCTTGAATATCGACTACCTGCACTTCCTGTTCATTGATTACCGTGTCTTCACCACTATCAACTGCTATCGAGATCTGCGCTAACGTGTCTTTAATGCTGCTATCGAATCCGTCGGTGACGTCACCAGGATAAGTTAACGCCGTAATGGTGGCGGTGAGCTGCCCTTCGGCAAAAGATTGAAAATCTAAGTCATTAATTTGCCAAGCTTGCTGCTGAACTATGACCTCAAAGCTTTGTTGTTGCCCGAGGCTGTCTGTAATTGTTAACTCTAACAGCTGCCCATTTGCCGCCTTCATTGCTTGACCTGAGAGAGTGACTCTCGGGGTTTCGAATTGGTTGATGTAACCGTCAATATCGATAAATTCAACGGTTAGAGTGATAGGGGCAAAGGAGTCTTGTTGATTAGCGCCAAACGGACTACCTGTCCCAGTGGTTAAACTGTCACCTTGGGTATTAAAACCTGATTCAGCAATAACACTACTACTGCCTGATTGAACCAATTGATAAAAGAAGTTTGAACCTTGCTGCTCGCTATTTGAGTCACTTTGGAGATTAGAATTGGACTGATTGTTTAACTCAAGCTCTGAATCAGAGTCAGTATTGTCACCTTCGCTCACGATAACTTTACTGACCCCCTGAGGAATACTCACTCTGGCACCATTTATAACAGCGTACAACACACCATTCTCAGCCGCTTGTAACTGCTCTGGATTGAGCGCGTAGATTGGAATATCAGCCTGCATCTGATGAGGCAAAACCATAACCCACTGGCCATCAGTCGTTACAGCCCAAAAAGCTGAATCAAGCTGTACATAATAAATAACCTTGGCACTTATAGTCGGCATCAGAAAATATCCTTTTAACTTCAGTTACTACAGCATTTCGATAAGCTATCGACGCTCTAGTACATATTGACTTTTGCAACCGCTTTTTACAAGTTTAATACAGCTAATTAACTTAAGTCCAAAGGTGACTACTGCCAACGTAAATAGCGAATAAGAAGTACCGAGATAAAAACAAAAAATTGAAGCCAATCTAGACACGAATATGAGCCGGAATACATAAAAACAGCTCTGTACTCCTCTATTTATTGCGAAGAAGCCCGCAGGCTATACAGTTATTGCACTGCGCAGGATGGAGTCATAACGAAGACTGCTGTAGAAGTTTGCTAAACAAAGTTAATTTCTAAAACTCATCCCAATATGCGGCTCCATCTCCAAGCTTGGCAATCATATAGTCCAAAAACACCCTGACTTTTGCAGGCATATAGTGGCGTTCAGGGTAGATAGCGTTGAGATTTTTACTCGGCATTGTATAGTCTTGAAGTATAGCAACCAGCTTACCTTTTTGAATTTCGGGGCCTGCAACGAATGTTGGTAACCGCCCCGCTCCCATCCCCGCAATAACAGCGTCTCTGAGTGCCGCGCTATTATTAACTCGATAGTTTCCAGCAACTTTAACTTTATACTCATCACCGCTTGTCGCGTTAAACTGCCAGACATCTGCATTATTAGAATAGCTATAAAGTATGCAGTTGAGATCGGCTAACTGGGCGGGTGATTCAAGCTGTTGTCGGTGTTTTTGATAAAATAACGGCGATACGCAAACAACACTATGTAAAGGCACTAGATGGCGGGCAATTAAGTTCGAATCGACTAAATCATCGGCGCGGATAGCTAGGTCAAAGCCCTGCTCAATCAGGTTTATTTTTCCATCGTCCATCACAAGATCAATCTGAACCTCAGGGTAATGCTCAATAAACTCAGGGATCAGAGATGCTAAGTGCATTTGTCCTATCGTCATAGGTACTTGAATTTTTAACAAGCCTTTAGGCTCGCCCTGCAGTTCACTCACCGCATCTTCAGCTTGCTTTGCCGCACGATTGGCTTGCGATGCATATTGATAATAACGTTCTCCGGCTTCAGTCAGACTGAGGTTGCGGGTAGAGCGATAAAACAAACGTGACCCAAGCTGCTGCTCTAATTGAGTAATACGCTTACTTATTGCAGACTTTGAAATCCCCAACACACGAGCCGCACTCGAAAAACCGCCACTATCTGCCACAGCAACAAAGATCGGAATAGCATTAAAAGTGTCCATTTATTAACTTTGCTTATGGTTGAGAAAAACTCAACTCTGAGTCTACTTGTTAGCATATTGTTTATCAAATTCGATAATTTAAAGTAATACCATCAAATTTGATACTGCTATCAACAGTTAATAAAGAGGTGTTTATGGTGCGCTTAGAGCATGTAAATTTAGTCGTAAAAGATATTCCACCTACATTGACGTTTTTGCTAACGGCGTTTCCTGAGTGGCGTATACGTGGTGAAGGGAAAATGACTTGGGGGAGTGGCGAGCACGCATCGAGCCGTCATTGGCTACACATTGGTGATGATGACTATTACCTCACTCTGAACGGCGGCGCAGTCGGGGAAATAAGAGATGCTAAAGGCATTGAACCCGGTGTCGCCCACATAGGCTTCGTCGTCGATGATCTACAAGCTGTAATAGACCGTCTATCGGCTAAAGGATTTAGCCTTGATATAAAAGGTCGCTTACATCCGTTTCGGCAAACCGTGTACTACATGGATCCAGCAGGCCTTCAGTTTGAATTTTTGCAATATGCTAGTGATAAGCCTGACGAGAAAAATATGTACGGTGGCGAGTCAGGTGAATTGCAGAAAAGAAGTTAACGATTGTATTTTTAGCCATAAGGAAAGCAATATGAATACTGAAGGAATCAATATCTTGGTACAAAAACTGTATCAAGCCGTGGATAACAAAGACCTTGATTATCTAGATAACAATTTGGCCAATCAAGTCCGTTTTCGTCTTGGAAATAACCCTGCTATCACAAAGAAATCCGCTATTCTGCAGGGGAATAAACAGTTTTTTTCTAGTATAGAGTCAATGCAACACACTATCGAAGACGTTGTATATCAAGCCCCAAATAAACCGAACACGATTAAGGTTAGCTGCTGCGGCACTGTGGATTATGTCCGCTTAGATGGGAGCAGACACTCTGCGGTCTTCTCAACATTTTTAACAGTGCAAAATGGCTTGATTACTGACTACCTAGTCTTTGCCGATCTATCGGGCTTGTAGAAGATTCGCCCCTAGTCAGCCTACAATCAGCTAAATGCTCCCAAACTAGCGCTATCAAGAAAACTACTTGGCTGACAAATAAGAACAAGGTGATGATTTATTCGGTGAAGACAATTTATTTCATTTTTAAATTGAAGATTGTCTTCGCTTTAATTTGACAAAATAACCTAAGCAGCTTGTCCTGCGGCCACACCAGATGACCAAGCCCACTGAAAATTAAACCCACCTAACCAACCACTTACATCCATAACTTCGCCAATGAAGAATAAGCCAGGTACAGATTTAGCTTCCATAGTTTTAGATGACAATTCATTGGTATCGACGCCACCCAGGGTGACTTCGGCAGTGCGATAACCTTCGGTGCCGTTCATTACCAATGTCCACGATTCAAGATTGACTGCTAATTGTTCTAACTCTGCATGCACTAGCTGGTTAAGCGCTTTATTCAATAATGACTCTTCAAAAAGCACTTCGACTAAACGTTTAGGTAACCATTGCGACAAGGCATTACGCAGACTTAGCTTAGGGCTAGCTTCCAGCGCTTGCTCAAGCTTAACGCGCACATCTTCACCCGGTAGCAAGTTGATGCTGATCGCTTCACCGGGGTTCCAGTAATTTGAGATCTGCAAAATAGCTGGGCCAGATAGACCACGGTGAGTAAATAGCAGTGCTTCGCTAAACTGAGTGCCATCTTTCGCTGTAATCGTGCTTGGAACCGCAATGCCTGATAACGGCTCAAAGCGCTGTTTTTGATCGCTATGCCAAGTGAATGGTACTAGGCCTGCGTGAGTCGAGAGCAGCTTTAAACCAAACTGCTCAGCAATGTGGTAACCGTAAGGCGATGCGCCAAGCTTTGGCATAGACAAGCCACCCGTTGCAATCACTAGCGACTCACAAGTGTAGTGTTCTTTGTCGGTAATAAGCTCAAATAAGCCATCTGCATTTTTGCTGATATTGCTTATCTCTGTGCGTAGTTTTATCTGCGCGCCGGCCCACTCACACTCAGTAAGCAGCATGGTAACGATCTCTTTGGCTGAGTCATTACAAAATAACTGACCATGGTCGCGCTCGTGATACTCGATACCATGACGCTCAACCAACTCAATAAAGTCGCTTGAACGATAACGCGCTAAAGCCGATTTTACAAAATGGCTATTACCGCAGATAAAGTTAGCAGGCTCAACTTTCTGATTGGTGAAGTTACAACGGCCGCCGCCACTGATCAGAATTTTACGCCCCGCTTGTTTAGCATTATCAAGCACTAGCACATCACGGCCACGGTAACCTGCAGAGGCTGCGCACATAAGGCCTGCCGCTCCGGCTCCAATAATGATGACGTCATGATGTTTCACTCGATAACTCCTAAATAATTACAACTAAACCTCAAATATGAGGTATAAATTTTAAGCATAAAAAAGGGCGCTATTTTAGCATTGTTATTTGTACATGGAAGTATTTATGCCAACAGCCAAATAGGCTAAAAACAAAAAACCGAAGCTAGGCTTCGGTTTTCAATCAACTGAACAAATTGTTCAATCTAATAACAGCAAAACTATTCTGCCGACGATGTCTCAGACTTCTGCTCACGGCTAAGCAACTCTTTAGCTGCATCAACCGGTGACTTGCCTTTATACAAGACTTGATAAACTTGCTCAGTAATCGGCATCTCGACACCTAAACGCTTAGCTAGCGTATAGACCTCTTTAGTGTTGCGATAACCTTCAACCACTTGACCAATTTCGTCTTGTGCAGTTTCAACATCAGATCCTTTGCCCAATGCTAAGCCAAAGCGACGGTTACGCGACTGGTTATCGGTACAAGTTAGCACCAAATCACCAAGACCAGCCATGCCCATAAAGGTCGAGGCTTGTGCGCCCATAGCTTCACCAAGTCGAGTTAACTCAACTAAACCGCGAGTAATTAGCGCTGTTCTAGCATTCGCACCAAAACCGATACCGTCTGACAGGCCAGCGCCTATCGCAATAACGTTTTTAACTGCGCCGCCAAGCTGTAAACCAATAAAGTCGTCATTAGCGTAAACACGCAGACGCTTAGGGCTGTGCAACAGCTCAACCAAATCCTTAGTAAACTGAGGATCGGTGCCTGCAATCGAAATAGCAGTAGGCATACCAGCTGCTAGTTCTTTAGCAAATGTTGGTCCAGATAACACGGCAAGAGGAAACTCATCGCCAATAGCTTCACGGGCAACATCTTGTATTAGGCGGCCAGTCTCAGGCTCTAGACCTTTGGTGGCCCACACAATACGCGAATCTTTGCGTAACAGCGGTTTTGCTTGAGTCAGTACTAATCCAAAAACATGGCTAGGCACAACCACTAGCACATTGTTAGATGCCGCTAATGCTGTTGCCAAGTCCGCTTCTGGGATCAATAAGTCGGGTAATGGAATACCAGGTAAAAACGCTTCGTTAGACTTGTCGTTTTTTAGGTTTTCTATGTGCTCGGGTTCATGGCCCCAAAGCATGGTTCTGTGGCCATTGCTCGCTAAAGAAATGGCAAGGGCGGTCCCGTAAGAGCCCGCCCCCAGTACCGTAATGTCGGCAGTGTTTTTCATGCGATTAAGCGTTAGCTTCTTCTGCTGGTGCTTCAGCTGCAGCAGCTTGACGCTGTTGAACATACTGAGCGAATAGTGCGTCAAAGTTAACTGGAGCTAGGTTAAGTTGTGGGAAAGTACCACGGCTTACTAGGCTACCAATTGCTTCACGAGCATATGGGAAAAGAACGTTAGGGCAGTATGCACCTAGAGAGTGAGCTAGCTGCTGTTCAGTTAGACCAGCGATAGCGAAGATACCCGCTTGCTGAACTTCACATAGGAATGCAGTTTCTTCGCCGTTCTTAGCTGTAACAGTCAAAGACAGTACAACTTCATATACGTCATCAGATAGTTTGTTGCTGCGAGTATCTAGATCAAGCTTAACTTCTGGGTTCCACTCTTTCTGGAAAACAGCTGGGCTGTTTGGTGTTTCAAAAGAGATATCTTTTGTGTAAACACGTTGAATGTTGAATTGTGGACCTTGTTGTTCGTTGTTTGCTACTTCAGCCATACTATCCTACCTTTAAAAAAGTTAATGAGGCTACTTCAAAAGAGCCAGTCTCAGGGCTTGGCAAGCTTGGGAGTAAACCCAATTTGCTGTCCCAATTTTTGATTTATTTAGTCAACAGACGCTTTTTTGGAGGGAAACCCCCTCAGTTCAATGCCGGTAACCACAATAAGTTGAGAGCTAACACTCTAATCAATTACTCAACAAAAAAGCAATGGCTACACTAACACTTCTATCTTTTGCTTTTTGAAACAGGCAAATTATTTGACTGCCATTCACCCATACCACCTTTCAGATTGTTCACGTTTTCAAAACCGTGCTTAATCATCAGCTGAGCAGCTTGAGACGAAGTCATGCCAGCGTTGCATACCATTATAATGGGACTGGCTTTTGAGTTTTCAAGGGCAGAAAGCTGATTATTTTTTATATCAGCTAGTGGCACGTTGATAGCACCTACGATATGACCCTTCTTAAATTCTTCTTTTCCGCGCACATCAACGACTTTCGCATCTTGCTTATTCATCATTAACGTGGCTTCTTGATGATTAACGTTTTTCACTTTAGAAACGCTAGACTTAAACACCACGACGATAAGTCCGACAAACAAACCAACCCAAGCCACACTCAACATAGGGTTCGCTTTAAAAAATTCCATATATTCTTGCATCGTTAACTGCCTACTATTTTTTAGGGCCAAATATAATGAGGGCACAGAGTATACCACCGCTTGAAGCAGAATACAGAATGTTAGTCACGCTTGGCATGACTCTTCAGCCAGTAAATAACAGCAATAGCGCAATCCGATAACGCCAATCTAGGTAAATGTCTTTATGCCCGACCATAATTGGTAGTAATATTTAACCAATTCTGATATCAATCTTATTTTTTAAACTTAAAGGTACTACCATGACGACACGCAAACGCCCGTTGGCATTGCTGATCCTCGATGGCTGGGGTTACCGTGAAAACACACAAAAAAATGCTGTTTTTCATGCAAATACACCAGTTTTAGATCAGTTAAATGCGAAATATCCAAACAGTTTAATTTCAGGTTCTGGTATCGATGTTGGCCTACCAGATGGCCAAATGGGTAATTCTGAGGTCGGACACATCAATATCGGTTCAGGCCGAATCGTCTACCAAGAGCTAACACGCATTAGCAAGTCTATCGATGATGGCGAATTCGATAGCAACCCAGCACTCACAGAGGCAGTCGATGCTGCAATTAAGGCTGAAGGTGCCGTACATATTATGGGGCTCTTATCACCAGGTGGCGTTCACAGTCATCAGGATCATATAGAAGCCATGTGCCGCCTAGCAGTTAAGCGCGGCGCTAAAAAAGTCTACCTACATGCATTTCTAGACGGGCGTGATACACCGCCACGCAGCGCCAAATCAGGCTTAGCTCACTTTGAAGAACTATTCAAAACCTTAGGTACTGGCCAAGTCGCATCTGTGATTGGTCGCTACTATGCTATGGACCGCGACAATCGTTGGGATCGCGTATCACAAGCTTATGAGCTAATTACCGAAGGCAAGAGTTTACATCAAGCAGCTAACGCAGTTGATGCCATTGAAGCCGCTTATGCCCGTGATGAAAATGATGAGTTTGTTGGCAGTACAGCTATTCCCGATGCACAGGGTAACCTTGCTAAGCTCGCCGACAATGACGCACTGGTCTTCATGAACTTCCGAGCCGATCGCGCTCGCCAAATCACTCGCAGCTTTATTAATGCAGACTTTGACGGCTTCAAGCGTACTGTTACGCCAAAAATCAACTTTGTTATGTTGACCGAATACGCCGCCGACATTAAAGCATCTATCGCTTATCCATCTAGCGACCTAGTTAATACTCTAGGCGAGACGCTACAAAACCAAGGTCTAACTCAGTTGCGTATTTCTGAGACCGAGAAATATGCCCATGTTACTTTCTTCTTCAACGGTGGCAAAGAGGAGCCATTTAATGGCGAAGAGCGTATTTTGGTTCAATCGCCAAAAGTCGCAACCTACGACCTGCAGCCAGAGATGAGTTCTGCCGAGTTGACCGACAAGCTAGTTGCGGCCATTGAGTCAACCGAATATGACGTCATCATTTGTAACTACCCAAATGGCGACATGGTAGGTCACACAGGTAACTTCGATGCAGCGGTAAAAGCCTGTGAAGCCGTCGATACCTGTATCGGCCGCGTTGTTGAAGCGCTAGATAAAGTGGGTGGTGAGTGTTTAATTACTGCCGATCACGGTAATGCTGAGCAGATGACAGATGAATCGACTGGCCAAGCACATACTGCGCACACCAGCGAATTAGTGCCATTAATCTATGTGGGACGTGATGCAGAGATAGAAAATGGCGGTCGTTTAAGTGATTTAGCGCCGACTATGTTAACCTTGATGGGACAAGACGTGCCTGTTGAGATGACTGGCCGCGCGATAATAAAACTCAAAGAGTAGTATACCAACACGTGAACATTCGATTTTTTATCAAAGCCAGCATTATTGCTGGCTTTCTATCACTTCCTCTAACGGTTAATGCAACCGATCTTGAGCGCCGTCAATCTGAGCTTAAATCTATCCAAGCCCAGATTAACAAACAGCAATCAGCGGTTAAAAACACCAGTAAACAGAGAGAGCGATTAATATCTTTATTAAAAGCTGATGAAAAAGCGATTGCTCAAGCAGCAAGAAAAGTAAACACAACTAAGCAAGACCTAGGCAAAACAGATAAAAAAATTGCAGAACTAAACACTAAACAAGTTCAATTAGAAAAGCTGAAAACAGCGCAACAAAAATCACTTTCAAATCAACTCGCTAGCGCCTATTTGGCGGGTAACCATGACTATAGCAAAATGCTGTTAAATCAACAGTCTCCTGCTAGCATCGAGCGCCTACTGGCATATTACGAATATTTAAATAACGCTCGTATCGACTCGATAGAACAACTTCAAACTACCTTGAAAGAGCTAGACCAGATCCAAGCGGATCAGCAAGAGCAGCAAAGCCAGCTTAATAAGCTGGTACTCGAACGACAACAGCAAGCTAAAAAGCTAAGCCAAGAGCAGTCGCAAAGACAAAGTACCCTTACGCAGCTACAAAGAACATTAAGCAGCAGTGGCGCAAAATTAGAACAGCTTCAAATCGAAGAGGCTAGCCTTAAGCGAGTAGTTGAACAAGCTCTTACCGCTATGAAAAATAACCCATCATACGATGGATTATCCAGCCGCAAGAAACTTAAGTGGCCAGCCAACGGACGGATCAGATCGGCCTTCGGCAGTAAGCGTTCTGGGCAGGTAAAGTGGAAGGGGGTCATCATCTCTGCCGCTGAAGGACAAAATGTCAACGCTATTGCTGGCGGTAAAGTTATATACGCCGACTGGCTGCGTGGTTTTGGTATGGTTTTAGTCGTCGATCACGGCAAAGGTTACATGAGTCTATATGGCCATGCACAAGCCTTACTTAAGAATGCCGGCGACTCGGTAAGTAAAGGTGAGCCGATTGCATTGGTCGGACGTTCCGGTGGACAGACCGAGCCTGGCCTATACTTTGAGGTAAGGCACAAGGGGCAAGCTGTCGATCCTGCAAGGTATTGCAAACGTTAGACCAAATAACCCCTTAATATACAAGGGGTTTACATGTCTCTATACATACGTTATTTTTGTTGCCTCGCGGCAGGGCTTGCTCTCGGCTTATCTATCACCCTGTCAGGACAAGAGCACACTCAACAATATAAGTCTCATATAAGTTACCCGGTTCTTCTCGATATAATCGACACGGTTGAAACTTATTACGTGCAACAACTCACCGAAGAAGAGCTTATTGAAGCCGCCATTGACGGCATTTTCAACAAGCTAGATCCCTACTCAAGTTTCCTCGATAAACAAACCTTTACGAGCATGCAGGAGATGAACAACGGTGAGTATTTTGGCTTTGGTGTTGAAATAGCAACAGACAATGACCAGATCACCATAGTCACGCCATTTGCAGAATCTCCAGCTGAGGCGGCGGGAATTAGGCCGGGAGACCGTGTAATAAAACTCAATAAGCAGCTGGTTACAGCAGAAAAACTAGAAAGTATCCTCAACGAGATTAAACAACACAGTTTAAATAACCGACCTATCGAGCTTGAAATGGTGAGAGCCAATTCAGAAACCCATTACTCTGTCACTCTAAGCCCTACACTCATCGCTATTAACTCAATAGAAGCTGAGATCCTGGATAACAAAATTGGCTATATTCGCCTTTCTAGCTTCCAAGAAAATACCACTCAAGAACTAGTGAAGCAGCTGTCGCTGTGGCAACCGCAGCTGCTTAACGGAATTATTTTGGATCTAAGAAATAACCCAGGTGGCTTGCTAGATCAAGCCATTACAATCGCAGACCTATTCCTAGATAAAGGCCGCATAGTTGCAACTGAAGGACGCTTCTTCGACGCAAACTCAGACTATTACGCCTCACCACAAACCATGGCAACAAACATCCCTATGTCAGTGTTAATCAACAAGGGATCAGCTTCTGCCTCAGAAGTGCTCGCCGCCGCATTGCAAGATAATGGCCGTGCACAATTAATAGGGCAAACTAGTTTTGGGAAAGGCACGATACAAAGTCTGATCCCGACCCTGATGGATGGCAATGCAATTAAACTCACCATCGCTAAATACACAACCCCAAATGGCAACGATATTCACTCAAAAGGTATTGAGCCAGATATAAAAATTGAATTAGAAGCTGTATCAGATAATGAAAGTATGCCTATAATCGAGACAAATTCACTCCGTGAGTCTGTTGCACAAGACAAATTAGTCAACTCGGCGATTGCATGGATTAAAGCAGAAAAATAAAAATCAGTGCGCTACTTTCTATTATTGATATCTTTGTTGTTACCGAGTGCGAGTGTATTCGCCAGCCAAATAGCCATCATTATTGACGATATTGGATATCGTCAATCTGATAAAGCTGTGCTGACTCTGCCAGCTAATATCACGCTTTCTATTTTACCCCATACGCCATTAGGAAAAGATCTCGCCTCAAAGGCCTATCGCCAAGGAAATGAGATTTTAGTGCACCTACCTATGCAAGCACTAAACGGTAAGGCTATCGGACCCGGTGCTCTCACCAATACCATGTCTGAAATCGAGTTCAAAGCCCAAGTAAATGATTCAATCAAGAGCGTGCCGCACGCCAGTGGTGCCAACAACCATATGGGCAGTTTCTTAACCCAGTTAACTGAGCCTATGCGCTGGGTCATGGAGTCACTACAGCAACACAATATCTATTTTATCGACAGCATGACAACTAAATATACCCGTGCAGGCACAGTTGCTGAATCTATGGGGCTACAGGTATTAAGAAGGGAGATATTTTTAGATAATGATAGGTCGCAATCAGGATTAGAAAAGCAGTTTAAGCATGCTATTTCATTAGCGCATGCAAAGGGTGAAATCGTTGTTATTGCACACCCTTATCCAGAAACTATTGCTTTTCTTAGCCAAAACTTACATCGTTTGGCTAATGCAGATATCGAGTTAGTACACACATCAAAGCTAGTGTCGCCGCATTTGAAGCCAAAAGTGTTGGCTAAACAGGTGTTACTGCAGGATTGAGATAGATAGATCAGGTAGCAGAGATTTTAGCTCCTGCTTATTAGAGACAATCATATCTAAGCTATAGCCATCTAAAACGGCTAAATAAGCGTTCACAGCATCGGCTAACGCTCCTTTAAGCTTACAAGCTGGCGTGAGCAAGCAGTATGGCTTACTGCAATCAATTGGAGCCAATGAATTTTCTAGCGCACGAACGACTTGGCCAATATTTATTTCAGAAGCTGGTTTAGCCAGTCTAAAGCCACCGCTCTTACCGCGAACGGTTTGCAAATATCCCAACTTTCCTAAGTGATGAACAACCTTAGAAATATGGTTAGCAGACAGATCGAATACTTCAGTGATCTCAGCAATACGGAACAACGACTCACGCTCTGAATGCAATGCTAAATACATCAGTGTTCTTAAACCATAATCTGTGTAACGAGTTAACTGCATTGATTAACAATCCGTAAAGTAAATATTCGAGAGTCTCTAAAAAAGCAATATCAAACGTTGGTGGCCGCTTCTAAAGAGCTAATTAACCACAAAGCCTCTGTATCTGTCTTGCCACAAACATCTTCGGTAGCAGTAAATAACCCACATACTGCAGGTCGTTCAGCCTTACCGAACAGTTTACACAAGTTGCTATCATCTAGCTGTATACACCTAACCCCAGCAGGCTTACCTTCAGGCATCCCCGGGATGGCTGTGGTGATAGATGGTGCAATACAGCATGCACCGCAGCCCAAACGACAATTCATGTTATTACCTTAGTTTGTACAAAGCACATTATAGCTCTATCAAGGCATAGAGAGTTGTGCAAGATCACACACTATACAGCAAGGCGACAATCAGTTTATAGAACCGTGATCAGTGTATACAATTCAGATTGAACTTTTTGAATAAAACTCACCTCAATCATCTCCATCTTCAACTTCAACTCAAATATGACGAAAGACATTTATGATTGAAGGTGGACAATCTCCTCTAACCTTTATATGTCATAAAACCCAAATACAAAAAAAGCCTCTGCACTCTTTTCAATAAGAAGTGCAGAGGCTTACTCTAAATTCTTTAAACAACAGATACGAAAAAGCCCTGCTTTCTCTAGCAGGGCTTATCGTAATGTTTGTGGGTGAGTACAGCAATAGCTGTGAGCTTACGAACGCGAAGCGAAGCGTAGCTGGGGCGGATTCATCCGCGACGTCACGACTAAATTAATAAATATTACAAAACGAAAAAAGCCTCTGCATTGCTGCAGAGGCTTTCATCTTAATGTTGGCGGAGCGGACCTGCTCTTATCAACAGACGAACCCGCGCCCCCCCCGGCGTGACAGGCGCTTATTTCTAGTCAAGAGTCTAACCAACTGAACTATCGCTCCTTTAGCAAAGTGCTTACGCATAATACTTTAATTTTTCTTTGAAATACGCATACGAAAAAGCCCTGCTATCTCTAGCAGGGCTTATCGTAATGTTGGCGGAGCGGACGGGACTCGAACCCGCGACCCCCGGCGTGACAGGCCGGTATTCTAACCAACTGAACTACCGCTCCTTTAGCAAAGTGCTTACGCATGATGCTAAATGCTTTTTAAGTCGCTAGCTTGTCAGGGCTAGGAGACTCGATTTTCAATGAAAATCTAAATAGGCGCCTGGAAATGACCTACTCTCACATGGGGAGACCCCACACTACCATCGGCGATACTGCGTTTCACTTCTGAGTTCGGAATGGATTCAGGTGGTGCCACAGCTCTATGGTTTCCAGACAAATTGGGTAAATTTAGAAAGCTGGACTCGCGATGCAAGTCTTAAAAATTGGGTTCACACTACATTAAGTGCTTCATTCTAATTCTGGTTTCTATAAGAAACATAGTTAACTCATAAAACCCATCAGGGTTGTATGGTTAAGCCTCACGAGTCATTAGTACAAGTTAGCTCAACGCCTCACAACGCTTACACACCTTGCCTATCAACGTCCTAGTCTCGAACGGCTCTTTAGAGGAATTAAATTCCTAGGGA
>NZ_BPFA01000008.1 GCF_019655055.1 Shewanella sp. MBTL60-112-B2
TATGTAGCCGTTAATTTTGTTTTCAAGGGTTATTCAAAAATAATTTAAAAAATGAAAACTAATAATTTCAAACATGGTTAATTTAATAAACATAAAAAAAGCAGCCATCAGGCTGCTTTCTATCAATTCAACTTAAGCAATTATAGCTGACATGCCTTGGTGCTTTTGCTGTTTACGAATTGCACATCTCCCGCTACTGGAGCGAATTGTGCAATCTTAATATCACCAATATCCTTGATGAAGGTATACATAACTTCGGCGTCTACATAGCCCGTCATAACTGGGGTTAACACTGGGTAACCATCACCACCAGCGGCATTGTAGCTAGGAACAGTAAAGCTATACATTGCGTTAGCATCATATCCTTTGCCGTTGATATCGTTAATAACAACGGTCTTCGCTTCACAATCAACTTCCATCTTAATACCTGCAAGTTGTGGATATGCACCAGAACCTTCAGCACCGATATCGACTGTCGCAACAACATTCAGATAATCTGTAATTTCAGCTCCAGTCAAAGTACTTTTAGTAATTGAGTTGCCAAATGGTTGAACAGTAAGGACATCTTTATAAGTGATCTCACCAGTTTCAATTGAATCACGTACTCCACCTGAATTCATTACCGCAAAATCGGCATCGACTTTGCTTCGCTGGGCTTGCGCAATCAGCAGGCCTAAATTTGTTTGTTGAGTTCGTACAACACCACGATCACCTTCAAGTTTACCATCTGTCGTACCAATAACTTCAGATAGCCCTTCCTGACCTTTATCCTGATACTGTTGCATAATTTCAAGTAGTGTAGCGTCCGGTGTAATGGCCTCACCGATAAGAACACGGTCACCAGCTTCATTTTTCTTCTTTAAGTTAACAGGAATTAACTTATAGCTTGCTAAGTGTAGCTTATTATTGAAATACTCAAAATTAGCTTGACCAACATACTTACCCCACTCGTGAGCTTGCATGATAAATGTACCGTTCTGTAAATCAGGCTTACACTCTCCACCCGCGACAAAATCAGCGTATTCGCTGCCTTCCATACATACAGGGTTTTGAGAATGACCACCGATAACAGCGGCTAAGTCACCTTCAGCCATTGCTCGGGCAAGCGCTACATCACCTGGTGCATTATTTCCGTTAGCTCCGTCAGCATAGTGACCCATATGAGTAGTCGCAAAAACCAAATCAGCTTCATCTGCATCTTTGATCGCTTGAATGACCTTCTTCAGTTCTTCTTTTGGATCTGTAAACTCAAGCCCACTAACAAACTCAGGATTCGCAATTTTTGCTGTATCTTCAGTTGTAAGACCCACTACGGCAATTCGGATCCCATTAACAGTAAATACTTTATAGGCGTCAAAATATCGCTCGCCTGATACTTTGTCATATATGTTTGCAGCTAGCATTGGGAATTCAGCAAGCTCACGCTGCATATCAACTGTCGATAATGGATTATCAAATTCATGATTACCAACAGCCATGGCGTCATAACCGATTAGATTCATACCAACAAAATCTGGACGTGCATCTTGTAAATCAGATTCAGGCACACCAGTGTTTACGTCACCGCCAGAAAGTAAGATTGACTCACCGCCGTTTGCTTCAACTTCAGCACGGATCTTATCAATTAATGACTTACGAGCAGCCATGCCATACTCGCCATGCTTATTTTCAAAGAAGCGACCATGATTATCATTAGTATGTAATACAGTGAACTTAGTACAAGCATCTCCAGCTTCGATACATGTGGTCGGTAAAGTGCTAATAGAGCCATCATCATTATTATTGTCGCTGCCACAAGCTGTTAACGCAGATACTACAGCCGTAGCAACTAATCCTTTTAATAAAGTCATTTTCATTACAATCAACCCCTTGATTATTTTAATATACTGTAATTTATAGTTATCTAGCTCAAGCTTAACTCGCTTTAGCTGCGATCCATCTTAGCAAAGCATAAAGATAATTTGTGGCATTTTTGTTTCAAAATACAGCCTAAGTAACTATTTTGATTGATATTTACGCAACAGATATTTCACTATCAAGAACAGGCCAAACTGAATAAAAAAGGAAATACTTGGAGAGGGACTTATTTTGAGACGATTATTAAAATAATAAGCGCCAATACAGCGCGTTACAGTTATCACAATAATGTTGGCTATTATCCTCAATAGCGAACAGGCCGAACGATATATTAACGCTCCGACCTGTTCAAAAAACAACCAAACAGATTTTACTTACCGTATGGCAGCACTGATTTTAGCCAAGCAGAGATATCTTGTAGCTGTTGAGGCAACACACTGTGAGGCATATTGTATGTTTTCCACTGATTATTAAAGCCTGCACCTTGCAGTAATTCGTATGCCATCTTACCGGCATCAACCGGTACCACATCATCTTCAATGCCATGATGCTGTAAAATTGGCGTGTCACGATTCACACTCGAAAGCCCATCAGGCAAAGAGTCACCACTTGGAAGGTAACATGACAGCGCCATTATCCCTGCGAGTTTGTATGGTAATCTAAGCCCGGTATAAAGGCTCATTACACCGCCTTGGCTAAAACCTGCTAATACGATATTTTCAGTTGGGATCCCTAGTGCCACTTGCTCTTCGATAAGTGCGATGATCTGCTTCTCGCTCTGCTCTACACCCTGTTTATCTGCTCTTTCGTGTAGGTCCATACTCTTAATGTCGTACCAGGCACGCATAACATAACCACCATTAATGGTCACAGCTTGCTCTGGTGCATGAGGGAATATAAAACGAATACGATGTTCAGCCTCTAAGCCTAATGCTGGTACTACTGGGGCAAAACCCGCACCTGAGTCACCTAGACCATGAAGCCAGATAACACAGGCTTTAGCCTCTTGCGTAGGTTCGATTGTAATACGTTCTAAATGGTCAACAGACATAAAGTTCCTTTCTATTTAGTATTGTCACAAAGCCAAAATAACATTGGCAAAGCGAATTTGGACGCCGAGTATTAAAACAATAAAAGCTGCATTATTCAGAAGAATGGCCGTACGTTAAGCAATACCCAGCTCTTGTTTGATATCTTGTAATTGCTCTATTGAATCGAGTTTAAGATTCCAGCGTACAGCTCCCGCATCGGCCACAAGCATCAGTGCATCTTGATGAAATTTGATGTCATCAACCATGGCATATAACTGGCAACCATTTTCTAGGCGCACCTGTACTTCAAATGGTGAAATAATGAGTTTTCCAACAGAAAATTGAACAATCATAACGAGTTAATATCTCTAAAATGCAATAAAAAAGCCCAACACAGTTGGGCTTTAATCAACTGACAAAGACAGTTTAGTGTTGGTGTCCGCCTTTACCGTGGGCATGACCATGGGCAATCTCTTCGCTCGTCGCGTCACGGACATCCATGACTTCAAGGTCGAAGGTTAATTCACGGCCTGCTAGTGGATGATTAACATCTACTGTTGCCATAAACTTACCCACTTTTAGAATAGTGACTTGGCGCTGGCCTTGATCTGTGTTGATCAATGCACGCATACCCGGTTTCCACACGCTAGCGCCTTGAAGATGCTTGACTGACACGCGTTGCTCCGCGTCTTCATTACGCTCACCATAGGTTTCACTGGCAGGCAGAGTCACAGAAAACTTAGCACCGACGTCTTTACCTGTTAGTGCATCTTCAACACCTGGCATCATGTTGTCATGGCCATGAAGGTAGGCGATTGGCTCTAGACCTTGATTGGTTTCTAATTCTTCACCCTTCTCATCACGCAATGTGTAGTTAAATTGCACAACTGAATCGTCTTTAATACTCATGGTATTCCTTAACACTGTAAACTCTAATTTAGTGGCCGCAGCTTAGCAAAACTCGCCTCAAGCCTCTAGTGTTATCTAATTGAGACAAATAAAATGATATCAATCACTGTAAGCTTGCATGTTAAGTTAGCTGCTTACTTAACTTTTAACGCCTTAAACGTCGCTTCATCTGGGTAGCCGTCAGCAACAAGTCCCTGACTCTTCTGAAAACTCTGCAAGCCTTTAACAGACTTTGAGCCCAAAATGCCATCAGCCTTGCCCACATCGTAACCTAACTGATTCAACTGATTTTGCAGTTCTTTAACCCGAGCTCGGCTTAAATTAGGCATCTTAGGTGGTGCCACTTTAAGTGCCACGGCGCCATTGATCCTGTCAGCTAAATGGCCAACTGCGATGGCATAAAAGGTTGAGCGATTCCAGCGCATAATCACATCGAAATTGTCATAACCTAAAAACGCTGGGCCAGTATGTCCTGATGGCAGGTAGAGCGCTGCTTGCATGTCTGGCGTGCTCAGCGGTGAGCCATCGGTTTGGGTAATCCCCAACTCAGCCCAACGAATAAGAGGCTGAGATTCAGCCTTACCTAGATGCGCGTAGGAGAAGTTTTCCGGTAAGGTCACTTCTCGGCCCCAACGCTCATTGCGCTTCCAACCTAGGTTTTGTAAAAAGTTTGCCGCTGAGGTTAACGCATCTTCGGTACTGTTCCACAGATCGGCTTTACCGTCACCATCACCATCCACTGCATATTTTGCATAGGCCGACGGCATAAATTGAGTGTGTCCCATCGCCCCAGCCCAAGATCCCACCATATCAGCTTCAGCAAAGTTATAACGCTCTTTAAGCTTTAATGCTTGCATCAACTCAGTAGTAAAATATCCACTGCGTCTTGGATCGCAAGCCAAAGTTGCCAATGAGTCTAATACCGACATCTTGCCCTTATAAGAGCCAAAGTTGGTTTCTAGCCCCCAGAATGAAAGTAGATACTGAGGCGGTACACCATACTTTTTTGCCAGTTTGTCTAACAACACTTTATGCTCGCGATAGAGCTTGCGTCCCTGCTCTACTCGCCAGTCAGTGACTCGCTTACTGAAGTAATTTTCAAATGATGTACTAAATTCCGGCTGTTTTTGATCCAGCTCTATGACTCTTGGCACATACTTAACATTAGCCAAAGTCGTCTCTATGGTCTGCTGAGATAAACCTTCTGCTTTTGCCGTTTGTTGTAGCTCGGCCACGCAGCTAGCCCAGTTTGGCTGCTCGTCTGCCGCATAGGCAGCAGAAGTGGAAAGAAGAAGCGCTGTAGCCAGGGGGATTGATTTTAACAATTGAAGACTCCCAAAATGAATGACTGTAACGTATAAAATGCCTAGGTTAGATTAAACTTTGCTTAAACTCGCAAGAACTAGCGCAAGTCTTGTGCTTTGTTTCATCATACCATTGTAAAATATCATACTATGTTCGCTGCATAATATAGACTAAATTCACTTAAATATTACCACCAAATGATGTTTGTGTTGCAAGCGTCTACTTTCCGAACAAATGCCGCCTAGTTCTGCCGCTATAGGCATTTTAGACCACAGATAAATACCTTAAATAACTTGCTAAAATCACAAGCCAGTTGCAGACTATTAGTTAGCAAGACCCGTCTTTTTGACATCTAACCAAACAAGAGATTAATCATGACAGAAACGACTCCTACATTAGAAACTTTCATCAATAACGTAAAACAATCCCAAGTTGTTTGGGGTCTTCAAGATGAGACAGGTGAAGGTTGGGTTGTTTGCGACTCTTCTGAATTTGAAGCTACAGATGTAATGCCTTTATGGTCTGAAGAAGCGCAAGCTAAGAGCCATTGCACTGATGAGTGGGAAGGTTACCAGGCGGTTGCTATCACTCTAGAAGAGTTTCTAGAGTTCTGGGTTAGCGATCTTAACGATGATGGCGTACTGATTGGCGTGGATTGGATTGCCGATCAAGACTGCCAAGAAGTCGACCCTATCGTTCTAGCAACATCATTAGTGAATGTTGAAAAAGAATAATCGTTAAGTTAGCCATTACGATGTATCAATCAAGGCGCACAATCTAATCCATTGTGCGCTTTGTTTTTTTAAAAGGAATTGTTTTTGTGCTGGAGCTAGCCCCATTAATTGACATCCCATTCGATCGTAGACATTGCTGCTGGTTTTGCGGCGAGCCAAGTGATCAGCAATGGAGTTACCTAAAAGAAGCCTATACCCCTCATCCTTCTTTAACCGTGCCCTGCTGCAAAGAATGCTTAAGGTTAGCTAAACAACACAAGCTTACTTCAATTTGGGACTGTAAGATGGCAGTCAAAGACGAGCTGATGCGGTTCTACGAAAAGCACTTAGCTATAGGCGTTAATTGGACTAAGCAGGAATTAGAAGAGTCTGAATTCGAAGATAAAGTATTCGGTGGCTTTAAAAAAAGTGGCTGGATGATGTATGAGATTGCTCGTGACCGCGTCAATTATAACGGCTGGCCATTGAGTCTTAATGGCGTTGTTATTGATGATTATGGCTACGATGCTGCATTTAGTTTTGATGGCGTTAGTTACCGTTCTGTAAGCCAAGCCATTACATTCTATGCTAAACAGTTCACCTTAGATAAACGCTTTCTAGAAGATGTAATCGCCATCGTTGGTAAGGAAAGGTTTGGCTTTGCGATTCGTATCGCTCAAATTAATATTGCTGCGGTGCCTGAACTAAAAAAACAAGTCATTAATGACTTAAGAGAAGAGCACCAAGATTAAGCCTACTCAGTGCTCTTGCTATTAACAGATTTTTATTAAGAGACTTTTATTAAGAGATCTGCTAGCTATTTAGCGTTTCTCTTAATCTATCCTGCACAACTTCGACCAGCAGATCTGGCTGGAATTTTGAAATAAACCTATCACAACCAACCTTTTCGACCATCGCATTATTAAAGCTACCGCTTAATGAGGTGTTCAGGGTAATAAACAGATCTGACATACGTTTATCACTGCGTATTTCATGGGTAAGCTTATAACCATCCATTTCTGGCATCTCAGCATCGGTGATCAGCATTAAGATGTGATCGGTTATCACTTTGCCTTCATCACACCATCGCTTTAGCTGATTTAATGCCATCAGGCCATCAGTCGCTTCTATTACCTCTAACCCAAGCTGCTCAAGGGTTTCCCTTACTTGCCTTCTCGCTGTAGCCGAGTCATCAACAATTAACACCTTACGACCATGCATCAAAGGTAACAGTCGCTCATCTAGCACGCCTTCAGACAACCTAATATCGTAATGGATGATCTCGGCGAGCACTTTTTCCACGTCGATAATTGACACCAACTCTTGCTTATCTTGGTATTCAATGCGGGTAATTGCCGTTAGGTAGTTATCGCGACCCACCGTTTTTGGCGGTGGCATAATATCGCCCCAAGTTAAGTTAACGATATGCTCGACTTTATCGACCAAGAAACCTTGCACAGAACGGTTATATTCAGTCACGATCAGATTACTTTCTGCTTGAATAACAGATGGCCTAAATCCAATTGCTCTACGGAGATCGATTACCGGTATGGAGCTTCCTCGCAAATTCGCGACCCCAATAATGCTGCTGTGGCTACCAGGCATTGTACTTAATGCCGGCACCTTAACCACTTCTTTAACCTTAAATACATTAATGGCAAAAAGCTGAGTCACACTGATACGAAACAACAATAACTCCAGTCGGTTTTCACCCACCAACTTGGTACGTTGATCGACGCTTGCTAGCATTTGAGTCATTGGAGTCTCTTTACAAAGGTTATTATTTTTGACCTGATTATAATGATTTACGTCAATAAATCATTTATCTAAAGCACAATTTGGGTAATTTCTTAACAGAATAGCGAGTTACCCAAACTTGGCACAAATAGTAAAGCTGACAGCCACTGGAATAAACTGATCGTAATTCGCAGCATTGACGTATAAGACTTCAATTCACAACGGCACTGAGTATTATGGAATTAGCACTTTTTCCACTTCCAATTTGTATATTGCCTGGTGGCTTCACACAGCTACGTATATTTGAGGTGAGGTATCAAAGGCTTGTCAAAGAATCACTGCAAAGCAATTTAGGCTTTGGTGTGTGCATGTTAGATGACGATAAAAAATCGCTTCTGCCCATCGGCACCCGCTGCAAAATAGTTGACTTTGAAAGCCTAGAAGATGGGCTGCTGGGAATAACAATTTCTGGTGTTGAGAAATTTAAGCTTGAGCACTTTATTAATGAGCAAGATGGCTTAAAAAGAGGACAAGTGACAATTTTGCCCTGTTGGGAGTCCATACCAATAGAGATGAACCAGCAAAATTTGCCTCTGCTACTAAAAGAGTTAATGACTCACTACCCTACTCATTTGAACCAGTATGAAATAGAAAATTTTAATGACTTATCATGGATTTGCCAAAGGTGGTTAGAGATCCTTCCCTTACCCGTCCTTGACAAACAACACTGTATTGCAGCTAAAGATCATCGCCTCGCGTTAAGTATGTTAGATGATCTGCTACAACAAAGTGATCTAAATTAAATACGCTTACGTATTGGTCAATATAACTTGTAGGGCTGTAACGAGCGCCTTTATTTTAAAAGAGTGGTATGAATGCAAAATATTCAGTCACAAAGTCGTCAAAGTGGTTATTATAAAGCTTATGTAATAACAAATAAGCAACCTATGGACGACACAGACGCAAAAGCGATTATAGACAAGCTGACAATATGTTTGACTGAGGTGGCGGAAAACCGTGACAGGCAGGCTTATGCCATGCTATTTGGCTATTTTGCGCCAAAAATTCTCAACTTTGGCAATCAGAAACTCGCTAATCAAGGTTTAGCGACTGATTTAGTCCAGGAGACTATGACAAACGTGTGGACCAAGGCGCACCTTTTCAATGCAGAAAAAGGCTCAATCACCACATGGGTTTTTACTATAATGAGAAACCGCTGCTTTGACATGCTTAGAAAGGTTCAACACAACAAAGAAGACACTTTTGCTGATGATATTTGGCCGGTATTTGAAACCGCTGTAGCGGAAGAACACCCAGACCATATTCTCACAGCAAAGTTACTCAAGCATGTAGACGCCCTGCCCCTAGGTCAAAGGCAGGTCGTCAAAGGAGTTTACCTTCACGAATTAAGTCAACAAGAACTCGCCAGTAAATTAGACGTGCCTTTAGGTACGATAAAATCAAGACTTAGACTAGGCCTTGTAAAACTGAGAAGCATTTTGGAGAAAGATTATGATTAAGTATCATCCAAAAGAAGAGATGCTATTACTGCATGCTCAGGGAAAATTACATCTCGGTCTTGCAAATGCCGTATCTGCTCATTGTGAACTTTGTACTGAGTGTAGACACAAACTAAATGCGCTTACCGAACAACTTGCACAAGCAAGTCTAGTGGACGATAAGCCATTACTTGAGACTACAAACACTGGAATGGACTTCAGTAACATGATGGCTCAGATCATGGAATTACCAGCAACGCCACAAGCTGGCCACTCAACGTCGAGACAAACTGTGCAAGTCAATGGCTATCAGTACCAACTGCCGCGCGCATTGAGCCAACAAGCGAATAAATCATGGAGCGGATTAGGAAAAATAAGCCGTATGCGACTAGAAGCTGATGATGACACGGCACGTGCGAGCTTATTACATATCGATGCTAATGGTGAAATTCCCGAACACACCCATACTGGCAGGGAAATAACCCTACTGTTAGCGGGTTATTTTGAAGATGAGTTTAGCCAATATGTACCTGGTGACTTTATTGAACTTGATGCTCAACATAAACACTCACCAAAAACAGCCAATGGATGCTTATGCTATACCGTTGTAGATGCACCTCTGCATTTTACTAAAGGGATAAGTAAACTGCTCAACCCGATTGGTGAACTGATTTACTAGCTAGGGTTAACCGAAGAAAAAGGTCGCGAATGCGACCTTTTTTGTAGGTGAACAATGAGCTACGTCTGAGTCGCCGCAATAGGCACCACAGGCACAATACGTGAACCATGCTTACTCACTACATTCATGATGCCAAAGTGTAATTCTTCCGATACCAACTGAAACTCTGCAAAGTCCGTTGTGCCAATGTAGGCAAAAACATTGAGCTGTAATCCATATAAACCAAACCCTTTGAAAGTCACCCTCAGTGGACTTTCCTCGACCTTATCGTGCGCTTCTAACAAGCTGCGTATATCATCAATAATATTGTGAATTTGCTCAGTACTGGTCTGGTAATCTAAACGAATATCGGTTTTTAATCGGATTTTTTCTCGCTCAGAAATATTTTCAATATCCATCTCTGATAACCGCGCATTTGGCACATTAATCACCGAACGGTCGATAGTTCTAATACGGGTACAGCGAAGCCCTATTTCCTCGACGGTGCCCGTTATACTGCCAAATCGGCCGATATTGCCCACCTTAATCGGAGCTGATGAATACAAAGTAATGGTGCCAATAAAGTTTTCTATAGACTGTTTTGACGCTAGAGCGACCGCTATGCCACCAATGCCCAATCCCGCAAGAATAGTTGAGGCATCAAAGCCTAAATGTTCTAGCCAAATGAGTACCGATAAAGCCACCAGCATCACTCGAGTGAAATTAGCAAGCGGCCTTAATAAGGACGCGCTCTGACTATTACCTCGATTAATCCAACGTAAACGTAAGCTATTTTGAATCACATCGGTCAAAGACCAGATAAACCAGATCACCGCGATTAACAATAAAACCCCAGTATTGACCACTTCAATCACATTCGCCGATAACGTGGTATGCGCCATCCAGCCTCTTACGAGCAATAAGGCAATTAGCAGACGAGCAGGTCCAATCACAAGATGAGCAACATCTTCTTTATACTGATAATCACTGCGTAATATCAGCTTCTTTGCTACCCAAGTAATAGGAATGACCACCAGCAAAGCCAATATTAAATAGCAAACCAGTAACGCCCATTCCCAAAGATTTAGCTTGAATAAATGTCCTTGAGGAATGTGCTGTACAAACCACTCAACCACTGGGCCATAGCCCAACTCACTGTATAACAGAGGGACCTTTGCAATGGTGGCATTAGAGATCTTCCAAATAGAGCCTAACTCTTTATTGGGTACTTTTTGCAGTAATAACGTGATTTCACTGCCTTTGACTTCGACTCGGCCAAAAGCATCTCGATAATTTGGTAGTTGATCATTGCTCCTGCCACTCGGCGTATCATCAACCTCTTGTAAATTTACCCAAATATTACGCTCAATAATTGCAATCAGTTGCTTAGCATATTCAGGCCCAAGTTCTGCATCCATGCTTTCTGGTAAATATCGAAGATCTAAATACTTAGAGGCCTTGTCATAATCTTGCTCAAACGCGGCCTCAAAGAGGCCCGCAAGCGTACCTCTTGGTGTATCTCTAAATAGGCTATCTTGATAATCAAAGCTTTCTTGTTTTGGTAATTGGGCTTCCGACTCATCGCTCGATTGTTGGGCTTTAGTCACTACCGATGCGACCCCAGTAGCATGGGCGGAAAATGAGCTAGAAAACATGATGAGCAGCAAGAAGAAATAAAAAATTCGCAGCATATAGACTCCATTCAAAAATACGTCCCGTGAGGGGTTACAGCTTGCAATGCCGACACTTTAACAAAATGCTAACGTAAAACTAAAGTAATTATTGAGACAATAATAAGCAAAAACCTATTGACTTTGATTTATTACTGAATATAATTCGCGCAGTTTTTAAGATAGACCCTTTAAGATAGTCATTTCCGCCTTTTGGTAAAATCCACGATTCGTCGTTTGATCCCCCACATAAGCGTTATCTCAACAGGTTCAACCATCTTTTTTGACAGTCATGTCACTGTCATAACTTTATGCTTAACTTAAGCAGCTTGATTTTATGTGAATTTTGCGACACCGCATACATTTTTACATAGTTTATTGAATACAAGCGACTTGTATAAGCATAAAAAGATGAGTAGTCTCACATAGAACTTAAAATTCATCTTTCGCAAAAATGCTAAGGATATCTTATTGTTAAAAAACACTACCTATAATGGGTGGCTAAAAATATAAGGAGTGTGACCATATGTCATACCTAGTAAATGGACATGAAATTACCGTAAACTTTCCAGTAGACTCAATTTCAGTCAACAAAACATCAATCGCCTTTACTGACAGTCGAGGCAAAAATAGACAGACATTTTCTAAGCGCACCGAAGCGCTGTCATTTATGAAATGGTTATTGTCTAGCAATAAATAAGCTGTAAAAGTAAAAACTGACTCTTCGATACACCTCCTCTCACTCGTATCGAATGTTTGTCTTCATAGACAAACGAATAGGACTGACACATCTAATCAGCTATTTTGTCAATTCATTTGGGTTAGGCCATACCTTTAAAGGTATTAAGCCTAACCAAATGGAAACCTCAATCTTAAATCACCCTGTTAAATTCACTCGTTAGCGTATTTACGTTACTATCTTGCTATCACTGCCGCATTACCCAATAAGCCAAGTGGAAACCTCAACGTTACATCACCCTGTTAAATTCACTCGTTAACGTATTTACATTGCTATCTTGGTAACTATATTGGTATCACTGTCGCACCACTTTGATGTATAGACGGCATGGGGACGTTGGTTAGCAGCTTATCGACGCACATCCAGCCAAGTGAAATCATCCCGCTAAACTCATTCGTTAGCGTATTTACGTTGCTATCTTGGCAACTATATTGGTATCGCTGCCGCATTACCCAGTAAGCCAAGTGGAAGCTTCAAAGTTAAATCACCATTTCTGCTCACTCATTCGCGTATTTACGTTGGTATCTTGGCAACATAGTCGCATTACCCAGTAAGCCACCTTGATGAATATAAAGCATGGGTATTTTCGCCTCGTTGTTTAGCAACTTCTCGACGCACATCCAGCCGAGTGGATCATAAAGTAATTCAAACTCTATACCTGAAGCAGAGATCTTTTTATACATATCAAAGAAAGGTTTATAAAGCTTACCAAAATGGTATTTTTTATTTAATTCAACAATCTGTGGATGCAAACTATTATCTGCTACTAGGTAAGTAAATTGCTGTTTTAAGTAATCTGCATCGCCTACACAGGCGCAGGTAAATACTTGGATATGAGACGCATGTAAGGCTAAGTATTCACTCAGGAACACTGCCGTCGTTCCCGTCCCTGAAGGTAAAAAGACTCGTAGCTCACTTAACTCTTCGATATTCGCCCAATCGATTATTTCTTGTGCCAGCTTATGTACACCATACCTAGCATATTCACAGCGCCCGCCTTCAGGTACAAATAACAAGTCATCGCGCTGCGGCAGGACTTTTTGTTCTATATATTCTATGCAGCTTAACTCTTGTCTATCAGGCACCTTAGACAGATCGATTACATTAGCACCATTAGCTATCGCAGCCGCATAGTTACCAACTGACGATAGCAATACTTGCTCAGCAATATGATCGACATAGAAGTCCAACTGTAAGCCTTTAAGCTTGGCGAGTGCAGACATGGAGTAAAGAGAATTTGCAACAGGTGAACCATGACCTACGAGTACTCGCTTGCCTGGTACATCATTATCAAGAAAATACGCAAATTTTCGGGCTTTATTGCCAGAGAACTCTTCGCTTAGCAGATCGTCCCGCTTCACATAGATCTGACTGCCGTTAAAATTGATGCTTTCTACAGGGGTATTAACTAACACGGGCTACTCACTCAAATGCTTGCTTAGCAAATTGTTACATTCATCTTTTCAGATGAATGTAACACTTAGTTAAACGATAATTTATCGATCTATTTTAATAGAGCTATTCTAAACCTTAACCTTTTTCCTGGGTAATCATTTTGCTTAGTCAGAATAAACACTGTGAAAACCGTATCTAAGAATGAAACTAAGAATGAGAATGGACTCTTAACTCTTAGATCCGAAAAGAAACCTAGACCACTAAAAATAGTGTTTAAATCGCTAATTCTTGGTCAAAAGAGATATTCCGCAAAGAGAAAAAGCGACTTAAAGCAATAAAGACAACAACTTAAATATTGGCACGAAAATAGCTTATACCTAATTAGGTTAAGAGCCTGTATGCAAATTTATAAGGAGCCTTTAATGGCAGTTCTTCGTTTAGTGTTTAATATTGCTTGGTTTGTTTTAGGTGGATTTGTGATGGGACTTGCTTGGTGGCTTGCAGGGCTACTCTGTTTTATCAGTATCATAGGGATCCCATTTGGTAGAGCCTGCTTTGTGATAGGCGAAATGACATTCTGGCCATTCGGGCAAGACTCTATCAACAGGCGTACATTGACCGGAAATGATGACATTGGAACCGGCACATTTGGTATGCTGGGTAATATTATTTGGTTCCTATTCTTCGGAATTTGGTTAGCGATAGGCCATATCGCCCATGCTTTTGCCTGTGCAGTAACAATTATCGGCATCCCATTTGCTCTGCAGCACCTTAAGTTAGCCGTTTTAAGTTTAACCCCAATTGGTCAAACTGTTGTGGCAAGAGCCTAACCTTGTAGGTAAAGCTCAGCAACGGCCAAGCCATTTAATGTTTAGCCCCTAATTTGGGGCTAAACAGTCTAATCTCACTACCCGCTTAGACACTGACTCCACAACTTACTCCACAACATACTCAAACGCTGATTCAAGCACTTAATCAGCAATGAACTTCTGACGGCTTAATAACTTTCTAACTTACGGTAATAGCTTCCACGTTTTTATCAAAGCGCTACAAAGATCATCAGCACAATCCAAGCTTAGATCATGCCCCCCATGCTCAAATGAAACTAAAGGTGCTTGATAATAGGTTGCCAATGCTTGGCTGCAAGACGGCTCGACTAATTTATCATCCAAGCCGCTAAATACTGTAATAGGAATATTGACTGGATTTGCTTCAAATCGGCTAGATGCATAAACCTGCCTTGCAGCATTTAATAAACTTGTACAACGGACTTTTCGAAGCTCGCTCCATCGAGTGATAAGTTCAATATCCTGCCCTTTGGTTGCAGAGGTTAAAGCGATGACCGTCGCTTCTAGCGGGTTTAACGGCCTGTTAAAGACTATTTGATTAGCAACTCTAACCTTATCGGCGTCATCTTGCTCAATAACGCTGTTATCTGATTTTTTATTTGGGCTTTGATTAAAGAAGCTGTCATTACTGAATTTTGGGGCATTAACCGAGTCGCTACCTTTTACACGTCTTCTAAAAGCAAGAATTAGCTGCTTAAGCTGAAATCGCTTATACCAAGCTGATAAATTTGCTGCACTTGAATTGATGATTACCATGCCGCAAATGGTTTTGTTTGCGAGCATATTCAAAGGTTTTACCTGTGGTTCTTCTGTAGGCGAGAGTGCAGTTAATCTCTTAGGTGTGCTTTGTTTTGAACAAGTGCTGCCATGCTCTTTCAAGCAAGCTCCAAGCTCAAGCGCAATCATGCCCCCCATAGATAAACCAACAATATAAATTTCATCTTCTTTAATCTGCACAAGCTGATCTATGATTGCAGCAGTATAATCCATTATATTTAATGGGCTGATCTCACTAGCAAACTCACCATTTCCAATCGTATCAATCGCCAAGACATGATGGCAACCACCAAGCCTTGATTGCAGTAGAGTCTCAAATTCGCCCCAATGGCGCTTATCGCGCATAAGTCCTCGGAGCAACACCACCGCAGCCATCTATACCTCACTTTATCTAATTCACGTTAAACTGATAATTCGTTACTCATACCATAGTTGATAAGCCAAGCTATCAAGCTTATGCAACTGTTTATCGCTTAGCTTCTCTAAAGTACGACTCGCTGCCATGTCCATTAAAAATTGCATAAAAACAGTATGTTTACGCAAGGTTCGATGGTATCTATGGGTTTTCTGCGGGTTAAATAAACCAGCAAAATTAAACAACTGCCGTGGATTTTTCTTTACCCAACTCCATGAGCCCATTTCCAGCGTTAGTGGTACAAATGGCACCGAGTGATTTTGCGCCACAAGGTAATCCCAAATATCACCATGAGTCTGATAAATAAGACTTTGTGGCGAAAACCGATAATGATTGTGATGGGGGAAACTTGATTCAAAAGCTTGCTTGAGCCGATATATACGCCCTATTTGATCCATAGGACTTTGCCTACTGGCATATGGGAACCACACATGATCCGATATACCAAAGCCAGAGTGAGCATCTAAAGCGATAACACTAGAGCTCGTTGCAAGCAGTGAGTTGACGTAATTAACAAGCGCGCTCGTTTCTCGCTCCATACCGCTCTTACCTCGATACCAAGGTAATTTAGGTGAAAGCTTGTGCCCGCCAACTAAAAACGTCACCTTATCTGCCGAAGTGATTGGCGCATTACGCATTAAATCCACCCCTTGCCCATTACAGCGAGTTCCTCTTATTAAACCGACTGGATTTACGATAGGCACAAACGATAAGCGCACGCGAGTCAGTAAGTGCTGTAACTGTACATCCCACTCCAGTCGAGTCATTAGGCTCTCCAAAAGTGCTAACTGAACTTGACAACCTATTCGCTCAACCCCGTGCACCCCGCCAACAAACATCACAGTTGGGGCATCAACATCTGTACAGCCAAGCTCTGCTCGAATAATTGGATACAACTTGCCGTTATACTCTACATCAGCGAGTGTTTTAGCACGTAATTGAGGATGACAAGCAATTAGATGATTTAAGGTATCTAACTCAAACGGAACACTTTCCATCGGCTAACAAGGTAGAGGTGTGGTGTCGATAGCATACGGCTAAATTGCGTCATATTTTAGACAGAAAAATGACAGGATTAATCAATATGTTCAGCCAAGATCGCTTGCACATTAATTTGTGTCAGCCCTTGATTAAAACGCTCTCGCCATACATGACCTTGCTGATTATTTTTAAATGCAATAAACAATTCTTTGTAGGTTAAACGCTTTTTATTAAACTGCAGTTTATGTTTAACTTGCTGCATATTTGGCTGTGACAAAATATATTTAAGTACATGTTCATCAATAATTGCAGCGTCAATTCGGCCTGTGAGCACCTTATTAACATTGTGTACATCTGAAGCGACCGCTTCAAAAGGTTGGCTACCTTTAATCATCATGGCATCAATCTCTGCCGTATTGACATAGTCTTGCACAACCCCAATCGTATATTGGTTTAAATCCTTTTGCTCAATCCAGCTAATAGGATGAGATTTACGCTCCACAAGCCCAAGTGCGCTGCGTCCCATGGGCTCAGAAAAAACAAACTTCTGCGTCGGATAATTGTATTCAGGCAAGTAACCCAAGTATTTTGAATCGTTTCGTGACGCCATTCTTACTGCACGGCTCCAAGGAAAGAAGTCTACAACCACAGTGTGCCCAACGGCCTCTAATGCGGCTTTGGTAATAGCAATACAAGCTCCTTGGTTTTTTAGCTGTTCACCTGCAAAAGGTGGCCAATGTAATGAAGCTAGATACAAGGTTTCTGCGTGTATGTTGCTAGAGAAGAGGATAAAACTAAGGCACAAGCTAACGCTTACTAGTCTTCTATAAAAGCTAGCGAAAATGGCTCTGAACTTCTTTAACAGCCTTTTACCCGAGATCACATAGTGCCTTTGTACTTACTACTAAAGCCGTTAATGAATATTTACCGCTCAGTAAGAGTTTTGCTTAACCTACCCAAAATTTTAGTCAAAAGCTGTGATAACACCAAGCTTACAGCCGCAATACGTCGCCGACTCTTGGCTAAATAAGCAAAATTATTCAACAGGAGTCTTTGTTACAATTAACACAAATGGTTACTTTTACTTTGGTTTACACTGATAAGTAGTAACAAATAGCGACAGACTAAGTTAGAGGTAAAAAGATGATAAAAAAAGCCGTTATTACATTTGTCGGTGGCAGCTTAACAATCGCTGGCGCATTATTGCTTGTGCTCCCAGGGCCTGCTTGGCTGTTACTGCCTATTGGCCTTGCTGTTCTTAGCCTAGAGTATGCATGGGCACGCCACTGGCTTAAAAAGAGTCAGGCTCATATGAGTAAAACGGCTCGCTGGATAGATAGGAAAATATTACTGCGTAGATTAAGCAAAAAATAGTTCGCTTTGTTTCTGTTCTTAAGCGTTTTTTTCTCGATTGACCGCTGACGTCGATTAAGGAAAACGATAAAAAGTTAACTCTCAACCTAACCTACCTATCATTAGGTAGTCTGTCTGCGATCTTTATCGCAAATAATTAATCCAAATCCACGATAGTCCTAATCGAAACAAAGCGTTATATTATTTTTGCAAAGGTCATTACTATAGCTTCATAAATTAACCCTACAAACAGCAATGTTTACTTGAGGCCATTATGAACAAGCTTAGTTTACTTTCCATCGCGCTACTTTCGACACTCTCTGTCGGTGCAAATGCCGCTAACGAACCTATCGAGATCATCCCTGCGGCGGTTATCACCAACCCTGAAAAAGTAGAACTTGGAAAGATGCTATTCTTTGAACCAAGATTATCAAAATCAGGCTTTATTTCTTGTAACTCTTGCCACAATTTATCTACTGGTGGCGTTGATGCACTGCCAACATCTATTGGCCATAACTGGCAAGAAGGTCCTATTAACTCTCCAACTGTTCTCAATGCCGAATATGGTTTAGCACAGTTCTGGGATGGCCGAGCCAAAGATCTTAAAGAACAAGCAGCTGGACCGATTGCTAACCCGAAAGAGATGGGCTTTAGCCATGAACTGGCTGTTGATACTGTACGATCTATGCCTGCATACCAAGCACGCTTTGAAAAAGTCTATGACTCGAAAAAGATCAGCATAGATATGATCACCGATGCGATTGCAGAATTCGAGAAAACACTTGTCACACCGAATGCACCATTCGATCTATATCTTCAAGGTGACAAAGCTGCAATTAGCGAGCAAGCTAAAGCCGGTTACCAGTTATTTAAAGATAAAGGCTGCGTGAGCTGTCATAACGGCCCAGCCGTTGGCGGCACCATGTATATGAAGATGGGTCTCGTTAAGCCATTCCACACTAATAACCCAGCGACTGGCAGAAAAGGCGTAACGGGTAAAGAAGCCGATAAGTTTGTATTCAAGGTGCCTACGCTACGTAACATCGAGCTAACCTACCCGTACTTCCATGACGGCAGCGTTTGGGAGCTAGAAGAAGCGGTTAACACCATGGCTGACATTCAGCTTGGGCAAAAACTGTCGGATAAAGAAGTGAAAGAGATGGTCGCATTCCTCAACTCTTTAACAGGTGAGCAGCCACAAATCGTATTGCCTATCCTACCGCCATCGAACAAGAACACGCCTCGCCCTGTTCCATTCGAAGACTAAATCAAGACTCCTTAAAGTGTAAGGATCGAAAAGAGCCGCGAGAAGCGGCTCTTTCTATTTATTCAGCAGTTCAAATCGCTTGTTTATAATGAAGGCTTTGAAAACGCTCTAAAATAGCAATTAATACCCCTTGGCAGCGCATATTGCTTAAAATACCTGGACTGAATCTATCAATCCTCGCCATTGCCGTTAACAGTAACTGACATTCATAGAATGATGCCTCGGCTATATATTCAGGGCGATCAACCATATGGCTATTTTGATACCATTCATCCCAGTTAAACTTGCCTAACAAAATTCCGCTTGTTTCCAAATCAGTCACAAACTCTTGCAATCGCTTATCAGAAACAAAATGCTCACCTAATTTAAGGTCATTCGCGTACTGAGTGTATAGGCTCGACACGTAACCATGTAAAGTAGAGTTGTTCATCTTTAACCTCCAGCTAACCTAGGTACTGAGTGCCTTTAAATTTAATTTCTGCCCTATTAGGGCCACACTCTTAAAGCTGCATTTGCTGTACCAAGTTTTGATAAGCTCATTCTAATTGAATGAAACTGAACCCAAACTTAACAGCCTAAGACGCTTATAAGGCGTAAAGTCAGAGGTTTATGATTACATCAGCCACTTTGTTATCTTGAAGATTAATACCTTAAAACCCAGTAGCAACAAATCGCGCACCAAAGGTATAAGCAAAATAAAAACAAATTCGCATTTATCCACGCAATCTGCATTAACGCTTTGGCGTTAGCCTCAACTTGTTTCAGTACTCATTCAATACTCACTCATTACTGAGCTTTTTCACAGCTAAATTCCTCCAAAACTAAATCCGTAAATAGACGACCAGCTCGACCAAGAGGCCGCTCCATGGTTGAAACCAGTTGAGGAGTAAAGCTATAACGATTACCGCCATTAAAATCCACAGCCACTAACTCCCCACTAGCAAGCTCTTGTTCAATCAAAAAATCTGGCATCCAACCAAAGCCTAGCCCCATCAAGAGTGCATTCTTCTTCATAATAAAACCTGAAAGGTAAAACACTTTATCGCCACCAAACTGTAACTCGTCACGGTAGTGCTTATCTGGCGATGAGTCTTCAATGGTTAGCTCCACATGTTGCTGCAGCTCAAATAAACTAAGGCCTTTTTCTTGAGCTAACGCATGTTCAGCGCTGACAACTAAAACACTGGTGATTGGCGGTAACGCTTGAGGACGGTAACTGGGACCGGTGCGATAGTCTTTAACCAGCATCAAATCGGCACTATCTCGCTCGAACCTATCTTGCACGCCCCCCAGAAACTCCATATTAAGCTGGACCTTTGTGGGGATCTGCTGCTCAGAAAGGCGTTTCAATGCTCTCATAATGGGCTTCATAGGCAGGGCTCCGTCGATGATAATTTCCAGCTTAGGCTCCCAGCCTTCGCTAAATCGACTGGCTAGATGTTCAATATTCGCGAGGTACTGCAGCAATCTTTGCCCCTCGGCCAAAATAACTTTTCCCTCAGGGGTTAACTCTGCCCGATACTGATCCCGACAAAAAAGGTTTACACCTAAGTGCTGCTCAAGCTTTTTCACTTGATAACTTACTGCAGACTGGGCCTTGTGCAAACGCTCAGCAGCCTTAGCGAAACTGCCTTCTTCAACTAAAACCTGCAACACCTTAAAAGCATCTACATCAATACGCATTTAACCCTCCAACGTAAACAATAAATTACCATCTAAAAATATGATTAAGATAGGCTAATTATTATTCTTTTTTTTGTTCATTCAAGCAACTAAATTGAACTTAGATCACATTATTATTTTAATGCGTGCGCTTGAGCACCGAAGGAAAGCGAATATGCCATCTTATGTGAAGCAAGGTATTGTGCCCGCTAAGCGCCATACCACCTTTAAAAAAGACAATGGGGAACTCTTCCGTGAAGAGCTTTTCTCCACCCATGGCTTTTCCAATATCTATTCCAATAAGTATCATCACAACATGCCGACTAAGGCATTAGCGGTTAGCTCTTATAGCTTATCTCATGGCGAAGATTGGCAGGACTCATTAGTACAAAACTATAAGTTAGATACCAAGCAAGCCGACAGCGGCGGTAACTTTTTTAGTAGCCGTAATAAGATATTCTTTAACAATGATGTGGCTATGTACACGGCCAAGGTCAGCGAAGAGTGTGATGAGTTTTACCGTAATGCTTATGCCGATGAAGTGGTATTTGTTCACGAAGGGCAAGGCACTCTCTATAGTGAATATGGCGCGCTTGAAGTGAAAAAATGGGACTACTTAGTGATCCCTCGCGGCACCACCTACCAACTAAAGTTCGATGACTATAGCAATGTTCGCTTATTTGTTATCGAATCTTCATCAATGGTGGAAGTCCCAAAGCATTTTCGTAATGAATATGGCCAGATGCTTGAGTCTGCCCCCTATTGCGAGCGAGACATTCGTACTCCAGAACTAAAAGATGCCATCGTTGAACAAGGTGACTTCCCTCTTATCTGCAAATTTGGCGATAAGTATCAACTGACATCTCTTGAGTGGCATCCTTTTGATTTAGTGGGCTGGGACGGCTGCGTTTACCCTTGGGCCTTTAATATTCAAGAGTATGCCCCTAAGGTTGGCAAAATCCATCTACCGCCGTCTGACCACATAGTCTTTAGCGCGCACAACTTTGTGATCTGTAACTTTGTACCGCGCCCATATGACTTCCATCCAGAGTCAATCCCAGCGCCTTACTATCACAGCAATATAGACAGCGATGAAGTGCTTTATTACGTCGATGGCGACTTTATGAGCCGCACGGGCATAGAAGCAGGCTTTATGACGCTGCATCAAAAAGGCGTGCCCCACGGCCCACAACCGGGCAAAACGGAAGCCTCTATTGGTAAAACCGAAACCTACGAATACGCAGTGATGGTCGATACATTCGCCCCACTGAAACTAACCGAACATGTAAAGCATTGCATGAGCAAGGACTACAACCGCTCTTGGATTGAAAGCTAACAAAACGATTTTTTCAAGACTTTAAGCCATCGACAGAGTGGCTGGTATGTAGCAACAAATTGACAGAGGAAATAACAATGGCAAGCGAACAAAACCCACTGGGCCTACTCGGTATCGAATTCACTGAGTTTGCGACACCCGAACAAGACTTCATGCATCAAGTCTTTATTGATTTCGGCTTTTCATTGCTGAAAAAGTCAAAGTCTAAAGAGATTTTGTACTATAAACAGAATGATATTAACTTCCTTTTAAATACCGAACGCAAAGGGTTTTCGGCTGAGTTTGCTAAAAGTCACGGCCCAGCAATATGTTCAATGGGCTGGCGGGTTGAAGACGCGCAGTTTGCCTTTGAAGGCGCGGTAGCTCGCGGCGCGAAACCTGCCGATGACGCAGCAAAAGATATGCCTTACCCTGCAATTTATGGCATTGGCGATAGCTTGATTTACTTTATCGATACCTTCGGCGAAAACGATAATATTTATGCGACCGATTTTGAAGACCTAGATGAGCAAGTGATTGTGCAAGAGAAAGGTTTTATTGAAGTCGACCATCTCACCAACAACGTCTACAAAGGCACCATGGAGTATTGGTCTAATTTCTATAAAGATATCTTTGGCTTTACCGAAGTGCGTTACTTTGACATTAAAGGCTCGCAAACAGCCCTAATCTCTTACGCTCTGCGCTCACCTGATGGCAGCTTCTGTATTCCGATTAATGAAGGTAAAGGCAACGATAAGAACCAGATTGATGAATACTTACGTGAATACGATGGCCCAGGCGTGCAGCACCTTGCCTTTAGAAGTCGCGACATCGTCAGCTCACTCGATGCGATGGAAGGCTCATCGATTCAAACTTTAGATATCATCCCAGAGTATTACGACACCATCTTTGACAAGCTGCCACAAGTTACCGAAGATCGTGACCGCATTAAACATCACCAAATTCTGGTCGACGGCGATGAAGAAGGTTACCTACTGCAGATCTTTACTAAGAACCTATTTGGGCCAATTTTTATCGAGATCATTCAGCGCAAAAACAATCTCGGTTTTGGTGAAGGTAACTTTACCGCACTGTTTGAGTCGATAGAGCGTGATCAAAAACGCCGCGGCGTGCTTTAACTTAAAATGATTTAGTACTAAAGCGACTCAGCACACAAAGGCTGAGAGTACGCAAACTGGCAGTAGCCCAATCGCTAAAGCGCTTGGGCTGCTGCTTTTAACCTTGTGTTGCTAGCACTTTTACCACATGAGCTTTCATATAAATTTGCTCATTCAAGCATTTGGGTTATTTTTCATCTAGTAACATCGCTTTTAACCTATTCAACCCTTTCCCTTTATTGGTTATTTTCCACGCCATGAACAACTCTTGAGCTGCAGGATTTTCTTCTAGCTTAATTGCAAGCAAGTCTCCAGATGCAAGGTAGGGGTGAGCCATAGATTGTGGTAAGTGACCAATGCCTATTCCAGCAAGAATCGCAGCAATTTTTTGCATAATAGAACTCACATAAAAATGTTGACTGCCTTGGAGCAAATTAGCTGACCATGGAATTTCATGTTTCGCCGTGTCATGTACAATAATGTTTCGATATTGACTGAGTTCACTCGCTTGAATCGGCTCTTTAACCTGTAATAGCTTGGCTGCAAGCGCATGGGACTTAGCTACTACCAATACACTGTTTAACTCCCCAGTCTTTATGGCTCTGATCCCTTTGTGATTAGGTACCGGAGCTGGCGCACCAATCACTAAATCAACTTTATCTTCAATTAATGCTTCCCAAGTGCCATTCATAACCTCTTCTTGCACATCAATTTCAATGCTTTGATGTTCAGATAAAAAGGCTTGTATGACAGTAAATACAGGATTGATATCAATAATTGAGTCACAAGCGATTCGAATTTTGGGCTCCCAGCCATTGGCGATGGTTTGTGTTTGCTCTGACAACATATTGATTGCAGATATCAGCTTACGGCCTTCCACTAATAAATGCTTACCTGCTGGGGTGAGCACGGCTCGCCTTCCTTGTCGGACAAACAAGGTTACCCCTAACTGATCTTCTAGCTTTTGCACTATGTAAGAAAGTGCAGAAGGAACTTTATTTAATTGCTCCGCTGCTGCGGCATAACTACCTCTATGTTCAATCGCATCTAAGACCAATAATGCTTCGATACTCAGCGGGGGTGTATTCATTGTTGAGCCCTTCATTACTTTTAAGCCAAGTTTTTATGTCGCCAAAAGTGAGCCACTTATAGCTCATACCCATTGTTCAGTTTTTTTGAACAAACAAAGCAAATATTAGGGGTTATTCAACAATTATTCAATTTATACAATAGTGACATATTAACAAACAGCCACTATCAATGGCTGAATAACAAACGACATTAAAATACGATTAAGGTGGAAATCATGAACATCAAAAGCATTGCTCTCATCATCACTAAAACTGAACAATCTATCTCAGCACTACCACTACGCTTCATTGCTGGGATCATTTTTATGGCTCATGGCGCGCAAAAACTATTTGCTTGGTTTGGCGGCTATGGTTTAGAAGGAACGGGGCAATGGATGGAGTCTATTGGACTAACGCCCGGTTACTTAATGGCATTAATGGCCGGCAGCGTGGAGTTTTTCGGCGGTATCTTATTAATAGTCGGCTTGCTGACCAGACCAACCAGCTTTGTGTTAGCTATCACTATGCTAGTCGCTATTGTGACTGCCCATCTTGATAACGGCTTATTCATGGCAAACAATGGTTACGAGTTCGCGCTGACATTGGTCGCTATATCAATCTCATTAATGTTTAGTGGCGCAGGCAAACTGTCTCTAGATAGTGCAGTTGCACAGCGTTTGACTTAATCAAATGTATAAGCAAAAAACCACTTATTTTAAACTCGAGGCTCCTACCATGACATCAGTAAAGAACAGCTGGAACAGCAGTATCAAAAATGGCGAGTATCAGCGTAAAGAGTCACAATTTAGACATTGGATAACCCCAGATGGCAGTGCCGGCATTAGCGGGCATGGAGGATTTAAAGCAGAAGCAGACCGTTATCATTTATACGTATCACTTGCTTGCCCATGGGCGCACCGCACCTTGGTTTTCCGCCAGCTAAAAGGCTTAGAGAGTTTAATTAGCGTAAGTGTTGTACATCCCGATATGCATGACAAAGGCTGGAGCTTTAAGCATGATGATGCATCAGCACAGCTTTATGGCACAACAGGTGATGAGTTATACGGGGATCGCTATATTGCTGATAAATATCTCTCTCAAGACCCCAATTACAGTGGAGTGAATAGTGTACCTATTTTATGGGACAAGCAAAACAACGTCATAGTTAACAATGAATCATCAGAAATCATTCGCATGTTCAATAGTGCTTTTAATGACATTACCGGCAATACACTTGATTTTTATCCTGAGCATTTACGGGAACAAATTGACCTCGAGAACGAGCGGGTTTACCACACAATTAATAATGGCGTGTACAAAACAGGTTTTGCGACGACCCAAGAAGCCTATGATAAAAATGTTAGCGCCCTATTTTCGGCACTTGAACAGCTTGAGAGTAAGCTATCAACACAGCGGTATTTAACAGGAGACGAACTGACAGAAGCGGACTGGCGCTTGTGGGTTACCTTGGTACGTTTTGATTCGGTTTATCACACCCACTTTAAATGTAACCTAAAGCTCATCGAGCAATACAATAATCTTTATCGCTTTATGTTAGAGCTATACCAAATGCCGAATATTGCTAAAACCGTTAATCAAGCACATATAAAACGCCATTACTATGCGAGCCATTTAGCGATAAACCCCTACGGCATTGTCCCAATAGCCCATAAACAAGATTGGACCCTTGCTCATGGAAGAGATAAGCAATTTAGCTAACTCTTACGAGCAAATATATGCCCAACATATTATTTGTTCCGCATATAACTCAAACTTGAGGAAACCTTATGCTCAAACACTACCCCTATAACAGTTTAGGTCAAGCTAACCATGGCTGGCTCAAAGCTAAACATCACTTTAGCTTTGCTCATTACTATAATCCTGCCCGTACGGGCTTTGGTAAACTCCTTGTTGTCAATGATGATTGGGTTGAAGCTGGCATGGGCTTTCCACCTCACCCACACCGGAATATGGAGATTATCAGCTTTATTCGCTCAGGTGCGATTACCCATCAAGACAGTAGCGGAAACAAAGGGATCACAGCAGCGGGTGAGGTACAAGTCATGAGTGCTGGCTCAGGTATAGTGCACTCGGAATATAATCGCAGCAAAGACCCATTAACCCTTTATCAAATTTGGATTGAGACCAATAAACAAAATGTTAAGCCTCGCTGGGAAAGTCAAAAATTCCCTACGCAGCAGCAAGAGTCACTAACATTATTGGTATCAGGATATAATGAGGATAAGAGCAAGAGAGAGACTAAGCCGCTTTTTATCAACCAAGAAGCACGGATCTATGGTGGCAGATTAGCCCTGGGGGCAATGATAGAGCATCACATTCACCATCAGGCATACATTTTAGCCTCAAGTGGTATGTTTGACATTCTAGAACTCTCGGATGGCAACATGGAAAAAACATCCATGAATAAAGGTGATGGCGCAGAAGTCACCCAGGCAAAGTCCATTTTTATAAACGCGACAACCGATTGTGAAATCATTATTATTGATACCATAGATTAGCCAAGTGATTACGGCGCTTAAAATCAACTCTTGTGCGCTGCAAAATTTTAAACATCTGCCCTATTTCACTTTGAAAATAGGGCCACTGACTTGATAGCACCTCGCTAACATTACTGCTGGTATTATTACTGACATTGGTGGCGATATTAGTAGTGAAAGACTGCATTTATATAAGGGCGCAACACAAATAGTGACGGCGTTAACCCTAGCCAGGCCCACAAGCTGCTCTATATTGCTAAAAACCTACCTCTCGGCTGTATTTTATGATCTCAGCTCTACCCTAAGTTAGGTTTATTCTCTACACTGTGCCCCTTTTCAATCCATGCTCGATTAATCTCGATATAAACTAAATAATGCCAGACTTAACTTTATTAGCGGTATTTCTACCCACCTTCTTCTTTGTATCTATTACCCCAGGCATGTGCATGACGCTTGCTATGACATTAGGGATGAGTATCGGCTTTCGTCGCACCCTATGGATGATGCTAGGTGAGCTTGTCGGTGTTGCCTTAGTGGCTGTGGCTGCTGTGATGGGCGTTGCCAGCATTATGCTTAATTATCCTGAGCTATTCTCAGTGCTTAAATGGCTCGGCGGACTTTACCTTTGTTATATTGGTTTCAACATGTGGCGAGCTCGCGGAAAAATGGCCATTGTAGAAGGCCAGCAAACATCTAGCGTCGGTAATATTGAACTGATCTCTCAAGGTTTTTTCACTGCAATCGCCAACCCTAAAGGCTGGGCGTTTATGGTGTCGCTACTGCCGCCCTTTATCAGTGTTGAACGCGATGTTGCCCCGCAACTTATCGCCCTTGTCAGTATCATTTTATTTACCGAGTTAATTAGCATGATGGCTTATGCTGCTGGTGGTAAAAGCTTAAGAATTTTCTTAAGCCGTGGCGATAACATCAAGTGGATGAACCGTATTGCAGGCAGCTTGATGATTGGCGTCGGCGTTTGGCTTGCCCTAGGCTAAGCCTCACACCAACTCCAACCAATCGCATATTAAATTATTGATTAACATAGATTTTAAGCTAACACCAAAGGGTGAACCTAATGAAGTCATTAAAGTTTCTGATTTTACTATTAAGTGCGTTATCTTTATCTGCTTGTACCTCGGTCAAACTAACCAACCTGACTCAGGAGCCTATACCTACCAATAGTAGTCAATCGATAGAAACAGCGATAATTAACGGCTGTAAAGCCAAAGGCTGGACACCAGTCAAAGGCGAAAATAACATCATTGATGCCTACATAACGGTCCGCTCCCATAAGGCGCATGTCCGAATTAGCTATAACGAGCATTTTTATAATATCGACTATGTTGATAGCACGAATCTAAATTACAACAATGGAGAGATCCACCGAAACTATAATAAGTGGGTGCACAAGTTATCTTCTTCAATTCGCCAGCAGCTCAACAATTAAAGCTAATCAATTCAGGCTTTAAACAAGGTCTATAAATGATGCCAAGCACAATGCTTGGCATTTTTATGCTTATAGGCCTATTTACCTTCGAAGAATTTATTTAGATTAAGTTAGAGCTTTAGTCAACTTTATTGGACAGCCCTAGCTAACCGCTTTCCCCTATAGCCATAACAAAACAAGCAAGCAAGCAAGCAAGCACCTACAACCAGCTAGACACATGTCTTGAAACTCACAGCTAAACACCTGTATACTTACCTACAGTTACCTGCAATCTTGAGAAACCAGCAACATGTGTAAATTATTTAACCTAAGTTTAGTGCAAGCTATAACTCGTTTAATGCTTGCTGCAGGCTTACTTGCCTCAATAAGTTCCTTCGCCATGACGGTTGAGGGCAAAAAAGTATCAGTCAATGCAAACAGTTCATCTGTCTATGTCGCAGCCTACATGGCTCCTGTTCTTTGCCCTAAAGGTGGAGTGAATCTAACAGCCATTGGTGAGTATGCCGTTGATATTGTATCCCTATACTGCCTAAACGATGCACAAGTAGATAGGCTGATTGAAGGGTTGAAGGCAGCTAAAGCTGAATCAGTAAAACTCAGATCCCTATCCAAACCTTAATAAACCCGTGTTGTGTCAACTTAAAATCCTGAGCGGTTACTCAGTTAACTGGTATGTCTGATAACAGCAGATATAAGCAATCAAGGCCAATATGAATAGTATCGTTACTCTTAAAGCAAACCTAGCAAGCGCATTAAACAAGCAACGTTTAGCCGAGGAACGGCAGCAAACTTTAAACAGGTTTAATCGTTTATTAGATCACTCGTTAAATAATGCCAACGCACAAGTCACTGCAGCTAGAACAGCATTGGCTGCAGTAACACATAAAGACAAAGCTGAGGATGCAAGCCTGTACGACACACTTTGCTCTGGTAATTATGCCGATACCAGCTTCCTCAAGGCGACAGCTGCAGTTATTGGTCGAGCCGTTGTCAGATAATGATTAAGCCTTCATTAATAGCATTAAATCAACAAGGTGATTTTGTAGCATGACTGTTTAAAAACATCGTCCTACGACCAACTCGACTTCAAGGATTAACAATGAACTACCTAGTTAACAATAAAGGAAATCGTGACCATGTTGGTATTTATGGTGAGGGGGCAATCTTTGACCTTCAACCACATCAGCATGGCTACGTAGACTTAGAGCAAGCAAAAATAGGCGACTCGGTATTTGTTATTAATAAAAAGCGAATGCTTGAATTTAAATATGAAATAACCGCCATAAAAACAAGCGCCAATGGCATCGTTCTATTTGGCAATCAGGTCGCTAACCCTAATATTTTTTATCCATTACTCATTGAAGATAAAAATATCCAGTCACCCAAGATCAAAAATTACATGATACTACGTGGTTTTAACGCCGTAGCCTTCAACTAACCTACTTGTAACCGATTAAAGGACGAATGCATGATGTATCAGACATATGTAATCACCTCAATGACCACAGGTACAGCACTAGTCAACTGTAATATAGGTCATGAAGGGATGAGCAATAGGCAATATCTAGCCGAAGTGATGAGTTGGAAGCGATCGGCTGAATTTAAGCGAGAGCGAGATAAGCTATTGAGCTCTATTGATTGTATCTACTCAGTTCACCCAATTGAGGATGCGGCAGGCTTTAATACATTAATTAATACCTTGAAAGAAATTGGTTTCACTATGATAGGCAAACCAAGATTCAAGAAGGGATAGCCAAATCATAAGCAAATAGAAAAGTTATTGGCATATATAGTTTATAAAAACAGAGCCTACTTAGTCTCTGTTCTTATATGGCAGCTTAGACTTTAACTGCTGCATATAGGTTTTAATGTTATCAGCTTCTTGAAGCGTGAAGCTCTGTATCGCTAACCTAAATTCACTATGTGCAATCTCATGATTGGAATACGTCTCTATCGGCTCAAAGCCTCTAGGTACCTTGTGTTCACCCTGCGCCCCCGCATCAAACACCTTTAGCCCATTGGCGATACAATACTCGATACCTTGGTAATAACAGGCTTCAAAATGTAAGCCATCTATCTCTGTCAATGCCCCCCAGTAACGTCCAAATAGATGTGTCGCAGATTTAAAATACAGCGCCGAGGCTATGATCTGCTCATTTAGATCACGCACGAGCAGCAAGACTATTGACTCCGACATGCTCTCACCCAACGTTTGGAAGAAGGCCAAATTTAGATAACCATAGTGACCAGAACGTTTGGCATAGGTTTGTTGGTAACAGGCAGAGAAAATTTGCCATAGCTCAGCAGTAACATCAGCGCCCTCTACAAATTCAAAGGACAAATTAACCCGTTGCACCTTTTGTCTTTCTTTGTTTATGTCCTTACGTTTTCTTGAAGTCAACGCAGACAAAAAGGCTTGAAAATCACTATAGTCTCGATTGAACCAGTGAAACTGCGTCCCTAATCGTTGCATATTGGCTTGTCTGGAAAAATCATCACATTGAGTTTTAGGTAGAAACAAACAGTGCCAACCTGAAAAGCCATATTCGGTCAAACATCGGTTTAAAGTTTGGCCCACTAACTGCCAAAGTGTTTGCTGTATTTCAGAAGGTAAATCTGCAGGCATACCTAAACGCATACCTGTTACCGGAGTAAAAGGAATGGAGCTAACCAGTTTAGGATAATAAGCGAGTTGATGACGCTCATAAGCGTCCGCCCAGGCCCAATCAAATACATACTCACCGTATGAATGCGCTTTGATATACATGGGCATCACCGCAATAACAGCCTCAGTCTCATTTGCTCTGCCTCGGATCACGATATGCAGAGGAGTCCAGCCTGTTTCCCGGCAAACAGATTTGCTCGACTCCAGTGCGGCTAAGAACTCATAACGGTTAAATGGATTGTTGTCATGCATTAATGCATTCCAGCTATCCGCTGAAACTTTATCTATCGCATCGACAAGTTCAACCTCATAAAGGGCTGAGGCATTTGCTTCACTACTGCTTGGTGCAATACTGTTTTTCTCAATACTGTTTTTCTCAATACTGTTTTTCTCAATACTGTTTTTCTCAATACTGTTTTGCTCAAAGCCGCTGTTTTCAGAACAGTTTGCTTCGACGCGACCCTTTTCATCACTATTGTGATTAACATCGCTATGCTCTGTATGACTATGCTCTGTAAGATTAGCCTTGTTCCCTTTCACCCTATCACCTTCACCTTCAACTTTATATTTTCGTAACCGCCCAGAGGATCGGCTGACTCAGAATAGCTTTTTACGCATGTAGAACCAGATAACTTAATCAAACTTAATCAAGTCAAACTCACCAGTTAAAGCCGATCCTTGCATTTAGCTTAGATAAACGTCACATTGCATTTACTAGATAGAAAATCACAATACTTTAGATAGAAAATCACAATACTTTAGATAGATAACCACAATAATATAACCATCTATCTGCAAACTATAACAATAAAGCTATTAAGGCTTGGCCATAACGATAGCGAAAACGATAATACAAAGGATTTAAAATGCGCGCTTTAAAGACTCTCTTGTCTAAATCTAGGTCTAAATATAAGTCTGATCCGCTTAAACCTCATTCATATAAATCTCATTTATATAAGCCTGATCCCTTTAAAGCATTGGCCTTCACCATTTCAATGGCAATTCCCTTAACCACGCTCACCATTACAGCAAGTGTGCCGCTGCAGGTTCAAGCCAAAGAAAGCTCTATTTATAGCCATATCGCCACCGCTCAACCTATCTGGGCTAAGCATGGCATGGTGTCGAGTCAAGAAGCACTCGCGACACAGGTTGGTGTAGAAATTTTAAAACAAGGTGGTAATGCGGTCGATGCGGCTGTCGCAGTAGGCTTTAGTCTAGCGGTTACCCTACCACGTGCTGGTAATATTGGAGGCGGCGGCTTTATGCTGGTCCACCTCAGCGATTCTAACAAGACCATTGCCATTGATTATCGCGAAATGGCGCCCTCCTCGGCTCATAGAGATATATTCCTTAATGAAAACGGTGATGCCGATAATAAGCTGAGTCGTGAGCACGGCTTAGCTGTTGGCGTACCCGGCACTGTGATGGGAATGGAAATTGCGCTTGAAAAATATGGCACCATGACCATGAAACAAGTGACTAGCGCCGCGATTAAGATGGCTAAAGAAGGTATTATCGTAACCCCCGACCTACAGGCATCATTATCGGGACTTAAAAGACGCATCGCCCAATGGCCAAGCTCTGCCGAAATATTTTACAAGCCAGATGGTAGTGATTTCCAAAGTGGTGAGTTATTAAAACAACCCGAGCTGGCTCACTCCCTGTCACTTATCGCAAAATCTGGTAGCGAAGGCTTTTACCAAGGTGAGACTGCACAGAAGCTAGTCAATGCGATCCAAGAAGCTGGTGGGATCATGACTTTAGCCGATCTTAAAAACTATAAGGTGGTTGAGCGAGAGCCTGTGGTGGGTGAATATCGGGGCTATCAAGTTGTTTCTATGCCGCCACCATCATCAGGCGGCATACATATTATCGAAATGCTTAATATGCTTGAGGGTTACCCAATAAAGGAGCTCGGTCACAACACCGCAGCGACCTTGCATTTGATGACGGAAGCTATGAAACGCGCCTATGCTGATCGCAGCGAATACCTAGGCGATCCAGACTTTTATGATGTGCCAGTTAAAGCACTGCTCAGTAAAGATTACGCAAAGCAACTCGCCAAACAAATTTCCCCTAACAAGGCCACGCCAAGCAGTGAAATTAAACCAGGCAAACTTGCCCCTTTCGAGAGCAATCAAACCACTCATTACTCGGTGGTTGATAAATGGGGTAACGCCGTTTCTAATACCTACACCCTAAACTTTAGTTATGGCTCAGGGCTTGTGGCAAAAGGCACCGGCATTTTACTCAATAATGAGATGGATGACTTTTCAGCAAAACCAGGAACCCCAAATGGTTACGGCTTGGTGGGCGGCGAAGCCAATGCCGTACAAGGTAACAAGCGACCATTAAGTTCTATGAGCCCTACGATTGTAATGAAAGACGGTAAGCCGTTTATTGTCACAGGCAGCCCCGGTGGCTCGCGTATTATCACCACCACCATGCAGATCATCATGAACGTGATTGACCATGACTTAAATATTGCCGAAGCAACTTATGCGCCTCGGGTACATCATCAATGGCTACCAGACGTACTGCGTGTTGAGCATACGCTGAACCGCGATACCCAAAGCTTACTCAAAGCTAAAGGCCACGAGGTGAAGGTGAATAATGCCATCGGTTCGACCCAATCGATTATGGTGACTGAGCAAGGCATTTTCGGCTCCAGTGATCCACGCCGTGCCGGCAGCGAAACAGCAGGCTACTAAAGCCAATGAGTTAAGATTACAGAGGTTTAAACGGCCTGTATAAACGACTTATCACTTTCTATCCCCTAGCCCCTTTGATTTCGCATCGAAGGGGCGATTTTATTTATACGGCGTAACTGTTTCAGCCGTAACAGTTTAAGTTAGCCGTAACAGTTTAAGTTGAGCCGTAACAAGATAATCAGTTAAACAATTTAAAATTGCGATTGCTTAGTCACAGTATTAGCAACTTGAACTCTCTAGGATAGACAAAAATAAAATCAACTTTTTTGCACGGAGCTTTCGATGACACAAGTACCCTACAGCGCTAAACCGATTATTTTAGACTGCGATCCTGGCCATGATGACGCGATTTCATTAATCCTTGCCATGAGCAGTAAAGCGCTTAATCCATTAGCCGTGACCACTAGTGCTGGTAATCAAACACCCGACAAAACATTAAACAACGCGCTGCGTATTTTAACTCTACTCGAACGTCACGATATTCCTGTGGCTGCGGGCGCTCCTAAGCCCTTAGCACGTGAGCTTATTATTGCCGACAACGTTCATGGTGAGAGTGGCCTCGATGGTCCTAAGCTCCCCGACCCCGCTTTTGAGTCAGTATCAATTTCAGCCATCGAGCTAATGGCACAAAAAATCCGTGAAAGCGATGAAGCCGTCACTCTTGTGCCTTCCGGGCCATTGACTAATATTGCGCTATTTCTAGCGACCTACCCTGAGCTTCACAGTAAAGTTGAGCGTATTGTGTTGATGGGCGGCGCGGCTGAAGCGGGTAACTGGACTCCTGCAGCTGAATTCAATATTTTTGTTGACCCAGAAGCTGCCGACATGGTGTTTAAGTCAGGTATTGCTATCACCATGTGTGGCCTAGATATTACTCATCAGGCGCAGATCATGGATGAAGATATTGAACGTATCCGCGTTATTCCAAACCCTGTTGCTAAATGCGTCGCCGAGTTGCTGGATTTCTTTATGATCTACCACAGAGATCCTAAGTGGGGTTTTGAAGGCGCGCCGCTGCACGACCCTTGCACCATCGCTTGGCTACTCAAGCCTGAGCTATTTACCTCTTATGATTGCTGGGTGGGCGTTGAAACCAAAGGCGAATACACTCAAGGCATGACAGTGGTTGACCGTTATCAACTCACCAATAACCCTCATAACACGCAAGTATTGTGCAAGTTAGATAGACAAGGCTTTGTCGACTTAATCGTTGAATGTTTAGAAGCTTACAACTAGTTGGTTAGCCTTCGAATGAAGGCTGATTACATTTTCTTTGAGCTGTAGCTACGGGGAAGTGTGTACTGCATTTTAGCTTCATGGCTATCAATCGCCTGCAGCGGGCGTATGTGCAGACACAGCTGCGAGACGCTGCACTGCTTTATGAAAGAAAGGATCCCTGTAAGCTCTGCGATGACATCTGATGTTAACGGATTCACAAATACCGCGGTGACATGGTCAATGTTGTTCCCTACATCATAATGACATTTCCCATATCCCTATGGGGCAGATGTCATAGAACGGCCCTGTCATCGAAGCCCGCTGCCGTATCTGCACTTGATAATTTGAGTAATTATGAGGTTGTGGAGTTTGGGTTTCTAACTCGGAAATGCCCCAAAGTGAGTTAGCCTTAAAATGAAGGCTGATTACATTTTGGGGTAGCGCTATCTGTTAGCGAGTTTTGAGTAGCAGCTTCATGGTTATCCATCGCCTCCAGCGGGGTATGTGCGGACACTGCTGAAGCACGGTGAGTAAAGCGAAGCTTTGTGCCTCTTGTTCGAAAGCTTGATAGCTTCGTTATCTCTCACCCTGTCATCGAAGCCCGCAGCCCTATCTACAGTGGATTCTACAGTGGATAATTGATGTTCTCATTAGACGTCAGGTTTGGCTGATTAGAAGTGGTGTCAGTCCTGTTTTGTCAGGCTATTTACGAGGCTATGTGAAGACTACAGCTTAGTAATCGAATATCGTGACTAACAGAAAAAAGCACGAGAATGTGTCATTTTCGCCTCTCACAAAAAAAACTGTACTTTTATACAGTATTATCTGCATTTGTGAGAATGCAGGCGCACATTGTCTGGAATGACAGAGACTCAACTGTTGTAAATTTGTTAAATGCATTGTAAATTCAGCAGCATAATATAGGGGGCGTTTTCGTCGCAGGCATGTAAAACGAGCAAAGTGCGCTCGCGTGCTTTTACCAAAGGTGTATTGGATACAATTTTTGATGATGAAAATCAATACATTGTTATTATTTTAGTTTTACTGAATTATATCGTGCGCGTTTTTTCAGCACGTATCGGAAAAACGCGCCAGCGTCATATAAAAATGTTAGCTCTCTTTCGTAAATTGGAAATTATATGTCACAGGCTAGAGAACAAATATATAAGGCAATTGAGGATAACGAGCTAGATAAAGTACTTTTCAGTGACCCTTTTTCTGAAACTACCAGAAGATCTAAAAGAAACTTGCTTATTGCCAGTTTCTCTTCAATATTGATTGCTACTTTAGGCCTTGAGATAAACAGCTTTGTTGGCCTAAAAGCGACAAACCCATTAGGAAGCGAGATTACACTCGGGCTAGCGTTTTTCATCGTAGTGTATTTTTTCCTGTCTTTTGCGTTTCAGGCATATATTGATTATGTAGCGTGGAAGTTCCAGCGAGAAAAGCAGTTAACGAAACCATACCTAGAACTTATCAGCTTTATTGAAATGCAGGTATCCGTCACTAAAGAACAGATCGTTAAAACTAAAGAGCGGTTAAATGGCCTGTCGGGCGAGAGTAGCGTGCAAGGTCAACTGAATGATGATGGCGTCTTTACTAATGTTAAACGAGGACTGGAGTCAATAGAAGCTAATCTGTCATCCTCAATGGAAGAGATTAATCCGTTACTCGCAACGTGGTCAGAGAACATAGAAAAAATGAAAGTTCTATCAACACGTTTGCGTGTAAGGTTCTTCAGCCTTTGGACACTAGATATAATCTTCCCACTAGTCATATCTTTTAGTGCTTTGTATTTGAGCTATGGTGGTATTGCGGCGGTGCTTTGTAAGTTCAAGAGCTAACAAACTGTTTAAGAATGATTCGCAACGCATGGCATTTTACTATGCGTTGCGCTTAGTGTTTAAGGTGGTATGCGGGAGCTTCGGTATTGCGTTGCTCACACCTTAACAGGGCGTTAAGTGTATTTTTTGGTTAAATTAGATAAAGGTTTGCGTTTGAATATATTAATAACTCCTCCTGAAACACATTTCGATAAAGGACTTGGTATCTCAGCATGGCGCTTTCGTGATGCAGCTAATGTACTAAATGGCTCTGAAAACGGTAACGACCTACTATCTCCAATCGGTTACTTACAACGACATGCAATTGAGCTTTATTTGAAATCATTAATTTATATACTCCATAAAAAGTATAGAGTTCCATTTGGTGAAAGCTTTAGTCTAGATAACCCTGCTATTTTGGTTAATGATAGATGGCGTCCAATGTCTAATACTCATAATTTGGATGATTTATACAATTATTTTAAATCTGTTTATGATGCTAATGTTGATAAACTTCCAGTAACCACTGACTGGACTTTGTCTGATAGTCTTGGAAAACAGATCAAATTAATTAGTGGTTATGATCCTAAAAGTACATATTTTCGTTATCCTAAAGCTGCGAGTGCAAGCCAAGATCAAAAGAAGTCAACAATTCAACCAATGGACCTTGATTCAGCATTAAAAGGATTACAAAGCGGTAATGGTAACTTAATTAAATGTGCTGTTATGTTGGATGCGAATGATAATGTAGTTCAAGCTTATAATCTTGTTCCTGATGTATTAGAGGACGTTCGAGCCGCTTTAACCGAAGCTATGGAATATCTAAATAATGTACATAGTGCTTTTCTTGGTGAGTTAACAAAGTGGTCTTAATACACTTAACAAATGCATCAACACGATTTGCTACATTCGGCATTGTCGGTTTGTCTTTAGCTTCGTGATTAAGGCAGTAAAATTCGCTAAGCCTGTATCGTAGCAAACGTGTTATGCAGGCGTTATACATACATATGAATCGTCGAAGTCTAGGTTATACATTAATCGAAATACTAATTGCTTTAGCTTTTTTAGCAATAATTGCTAGTGTAGTTTGGGCGCCTGAAATAAAAGAGGCACAAGTTGATTTTCTCGAAGCGATAGGTATTACAGGTTGGTTTCAGTATTTGATACTTGCAATTCCCGCAGCTATTTATTACTTCTCAATCTATAAAGATTCATCTAAGAAAGCTAAAGAACTCAATCGTCCAGTTATTGGTAAATTTGTCGTAATATTTTCTGTAATATCTTTGTCTAGTGTTGCACTGTGTCTTTATTTCTTTGTTGCAAAACAATAGTATGTATAACAAGCAAATAAACTAGGACTTAAAACAGTTTGTTGTTTTTCGTGCCTCAAAATTTTAACAAACAATTTTAAGCCTGTTATTTGGGCGTTATGTGTCAGTGTTTGTCGTGGCATAGTTATTTAAATATGGAAGTTAAATAAAATGAAAGAAAATCAATTTAATAAATGGGGAGCGGCTCGTGCAAAAGGAAAGGTACATTTTATCCTTGTTCGTGGCGTTTTATCGTGGGGCTTACCAATGTTTATATTTATGGCTTTCATAAATAAGCCGTTTGCTGATGGTTTCACATCGGAGGCTGCAATAGTTCACTATATAGTTTGGCCCATAGCTGGTTTTTTGTTTGGCGTGTTCACATGGCATATGTCGGAACGGCTATATAAAAAAGAACTAACTAGACGTGGTAACACATAATCGGGTAGCCGGAGGTATCTAACCTCCAGCCCCCACACCACCCTGCATGCGGCTCCGCACAGGGCGGTTCATTTAGAACACCTAATTCATTTTCTGATTAGGATATTGAACTGCTATCCATCCATCTCTTAGTGAATATAATCCTGCTTTCTTCAGATACTCATTGCTCAGCGCTTGTTGTATTCCTGGTGTTTTAGAGCTACGCCAAGGGCCTTTACTTGAAATATGTGGGGTCAGAGTAAACTTTAATTGATCCCCAAAATACAAAATATGTGGGGTCAGAGTAAACTTTAATTGATCCCCATACTTTTACTAACCCCATTACCCATTTTTAGACCTTTTACACTGATGTATTCCTGTCCAGAAATCAGTTTGTAACATCTGAGAGAACTAATTCGGAAAGATGATGATTCAGGTGTTGGTACGGCTGTGGGCTTCGGTTTCAGGGTGAGGTATCTCAAAGAGATACTCTTCGAACGAGAGGCATGGATGCCGAACTGGCTGTTTAACAGGGGGATTATTGGAAACCACAGAGCGACCAAGGATGGCTTTATAGCATCCCACAGAAGTTGCGACACCTGAGCTTACTGCGAACTGTAGCCTTTTTTCTTGGTGAATAGCTTTTGTCCAAAAACAATTTAAACCTAAGCAAAAGTCACTTGTGATAATCCTTTATACTCGAACCATATGATGAATAGCAGCTTTACGCTCTTTCCTCGTGAGACGATTAACTCCGAGTGCTTAAGCTATAACTTAAGCACTCTATAGTGGGGCTCAGCTAAATTCTATCTATATTTAAATCAATAGAACAAGGTGATTTAAGTCACACTCTTTCTACCTTGCTAATGAGAAAATAACGGCCTTTCGAAGCCTAACCTCTTGTAGCTAAATTCATATGCAATCTACAACCTCACACAACGCTGCCTCTACATTTAAAGGCAACGCGCTCGCTGCTTTCTCGTTTCTATTATGGGGCTTGATGCCGCTCTACTATCACTTTTTGCCGAATGCCAATATCAATGAATTATTAGCATTTAGAATACTCTTCTCAGTTCCTTTTATGGCGCTGGTGTTTGTGCTGATGGGCCGCCGCTTTCCTTCGATTGCTGTTCTTAAAGCAGATAAAAGATCTGTGCTACTTTGTGGACTGGCCTCGCTTATCATGTGCGTGTCTTGGTACAGCTTTACCTGGGCTATCACTCATGGACAAGTGCTTGCCGCTAGCTTAGGCTTTTTCATTAACCCACTTTTTGCCATTGGCTTAGGTGTACTGTTTCTTGGGGATAAACTCACCGCGGCACAAAAAATGGCAGTGGTACTGGGCACCTGCGGCATAAGTTATATGGTGTATAGCTATGGTGAGCTTCCTTGGCTTGCACTCAGTATGGGGAGCTTCTTTGCGCTTTACGGCCTATGTAAAAAGTTTATCCGCTTCGACTCGCTGACCTCTGTCACCGTCGAGGCCCTACTATTAATGCCAATTGCTGTAATCTATTTATTATGGCTCTGGAGCTCAGATCAAAGTGTCGCGATATCGGCTGCATTATCCGGACAGACATCGGTATTACTACTTTATATCGGTTCCGCTCCTGTAACCTTAATGCCGTTAGTCTTCTTTGCGTTGGCAATTAGAGCCACAAGCTTGTCTATGATAGGACTGATGCAATATATCGAGCCGAGTTTGCAATTCTTGCTAGCTGTTATTGTATTTAATGAAGTGTTTGATCAGGTTAAAGCGGTGAGTTTCGCCTTGATATGGACTGGATTATTACTCTGTTCATTGGAAGCACTTCCAGCGCTAAGACATAAATACCGCGCCAGCCGACATCCAAGTTAGTATCACTCTCTAAGCTGACCGTAGCGATTAGCGCTACGGTTCACCTTCCGGTCTAAGAAGGGCTAGGTCCTAGGGCGATCCGTGAGTGACGCAGTCACGTTCCCTAGGCCACAGGCCGTTCGGCTCTTACCTTCTTAGCTTTAACCGTCTTTGCTCTTCCTAGGTCCTAGAACCTTTCTTTGCCTTTCCTAGAACCTTCTTTAAATCAAATCTTTCTCTGTACGCTTTGTTCCCAGAACTGCTTAGATAAACTATGGGTCTTAGTCGATAAGCGCGACACTTGCTGACCACGCTCTGCGGCATCTTGTGTCTGCTCAAGACTCTCAATCGCCAGCTCACTTATCACTTGAATTGAGTGGCTAATATCGTTCGCCACTGCTGTTTGCTGGCTCATGGCACAAGCATTTTCATCACTCATCGTATTCATCTTAATAATAGAGTGGCGTAGTGCCTCAAAAGACTCATCAACCTGTTTAGCCAAGTCTACCGACTGCTCTGCACTACGTTGGCCTGCTTCCATGGTTTTAGCTGCCATTACAGTGCTTTCTCGGAATTTAGCCACAATAGCCTCAATATGAGAAGTGGACTCACTGGTTCGGCTAGAAAGTTGGCGTACTTCATCGGCAACAACCGCAAAGCCACGGCCCGACTCTCCTGCTCTCGCCGCTTCAATCGCAGCGTTAAGTGCCAATAGATTAGTCTGCTCGGCAATGCCACGGATCACATCCAATACTTTATTAATATCTTGGCTATCTTGCTCGATTGAAGCCACAACAGAAGCGAAGTTACCCACCTCAGCCTTAAGTTGGTTAATGGACTCTATCACCCGTTCAAGTAGTTGATGACCTTGCTCTGCTGAAAGGTTACTTACAGACATCTCTCTGGCTGCGCTGTGAATATTTTGGCTCACCTCATTAAAGCTAGCGCTCATCTCTTCCATGGCGGTGGCCGCTTGACTGGTTTGCATACTCTGGCTGTCTGCACGTTGACGTGTATTGTGAATGGTATCGTTTAAACTCGCGCTAAGGGATTCGATTGAGCCTGCAGAATCCGCCATTCTGCCTATCACCCCGCCGGTTTCAGTCAATAAGAACTGCAAGGCAAAGCTTATCGTGCCTAATTCATCTTGCCGCCCGGTAAATACACCCTTAGCTAAAGGGTCGTCAACGGTATTTTTAGCTTGGGTCACTAATTGGTTGAATGGCTTTAAGATCTGCTGCAAACCAATCGCGCCTACAAGGCTAAAGACTATCAGTGCAATTATGGGCGAGTAAGTCGCTAACATAACCGTCATCAGTAGCATCGATAGCAGCCAAGCATACAATTTGCCCCCAAACCCTAGAAGTGGGTTACGTAACGCTTTAGGCTGCTTTCCCGCTTTTACCTGCTGATAAATCGCTTCTGCACGTTGAATTTGCTCTGGTGTAGCCTTACGGCGGACCGACTGATATTCGTGAATTTTACCATTTTCATATACAGGGGCTATGTACGCATTAACCCAGTAGTGATCGCCTGATTTTGTGCGATTTTTTACCACGCCAACCCAAGGTTTACCTTGTTTAATACGCTCCCAAAGTGATTGAAATGCAGCTTCTGGCATATCAGGATGGCGCACCATGTTGTGAGGCTGCCCCTGTAATTCCTCAAAACTATAGCCACTCACATTAATGAAACCCTCATTGGCATACTTGATATTACCGTCGAGATTGGTGGTCGATAACAATATACAGTTATCGGTTAGGGTCTTTTCCGTTTGAGTAACAGGTTGGTTATTTCGCATTGCTTACAAGCCCATAGCATAATTTAATCGCAATTCATTTTGGCAAAATTCGCTGAAAAATGGATTGATAGCTATCACGAAAAAACAGCACTAGTTGGAGATATAAGTGTCGAATACCACACTTATTTAAAATCAATAGTTTAAATTAAAAATTTACATCAAACATTTAAATAAAGAACCTGATTGTTTGCAACCAGGCCCTTTATAATTAAGCGGTAATACCGCTCAAAAACTTCGTTCGCTAACACAAACACTCAACACGATTTTACTGACTTGCTGCAAGCTCGATAAAAGCTGCGGTATACATTTTCAGGTTCAACATAAATTGCTCATAAGTAATGAACTCATTTTCACTATGGCCAGTATATTCTTTGCCGGGCATTGCTGGACCAAAACTTAAGGCATTTGGAAATAGTTTGCTGTTTGTCGAGCCGCCGATCGACACGGGCTGTGGATCTTTAGTGCCGGTATAATGACCAAAGACATCCAGTAAGGTGTCTAAATGAGGCGCTCCTTCCATCACCATTGGCTTGCCCCAATAGGTTTCAAGCCCAATAAGCTTAATATTATGTTGTTGCTGCCACCCATTTATCGCAGTCAAGGTTTGGCTGTCCAATAGTTCTGCTGTTTTACCTTTAGGGCGTCTTAAATTAATGGTGATTTCGGTACCTGCTGCACCTTGTTTCACCACGGTGGGCGCTAAGGTCATGGGTCCCATAAAGTCATCTTTATAGGCTATGTCACCAAATTGCTCTGCGTAAATGCCTAAACCTACCATTTCATCGATAAAGACTTGGGTTAAAGATGCTGTAGTTTGAGGCCATGAGTGGATAGCTAATAGCTCAGCTAGATACGTAACCGCATTAACCCCATCTTCTGGTGTTGATGAGTGAGTTGACTTACCGTCGGCATAGATCACCAGTTCTTGCCCCTGTTTTTCGAAGCGATACTTCATCTGCGGCTGGCTCTGCGCTTTCTCTTTAAGCGCAGCGGCTAATTCACTGCCGACATTTTTTAATTTTGCGCTAGCTTGCTGAGGAACCTGGCTAGCAAAAGAGCCTCCTGTAAAACTCAATAACACAGGCTCATTTAACGATTGATCAATCTTAATATTAGGGACTTTAATATTAGGGACTGTGAACGCAATCTGACTCCAACCTTTCTCGGCGGTTACCACTGGATACTCTGCGTCTATCGTGATGTTGATATCGGCTGGCGTATAGCCTTTAAGGAACTCTCTCAATGGCTGCCAATCTGATTCTTCCGCCATATACACCATGAGCTCAATTCGCTTATTTAACTCAATATTATTGTCTTTTATCGATTTCATCGCATACATAGCGGTGACAATTGCGCCTTTATCATCTTCAGTGCCACGACCAATCAGCTTACCCGGCTCAGATTGCAGATCCAGAATATAAGGGCTCTGCGCCCAAAGTTCGGCATTGGCTGGTTGCACGTCGCCATGGGTGATCACCCCAAGCTTATCTTCACTGTCACCTAGACCGATCAACATCACATAGCCGTGATCACTAAAATCTAAACCTAACTCAGTACTTAACGCCCTTAACTTGGCCTTAAAACCAATAAATTCGGGATTATTATCCGGTGTTACTCCTGCGACCGCTTGAGTATTGAATTGCACTAATTCTGCTAAATTGCTCACCATCTGCTTAGAGTAAGTATCTACAGCATAATCGGCGACATGTTGTGATTGAGGGGTAACCGCTACAGCAGAAGTTGGTAGCAATAAGGTTGATAGCAGAGTTGCGGTCAACATTGGCGCGCTAAAATAACCGAGAGTGTTCATGGTATTCCATTTATTATTATCGATAAAACTGCCCTTAGTCTGCCATAAAGCCCCCCGTTAAATGTATAAAAAATGGCTAACCGCACCATTTGTTACAAATATCACCGTTTTTTAATAGATCTACCACCTTGATGCGTGATACTTAAAGAGATTAACGTTAGCGTAATTAAATTGACGAGAATTAAAACAAGCATAATCGGGGATAAAAAAATATGAAGGGATTAACCCTCAAACCAATCGTATCAGCAGTCGCTTTAGCATTAGCCCTTAGCGCATGTGGTGCTGCAAATATCAGCAAAGATACCAGTACTGAATCACAAATCGCACCCAATGTTGTTGCCCAGCAAATCATCGAAAACAATGCTAGCAACCCGTTCTTTAAGCCCTACGATACCTACTTTGGTATTCCAGATTTTGCCAAAATTAAACCAGAGCACTACTTGCCCGCATTCAAAGCTGGTATCGCTCAACACCAAGCTGAAATTCAAGCTATTATTGATAACCCTGAAGCACCGACTTTTGCCAATACTATCGAAGCGATGGAATATTCAGGTAATTTAACCACTAAAGTCGCCAGCGTGTTTTATAACCTAACGGGTGCCGACACCAACGAGCAACTACAGGCTATCTCTAAAGAAGTTGCGCCAATGCTCTCTTCTGCAAACGATGATATTTTGTTAAACGATGCGCTTTTCCAAAAAGTAAAATCTGTTTATAACCAGCGCGATGAACTGTCACTCAACGTTGCACAAACTAAGCTACTCGAAGACACCTATAAGTCGTTTACTCGTGGCGGCGCCAACTTAAGCGAAGCGGATAAAACCAAGCTACGTGGCTTAAATGAGCAAATTGGCAAACTTAGCCTAGAGTTTGGCGACAACTTGCTGGCTGAAACTAACGCATTTGAGCTAGTAATCGATAGTAAAGCAGACTTAGCAGGTCTGCCTGAAGACGTAATTAACACTGCGGCGCAAACAGCAGCTAAGCGTGGCCACGAAGGCAAATGGGTGTTCACCACTTCACGCCCATCGATTACGCCATTTTTAACATACGCAGACAATCGTGACCTTCGCGAACAGCTTTATAAAGGTTATGTTGAGCGCGGTAATAACGATAATGCCAACGACAACAAGAAAATCTTAGCTAAGATGGCAGCGCTGCGTGCAGAACGTGCACAGCTGATGGGTTACAAGACTCACGCGCATTTCGTACTCGAAGAGCGCACAGCTCAAACTCCTGAAAATGTCTATGAGTTGCTCAACAAAGTTTGGCCTGCAGCACTAGCACAAGCGGAATCTGAAGTTGCCGATATGCAAGCGCTTATCAACGAAGAAGGCGGTGACTTTAAGCTAGCGGGATGGGACTGGTGGTACTACTCAGATAAGATTCGAGTCGCCAAATACAGCTTTAACGAGCAGCAAACACGACCTTACTTTTCATTAGAAAACACCCTTAAAGGCGTGTTCTATACTGCTAACCGTTTATTTGGCATTACCGTAAAAGAGCGTACCGACTTACCTAAGTACAACGAAGAAGTCCGTACTTGGGAAGTGTATGACAAGAACGGCGATCTAATGGCTATCTTCTTAGGCGACTACTTTGTTCGCGACAGCAAGCGTGGCGGCGCCTGGATGAACTCTTATCGCCAGCAGTACAATATGGATGGGGTCGATTCAAAGCCTATTATTGTTAACGTATTGAACTACCCTCGCCCTGTTGGCGATGAGCCTGCGCTGTTAACATTTGATGAAGCGAGTACCCTATTCCATGAATTTGGTCATGCACTACACGGCATGTTGTCAGATGTTGAGTATCGTTCACAAGCGGGTACATCTGTACCACGTGACTACGTTGAGTTTCCATCTCAAGTAATGGAAAACTGGATGACGCAACCTGAAGTGTTAGCGCAATTTGCAAAACACTACAAAACAGGCGAAGTGATCCCTCAAGAGTTGGTTAAGAAAATTCAAGCGGCAAGCAAGTTCAACCAAGGCTTTGCAACGGTTGAGTATATGGCCGCGACTAAGCTCGATTTAGATTGGCACACAGTTACCGACTTTATACCAAAAGATGCGGCTAAGTTTGAAGCCGAGTCTCTGAACAAGATGGGACTCATCTCTGAGATCGCTCCGCGCTATCGCAGTACGTATTTCTCACATATCTTCTCAGGTGGTTATTCTGCTGGTTACTACAGCTACATTTGGTCTGATATTTTAGGCGCCGATGCATTTGAGGCCTTTAAAGAAAATGGTATTTTCGATAAAGCAACTGCCGATGCCTTTAGAAACAATATTCTGTCTCAAGGCGGCAGCGAAGATCCGATGAAACTTTACAAGCAATTCCGCGGTAAAGAAGCGGGTATTGACCCACTACTACGCAGCCGAGGCTTGCTAGCCAAATAAAGGCCTGCTAAAGCACTATTCAGCAAAAAGCACGATATTAATCGTGCTTTTTTATGCGCTAATCTCTGGTTCTTTAAGATAGAAGTAGATATATCACTCCCATTACAATTAGCAGTATTATAGCGGGCTTGCTTTGTACTCTAGAGAGATAACGCCATCGCTTTTTTTCTCTTGCTCATTTACCCATGTAAAACAGTAAGTTTGATCTAACTGAGTGGTAAACTCACTAGTTAATGTTGAACTTAGCTCTTCATCAAATGCAAGTAATACATCCTCACCTTGATGGTAGTGCACGCTAAACAACGTAGCTTCGGGTGAAGTATAATTAAAGCTGACTTTGTATTGCTCAGGGATCGCAACACACTTCTCAATCATTGTGCCGGCCTTTTTCCTTATTAACAGCTCTACCTCTGAGCTAATGATTTGATTAGCTTTAAAACTAGGAAAGTCATCATTGGCATAGGCTGGCCCCATCGCCATTCCATAAGAGAGCACTCCTGATAAACCTATTAACATCAAAACAGATCTTTTAGTCATAATCATCCCTAAATTTATTCTATCGCTGTTACTAACCCTCACTTCCCGTGAGTCTAAAACTGATATTGTATGCCTGCACCAAACAATTCACGGCTTGTATCACCTAATTCAACATGATTCCATTGCACTGAAAATCGAAGACTTTTGGATAATGCATACTCTAAACCTAGTCCTCCATAGAATGAAAATCCATCTTTTTCACTTGATGCGACCCATTGGTTATCAATATCATAGGAATCATAATCGGCTTGCCAACGTAGTCCGCCCGCATACAAGAGCATGCTAAAATCTCTCGCGAATTGATATCGATAGCCTAAATTAAGCCCAACTCCCTTTGCCGACTTAGGGTAAAACTGGCTGGCTGTCGCGTAAAATGCTTGTGGATTATTGGTTGTTCCCTTGATTCTGACACTCGCCTCACCTAGGTCTAAATACTCTAATGTCGCAAACCAGTTATCGCTAAAGCCATAGCCTAGGCCTATTTTCCAACTAGTTGTAGAGCTATCTAAATCGATTACCTCTGCCGTCAATCCAGCATTCTTAAGTGAGTTGTTAATATCATCCTCTTTAATTGATGATTTAGCCCCACCGAAGAAACCGGATACGAACCAGCCTGTAAGTTCGGAGTCAGCGGAATTAACTTCTTTCGCGTATGCCTTTTGAGGCGACAGGGTGAGCCCGAGCAGTAACGAACATACTAGCGCTCCCCATACAAAGTTGTTCGCGTGTCTTTTCAGTTGTAAGTTTCTTAATACGTTACTTCTAAAGAAACTTATAATGACTAATAGATATAAAATATTAAGCTGCATACTCCCTCCAGATGAGCCGCCCCCTTCAGTTAAAAGTTCAACTTCAACATCAGGGTCCGCTACAGGCTCTATTTCTTCCTTAATCACACAGCCAGTAATATTAACGATTCCATTGACCATCTCATCGCCGTCATTACTGCCACCATCCTCCACGACCAACTGTACACACCAATCTCCTTGATTAAGCCCGTCATTATACTCATCCGATCCTGGTGGTGGACAATAACCCGCAACACCTGGCGCAGACATCAGTTTATTGTTTGCATCGGCTTCAAACACAAACCAACCTTTACCTGGAATAAATTGACGGTAGCTGCCGTTCTCCGGGATCTGATTTCGTTGTGGGATGACAATATTAACCGTTTGATTATGCTCAGATAGTGCATGTGCTTCTACATTAAACACACCGCCAACATCGATAAAGTCACCAGCCATTATGCCTTGCAATCTAGCTTGAATATCTGAATCAGCGACTTGAGCTCCGCGGTATACCCCTGCTACGGCATAATGCCCTAAGCGACACTCGACACCGGGATCACACTCCACCAAATACGATTGTGTATTAACGCCTCTTTCTGGCAACACGTTTGCTGCATTGATGTTATCTAAATAATCAGGGATCCCATCGTTATCAGAATCCGTTAACCCTTCGATATTATCTGCGACTCCGTCGCTATCTGAATCATCTGCAGTCAATACCGGTGTTGATTTTGAGACTCTAACTCTATGCTCACTGAAATGGCTTAAGTTAGGTTCACCATCATCAGTGACTGTCACTCTCATGGTATAAACTCCATCAGCTAAACCACTTGGGTCGAACTGCCACGTCTCTAATTGAGTCGCATCAGCGCGCTGCTTCGCAACTTTTTGTATCACTCCTTGTACTGTTGATACTTGTGCATTTTGTAAATCACTGTCTGTCAAACTCCAATCTAATGAATGCGTATTGTGATTGTTAGGATCAGTGTAGTTAGCGTGTATTTCAACAACGCCATCAACTTGCGACACTAAGGTTCGTTTTTCACCATTTTGATGAGAAGACAGTTGTACCTCTGGTGCCAAGTTATCTAGTGTAATAGTGACATAGTGTTGTTTTCTGCTACCTAAATTCATTTGCTCATCAAGTTGAATTACTATCACTTCATTCTGTTGAATATCAAAAGTATTAAATGTTATCTCGGCTTCAACTTGCCCAACTTCAAATACCACAACGCCGTGGCTAAGATCGTGATGTTCTCCTTCTATTGCACTGCCAGTAACCGTGTAAGCCACCGAGAGTGGATACTCTGGGGAAACGCCATTTAGATGAACAGAAACAGAGACTTGATTTCCCTGACTAACAAGTTGGTCTTGTGGCAGGGATATTAACGGACGAACATAGATATTTTGTTGCTGCTCCGTCATATTTCCAGCGGCATCTATTGCCGTCCACATCACTTGATGGTGCCCAGGTTCTAGCATGGGTTGAGCGGTTCCTAGACTATGAGTTAACTCTTGGCAGCAATCAGACCTAACTCCCTCAACATAATCATAGGCCTTTGCTTGTCCAATACTAACAGTGGTGAATAGTCCGGTAGCATCAATCCATATATCGCTTGGGATTGTCAGTTCAGGGGCGACATCATCTTTATAAAGGTTGCTTCCAGCCAACCACTCATCGAAATTACTTAGACCGTCACCGTCTGTATCTTGTTTTGCGTCAGAGCCATCGAATGGGTCTAAACCAAGCTCAAGCTCGACAGTATCAGGGATCCCGTCAGCATCTGAATCGAGCACTGCAACCTCAAGATAGAATGTCTCCAGATGTGCTTCTAAAATGCCATCCGATACAGAGATAACGATAGGTCCATATTGGCCGGCATCGTTATAAGTCGGTGTTCCGCTTAATGCGCCTGTGAGTGGTTCAAAACTTGCCCATGCAGGTAAGCCACTAATGCTGAAGCTCAAAGTGTCATTGTCTACATCTAAGCTAATCGGCTCGAATTGGTACACATCACCCTCTATCAAGGTTTCAGGTGAACTCCCTGAGATAGTTGGAGCATCGTTGACAGCGGAAACTTGTAAACTCACCACTATTGACTCAGAAGTTTGACCGGCATCATCACTTACTTGGTAACTAAAACTATCATTACCATTGAAGTTTGCGTCTGGGGTATAAACCACACTCCCATCGGCATTGATTTGCAACGACCCAGAGCTTGGCTGATCTGTGATGACCACACTACTGAGATCTAAAGCACCATCTAAGTCCGAATCATTATCCAAAATGCTAATTGTCACGGAACCGTCTTCTTCTAACACTGCGGCATCACTCTGCGCCAATGGCGCATCATTAATACTATTGATACTGATCTGAACTTTTGCCTCACTGCTAACGCCGTCATTGTCCTCAATGGCATAACTAAAGCTATCGGGGCCATAATAATTCTCAATCGGCGTGTATCTTATTAAGCCACTCGGTAAGACCGAAACCGCACCGTATTTAGGCTGACTGCTAAGCGCTAAACTTTCGAGATTAAGTTCACCGTCAATATCTTCGTCATTACCCAGTACATTGATATCTGTTACGCCATCTTCAACCAGCTCAGCAATATCATCTTGCAATCGTGGTGCATCATTAATGGCTGTAATAGTGATATTCACACTACTCGGTAGAGAGGTTGCTCCCTCACTATCTTTAATTGTGTAGCTAAAGCTATCATCACCAAAGTAGTCAGGATTTGGTGTATAAGTTACCTCCCCCTTAGTCCCGATGCTCACTGAACCATGAGACGCTTGACTAAATATCGACACAGAATCACTGTCTATCATTGAGTCTACGTCGGTATCATTACCTATCACTGTCAATGCAACACTTGAGTCTTCCTCCAATGTTGCACTGTCCTCTACCGCGACTGGCGCATCATTGATCCCTTGGACAGTTAATGTAACTAAGGTCGTTTGGCTTATCGCTCCGTTTAGATCTGCGACTGTGTAGCTAAAGCTGTCCGAGCCAACATAATTGTTATCGGGCTGATAACTGAGTAGGCCATCATGATTACTGATTTGACCATGTAGTGGCGCTTGTACAATCAATACCGAGTTAGTATCTAAGCTTGACTCACCGTTACCATCATCGATATCAGTATCATTGGCTAATACCGCAATATCCAAGATAATATCTTCCTCTACTATGGCAAAGTCAGGCTCGGTTCGCGGCGCATCATTGACAGCAGCAACGCTAATTGCCACCGATGCAATATTAGACACTGCGCCCTTGGCGTCAGACACCTGATAGGTCAGAGTATCGTTACCATTAAAATCAGCGTTAGGGCTTAAAGTCACCACTCCATTTTCCAAGCTAGCGCTCATATACTGGGGTAGTTCGAGTAGAACCGCACTCGCGGGGTTAAGGGCAAATTCAACATCGCTATCATTAAGCAACAGATCAAATTGAACTGACGTATCTTCTTGCATACTAATCAGATCATTCTCTGCAACAGGCACATCATTAACGGCTGTGACATCAAGATAGATGACTGCTTGTGCAGTCCCCCCATGACCATCACTCACGCTATATTGAATACTGTCGCTACCATTGTAATTCGCTTCAGGTTTATAGGTGATCGTACCGTCATTATGGTTAACGCTGCTGCCATGACTGCTGCTCATTAAGGTTAGGGTTAGATCATCATTATCCACGTCGCTATCATTATTTAGCACTGAGAAGGTCACTTCTCCGTCTTCCTCAACATTGGCATAGTCATCTACCGCTACAGGGCTATCGTTGATAGGGTTAACCGTGATACTCAACAGCGCGGAATCCTGGCCACCATTTCCATCGTCGATTGTATAACTAATAGTATCTTTGCCATTGAAGTCGCTATCAGGCACATAGGTAATACTGCCATCTAACCCAATAACGACCGTACCATTGGCTGCTGGCTGCGTAGTCACAATAAGGAGGTCATTGTCCAAATCACTATCATTATCCAGAACTTGCACCGTCACGCTGCCATCTTCATCAACACTTACCGCATCATCTACGGCATTAGGTTTATCGTTAATGCTCACCACGGCGATACTGACTATGGCGCTGGCACTGCCTCCATTACCATCGGAGATGGTGTAAGACAGGCTATCGCTACCATTGAAATTAGCATTAGGAGTGTATTGCACTAATCCATATGCAGTAACAGACACCGCACCATTTGGCGTTGATTGAGCAGTTACTGTGAGTCTATCGCCATCAATATCGCTGTCATTTACTAAAACAGGAATTGTGATACTTGAATCTTCATCAAGGTTTACAGAGTCATTAACTGCAACAGGATCATCATTAACGCCGCTTACAGTGATGATTAATTGCGCGGAATCTTGGCCTCCGTGACCATCGTCGATAGTGTAATTAATAGTATCTGTGCCATTAAAGTCAGCATCAGGTATATAAGTGATACTGCCATCAGTTTCGACGCTAGCTTGGCCATGGTTAGCTTGTATTAGCGTTACTGTTAATGGCTGGCTTTCTATATCATTATCATTATTAAGTACGGCATAATTAAGGCTGCTATCTTCATCGATTAAAGCTGAATCTGCATTCGCTATAGGTGCGTCATTTACCTCAGTTACGCTTAACAAAATCGTAGCGGCGGACTGTAGGCCAGATGGGTCAGCAATAACATAATCAATCTGTGTACTGCCCTCGAAATTTTCAGCTGGCACATAAAGCAATTCATTATTAGCAGTAATGCTTACCGTCCCGCTCGATGCGACTGCAGAAACAAGTGAAAGTTGCTCTCCCTCTACGTCCACATCATTACTCAAGGGCGTCAACCTAATACTGGAATCCTCGTCAAGCGTTGCCGAATCATCGAAAGCTGTAGGACCATCATTTACAGGCCTAACGGTGATATCCACAATCGCTGTCGACTCACCGCCGTTGCCATCACTGATGGTGTACGTTAGCTGGTCGGTTCCAAAATAATTTAAAGAAGGAGTATAAGTTAAGCTCTGATCGGCATTACTCACTGTACTGCCATGAAGGGATTGATGGCTGGTCACAATTAACGGATCATTTTCTGGATCGCTATCATTTGCTAGAACCGTTATAGAAACAGACTGATCTTCATCTAATACTGCAGAGTCGTTACTAGCAACTGGCAGATCATTAACGCTCAAAACGGTTACCGTCACATTGGCAGAGTCACTGCCGCCGTTTCCATCACTGATGGTATAGCTAAAGCTATCAGTACCGTAAAACTCTGCATTCGGGGTATAAGTTAAGATTTGATTAACCAAGTTCAGCTGACCATGGCTTGGATTAGTTACGTTCAAACTCAGTGGGTCACTATTAGGATCTGAATCATTGGCTAAGACATCAAGCGCTGAGCTGGTATCTTCATTTATATTAAACACATCATCAACAGCAATAGGCTTGCCATTTACCGTCACTAACGCATTAGCAGTGGCAACAGAACCTATTCCGTCAGAAATTGTATAAGATAGGGTTTCTAACCCACTAAAATTGGCATCTGGAGTATAAGCAATGGTGCCATCAAGGTTCAGCTGCGCTGTACCATTAGGGGCATTAATTTGGGTGATTGTGAGCGGGTCGCCGTCAGGGTCTGAATCATTCGCCAATACATCGATGACTACCGTCTGCGCTTGTTGAGTAAACGCAGTGTCATCTATCGCAATAGGCGTCTCATTGACGATAACTAAATTAACAGGCGCTTCAGAGGTGATACCATTGCTGTCTTTAGCACTGAATATAACCGCATATGCCTTACCTAACATATCAGCAGATGGAGTAAAGGTGACTTCTATAATAGCGGTGCCCGTCGCAGGATCTTCACTTATTATGCTGGTACTCCACACTGCAGGATCTGTTGAGGGAGGGTTTAAGACACTAAGCGATGGTACGTCAGGATCACCATTTTCATCCAAATCAGTTGCAGTAATCTGAAACGTCGTCGTTTTATGCAATTGAATATATTGTGTACCTGAAATAACAGGTCCCAGGTTAAACCCTGGAGAAGCATTATCTGGATCGCTAACCACAAATACAAAATCAAGGGGGGCTTTAGATTTCACCAGCCCATTAATATCAAGATCCTCTAGTACTACCGCAGCCTGCCAGCGGTTACTTGTCACCGTACTAGGATTGGCATTATCCGTGTAAGTAACCTGATCGCCATTGGCTTTATCTGCAGCGAGATCCCAGGTGATTAAGCCTTCTGATGAAAGTTGCATTCCTGCTGGAGTTGCTACCTGAGCATTACTATTTCCTGAATAAAACTCCTTTCTTTCACCCCAACGATACTGAATTTTATCGCCATCTTGATCCACGCCAGAAATTTGCATGGTAAACAGGTGGTCATCTTGAACATAAACCAATGAAGACACTGCAGTAACAGGAGACGCGTTAGTCACTTCACCATTAACAACTGATGTTGTGAGCTCTCCGCGCCAATAGGAATTATCCTGGCTCATTGCGGGGCTTCTTGCATAGGAATTCCACGACAAGGTATAGTCGCCATCAGCCTGATATTGATGCACTATTCCAGGCTCATAACCATTAGCTCCTTGGCTGACGATTTCCACCAGCGCATCGTTGGTGGCACTATCTTTAGACAGTAGCTGCACACAAATTTGCGATTCACCTTGACCGTCTCCCCATGTAAACCCAGCAAAGTAATTCTTTTCACAATTAACGGTACCTACTGCTGAATTTACCAGTTTGCTCATGATGCTATGATTCAATGTATAGCCAATCTGCGCCTTGAGCCGAACCTTACCACTTTCTCCCGCTATCGGTTCCACCGCCATAGTACCGTAACGGAAATGATTCAAAGTTGAAGAGTATGAAATAGGTAGCGCAGCAAAAAAATCTGACTTTGAGTCTACATTACCGACCTGATACTCCAAATCCCAGTTGTAACCCTGCTCATGTCCACCCGTTGTGTCGATAGACGCTGCAACATCCAACTTTGTCAGTTCGGCCATACGATTGATGAAGCTTTCGCCCGACAAACCCGCGGCTAAGTTACAACCATATAATTTGAGATCCGCTCCCGAGTTCAGGCTAGAACCAATTTCACTCAAGAGTTGTGTTTGCTGGTTAATATAGGCTTGGTCGATCCATTTACCAGAGAGAAATAGCGCACCATTCGAAGCATGAGAAACGATAGACAACTGCGATAAATTTGACTTGTCTTTAAGCAAGTTTCTTATCTGTAATAACGGCTCTTGTTCAGGCTTAAGGAATACAATTTCAGTATGATGATTCTGTACAGAGTTTTGATTAAACTTCGCACTCATTGCTTGATAAAGCATATAAGGGTCTTGAACGGCTGGATCAATGATGATCAACTCACTTTTAACTTCTGCAGGTGCTATGTAACCAGTGTTACTTTCTGCGCTCACATTATGCGTAACAAGCAGACAAGTAATGACCACCAAACCAATCTGTAAAGTCATGCGGTTATGTTCAAGGTATTTATCCCTAGATTTAAATACCGGGAGATAACGTCGTACAAATAATAACGACGATATCAAGCTGAACAACCATCGAGTTTGCTGAGTACAAAATAGATATATAAGATCTAATTTCATTGTTCACCCCAATATTTCAAAGATAGTAACCAGCTTGTATGCATAGTACGTACCACTTACTTACCTGTTAAAATACAGGAGCTTACAGCCTCTGAGTTATTTGTTCTTTATCTAATTTATTCAACCTGCGTAGCAAAATGCGAAGCCGAGCAAGAATTGAGGTGAAATGCAACAGATTGCAACTAAGCTAAAAATGCTAGGTTACTGATTAATCGAAATGACTGTATTGACGACGCAAGTCACGTGAAAATGGAGCAATCGTGAGTCATTTTTTTTTGTTTAGATCTATTTATGCAGTTAGTTTTTGGGAGGGTTAATAATAAGCTGATGCTAAAACTCAGCTAACTGGAGCAGATAACTAATCCAAATAAGCCATCTCGCTAATCCATCTGGTCTTTAGAAAAATCCTTAGTTGATCATGGGGTGACAAATAGATGTATGGTTATAAGTTTTCCAAGCTTCATATCCCATCAGCGACTCGCCTATCAGACTGCCGAAAACCTATAAATTTACCCACAGCTTTGTGCTAAATAAGCTTATATCGAACCTAGCTACGCTTGTGTAGGCTAAACGCCAAACATGAATGCCGCCTGTAAACTGTTCAATAAAAATACACGCCTTTTGCGGGTCTTTTTATGTGCCAGAAATACGTCAAACGCCAGAATTATTACTAGCTAAACATTCTAAAAAGCCATTAAATTATAGAGAGTAAAGCTACTTTTATAGGCAATAATTAGCAGATCTTCATGTCACAAATTGATACAGGTAAAATCAACCATTGATCACAAATGTCTCATCAACTCTCTCTATAATCGAGACGGCTAATAGTGAGTTATGCCAAAAATAAACCTATTAGCAGTTTAAGGAGGGTCACCTTCTTGGGGTCTAAACAATTATAAGAGTATGGATATGTTAAATAAGAAAGTACTAGCAGTGGTTATCGCTTCGACGCTTGGTCTTACGGCCTGTGATTGGATTGATAATGACGATGACGATAAAAATGTTCAAGTTGACTTACGTATTTTAGAAACCACCGATCTTCACACCAATATCATGGACTTTAACTACTATAGCGGTAAAGAAGATCCCACCATTGGTTTAGCCAGAACAGCAAGCCTGATTGCCGAGGCGCGTAGTGAAAGAACTAACACTGTATTAGTCGACAACGGTGACCTATTACAAGGTAGCCCGATGGGTGACTATATCGCTAGCACTGGCCTAACCGACACTCACCCGGCTTATAAGGCGATGAACACCCTAGATTATGATGTTGGTAACATAGGTAACCACGAATTCAACTACGGTCTTGAATTCCTAGCAAAAGCCATTGACGGTGCAGACTTCCCTTATATCAACGCTAACGTCATCTGTGCTAAGAAAGACGGCTGTTGGAATGATATTGAGTTTGCCGATAACATGTTCGCTCCCTACTTAATCACCAATAAAGTGGTTGTCGATACTAATGGTAACGAGCACAGCATCAAGATAGGTTATATCGGTTTTGTGCCGCCACAAATTCTGCAGTGGGATAAGGCTCACCTTGACGGCGAAGTCGAAGTGCTTGGGATCACGCAAGCAGCTAAGAAGTTTGTCCCTCAGATGAAAGCTGAAGGCGCAGATGTCATCATTGCAATTCCTCATTCGGGTATTGGTTCGAGTGAAAATCCTGGCGATGCATGGGCTGAAAATGCCACTTATGCACTAACAGAAGTTGAAGGCATCGATGCCATCATGTTTGGCCACAGCCACTCTATCTTCCCAGATGCACGTTTTGCTGACTTACCTAATACCGATATCGAAAAAGGTTTACTCAACGGAGTACCGGCAGTGATGCCTGGTCGTTGGGGTGATAACTTAGGTATTGTGGATCTAAAACTGCGTAAAGAAGATGATAAGTGGGTGGTTTATCATGATGAATCGCAAACTGAAGCTCGCCCTGTTTTTGACAACGCTAATAAGGTTGAACTGGTTGAGGGTGAGCAATCTATCCGTGATGCTGTTGAGCTTGAGCACCAAGGTACGATGGAATTTGTTAGCCAACCTATCGGCGTTGCTGCCGCAGACATGTATAGCTTCCTCACTTTGGTACAAGACGATCCAACGGTACAGATTGTATCCAATGCACAAATCGCAAAAGTTGAGCAGCAAATCCAAAATGGTTCAGATGAGGAACTGAAGAAGCTTCCAGTATTGTCAGCCTCTGCACCATTCAAAGCTGGTGGACGTTACGAAGAAGGCGATGCCAGCCAGTTTGTGATGGTCGAAAAAGGTGAGCTGACTTACAGCAACGCCGCAGATCTTTACCTATATCCAAATACTATGGTGGCAGTTAAGGCAACCGGCGCCGAGCTTAAAGATTGGCTAGAGTGTAGTGCTAACCAATTCAATAAGATCGATCCAAACAAAACCACTCCACAAAGTTTAATCAACCGTGCAGGTCATCCAACCTATAACTTCGATGTTATCGATGGTCTAACTTACAATATTGACGTCACCCAAGACGCTAAGTTTGATCGCGATTGTAAAGTAGTGAATGAAAATGCTAACCGTATCGTCGACTTGAGCTTTAAAGACACTGAAGGCAATATATTTACTGGTGAAGAGTTAGCTAACAAAGAGTTTATCGTTGCTTCTAACAACTACCGAGCCTTTGGTGCCGCCTTCGCGGGCACGGGCCCAGATCACGTTGTATTAGAGCTTCCAGATGAGAACCGTGAAGCCTTATCGCAGTATATTACTGCAGAGTCAAAGCCTAACGATGCTGGTGGTTACGACAGCGCTGTTGACCCTACAGCCGATTACAACTGGGACTTCAAAACAATTGAAACCAACGTAAAGCTGGACGTTCGTTTCGAAACCCAAGACAGTGAGCTTGCGGATAAGTTTATCGAAGAAAACCAGCAGCGTAAGATGGTTAAGATTGAAAATGCCGAAGCCGTTGCAGGCTTTGCAATTTACAGCATTGACCTAGTGACAGAACCTAGTGTTAAGTAATCGTTCGTAGACACAAACTAAAAAGGCTCCATAAAGGAGCCTTTTCATTTATTGAACTATCTTAATCAAGGTATGAGTCAAGATATGAACTTAACTCACAGGAAATAGCCATTGATAAATCAATCGTGCGCCATAGAAACCTGCTGGTAAACCCGCTAAAACGCCCAACACAAAAGCGAAAGACTTAAGTCTTTTACGGTTTAGCTGAGAAAGCAGCGCATCAATTTCAGTGTCATTAAGTTGTTCATCAGAAGTAAGTTTACTTGACTCCATGTCACATAACTCTCTTAATCCATATTGATCTGTTACAAACAGTTTAAACCATCTTTAGCAGACTACTGTTATAGATTTTAGTATAAGAATGTTTCAATAAGTAAACGCCTCGATATTCACGTTCAATATATCTAGAGTCAGCGGTCTTTTTGACGACAAATAACTTCAGCCAATCATTTTCTATATCGTAGCCCCAAACAAGATTTCCCGTAGCTTTTGTTTGAGTAGGCAGACTTAGTGGTTTGCCTCAAAGCGGTACTGTTTCTTAGGGTTAGCGACACTAATGTTGTCCATTTTAAGTCTCGCTTGAGCCAAGGTTATCATCTGATTTGTCTGTTGTTCTAAATAAGCCTTATCGAGTAAGGCTTGTGACTCAAACATAAAGGTAACGACTAAAGAGTTTAAGCCCTGTGAAAAGTTGACACTATGAGTCAGCCATATAAAGCCTTCGACCTTCTCTTTAAGTGTTTCACACACTTCTGTTAGGGCTAGACGGATGATATTATCAATCTTCTTATCGGTTTTTCTCATCAGCTTTTCCCCTTTTTACCTAAGCATTTTCGTCGGCTTTATCTTAGCCCTGGTTAATAGCGATCAACTGCTTGATAAAGCTTTTTAATCCATCGGCGTTATCGAAACTAAATGCTAAACCATAATGAATGCCATTAACGCTCTTTTGTACGCGTTTAGGGAATCGGGTCATCTCTGAATAGTGGCAATACTGCTCTTTGGCATTGACCCCTTCTAGTGCTGCTAAATCGGCTTTAAATACTTCATAGGCTGGGCGGATCACTAATTGAGCCTGTTTGCCGTCAACATACAGATAGAAAGGCTCCTTTAATTTAGGCAGCATGTATTCGGTTACTTTCTTGATTGAAAAATTGGTTCTGCACTCGAGTTCACTTAATAGTGCAACAATCTCATTTTGTTCTATAGCCAAAGTCTTGCCTTATTAACTGCAAATTTGAGCCTAGATAGTAGCGCCTTTTGTTGGCAACAGTTGAATTAATTCTATATACGCGGTAAAACGGTGACCTAACCCCAAAATATAGAAGCTATTTTGAGCTCATTACCCTACTCCCAATCTTGTGAAAATAATAAATCTGCCATCGCCACTGTGTTAGAGCACAGCTTTGGCCAAGTCAGGCATGTACTAGAGGTTGGCAGTGGCACGGGCCAGCATGCTGTACACTTTGCCAAATTGCTACCACACCTTATTTGGCAAACCAGCGATCAACTCGACTACCATAATGGGATTAATGCGTGGCTAGAAGCTGAGCCCAGCACTAACTTACGGGCACCGCTGGTACTGGACGTGACTCAACCCTGGCCAGTAGCACAGCTCGATGCTGCAGAACTTGATGGTATTTTTAGTGCCAATACCTTACATATCATGTCGAAAGGTATGGTCGAGGCCTTTTTTGCAGGAATTGGAAAACATTTAGCTAAGGGCGGCCATTTGTGTGTCTATGGTCCTTTTAACTATAATGGCGAATATACTAGCGACAGCAATCGTAATTTCGACCAATGGTTGCTGCAGCAAAACCCACAAAGTGCCATCCGTGATATTGAATGGATTAGTGCGCTAGCTGCAGCGCAAGGCTTGGAGTTAATAGCTGATCACCCCATGCCTGCCAATAATCGGTTATTGCATTTCGAGAAGAAACGCTAAAGCCTTAAGCAATCATCTTATCGCTAAGTAACTGCCTTAATTCACATAACGAACTTACCTGGTAGTGAGGGTCGATATCATCAGGTTTATCGGCTCCATGGCTATTAAGCCAGCAGGTATGAATACCAGCGTTTAATCCACCTAGAATGTCTGAATGGGGATTATCTCCCACCATTAGCACTGATTCTTTATCTGGGTGGCCCATCATGGCGAATGCGTGGTTAAAAATACCAATATCAGGCTTAGCGATGCCGACCTCTTCAGAGATCACTAGGGGTGAGAAATGATTAGCTAAGCCGACTTTCTCAAGTCGTACCGTTTGCAACTCGGTAAAGCCATTGGTAATGATCCCCATATTGACGCGACCAGACAGGCTATCAATCAGCTCTTGTGCACCAGGTAATAACTGACAGATCTCCGCCATGGCCTTTAAAAAGTCACTATTAAGCCTCTGGGTTGAAACTGCGAGTTTCTCTGCCCAAGATTCGAAACGAATATTCTGTAGCTCTTTAGCGCTGAGTTTACCATCTTGATAGTCTACCCAAAGTGGCTGGTTAACCGTTTGATATTGCGTGAAATCATGGCGTGTAAAATCCACGTCAAAACGTGAGAACATCAGCTGTAAGCCTTGAAATGCATCGAAATGAAACAAGGTTTCATCGGCGTCAAAAAGTACCCATTTATACTGCATCTCAATCCTATTAAAAAGTCGATAATAAAAAGTCAGGCAAGGTTATCTTAAGTCCTATTTTTTGTCCAAGCCCCAGATACATTTTTGCTATAAAGACCTTATTGTCGGCAGATAGAAATAGATCTCGAAGAGCACTTAGTGCTTGATAACTATAAAAGTAAAGAACCCAGCTTATACTGGGTTCTTAGTTTTGCGTTTTAAATCAGCTTTGGGCTTAACTTACCGATATTGCTCGTTAAAAGCAGATTTAGGTCACAGCAGCCACTGTGATTTAAGAGTCTCTGTGCTTTAAAAGCCACTGTCATCAAATGCCATTATCCCCTCACTTGCAGCCTGGATCTGTTTACGCAAACTACGGGTCTGTACAGTCCAATAGTTCATGTAAAACAGCGCCGTGTTTAACTTATCTTGGTAAAACACCACTTCATCGCTGCCATTGGCCAAAGCCGCTAGCGCAGTTTCAGCGCTACGCGTCCACATCCACGCCAGTGCCGTGATCCCCAATATTTGCATATAAGGCATTGAAGCCGCGCCGATAAGATCTGGGTTCTTACTTGCATTAGCGGCAATATACCCTGTGGCCTTTTCAAGATCGCCTGCTGCATCCATCAAGCCGGCAAGATATGGCTTCATCGCCTCATTGGCCATATTAGTTTGGATAAGTCCCTTTACTTGCTCAGACCATGCCTGCAAAGTCGCACCTTTATCAGACAATATTTTTCGTCCAACTAGATCCAATGCCTGTACCCCATTGGTCCCTTCATAGATCATCGCAATACGACTATCGCGGACAAACTGCTCCATACCCCATTCATGAATATAACCATGGCCACCAAATACTTGCTGCGCATCCACACAGGCCTTAAAACCTTGGTCTGTGACAAAACCTTTCACAATCGGTGTAAATAATGCTGCCAGTTTAGATGCGGCCTTAGCTTGCTCGGGAGAGCTATCTCTTTGCGCCTGATCAAGCCAAAGCGCCTGCTGTCCCATTAATGCACGAGTACCTTGGTTAAAAGCCTTTTGTGATAGCAACATACGGCGTACATCACCATGAACTAAGATTGAATCCGCCGCTTGCTCTGGTTGCTTCACTCCGCTTAATGCACGACCTTGAATACGATCTTTGGCGTAAGCTACTGCATTTTGGTAAGCAATCTCAGACACTCCTAGCCCCTGTACCCCAACCCCTAGCCTTGCTTGGTTCATCATGGTGAACATGGCTCTTAGGCCTTGGTGCGCATCGCCCACCAACTCACCAATTGCGCCGTCAAAGTTCATCACACAGGTAGAATTGCCGTGGATCCCCATCTTATGTTCGAGGCTGGCAGCATAGAGGCTATTTGACTCGCCTAAGCTACCATCTGCATTAATTAAGATTTTAGGCACCACAAACAGTGAAATACCTTTTACGCCTTCAGGCGCATCGGGCAGTCTGGCTAACACTAAGTGGGCAATGTTATCGGTCAAGTCATGATCGCCCGATGAGATAAATATCTTCTCTCCAGTGATACTGTAATTGCCATCATCAGTCGGGATAGCTTTAGTCCGTAGCAAAGCTAAGTCGGTACCAGCATGAGACTCAGTAAGGTTCATGGTGCCAGTCCACTCACCGCTAACCAGCTTATCTAAATACTTGGCTTTTAACGCTTCGCTGCCGTGAGCATGAATCGCGGCGTAGGCTCCGTGAGTTAGGCCTGGGTACATGGCGAACGCCATATTGGTAGCCGTTTTCATCTCGGTAGCAAAAATACCCACCACTTCTGGTAGCCCTTGTCCGCCGTATTCGGGGTCACAAGTTAAGGTTGCCCAACCATTATCAACATACTGCTGATAAGCATCGATAAAGCCTTTAGGGGTTATCACTTTGCCCTCCACCAAACGACAACCCTCAACATCGCCACTGCCATTTAATGGCAACATAATGTCGGTTGTAAAATCAGCGACGCCCTGAAGCACTGCATCAATCAACTCTGGATCAAATTCGTCAAAACCACTTAAGTTATCTTGCTGATAAATATTGAGTAGTTCACCTAATACAAACTGATAGTCACGTATTGGCGCTTGGTAAATTGGCATAGTGTCGTCCCTTTCAATTTCTTATTTAGTGTAATAACAGTGCTCTGACCACCTTAACCAAGTTTGAGCAAAAACTCAGCAATAAAATGCGTTTGTTTGTACAACAGAACAGCATTACCGTAAATACAGTCGAAAGAATGCTTATCTAGATATTGAAAAACGGGTAAGCTAAATCAATTATTAGTGCTAACGCTTTGAAAGGACAACTCCTCATGGGTTCGGTCACCACCAGTAAACATGCTAATGGTCTAGAATATGTCGACATCAATACTCCTTTGTGTAAGGCCAGAGTCTTTATGCAGGGGGCGCAAATTGATTTTTTTGAGCCGGTAGGCCAAAAGCCATTACTTTGGGTATCCAGTGCCGATGATTATCAGCCAGGCAATGGTATTCGTGGAGGCATTCCGGTTTGTTGGCCTTGGTTTGGCACGAGTGATAACCCTGATTTCCCTCAGCATGGTTTTGCTCGAACTCGTATTTGGTCGCTTGAGTCGGTTAAGATGCGCAACCAAATCGTTGATTTAAAATTTACTCTGAAGATTAGTGAAGAAGATAAACAATATTGGCCTCATGATACTGAAGTCGCTCTACTGTTTACCTTAAGCGACACGCTATCGGTAAGTTTGGTCAACACCAATAACTGTGATTATGAAGTCAGCCTAACGCAGGCCCTGCATACCTATTTCCCAATTAACGACATTCATCAATTAACTGCTACAGGCTTTGAAGCTTCTAAGTATATTGAGTTTGCGAAAGGGCCGTTTCCGCAAGAGGGTGATGGTGTCGATTTCACCCGCGAAACCGACCGTGTCTACACCGACTTAGGTGAGAGCCAAGAATTACATACGCCAGATGGCATAATAGAAGTGCGCCGTGAAAACAGTAAGAGCGCAGTACTTTGGAACCCTTGGATTGACAAATCACAGCGTTTATCTCGATTCAATAGCGATGACTACTTGGCCATGGTCTGTCTAGAAGCTGCGAATGTATTAGAAGACAAAGTGACACTGGCACCCAACGAAAGCCACACGTTAACCACTCATATTCGTTGGAAAGCTTAACATAAAAGCAGGACCGAACACTTAGATCCAGCTATAAGAGCTAAACTTTGCTGCAGTGAAAATCTAATAAGATTGTCGCTGCAGCAAAGTTTACCGCTGTCACATCAAGCTCTGTACTTAAACCTCAAACTTCAAATTTACAAATAACAGATAAGGGGGGCCCCGATGTTCTTATAGCGATAAGCTACAGAACTGAGCTAAAAGCCGGCCTTAGCAACACTGTTGAGCAGTGCCACAACAATTGGCGCTCACTTCAAGCGAATTTTTAGTGTGTTCTACACTTTGATCTATTATTGTTCAGCTCTTTCGCTCGTTTAATAAGATGATAGAATCCCCTGACTATACTGAAAGCGAGAAGCTAATCCGCTCCTTTATCCACTACCGATGGGATCTTGCAAGTGTCACAGGCAGCAAAGAAAAACTGGAGACAGAAAGCCACGCGTTTTATATTATTCTCATCCCTTAGTTTAATAGCGCTTGTGGCCGTAGTTGTTGGACTTGCTCTTTGGCATTACGAGCGGCTCACGATTGATTTCGCCAATCAATTTCTAGCCGACTACCAAACTCAGATCCACACTCTTAAATTTAAGCCTACAAGTCTAACTCAATGGCAGGTTTCACAGACCGAATTAACGGTAGACAACACAGAGATAATCATCTCAGATCTGAAGATCTTACTCGATAAAAATACTAAACCGTGGGCATTTAAAGCAAGCGACCTACTCGCATTATCGGTAGCAGACATAGAGGTGAAACTTGCCCCCAGTGCATTGAAATTATCGAGCCAGAGCAGCAATGAAGCAGGGCCTACCATAGGTCTCAACCTTGATGCATTCCCAGAAATAGTGCTCGATAAAATCCGTATATCTATTAAAGGGCTTAAAGATAGCTCGCCAACACTAGAACTCGAACAACTTAGTTTAAACAGGCTCGGAGAACTAAAGAGCCTGTTCAAGGTGGACCAAAAACCACTCTTTTCTTTATCGGCAGAACTCAACCAAAAGCAATGGCATACATCAACTAAGATAGACTTAACTCTATTGCAATCTTTTAGCCGTCGATTAGCCGCAGTAGAGCAAAGCTTAGATGCTAACCAGTCCCCAAGTGCCGTCGATTCGAATACTAGTCTGTTAGCGCCGCTATATCGGCTCACCCAGGTATTAGATGATAAGCACGTCGTACTCGATGCCACACTCGACTCGAGTGCAACACTTAATTTGAAAACCGCAGCGCTAACCTCTCAACATAGCTTGCAAGGCACCCGATTAGTCTTAAACGATTTTGCCAAACTTATTCTGCAGCCCAGTAGCCTTAACACCAATCTAAAGCCATTAGGCAGACTCGAGTTCGAGGTGAACGGCCATATTGCCACTCCAAAGTTAACAGTTATGCCCTTCGAGTTGCCCATTAGCTTAGACAAGAGTCTTTATGCTGATACCAATTTACCTGCAAACATAAACAGCGATAAGCAACTTAAACGCCTAGTCTCGTTACTCAATGACAAACCGTTCGAGCAAGCGCTGAGCCAACTATATGATCAGCTAAGCCTGACTCGTGACACAGTTACAGCCAGAGATGGAACCAAACCGAACTTACTACTTAGCTTCGATGAGGGATTAAGCTATCAAATCGACCAAGAGGTATTGTCTATACCCAGAGTGTCGCTGGCGTTAAAAGACAGTAAACTCGAAGCTAGCTTATTAGGTTCAAGCTTAAATTATCAAAGCTTTGCAGCTGATGACTACCAGTTCAGTGCCAATTGGCAACTCAAGGCAAAGCATCAGCAATCTATGACTCTCAATCGTTTGTGGCCTAAATTAGCCGAGCTCCCCTACCGCATTGAGATTGATAAAGCCTCATTAAACATCGTAGGGAGATTCTCCCTCAAGCAGACACAGCAACAAGCAAGTTACACTATCGGCATCAATAGTGGTGCCTTACAGCAAGCCGAGGGCATAACGCTTAGCAGTCTAGTTAAACACTCAGATACCAGCATTTATCCTGGCACTGATACAAGCGCAGATACAGCGCTCGCCGCTTCTTATCTAGAGAGTAAAATAGGTCAGACGAAGCTCTCTATCGACTCCCCTGTCGAGTACCACTACCACCGAGGACAAACTCAACTGACCATCCCGGCGCTCAGCTACCAAGTAACGGCTATCGATGGCAATTTACATCTGAATAACCCGCTTGAAGAGAACTATAAACTTCATCTCGATAGCGCCAACATTAAGCTTATGCAGGCTATCCCTTTGATGTTTCAATCAAGCGACAAAGATAATGCAAAAAATAGCACTGCCAGTAGTGAAAAAAATCCCTTAATAGCTGATGCCTCATTTATCTCACAACTTCTAAGCCACACCCTGAGTAATCAAGTTGATATCAACTTCACGGAGCTGAGTCTAGACAAGTCTGGCTATAACCGAGCTCGACATGAAATAGGCGCTAAAGGCGGTAACCACAAGAGACGCCTAATAAAACAAAAGCTAGCTCTATTTGAGTCCATAGAATTAATGCAAAAACTTCAACTGAAACAGCAGCGCGTCTACAGTTATGAAAGCTGGAGAATAAATGATTTATATCTCACCAGTCAGCATGAATTCACACCTGAACACAATGACTTAATTATCGACTTGAGCCGCTTTAACTTAATTGGAGACTGGCAATTTAACAGCGAGTTTGCGCCAATCTTGGCGTTTTTAAGCCAAACTGACAGTTTGCCCGATTCACTGGATATTAAAGGTAATGCCGACCTATCCATGCATTATCAGCTTAATAGAGCTCAAAAACTGGCATTTAACCTCACACTGGACCCAAAGGTTAGCGATATTCAAGGCAGCCTTAACAACCTGCCCTTCGATGGCGGATATATGGATACTCAGTGCAAATTTGAATGGCAGCAAGATAGCGCCAATAAGCGTGAGAGCGCATTTAACTGCGATAACATCACCCTTTCTTTAAAGGCCTTTAATCCTGGCGTACTTATCACAGATATCAAGGCTGAAGCCGCGATCGCTTTCGCCACCCAATCCGCAGCAGAATCTGCAAATACTCAAGCGAGTGAGCAAGTAAATGTGTTAGCCAGTAAAGATACAAATGCGCAGAATCTGGCTTTAGCGCAACAGCTGCTAGGCGTAAAGCAAGCATCGGTAGGGTTAACGGCGCAAGGCAATTTATTGGGCGGTCAGTTATTAATTCCGCAATTTCAGCTAAACCTTAAAAAACCCTCATCGGCCTATTTTGTGCTACAGCAGATAGATTTGCAGCAGCTATTAGCCATCCAGCCTCAAGTGGGGATCTATGCCGATGGTATTTTCGATGGCGTATTACCTGTCAACATTGAAAAAGGTAAAGCCAGTGTCAAAGGAGGTCGACTCGCAGCGCGAGCGCCCGGCGGCCTTATTGCCATAGGTAACAACCCAGCTGTTGAGCATATGCGCCAAAGTCAACCTTACCTGGAGTTCGCCTTCTCCGCGCTTGAACATTTAAACTATTCAGAACTTTCAAGCAGCTTTGATATGGATCCCCTAGGCAATGCTGTATTAAAGGTTAATGTAAAAGGACGCAGCCGCGGTATTGAACGACCTATTCACTTCAACTACTCTCAAGAGGAGAACATGTTACAGTTACTTAGAAGTTTACAGATAGGCGATAATTTACAGGATCAGATTGAGCGAGCGGTAAACTAAACATCCGTCGCATCAATAAAATCAAAGCATTATTAATATTTCCCAACTGTACTGGTAGATTAAACGATTAAAAACCCAATTCAGCCTAACCCGATAAGGAAAGGATAACCCAATGAAAACATTGCACAACCCAAAGGTTCTTCTCAGTGTAATGCTTGCGTGTTATGCGCTAGTCGGTTGCAGTCCAACCGTTAAGATTGAGCCACCAGATAAACCGATAGTGATTAATCTCAATGTGAAGATTGAACACGAGATTAAAATCAAAGTCGACAAAGAGTTAGATCAACTCTTATCTAACGACGAACTGTTTTAAGCAAAAGAATTAAAGGAGATCATGATGAAATCTAAATTACTTATCCTTTTTGCAGCTCTATTGCTTAGCTTCAATGCCTTTGCAATTTCACTGCAAGATGCAAAAGCTCAAGGACTAGTGGGTGAACAACTTAATGGCTACTTGGGTGTGGTTAAAAGCTCTGCCGAAGCTAAGTCAGTTGTTAGCTCAGTCAATGCCAAGCGCAAGGCTCATTACGAGAAGATAGCCAAGAAGAATAGTATCACTGTCAGTGACGTTGCTAAGCTCGCCGCCGAGAAAGCGATTCAGGCGACTAAGAAAGGCCACTATATTCAGAATAAGTCTGGAAAATGGGTTAAGAAGTAACATTTTTCCGTTAAAAGGCCGTTATGCTATAGCGGCCCTGCTATAGACTATTCATTATAAACCGGCGTCAATTACCGCAAGTTGGCTTGTGCACAAGCTTGATAGTTTCTCATTAAGTCGCAGCGTTTTCACTCTCACTTCCCCTAATCTGGCCATGTAGCGATAAAGGGTGACCTATAGCAAATAACCTGTAGCAAATAATCCATAACAAATGACCTGTAGCGAATAATTTCAACCCGACCGCTATAAAACAAACATCCGTATATGCTAATCAGGACCAGTTACTGACATCAGGATTCGTTATGGCTAAATCGATAAGCATATTGCCGTTAATCAAGCTCGTTTTCACACAAATTGTTTGCTAGAGTGCCTATAAATCAACATGTTGGCATTTCGACGTGTAGATAATTATTTATTGCGCCGCTATCGAACTCGCTATCGCAATAACCATGCGCGTTTAGCCAAGGAAGAAATCATTCATGTTTCGTCGCTTTATCAATAAATTAAGTTCAACATTATATGTCCAGATATGGGAAAACCGGATCCGGGCTGTTGATATTAAAACAAATGTGATATTTGACGAAAAGCCGCAGTTGCAAGTCGAGCAAGGTAAAAATGGAGCCAAAATTGTGACTGCTTTTGGTAACAAAGCTTACGTTAATCCATTAAATCCTTTCTCTCACCCGAGGGCACTCCTTAATGATTTCTTTGTTGCAGAGCGTTTACTGAAAGAGATAATCAACAAACTAGGTGATAACAAACGGCTAGCACCAGCTCCGCGCCTCATCATTCATCCAATGGAAAAAACAGAGGGCGGCTTAACAATGATAGAGATTAGGGCATTTAGAGAGATGGCTTTAGGCGCTGGAGCTAGAGATGTTGTTATTCACCAAGGTCATGAGCCGTTAGCTAACTCAGCCATTAGTTTCCATCAACTTGCAAAACAGGAGCAAGAGTTAGCGATAGCGTCTATCAATTAAGCGCTAAGCTAATAGAAGCAAAACTATTTAAATACTGATAAGAAACTTATGAAATAAACGCTATTTCAAAAACAGGCTATTTAAAATCAGACCTTAGCTTCATACAATAAGCATTTATCCATATCGGTACTTAATATATGAGTAGTCCTCTAGGCGGTTTATACATATCTTCGCTTAACCGTAATAAGCAGACTAAGTTTGACTTATCCCGTCGCGTATATATCCGACTCGATGTGACGCTAGAATATAATGGCCAAATATTGGTTTCACAGTACCGTTGTTTTTATGTGGGAGAGGCGCAAGTTTTTGATACTGAATACGCTTCAATCATTATTGAAAGCAGCTTTATCGACTCTGCAAACTCTCCTTCAATACAATCAGGGCTACTTAACCTAAAGTGTCAAGTTAGTTGTCTGCTGCACGACAAAGAGTTTAACGGACTACAAGAGCTAAACTTATCTCCACATGAACCACAAAGCTGCTTAGTCAATGGTCATGAGAGGCTTAAAATCACCATCTGTGGCAAACCTATTTAATCGCAAGCGCAATGTTATAAATAATGCTCAACCTACACTCCAACAATTAATTAAAACTTTGATTTTTTTTACATCTTAGACTGCTAACTTAAAGTGCCTTAAAGTCTTCATCTAACATGGACTCTAGTAGTAAACTCCCCTGTTGATTGACTCTGAACTGGCCGTATTTCGCCGCTTCATATCGGCTGCTTGACCCTCTTCGAAAAAATAGGCGTTGCTGGCGAACTTAATTTGGTTATGACGGACTCGATATTGAATATCTATTATATCACTGCCCTCCATAGTCCCTACGCCGTTATCAACAGACACTAAATGTGCGACTTGGTTGCTATCCAGTTTAACCTGCAATAAACCATCACCTGTGTCCATCGTAATTAAGGCTCTGAGCTGTGCAGCAATCGCATAGTTAAGTGTCATATAATCTCCCTGCATTAAGGAGCGAGGATCAACGGGTGCCAAGGTCAATCGCACTACTTTGCCCTGAGCTAATTGCTGCTCTTTTTGATAAATATCCCAATTAACAAACGCCAAAATCACGAGAACTGTCGCCATCAGAATATAAACTGAAACAGGTACCTTAAACTTCATCACTGTCTTTCCCCTGCTTAGCCTGTTTGTTACCAAGTGACTCGATATTTTGTAATCCGCTCAGTGGTAGTTCGGCAGGCTGCAATTTATTCAGTACTAACTTAGCAAATAGCAATAACAAACCAAGGGCAACTAGCCAGATAGACTTGTCGAGTAACGGTAATTGCAAGTTGTAGTAATACCAAGCAATAAAACTCAGCATGCCAACAATGCCTAGCACTGCAATAAGCCTTTCTCTAATATAAAAGCCGATAAGTAATACCAGTAAAGACGCAGACAAACCCGTCATCACAATAGAAAGCCCTGCCAATGCAAACAAGGCAACAATAATACTCAAGCCTTGCTTACTGGTTATAGAAATAGATAGAGGTTTTAAGATTCTGCTTAACAACACCAATGCAATGATAAGCGTAGAAATAACAGAAAGCGAGTTGCTCCACTGCGCAAGGTGAGGAAACTCACCATGATTAGAGAAGTTAGATTGGCTGATTAGCAAAGGAAGCTGAATGAGTACCAGCCATAAGGCTAGCATATAACCAAGGGCGCCCATGGCGGCAAAGTGCTTAGCTGTTTTACTATGGTTCAGCCAAACTCCGGCGAACAGAATCATGATAAGAGAAGGTACAAGCTCAAGCAGCCCTAGCTCATAACAAGCCCCAACAAGGCAAGCTATCATGCCAAAGCTCATCACATATTGATGTGATACGTGCTCAATCAAATACCATTGAATTAACAATATTCCGCCAAAAGTTAGATACCAGGCTAGCCCAAACACTTCTGCGTTAATATGGCTGAACCAATCTGTCATGCCGTAGCCTAAAGACAGCAACCCACATAGACTCAGGGCAAAAGCCATCTGATTGAGAAACACCTGCTTATCCGCTAAGGTTCGATAGATCACCAAGGCTAAAGCAGTGTAAAATATACCCATTACCGCCGCAAAACCTGTGTCTAAGTCATCTAAGAAAAGATTAAAAAAGCTGATCCCAAAAGCGAGGATAAATAGTGATGCTATCCAAGCTGCAACTGACTGCATAAACTGGATATACCAAGGGCTGCGGTCTTCTTCCTCTGGGAATTCGTCTTGGCTAGTTAGATTTAGCTTAAATAAACTAGACCAGAGTTTGTAAAGGTCAGACTCTGATGACGAGAAAACCCTTGCAATAAGCATTTGATTTTTCATCAATGCTCTCCTTTCGAAAATACCCTATGACGCTGACGAAGCCATAAAGTCAGCATACTGGTCGATGCGATAATGCAAAGGCCTAGTAGCAGTAACAAACCAATGGGCTCAGTTCCCTCAAGTACCGCTCGAGTCAATAAACTATTAAAGACTGCGACTAGGCTAAAACCACCTATGGCAAGCACAAATATTTGTTTCAATTTCAGATTATAAAGCCAGTAGCCCACAGCGATAAAAGCAGAGTAAATCCATAACCAGACTCCCGAGTGCCAATCAAAAATCTCCTCAATTGCCAGCAGTGTTGCACTAATAACGACGATTAAAATAGTGAGTTGCTGCAATAAGGGGGCAGCAAACCTTTGATGATTATTTGATGACAGCCCCGGAGATAAGCCAAGAGGTAAACTTAGTTTGCCACTAAGTACCAGACTGGAGGCATGGAGTAATAAATTCAGCATAAATAGTGCTTCTAAAGCGTGATCGAACAAGAATAGACGACCTAAAAATCCAGGAAAGGTTTGATAGTAGAGTACGGTGGCAAGGTTTAATAACAATGCCAATAACAGCCATAAAAGCTCTGAGCCAGCAATCAAAGCAAGCGGAAGTGTGAATAGCGCCCACAGGGCGAACAACTGCCATGGATCTGCGCCAGTCTGATAGGTCTGGCCAACGAGTGCCAACAGACTACCTATCATGATGGCTAACAACAGCAACACGGCATTTGCCGATGTATAACCAAAGCCGAACTGTTCTCCATTATTAAATTCCCGCCATCGTATGAATACATATGTCAGCAGCGTAAATATAATGGCGGCCTCTACTAAGGCAAATCGAGCAAACTGGCTCATTGTTTGCCAATTTGCTGCGACAAAGAAGACTAGGCCACTCCCCAGAAGCAGCGCAGCAAGCCAAGAGAGTAGTAGGTCACTCAAGGCACGCCACTGTATGGCAGTCGGATGATTTTCTCCACCTTCACTTACACAAGTTAACGCTGCAGGTAGTGACTCTTGCGTTATTTTCTCTTGCTTAAACCAATGCCAAACTGCGGTTTTTAGGTTATTCACTCTCTGTTCCTAGATTAGCATCCAAAAATATCTGGTTAATTTTAAGGTCTGAACTGTTTTATCTCAATAAACTGATAGCTTTAAATTCATAGTTATAGCCTAATAAAATAGGCGCTCTGCGGCGCCTATTTTCATTCAAAGTAACTAACCAACAAGTCAGTTAATCATCATTACCGCTTACTCTGGCGCACTAACAAGCTTATCTTCCGCCGCATCGGCCTCTTTAGCACTCGCCGACTGCGCCTCTTCTATATTTAGCCAAGTCGTAAAGAGTTCATACCAAATAGCCAAAATAACGGCTCCTAAGAATAAACCGATAATACCCGCTGCAATCATACCGCCAATGGCTCCGATAAGGATCACAGGCATTGGTACATCGACACCGCGCCCCATCAGCATGGGCTTTAAGAAACTGTCAGAAATACCTGCAATCAATACCCACACTGTAAATATCGTGGCAGGAGTTGTATCTTGAGTGGAGAACACATAGAAAATAATCGGTAATACCACCAATAGCGGTGGTAACTGAGCAATCCCTAAAATAAACACGATAAAGGTAAATATGCCCGCAGCTGGAATACTAAAAGTAAATAATGCTGAGCCAATTAATAAAGATTGAATGAATGCCACTCCGACAACACCAAGCAAAACACTACGAATAGTTGCCGCTGTTAAGCTGGTCCATTCTTCTCCATTTTTACCAACAACTCTCACTGCGATAGTGCTCACGGCTGCCGCTGACTTTTCAGCATGAGCCATAAAGCCACCTGCGATAGCCAGTGAAATGATAAACATCACTAGGCTGCCTAGACTACTGCCAAGCATTCCTGCCGCTGCGCTAACTCCGGTCTTAATTTGCGGTAAAAAATGCAGTACAGCTTTTTCTAGATTGGTGGCAAACAGAGCCCAAGCATCAAATAGCTTGTCGCCAATTAATGGGATATCAGCCACTCTTTGAGTCGGTCCAGGGATCTTAATATCGCCGGCCTGCATCACTGCAACAATATGTGTGACGCCTTCGAAAATTGAACTTGAAACTATCCAAAACGGAGCAATAAGTAAAATAATCCCAGCTAAGGCCAGTATGGTAGCAGCAAGCCCTCTACGTCCTTTGAGTGCTCGCTCAAGCTTTTGAGTCATCGGCATCAAAGCAACAGCAATAATTGCCCCCCAAAGAACTGGGATCACAAAGGGTTTGATGATATCGAAGGTCCAAACGAGCAGCATAAACAGCAAGCCTATTCGAATCGCCGACTCCATCATGTTATTGATGAACAATTTACTTTGAGTATGCTGCATTGGGTTTTCCATATTAACCTTCCTATTGGGTATCTTTTTGAGCCAATCCTGCGCTCACCAAACTTGCAACGACAATTGCCATGTAAAACACTCCGGCAATGGCCTCCATATATACTGCGACTTGGGCGAAAGGCGTATTAGGACTAATATCACCGTAGCCTAATGTGGTTAATGTAACGAAGCTAAAATACGCCATTTGCGAAAAGTTCTGCCCCCATGCGCTATATTCAACTCCAGAGAAAGCACCCGGCGATAACGCCAAGATAAGCAGATAAACCAGTGCCCACATAAGCCCGAGAAGTAAAAAAAGAGCGATTGAGCCAACGACTTTATTGCCGTTAACTGCACCAGTGAAGAGTATTTGCCGTGCAATAGAATTAAAGGTGCCCCAAAAAAAGGCAAACATTAAGCCCAGCATAAAGAGGTCAATATGGGGGATGGTAACAAACCGCTTTACGATAGCAGTCAACAGCCAGACTAAGATTAGGCCTGACATAAAACGCTTCCAGTTTGTATCGACCTTTAAGCTAACAACGCAAACTAAAAAAGTGACGGTAATGATCCCTTCAAGAAAGGATTCCAATATTCCGTCAGCCACAGATTTAACCAGAGACGCACTCAATAACAGCACCACCAGTGCACTGGTCATATAGTAAAAATTATTCTGTTTATTAATTCTTTTATCAGTCAACTGGCAATTCCTTGGCCGTTATCTTTACTCAGTATCAAAATGCGCTAAGTAGTTTGGCGAATGCTTCTAATACAATAGCTTAGTTTACCATTTTACGCCCACTGTTTTAACATGTTTGCAACCGTTAAAACACTACATATTTTTGTCAGCCTCTGTTATTAACAATTTATGAGCTTATTGTTCAAAATATTCCAAAAAAAACCCGCGACGATTGCACGGGTTATTTGAATTAAATATAAGAACAATTAGTCCCTTTGTAGAGCCACTATAGGGTCAAGTTTCGCCGCCTTATTAGCAGGATATAAACCAAAACCCACACCGATAGTCATACACACGCCTAGTGCTAACAAAATAGAAAAAGGTGACCATGCAACAGGCCAGCCTGCAGCTGAGGAGATAATTAAGGCCAATAGTAATCCAACGCCAATACCTATGATGCCTCCAGTGGCCGAAATAGCGATACTCTCTATCAGAAATTGTCGAGCTATGTCTTTGCGTTTTGCCCCTAATGCGCGTAATAAGCCAATTTCTCCAGTACGTTCGAGAATGGTTGCGAGCATGATATTCATAATACCAATCCCGCCCACCAGCAAAGAGATCCCCGCCACACAGGCCATAACGATATTAAAGATCTGCTGGGTCTTTTGATGTTGAGCCAATAGGTCTGCTGGAACCACAATCTCAAAATCTTTCTCACCGCCATGGCGCCTATCTAACAGATGTTGCAAGCTTTTAGCCGCTAATGATGGCTCAGTGCCATCCATTAAGGCTAGTTTAAAGGCGTCAAGCTCGCTCTCTAACGTATTAAACTGCAGCTTTTTAAGCGCGGTAGTTAAAGGAATAAAAACTTGATTGCGCTCCCCCCCAAGTTTGACCCCTTGAATGCTCGACTTGCTGCCCTCTTTTTCTGAAAGTACACCTACCACGGTAAACCACTGATGATTAATCTTAATCGAGCTATTAATCGCATTACCTTGAGGGAACAAGCTTCTTGCCGCTTCAGGCCCCAATACTGCAACTTGTTGATAATAATCTTCATCAGTAGCATTTAGCGTTCGGCCTTCCCCCAAAGGCAGCGCACTTAACTCAAAGTAACTGGGTGTTACCCCTGCAACTTTTGCATCGCTGCGGCCTTTTAAGCTGAATAAGCTAAACACCTTTACGTTTTTCTCAGCGCTCCAGTTTTCAACAAACGGTAAAGTATCCCTTGCGCTTTCTATGTCTCTAAGACTTAAGCCGATGCTATGTTCGCGTTCGGATTTTAGCGCCTCACCTTCAGCGCTACGAGCATTAACCACAAGATTATTTACCCCCATGGATTCAATCATTTTTAACGCTTCGCGTTCAGCTCCCTCACCTACACTTAGCATTGCTATCACCGCACCAACGCCAAAGATCATTCCCAATAAAGTTAATGAGGTTCTTAACTTATGATGACGCATTTCATCAAATGCTTGCTTAATCCCCTCCCAATATACGGTAAGAGGTACGGTTGTTTTTTTGCCTTGGATAGTTGCCAGTTCCGCCCCGGGCCTATTCTGGGTCATACTCTATTCCTCTTTGGCGGTGTCGTCAGTGCAACCGTATCGCCTTGCTTTAATCCTTCACTAATAACAGTACGGTTTAGACTGCGATTACCTAGCGTCACGCTTTGTTTAGTAAAGCCTTTTGGTGTTTTAAGGTATACCCAATACTCACCAGACTTTTGAAACAATGCTTGATTAGGCACAGTAATCACATCTTTTGCGTCAAGTGCATGTACCATGGCATTGACCTGTCGCCCAGGCTGCATAATTTCAACCAGTGTCTTGTCGAGGCTAACTGTAATTTGAAAATAATTCACAGGGCTGTCTTGCTCTTTTGCTTTGGCAAGCGCATCGAGCTGGGTCAAAGTCCCTGTAAGCGCCAGATCTGGATAAGCATCAAGATAAAGGGTAACTGGTTTACCAATTGCTAAACCTAATGCCTCTGACTCAAGTACAAACAGTTTTGCTTGCATTTTAGATGTATCAGGCAGCAAACCTATCGCCATGCCCGACCACATCATGTCACCGGGGATAGGTATAACCCCGTTCCAGCCAGGCTGAGCAACAAACAATCCGTCTTGAGGTGCCACGATTTCCATTTGTTGCAAATTACTCGTGTAGCGGTTCATCTTCGCTTTATGCCCTTGTTGCTTAAGCTTTATCAGCTCTTGCTCGGCTTCTGCCTGCGAACCATGCTGACTTATCCCCCAGCCGTAGAAATCCATTTTGGCTTCGAGGTAATCTTGGTTTCGCATCTGATCGATAATGTCGATTTTGGTATAAACACGTTCATCTTCACTAAAGAATCTATCAGCGAGATCTTGCTCCTGCGCCGTTAATTTAGTGTCAGTACTTAGTGTTTTATCGATGGTTTTATCTTTTTTCGATTGGATCTGACTATCTAGCCCTAAACGGTCATAGTCGAGTGACTCCATCTCTAAACGAAAGCTCTCTCGTGTACCGTCCATCCGCGCAATGACATCGCCGGCTTTAACATTGCTAAAATTGTCTATTATCCAAGCTAGAGACTGCGGGCCTCGAAGGCCTGTGGGTACATTGACTGTTATTGAGTTACTGGCTTCTAGTTCACCCGATGCTGGAATATCCACTTTAAAATCAGCACGCTCAACTTCAAAGGTTATTACGCCATTAGTGGTAGGATCACTACACGCACCTAACGCTAAGGTCGCCAGCAATAACATACTGCAACCTAAGCCTTTCCTATAGTATTGAATGGCGTTGTCATGGACTCTATTTGGTGTAAAACCGGTTATGTTAATCATGGCAATAATACCTCTTCACCTTGCTCAATCCCTTGGGTTACCACCACTTGCTCTTTACCCATAGCCCCTAAACTGACGTATTGTTTACTGTCACTAAATAAGCCAGGTTTAATCACGTAGGCTTTACCACGATCATAATGTACTGCATCTAACGACAATAATAACTCTGGGGTTTTATTGGCTATGTCTATACTGATTTTAGCTGTCATCCCCGGGCGCATTAAGCCAGAGTCCACTTCATCAATACTGGCCACCGCATCAAAGATCACTAGCGGCACATCTTGGTTTTTAATTCTAAACACCGCCCCTAGCTCAATGATTTTGCCATTAAAGGTTTTTTCAGGATTGGCGTCGAGACGGATCTTTAACGCTTGACCAACTTGTACCCTACCCGCTTCCACTTCTGGGATGGTCATATTAACCTGCATGTGTTGCAGATCTGGGATACTCAAAACCGAGTCACCACCATAAATATTTTGTCCTTCCGCTAACTTATTGCCTTGTTGGTCGTTACCGTAAACAACCATGCCATCACGGGGCGCAATTAGGGTCAATGACTTGATACCTTTCTTTAAAGCTGCGACTTCTGCAGCAAACTTTTGTTGATCGCCTTCCAGCATCTTCATTCGCTGCTGCGCGCCTTCAATTTCAAGCTCAATCTTTTGCTTGATTAAACTCACGCGGTCTTTAGCGATAATTGCATCTCTTAGGTATTTTTGCTGATCGATAACCGAAACGGTTTCATCGGAAATGTCGACTTTCATCTGACTTTTCTCTTGATTCATCTTGGCTTCAGCCAGATCAAGCTTTAGTTCTTCTAGCTTCTTGGCATTACGCAGCTTGGAAGTTTCAATATCTTGCGCTGTTGTGGCTAGGTTTGCCGATTTAACCGACAAACGCTGTGTCAAGGTAGAGGTATCAAGTTGAGCCACTCTATCGCCTTTTTTCACCTGACTGCCTTCAGGAGCTAACATTTTGACCTGATACTGCCAAACACGCCTTAATGCAGGCGGCTTAAGGTTAACAGTATTGGCAGACACTAATTCGCCCGTCACTTCAATTTGTTGTTCTAATATGCCCGACTCGACTTGAGTTACCACTTGGTCGCCACAGCCTGTGAGTAGGCTAGATAACACGCATATTACGATTGCTGTTTGCTTCATGATGAGCTGGCTCCTGTTTCGACTAACACGCTCATACCCGGAATAATTTCCACTCGCTCATCGACAGCAAACTTAATTGCAATTTTAAACCAGTTACTATTCCCCCAAGCCGCTTGTTTACGCGCTTGACGGCTCACTTGATGAATAATGCCGTTAAGTACTATGCTCGACTGCGAGTCAAGTCGTAAAAGCACAGGTTCTCCTACCGCAATGCGGTCTACGTCGACTTCATTAACCCATGCGACAACTTCTAAGTCATTCAACGCGGGAATATTGGCGACTTGTCTGCCTATTTGTACATTGTCACCCACAGAGTACTTTTTATCCCGCCATGGCTCACGCCCATACAAAACAGGGCCAGCAATCTCAGCTTTTAACTCTAATTGCTCAAGTCCTGCTAGTGCTTGGGACAGTTCAAGCTCAGCACGTTTTTTATCAATAGCAAGTTGAGATAAAGAAGCTGTACGCTTATCTTCAATTTCGGCTAGTGCTTGGTTTTTTTTTGATAATTCAGACTCAGCTTTGAGTTTGTTAAATTGATTATCAGCGTAATCCTTGGCAGAAATAAATTCGGCTGGAATGGCGGCATCTAATTTGGCTTTTTCTAACTCAAGCTTGGCTTGCTTTAAATCAAACTTTGCCTGTAACAATTGTCCATTTAACTCAATCGCTTGGCTTTGCTCCTGAGCCGTCACCCTTAGCAATGTGCCCTCTAATTGCTCGATACGGCTATCTATCTCACTTTTATCAAAAGTAACTACGATTTGCCCCGGCTCAGCCAAGGTGCCCTCTGGCATCATCCATTGAATTTGATAGCGCCATGAGTCGCCCGCTTTGGGTACGACAAACGTTTGTGAGTTAACCGATGCCACCTGGCCTGTTAGCAACAATGGCATGAGTTGTTTTTGTTTCACCGCCGCTATCGTCGAAAGTGCATTAGGCTGAAGATTAGTATTAATATTGGCATCAGCAGAGTCAGCGAGTGCTAATGGGCTTATACAGCTAGCCAATAACATTGAGACTGCAAGCTTACGCTTTTGCCCTGCAAACAGGCTTAGTTGACCAGTCACTTTATTATTAAGAGGCGCTGTACGGCTGAAAATTCGATTAGGCTGCATTTTCACCTCGCTCTTCTATCTCGACGATATCGCCATCACGCATGCGAATAATTCGTTGGGCGTAAGCAGCAACCTCCTCCTCGTGAGTCACTAAAATAATGGTTTGTCCTGCTTGATGCAGCTCAGTAAAAAGCGCCATGATCTCGACTGAAGTTTTACTGTCCAGTGCGCCGGTGGGCTCATCGGCTAATAAAATTGCCGGGCGATTCACTAATGAACGGGCAATGGCTACACGCTGCCTTTGCCCACCCGATAACTGATTCGGTCGATGGTCATGACGAGTATCGAGGCCGACTCGTTTGAGTAACTCATGGGCATAATCAGTATCTTGTACTGGTGAGGCTGAGAACCTTAAGGGTAACAATACATTTTGCAAAGCAGACAAACGAGGTAACAGATGGAAGCTTTGAAACACAAAACCAATCTCCTTGTTACGCACAGCAGACAAGGCATCATCATCTAATTCGGCCACCTCTTGTTCGTTAAGGCTATAGCCACCCGACGTCGGCTTGTCTAAACAGCCAATGATGTTCATTAATGTCGACTTCCCAGAACCTGATGGCCCCATGATGGCAACAAACTCATTTCTCGCAATAGAGAAGCTCACCCCATTGAGCGCTTTTACGCAGCTTTCTCCCATGGGATATTCTTTTTTTAATTGATGAACTTTAATCATAAAATGCTCATATGGCTGGATTAGCAAACATCGTAGACAAGCTCTTATCATACAGAGAAGAGCGCTATAGCTATCTGGTTAATCTGCAAAAATATGTAAATTATCGTTATTATAACTATCGGACAACGATTGTTACTAAATGTTCGATAGCAACAAGTAAATAGACATCAAATGCGGATACCGTAAACGTTTAGGAGGGCAAAATGATAGTGAGGTGCATAATGGTAATGCCGTGCGTAATATTAGTGCGGTGCATATTGTCATCCTTGTTCGTTGTTTATTAAATTCCAATCCTTTTGGAATAGGCTGTTCAACCTACCTAGCTGCACAAGAAAAGGCAAGTTGTGACGCTGTAATCAAATATTAATATGAGCAATATTCATGCTTTACGATTACAACGTAAACTTTAAGATACTGTTTAAACCGTACAATCACACGCTTGAAAGACTCAAAGAGGTTCATTCAGATTGGTATTGCTCTTCTAATTTGACGGTACTTCTAATTTAACTTAACAGCGTGCCGATTAAAGTAAAACCAGCCACAAGCACAAAAAACACCCACTGAAATAACCGCTTAAATGGCGATTCAATATCGCTCATAAAACTAATATACAGCTGCCAAATAGCAAATAGCCCAAAATTAAGCGCTATAAATAGCAAAATCCCAAAGCTTTGCATTGTTGAAATAGCTTCAAAAGCGCAGCAGAACAGAATTAATGATGATAGAAGCAGAAATACCGACACATAGTGAAATACACAATGCATAACTGCCTTGGCAACTGGGTCAAAATCTGCAGCTTTCATCGGCAACAAAAAGTGTCTGCGGCCATAAGAAAAGTGACCAATGGCGGTCAGCGCTGCCAAAAGTCCTGCAATCAACAAATAGATGTTCATGGGTTACTCCTGACCTCGAGATGATGGGATTGCAATAAGTAATAACTTGCAAGCTTGAATTAAGTTAGAGCTATGCGAATAGACAGGGGATTAGCTGACATTATTACAAGCATGTCATTTAAAAGTCACGATTGCAGGGTGAGTATGAAGATCAGTCCTAAATTAAAATTAGAGCCAGCCAAGCTTGTTGGTGGCTCTAATTACACTGGCAGCCTGTACTTTAACTACCCGTTCTAGCTCTGTTCAAGGGACGAATAATCCCATGCGTGTTACATGGTGACCATAGTCCAATAATCGAGACGCTTTTCTGGCTGGGCCAGAATACTCTTACACGTCTCTTTATACTTCCCCATTAATGGGCCTAGGCTTTTAGCATTCGGCATTGAAGATTTATGCTTTTTTGCGGCTGCGACAATCGCAGCCGAAACTTGCTCTTCTGTTTGATATTGCTTCGCTAGCTGTGTCGCCTGTTCGCCCGAAAGTGTTAAACGATCAACCACTGCCGCCATTTGGGGAGCATCCATAGCAGAAATAGCATCGGAAGCGATATGGTAATAGGCCGCACAATCGGCAAGTTCGCCAACAAAGGCGTCTTCCGCCTCCCCAGCTTGGCTATTAAAAGATAGTGTGCTGGCACCCAATACAAGTAGGGCTAGGTTCATCTTTGCAAACATTGAAGGTAATCCTTTTCTTTTTAGTTGCTTCTGATAATGACTAATTAGTGGTTCTTACACTACTTATTTCTACTTTAGCTTTCAATTAATATCAAGTGCATAGCTAAAGAACTCGTTATCTTTTTTAAATGACAACGACTCATAGAGTGCTTGAGCATTACTGTTTTCATTATGGGTTTGTAAGGATAAACTTGCGGCCTCTTGACCCTTAGCATAATCGATAGCACTTAACATCAAAGCGCGGCCAATGCCCTTGTTCCTTGCGCTATCTGTCACATAAAGATCATTGAGAATAAGACTACTTTTAGCAGATATTGAAGAAAAGGTCGGGTATAGCTGAATAAAGCCCAGAGGCTGGTTTTGGCTTGAGAGTGAAATAAAAATCACCGATGTAGCTTCATGAATTCGCTGACCAATAAAACGACGAGCAAGTGCAAGATCATCGTCTTGCTGATAAAACTGTCGATACTGGTTAAACAAGTCCGCAACAGCATCTATATGTTCGGCCAAGGCCCTAACAATTTTAACTTCTTGTTCCATTTACATTCCTTTGTGAGTTAACGCCTTAAAACTCATATCAGTGGCAGACCTTGTGCCACTGAATACGCAGAATTAAGTTAATCTTGATAAGCCAATAGTTTATCTTTCAAGCCCTGCTTTATCTCAGGCCATTCGGTATCGATAATGGAATAGACTACAGTGTCTCTGATGGTGCCATTATCTAATATTTGATGATTACGTAAGATACCATCTTGATTAGCGCCTAAACGGCATATTGCTTGACGAGAAACTTGATTCTGGACATGGGTTCTAAACTCTACGGCCATGACATCTAACGTTTCAAAGGCGTAACTCAGCAGCAGTAATTTAGCCTCTGTGTTAACCGCCGAGCGCTGCGCACTCTTTGAATACCAGGTGTAGCCAATTTCGAGTCGGCGATGTTGCTGTTGCCAGTTACAGATCCGAGTGCAGCCCACTATTTCACCCGAGTAACGATCACGTACTGCAAATGCCAGTGCTTCTCCTCTGGTTTCGCCCGCTAACGCCGTTTCAATATAAGCTTTCATATCGTCAGAGTGAGGTGCAGATGCATACCAAAGCTCCCATAAACTTCCGTCAGCAACGGCAATACTTAACGCGGCTTGATGCTCCAGAGATAAAGGCTCTAGGACGATATGCTCTCCCACTAAACTGGTTTCTCTTACTTCTTCGTTCACCACAACCTCCTGAAAGTTAACTCTTGTACGCTAGCATGGTAACAGGTTCATTTTAACCAAATTCTTGATGAAATTAGCTCAACTCCTAGACAATACCTTTATCATAATAAACAGGATAAAGCGCTATAAATATCGAGCGAAGCTCTTGCCATCTTTAAGTGTTTTGCTTGGTGCTTTTATCGCTGGGGTCCCTAGATAGAGGAAGCCTACAATTTGATCGCTGCTTTGTAGCCCAAGTAATTGATGCACTTTACTATCAAAGGCCAACTCTCCAGTACGCCATATACCGCCCAAACCTTGAGCAAACGCCGCTTGTTGCATCGCCATTACCGCGCATCCAGCAGCAAGATGTTGCTCAATTGCAGGTACTTTAGGATGCTCTATCACCTTAGCTACAACAGTAATCACCATCGGCGCCCTCAGAGGCATATTCTTTGCCTTAGCGATAAAGTCCTCATCGGCTCCTTTAGCTTGCAGTGCTTTGACAAATACTTCGCCAAGTCGAGCGAGGCCCTCCTCTTCGGCGATAATAAACTCCCAAGGCGTCAGACCCGCATGATCTGGTGCTCGTGTTGCTGCATCCAAGATAGTTTGCAGTTGCTCTGTATTAGGTGCTGGTGCGATGAGCCTTGGGGTAGACTGGCGAGTTAACAATAATTCTAATGCGTCCAACGGATTATCCTTAATAAGCGTTCTTAGTAGAAAAGAATGACTTACGTCACATTTCGTGTTCGAGAATATCAAGTGGGTAAAAATATTCCACTCATATTTGTGAATATTTAACTGATTTATAAATGGTTAAATTTACCTAAAACGATAAATCCAAAGCTTAGAATACAAAAAATCCCACTTAGTCAGTGGGATCTCGTCAATGGCTATAGCAATCACATCTTTAGTTCGATTGGTATTAAGCCGCTAATGTGACTCTCAGGCAATACCATTTCGTTTAGCAATATAGTAATCAAGGCTTGTGTAACGCCCTCCTCCCATAAACACTAAAGCCAAAAGCATAAACAGATAAGTGATAGCAAACTCAATACCATTATTTAAAATCACTAGATTACCAGAGCTAGTCAGCCATTCGTAATTACCATTTTCTTGTAAGATCTCTTTAGCCTGTTGCAGCTTCTGAGCAGAGGCCAGTACATTCTCATTAGCTAGCCAAGAGCTCGGATCGGCAATCGCTAGCCAACCGTTTTCAATATGAACACTAAAAGCTGCGACGAACATGGTAAAGGCTAATGGAATTGAGACCAGCCGAGTAGCCAAGCCGACCACCAGCAAGGCACCACCAAAAAACTCAGTACCGGCAGCGAGCGCAACCATCACCTCAGGAAACGGTAGTCCAAGCCCCCAGTCAGGATTACCAAACCAAGCAGCAGTGTCACTAAAGTGAGAAAGCTTATTGTACCCAGCTTGCATCAATACTGGCGCCAGATACAAACGTAGAGCGAGTGGTGCAAGTCCTTCGCCATATTTCAATGTGGTTAAAAACTTCTGATATAAATTAACAAATTGCATTTGATTCCCTCTTCAATTTTTCACTTCAGCATCCAAACTAAAGCCAGTTAGTTTAAGCGCTCTTGCCAATACAGACCTTCATAGCAAGAACTATCTTTCACAGCGCTTGCAGATTGGTCATGTAAGTTGTTCTGCATTACTTTATGGCTGCTCACTGAGTTGATTAAGATCCGTTATCAAATCACGTAGTTTATTATTAAATCGCTGTTTTTGTTTACTCGTCGCGAGTCCATTGAGCCGAATAAGCAGTGCACCAAACTTGGCGGTGTTAGCCTCGACGGAGGCTTTGTAGATCTCCGATTTAATGCTATCTGGTTCAAGCATCAATACTCTTAGGCTGTGGGATAATGCAGACGGATTATGTCTATTCTTCAAAGCTTGCTCAAAGAGTCGGATCCATTCGTGCCGGTACTCAAGCCACATATCTAGCGTTGATGCTCGACTTAAGTTATATTCATTTATCGCCTGTTTCTGCTGCTTAGATAGCTTTCCTAGCCACTTTGTCACTTGCTTTTCAATACGCTTGTTAGCCATTTCAACTAATGCCTGGCTGTCTTTGCCTAGATACTTTTGATTCAGCTTTTTTTCATTTACTCTCAGTTGCTCGATGACCTGTTTAACTTGGTCATCGGAAAAAGAGCTAATTAGTGGGATAAAGGGAGGTTCGACAAACCCCAAAATTCTAGCCCAATGAGCCTTAGCCTCATCGACTTGTTCAGCCCACAAAGCTGGCGTTAATGTTTGCTTATCAAACAGTAATAAAAGTTGTGACAATTGCTGTTCATATCTCGGAAGCTCCTCTGTTCGATGCCAAATTAAGAATTCGTTTAGTGTGGTTTCAAATTCAATCTGTTGTTGCTTATTGAGAGTTACGTATTCCTCTAGCTTCCATTCGATAACCCAATCTAAAAAGTAATAGCCCATTTTTGTAGAGCAGCCCACTAGGGTCACAAGGAGCAAAAAACCTATACATAACTTCCTCATATCCACTCCTGTGACTCACTTATCTATTTATCTAGCATAGAACATGCTTGGTAATTCACCCTAACTCGCTACCGACTTTGCTCAGCAAGATAAAGCTTGCGGAGGTTTTTTGAGGCTTAACGAAGCCAAAGCTTCCCCTATAACGGGGCTATGCGACATAACCTATGCAACGTAACCTATGAAACGAAGGCGATGTAACGTAAATGATGTAAAGAAGGTCATGTGAAATGAAGAGTGAGATGTTAGCAGTAACAGCAATGGTATTAAGAAAGACTGAAAGAACTGGAAATTAAGAGTAGCTGGCGATTAAGCTCCGGTACTGATTAGCATAAGTTAAATAATCAGCACACAAAAGACTGTCTTCTTCGTTAATTTCTGTATGTATTAGACTCACTTTTTCTAAGCTACAACTATCATCGCTATCATCGCTATCATCACTATCATCACTATCATTGCCAGCGCCTCGTTTCAGACAATCAAATGCCATTTGCAGTGCCCAATATACAGCGAAGACCCAATACAGATCTACCGCCGCGGGCAGAGCATTACTCGCCCTTGAATTCAGGTTTGGATGCTCGCTTAAGTAGTTTTCAATCAACCAGCGACGCTGGTCAGAAGACAACGAATGACTGGCAATAACTGAGGCTAAATCACACAATGGGTGAGAGCTACAAGCATATTCAAAATCGATGCATTTGAGCTTATCTTCAACGACTAAAATATTATATGGATTCAGATCCCTATGGCTAAACTGCAGGTTAACCAGACAATCGGCTAACGTTGCCAACATACTCTCTACCTGTAATTGGAGCGCCGGCAGCTGGCTATATAGATTCAACCAAGATTCAACCGTTTGACACTTTGTCTCAAGCGCAATTAATTGCTGCTGCATCTGCTCAAGTCTATGTTGGTAAATCTGCCACTGCTTATCAACACCCATCACGTTTTTAGGGGCTGGTAGCTGCCTCAATCCATTGAGTAAACCTAGCAACTTGTGCTCTGCTCCCGGCCATTTTACTTGCATAGTACTAAGAGGGTGTGACGAATTTGCAGTAATCAAATCACTCCAGCAGCTTTGCTCATTTTGAGCAAAAAACTCACTAAGGTAGAATTGCTTGTCGGGGCTGACATAAACAAGTTGAGGGGCCAATTTAACCTGACTCGCCAACTGCCAATTAAGTACTTCAAACTGGCGGTCGCAGATCTGTGAACTTGCCCAGCTGTTGACTCTTAATACCCACTCTGCGGCATGAGGCTTACTTGGGTGTAAGCCTCGAATATAGTAATTTTGATTACTCAGCCCTTGTGTTAAAGGTGCGATCAAACTGACTTGTGAAAGCTGTGCTTGCACAAGATGTGCTGATAATTTGTCCGCTAAAGGGCTAAGCATTTATACTGCACCAGCGGGTAGTGACTCATCGGCAGCTGCTTGCTGATCATTCATCTTACTGCGCCACATCATATAACCAAACACGACCATACCAATATAAAGTACAAAAAGAATCGCAGTTAACATCAAACCTTTACTGACATATAGATAGATAGAAATCGCGTCGATAACAAACCAGTAGATCCAATTTTCTAATACTTTCTTAGCAACCAGATAAGTGGTCATCACCGCAAAACAGGTTGTCGCGGCGTCGAGATAGGGAAAGGCCGCCTGGGTTTGTGTCGCCATAAAATGGCCAATAACCAGTGCAACTATTGTGGTCACGCCGATTAATTTAAGATGGGTGGCTAGCCCCCAAGAAACGATATTGATGCCATCATGCTCCTTGCCACCTCGCGTCCACATCCAATAACCATAAATAGCCATCGCCATATAGTAGATATTAAGGACTGACTCCATTAACAATGACACTTTCCAAAATAAAACCGTATAGATAGCAGTACTGATAAAGGCTGCAGCCCAACACCAGATATTACCTTTCATTGCCAGTATAAGATAAGCCAGAGCCAATAATACCGCCACGGCCTCCCAGGCCGTTAATGCTTGAGCCTCACCAAAAGCGGCCGTAAAGCTATTGACTAATGTTAGCCAAAGTTCTGACATAGAAATGTCCTCAGCTCAGCACAAAAAATGTGTTTCGCCTAAAAATTAGTGTCTTGAAAATCTAAACATGGTCATAGACTCAATGAAGTTGCTATGACCATGTCATCAATACTTAAGTTATTCGCTATGGCTTAAATTTAGTTCACCGCCAATGAACTTACATACAAACACAGCCTTACCAAACTTTTCATGCGCAGCTTGCATTTCAACAGCAAGCATTGACATCACGTCGCTGTATTCACCAACAACTTGGGTCGCCATGGCATTGGTAACACGTTGTATGTTGTCGTAAGAATCGACACGGGCGATAAACCATTTAATAGGGTCTAAATAGTTATCTTGTAATGGGTAGCAACTAATTTCTGCTGTTAATTTCATTTTATTGACCTCAGCCGCACTCACGTACGGCTCAATGATGTTTTGATTAAATAGCTTGTTTTACAAAAACTTAACGTTAAACGTCATACCAATCTGGCGCGGATCGCCATAACGGATATATTGCTTATCAGCCCAATCTTGATCAGGCTCATTACCGAAGTAGAAACCGCGAACCCCGTATTTTTCATCAAATAGATTGCGTCCCCATAGGTAAACTGACCAGATATCGGCCTCATAACCCAGCTTGGCATTAAAGATTTGATAAGCATCGGATTTAGACTCATTACTGTCTGAATAATAAAAATCACTCTTACCGCTAGCGTTTACATTAGCAAACCAACCGCTATCACTGCGATAAGTCGCGCCTAGACTAAAGGTAAAATTAGGTGAGTGCGCAAGCTCTCGGCCAGAAAGATCGACCATGGTGCCGTATTTATCTTCATATTGATAATCACCATAAGCGGTTTCTAACCAGCCAACACTGCCATAGAGGTTCAGATTATCGGTAGCGTACCAATTACCATCTAATTCGGCGCCATAGTTATGAGAGCTACCTGCATTTTCGGTGAATAGAATAAAGTTACCCTCTTCACCCGGCACTGTTGATTGCTGTGAAGCCGCCACTTGCTGATCTTGTCTATCCATATAGAACAGCGCTAAATTAGTGCTTGCCTGACCATCAAGCCAAGTAGACTTCAAACCAATCTCATAGTTGTAAAGAATTTCTGTGTCGTATTCTTTTTTGTCAGCTAACTCAATAGGTAGTGACATGTTAAAACCACCGGCTTTATAACCCCGTGCCACACGTATATATGACTCATGGTTTTCTGCTAGCGCCTTACTTAGCGCGATATGCCCGCCCCACATAGTTTCACTTGGATCAAAGCTGTCGCCTGCTGAGTCACTATAATCGCTGTCTCGACGTTCAGCACGTAAACCAACAGACAGTGCGTAGCTTGCACCTAAGTCTGAATCTAACTGGCCGAAAATAGCGTAGTTTTGAGCTTGGTATTCGGCTGATAACTGATTATAGCTATCAACCGTGTCGTTATCTTCTTGTAAATCCATACCATAAACACCTAATAACCAATCGGTGCTATCAGCAAAAATACGACCCGATTCGGTAGAAGACAATCTGAACTCTTGAGTTACTGTCTTTCTCTCGCCTTTCTTATCCCAGTTATATTCATATTCACAAGGCGAACCATCGCAATCTCGACTAGCCCAGTAATCAGGGTTTGCCCAGTCACCATCATAGTTATGACGAGTGTCAGATTGTGCAAATGAAGTAAGAGACGTTAGCTGAAACTTCTCGGCGCCAGTATAAGTAAATTTAAGCGATGAACCTGTGGTTTTTTGCTTATCTTCACCTGGTGCGTCAGTTAGGGTATCGAAGCCATTATTATCTAATGTCCAGGCATCATAGCCGTTGTCATAGTTAGCGTGTAGAAAGGTTAAATCGATTTCTAAGTTGTCGGTGGCGTACCAACGCAGCTTCGCGCGGCCGGTAAATTCATCACGGTTATTGATGTCGCTACGATCAAGATAAAGATTGTCTCGGTAGCCGTCTTGTTGATGTTGCTGTAGTGAGACACGATAAAGCAGATTGCCTGAATCGGTTAATGGGCCAGAACTAAAACCGCTGAAAGTTTGCAGATTATCATCGCCCAATGACACTTCTGCACCATTTTCAAAAACATCGGTTGGATCGTTACTCTTAAGATAGATCAGGCCCGCTAATGCATTGGCTCCGTATCGAGTTCCCTGCGGTCCTCTTAGCACTTCGACTTGCTGTAAGTCATACATGCTCGACACCATACCCAAGCCAGATAGGTCTATATCATCAACCACAAAGCCTACTGAAGAGTTAGGTGCGCCTTGATACTCTTCCTGCTCACCGACACCACGGATTTGGAAGTATTTAGGTCTTGAGCTGCCGCCTGACCAGTTAAAGTTAGCAATATTATTGAGGATATCTTCAAAGTGTTGGGCACCTTCATCTTCAATTTGTTGCTGATCGATAATGGTGACACTCGATGGCATTTTCTCTAGTGCACTACCACGAAAATCGGAGGTGACAACCATGACTTCGATATCGTCTTTGGTTGGCGATGCGTCGTCATTAGCAAATGTATTGGAAGATGAAATGGCAGCAATAACCGCAAGGGCTATCGGTGAATATGATTTTAGCTTTAACATAGGACCTCAAAATAAAAAATTTGAGATCCGGCAACATAAAGAAGCGATCGGAAAATGAATTGTGGCCCATTCCTACGCCGGTATTAGCCGGATCAGGTTCAAAGGGTTCGTTTTTCAACATCTCAGTCAAATCTATAATTCCCACTTTAGGCTTATAGACTTTAACACCCCTTGGCGAGCGCGATTATACATGAAATTTACAAGTCGATGACAGTCTTATTAAGAAACATGAACGCTATGCATAAAAAAACGCCAGCTTAGCTGACGTTTTGTTAACAGGAATGCTTAGAAATAAGCTTTAGTTTGCCAAGGTTAGTTCGAGAAGGCCTTTCTGACATATAACTCAAATCGAGTTGCATTAGCGTTAGGTGCAACAGCACTCACTTGCATCTGCTGTTTACCGTGTAACTTAATGGACTTCCAGCTCACTCCTTCATCGTCAATGGTCATGCCATTGAGATCAAACCAAGTAAACTTATACTGTAACCTCAAGTCGGTTGAGACTTGACTCGCTATGGTGCCAGTACCGCGTAAGAAGCCACCTTCTGGACGCGCCATGATATTGCTAACTTGTACCTCATTACCAAAGCTGTTGTTATCGACTCGAACCGCTCCATTCGATCCAGCCATAACCCCTGCGGTATGTGGAGCGCACGCCGTAATTGCCGCCGCGGTAATCAGTCCCAATAAAAGCTTTTTCATTTGTGTCCCCTGTTTAACGCTAAAACCTTATCTAGTTATACAATTAATCGCTTAATCGATCAAAAAATGTGCCCTAGCCGTCGCAATAAGGTGTTTACGATTGGTTTGCCAACAATTAATACTCACATTGGCAACTCGGCGCCCTTGACGAGTAATTTTACACTCGGCAAAGCTGTCTTTATGGTAACCCGCCCTGAGGTAATCAATAGAAAAATCCACCACCTTGGGTACCTTGCTGGTTTGCATAAACACCATCAATTGCACAATTGCTGACATTTCCATAAAGCCAGCAATCACTCCGCCATGCAGCGCTGGTAATATAGGATTACCTATGTTGTCATCTTTGGCTGGAAGCTTAAATACTAACTCGTCACCAAAACGTTCAACCGCCATGCCAATAAACTTAGCGTAGGGAACGTGCTCGAGTAGATGACCGAAGTCATTAAGTTCTTTTGCCTTTTTGACAATACTTTTAACATCTAACTTACCGCTCTCATCATGAGCTGCGTCATCAAGATCCAAACCTGTCGAAGAACCGAGATCATCATGCATTGCCATCAGCTTTCCCCATTAACGCCAATCTAAACTCTTCACCAACCATCTCAGGACTGATCCGCATAAACGAACCTACGGCATGAGCAATAGGATTATCAATTGAATCTTGATAAGCAATTGCACGAGTGAAGGCGACACTTGACGACAATTTATAGCACTCAGCAAAACCATAAACAGGCTTATGAGGCACAGCAGGCTTCATATAATCTACACGTAGATCAAGTGTTGGGGAGATCTCTAATAATTGAAACTTGTCAAAAATAGAACATACCACAGCACAGCCACTAGCGGTGTCCATCAAGGTGGTGATTACCCCACCATGAATCACGCCAGTATCTGGATAACCAACAAGTTGAGCATCATAAGGCAGCTCAATTAGCACCTTTTTGCCACTTGCTTCTAACACTTTGAGTTTAAGTTTACGGCATTGAGTCAACTGCTCAACGAACCGACTCGCCATGCCTGTTAATGAGTCATGCTCGTCAATTAAACTCATTCACCTAGACTCAGCATCGGGCCTAATGGCTGCCCACCGAGTAAATGCATATGGATATGGAACACTTCCTGTCCGCCGTGCTGATTACAGTTCATGATCAAACGATAGCCATCTTCAGCAATGCCCGCTTCTTGCGCCAATTTTGCCGCTACAGACATCATACGGCCTAATGCTTTTTCATCAGATGCTTTGATATCGTTTGCTGTTGGGATCAAATGATTAGGTATAATCAACACATGGGTTGGTGCTTTAGGCGTGATATCTCTAAATGCCGTAACAAGATCGTCTTGGTACAGAATATCTGCTGGAATTTCACGTCGAATAATTTTGCTAAATATGGTTTCTTCGGCCATTTTTCTGCTCTCAATAAAGGAAATCACTAGCCATAGTATACTCGAAAATCTAGCTAAGGCGATGGGATTACCCGATGTAAATCATTCAATTGCTGTGAACTTATCTGCCCTAAAATTAAACAGCTGTCTATACAATATGATTGACTTTAGATTGATTACCGCTTCTAATGAAAAAAAAATTTGCAGGAATTTGACAATGCTTACGGAAAAAGAAACCGCACTACTCAATGCGGCCACCGAACTAGTGCAAGAAAAAGGCATGATTGCACTGAATATGTCAGATGTTCATAAACGAGCAGGATATTCTCGTGCCGCTCAGTATCAATCCTTTAGTGATAAGAATGCACTTCTTGCTGCACTGTGTATGCGTGAACTCGTGAACAATACACAAGCAATCGAAGAACAGCGCTTTGATGATTTCACAGGTAATTTCTCGGTAGTGCTAAGACCCGTCGTTTATCGTTATTTAAAGTTGTCAGACAGGCTAATGATAGATTCAGCCTTCGGCCTGATGCTAACGCAAGTGCGTTCTCTACCCGATGAAGAGCGTTTTAACTTCTTAAAGAGTGGTTTCGAGTTCTTGAATAAAGAACGTGAAATGAATAAGTAGTTCTGTAAGAAAGACTCTTAGTCAACTAGCGGATAAGTTAATAATACAAAATAGTCGGTGAAAGCCGACTATTTTTTGTTGAGTAGACTTATCCTACTTTTTTTAGTGATGGGATACTGCAGGCATTAGGAAGCAATATCTGCCCTCTTACTTTTAAAAATATCTGATAACAATCAGAACAGACATAACGCGATGATAACGTATTTTTGGTTTCAAACTGATTACAGAAAGTACAAAGACCAAAGTCCGACACTTTCTTAAGCTCAGGTCTCATCGTCAGTGATGACTTATACGCCTCAGGAGACAAGGCTAATACATAACGACTTAAGCCTATCGCAAGAACTTTAAACAGATAAATACTCAGAGAAATTATCATAGTGGCAATCATCGTCATAATACTCATTGCAGAAGCATTACCCTTAATGATAAACACCAAGCCAGCCAAACACATCAATACCATTAATAATGTTAATGCCTTATCAATTAAGGGGAGTTGCTGTTCAAACTCTAACGGCTTAGCCATTTTCAACCTAGCTCTTTGATTAAATAAACTACACCATCTTTCTCATAAACCTGCTTTACTTCATTGCCCTCACCTAACACAACCACTTCGTTACCTTTATCAGTGACAGCATTTCCAGCAGCATCTAACACTATCGCCATTCCCATCGCAGTTAAAAGAGGAGAGTGATAAGCATGGTAATGACGATGACTTTTAGGCACGACGATCACTTTAGTGCGGCCATAGTGCTTGCCTAGCTTCTGACATTTAATACCACCAGCTCGCTCACAGCCAACTGAAGCCGCCTGAATAGAAAACACACTCATAGCAAAAAATACTACAGCGCAAGATATCAATTTCATAAACTGCCCTCTTCTCAGTTATCTCTACATTTGAATAGATCATAACTCAGAAAAACACAACTGTCTAGCAAGCAGTGTAACTCCTATATGCAAGGCAATAAAAAAGGCACCAAAACGGTGCCTTATTTAGCCTATTTGACTCATCCTAAATAACGTTAAAATTAGCCTTGTTCTAGCCTTGCATTTACACGTTCAGCTGAGTGCGCTTCTAGCCAATATTTCTTTAAAATAGGATTTTCAAGCCCACTTTGTGTATCTGCAAGGTTCCAAGCACGCTTCCAGATCCCGTCGGCAATCATATGCACTACAGCACTTTCTATCGCTTGGGCTACACATAAGCTCACAGGTTCATTTGAGGTATAGCCAACTTCTGACTCCAACAATTCTTGAGCGTCGATAAACTTAAAAACCCCTGCTGTAAGCTCCTTAGACAGTACCGACTTTGTCGTGGTAACACTACTAAGTAGTCTTCCTGTTCGAATGTCGACGGCTCTTAGGTTAACGGTAATGCTATCGACTCGAAATTGGCCTGATGCACCGATCCCTAAATAACGCGCACCTGCGCCACCCGTTCGAATATTCGTGTCATAAGCAACAATTCCCCCCTCCATCAAAATTTGAGCGGAATTTAACTGACTTAAACTCGCCACATCGCCCTTTAAACCCGCTCTAACAATCTTACGTTCCGTCAACAGATTCTGTAACCCCTCACGTTCCACAGGAATAAACCAGCTAGAGTCGTTAAGTGCCTGAGCTAAAAACGCAGTACCGCTTTGTGGCACAGCTGTAGAGAAGTTACTCGAAGGAATTGGCTTATACTGACCAGTCTGATCTCTAAAGTCATAAACAGCCGCAACCATGCTGCCTTGCGGAGCCGGTAAACCGATAAGATCATAGTATGTCTCACTTTTCGGCATAAGACTCGACGTAGGTTTTATCTGTTCTAGTTCACTCGTAGTCGAGCAGGCGCTCACCAGAGTTAACAATACAAGTGGAATTAGCTTTTTCATGATTAGCCTTCTCCAGTGCTGTTATCAACGATACCGCCGACTTCAATAATAGTGGTTTCACCGGTCAATACGTCGGTAATATGTACCAATAAGGCACCATCTTCATTCACCACCTGGATCTCGAAATCATCAGTTCTAAGGTAACCTTCGCCGCCATTTGCCGCATCATTAAAAAGTTGACTCATTAGACGTGACTCGAGAGAACTGGCGAGACGATCGAGTGCCGAAGGCGGTACATAGCTAGAACCACCGGAATGCTGGTTTTGTGCCGATGCATTAGACAATAGGTAGGAGCCATTAAGGTAACTCCCCCCAAAGTTTGGGTTAACGGGAGTATATGTCAATTGAGTTGCCTGAGCCGTTCCTGTCGCAATAACCAGCCCTATAGCGACAGTTTTTATTATTTTCATGAACATTCCTTGTTAAAACTCGTCAGGAGCCAAATCCGGATCGAGGAATTGGCTCCAGCTTGCTTGCCTCTGATTTTGTTTCAATTTTTGGTTAACGCGGCCAGCTGCAGCTAAAGCTTGGTCGTCAATATTACGACTTGCAGGTGACACAACAGTAATATAAATAGGCTTTCTATTATGTAATATACTAATTTTACTGCCACTTCTTGCTGTGGCTTGCTCAACTATCGTCAGCCCTGAATGCTCTACGATGCCACCAATGTCCCGATAAGCAGCCACAAACTCACGGTAAAATCTGTGTCCAAAACGGGTCATAGCTCTATTAAGGATCAACCCATCGATCAGATCTGTTTCGACTTTAGGTGGTTTATCACTGGTATTTTTAGCTGCCGCAGGAGACTGCTTATCTAATACAATCTCCTCTGCCGCAACAGGTTGTGCAAACAGTAGCAAGCACAGATAAAACCGCTTCACTGGGTGACTTCATGTAGATTTGTCTGTGCCCAAGCAATGGCTTGCCCTCGGCTAGAGACACCAATTTTTCTGAATGCCCGATAAAGATGCGTCTTAATGGTACTTTCACTAACAAATAGCCTATTAGCGATATCGATATTGGTACTACCATTACGCAAAACCTGTAACACTTCCCGCTCACGTATAGTGAGGGTTTCAACATTATCTAAGGCTGGATCTTTGCTGGCGCTAGCTTCGATAATCGCCTGAGGAATAACCACTTTACCTTTTACTATCTCAGCCATGCCTTCTCCAATAACTTCTAATGAAGCGTCAGAGTAAAACACTCCTGCAGTAATCGATGATTGTAATAAAAACTTGGCGTCAACTTGCTGAGGGAAGTGTATAAATACCACCCGTGCAATATTGCTACCTTTTTCTATACGTTTTTGGATCTGATAGGCGGTTTGTACATCTACAGTAGCAAGATCAATTAAAATAATTGTAATGCGACTCTCTAATAGATCACCATTAAAGTGTTCAGGAGAGATGCGATGAAGTTTGACCAGGAATTCTTGTGGCCATCTTGTGTTGAGAAGATCCGCAAACAGATGCGAACGGGTAACGACGACCCAATGTGTCACTTTAAACATAAACTCACTCCGTGTTTATTCTATATCACCATCCATGTGGCGGTCATTGTAATACACTTAATCGAGAAAGAAACATCAAAATATTCACATAAACACAACGCAAGAGTAACTAGCTAGTTTGAAATATACCCTTGAGTCACTTGAGCAGACTGACCTTGGCCATATTGAATGACAGATACACCATGACCTGCACCGTTTTGGTATATGGTTACTGAACTTTCATTACCCATCTGTAAGACAGCAGCTAAGTTGTCGTTTCCTTGCTGTTCTATATCAAGATTTAAGTAAGAACCTTGCTGAGAAGAGACTACAACATTATTAAAGCCACTTTGAAGAATCGCCGCTTCTATTTCCGCACCACTTTGTAAGGCGGTGACTCGATTACTGCTACCAACCTGATTAATGTCGATTTGCGTTGAGAAGCCCATTTGACTGACGACCGCTCGATTAGAGAGACCTTGCTGACTGATTGTCGCGTTTAAGCTATTGCCAGATTGAGATATAACAGCCTGATTATCATAACTATTAAGCTCATCAAACTGACTCAAATCTTGTGCATATACAATAGAGGGAGAAATAACTAGTGCGGTAAACAAACCTGTTCGGGTCAATGCTGTGTTAAGCCGAAGACTCGCAACCCTGCCTAAACCTTTTAATCTATCCATGACTAACAACCGCCTCTTACTGAGCTTGTAAAATTAACGCGGTCATTATGTAGCGAAACTGATTGAGCGGCATCAACCCTGAGTATTAAAGGATTACCAACCAAATAGCTATAACAGCCAAACCACCTAGACTTTATTACTAGAGAGGCGGCGGGTATTTATCATCTTTACCAAACAAGACTTACAGACTTAATCAACTGATAAATAAGTTAAATATTTATAAAAGCATAATGATTGACTATAGAGCGCAGCTTTAGCTTTGATACTATCAGGCCAAACTAGGCATACTTTGGTCAGTCTGATGCAGATAACCAAGTTAACTTGGCTTGATACAAGTCACTATCTTCTGCTTCAGCGCTCAGCGCTAATGCTTTGTTAAGGGCTTTTTTTGCTGCTAAAGTGTCGCCGAGTTGATATTCCACCCGAGCAAGATCAAAATAAGCTTTATGAAAATAATGAGTATTTTTCAGGAATTTATTTAGATAAATTTTGGCGCTAGAGTAATCTTCTGTAAGCATGGCATCTTGGGCTTGAAAGTACCATTTATAAGGGCTGTGATGTTCGAGTGCCAGTAACTGAGTTTTAATTTTCTCCGCTTCTTGGTAACGCCCACGACTCACTAACAAAAAGTGATAATTACTTAGAAGATCAATTTTCTCATCCGCCACCTCAAGGCCATATAAATACATTTGCTCAGCTGAATTAAACTCACCAAGCTGACGTAATACCACCGCTTGCATATTGATAGCTGGTGCATACTTGTCATTATATTTAAGCGCTTCATTAAGTAACAAATAAGCCAATTCTAACTGTTTATCCATAATGGCATCAGCAGCTAGGTTACGATAAAACATCGCAAAAAACTCATCACTACCAATCATCTTTCCGCCACGATCAAATTTATCTGGAAAATAATCTACGCGGATCCGGTTAGTTTTCCCTAAAAAGCTGTTGCTATCTTGACCTTGTTCATGAAGAAAACTACGTACATGATCGGAGGTGACTGAAATATTGCCAGACACTCCAAGCAACATAGGAATGGTGTGCATAACTTGAAAGCTAATCTCTACATCTAACTGTTTAGCTATCGCGTACGTTAACATGGCTAATGCCATGCAATTGCCGCTATTACTATCAAGCGACTCAGTGGCATATAAATTTTCACCTCGAAAGTCAAAGTTATTAAGCTTTGACTCTAATAATGCATAAACCTGTTCATGTGGACTAAGCTCGGCAAGCTTATCTTGTTCAATAAAATCTGTTATCGACTTCACTTGCTCAGTAGTTAATTGATAAAAAGCGTCGACTGTTGGGATCGAGTATTTTGCGGCGTCAACTTGATATTCAATTCGTGGCAAAGTTGGCGCTTGTTTCACCGCTCGACTTTGACAACCTTGCAGCAAAAATATGATCAAGCAGACTATGATTAAGCGCATATCGATTCCTTTCTAAAAATGCTTTACCACAACCGCCTATCTTACAGCTACTTACATATGGTCGAGTTAGTGCATAGTTCGGTTGTTTACGATCCACTATTGAGCATTTTAGCCCACTGATAACTCCATTATTGATAACTAATCTAAGTCAATTTGTTGGTAAAAACAACAATATAAAAATGATAATTAACCCAAGAATGGCTGTTAATCCTTGCCAGAAAAGTAACGGATTTCTCGCTATGAGTGTCGTAGTCTCTGAGGGGCGATACCAATGTTCAACGGGTGAATTCATCTCATACATCCACTCACTAATATCGGCTTGGCGCATGCTAGCATCAAAATTAAGCGCCTTTTTAATGGCATTATCCATCCAAATTGGGGTTAACGGATTGGGGATAAAACTAGGGGTATAATTCAGCCGCCTAAAGTCATGTTCATTCTTACACTGAGCTTGCTTACCGTTAAAAGGCAGCTCTCCAGTTAGCATCTCATAGGCTATCGTAGCCAACGAATACAAATCAGCTTTAGTGTTAACGGGGTAGCGCAGTATGGTTTCAGGAGCGGAGTAGTCGGCCGTGCCTAACGGAATATCTCGTGTAAATGGCGTGGTGATCTCTGCAATACCTTTAATAAAACAGGCACCAAAATCAATAAGCTTAACCTGGCCATTGTTATCGATAAGGATGTTATCTGGTTTTACGTCTTGATGTAGGGTTTCTTTACGGTGAAATGCCCTAAGGCCAACCACTATTTGACTCAAAATCCGTAATACTTGCTGCATCTCAGGCTTTGGGTTTAACCTCATCCACTCTGTTAATGTCACCCCATCGATATACTCAGTCAAATAATATAGAGCAGATTTGGCCATTTTGCGGTCACACACAGCCACCACATTAGGACTGTTGATCCGAGTCCCTACCCAGCTTTCAAGCAAGAAGCGCTCAATATAGGCCAAATCATCTTGATAGTTTAACGATGGGGTTTTCAAGCAATAGCGTTGCGCATTACTATCTTTCACTAAATACACTTGGCTACGCTGGCTCTGATATAGTGTGTCGAGTACGGTATAGCCATCAAGCTTCATACCCGCAGCTAATGGCGGTAAAAATGGAAGCTGAGTTAAACTTTGATAGATATCGTCAATAGAAGGATCAGGCAGTGCTGTAACGGCGATACATTGGCAGCTCACATTATCTGTCGACCCTTTCGCTATGGCATAATTGACAAGCTCTTCACTCAATAGTTGGCACAGTTTATCCGTAATTTCTGTTTGGTCAGCCAAGCGCTTAATTCTTTCAACCAACATGTCATCTGATAGCACGTCGTGTACACCATCTGTGGTCAACAAATAGATGTCACCGCTTTTCGTTTCGGAAACTGCATAATCCACATCAATGTTAACGCCTAAGCCTAGGGCTCGAGCTAGATATTTACGCCGATTAGCCACCACACTGATGTGATCGGTAGTTAGCTTCTGCAACCGATGATCCCGATAGCGATAGATCCGCCCATCACCAAGATGCAATTGATGTAAATGACATGATTTAAAAATAAGCGCACTAAAAGTACATACAAAGCCACGCCGTGCATCACGATAATCTTGACCTAAGCCATAGAGCCAACGATTGAGCGCAGTCAATACTTTTTGACTGGATTGTTTAACCGACCACAGGTCTGGCGTCGAATAATAATCAGCTAAAAAATTACTGATACTGATGGCTGATGCCGCTGCGCCCTGCTCCGCGAGGCTGACGCCATCACTGATGGCTACCACTGCGCCTTTAGTACTCAACAGATGCCCAGTAGGAATACGGATCCCAATAGCATCTTCGTTCTGAGGCTTTCGTCCTTTATCAGTATGTTGACCGACACATAGTGTCAACGCAGAAGTGCCGACACTAGCAATTTGCTGTTCATCGAAGGGGTTCATTGCCGTCATAAGCTTAGCTCACACTGATTAATGTGACTTCTCCGTCCTCATTGACCTCGGCAATGTGTCCCTTAGGCTCAGTCAAGAAAAACAGTGTCAAAAAACCAAATAGTGCGCTAGCTGCAATAACATAAAAGAATGTTTGAGTCGGCACCATCGAGTACACAGTTAAGAAAAAAACCGCTCCGACATTACCATAAGCACCGGTCATTCCCGCTATCTGCCCCGTTAGGCGCCGCTTAATTAACGGCACCGCCGCAAAAACTGCACCTTCTCCACTCTGGACAAAGAACGAACACAACATCACCATGACTATCGCCGTTGGTAATGCCCAACTGCTATCAATTTGCGCCACCCCTAAGTAACCTAATGCCAACCCAGCAGTCAAGATTAATAGCGTTGATTTGCGGCCAAAGCGATCACTTAACCAGCCACCTCCAGGTCGGGACATTAAGTTCATAAAGGCGTATGACGACGCCACCATTCCTGCCTGCGCCATTCCTAATTCGAATGTTTCAGCAAAATATAGCGGAAGCATAGACACCACTGCGAGTTCAGAACCGAATGTTGTAAAATAAAGTACATTCAACACCGCGACCTGCTTAAACTCGTAACGCTCAAATTCAGGGACCTCGCCCTTAAAAACCGGTTTATTGACATTAAAGGTCTGCAGCAGATCCACAGCTAAAGTAATGATTAATAGAAGGTAAATACCATTAACAGCATTGCCAGATAACATGGCCACACCGGACGGAGAGAGCTTCCATGCCAGCAGCGCTAAGGTGGCATACATTGGCAGTTTCATTACTACCAACAAGACAAAGTCTTTTTTACTGGTGACTTCCAGTGCGCCAGCTTTTTTAGGCTTAAAATAGGTTGAGCCTTTTGGAGTATCGGTAACATTTGCATAATAGATAAATGCAAACACAAGGCTAATCGCCCCCGTCAACCCGACGGCATAGCGCCAGCCATCCTCACCGCCAAATGCCAATGCAACTGCGGGTAACGTAAACGCTGCCGCCGCGGATCCAAAATTGCCCCAGCCACCGTAAATGCCCTCTGCAACACCAAGCTCTTTTGCTGGAAACCATTCACTGATCATACGGATCCCAACCACAAAGCCTGCACCAATAAAGCCAATTAAAAACCGTGCTAAGGCAAGCTGCTCAAAGCTTGTTCCAAGGGCAAACATAAAGCAGGGGATCGCGCACAAGCCCAGTAGTAGAGAATAGACTTTTCTAGGACCATAACGGTCTGTTAGCATTCCTATCATCACCCTTGCAGGAATCGTCAACGCCACGTTGAGAATCAACAAGGTTTTAATTTGTGAGTGGGTTAAGCCTAAGCTGTCGGCAATCACGCTCATCAGCGGGGCAGCGTTAAACCAGACCACAAAGGTGATAAAAAATGCCATCCAACTTAAGTGCATGACTTTCATTTTTCCGTTAAAAGAGAAAAGATTGAATGCTTGAGAACTCATGTTACTTTGCTCCTTTGACTGAGGTGTCGACAAGACCACTGCTTGGCTTAAGGTCTGATTGATATTGTATTTTGGCTAAAATCTTACCTTGCTCTCGTTTAATTTCATAACAGTTGACCGATAACTCATCGATTTCTAAACACTGACCAGTGCCTAGATGATAATGGTGTTTATGGATAGGTGATGCCACGTACAATTCATCATCTAGTTCACACACCAATCCTCTTGAAAGCACAGAAACGCCTGTCGCAGGATCAATATTATCGACGGCGAATATGCCCCTTTCGCCCAAATTAAACAAGGCAATTGCCTGACCGGCAAGCCAAGCAGCTATGCCCCGATGTTGAGGCAAGCTAGCCTCATCACATAATGCTACCCAACTCATAGGCTAACCTCCTGTTCTTCAATAATATTTACTGCAATATCTCCCGCCCCTAATCGAGGTTGGTTAACCGCTTGGTATGGGTCTATTTGGGATTGGATTGGAAATTTTTGCTCACGCAGATATTGATAGCGCAGGTCCTTGTGTTGAGGCGCCGCCTCGGGGTTAACATACTCATGAAAGCGACTTAAAAATTGCTCGTCGCTCAAACTAGTTTTCCACTCACACTGGTAGTGGCTAACGATTTTTTGCATCTGTCCTTCAAGCTCATCAACTATATTTAAACTATCGTAAATCACCACCGCTTGTAGATATTCCAGTCCACCAGCTAATAACTCAATCCACACTGAAGTGCGCTGTAAGCGTGCTGCGGTTTTGCTGTAAAACATCAAAATTCGATCGATATAACTGACTAACTGCTCTGTACTCAGATCAGTTGCAAACAGCTCGCCATGGCGGGGTCGCATGCCACCATTACCACAAACATAAAGGTTCCAGCCTTTATCCGAGGCTATAACACCGATATCTTTACTCTGTGCTTCAGCGCATTCTCGGGTGCAACCCGATACTGCCATCTTGATTTTATGGGGGGCACGTAGCCCCTTGTATCGGTTTTCAAGCGCAATAGCTAAACTTACCGAATCTTGCACACCATAACGGCACCATGTATCACCAACACAGGACTTAACTGTGCGAAGAGATTTTCCGTAGGCATGACCCGTTTCAAATCCAGCATCAATTAATTCGGTCCAGATTTGTGGCAGACTCGACAACTGAGCACCGAACATATCAATACGTTGTCCTCCGGTTATTTTGGTATAAAGATCATAGCGCTTGGCAATATGGCCTATTGCGATCAGTTTATCTGGGGTGATCTCTCCACCCGCTATGCGCGGCACAACAGAATAACTGCCATCTTTTTGCAGGTTGCCTAAGTAGGCATCATTGGTATCTTGTAACGCGACATGCTGCTCAGAAAGCACATATTCGTTTTCTAATGTGGCAAAAATGGACGCCGCCAGAGGTTTGCAGATCTCGCAGCCTATCGCGAGAGAAGAAGCGTCGGATCTTGCGTGCCTTTGGTAGAGTTCATTGAAATCTTTTATGCTCTCCACCTGACACAAATGAAACAAAGATTGCCTGTCATATTCAAAATGACAGCAAATCCCCTTTTCAACCTCCAGCCCCTGCTCTAACAGGGTTTCATCAATTACTCGCTGTACCAAACTGGCGCAACCGCCACAGCCGGATGCGGCTTTAGTGCAAACCTTAATGTCGGCTATAGCATGTTTACCATCGACAACTTGCGCAACAATCTCAGCCTTAGTAACTTGGTGACACGAGCAAACAATCGCTTTATCGTTGAGTACCTGCGGCACTTCATTGTCAGCCACGAGAAGCGTTACAGCGGGTTCGAGTAAAGGCTCTGCGGATAAATAAATATTGAGCAGGGCACTGTATTCTTCAACATTACCAACCAAGACAGCACCTTTTAAGTACTGGCCTGTCTCATCTAACCACAGCTTTTTATAAACGCCTGACTGTTCATCGTTTAATTCGACATATTGGGCACCTTCAAAACCTCGGCTTTCACCAATCGCTGCAACATCAACACCTAATAGTTTGAGTTTGGTGCTCATATCTGCACCAGTAAACTGCTTAGGACTCTGTGCTAATTGAGCCTGAGTCACTTGAATGTCCTCTAACAGCACGGATGTGACGACCTTTGCCATCTGGTAACCGGGGGCCACCAGCCCAAAAATTTTCTGCTGCCACAATGCACATTCACCAATGGCATAAATGCCATTTACCGAGGTTTGACAGGAGTTATCAATCACTATGCCGCCACGCTCGCCAATATTTATATTGGCACTTCTTGCCAACTCATCTTGTGGACGGATCCCGGCAGAAAAGACCAACATATCAGCTTCTAGGTAGCTGCCATCACTGAAGTTCATTCGGTGTTTAGCTGTCTCTCCATCGACGATCTCTGTGGTTGCCTTGCTAACATGCACAGTTAGGCCTAAAGCTTCGATTTTGTGCTTTAATAGCAAGCCCGCTTTATCATTCAATTGCACAGACATCAGTTGTGGTGCAAATTCAACTACATGGGTGTCTAGGTTTAATGATTTAAGGGCATTGGCCGCTTCAAGCCCAAGTAGTCCACCTCCAATTACGACTCCGGATTTAGCTCCGGCTGCCGCTTGCGCAATCGCGTCAAGATCATCTATGGTGCGATACACCAAGCAGTCTTGCCTATCCTTTCCTGGAATAGGTGGAACAAAGGGATAAGAACCCGTTGCCAAAACCAATTTGTCGTAGGCAAAACAGCCCTGCTCTGTTTGCAACAGATTATTGGCGGTATCTATCTGGGTCACCTTATGATCCAGGAGTAAACTGACTCCTTGCTCGGCATAAGCCTGTTGGCTTGCTAACATCAAGCTTTTAGCATTGCCCGTTTCAAAATACTTAGAGAGTTGAACACGGTCGTACGCAGCAATGCGCTCTTCACCTAATACCTGAATATCGAAATGCTCAGTCAATTTATGCTCACATAATTGCTCTATAAAGTAGTGACCAACCATGCCATTACCTACAATCACCAGTTTTTGTTTTGGTATTGTTTTTTGCTTGGTTTGTTGCGTTAGTTCATTCATGCATAGTCCTCATCCAGTCCCTTGTTTGACTTAATTTTTAGCAAACAAAAAGGCGCCCTCTTCCCTTAAGAAGACGGCGCCTTTGCCTACTAAACACATCAAATTTTTCATTTACGCTTGAGATTGTTGCTGCTTATTTTTGGATTACAGCCCTACGCGTTAGTTAAATGGCCTACCCGCCAGCCGCGCTTGCTTCAAAAATTTTTACCGCTGCAACTTATATCTAAACTTCTAATCTTAAAACTCTACTGTCACTTACCTTTTTTATCTCACGGATATAGTCGCAAAGCCTATGCCAGCTTTTTCCCACAAAATAAATCACGATAAGTGATTGTATTAAAAAGATTATATATATGAAGGGCAATTAATTAGATTTGAATGACAAGATAACAAACTCTTGCTGCACTTAAATGGCCAGACTGGGTACCATATAAGTGCAAACGATAAGAGAACGTCAAAGCATTAACCACATAGCACTTTTGCTGCATTGGCAAGGCTTTGCCCATTCTGCATAGCGAGTTTTTGTAGTTTTAAATGCGCTTGCGCTTCAGTGAGGCCAGCCTGCTGCAGCTTACTTTTCGCCAAATAGACAAACTTTTGCTCAGCTAACTCCTCTCGTAAATGTTTCAGTGTCAGCAAGGCTTGATTCGCACACTGAAACCGAGTCAAGGCTAGTTCAATGACCGAATTAACTCTTGCGGGCGAGATACACTGGGGTGCATAGGTTATACGTCCACAGCCGATAAGTGTCATTAATGTCTGCTGATTGATTTGTTCAGCTGTAACAATGACAGGGATCGGTGAGAATCCCATAAGCCGCATGATAAATCGTAAGTGAACCTCGCTAAATTTTGCAACACTTAGCAGCAACAGATCAGCCTCAGGATCCAGTGGAATGGTTTCGAGTCTTGATAAATCAGCTAGCTGCAAGTATTGATGATCAGCAGTGTTAACCGCCCTCTCTAACGCCTTCGAATTTTCTGCTTCCAACTTCATCTCACCGTTATTCCGCTGCTCGCGCTCAGCTTGATGTGCCACCATTAAGATCCGCATTTACCCTCCACATAAGCGCTTGATTGCTGCTTAGCATTAATCTTCTCTCTAACATTTACATCAGGCATTAATCCAGCGCCAGCTTGACTGCTTAACTGAGGTTGATTGTTTAATTGAGAGTACTGATAGCTACGCCATAACCTACCAGCTTTATCAACAGCCTCGCTGACTGAAAGCCTCGATGACTGCAACAACAAAATAGCCGTCAATGTGGTTACAATCGCATACTGAGCGCGTTTCGTTTCATTACAATCTCTATGTGGTTCAATATTTTGCTCGATGACCTTTAACCAGGAAGGACATAATTGCGCTTGGCTCGGAAGTTTACCCACCAGCATAGATAAAGCGGTGGGAAGAGTTATTTGTCGATGAGTTGTTTGCCGATTAGCTATTTGACGATTAATAGCCGGTTCAGTGATAGTAAGCAATGTTTCGCAGCGAGGATTGATTTCGCTCTCACCTTGATAGCCTTTAAAAATCAATGTCGTGCTTGGAAGTAAGTAATGGTTTAGCCGTTCAGCAACTTGCCTATGCAGTTCATCTAATCCTGAATGAAAGTAACTGCGAATACAAAGATTGGCCCTCGCAGGATTAACACAGCGAATAGCGGTTTGATAAAGGCTACGCACACCCATTTGCTGATGAATACCAGCAAACACATCTGCTAATGGGGACAAACTATCGGCATTTACGTAACACAACCCCTGCATATCGAGGGCGGCTTTTGCATCAAGGGGCGTGCTTACTTGCGTAATTCCTATTTCACCGAGCATAGAGCCAATGTGATAGCGTTGAGTCGAGAGGCGACTATCACCATGGAGAAGTATTCTGTGCCCCTGTTTTGCTAACACTTTGGCGCATAATAATAAGTAAGGTAACTGATTGCGTTTACCTGCATAACAGGGCCAGTCAAGGGTGACACCAATCGTCCCCCAATCAGTATCAATAGAGTCGGCTATGGCTAACACCACACCAGCAACCTCGTCTGCGCTTTCTCCCCTCACTCGCATCAGCATTAATGCAGCGCTTAATTGCGCAATGGTGCCGTAGCCCAGCTCGTACCCCCTCACAAGCTGATAGCTTTGCTCTAGGGTTAATCTACCAGCGCCTTTTTTACCTCTCGCTAAGGTTTTAATCAGACCTTGGTAGATAACACTATCAAGGCTGCCTACTGAGAGCCGGTCGACTTCAGAGTATGTTGCGCTTATAGCTTGTATATTTGGCATATTCGACTCTGCTCGCATTGTATTATTATACATAGGCACACACAGCTGGATCTGCTGGCTTAGCCGAATGTTGAATCGCTGGGCATTTAGCAGTTGAATGCTTGATCTCGCAAAATGCATCAGCAAGTTCTCGGCTAACATTCACCACATCACCAATGATGATCAAGGTCGGCCCTTTGTGAACCATCTTCTCGGCAGCACGCTGCATTTCAGAGATCCGGCAATAACATACTGACTGTTCCAATCGTGCACCATCGCTAATAAATGCCACAGGCACATTCGGTTTTACGCCAGCCTTAAGCAAATGGCTTGCTATCTCAGCCGCTTTTTCTTTCCCCATATAAAAGACTAAAGTGCTCTGCGCAGCTAACAAGTGTCGCCAATGCTGGGCCGAATCATCACAGGTTCTGCCCGTAACAAACGTAACGCTACGGGCCACAGCTCTGTGAGTCAGCGGAATTGCAGCACTGGATGCACAGCCCAAGGCGGCGGTAATCCCGGCAATAAACTCACTTTTAACGCCATGTTTTGCTAGAAAAAGGGCTTCTTCGCTGCCTCGGCCAAAAACATTAGGATCGCCACCTTTTAACCGCACTACTTTAGAGCCCATCAATGCCAGTTGATAAAGTTTGTTATTGATATCGGTCTGTGAGCTACTCTTCTGATTACAGCGTTTTCCCATGTAATGCAGGCCGCAACTATCACTGACTAAACTCAAAATATCTTGGCTCACTAAATTGTCATACACCACTTCGTCTGCATCCATAATTGCTTGCGCCGCTTTTATGGTCAGTAAATCAATGTCACCACAACCAGCCCCCACAATTTTTACCGTTAGATACTGTTCCTTATCGGGTGCGTTAACCGTCCTATCTCGTCTTAACTGCGACAAGGAACAATCATTGAACTGAGCAATATTACGACAAACTCTAAGAGTGTTAACTGCAGTTTTGACTTTTTCAGAGACAAGCTGTTTTTTCTGCATTACACCACCTCTTCTTTTTGATTTGTGGATCAACAGCCATTTGCGTTTCAAAATCGCTTTGGGTTGCTAACACTGAATTCTCAGACAGCACCCGACAGGCAATGTCGTTAACTTGGTTAAGACAGCTACCGCAAACTGAGCTGCATTTCAGCCTCGATTGCACGTCTGCCACCAGTGCTTGCTGATAGTGTTGATTTAACGGTTTTTGCTGATGTGCAGTACTGGGGTCAATGTCATCGCTCTGTTCGATATACCGCTGCATCGTGTCCGAGATACTTTTTTGAGTAACACCTGTGCAAGCACACACAACAGGACTACTGCCATTTATAAGCAATTGATGTAATGAGTTAATTCCATTTTGCTCAAATACATCACCTAATAAATGCTGCGCAGCATTAACATCAATTTGAACTTCATCATCATAAGTAATACACAGTCCAACGAGTTTGTCCTCTGCGATGGTGCAGTGGATCTGATGGGACATAAATAGCCAACTTAAACTTTTTGACGGTTGAGTTTTCGAGCTTTGTGGAAGGTTATTAACGACTGGCTCTTTATGTTTCGCCGAGCCAATAACCTCGAGCCAAGGGAGCTCTGCCGCAAAATGGTTACATTTGCCGTCAACCAGTGTTTGCGTAACTTGCCAACAAAGTGTGTTTGGATTAATACAGGACTGGCCCCATTCAATGCCATTTAGTGCAACCCTAAAAGGCGCAACCTGCACTTTTTGATGTTTAAAACCGGGTTGTAGCGAGTGCGGATCACAAACACTTTGCAGCAGATGATTCACACCGCCACAGCGATTATATTGCCGCGACCAATGCATTGAGATAAAGCCACTCTCATCTTGCATTGACTCATCTACAACGACCCTCGCTAACATTGTCTCGACAGTCATCAATGAAGATAGCTTCGCGAAACCGCCTTCTGTTAATTGGTATTTATCTATCGTTAATTGATTTAGAAAAAGCTCTGGCTGATAGTGGCTTGCCGTTAAGCTCGCAATGTGACCGGTTCTTGTCATGCTGTGCCATTGGTCTCTATGGCGACCGGAGTTAAGCCAAATACCTGATGTAGTTTGTTGCTCACTAGAGCGAGGTGCTGTCAAATGTGGTGGCACAAAATTCGCTTTACCGTCTGCAGTAGAAAAAACACCATCTGCGTATAAGCGTTGATTTTTCTGACCTATTTGCGATGGGCTGATTAACGGCCACTGAGTCGGCTTAAGGTTGTCATACTCCGATTTTGTTAGCTGCTGCAACCCTGCAAGATCAAACTTTTTGCCTTTAAAGCCAGCCGACACTTGTGCCGTTAACTTGGCGAATTCAATAAAGATCTGTTCACTGCCCTCAAAGTTAAAGCCTTGGTTAAAACCAAGCGCCTTTGCGACTTCACATAGCGCCCACCAATCTGGCATTGCATCACCTTGAGGCTTAATAAAGCCTCGCTGACGGCTAATCGTGCGCTCGCTATTTGTCACTGTGCCCGACTTTTCAGACCAGCCCTGTGCGGGCAGTAAAATATCTGCACACTGGGCGGTATCAGTGTCAGCGGTAACATCTGACACTACCACCACATCACAGCTCTTAAGCGCCTTTTTGACCTCAGTACTATTGGGTAGAGAAACCAATGGATTTGTTCCTAAGATCCATACAGCTCTTATCTCCCCTTGGGCTATTTTGGCAAAAAGTTCTGTGGCTGTATGGCCTTTTCTCTGTGCCATAGTTGGCGCTTGCCAAAACGTTTGCAACAGCTGTTTTTCAGCGGTAGAAAAGCCCATATGTGCGGCAAGCTGCGTCGCCATTCCGCCCACTTCACGCCCGCCCATTGCGTTTGGCTGCCCCGTTAAAGAAAACGGCCCACAACCTGGCTTACCAATATCGCCTATGGCCAAATGGCAATTAATAATGGCGTTACTTGTGTCTGTGCCAATAATCGACTGATTTACCCCTTGCCCACTCGCTGTCACCACTTTTGGCTTAGCAGACTTGGTTGAATTGACATCGGCATTAGGCTGCAATGAATCTGGCTTAGAGTTATGGTAAAAAGAATAAAATTCAATTAGCTGACTTTCTTTTAACCCGGTCTTTTCAACGGTTTTAGCTAAGCTGGCATCGCCACTTATTTGGCTTAGTGTCGTTTCAAAGCCTTGGGTATGCTCGGCAATAAATGCTTGTTCCGCGCGACATGAGTCAGCCAAATAACAAAACAAACCATTAAACAGCGCAAGATCAGAGCCCGGTTTCAACTGTAAATGAAGATCCGCATAGGATGCCGTTGCTGTTTGCCTAGGATCGACAACCACTAACTTAGTACCATTGAGCTTTTGCGCTGCGAGTATGCGTTTAAATAACACAGGATGGGTCCACGCAGTATTCGCTCCCACCAACACCACTACATCAGCGAGTTCAAAATCTTGGTAACAGCCAGGCACAACATCTTCGCCAAATGCCCGTATATGAGCGCTCACTGCCGATGACATACATAGACGGGAGTTGGTATCAATATTCGCAGTACCAATAAAGCCTTTTGCTAGCTTATTCGCAATATAATAGTCTTCTGTAAGCAACTGACCTGATAGATAAAATGCGACAGAATCTGGACCATATTTTTCAATAACTTCTGCAATTTTTTTGCTGATCTCTTCTATCGCAGCCGGCCAACTTACTCTGTTATATGCCTCGGGATCGCTACTTCTAACCCGTGGATATAAGAGCTTATTTGGTAAATTAATCCCTTCAAGCAAGCTCAAGCCTTTAGCGCACAACTCACCTCGGTTAGCCGTATGTGCCAGATCGCCCGTTAATCTCATCTGGCCATTACCGCTATCATCAGTCGTTATTTGTACACCACAACCTACTCCACAATAAGCACAAGTCGTTCTACATTCAGACATAATTGTCCCTATTAATTTCCATAGATGTCATAAAGCAAATACTAAGCCAAATGATAAGCCATTGTATTAAAATGACTTATAGTAATCAGTCAAGAGGGGGAGATATGAGACTGCCCAAATGGAGTGCAATTATTTGCACTCTCATCTAGCAAAGTGTTGCTTAAGAATAGGATGAACAGGCAGGGAATTTATCGCTAAAAACTAATACGGAATGCTTAATGCTTAATGCTTAATTTTTATCCAGAGCTGGTATATTCGAACACAAAAAAGCCAGCGCGTCGGCTGGCTCATTTTAGTCGTTTGAGTTAACTCAAATTACTTAAGTACTGACTCTGCAGTACGGCCGTCATCATGACAGCTATCACAAGTAGGCTTATCACCTACGTTCATTTCATGCGGAGCATGACAGTCTGCACACATTAGCATGCCATCATGTGGTTGGTGAACGGCGTCCATTTCTGCCAATGTACCATGGCAAGATTGGCACTGCTGGAATTCATACTCACCATCAGCAGATGGTTCGCCATCAGCGTGACATGCTTCACAGCCATCCATTTCAGCATGCATTTCTGCTAGCTCTTGGCCTTCGGCGAAAGCTGCTGGTGATAAAGCAAGTGCTGCGAAAGCCGCACCAAAGATTGCACTTAATAGTTTATTGCTCACAATTGTATCCTCATTTGATGTTTGCATAGTGAAAACCTATATGTCAGGTGGTTTTCATCTTGCAAACAATATTTTTTAGCACGACTTAGGTTAATTTAGCTAAGCATTAACTAATCCGCAACTAATTTAGCTGAAAGATCATATCATTGTGCCTGTCACCAAAACGTGCGCTCAGTCAAATTACGCCTGAGAATAGGATGAGGTCGTGTATTTATTCCTTTGATTTTGAGCATAAAAAAAGCGATTCGACGCATTTAGCTCCGAACCGCTTTATTTAGTAAGTGCTGATTAACTCGCTCTTAATGCTGCAATACGCTTTTCTAATGGTGGGTGACTCATCATCAATTCCGCCATAGATTTTTTACCGTTAATACCCAATGCAGACATAGATGCTGGCATAGCGCCTGTTTCTGGACCTTGGCGCAATCTGTCAAGTGCCGCGATCATCTTCTCTTTACCAGCAAGTTTTGCTGCGCCTTCATCGGCTCTGTATTCGCGAATACGTGAGAAGTAAGCAACGATCATCGAAGCTAAGATACCAAACAGCATATCCAACACGAACACGACTGCCATGTAGGCGAACATACCTAGGCCTTCGCCCTCTTCGTCATTACTTGCAACAAAGTTATTGATAATACCTGCGACAACGCGAGCTGCGAAGATTACGAATGTGTTCACTACACCTTGAATAAGGGTCAGTGTTACCATATCACCGTTGGCAACGTGACTGACTTCGTGGGCTAGAACCGCTTCAATCTCATCTTGGTTCATGCCATACAGTAAACCACTACTCACAGCGACTAATGAATTGTCTTTGCTTGGACCCGTTGCGAATGCGTTCAGCTCTGGCGATTGGTAAATAGCAACTTCTGGCATCTTAATACCGGCTTGCTGCGCTTGACGGGCAACCGTCTCAACTAACCAACGCTCTGTATTATCACGTGGCGTGGTGATCACCTCACAACCCATGGTTTTCTTAGCCATCCATTTTGAGATTGCCAAGCTAATAAATGCACCACCGAAACCAAATATTGCAGCGAACACAAGTAAGCCGCCCATAGTCGAGGTGTTAACCCCTAAAATTGACATCACGATTGATGCCACCAATAAGATCGCCATGTTAGTAGCAATCAGTAAAAATATACGCTTCATTTAAGCTCCTGTAGGATACAAAGTACCTGATATACACTCTTGGAGACATAATATGTCCAAAAAACAAGAATTCAAGGGGATAGGTAGAAAATTTTCTATCATTGCTTTAATAATAGACACTCCAGCTCCACTTTATACCAAGTGATGTGAGTCTAGGGCTATTTCATTAAAACAAGATTAATTTATTACGCAAAAGATGAGAATAATATTGAGATGGGATTAATCTTTGTTAACAAAAAGATAAGCCTAATTCTCTCAGGAAATATCCCGTTGAATTAGGCTGACTTTTATCGAACAAAACTGCTTATATTAAAGCGAATATCGTTAGGCTAGTAATGTTAAATCTAAATGGCTAGCTGCAGCTTCAGCTGTTGCCTCTGCAAGGTATGGTACATAACCTAAACAAGGCGCTGGCATTAAAGCTTTTAAGGTTTCTAAATTCTGCTCTGAATAATCCATCTCAGGGTCGACTTGATTTGCTACCCAACCAACAATATTCAAACCATCAGCTTTTATCGCTTCAGCCGTTAATAATGCATGGTTCAAACAGCCCAGTTTCATGCCAACAACTAAAATTACCGGTAACTGCATCGACTGGACCACCTCTGAAAGGAAATACCCTTCTCCTAGCGGTAAGCGCCATCCACCAGCACCTTCAATTAAGCAAAAATCCGCTCCCACATATTCAGCCATTTTTAACAGGGCTTCTATACGATTAGGCGCCAAGTGTATACCTTTCTCGGCCGCAGCTAAGTGCGGTGCAATCGCCGGCTCAAAAGCAAAAGGATTGATATCCTCGTAAGGCAGTTTAATCGTCGATGCCGCCATCAATGCAAGTGCATCGCTATTTCTAAGGCCATTATCGGTTTGTTCACAACCTGAAGCTATTGGCTTAAAGCCCACAGTCTCGCCTTTAGCGGCTGTTAACAATGCAGAAGAGATCAACGTCTTACCACAGTCGGTATCTGTACCCGTTACAAAAAATGTCATGTCTACTCCAAGCTGACTCAGCTGCGTTTAACGTTTCTTACGCGCCTTTATAAAGCTAATGTTATAAGTTAAAGGTAGGCCCTCTGGGGCTCGATTCAACTCTGCCTTAAGCTGCAAAGCTTGCCAATCTTTACGTCCTCTCAATGTGACTTGAGGCTGATTAGTACTCTGTTGTTGCTTAACAATTGATGCACCAACGCCTTTTATCGACAGTAGCAATGCCTTCAAGTCACTAAAGTAAACCGTGACGTCTAGGGTTTCACATAGTTCAAGCTGCCAATTGTCGTGGTTAAAGCAAGCGAGCAGCTCCTGTTCATCGATAAAACTATTCACCTTCAAGCCCAGCCCAACTAACTGCTTTAAGCTATCTTTTGTGACTATGCTCATATTGAACTCACCACCTTGGGTGAGCACTCTATTTGCTTCTCTTACGGCTTGCGGCAGATCTTGACACCATTGTAAGGCGACATTCGAGTAGATACTGTCTATAACACCGTCAGCAATAGGGAGGTGTTGAGCATCACCACAGATGGGCGCATGGGTGGGAAAGTGACCGCTCAGTGTTTTAAGCATGCCATCTGCAATATCGAGACAGTACACTTGCTTGACGCCTTCAAACTGGCAAAACTCCGTACCCGGCCCTGCTCCAATATCGAGCAAATGAGCACCTGGCGTCATCTGTGCTAGCAAATGCTTAGCCGTCTGCTGTTGCAGTACATCATAGCTGTGATAATGTTCTGCGGCTGCCGAGAAACGCTCTGCAACCTCTCGGCTAAGCTTATCTGATCCTGTATTCACTGCATTGGATCCTAAACGATTAATTACGTTGATAGTTTAAGTTTAAAAATGATTAAAGTTGAGACTCACTCACATTAGTCATCGTTTAATATCGTCGCCAACACATCCACTAAAGCTAAAATATCTCGCTGACAATGGTTAGCATTTAACGTTAGTCTTAGTCTTGCACTATCCTTAGCGACGGTCGGCGGCCTAATGGCTCCAAGCCAAAATCCATGTTCTTTTAACCTTTTAGCGACCGCCATCGTCTTTGCCGAGCCTCCGAGCATAATAGGTTGAATAGCGGTTTGAGACTCAGTCAACTCAATTCCATTGGCTGCACAGGCCTCTCTAAAACACGAAATATTCTCGGTGAGTTTTTCACGTAATTGAGGCTGCTCTCTTATCATGTTTATCGCCGCATATGCCGCCGCTGCACTCGCGGGTGATAAGGCCGTGGAATAGATATATTGGCGGGCGTTAGCCACTAAGAAGTCAACCAAGTCTTGGCTGCCTAGAATAGCCGCGCCTTGGCCACCCATAGCTTTACCGAAAGTCACCAATTGCACATCAATTTTTATCTCAGCGGATAAATTAGAAGCCCCTAAACCATTCTCACCTATGACACCAAAACCATGAGCATCATCTACGATTAGCCAGCTGTTATTCTGCTGACAAAGTGCTGAAAGTTCAGCTAGTGGTGCAACATCGCCATCCATGCTGAACACGCTCTCGGTAATTAAAGCGCTAGGGTTAAAGCGCTCAAAATCTATTTTGGCGCTATTAATGTCGTTATGTGCAAATCGCTTAAGTTTAGCGCCGCTACCTTGAACGCCATCAATAACTGAAGCATGGATAAACTTATCGGCTAGCACGATATCGCTTTCGTTAAAAAGCGTCTTCATCAGTGCCGTGTTAGCGCTAAAACCGGAACAAAACAACAGCGCAGCTTCATGGCCTGTTGCCTCACATAAAGCCTGCTCAAGTTGCAGATGTGCTTGCGTGTAGCCCACAACTAGTGGCGATGCAGTACTGCCCACCCCGTAATCTTTTGCCCCTTGATATAGGGCGTCAGCGATAATCGCAGAAGTAGATAACCCCAAATAGTCATTACTACTAAAATTAACATAAGGAAGCGCATCGACTTCGAAGTAATTTGACTGACTAGGATCTAAAACAAGGTTAATTCGCTGTCTTAACAGCCCTTGCTCATCTAACGAGCGGTTTTTTGTCACTACTCGCGCGCTCAATGACTCTTTGACTGGATGGTTAACGGAAGTTTCTGACATTAAGCTTGCTCGATTTAAAAATTGAATTACCTAAGAAACCCGCTTCAATTTCAAGCAAGTCTGTCTTGTACCCGTTTATCATCACATGAGAACACCTTGCACGAGATGATAAACTTGGAGGGCACTCTATAGTTCATTAATGTTGGCTTTATTTTAGTTCGTTTATAACGGTCTAATACCGTTGTTTATATAAACTATTTAGTTGTATTACTGTTCCGAAAGCAATTGATGCAATTTTACAGTGCACCCGCATCATAAAAAGCAGATTCTTTTTTGTCTTGTTGAGCGGCTGCTTTAGCGAGCATGGCTTCATCTTGTTCTTTCGTTGCTGCAACACCTTGCTCAGGATGTAAGCCTAACTTTTTAAATAACGCCATATCATCATTTTCTTCAGGGTTTGGAGTCGTCAGCAGCTTACAACCATAAAAAATTGAATTCGCACCAGCAAAAAAGCACATTGCTTGCAGCTCTTCTGTCATATTTTCACGGCCCGCTGATAATCGAACTCGAGATTTAGGCATAGTAATTCGTGCAACCGCGATGGTGCGCACAAACTCTAATGGATCAAGGTCATCAAGCTTTTCGAATGGCGTACCTTCGACTTTCACCAACATATTAATAGGTACTGAATCTGGATGTTGTTCTAAATTAGCTAGTTGCTGAATGAGCCCCGCTCTATCAGTCGCTTTCTCGCCCATTCCAACTATACCACCCGAGCAAACTTTCATGCCAGAAGCTCGTACGTTCGTTAAGGTATCAAGGCGACTCTGGTAGGTGCGAGTAGTGATAACATCACCGTAATATTCAGGCGAAGTATCTAAGTTATGGTTGTAATAATCTAAGCCCGCGTCTGCTAGCGTATTGGCTTGGTCGGCTGACAACATACCTAAGGTCATGCAGGTTTCCATACCTAGCGCTTTAACTTCTTCAACCATGGTTTTCAGATACGGCATGTCACGTTCTTTAGGGTTGCGCCAAGCGGCTCCCATGCAAAAACGTGATGCTCCTGCCGCTTTTGCACTACGCGCTTCGGTCAATACGGTTTCCATCGCAAGCAACCGCTCTTTTTCAAGACCGGTATCATAGCGCGCACTTTGCGGACAATATTTACAGTCTTCAGGACAAGCTCCGGTTTTAATCGACAGTAAGCGACTGATCTGAACTTCGTTAGGATCAAACTCTTGGCGATGAATGCTATGCGCCTGAAATAGAAGATCGTTCATCGGCAGTGCAAATAAGGCTTCTATTTCTTCCCGCTTCCAGTTATTTCTTAGCTGTACGTCAGACATCTTGTTCCCTTCTTAACTCACACATTTATCTAAAAATGCTATTTTTATCACGCTGTCACAAAGCGGGTTAACAACCCAGATGTAAAACCAGCTTGGCACCTTCATAACCTGCTTGGTAAATCCATTTAAAAACAGAGGATTAACCATATTCAGCTAAGCGGTTTAGCAAATATTTATCTTGCTTAGGATACCTGCAAGCCGTAACCTGTCAACGTAACATGAATCAAAAGGTTTACTAGCGGTCAATATATGAGCAAAGAGAATCAATCTAATACAGCAGGTATCGATCTTCAATTTGATAGAGACCATCTATGGCACCCCTACACTTCAATGGCCAATGCGCTTCCTGCCTATGGTGTTGTATCTGCCGAAGGTGTTGAACTTCAATTAGAAGACGGGACAAAGCTCGTTGACGGTACCAGTTCATGGTGGGCTTGTGTTCATGGTTATAGTCATCCAAAAATCGTTGCAGCCATGCAGCAACAGACAGCACAATTGAGTCATGTGATGTTTGGCGGAATTACTCATCGCCCAGCGGTTGAACTTGCACGTCTACTTATCGAAATGACAAGCCCCAAATTGACTAAAGTTTTTTTAGCCGACTCGGGATCGATTGCGGTTGAAGTGGCGATGAAAATGGCGCTGCAATATTGGCAAGGTAAGGCTAAACCTAATAAACAAAAAATACTGACCATTAAGAATGGCTACCATGGTGATACTTTTGCAGCCATGAGTGTATGCGATCCTGAAGGCGGCATGCACACCATGTTTGGTGAACTGGTCACTAAACAGTTATTTGCCCCCGCCCCACAATCTTGTTTCGATGGTGACTTTGACCCAACAGAACTCAGCGAGATTTCCAACCTATTTGAAGATAATCACCATCAGATCGCTGCATTGCTCGTTGAACCTATTATGCAAGGCGCTGGCGGGATGCGTTTCTACCACCCGGAATACTTAGCTTCGCTACGTAAGCTTTGTGATAAATATGACGTACTGCTTATTCTCGATGAAATCGCCACTGGCTTTGGCCGCACAGGCAAGCTATTCGCCTATGAACACAGCGGGATTGAGGCAGATATTTTATGCCTAGGTAAAGCATTAACAGGAGGCTATATCTCCTTGGCCGCGACCTTATGTAGTAACGAAGTTGCCCAAGGGGTGAGTGATTCGCCAGCCGGTGTCTTTATGCATGGTCCGACCTTTATGGGTAACCCACTCGCATGCTCTGCGGCAATTGCCAGTTTAGAGCTGCTTCAAGAAAATCATTGGCAAGGTCAGGTTAACGCCATTGAATCTCAGCTCAAGCAGGAATTAACCGAAGCGATAGATTACCCAAATGTAACTGATGTTCGTATATTAGGCAGCGTTGGCGTACTTGAGATGAATGCGACCCTCAATACAGCCGAATTACAGCAACAGTTTGTCGATTTAGGTGTTTGGATAAGACCTTTTTCCAATCTTATCTATATCATGCCACCCTATTGCATAAGTTCTTCGCAGTTAAGTAAATTAACTAACGCGATGAAAACTGTGGCAAAACAGATCAACTTACCCGATGATAACAGTGCTTTTATCAGTCATGGTTAATTAGTAAAGGCATCTGTTTTTTGCACTGTACTTTATTTCTCTGTCCGGCCCATTGTCGCTAAAACTTGCCGAGGTCGGACAGCTATTCTTCACCACTCAATCCCCATTCACGTTATTACTCGCTTTACTCTTTGCCTACTCTCTATGTCAGTTCGTTAGACGGTATCCTTTGTTCTGTGCCACAAACCACTGAAAATTAAATATGCAGCGCTGCACTAGGTGGAAATTTATACCAGAAATGTCTAACCCTAGAGCGTATCTAGGTCTGTCGGTTAACTCCCCACCTTAGATTTGGCTATAAAATGTGATTTTTTTATGATATTTCGTTTAATTTAGCCCTGAATGATAAAAATCGATAAAATAAATTGAAAAGTATTGCTATACTTGCGCGGAATTTTAGAACGTAACTCCAATAGAGTAGAAAAATGACTGATTTATCAAAGTACAGAAACATTGGTATCTTTGCTCACGTTGACGCGGGTAAAACTACTACAACTGAGCGTATCCTAAAGCTTACTGGTAAAATCCATAAGCTAGGTGAAGTGCATGACGGCGAATCAACAACTGACTTCATGGAACAGGAAGCTGAGCGTGGTATTACCATTCAGTCTGCTGCTGTTAGTTGTTTCTGGAAAGATCACCGTTTCAACGTTATCGACACCCCTGGTCACGTTGACTTTACAGTAGAAGTTTACCGTTCTCTTAAAGTTCTTGATGGCGGTATCGGTGTATTCTGTGGTTCTGGTGGTGTTGAACCACAATCAGAAACTAACTGGCGTTATGCTAACGAATCTGAAGTTGCACGTATCATTTTCGTAAACAAGTTAGACCGTATGGGTGCTGACTTCCTACGCGTTGTTAAGCAAACTAAAGACGTACTAGCTGCTAACCCACTAGTTATGGTTCTTCCTATCGGTATTGAAGATGAGTTCAGTGGTGTTGTTGACCTACTAACTCGTAAAGCATACGTTTGGGATGATACTGGCGAAGCAGAAAACTACACAGTAACTGACGTTCCTGCTGACATGGTTGACCAAGTTGAAGAATACCGTGAAATGCTAATCGAGACAGCTGTTGAGATGGACGACGACCTAATGGAATCTTACATGGAAGGCGAAGAGCCATCTATGGAAGACATTAAGCGTTGTATCCGTGCCGGTACTCGTGACATGACTTTCTTCCCAACATACTGTGGTTCTGCTTTCAAGAACAAAGGTATGCAGCTTCTTCTTGACGCTGTTGTTGATTACCTACCAAACCCAGTTGAAGTTGATCCACAACCTCTTACTGACGAAGAAGGTAACGAGACTGGTGAAGTTGCTCTAGTTTCTATCGACGAGCCACTAAAAGCACTAGCATTCAAAATCATGGATGACCGTTTCGGTGCACTAACATTCGTACGTATCTACTCAGGTCAGCTACGTAAAGGCGACACGATTCTTAACAGTGCAACTGGTAAGACTGAACGTATCGGCCGTATGTGTGAAATGCAAGCTGATGAGCGTAACGAACTTGATTACGCACAAGCTGGTGACATCATCGCGATCGTTGGTATGAAGAACGTGCAAACTGGTCACACTCTATGTGATGTTAAGCACCCTTGTACTCTTGAAGCAATGGTATTCCCAGAGCCAGTTATCTCTATCGCAGTAGCGCCAAAAGATAAAGGCGGTTCTGAGAAAATGGGTATCGCTATCGGTAAAATGATTGCAGAAGATCCATCTTTCCGCGTAGAAACTGACGAAGACTCAGGTGAAACTATCCTTAAAGGTATGGGTGAGCTTCACCTAGACATTAAGGTAGACATCCTTAAGCGTACATACGGCGTTGAGCTAATTGTAGGTGAGCCTCAAGTTGCATACCGTGAAACTATTACTCGTGAAATCGAAGATAGCTACACGCACAAGAAGCAATCTGGTGGTTCTGGTCAGTTCGGTAAGATCGACTACGTTATCCGTCCAGGTGAAGCTAACACTGGCCTAACGTTCAAATCTTCTGTTGTTGGTGGTAACGTTCCTAAGGAATTCTGGCCAGCAGTTGAGAAAGGTTTCGCTAGCATGATGAACACCGGTACTGTTGCTGGTTTCCCTGTGTTAGACGTTGAATTCGAACTTAAAGATGGTGCTTTCCACGCAGTTGACTCGTCAGCTATCGCGTTCGAAATCGCAGCTAAAGGCGCATTCCGTCAATCTATGCCAAAAGCTGGCGCACAACTTCTTGAGCCTATCATGAACGTTGACGTATTCAGCCCAGATGACAACGTTGGTGACGTAATTGGTGACCTTAACCGTCGTCGTGGTATGATCAAAGACCAAAACGCTGGTGTTACTGGTGTTCGTATTAAGGCTGACGTACCGCTTTCAGAAATGTTCGGTTACATCGGTTCACTACGTACTATGACTTCTGGTCGTGGCCAATTCTCTATGGAATTCGCTCACTACAGCCAGTGTCCAAACAGTGTTTCTGAGAAAGTTATCGCTGACGTTAAAGAAAGAAACGCTAAGAAGTAACTATTAATTTAGTTATGACTCTTTAGAGTTTTAAGCTTTAACAAAAAGCCTATAGATGCAAATCTATAGGCTTTTTTATTACCTTTTTCCTCGTAAAAAATAAGAGAAACCAAGGTTGCTAGCGACTCTGTAAAAGAGAGTAATGCCAATCAGTAAGTATGAAAGTCACTCTGTTCAGGCGTGGGGCTCAAAAATATTGGCCATCCTGATAATGCTTTTTAATGGTACGCGATGTTTATTTCTATCCGCACATAGCAGCTGATGCTGTTTATCTTTTGGCTCACCTATCTGCTGGATCTGTACGAAATAGCCTTCTGCCTTTGCTGCAGCACAATAATCCTCAAATTCCCATTGCGCCATGTTGGTATTGTCACAAATAACCAAGGGGATTTTATTTGCTATTGCATGAATAAACCGCGTTAAGTTTAACTGGTGGAACTTAGATAAGTCTTTCGCATTAAACGAGTACTTTCCATCTTGATAGAAAAACTCATCAGTTGAACAAACCTTAAATTGCTCGTGGTCACTATCACTTCTTGGTAAAGCATTGACGAATTCCTCTACCCAGTAACTCTTCCCACTACCTGGTAAGCCACGCATGATAATGGCCGTACCATTGTAATTAGACTCGTGTTTCATCTATTTATCCCCTATGACAACTCGTTGTTAAGAAGGTCAGTCACTATTACGACCCTAAGCCATTACCCTATATTATTGACGATTTTGCCGTTAAGAATATCATCAACAAGTTTTGGAACGACTTCGCTAGCCCTTCCCTCTAAATGATATTGAAACTGGCTGTGGCGATCCGCAGGCATCAAATTGACTTCTACGGTTTGAGCACCGTGATGATTTGCAGTATCGACAAAACCTGCTGCAGGATAAACAGTTCCTGATGTTCCTATAGCAATAAACAGATCGCAAGTATCCAGCGCATGCTGAATTCTATCGAGACCGAAAGGCATTTCTCCAAACCACACAACATGAGGCCTTAATCTTTGTGCTGGGATACAGCATGTACAAGTATGTTCCGGTCCAAAAGCTTCTCTTAGAATAAAAGTTTGCTGAGAACGTGGGCAACGGCCTTTTGATAATTCACCATGCATATGCAACAAACGTCTAGAGCCTGCTCTTTCATGTAAGTCATCAATGTTTTGAGTAACAACCAACAGCTTGCCATCAAACTCTTGTTCAAGTTTCGCCAATGCAACATGGCCTGCGTTGGGTTCAATTGACCCATTATGAAACTGCTTCCAACGGTCGTTATAGAAACGCTCAACCAATAAAGGGTTACTGGCATAACCTTCAGGAGTCGCAACCTCTTCGATTTTATGCTCCTCCCACAGCCCGTCTTGATCTCTAAAAGTACGTAACCCAGATTCTGCTGAGATCCCTGCCCCGGTCAAAATTACAATCTGCTGGTACATCAACTGTCCTTTTTATTTGTCTTTTATTTATCTCAATAATTATTTTGCCTTCTTATAGGCGAACATGACATTAGGCGTTAGTATAAATGGGCAATAACAATACAAAATGTATGCTTAAATTGCTTGTTTTATATCTAGTTAATGGCTTTTATTTACTTAAGATGCTTTATTGCAAGATCAAAGGTTTAAGTTTTCAACTTGTACACATATAATGGATACAATCCCCACAAATGAACTGATTAACTTATAGCTAATCGTTCTGCAATCAAGAGACCAATAATGACAGATGGAAATCAAGCACTAAAGAAAGCGGGTTTGAAAGTGACCTTACCACGAGTCAAAATTTTAGAATTGATGCAAGCGCCGGAAAATCAACACATCAGTGCTGAGGATCTCTATAAGAAATTACTCGACTTGGGGGAAGAGATTGGTCTAGCAACCGTATATCGTGTTCTTAACCAATTCGATGATGCGGGCATTGTGACTCGTCATCATTTTGAGAGCGGCAAAGCCGTTTTTGAACTTGCAACACAGCATCACCATGACCACCTAGTTTGTTTGTCTTGTGGCAAAGTCATCGAGTTTTCAGATGAAATGATTGAACGTCGTCAAGATGAGATAGCTATGAAGCACAACATTAAACTGACAAATCACAGTTTATATCTGTATGGTGTTTGCACTAACGATGAGTGTGACCACGGCGTTGCTTAACAGCATTCGCTGCCATAAAAAAACCAGCTAAGGCTGGTTTTTTTGTATCTATTACTTCGCGTTTATGTGCCTACAGCACCTTATGGAATACATTCACTTTATGGCCCATAAACTTGGCACGATTTCGTTCATGCATACCGATTTTACGTGCAACGCCTTCCGAGCCTTTATTACCAAGCAAAATTAGCGCGATTGCCTCATTAATATCGTAATCTTTAAAACGCTCGAGTGCAGCTAACCCAGCCTCACAACCTATGCCCTGTCCCCAATATTGAGGTAAATATCGGTAACCCAGCTCAACTTCATTAAACTCTGTAATAAATGTCGGCCCACAAAAACCAATCACTTCACCGTCGGCTTTATGCTCTACAGCCCATCGACCATAGCCTCTTTCTTGATAACTTTTGCTGATGACATTTTCAAAGATCTGCTCAGCCTGGGCTATTGACGTCATTGGCTCGCCTGGAATAAAAGTTAAGACCTCAGGAATACTGTTCAACAAAAAGATAGCTCTGATATCTTTAGGCTCGAAATGACGCAAGATCAGCCTGTCAGTCTCGGTAATAATCACATTTAACTCCTTTTATTCCCCTTCCTAATAACTCCACTAATATACGCGTATTTTGTTTAGTTTAGAAAGTATTAAAACATGTTTGCTTAAACGTCGCCGATAGCGTTCAATGAGTTGATACCGCAGTGAAGTCAGCAACAAAGGAATGCTTTATGACTATTATGCAGAAGGTCTATTGGGTTATTGCAACCTTAGGAAACCTAATCGCCATCAATTACATGCTCAATAATACTGGCCTGTTCCCAAGCTTAGTACTGATGTTTACCCTTTTCTACACCGTTATTGGCTATTTCGATATATTCCATAGCCCACATACTCTTAATCGCCTCTATCCGGTTGTAGCCTACCTGAGATATTTTTTGGAGTCTTACCGTGTCGAAATTCAGCAATACTTTATCGCCAATGACACTGAAGAGACGCCATTTAATCGAGAACAACGCTCACTCGTCTATCAAAGAGCAAAAAATGTAAGAGACACCATCGCCTTTGGTACCCAACGAGATCTGTTAGAAGATAACTATCTAAGCCTCTGGCAGTCACTACACCCTAAAGAGATCCAAGAAACGGCCAAGCGAGTACTAATCGGCGGACCTGACTGCTTAAAGCCTTATCAAGCTTCATATTTTAATATTTCAGCAATGAGTTTCGGCTCACTCAGTAGCAACGCTATAGAATCCCTCAACCTTGGCGCACTAAAAGCGGGTTGTTATCACAATACAGGTGAAGGCGGAGTGAGCCCTTATCATTTAAAGCACCAAGGCGATATTGTATGGCAAATAGGTTCGGGCCTTTTTGGTTGTCGTGATGAAAAAGGCAACTTTAACCCCGAGAGCTTTCGCGCTATGGCAACACGCCCTCAAATAAAAATGATAGAGATAAAGCTAAGTCAAGGTGCAAAACCTGGCCATGGCGGCGTACTACCTAAAGCTAAAATAACCGATGAAATTGCAGCTATTCGTCATATACCAAAAGACAGAGACTGTGTCTCACCTGCCGTTAACCCAGAGTGTACAACTCCTAAAGACTTGCTAAATTTCGTTAAGAAGTTAAGAGATCTCAGCGAAGGTAAGCCCGTCGGTTTTAAACTTTGCGTCGGTAACCCTGTCGAATTCCTCGGGCTATGTAAAGCTATGATTGAAACAGGGATCACCCCAGACTTTATAACTGTTGATGGCGCAGAGGGAGGGACAGGAGCTGCACCTGTTGAGTTTACTAACCGCTTAGGCATGATGTGCTTAGAAGCGGTATATTTCGTCCATAACGCCTTAGTTGGCGCAGGACTAAGAGATAATATTCGCATTATCGCATCGGGAAAAACAGCATCCAGTTTCGACCTACTGGCCAAAATAGCAATGGGTGCCGATACAGTGAATGCGGCCAGAACTATGATGATGTCACTAGGCTGTATACAGTCAAGACACTGCAACACCAATATGTGCCCAACGGGTATCGCCACTCAAGATCCAGCAAGGAGTAAAGCAATCAATGTTAGCGAAAAAAGTGAGCGAGTTAAAAACTACCACAAAAATACCCTCAATAGTTTCTTTGAACTAGTTGGTAGCATGGGACTCGATAGCCCGGATAAGCTTCAACCTCATATGCTTAAACGTCGCACTCCTTATGGCTTGCTGATGTCTGTTGGCAGTTTAATCGAACCGCTTAAAGTGAACGATTTGCTCAACGAAAATGAACTTGCTGGACCTTGGAACAATTGGTGGCACATGGCTCAGACTGAAGACTTCTATTCTGAAGATACCTACATACTCAGCCCAGCAGAGCTTTCACGAACCCATAAGCCCACATAAGAACAAATCAAGCCAACAAGGTAAGCCACAAACTCATTGTAAACACTGACAGTACCGTAGACATCACTACGGTACTGGCTATAACAACTTGCTGAGCTTGTACCTGCATAGCAACCAGATAGGCATTTACCCCCAAAGGTGAAGCACTGAGCAACACCAACAATACTAACGGATCTCCCTCGACAGAAAATACAAATCGGCCAACACCGTACACACACAAGGGCAAAAGTAGTAACTTAACCGCAGATGCTATCAATGCTAAATGCCAATCTTTAGCAATCTTATAAAATGATAAATTTGCCCCGAGTACAAACAGAGCACAGCTAAGAGCTGGCTCACTGAGTAAGTGTAAGCTATTGAATAAATTAATATCTAAGGGAAACTCAAATAAGTTTAAAATGAGACCTGCAGAGATACTCAATACAATTGGGTTGAATATGATGCCTTTACTAAACTTCCAAGCACCTGCCCCATCATTATTCAGCTTCTTACTAAAAATAAAGGTTAATGAAAACAATAAAGCACTATGAAAGGTAATAACAGCGAACACCTTACCCATCATCTGCTGGCCTAATGCGCCCACAATAACCGGCAAACCAACCAATATTGTATTAGAGTAACTACAACCTAATGCGTAAACGGCACTTTTACCTTTCCTGTCTGCATCCTTAGGGGTTAACCAGTAATAGAACCCTGCACTTAAACCAAAAACCGCAATCACCGGCAGGTAGAAACTGCTTAAAACCGCGATATCAAAACTGGTTCGCAAGTCGGCTTGGTACATATTGATAAACAAAAAAGCGGGAATACTGATATAAAATGTAAAGAGACTAATACCTGCAATATGCTCTTTTGTAAATGGTCCCTTGGCTGTTAATAGGTATCCTAAACTTGCCATAAACAGTAACGGAAAAATAATCGAAATCGTCGACATGAAGGTAAAGCCCTTGCTCTTCGGCAAATTAAAAATCGAATGCACTCATTTAAAGGCTGGCATAATAGCAGAATATGAAAAGGGTTTGTTAACAACAGGTGCGTCGGCTTAGCCAATAAAACAACCAAGCGTCAGGCAAAGCACATGAGCATGAGAAAAACCTGGTGGAGAAAAGCACTCCACTAGACTCACTCTGAATTGAAAGCTTAAAGGCTCACAAAGACGTACCGGCTAGATAGACCTCCAGTCGAAGCCTTACTTATTAGAGATATTTAGCGGTATAATATTGCAGAAAATTTCTTTTTCGAATTGCTGTTCCAACTGCTCACGCCAAGACTGCTTGTTGATTGGCACTAGGTAAAACTGCTCTCTTGACGTATCTGTGACGAACGCTAAGCCGTGACGCATTAGCTCAAAATGAATATCATTAACAAAGTCAGAAGAAAAATTTTGCCGACCCGTTAACTGGTTAATGTCACTTCGCGTAAGGGAAACCCCCTCTTTAAGACTCCCGAATCTCAACCTTAACCAATCGGAAAACTCCTTTGCACTGACCATAGACATAAAAAATACCTACAAGTTCCCTATAGATAAATTAGGTATAACAGATTGTTAACAGTCCGCCATTTTTTTGACCCAATATGCTCTTTTTATCGCCAAATGGTCTAGGGAAATAAAATAACACCACATTAAACTCTAAAAATAGATCTCCAAAACTTCAAAACTAGACTTATGCCTTGCATCACATCCGTACAAAACAACTTTTTTTAACCAATAAAAAAGGCGCTATAAGCGCCTTTTTGAAACAAGCTTGGAATTACCAGCCAGTTTTAGTGCGTAATGCCTTACCGATATCAGCAAGTGAACGAACAGTCGTTACGCCTGCAGCTTCTAGCGCTGCAAACTTATCTTCTGCCGTACCTTTACCACCAGCGATAATTGCACCAGCATGGCCCATACGCTTGCCTTCAGGTGCAGTAACACCAGCAATGTATGAAACAACTGGCTTAGTTACGTTAGCCTTGATGTATTCAGCGGCTTCCTCTTCAGCTGTACCACCAATTTCACCAATCATTACGATTGCTTCAGTTAGCGGATCGTTTTGGAACATTTCCAAAACGTCGATGAAGTTAGTACCAGGAATTGGGTCACCACCAATACCAACACAAGTTGATTGGCCGAAACCTTCGTCTGTAGTTTGCTTAACCGCTTCGTACGTTAATGTACCAGAGCGAGAAACAATACCGACTTTACCAGGCTTGTGGATGTGACCAGGCATGATACCAATCTTACATTCACCCGGAGTGATAACACCTGGGCAGTTTGGACCAATCATGCGAACGCCAGTTTCTTCAAGCTTAACTTTAACTTGTAGCATATCTAGCGTTGGGATCCCTTCTGTAATACAAACGATTAGCTCGATGCCACCGTCGATTGCTTCAAGGATTGCATCTTTACAGAAAGGTGCTGGTACGTAGATAACTGAAGCTGTTGCGCCAGTCACTTCTACCGCGTCTTTAACAGTATTAAATACTGGAAGACCTAGGTGAATTTGACCACCTTTTCCTGGAGAAACACCACCAACCATCTTTGTGCCGTAAGCGATAGCTTGCTCAGAGTGGAACGTACCTTGACCGCCAGTGAAACCCTGACAGATAACTTTGGTATCTTTGTTAATTAATACAGACATTATTTGCCCTCCGCAGCTTTAACAACTTGCTCAGCCGCGTCAGTTAGACTTGTAGCAGCGATAATATCTAGATCAGAGTTAGCTAGAACTTCACGACCTAGATCAGCGTTAGTACCTTCTAAACGAACAACTACAGGTACTTGTACACCGACTTCTTTAACTGCGCCAATGATGCCTTCAGCAATCATGTCACAACGAACGATACCGCCAAAGATGTTCACAAGAACAGCCTTCACGTTTGAATCAGACAAGATGATCTTGAATGCTTCAGCTACACGCTCTTTTGTTGCTCCGCCGCCTACGTCGAGGAAGTTAGCTGGCTTGCCACCGTGTAGGTTTACGATATCCATCGTACCCATAGCAAGGCCCGCACCGTTAACCATGCAGCCAACGTTTCCGTCTAGTGCAACATAGTTAAGCTCGAACTTAGCTGCGTGAGCTTCACGTGCATCATCTTGTGATGGATCGTGCATTTCACGAATTTTTGGTTGACGGAACAAAGCGTTGCCATCAATACCAATCTTGCCATCAAGACAGTGGATGTTGCCTTCGTCAGTGATAACAAGTGGGTTGATTTCAAGTAGCGCGAAATCATGATCTTCGAACATTTTCGCTAAGCCCATAAAGACTTTAGTGAACTGCTTCATTTGAGTCGGGTTAAGACCCAACTTAAAGCCAAGATCACGAGCCTGGTATGGTTGAGGGCCAGTAAGCGGATCGATGATTGCTTTGTGGATCAACTCTGGCGTTTCTTCAGCCACAGTTTCAATTTCCACGCCACCTTCAGTAGATGCCATAAATACAACGCGACGTGTTGCACGGTCAACTACTGCACCAAGGTACAATTCATTTGCGATATCAGTACAGCTTTCTACTAAAATTTTAGCAACTGGCTGACCTTTCTCATCAGTTTGATAAGTAACAAGGTTCTTACCTAACCAATGTTCAGCAAATGCTCTGATCTCTTCTTTATCGCCTGTGACTTTAACGCCACCTGCTTTACCACGGCCGCCAGCGTGTACTTGACACTTAACAACCCACATATCACCGCCAATATGTCCTGCTGCTTCAACTGCTTCTTGGGCAGTATCACATGCAAAACCTTCTGACACTGGTAAACCATATTCGGCAAATAGGGCTTTTGCCTGATATTCATGCAAATTCATGATGATCTATCCATTATACTTCTTATGTATTTCAGCAGGCCCAAATAGGCCTGCAACTAGGGTATTGTCTGTCTTGACTTAAAGGTCAAGAAGCAGACGAGTTGGATCTTCAAGGAAGTCTTTAATAGCAACCAAGTAACCAACTGATTCACGTCCATCTACAATACGGTGATCGTAAGAAAGTGCGAGGTACATCATAGGCAGGATTTCAACCTGACCATTAACTGCCATAGGGCGATCTTTTATGGCATGCATGCCTAAAATCGCGCTTTGTGGCAAATTCAAGATTGGCGTTGACATCAATGAGCCAAAAACACCACCGTTAGTCACGGTGAAGTTACCGCCAGTCATATCTTCAACGGTTAACTTACCGTCACGGCCTTTAATGGCTAATTCACGAACATTACGCTCGATATCGGCAAGGCTCATTTTGTCGGTATCACGTAGTACTGGTGTTACCAAACCGCGCGGAGTTGATACTGCGATACTCACATCAAAGTAGTTATGGTAAACAATATCATCACCGTCGATTGACGCGTTCACTTCAGGGAAGCGCTTAAGTGCTTCGGTAACCGCTTTCACGTAGAAAGACATGAAACCTAGGCGAATACCATGGCGCTTCTCGAAAACCTCTTGATATTGCTTACGAATATCCATGATTGGCTTCATGTTAACTTCGTTAAACGTTGTTAGCATGGCCGTAGAGTTTTTCGCTTCAAGCAAGCGGTTAGCAATCGTCTTACGAAGACGCGTCATTGGTACGCGCTTTTCGCTACGTTCAGCAAGTGGTGCTACTGCTGCTGGCGCTGAAGCACTTGCAGGCGCAGCTGCAGGTTTGTTCTTAACAAACGCTTCAACGTCTTCTTTAGTGATACGACCACCAACGCCTGTGCCTTTAACTGCATTAGCATCAACGTTATGCTCTGCAATTAGACGACGAACTGATGGGCTCAGTGCATCATTTGACTCATCTGCAGTTTCGCCTGCTGGCGCTACGGCTTCAGCTTGTGCTTTAGTGACTTCTTGACCCGCTACTGCGCCAGCAACAAAGCTTGCAATCACAGCTTCGCCAAGAACAGTGTCACCTTCTTCGGCTAAGAATGCCGAGATCTGACCATCTTCAGGGGCAACAACTTCAAGTACGACTTTATCAGTTTCAATATCAACAAGGATTTGATCACGAGAAACTTGCTCGCCAGCTTGAACATGCCAAGTAGCAATGGTTGCATCTGCAACTGATTCTGGCAGTACGGGTACCTTAATTTCGATACTCATGGATTACGATCCTTTTTATAAATGTTCTATTACTACAGCTTTAATGCACTGTTGATTAATGATTCTTGTTGCTGAGCATGCAATGCAGGGTAACCACATGCTGGTGCAGCTGAGGCTTCACGACCGGCATAGCTTAACTGAGCTCCGGCCGGAATGACGCTCCAGAAATGGTGCTGACTACAATACCAAGCACCTTGGTTTTGTGGCTCTTCTTGGCACCAAACGAAATCTTTTACATGGCTATATTCAGCAAGCGCTGCTGCGGCTTCTTCGTGTGGGAACGGGTACAATTGTTCAACACGAATGAGTGCAACATTCTCTAAGCCTTCTTTACGGCGACGTTCAAGTAGCTCAAAATAAACTTTTCCGCTACAGAATACGACTCTATCGACTTTACTTGCATTTAATTCATCAACTTCACCGATGATATTTTGGAATGAGCCTTCAGCGAGCTCCTCCAAGCTTGATACGGCTAATGGATGACGCAGTAAAGACTTAGGTGACATAACCACAAGTGGACGACGCATAGGACGTACAACCTGACGACGCAGCATGTGGTAAACCTGTGCTGGAGTCGATGGCACACACACTTGCATGTTGTGGTTAGCACAAAGCTGTAAGAATCGCTCTAGACGTGCACTTGAGTGCTCAGGGCCTTGGCCTTCATAACCGTGTGGTAACAGCATAGTTAGACCACATAAACGGCCCCACTTCTGCTCACCCGATGATAAGAACTGGTCAATAACAACTTGAGCACAGTTAGCAAAGTCACCAAACTGCGCTTCCCATAGCGTCAATCCGCCCGGTTCAGCTGTCGCATAACCATACTCAAACGCTAATACTGACGCTTCAGACAATACTGAGTCGGTAATATCGATTGGGCCTTGCTCATCGGCAATGTTACGCAGTGGCATATAAGCTGTTGCGTCATTTTGATTATGCAGCACCGCGTGACGGTGGAAGAAGGTACCACGGCCTGAATCTTGACCCGTTATACGAATACGCTTCTTGTCTTCAAGAATCGACGCATAAGCCAAGGTCTCGGCAAACCCCCAATCGAGTAGCTTCTCACCAGACGCCATTGCTAGGCGGTCTTTGTAGATTTTCGCTACTCGTGACTGCAACTTGTGACTTTCAGGCACGTAGCTAATTTTGTCAGCTAACTGCTTAATGCGCTCTATCGGCATCTCGGCTTGATATGCATCATTCCAATCGGCGCCGATATATGGACTCCAATCGACTGAGTGCAATGTCATTGGGCGCCATTCTTTAACAACGCAATCACCGCCATCTAGTGCATCACGGTAATCGTTCACCATAGAAGTAACTTCATCGCTACCGAGTGCATTTTCAGCAATCAGTCTGTCGGCATAGATTTTTCTTGGTGTTGGATGCTTCTTGATTTTGGCGTACATCAATGGCTGAGTAGCACTCGGCTCATCGGCTTCGTTATGACCATGGCGGCGATAACAAACCAAATCAATCACTACGTCACGCTTAAACTCGTTGCGGTAATCAACCGCAAGTTGCGACACAAACGCTACCGCTTCTGGGTCATCAGCATTGACGTGGAAAATCGGAGCCTGAACCATCTTAGCGATATCGGTACAGTACTCAGTAGAGCGCACATCTTCAGTTAAGTTAGTGGTGAAACCCACTTGGTTGTTAACCACGATGCGGATACTGCCGCCAACTTTAAAGCCACGAGTTTGTGACATGTTAAAAGTTTCTTGCACAATACCCTGACCAGTAATCGCCGAGTCACCATGAATGGTAATAGGCATGACTTGCAGACCCGTATCGCAACCACGACGGTCAAGACGAGCACGCACAGAACCAATAACCACTGGATTAACAATTTCTAGATGAGATGGGTTAAAGGCGAGTGCTAGGTGAACGTTGCCACCTGGCGTTTCGAAATCAGACGAGAAACCTTGGTGATATTTAACGTCACCTGAGCCATTTAGCTCATCGCTGTGCTTGCCAGCGAATTCGTCAAACAATTCTGATGGCTTCTTACCCAGAATGTTTACCAGTACGTTTAAGCGACCGCGGTGGGCCATACCGATAACGACTTCTTTGGTACCCGCATCGCCAGCGCGATAGATGATTTCACGCATCATAGGAACGAGCGCATCGCCACCTTCTAATGAGAAGCGCTTTGCACCTGGGAACTTAGCACCTAGGTATTTTTCCATACCTTCTGCAGCGTTAAGTCCTTCTAGAATTCGAGTCTTATCTTCTTTCGAGTAATTTGCAGCACCGAGAGAAGGTTCGAGACGTTGCTGGAGCCAACGTTTCTCATCGGTGTCAGTAATGTGCATATACTCTGCACCGATAGAACCACAGTAGGTGGCCTTAAGTGCTTTAACTAAGTCCACCAGCTTCATGGTTTCGCCACCATGAGCAAATGAACCCGTGTTAAATTGACGCTGCATATCATCACTGTCTAAGCCATGAAATGCTGGATCTAATTCAGACACCTTGTCACGCTTCCAAATATCAAGCGGATCTAAGTTGGCATTCTGATGACCGCGGAAACGGTGAGCGTTAATTAACTGTAGGACTTTCACTTGTTTTGCATCGACTTCAGGATCGGTCACCTTAGGTGAACCTTTCTGACGTCCTTCTAATGCAAGACTACGAAAATAGTCGCGTACTTTAGAGTGGGCAGCTTCTGGTACATCAACCGATGTGCCATTAACTAGAGGGAGGTTATCAAACACGACACGCCAGTCTTCAGTTACCGACTGCGGATCTTCTTGATAGGCTTCATACATCTCTTCTACATAGGTCGAGTTCGCACCATTGAGATGAGACGATTCGAGCCAGGCTTTCATGATGCCTTGGTGCATTTCTATTCCTTTCAAACTGTATACACTTGCTTAGCCAAAGTCATAAATACAGATAGTTTGAGCTAGCCCAAATTTTCTGTAATCTCTGTAGCCCCTAGAGTTCCAGATTATCGTTATATTCGTCTTCCATGACACAAAAAAGAGCCACTCTCCACAGGGAAAGTGACTCATATAGAGCTATATCAATATCGGCTCTTGGTACTGCATTTAAACGGCTCTCTTCAGAAGCATAGACTTAATGTGTCCAATTGCTTTTGTCGGATTTAGCCCTTTAGGACAAACGTCAACGCAGTTCATGATGCCGTGGCAGCGGAACACACTGTACGCATCATCGAGCCCAGATAGACGCTCTTCGGTCGCAGTATCGCGGCTATCGATCAAGAAGCGATAAGCATGCAGCAAACCACTTGGACCGATGAACTTGTCTGGATTCCACCAGAACGAAGGACAAGCCGTAGAACAACATGCACACATGATGCACTCATAAAGTCCATCTAAATGCTCACGCTCTTCTGGTGATTGCAGATGTTCACGCGCAGGCGTTTTCTCATCGTTAATCAAGAAAGGCTTAATCTTTTCATACTGGGTATAGAACTGAGTTAGGTCAACAATCAAATCACGTACTACAGGCATACCTGGTAGTGGACGGATTTCAATCTTTTTACCTTTGAAAGTAGAAACAGGCGTAATACACGCAAGACCGTTTTTACCATTCATGTTGATACCATCACTACCACATACACCTTCACGGCATGAACGTCTAAACGCCAGTGTTGGGTCTAACTCTTTTAGCTTAAGCAGTGCATCAAGGACCATCATGTCGGTGCCTTCATCCACTTCTAAGCTGTAATCCTTCATGTACGGCTTAGTGTCTACATCAGGATTGTAGCGATAAACTGCAAATTCCAATTTCATCGGGTCTTCTCCTTAGTAGGTACGCTTGATTGGCGGGAATGCGGCGCGAAGCTTAGGCTCCATGTTCACATCTCGCTTAGTCATAAGCTCGGTAACTGGGTCAAAAATACTGTGACATAACCAGTTTTCATCATCACGCTCAAGGTAATCTTCACGTGAGTGTGCGCCGCGGCTTTCAGTGCGGAAGTTAGCCGCTGTCGCCGTAGCAATTGCCGTTGCCATCAAGTTATCTAACTCTAAACATTCAATACGCTGAGTATTAAATTCAGTTGAATTGTCAGATAGCTTGGCATTCGCTAAACGCTCACGAATCGCTTTAAGCTCTTTAAGGCCTTCAGCCATCGCATCGCCACTTCTGAATACTGAGAAGTTCAGCTGCATACAAAGCTGTAAGTCTTTACGAATAACGGCTGGGTCTTCGCCATCTTTGTTACTTTCCCAGCGATTCAAACGCGCTAGAGAAGCATCAATATCTGCTTGGCTTGCTTCTTTTGGTGTTGGCGTTTCATCTAACGCTTTACCTAAGTGTTGACCCGCCGCACGACCAAATACTACAAGATCTAACAATGAGTTACCACCCAATCGGTTAGCTCCGTGTACCGATACGCACGCAATTTCGCCAACAGCAAATAGACCAGTGACTTCATCTTCGCTGCCGTCGCTATTTTGGCGAACAACCTGACCGCTCACTTTAGCTGGCAGACCACCCATCATATAGTGACAAGTTGGCAATACTGGAATTGGACCGTCTGCCGGATCGATATGAGCAAATGTACGAGAAAGTTCACAAACACCTGGAAGACGTGCTTCAAGGGTCTCTTTACCTAAGTGATCAAGCTTAAGTAAACAGTGCGGACCTAATGGGCCATCTAGACCACGACCTTCACGAATTTCAGTCATCATTGAACGTGCGACCACGTCTCGAGATGCTAAATCTTTCGCGTTAGGTGCGTAACGTTCCATGAAACGTTCGCCGTCTTTGTTTAACAGGTATCCGCCTTCACCACGACAGCCTTCAGTTACAAGTACACCAGCGCCAGCAATACCCGTTGGGTGGAACTGCCACATTTCCATGTCTTGCATCTGCACGCCAGCACGCATTGCCATACCCACGCCGTCACCGGTGTTGATATGTGCATTCGTGGTAGAAGCGTAGATACGCCCTGCTCCGCCTGTCGCTAGAATTGTTGCTTTAGCTTTGAAATAAACGATTTCGCCAGTTTCAATTTCGATTGCAGTACAACCAACAATCACGCCGTCTTCATTTTTGACTAAGTCGAGTGCATACCACTCAGAGAAAACTTCGGTCTTATGTTTTACGTTTTGTTGGTATAGGCAATGCAATAATGCGTGACCTGTACGGTCAGCAGCTGCAGCTGTACGAGCAGCCTGTTCGCCACCAAAGTTTTTAGACTGACCACCGAAAGGACGTTGGTAAATCTTGCCGTTTTCGAAGCGAGAGAAAGGTAGACCCATGTGCTCAAGCTCGATAACTGCTTCTGGGCCGGTCTTACACATAAACTCAATCGCTTCTTGGTCACCGATAAAATCGGAACCTTTCACGGTATCGTACATGTGCTGTTCCCAGTGATCTTCGTGTGCATTACCCAGGGCTACGGTAATACCACCCTGTGCAGATACCGTATGAGAACGAGTTGGGAAAACTTTAGATAACAGCGCGCAGCTCTTACCTTCTTTAGATATTTGTAGAGCGGCACGCATACCGGCGCCACCTGCACCGATTACAACCGCGTCAAATTCGCGAACTGGAATACCCACTTAAACACCCCACACTATCAAAATGCCTGCTGCCAAATAACTGAAGGCTGCTACGACAAAAACAAACTGAAGTACACCACGTAGAGCAACACACTTTACATAATCCGTTAGTACCTGCCAGATCCCAATCCAGGCATGAACTAAAATCGCGACAAGTGCTAGTAGTGTAAAGACTTTCATTGGCAATGCGCTAAACAAGCCGTGCCATGCGTCATAAGTTAGTGGAGAGCTACATGCGATAAACCCAACCAAAAAAATGGTGTAACAGGCTAGGATCACGGCACTTGCACGTATAAGAATAAAGTCATGGACACCACTGCGGCCAAGACTTGCTGCGTTAGTTACCATACCCAAATCCCCGCAATGATTGAAAACACTACTGACAATGCAATAGTGACTTTAGCCGAAGTCACGCCAGAAGAAAGTTCTTCCCAGTAGCCAGCATCCATCACTAAGTGGCGAATACCCACTATTAAGTGATAACCCAGCGCGGTAAGAATTCCCCAGACGATAAACTTAACCATAAAGTTATCAAAGAGAGATTGGACACCTGCGAAACTGTCGGCTGATGCTAATGATTCATTAAGCAACCAGATAAGGATACCGACGGCAAACAGCATGATTACACCCGATACACGATGAAGAATGGACGCGATCGCTGTTGCAGGGAAACGTATGGTCTGCAGATCTAAATGGACAGGTCTTTGCTTTTTCACGTTCTGCTCACTCTGCTCAATTGAGCTATTTTTTGTTATATGAACCGCTTTTGTTTAAATTCCAATCAGTGATTTAGATCACGGTTTGGAACTTTTACAAAAGAAAACTTGAAACAAACATTTAACAGTTTTAGCAACCACTAATTAAGCATGCAAAAAAGTGATAACTACTCGCTAATGTATGCAGCTCTTCTGAGCTGCGGCAAGTATACGTGGGTGAAATGTCAAATACAAACATCACATTATGCAAATTTTGTTTTTTTGGTAAAAAAATCTGCCAAGCCATTGCTGACACAAGTACTTTAGTCAGTTTAAGACCATGGTCTAACAAATTTAAACGCTTATTTAAATTGAAATGTGATCCAGATTCACTGTAAAGTGTTCACGTTTGATAAGCCGCACTCAATAAGAATGAAGTAAGGAGAATGGGGTATGGCTGATAATATAGCCACATTAGAACTACCAGGGAATGATTCAATCGAACTGCCTATTAAAGAAGGTACGGCAGGATTTGATGTAATCGACATCAGTAAGCTAGGTAGCAAAGGTCACTTTACCTTCGATCCAGGATTTCTTGCGACCGCTTCCTGCGAATCAGCTATTACCTTTATCGACGGCGAAAAAGGCGTACTGCTACACCGCGGTTACCCTATCGACCAGTTGGCAGAAGAGTCTAACTATTTAGATTTATGTTATTTGCTGCTTTATGGTGAGCTTCCAACTAAAGCGCAATACGACGAATTCGTATACACAGTAAAAACGCACACTATGGTGAATGAGCAGTTGTCTGCTTTCTTTGCAGGTTTCAGACCTGATGCTCATCCAATGGCGATGCTGTGTGGTGTAACGGGAGCGTTATCTGCATTTTACCAAGACTCTTTGGATGTGAATGACGAGCGTCACCGTGAAATTGCCGCCTATCGTTTGGTGTCAAAAATGCCTACGATTGCAGCAATGTGCTACAAGTATTCAATCGGTCAACCGTTTGTATACCCACGTAACGACTTAAGCTATGCCGGTAACTTCTTAAGTATGATGTTTGCAGTACCATGCGAAGAATACAAGGTTAACCCAATCGTTGAACGCGCGATGGATCGTATCTTTATCCTACATGCGGATCACGAGCAAAACGCATCAACGTCGACCGTTCGTTTAGCCGGTTCTTCAGGTGCTAACCCATTTGCATGTATTGCAGCGGGTATTGCGTCACTTTGGGGCCCTGCACACGGCGGTGCTAACGAAGCATGTCTAAATATGCTGGAAGAGATTGGCTCTGTCGATCGTATTCCTGAGTTTATTGCACGCGCGAAAGACAAAGAAGACCCATTCCGTCTTATGGGCTTTGGTCACCGCGTTTACAAGAACTTCGACCCTCGCGCTAAGGTAATGCGTGAGACATGCCATGAAGTGCTTGCAGAACTTAAGGTTAATGATCCGCTTTTAGACGTTGCAATGGAGCTTGAGCGCATCGCACTAGAAGATGAATATTTCGTATCTAAGAAGCTTTATCCGAATGTTGATTTCTACTCAGGGATCATCATGAAAGCTATCGGTATTCCAACAAGCATGTTCACCGTACTGTTCGCGTTAGCGCGTACAGTTGGTTGGATTGCACACTGGAAAGAGATGCTTGATCAGCCTGGTCACAAAATCAGCCGTCCTCGCCAGCTTTATACCGGCGATGCTAAGCGTGATTTTGTTGACTTAGTTAAGCGCGATTAGCAACTTATTGATGATCTCATTTAAGCTCGTCACTTAAATTGAGGCAGAAATAAACTAATAAGTTAAAAGGCACTCATTGAGTGCCTTTTTTGTTATCTAGGCCTATCTTAAGTGAAATCAGGTATGTTCACTCAATATGGTTCGCGTTAGCGCGCACAGTTGGTTGGATTGCACACTGGAAAGAGATGCTTGATCAGCCTGGTCACAAAATCAGCCGTCCTCGCCAGCTTTATACCGGCGATGCTAAGCGTGATTTTGTTGACTTAGTTAAGCGCGATTAGCAGCTTATTGATGCTCTCATTTAAGCTCGTCACTTAAATTGAGGCAGAAATAAACTAATAAGTTAAAAGGCACTCATTGAGTGCCTTTTTTGTTATCTAGGCCTATCTTAAAGTGAAATCAGTTATGTTCACTCAATATGGTTCGCGTTAGCGCGTACAGTTGGTTGGATTGCACACTGGAAAGAGATGCTTGATCAGCCTGGTCACAAAATCAGCCGTCCTCGCCAGCTTTATACCGGCGATGCTAAGCGTGATTTTGTTGATTTAGATAAGCGCGATTAACGCAAATATCTATCTTCTACAATTTAGCCAAACAGTATAAGCTCGTCACTTAAACTGCGGTATAAATTATCTAAAAGGCACTCATTGAGTTCCTTTTTTATTGCCTTTTTTATTACCTCTGTCCGGCCTATTCACACCAATATGGTTCGCACTAGCGCGTACAGTTGGTTGGGTTGCACACTGGAAAGAGATGCTTGATCAGCCTGGTCACAAAATCAGCCGTCCTCGCCAGCTTTATACCGGCGATGCTAAGCGTGATTTTGTTGATTTAGATAAGCACGATTAACGCAAATATCTATCTTCTACAATTTAGCCAAGCAGTATAAGCTCGTCACTTTAACTGCGGAATAAATTATCTAAAAGGCACTCATTGAGTGCCTTGTTTATTACCCTTTTTATTACCTATGTCCGGCCTATTCACTCAATATGGTTCGCACTAGCGCGAACAGTTGGTTGGATTGCACACTGGAAAGAGATGCTGGATATTAGTTGCGTATTTTGCTCTCGCGTCCCTCATATCCTCCCTACCTGAGCCAAGTAAGCCGTATTTACCCCCCCCTTTACTCATGCAAGGCTTTAGGCACTCGATAGTGACAAGGGTACTTATTTAAACTCGTTTAATTGAAATTTTTCTTCAAATAAAATTCATCATGAAAAATGCTAATAACAGCAAAAATGTGAGCTTTTAAACTAAAACTAGCCTTATCCTTCAGCGAAATACACGATACGAGCTTCCTATACTGCCTAATAAAACACCGCCCACATACTTAAGCAAAGCCGAAACATCGAATATTTGCGTTATTTATACCTCAAAATATAACCCAAAATACAACGCAAAACACAGCCTCTGAATAACGAGTAAAACCATCAAACCAGCACCAAGCCACACTAAACCATTATTAAGGCTCCGCTAAACCTAACCTTTGTTAAAAAAACCAACATTTGTAACTTTTCGCTACATTCTGCGGTAAAAGCACTAAAACCCATAACAAATAAAACGTAACCGACTGAATAATAAAGAATTTTGAACCTGGCACATATCCTGCTTTATCTGGCCTATCGGAAAAATGAATTAAGGTCTGCTTACATGGAAGCGTTAAACAAAAATAAAATTATCCTCCCCCTACTACTAGCAACCCTATTAACTGCATGTGGCGAACAAGAACAAGCCAAGGAAGAGGAGAAGTATGCCGTCCCCGTTGAAACAGCCACTGTAATACAAGGCGATGTATCCTCTTTTTATAGCACTACCGCTACACTTGAAGCCCCTCAAGAAGCCAGAGTCGTTACTCGTGTCGCTGGGCTCATACAGTCAATAGAAGTTGAAGAAGGTGACAGAGTAAAAAAAGGTCAACTGCTAGCTGAAATTGACTCTAAAAGGCAGAAGTTCGATTTAGACCGCTCTCAAGCTGAAGTTGAGATCATCGAGCAAGAATTAAATCGCCTTAAGAAAATTAGTAATAAAGAGTTTTTTAGTGCCGACTCTATGGCAAAACTTGAATATAACTTACAAGCCGCCATGGCCAAGCGTGACTTAGCCGCATTATATGTACAGGAAAGCATGATCCGCTCGCCTATCGACGGTATCGTCGCGACACGCTTTGTGAAGTCAGGCAATATGGCCAAAGAGTTTGATGAGCTATTTTATATCGTTAATCAAGATGAGCTATACGGTATAGTCCACCTGCCAGAACAACAACTTCAACATCTGCGCCTAGGTCAAGATGCCGAGATCTACGCCAATAAACACACCCAAGAAACCACACACGCCACCGTTTTACGCATAAGCCCGATTGTCGACTCACAAAGCGGTACCTTTAAAGTTACCCTTTCAGTCCCCAATCAAAATGCGACTTTAAAAGCCGGCATGTTTACCCGTGTAGAGCTTAAGTATGATACCCACAATAACGTCATTACCGTGCCTTATAACGCTTTGGTTAACCAAGATAACGAATTTGCTCTTTATGTTATCGATGGCGAAAACGCTAATCGTCGCAGTGTCTCTCTTGGTTATCGCGAAGCTGATACCGTTGAAATCGTCAATGGTATTCAGCCGGGCGAACAAATTGTGATCCGTGGACAGCAAAATCTTAAAGACCAGTCATTAGTTGAAGTCATTAATTCAACAGATCTAGCGTCAGCTAAATAGCTTAGAAACTACGGAGCACGTTATGTCTATTATAAAAACAGCAGTTAATCGACCGGTTACAGTCTGGATGTTTATGTTTGCGGTGATTCTTTTTGGCATGGTGGGCTTTTCTCGCCTAGCCGTTAAGCTTTTACCTGATCTGAGTTACCCAACCATCACTATTCGTACTCAATATGCCGGTGCGGCGCCAGTCGAAGTTGAGCAACTGGTCTCAAAGCCTATTGAAGAGGCGGCAGGTATTGTCAAAGGCCTTAGAAAAATCAGTTCAATTTCACGCTCAGGCATGTCAGATGTTGTGCTTGAGTTTGAATGGGGCACAGATATGGATATGGCAAGCCTTGATGTACGAGAGAAACTCGATACGATTGAGCTGCCCCTCGATGTTAAAAAGCCGCTTTTACTGCGCTTTAACCCAAATCTCGACCCAATAGTTCGTCTTGCCCTATCGGTTCCCGAAACCAGCAAAAGTACCTCTACAGCAATGAGCGAAACCGAGCTCAAACAGATGCGTACCTACGCCGAAGAGGAGCTCAAACGTCAACTTGAGTCCTTAACCGGTGTAGCCGCTGTTCGCCTTTCTGGTGGATTACAGCAAGAAGTGCATATTCAGCTAAATCAGCAAAAGCTGACTCAGCTAAATTTAAGCGCCGATCTTATTCGCAACCGTATCGCCGAAGAAAACATTAACCTTTCAGCAGGTAAAGTGATCCAAGGCGACAAAGAGTACTTAGTCCGCACTTTGAACCAGTTCAACTCTTTAGAAGAGCTTGGCCAAATCGTGATTTACCGTGATGAGCAAACTTTAGTACGTTTATTTGAGGTGGCGACGATTGCCGATGCCTTTAAGGAGCGTAATGACATCACTCGCATTGGTGACAAAGAATCAATTGAACTGGCCATTTATAAAGAAGGTGATGCCAATACTGTAGCCGTTGCGGGTAAAGTGACTGATGAGCTAGCTAAACTTAATCAGCATAACCCTAAGGCCGAACTTAAGGTCATCTACGATCAATCGGAGTTTATCGAAAGTGCAGTCAATGAAGTGACCAGTGCAGCTCTGATTGGTAGTTTGCTATCGATGCTTGTCATCTACCTGTTCCTCAGAGACATTATCCCGACGCTAATTATTTCAATCTCGATTCCATTTTCGGTTATCGCCACCTTTAACATGATGTACTTTGCCGATATAAGTCTAAACATCATGTCACTCGGCGGAATAGCACTCGCTGTAGGGCTCTTAGTCGATAACGCCATCGTAGTATTAGAGAATATCGACCGCTGTAAATCACTGGGTATGAATCGTCTCGAAGCTGCTGTTACCGGTACCAAAGAAGTGTCTGGCGCCATCTTTGCCTCGACCCTGACCACACTCGCTGTATTTATCCCATTAGTGTTTGTTGATGGCGTGGCTGGTGCACTGTTTTCAGACCAAGCATTAACCGTAACCTTCGCCCTTCTCGCCTCCTTGCTTGTGGCACTAACCACCATTCCAATGCTGGCGTCTCGTGAAGGCTTTAAAGCTTTGCCACCATTGTTAGAGAAAACAGCTAAGCCTAAGCCGGAAACAAAACTCGCTAAATTAAAACATTACAGTGCCACCGTGTTTTCGTTTCCCTTTGTTTTGCTATTTAACTATTTACCAAGCACACTGTTAACCTTAGTGCTTATCATTGGCCGCACTCTATCTTGGTTGGCGGGCCTAGTTATGCGTCCAATAAGCGGCGGTTTTAACTGGTTCTACAGCAAACTTGAAGGCTTGTATCATAAACTGTTAGCCGCTGCGCTAAAGTTGCGCGTACTCACTTTAGCAATAGCTATTATAGTAACCGCTAGCGCCGCCTTGCTGGTTCCCCGTTTAGGGATGGAGCTTATTCCACCTATGAATCAGGGGGAGTTTTATGTTGAAGTGCTACTTCCACCAGGTACTGAAGTTGCCCAAACCGATCGTGTGCTGCGTAAACTAGCGCTATCGATAAAAGATAGAGCCGATGTAAAACACGCCTACAGCCAAGCAGGTAGTGGCGGGTTAATGACTTCTGACACCTCTAGAGGCGGTGAAAACTGGGGTCGATTGCAAGTCGTCCTTCTCGACCACAACGCCTTTGATGCTGTGGCAGATAAGCTACGAGCTACAGCTATGCGCATTCCAGAACTTGAAGCAAAGGTGCAACACCCAGAGCTATTTAGCTTTAAAACACCGCTTGAAATAGAACTAGTAGGTTACGACTTAGCTCAGCTTAAGCAAACTGCCGATAACTTAGTCGACGCCCTGTCTGATTCTGACCGTTTCGCCGATATCAATACTAGTCTCAGAGATGGTCAACCAGAGTTGAGTATTCGCTTTGATCATCAACGCTTAGCGGCTCTAGGTATGGATGCGCCAACAGTTGCTAACCGTATCGCACAGCGCATTGGCGGTACCATTGCCAGCCAATACACAGTACGAGATCGTAAAATCGATATCTTAGTGCGCAGTGAGCTCGATGAGCGCAATCAAATTAGCGATATCGACTCGATGATCATTAATCCTAATAGCTCTCATCCCATCTCTCTTAGTGCGGTAGCTGACGTTAGCCTAAAACTGGGTCCATCAGCAATCAACCGCGTCAGTCAACAGCGCGTGGCTATAGTATCGGCAAACTTAGCCTATGGTGATCTGAATGACGCCGTAGTTACTGCCCGCGATATTTTAGCGGCGCAAACTTTACCTACCTCGATTCAAGCTCGCTTTGGTGGACAAAATGAAGAGATGGAGCATTCATTTAAGTCACTCCAAATTGCACTCGTGCTCGCCGTATTTTTAGTTTATCTGGTGATGGCGAGCCAATTTGAGTCTTTACTGCATCCGCTGCTTATTTTAATTGCCGTGCCTATGGCGGTCGGCGGCAGTATTTTTGGTTTGTTTATCACCCAAACTCACCTGAGTGTTGTGGTATTCATAGGTCTCATCATGCTGGCTGGGATTGTGGTAAACAACGCTATCGTCTTGGTCGATAGGATTAACCAACTGCGTCAAAACGGCGAAGAAAAAATCACGGCTATTTCAAATGCAGCGAAATCTCGTCTACGTCCGATTATTATGACCACCATGACGACTGCGCTTGGTCTGTCTCCTATGGCTCTTGGGCTAGGCGACGGTAGCGAAGTCAGAGCACCGATGGCGATTACTGTAATTTTTGGCCTGTGTTTATCGACATTGTTAACCTTGGTTGTGCTACCTGTACTTTATGCAGTCTTTGATAGAAAGGAATTTGATAAAAAAGAATCAGATCAAAATAGTGATGAGGCCATTGCAGTCAATAAGCCAACGCTTGAAGGAGGCAAAGCATGAATATCACCCGCTTAGCCATCGCAAGACCTGTAACCACCACCATGTTCTTTGTGGCAATACTGTTATTTGGCCTTGCTTCAAGTAGATTGCTTCCACTTGAAATGTTCCCAGGGATCGACATTCCTCAAGTCATTGTTGAAGTGCCCTATAAAGGCTCTACACCCGCGGAAGTTGAACGTGACATTACCAATCTATTAGAGGAGTCATTAGCCACTATGGGCGGTATTGAGGAGCTACGTTCAAGTTCCTCTCAAAATGGCGCCGAAATCGACCTAAGAATGAAGTGGGGCGAGAACGTAGCGACCAAAAGCTTAGAAGCGCGAGAGAAAATCGATACGGTGCGCCACTTGTTACCTAAGGATGTGGAGCGAGTATTCATCCGCCAATTCAGCACCGCCGATATGCCGGTGCTCAATTTGCGAATTTCAAGTGACCGCGAGCTTTCAAGTGCTTTTGATTTACTGGATAAACAGCTTAAAAAGCCGCTTGAACGAGTAGAGGGCGTATCGCAGGTTACCCTTTATGGCGTAGAGCAAAAACAAATTGAGATCCGCATTAATGCAGATAAGCTTTCTGCCAGCAATATTTCAGTGCAAGCGTTAAACAGACGACTGCAACAAGAAAACTTTGTGATTAACGCGGGAGTGCTTAAAACTGACTCACGAGTTTATCAGGTATCACCAAAGGGAGAATTTAGAAATCTAGATGACATCACTGCATTAGTATTAGCCCCCGGGATCACCTTAGGTGATATCGCCAATGTCAGCTTCTCATTGCCAGAACGTTTAGATGGTCGTCATCTTGATCAAAACTACGCTGTAGGCTTAGATGTATTTAAAGAATCAGGGGCCAATCTGGTTGATGTATCAGAGCGGGTAATGAAGGTCATTGATGCGGCAAAACAAGACTCACAGTTTGACGGCATAAAGCTGTTCGTTATGGAAGATCAGGCCTACGGCGTGACCTCTTCGCTTCGCGATTTACTCACCGCGGGACTTATCGGCGCCCTACTCTCGTTTGTGGTCTTATATCTGTTCCTGCGGGATCTGAAGATGACCTTAGTTATCGTGTCATCTGTTCCTATCTCCATCTGTATGACTTTAGCCGCTATGTACTTTTTAGGTTATAGCCTAAATATTTTATCTATGATGGGGCTACTACTCGCTGTTGGTATGCTGATAGATAATGCCGTGGTAGTCACCGAAAGTGTACTGCAGGAGAAACAGGCTCGAGTTGCAGATGGTTCAACACAACAAGCTGGGACAGCCAAGATAAACAGTAGCGCTATTCTTCGCGGTGTCGATAAAGTCTCTTTGGCGGTACTCGCGGGCACCTTGACCACGGCCATTGTGTTTTTACCTAATATCTTTGGCGTTAAAGTTGAACTAACCATCTTCTTAGAGCATGTGGCCATCGCCATCTGCATCTCCCTTGCCGCCTCTTTATTAGTCGCCAAAACCCTGCTGCCATTAATGCTCAGTAAGATGACCTTTAGCCAAAAGAAAGCACCGAAACAAAGCCGGCTTCAAGCGAGATATCAAAATAGCCTTAACTGGATCTTGGCCCACCCGCGGATTTCAGGCGTACTAGCCGTGGTGATCTTAGCCTCTACGGCGCTGCCATTAAGTATGGTTAAGCAAGATCAATCTGACGGTGAAGGCAATAATCGCTTGTATATCAATTATCAAGTCGAAGGTCGACATAGCTTAGATGTCACAGAATCCATGATCACCAAGATGGAAACCTATCTTTATGCTAATAAAGACAAGTTCCATATTGATTCGGTATACAGCTACTTTGCAGCAGACAGAGGTCAGTCGACACTGATTTTAAAAGAAGACACCGAAGTTGATATGAAAGCGTTGAAAAAAACCATACGCGAAGGCTTTCCCAAATTTGCCATTGCTAAGCCGCAATTTGGCTGGGGCGGTGAGAACAATGGTGTACGGGTGTCACTTACAGGACGCTCAACCACTGAGCTTATCCACATTAGCGAGCAAGTGATCCCATTATTGAGCTCGATTGACGGATTAAGCGATGTTCGCTCCGAGCTAAGTGGTGCACAGCAAGAAGTGGTGATCCGCATCGACCGTCAAATGGCTGCAAGACTCGACTTAAAGCTTAATGAAGTGGCCTCAAGCATATCTATGGCCCTACGTGGTACACCGCTGCGATCATTTCGTCACGACCCCAGCGGAGAACTGCGTATCGAGATGGCCTTCGAACAACAATGGCGACTGTCACTTGAGAAGCTAAAACAACTACCAGTGATCAGAATTGATAACCGCGTTTATACCTTAGACAGCTTAGCTAAGATTGAAATCTTGCCAAGGTTTGACACCATTAGGCACTACGATAGACAAACAGCGCTTTCAATCGGCGCGAACTTAGATGAGCTAACAACTGAGGAAGCACAAGAGAAAATCACCCAAGTGATGAACAGTGTTAACTTACCAGCGGGTTATGGCTACTCGTTACGAGGCGGTTTTCAAAAGCAAGACGAAGATGAAGCCGTGATGGCAACCAATATGATTTTAGCTATTGCGATGATCTATATCGTCATGGCAGCACTTTTTGAGTCGCTGCTGCTACCAACTGCAATTATCACCTCGATTCTGTTCTCTATTACTGGCGTGTTTTGGGCACTACTCTTTACTGGCACTCCGATGTCGATAATGGCAATGATAGGGATCTTAATCTTGATGGGCATAGTGGTGAATAACGGTATTGTTTTGGTTGACCAAATCAATCAATTATCTCCAGATCTCGATAAGCTATCAGACACCATCAGCGCTGTGTGTTATACCCGTTTGCGCCCAGTGTTAATGACAGTAGGTACTACGGTACTAGGTTTAGTCCCTCTTGCCATGGGAGACACCCAACTAGGAGGTGGCGGACCGTCGTATTCACCTATGGCGATTGCGATTATTGGCGGTCTCACCTTCTCAACCGTCACCAGTCTGTACTTAGTGCCTCTATGTTATCAAGCCCTCTATAGAATCCGTTATCGCAGCGCGATTCGCCTTGGTCAAGCTGACAGTTTATCTAGAAGACTATTACCTTGGATGAGCTAAAATTGGAGCAGAGCAACACCTAGATAAAGACTCACACTTGAAAAACTAGAAAGGCTGTTCATTCAGCCTTTTTTATTTAGGTCGATACCATAAATACAGACTATTAAAATTCTCATTTGACTTCATCGACATAAACAAAGACCTTAACTGATATGACTAGCCCAGGTTACTCTCAATTTGAATACCATTTATCAATGATGGCTATATACAATCAACTAAGTAATTCATAACTATTTGATATTGAAGTAGAGTAATTAAAAGGAACAACTCAGCATATGGAAATGCAATTAATAACCAAGTTAAACACTATAATTCTTGGCGGCTTACTCCTACCATTAACACAAGCAAATGCCGTACCTAATAAAGTTATTTTTAACCATAAACCCAGCTGTATCGAAAAAGATTTAGGTGTAATTAGCCTAAAAACAGAAGATCTTGAAATGTTAGACCAAGAGGGTAATCCGCAGGAGAAGTCCTTATCGCTCGCTGTGGTACTACTTAATCAAAAGGCTATTGAGAAAGGAGCTGATGCGGTAATTATCACTCATGTTAACCATAGGGTGACAAACTATAGCAGCAGATTTAAACCTGCATCAGATGAATACGTACGCAAAACACTCAACACTCATATCCAAGCTCAAGCTTTTAAAATGTGTGTAGACAATAAGGCCCTTTCAACAATAGCTGCACCTTATAACGCTGATGGATTTAAGGTACACCAGTTCTCATATGAATATACATTTGATATTGATGAACTATCGTCTAAATCACCTTACAAACTGGCTCAAGAGATTAAGCTTCCTCCTGCTCATGTTTCTATTTCAGAAGGTGTTTACGGCATTCTGCTCGAAAGTAATATCAAACAAACCATAGAGAAACTTGGCCCAGCAAGTATTGAACTTCGACTCGCCGAAAATCAGTTTATTCTAGGCTACGGAAGAAACTTATGGTTTATTTTCAACCAAGACAAGCTAAAAAAAGTCACTTCAAGGTTTGAGTTGTTAAACCCCATGGGGCAAAACGCTATTGGGTTTAGAACAGGTTTTGATGACACTAGCTGGGCTATAGAGGGCATATTGCCTCAAAGATCTACTATTAACCAAGTCCAATCAGAGCTATCGGCAGACAAGGTTCAACACAATGCTAATCAACTTTTTATAGAGAGTAATCAACAAGGCTTACTGCTTGAGTTTGAAACATTTCATCCTGAGATGGCTTCTGTACCTAAACAATTACTGACGAATTTCACTCTTAGCCACTCAAACAAGTCAGTTAAGATTGGAAGCCCCCCTAATTTAACGACTTCACAAAAAAAATGGTTGTTTAATCGTCTAGCTCCTAATTCATCCTCGCATTTCACTTTAGATGAATTTACAAAGCAAATACCTTTAGCGACCAAAATCAATATTGCTAGTGATGATAATACTTGGTGGCTAGCAGGAAATCATATCTTACTCAGGTTCAATGACCAGCGGCTTGAGACAGTAAAGCTGACTGACCCTCTATTTTCAAATGTTGATGAAGATGCCTTTGCCAGCTCAATTAGCGCTATGAAGCTCCCGCTTGATAAGCAAGGAATGCTAACCTATTTCAGCGAGGCAACGGATAATTTTGAGCAAGTTGATATAGAGAATGATCATTTCAGCATACAAGCAAAGTATGAGTCATATGACAATAACGCTCCGCTTTATGAATTAGATATTTTTTATAATTAAATGCTCACACATACACAGCTGCGGAACTAAATGCGTCTGTTGTAATCTTTCTGTTGTTAATTTATAAGGCCATTTATTTGGCCTTATATCTACATATCTCCTCAACCTTCCTTCACTCCTAAGTTTATGTTTCACTTATGAAACACTCTAAGTCGTTGAAGCCTTTAAAGATAAGGCTCTGTGTCACATCCTTGTTACAATGCCACCGCAAAAATAAAGTCTACCCCATTGAATTATAAAGACTAATAATTGGCACTATATATGTATCAAATAAGGCGAATATTGCGATTAATGAGGTATCAATTATGAGTATTCAACATAAACCTCGTTTCTCACTCTTACCTATGTTCGCAGCACTTGTCCTAGCCGGTGTCCCGATTGCGGCTAACGCCCTATCGGGTGCTATTTTCACAACCACTAGCGACGGTGGCATAGTTAATGAGAATGTGAGATACGGAAGTAAATTAGACGTCTACCTTGATGGTGGGCCGAGAATGAATGCTCCGGCTTCAGCCGCAGCACTTCCAGACGGTAATTACTATTTCCAAGTTACCGACCCCAGTGGTAAAGATCTACTATCTAGAGATCATATCAGTTGCCGTGAGATTAAAATCGAAAATGGTGTCATCACCGCATACCCTGGTGCAGACGGGACAAACTACGTCAAACAAAAAGGCGTTTGGCAAGCTGTTTCCTGTACTGCGTACCCAACCAATGGTAACAAAACTATGGAGGTTCACGAGTTTAACCCCGATATAGATCACGGTGGCGCTCCCCTCCACGCCATGGTTATCCAACTCTACCCCTATGATGATACACCGAATAATGGTGGCGTTTATAAAGCATGGATAACTCCTGTCGATGCTTATGCTCCCATTAATGAATTTGATAATGGTGGCGGCATGGGAGCTACAAATCAGCCTAACCAAGAGGGTTATCAAGCAGGAAACTTCCACGGCTTTATTCCGCGTTCCGCTAAAACCGATAACTTTAAGGTAAAAGAGAAAAAACCACAGTTTGGTATTATTGCACTGCGTAACTATCACGATGCCAACTTAAACTGTCGTTTAGATCTAGGCGAGAAGTTTATCTGGCAATGGGAGTATGGTATCGAAGATGGTTTAAATGTCCGTAATGCCGATAATACCAATGATGAGTCAAGTGGCGATCCCACCACGATTTTGCTTAAAGAGGCCTTAGGACAGTTAAATGATATTTGGTCGTTAGATCACTTCAGATGGACAGAAGATCAAGATAAAAACCTTAACAGTCAGTATTTCACCACCTCAGGTTATGTCCATGACTACCAAGCGTTTAGCTCATTAAATACCGGTCCAGAGGATCCTAACCTTTGGGATGGCGATGACGCGAATGACTTTATTCAGCGCTTCGTGATGGAGATGCCTTGCCCCGATAATTTTGATAACGGCCTAGCACCCCATACCAGTAATGAGTTCTCAGACTTTATCCCTGCCGCCTTAGGCGTCGAGCCTCTAATCGATAGCGATCCACAAATCACTCTGACCTTAAGTCAGGTTGGTTTTGCCAATATTAAAGTGAAAAAAATCTTTGATACTAATAACAACGGTATCCAAGATGGTAACGAAGTTGGACTAGCCAACTGGCCAGTTCGATTAAAGTACGCCCCAAGTTTGCTAGAATCCAATGGTGGCCCCATACCCGATACTATTAGCAGCACGGTTAATCCCGATGTGTATGCTGAAGTAGTGGCACGCTTTGGACTCACCGCAGATCCGATCCTAGAGAACGGCTATGCCAACCGTATAACAGATGTTAACGGTGAGATGACCTTTAGCGTACTGTTACCTAATGGTTATGGCGATGCGCCGTTAACTCCATACCCTACCGATTTCTACCAAGTAGAAGAAGCAACCGCTCAAGGCTGGATGGCGACATCAAGTGTCACTCTTGAGTTTGACGTGCGATCTGAAGCCAGCGGACCAGATGGTCGACTCCCTCCTATCACGGGTAACGCTTATCTAGACAATAGCAGCACCCCGCTAGGTGATGTGGTATTTACCAATATCTGCTTCAACGAAGCAAGCTTTGGTACAAAAGGCTATTGGCATAATAAAAACGGTTTAGGCGAAATGGAGACAGCCTTTGTCACAAGTTATATTAATACATTAGACCCTTATGACAGCGAAACCAGCTACTTTGGCAAAGGCGATGAGCCATTTGACGGTGAATTTTCCGACGGAACAGATGTCGATCCCGCCTACAAAAATGACTCCATCACAGATGGGATCTCAGCAGGTGCGGGTACGGTCAAAGCCGAGGTGTCACATTTCTTAATTGATGGCAATGGCGGCGGCGATCCAAGAGAGCAGCTCGCACAGCAATTGCTAGCATTTCTGTTTAATATTGAGTATCGCCTCGGTGGGGATGCTGTGTTGATGATGCCAGGTGGTGGCACTATGTCTAGCGCAGATATCGTTTCAGCTGCAATTAGCGCATGGCAAGGTACAGATGCCGCGGCGCAAAATCACTACAAGACCTTGTTAGATACTTTTAACAACATGAAAGTTGCCGATGGTAACGGAATTAAGTACGTACCAAGCGATCCTGCAAACTGCCCATCAATCCCAACCCCTTATTAACTAAGTCGATATTAGCTCAGGGAAGAGCGCGTTTGCTTTAGCAATACCTTCACTGTTCTCCCAAAAAGGTTTTATCTTTAGTTAAAAATAAACATCTAATTCCCCAAGCATTTACATTCAGCAAGCTGGATATTTCCATATTAATTAGCATATTCATCTATAAATTCTTGCAATACACCAAGCGCAGCCTAAAATTTAAGCACCACTAGTTTTAACTTGAAACTGGCTCAATTCTTTATTGAAAACAAATGAACGATTTAAAACATAGCAAGCCACCGATAAGGGAGCTATTGGTTTTAAACTTTACCAATCACGATTTTCAAGGAGAGAGGGAGCTTAAACAATTTAATTGGCTGTGTATTCAAGCTGATAGCTTTGACTGTGCCCTACAGTATCTAAATTCAAACCAAATAAAAATTGCTATAGCAATCATTTCAAACTCCCCTACACAAAAAATATTGCACGCCATAAATCAGCTAAATGATCATCAAAATGGCCTTGTCTGGATTGCAATCACTGAAGAAACTCACCCACTTGATAATAAACTAACAGCTTGCTTATCCCGCTATTTTGTAGATTATCACCACCAGCCCGTTGACTGGAAACGCCTAAACCACACTTTAGGTCATGCATATGGCATGGCTGTATTAAAAAAGTCGCTACACAGTAACCTTCAAAGTAAAAACCATGGCAATGGATTGCTGGGAAATAGCCAACTTATCAAACAACTTAAGACTAACCTATCCAAAGTAGCCGATTCAGATGAATCCGTCCTCATTAGCGGCGAAACAGGAACAGGAAAAGGACTCTGTGCCCATTTAATTCATAGCCAGTCAAGGAGAGAAACCGGTCCTTTCATCACTATCAACTGTGGAGCCTTACCTCAAAGCTTGATCCACTCTGAGCTCTTTGGTCACGAAAAAGGCGCCTTTACTGGCGCCGACAAACAGTATATTGGCCATATAGAGCGAGCTAACAAAGGCACCCTATTCTTAGATGAGATAGGTGATTTGTCGTTGGAATCGCAAGTCAATCTGTTACAGTTTTTAGAAGAGCACATTATCGAGCGCCTCGGTGGCAGCAGAAATATCCCCATTGATTGCAGAATCATCTTCGCCTCCCATGTCAATCTTGAAGCCGCTGTAGAAGAGGGGCGATTTAGAGAAGATCTCTATTACCGTATCAATATTCTACACCTCCACGCACCTAGCCTTAGAGAACATAAAGAGGACATACCACTGCTAGCCAGTGAGTACCTTGAACTATTCAATCCCGAAAGTCGGAAGTACACTCTTTCCCCGAAAGCATTGGATACCATGCTCGCTTATGAATGGCCTGGTAATGTTAGGGAGCTGAAGAACCGTATACATAGAGCTATTATCATGGCAAATAGTGAACAGCTCAATGCTGCGGATTTAGGAATTAAAATTACCCACATTCAGCCAGATGTCAATGATGTAGTTGACTTAGCTCAACACAGGGTCGAGATTGATACCGAGTTACTACTCGATGCTATCAAACGTAATAATCACAATATCTCTGCAGCGGCGCGTGAGCTTAAGATATCAAGAACCACCTTTTACCGTTTAATTAAGAAATGCAAAATTAAACTCTAGAGATGGCTTCTCGAGTCCATTTGATTAGCCGAGGATCCCACATATTAATTCATTACCGTTTGTCTATAGCCCAAACTCTGTCCCAGAGGTAAAATATAAAGCCCCCTTGTGAAACTCACATCTTATCTCACTTTCAAGCAAGTGAAACAGATCCATGCAATTTCAAGTGTCACAGGTGTAACTATGGTTACAGCCGCATAAATGCACTAAGTTACAAAGCCAGCCCCATTAAAACAACAAGTTAAACACATCCCACTCTGCCCCTGTTTCATCAATGAAACATAACGGGTGCCTTTTTAGACAGCAAATACATTTTACCTATACCAATCAGATACTTACCTCCATGGCGCGTTGTTTGCTTACTATATCAGCAGCAGTTGCATGAAGCCTAATAAAGCTGGTTAGCAAAAACAGTTCTATTAGGCTCATCGCTCATATCGGCAAGTTGCCGACAATCGCGTGACCAAATGACGTGATCATAGAGTTAAACCAAATGGTTACGTCTGACATGAAACAGACTAAGCGACAAATTAAATAGCAACACATTTAAAGACAACCAGTAAAAACTAAGCACGTTTTATCCATATTCACTTAATTATGATGGTAAATATTATGAAACGATTTAAATGCAAACGGCTTATCAAAGCGCTAGGTATTGCGCTGATAAGCTCTTCGGCTCTCTATGGTGTCACGAGCCTGACGGCAGCTAACGCACAAGATCCTGAACCACATTCAGGGCCAGGATTAATATTTCCAAATCTAACTAAAGAGCTCTGTATGGCAGATGCCTATTTAGAAGCGGATGATCGTAACTCCCTACCTAGTGACGCACTTAACTGTACTGCTAATGATGTAGAAATTACAGCGGTATTAAACCCTAGTAAAAGTGAATGTAGTATCGGAGAGATCATCGATTTTGATGCCGACATTGTTGTTAGAACTAACGCGAATGAACGTTGGGATACGACTTTCTACCTGCCGCTAACAAATCAAACACCGAAAAACATATCGCTAGAGTTAGCAGGCGCCCCCTCTGAATTAACGTTCCCCTATTATTGCAGCATTGTGCTTCCCAATGGACAAAAAGCTGCAACCGAAGGGCAAACGTTCGCCACTCTCGATGGTGATGCGTGTGCCGATATCACCAAAAAATATGGCAATGATTCTTATGTATTAAATCAGCAACCTATTGAAATGCTGTGTATAGATAAAGATGATGATGGTCAAGCCGATTTCCATTACTGTGCGGCCTGGGATAACCAAGAGCGGAATAACTGTACTGAAGCTAGGGATCCTGTACCCGGCCAGATTCCGAATACTAAATCCAAGTGTAATTGTGACACACTTAACATCCCGATTTTCATCAAGCCTACACCACCCACAATCACTAAAACACTCATAAGTAGCGATACCGTTGATGAACCAGGCGGTCTGTTTAAGTATAAGGTTGACATTACTAATACCAGTCCTAAATCAGATATTTTCATTCAATCTGTAAAAGATATTATCCGTTCATCTACCGATAATACTGTGTTTGCCAATTTCGACTTAACTACCACAACCGATACCCAAATCGGTGACAACTTAACCTTGGTTGCAACACATGTTGATCACACCTGTGATACCGCTCTTGCAGAGGTGCCTGGACTTAAACTCTCCGTCGCATCTCCACAAAAGACCTGTTACATCATGGTCAAGGTGGATGATGACGATTTACCAGACGACGGTACTGATGAGCTCTATCAGGACTTTATCCGCGTAGAAGCAATAGATAAAAATGATGCCGCCGTCGGCGATGATAACTGTGATCCAACCCGACCAGATTCTGCAGGTGGTCCATTGAATCCTGCTGGTGCAACCTGTAGTAATGTTGAAACGGTCAAAGTTCAAGACGTAGACCCAGATATCGATATTGATAAGTTCTCTATCTCAGGGCCTAATTGGACGTGTTATATGGGCGACATAGGTAATGATGGTAAGTGTAGTGGTACAGTCTTTATCGATGAGCCCGGCGGTGATGTCACTTATAAGTTGGTAATTAAAAATACCAGTAGCGTCGATCCGCTTACAATAACCTCATTGAAAGATGTTGTTGATACGGCTTCAATAGACTTACTCACAGATATTTCTGGAAACAGTTGTGATGATTCATTGCCGATTAATTTAGCCCTTGCGGGTGAAACTGGTGACACCTTTGAATGTACTTTTAAGCGTGTTGTTAGCGGCGCTCTTAGAACCGTTAAAAACACTGCAACGGTTATTGCTTCCGAAAAAAATGGTCATAGTGAGGGCAATACCGCAACTGCTAATGATTTTGCCGAAGTCACCATCATCGATGTCGCGCCAACGGCAGTCTTCAATAAACAAGTCAGTTTAGATGGTGTTACTTTTGCGAAGTCCGTAGAAGTAGATGAACCTGGTGGCGATGTGGTGTACAAGTTTAGTGTCAAGAACACCTCTCCGGCTAAAGAGACTATTCGTCTACTTAGTTTGACCGATCCTGTGTTAAGCGGTAGCCGTGTTACTCCAACCGCGGGCAGTACTTGTAAATTCGATGGTACAGTATCGATTGCCTACAATGTTACGTATTCATGTACTTTCCCTGCAGCAGTAACGGGAGAGCCCGACAATCAGCTTGATAATACCGCTTATGTCACCATTACCGATGAAGAAAGTAACATCGACTCCAATACCAGCTCGGCAACTGTCACCTTTAAAGACATACCCGCTAATGCAAACTTAACGGTTAACTTGTCTACAAGGGTGTTTGTAACGGTTAACAACTTATCGACATTTGAAGATATTAAGCTAACTCACTTGAAAATAGCAGGTTTGAATATCGAAGATCTTGATCTAACTCATTACAATATCATCAATGACGGCTTTGGAGAGTTTGCTGGAGACGGACACACTTACGGTGCCTGTCATCAACCGAGTGCAATTGATCCTCAAACAATCGCGAAGAATGATGCATATCGCTGCTCATTCAGAGTAGAGGTGCTAACTGATACTGATACCGCACCTAATCTGTTAAGCCATATAGGAGGGACTGTTCCTACTGAACCTAGTGGTATATTAACCATTAAAGTTGAGGATTTTGATGGCGGCGCAGTACAAGATAAAGACGCCACTGTTTTCGTGCATTTAGAACCAAGTCAGTAACGTCATAAACGAGGAAATAATATTTAGTTTTATATTTTATAATAGGGGCAATATGCCCCTATTATTTTCGTACTCCCAGCAAGCATACCGTACGGTTTAGAACCCACAGCCTGAATTACGTGGTTGAAAGCTGGGTACAAAAAAAGCGCCTGATAGGCGCTTTTCAATGATAGCAAAACTTAGTCGGCCAATGGCTCGGCTTTGTTCTCTAGCAATACCGGAATACCGTCATTGATTGGATAAGCCAACTTATCAGCTTTACAGATCAGCTGTTGGGTTTCTTTGTTGAATTCAAGTTTGCCTTTACACACTGGACACGCAACGATTTCGAGTAATTTTTTATCAAATGCCATTTCGAATGCCTTTACTTATCTGCTACCAACCGATCAATTTTGGCCAGTAGTTGTTTATCAAATGAGGGAGATAGCTTCGCATCTACCGCGAGATACCACCAGTTATCTTTTGCAAAATCGCGACATTTCACCGCATCTTTTTCTGTCATCACCAACAAACGCCCATTTGCCAATTGATTAAGGGCTGTTTCACTGTAAGTGCTATGGTCATCAAATGCTTGTGCATGTTCAACACAATAGCCTTGCGCTTGTAATGTATCGAAGAAGCGCTGTGGATTACCGATGCCGGCCATAGCGACTAATGGCTGTGACAGAGTCGGTGGTAAGCTCTCATCATGTTTGCTTGATACAGGTAACCACTTGGTTGGCTCTAGCAGCATCTGTTGCTCGCCGCTCTGGGCATCACCGCCATTAACAATAATGTGATCAACAGTTTGTAAACGCCAAGCACCTTCGCGAAGTGGTCCAGACGGCAACAACATGCCATTACCGAGTCGGCGTTCGCCATCGAGAATGATAAGCTCGATATCGCGGCCCAGCTGATAGTGTTGCAGGCCATCGTCACTAATGATGATATCAACGTCAAACTTCTCAAGCAGCAAATTGGCCGCATCGACACGCTTGGCGCCAACGACCATGGGTACGCCGGTGCGCGACACTATCATCGCCGGCTCATCGCCAACACTGCTCGGTGTATCTTCTGGCAATACCGCCCTCACGCCATCTATTTCGACGCCATAGCCACGACTAATGACGCCGGGGTTAAAACCGTGTTTTCTTAATAGCTCGATAAGGTAAATAACCGTTGGTGTTTTACCACTACCACCAACTGTAATATTACCTACGATAATCACTGGCACGGGAAACTTAATCGCCTTCTTTAACCCTAAGCGAAACAGTTGACGTCGACACCCTGTGATAACGGCAAAAAGTAATGACAGAGGCCATAACGCAAATCTCAGCGGATGGCCCTGATACCATAGTTTATTAACCCAAGCCTGCATTTAGCTACCGAACTGCATCTGATACAGGTTAGCGTAAACACCGCCTTTAGCTAGCAAGGTTTCATGATTGCCACGTTCAACAATCTTACCTTGGTCAACCACTAAAATTTGGTCTGCGCTTTCAATCGTCGATAAGCGATGTGCAATCACGATAGAGGTTCTGTTTTGACGTAAGTTATCTAGGCCCTGCTGAATCGCTTTCTCTGACTCGGTATCGAGCGCTGAAGTTGCCTCATCAAGGATCAGTACAGGTGCATTACGCAGTATTGCTCTTGCAATCGCGATACGCTGTCTTTGACCACCAGATAACATCACGCCATTCTCACCAATCTGGGTATCTAAGCCCAACTCCATCGGCTCGATAAATTCCATCGCATGGGCAAGCGTTGCCGCTTCAATGATCTGTTCTCGAGTTGCCACACCAGGATATGCATAGGCGATATTATTGGCGATAGTGTCGTTAAATAGTGTCACTTGTTGTGAGACCAACGCTACCTGACTGCGTAAAGTTTTAAGCTTATAGTCATCAATGTTTTGTCCATCTAGGGTGATATCACCCGCTTTAAGGCCGGTATAAAAACGAGTCACTAGGCTCGCAATCGTTGACTTACCAGAACCTGAACGACCGACTAAGGCCAAGGTTTGCCCTTGCTCGACTTTAAAGTCGATACTATTAAGCGCCAGTTTGTCATGCCCTGGGTAACTAAAGTCCACATGGTTAAAGGCAAGCTCACCTTTAACACGCTCAACTTCAAGTGTACCTTTATCACTCTCTGGCTCAGTATCTAATAGCTCAAATACCGTGGTACAGGCGGCGATACCGCGCTGAAACTCGGCATTAACACGGGTTAAATTTTTAATCGGCTGTAGCATGGCCAGCATCGCGCCCAAGATAGTGGCAAAGGTACCCGCTGTTAGCTCAGCTTTCATGCTGTCGATGCTTGCTGCGTAAAGTACAAACGCCAACGCGAACGAACCGATAATCATCACCAATGGCTGGCTGATAGCCTGAGCTGTTGCCAGCTTCATGGTTTGATAACGATTTTGAGCATTCACTTTAGCAAAGCGCTGGGCTTCAGTTTCTTGACCACCAAAAGACAACACATTCTTATGGCCTTTAATCATCTGCTCAGTAGCTGCAGTAACTCCGCCCATGGCAGTTTGAATTTGTTTAGAAACCTTTCTGAAACGGCGACTAACAACAGTGATCACTAAACCAATAATCGGTCCAACGACCAAAATGACTAAAGAAAGTTGCCATGAGAAATAAAACATAACAGCAATCATACCGACAACTGTAATGCTGTCTCGCACGATAGTAATTAATGCACTACCTGAAGCTCTAGCAATCTGTTCAGTGTCATAGGTGACGCGTGAGATCAAATTACCAGTATTTTCTGAGTCCATATAGCTGACGGGGAGAGTCAGGTAGTGTTCAAACACTTCTTGACGCATATCCATAATCACCCGCGCACTCATGTAAGAGATACAATAAGTCGATAGGAAGTTTGCCAGACCACGTAACGAGAAAAGACCTATGACCACAAACGGCGCCATTAATAATACATCGCTACTTGAGTTAAAGCCGCCACCAGTTCCGAAATCGACACTGCTTAGCCCGCCAGCAGCTTGTGCTGCTTGGCCTGCCTGACCGCCAAATCCCTCATCGATAAATGGTTTGATCACCGCGATAAAAGTGGCATCGACAAGGGCGTACATCATTAGACCAATGATGGCAAAAGCTAATACTGCTTTAAGAGGCTTTAAATAGCCCAGCAGTCGCTTAAATACTGTCCAGACTTCATTTTTAGGAGATGTTGTCATTAAGAGATTAACATATTGGCAAAAGAAGCATTCTACTCTGGATTGTTAATCTGGCCAAACCTAAACACTTGGTTATACCAAAATGGTGCAAAATCTGAACGATAAGTTCGAATTTTCATTGTTTGCTGATTAAATAAAATACTTATCTGCCCTTGTTCTCCGCTGGTTAAGGTGGAAATATTGCGTTGATGGTAGCGTAAAACCACTTCAGAATTTGGAAATCCATAGCGATTTTTATAGCCAGCAGGGAATAAAACCAGCTCTGGCGATACAGCATCGATAAATGATTCTGTCGATGATGTTTTACTTCCATGATGGGGAGCAATTAACAATGTACTCTTTAGTCGCCTTGTTGCTTGCTCATGTGTTTTATCAAGCAGCCTATGCTCGGCTCGTTTTTCAATATCTCCGCTCAATAGCACTGAGTGACTGGCATCGCTCACTCTGATCACACACGAGCCGTTGTTACCTGCTCTTGCTTCATTAGGAGCTAGCACTTCAAGGCTAAGGTTTTGCCATTTGATGACTTTAGGTCTGCAATTGTATTGCTTTGTTGTTGACGTCATTTTTTCAGTAAATGAATGAGTCAGTGCTTTGCCCATATCCATCTCAAGATCTGAAATAAGCTTAGTCTTAGGGTAACGCTTAATAATAACTTCAGAACCACCAGCATGGTCATTATCGCTATGACTCACAATGAGATAATCAAGCTGCTCGATGCCTTTACTGGTAAGAAAAGGCAGCACCACACGCTCTGCATAGCTAAAGCTGTCACCATATCGCGCACCTGTATCATAAATTATGACGCGCTTGCCCTGCTCTATTACCAAGGAAAGCCCTTGACCAACATCGAGTAGGTGTACTTGCCAGCGCTTATCTGCAATGGCCGTGAACATAAACAAATTTATTAATAACAGTGGCAATATCATCACTGACAACACTAACCGCCAGATAAAAGCCTTTACGTTTATTACTATGTACAAACCAATGAGTGCATAGATTAAGCCCGCTATAACTTGATCGGACAACCCAAGCCAGACAAATTCAAACTGGCTGCTGTAGTTCAAAATGGCAGCCACTGGCACCATTGTTTTTGCCGCCAGCCCAAATATGCCTGTAGCTGACAATCCCACGCTTATAGCCAGTATGAAGCACGCTAATGACAACAAACAAAGAGGAATGACAACTAACGTAAACCATGGAACTAACAGTAGATTAACTGCGAGGCTCACTAACGAAGTTCCAGAAAAAAAGATAGCCTGAACCACACATAGACCCAGTGTTAACCGCCACTGCACAGCCCAAAATGCGCTACAAGCGCCGCGAAACTTTAGCCATAAAGCAACTCGCTTCCTCTGATTAGCGTTATCCATTGCCTTATTTTCGAGATTGGCAGTGACAGCTTGAGAATGATAAGAGTGCTTAGTTACAGTAAGTAGGATAATTCCCAATGCGCTAAAAGAAAGCCAGAAGCTCGCGCTCAACATACTTAAGGGATCGATGAGTAACACCACAAAAAGTGCATACAGTAAGCGTTCCCAGCAGGAGGAATGTCTATGCAAGGCACTAAAGCAGATAAACGCCAGCAGCATTATTACCGCCCGCTGTGTCGATATAGAAAAACCTGCTAGATATGCATAAGCAACAGCGCCTACTGCCGAAAACGCGAGACACAGCAACCAATTACGACGACTGTTTACCGCGCTATATCTGTATAACAAAAACCGAGCAAGCATTAATAGCCACAATGAGACCACTGAAAGGTGTAATCCCGAAATAGCAAAGAGATGGCCTGCTCCGCTGTTTCTCAGCTGTTGCCAACGTTCGGCGGAGATCATCGTTTTGTCTCCCGCCACTAGCGCAAGTAACAAGTCACCACTGGTGTAGTGAGTGAGTACCTGCTTGAGTTCAACAATTAACTGAGTTCGAAAATTCGGCTCATGGGTTAGTAATTTGCCACTAACAACTCTACCTTTACCTGTAATATGTTTAGCTAACAGGTTCTTTTGCTGGTTGTAACTTCCCTGATTTAATGTGCTGGTGATGGTCTTAGGAGTTATCTCTAACAGCCAATGCTGACCGGGGGTTATAGGCGGCGCTCCCTTCCAAGTTAATCTAAGCTTACGATTAACCAAATGGGGGGAAATTGAATCAATCAGCACAATATCCATACTAATCCAGTCGCCGTTTGTATGAACAAGTGATACTATCTCGCCCTCAACATTCAATGTATCGACTCGTTCATTTGTGTCCCAGCCCATTAATAATGCATAAAAAAGGCTAATCCAGCTGATTGCAAATAAGCTTCCGGCAATAAATGGCACACGCTTACAGGCGATAATAACCACTACGATTAGTAAAGGTAGGAAATAAAGATTAGCCAGAGTAGGCCAAAGCATCGCTGAAATAATGGTGACGCAGTAGCCGCACATAAATCGATTCATAGTGAATAAGTTAAGACAGCAAATTGAAGTTATGCCAAAAAAATTAATTGAAAAATTTATGCCTAAGCCTGAAACATTGCGTGAACATAAACACCTGCGCATGTTTGGCGATCTACTGCTAAAACCCAATCTATGGTCATTAAATCGCCATTCAGCCCCTGGTGCGTTCGCTGTTGGCTTATTTGTGGCATGGATCCCTATGCCGTTTCAAATGGTATTAGCCGCCGCGCTAGCAATCTTATTCAACGTAAATCTGCCTCTTGCTGTTGCGCTTGTATGGGTCACAAATCCCATCACCATGCCCTTTATGTTTTATATCGCTTATCTTCTAGGAGCAAAGTTGCTAGGCCATGAGCCCCAAGCGTTTAACTTTGAGGCTAGCTGGCACTGGATCCAAGCGTCAGTAGAAACGATTGGGCCTCCATTTCTTTTGGGATGTTTTGTTTTGGCGGGCATTTTTGGCTTAGTCAGTTATTTTATCATTAAAACCCTATGGAAATATTCGGTACTATTTAAATGGAAGAATCGTTATAAATAGGCTTTCAAGATAAAAATCACCCAATAAAAAAGCAGTCATTAGACTGCTTTTTTATTGGGGAAAAGACATTGATTAGAAGGTCTTACTTTTCTTTAGCCAGAACACTCTTCATCGAAGGAACGACTGTAGTTGGATCAAGTCGCATCTGATACCAATTTACTCGCCAGTCAAGGTGCGGGCCTGTTGAGCGTCCTGTGGAGCCCACTTCAGCTACCTTGTCACCCTGCTTAACCACGTCACCTTCTTTTACATACAGCTTACTCAAGTGCAGAAAACTCGAGTTTACACCGTAGCCATGGTCGATGATCATAGTGCCACCTGAATAAAACATATCTGGCACAGAAAGCGATATCACTCCATCTGCTGGTGCCACTACTACGGTTCCTGTTTTAGCAGCCACATCAACCCCGTAATGAGGTGTGCCAGGTTTGCCATTATAGATCCTCTGGCTACCATAAACTCCTGAGATCCTGCCAGTTAATGGCCAGATGAAATCTTGCGCAAAGGCATTACTCTCAGTAAATTCAGCTCTAGCGGCTTTAACTTGCTTTGAATCCTTTGCAGCACGTGCTTGTGCTTTAGGATCAGGTTTCATGATCTTCTTGCTGATCCCATTTACTTGCTGGATTTTATACTGACGCTGTTTCAGTTTTAATGGCTTAAGCTCAGTCAAACCATCGGGATACACTAATTTAAGCATCTGCTCAAGCTCTGCTTCACGAGCAAAACCAAAGGCGAACTGACCTAGCTCATTTACCTTAACGACTTCATCGTTTAAAAATACCTGAGTACCGGGTTGTACTTTGGCTCGTACGAGTGCCCCTTGGGACAGCTCGCCGTTCAGTTCAACGGCAGCGCTAACCTGAAAAGCCATACTGGTCAAAACGCCACTAACAATGATACGAGTAAATGGTCTCAAAGCGACTCCTTAGATGTTTTATAAATAAGTGGCTGCTAGGCTCTTCGGCTAGCAATCGCCCCTTTACCAACTCCTTCATAGGCAATGACCTTAAAATCGCTAGTTGGTACTTTTTCAAATAAAGTTTGCGCCATATAATCTGCTAATAACTCAACAGTTGTATCCTGTGGAAGGATATCGCAACGTCCCTTAGGCATGGCTAACTGAAAGTCACCCTGCGGCGCCTGATAGTGAAAACCATAATGACTACTATCATTAATGGCAGCTTGCGGCGATAGATTAAGAGTACCAACTGACACCACATCTTCTATGGTTGCGAGGTAGATATCCTGCCAACGTTTGGCCCAATACTCATCCCATTTGGGTGCGGCTACGCCGTTTTCAAATACGGTGACCGGACTACGATGTCCGTGAGCAATTCGCTGGCAATTACCATCATGCTTTTTCAAACCATGGCTGTAATGGTAATAAGGAGCCTCGTGGATTTCATTCCTTAATGTCAACGAAATACCTTCAACATTGGCTGGCAATACTTGCGTAAGTGCTTGCTGCAGAAACTTATTCACGCTTTCAAAATCAATCAATTCACTTGGAATGAGTGCGAACGCTTGTGAAGGACACGCAAGATGAATATCGCCTTGTTGAGAATTAAAGTCCATCCATACCCGATCCCCTTGTTGTTGCCAGCGCACTTCACTGCAAGCGGTTGGGATCAGCAGACGATGGTCGGCCACATCATCTATGGTGTTTTTAATAGTACGTTTCACTTTAGCGAAATCGAGCACCATATTTTGCTCATCTAAACCACCATCGAGCAACACGTCAACAATCCAGCTTTCCCCTACCATGCCACGAATAGGGCAAAGATATGAGAAATCGATAACGGTTAAATCTTTAACAAACAGTTGCATTTATGCTCCTAGGTAGAAAAACAGTCTACCTGTCTTAGTCCATGCAGCAATGGCCACAGGATGAATTTGGTTAGTTTGAGTCCAGTGGAACTCAGCGCTTCATATCTTAGCCGTAGCTTACAATGAACAGAGCTAACATTCGACTATTAAGTGCCTATTTACACTGCACAGCGCTCATTTTGTCCATTCATAAGTCACTATAAAAATTATGTACGCAAAAAACAAAAAACCGAGCACTTATGGCTCGGTTTTCATTCAGTGGATTAATCGTCACTGTGGACGACTAGGCAGTTATTCCCCTTTCAGGCGACGATCTAACTGATCTTTAAGGTTAGCTGGTACACCTTTAATGATAATCGTGTCTGATACAGGATCGTAAATAACTCTTTCTCCAAGATGTTGACCATCAAAACTTAATGTTACCCCGCCACCTGTGCCAGAGAATTTTTTCAACTGTCTCAAGGTTGGCTTATCACCAGGGAACTCCTCTTCTAACTCATAATTGCCGCCTTGGGCGAAATCATAGAAAGAGTCCATGCCTTGATCTGCTAACTCATCAGCCAAATCTTTAATTTGAATCGATGCACCTTCATCGCAACGCTCGGTACAATAATCAAATACACGCTCACGAGCTTGCTGACGCTCATCTTTAGTCAGCTCACTGTTACCGACAAAATCTTCAACCGCATTCATCAACGATTTATTCTGCGCCTTGGTATTAACGCCTTCAACACAACCCATAAAATCTAGGAAAAAGTCAGCCACTTTACGACCCGCACGACCACGGATAAAGGAGATATATTTTTTCGACTCAGGATCGGCTTGCCACTCGGTTAAATCAATACGAGCAGCGAGTTGCACGTTATTAAGATCTAAATGGGTGTTTTGCGATAGCTCCATATCATCGAGTACTGTCATAGACGATTTTGCATTGAGCAGAGACACAAACAGGTAATCACTCGTCATAGAGGTATAACAAGACAACAATAAGAAACCGCCAGTGCTAAAGTCATATTTAGCCAGTTCTTCTTGTAATAGCTTGCCAGCGATACCTGAAAACTCAACAAAACCAAGCTCGCCGCTGCGGTATGTCGTTAACGCTTCTTCAAACTTAGTGTTTGCTTCGCCATCTTCTCCATTAATGCCAAAGTGACCAAAACCTTTTCCCGCTTTGGTGGTATAGGTTTGATGCAACTCTTCTAGCATCGCCTCAACTGCTTGGCTATTTAGCAAAGGTTGCGGACGTAATCGACAACTAAGTTGACCTTCACCATCTTGAGAAATGGAGTGGATAATGGCTTGTTCGACGTTAATACTCATTGAGCCTCGATAAGTTTGGCAAGGAGCGAAGCAATAGCCTACGCTCAAAAATATAAAAATGGTTGTTTTTTGCAGCCGAAATAGCAGCCGTTGTTAACGTTTCAGCCAACCACAATCTAGTGATGGCTATCATACCAGAGCAGCGCTAGAAATCTATATATCTTCAATGGTAAAACTGGCGTAATAATTAAGCATTAATAGCGCCAAACAGCCCCTACACCAAGGTTTACAAAGTATATAGTTATCGTTAAAAGTGCCTTTAATCACTCAAGAAACGATTCATTATGGCTGTGATGTAAATAATGAGGAAATTGCAATGACAAGCAAAAAAATCGTCTTTTCGACGAATAATCTGCGGCAATCAAACTATCATCCCAAAAAGGAGTACAAAAAGTGCGGAGCTTCTGCTAAAAATCCGTTATTATATGCCGTTAATTAAGTTTTAAAGCGAACCTTTATCATTATGGCTATTCAATCTAAATATTCTAACGCTCAAGTAGAGTCAATTATTGCTGAATTACTTGCAGTTTTAGAGAAGCATCAATCTCCAACAGACCTAAGCTTAATGGCCCTAGGTAATTGCGTGACTCACCTTTTACAAAAGAAAGTACCAGCTGAAGCTCGTGAAGCAGTGGCAGAGCAATTTGCTAAGGCTTTATCACGCTCAGTAAAAAGTTAACTCTGGTACAAATTAAGCTGAACTCGTTTAGGCTAATTGATAAACGTTAGCCTTTAAAAAGCCAAAACAATAAATGGAACAACATGGTCGAGCGACAAAAACAGATTGGACGTGATCGGGTTTCCCGCTTAGTAAGCTGGGGACATTGGTTTGCCTTTATTAATGGTCTACTTGCCATTATTGTCGGCTATCGCTATCTCGACACTATTGGACTTCCTGAATCATTTATTGGCTGGAGCTATTTAGTGATCAGCACGATAGGCCATTTTAGCTTCCTCGCTTTTATGGTCTATTTAGTCTTCATTTTCCCCGTAACCTTGTTACTGCCTTATTCAAGGATCCTTAGAGGTTATGCCGCCACAGTGGCAACACTGAGCTTATGTCTGCTGCTGTACGACACTGTGATTTATGACGATTATGGTTTGCATCTAAGCCCTTTTGTTTTTGATCTTGCCTGGGCAGACTTAAACGCCCTACTTCGGGGTACTTCTTACATTATTACGCCTATTGCCATTTTGGTGATAGAGCTAACGCTTGCAAACTTCCTTTGGAAGCGAATCGAAAAAATTCGTAAGCGTAACGTCGGCAACAAAGTTGTTGCAGTAGTAGGGATCTGCTTTATCTCCAGTCACCTTATTCATATCTGGGGCGACGCTGCCGATGTCACCGAAATCACCCATTTCGATGACGCCTACCCACTGTCTTATCCAGCAACGGCAAAAAGCTTAATGGAAAGCTACGGCATTGAAGGTATTCAGGATCATAGAAATCAGACGCAACCTAAGTCGAGCCTGCAATATCCCTTGTCAGCCATGCAGTGCACAGCCGATACTCTACCAAATATATTAGTCATTGCGGTAGATAGCTTGCGTGCCGATCTTGTTGATAAGTCTACGATGCCGTTTCTCGCAGCCTACGCTAAGCAGAACATGAACTTTACCAAGCATCTCAGTGGTGGCAATCAGTTTAATAGCGGAATGTTTAGCCTGCTTTATGCACTGCAAGGCAGCTATTCTAATGCCGTAGATCTGCATTATCAAAGCCCGGTATTAACGCAAGAACTAACAGCTAAGGGTTATGACTTAGGGTTATTTACCACCCAAGATACCCTGCCCGCACCTTTGGCCATATTTGATGATTTCGAGCGAGTCGATGCCGAGCACATCAATAGTTATGCTAAATCTGATCTACAATCCATCGCTAATTGGCAACAATGGACGGGCTCTGCTAGCCAACCTTGGTTCAGTTTGCTGAACCTCAAGTCGCCTGATAGTTATGATACGCCTATTGGCTTTCTTGGTATCAAAACGGTTGAGTCTTCCTCTAGGTTAAAGCCTGCTCAAAAAGTGCTATTTAACCAATATCGTCAATCGCTTAACTTTATAGATAAACAGATTGAGATGGTTGTTAATAATCTGCCTAAAAGCACTATGGTAGTGATTACTGGCGTTAACGGTAAAATGTTTACCAGTAACTCTGACGAGGCACTTGTTAACCTGTCTCCAGACAGTGTTCGTGTGCCAATGATTATTCACTGGCCTAACGAAGAGTCAGGCAAACAGATAAAGTATCGTACTACGCACAATGGCTTAGTACCTGCTATTTTGACCCAAACTCTAGGATGTACGAACCCAGCATCTGACTACAGTTCAGATCAGAGTCTTATGCAACCGAGTGACAAAACATGGGTATATGTTGGCGACCACCGTATATTTGCTATCTATCAAGAGTCAGAAATCACCGTAATTGACCGTCACGGCAAATACCGTATATACGACAGTGAGTACAAAAAGCGCTTAAAGAAGAAATTGAGCGCCCCAGAGCTAATTGAAGTGATGCGCGAAGGACGTAGACTCTACATCCATTAAAGATTATAAACTAAGCAAATGAATCGCTTGAATGTACGAAGGGCTTGCGCAATCAAAAATGAGTTGATAAAGTGCTGGCTCTTCAGAATTCCCCCCTTTGTTATGAATAGTTTATAACTTGTTCTGTAGAATATCTCGGGATATGGCCTAGTCCGGTAAGGCGCTTGTCTGGGGGACAAGAGATCACAGGTTCAAATCCTGTTATCCCGACCAAATAAATACAAAAAAGCCAGCTAATCAGCTGGCTTTTTTGTTTCTGCACTATTTATAAAAACTAAAACTTATAATACCAATTAGTATAAAGATTTGGTCGCTCAGCGAGAGTTTAGTGGCGCTGAGACAAAACAACGAGTGCAGAGCATAGTTAAACTAGGTTTAAGCTCCCTCTTTGTTTATTAAGAGTCGCAGTATCAGAGCCGCTAAAACTCGCCATTCTGGAGCGTTTTGGCTGCCTACTTCTGCGTTGAATAACTTCACAAGGGAGCAACCATTCTTTCAGTTATTCGCCTTGAATTAGTTTGCCAAAAACGCTCTGAGTAGATCAACTTCTTATACTGATTGGTATAAATAAGAA
>NZ_BPFA01000009.1 GCF_019655055.1 Shewanella sp. MBTL60-112-B2
GCGATATCAAGACCAATTGTAGTAATGTTCATAGTGGACCCGTCCTCTTTCTGATGAGTTTAAGCAACTACATCGTGGCCCATTGCGAGGCCGATTAAAAGTGGATGGGTCCATTCCATTATCCATGGCTCTACTAAGGCTACCTCGTCATCCATGACTCGCTCACGCGACTAATGTTTACAAGAGTTCTTCAATGCCTTCGGCAACTCCGATGGGGAATGGGTGTTTTCTGTAAGTCTTCAATTAATTGTGAGATTAGTACTTTACTATGGGGAACACTTTTGGTCGATTTTGTGCTTTTCTAACCCCGTGTAGATACGGCTGAAGCCTTCGGTTTCAGGGATGAAACCGCAGAGCGGCCAGGGATGGCGTAAAGCGTGCTTCAGCAGTGTCTGCACATGCGCCGGCCGCAGGCAATTGGAACCACAAATGCTGGAAGTTACATCAAATGCTGCCTAAGCATTAGCAAATCAAAGGTTCACCGCTTTAGATTTTTCCTAATCAAAATATACGGCATATACTAAAAGTTTCGCTTTTCTAATTTAGTGTCGATGCGGCCGTGACCGTCCATGACATGGATGTCATGGCCGAGCTTCCATGGATGGACTTGCGGCGTGTCACGGCAGCGTCTGCACATACGCCGGCTGCAAGCCATTGGAACCACTGATGTCGGAAGCGACATCAAATGCTACCTAAGCATTAACAACCTAAAGGTTCACCGCTGTAGGTTCTTCCTAGCGTTAACGCGTTGGCTAGAACCGCGTATCAAAACACTGGCTGCAAGCCATTGGAACCACCAATGCTAGAAGTTAGTTTGAAGATTCAAGTGATGATAAACCCAAAGGTTCATCGCTTTAGCTCTAAAGCTACATAAGTAGGCTTAGCTCAAAGCCTACAAATAAACACTTGGTAAAACTAAGTTGCCAACCCCACGTTCGGTTAGCCGTGCTGCTAACTCAAGCATCTGCTCTTCACTGCAGGTTGGCCAATTAAGGGCTTCGCCTGTTACTCCGTGGTGTTGAAAGGCGTTAAGCTTCACTCTTACATTGTCAGGTAACTGGCTTAGATAACCTGCTATGGCGTTAACCTCACTGTCTATATCACTGACTTTGGGAATATACAGTAGGCGTATTTCGTATAACTTACCCTCAGCAAGGAGTAACTTTAAACTGCTAAATACCCGATGATTATCACGGCCGGTAATATAATAGTGGGTGTGCTCTTGCCAAGATTTTAGGTCGATCATAGCGCCATCTAAGTAAGGCATTACTTGCTGCCAGCCACCCTCAGATAAATAACCGTTGCTGTCGATCATACAGCTTAAATGAGCTAAATCTGCGCTGGCTTTTATCGCTTGAAACAGCTCGACGATAAACGGCAGTTGCAAAGTGGCTTCGCCGCCGCTGACGGTGATGCCATTGATAAAGTGCACTTGGTTGCGGATGAGCGTAAGCATTTGCTCTACGCTGTATTGACGAGTCTTAGGGCTAGATTGCTTAGGGCAGGTGGTTAAACAAATATCGCATTGGGTGCACTTGTCACTGTCCCAAACGATCTTAGATTTACCTTGAACTGTTGTTGTCAGAGCTAACGCATCTGCTGGGCAGGTGGCCACGCAATCGCCGCAACTGTCGCACATGTCTATGGTGTACGGGTTGTGGCAATTCTTGCAGTTAAAATTACATCCCTGCATGAAGATAACCAGACGACTGCCTGGGCCATCGACACAAGAAAATGGAATGATTTGGTTAACTGTCGCGACTCTACTCATCTTTTTACTCTAGATCCATAATCTAATAGGTGACTTTACTTGGTATATGCTGGTGTGTGTTCATGGGCGACCACACGTGGCTGGCGCTCTAAAATCTTAGTGTTTTGCGCGGCTTCTGCACCTAGCCAGGTGGTGTTAGTGCGTGAGCCCATTTCTTTAAAGCGGGCAATGTCCGACAATTTGACCATATAACCTGTCACACGCACTAAATCGTTTGAGGCTACGTTAGCGGTGAACTCGCGGAAACCTAAGCTCAGTGCGCCTTTGCACAGCTGCATCATCGCCTGTGGATTAGCTTTAATGGTTTCATCTATGGTGAGAATGTCGCTAATGCCCGAGGTGTAATACTGGTGATGTTCCGCTAGGGCTTGAATATGAGCGATTGGGTTTGGCTCTGTGCCGTACGGAATACGCACGCCCGGTGTGACGTCTTTATCTATGCTAATGCCGCCTTGTGAATGCAGCAGGGCTAGGCCGTTATAACCATATTTCACCTGGGTCGACTTTACTATGCCATCGAGGGCTTTTGAGATCTTGTGGCCGAGTTCGTTAGCGGCGGCATTATGGCCGTAATGGTTGCTCGGCTTATCTATGTTGTCTTCATCAAAATCTGGCGTACCTTGCAAAATATTGACCGCTTCTGCCATGCCGTAAATGCCAAGCATAGGCGCAAAACGTGATTCCTCAATCAGCCCCTCTTTGACTAAGAAGCTGTTGAAGAAGTTAGAGTCTTCATGCAAAAACTTGGCGCGTGCATCGATTAACTCGTAGGTTAACTGGCAATAGTGCGGTAGTACTCGGCTAAAGAAGTCACCCTCACTATTGGCTTGTAATGCGACTTGTTTTAGGTTCAGCCTGACTAAAGTGTTCGCGCCGCCAGCGAGTGGCAGTGAGTTATAGCAACTGACGATACCAAAACCTTTATCATCGAAGCTGTTGGCATGTAGCGGGTAATTGGCAATATGCGGCTTGCTGCACTCACAGATATTGCTGGCGGCGACTTGTAGAAGCTCATCAGGAGTGATTTCTGGGTCGTACATAAAAGTCAGGTTAGGTGCTATCTGCTTAAGCTCGGCATCGACACGTAAAATGGTGCGGCAAACAATATTGTCTGTCGGGCCGATGTTTACGTGCATAAAGGCATCTGGCAAGGTGCGGTCTAGCATGATCCAAAATAGCTTTAATTTACGATAAATAGTCTCGTCATCAAGACCTTGGCAAAATGGTAATAGCACGTCATCGAGTTGACCTAGATAAACGGGAATATTGGTGACTGATGGTACATGGTGATAGATGATAGTTAATGCATTTAAGGCTTCATCTAAGTCTTGCGCCGGGCTTAGCTCTAAATACTCAGAACCATTTTGTAAAAACTTGGCGTAATCGGGCAGAACATATCTTGGCTTGAACGGCGCGTTGCCTTCAAACATATCACAGATAACACCTTGCTCTTTGGCCTCGGCTACGGCATCTGACACCTCAACATAAGGCAGACTCGCTTCTGCTTCTAAGGCTAAGAAGTTAGACTTTTGCTTTGGCGAAAGGTTAGGGTCACGAGCTATTTGAGCGATTCTGTTTGCGACGGTCATGGTGCAGTATCCACTAATATTTTATGGATATATTTTAAGATGCTAACGCTAAATTCTTATAGTGAAAAACGGCTAAAGAGTGATTGCCAATTTGGAAATCCGAAGCCAAGGTTCTCAACTTATTTGAAAGTGAGTCGGTGAGCGGGGCAGGCTGGCAACTGCCAGCCTGCATAAGGTGAGAACAAAGCTAAAGCGAGCTAGAAGAAACCTAACGGATTAGCATCGTAACTGATCAACAGGTTCTTAGTGTTCTGGTAGTGATCTAACATCATCTTGTGGGTTTCACGGCCAATACCTGATTTTTTATAACCGCCAAAGGCGGCGTGAGCAGGGTAGGCGTGGTAACAGTTAATCCATACGCGTCCCGCTTGAATGCCGCGTCCCATACGCTGGGCGGTATTCATATCGCGAGTCCATACACCTGCACCTAGACCGTATTCGGTATCGTTGGCAATCGCTAAGGCTTCAGCCTCATCTTTAAAGGTCGTTACCGAAATGACTGGGCCAAAAATCTCCTCTTGGAAGATGCGCATATCATTGGTGCCCTTTAAGATTGTCGGCGTAATATAAAAGCCATGACCGTGTTCACCTTCAAGTTTGCATATGTCACCACCAATCAATACCTCAGCACCTTCGTCTTTACCTATGTCCAGGTAGCTTAAGATCTTATCGAACTGCTCCTGTGAGGCTTGCGCCCCCACTTGGGTGTCGGTATCGAGTGGGTTACTTTGCTTAATAGTTTTACAGCGCTCAATCACCTTAGCAATAAACTTGTCGTAAATAGACTCGTGAATTAATGCGCGTGATGGGCAGGTACAGACTTCACCTTGATTGAAAAACGCCAACAACATGCCCTCTATGGCTTTATCGAGGTATTCATCTTCATGATCCATTACATCGGCAAAAATAACGTTAGGAGACTTACCGCCCAGCTCGACGGTTGATGGAATTAACGATTCCGCGGCGCACTTTAATATATGGTGACCCACCTCAGTTGAACCGGTAAAGGCCAGCTTAGCGATACGCTTGCTGGTGGCCAGAGCTTGGCCCGCCTCGGCGCCGAAACCGTTGACCACGTTGAGTATGCCTTTAGGCAGTAAGTCCTCGATAAGTTCCAGCAGCACTAGAATCGACACTGGCGTCTGTTCGGCTGGTTTAAGCACCACGCAGTTACCTGCAGCAAGTGCTGGAGCAATTTTCCAGGCAGCCATTAGTAAGGGAAAGTTCCAGGGAATAATCTGCCCAACTACACCTAACGGCTCAGGGAAATGATAACTGACCGTATTACTGTCAATGTCGGCTGCACTGCCTTCTTGGGCACGAATACAACCGGCAAAATAACGGAAATGGTCGACCACTAATGGTAGGTCGGCGGCTAAGGTTTCGCGCACCGCTTTGCCGTTATCCCAAGTCTCGGCGACTGCCAGTGACTCTATATTCTGCTCTATGCGATCGGCAATGCGCAGTAAGGTGTTAGCACGTTCAGTGACAGAGGTTTTGCCCCAGCTCTCTTTGGCTTCGTGAGCAGCATCAAGCGCCAGTTCTATATCGACAGAACCTGAGCGCGGCACCTGGCAGAATACTTGGCCATCTACGGGGGAGGTGTTGTCAAAGTAAAGGTTATTAACGGGCTTTACCCATTCACCGCCTATGAAATTTTGGTACTGAGGTTTGAAATTAATAATCGCGTCGGCGGTTCCTGGTTTGTTATAAATCATGCTAACTCTTCCTTGTATATTTTTTTGACAACTCAGTTTAGTAGATAATTTATGACTGAGTAGATAGGAGGAAAGTCGAGTAGCTTGCAGGCGTTTTTATCCCTAATATTGGAGAGGCTTCGCATCGGAGTTTTATTATGCCTAATCATTATGTTTATGACTTTGGCGCATTGCTTCTATGCAAAATATGCACTTCATTCATATTGATTTATCGCCTATCCTTACCAACATCAGATTTAATAGGAACTTGTCATGTTTAACGCACTGATTTTGACCCAAGAAGAAAAGAAGACGTTGGCGAATGTTGGCCAAATTACCGAAGCAGACCTGCCTGAAGGTGAGGTATTGGTGGATGTTTCATGTTCATCACTCAACTACAAAGATGGCCTAGCGGTTACTGGTGTAGGCAAAATTATCCGTAACTTCCCTATGGTTCCAGGTATCGACTTTGCGGGTACAGTGCTTGAGTCAAGCGATGAGCGTTATCAAGCGGGCGACAAGGTCATTCTTACCGGCTGGGGTGTGGGTGAAAACCACTGGGGCGGCCTAGCTGAAAAAGCCCGGGTTAAAGCCGACTGGCTGGTACCTATGCCAAGCAATTGCGACGCTGCTAAAGCGATGCAAATTGGTACAGCGGGTCTTACCGCCATGTTATGTGTACAAGCATTGCAAAATGCAGGTATTAAGCCACAAGACGGTGATATTTTAGTGACTGGTGCTAGTGGTGGTGTTGGCAGTGTAGCGGTGACCTTGCTAGCGCAGTTAGGGTATCGTGTAGTGGCAAGCTCTGGTCGCATAGAACAAAATGGCGCTCTGCTAACTAAGTTAGGCGCCAGCGAAGTGATTGATCGCAGCGAGCTTGAAGCCGACTCTCGTCCGCTTGAAAAGCAACGTTGGGCGGGTGTAGTTGATACTGTCGGTAACAAGGTATTAGCAACGGCACTCGCACAGATGAACTACGGCGGCGCGGCAGCAATTTGTGGTTTAGCGGGCGGTTTTGCACTACCTACAACGGTAATGCCATTTATTTTACGTGGCGTGAATCTTCTCGGTGTTGACTCAGTTTCTTGTCCATTTGAAAAGCGTCAAGCTGCATGGGAAGCAGTGCTTAACTTACTACCTGCTAGCTACTTTGAAGATGCTTGCGAGACGATTTCACTTGAGCAAGTGCCTGAGTTTGCCCAGCGCATTATTAAAGGCCAAGTGACTGGACGCGTGTTGGTTCAGTTATAAGTAGGTTCTAGGAAAAGATAGGTCCTAGGAAAGGCTAAGAAAGGTCCTAGGGAAAGCCAAGATGGAAAGCCGGAAAAGCCGGAAAAGCTAAGAAAGAGCTAATAAGCGGCAAAGGTACTGTTTTTTATCTTTGCTTTTCCTAGCAGGGCGCAGCCCGTCCTCGTAGCGGAGCGTCCTAGGGCCTAGTACCTTGTTTATTTAGCCCGTCCTCGTAGCGGAGCGTCCTAGGGCCTAGTACCTTGTTTATTTAGCCCGTCCTCGCAGCGTAGCGTCCTAGGATCTAGGTCCTTCTTTATTGCATATTCTGCGGCGTTTGCGAGAGTAAGCTTTGCGTGGCATTGGCTATCTCTTGGCGTAACCACTTCTGTGCTTTATCTTGCTCACAGCGAGAATGCCAAAACAGATTGTAATCTAAGCTTTGTAGCTTAAAAGGCAGTGGTTTTACTTTTAGTTGGTGACGTTCGGCAGCTATTGCGGCCATGCCTTCTGGCACGGTAATAATCAGTGGGTTGACCGATTGCAGTGCCAGCGCGGTATCTAAATGTGGCGTCCTTAATACTTCAGTCCGCGGTGGATATTGGCTAATGGCTTCATCAAGCAGAGTTTTCACACCATCGCTAATTGCAATAGTGGCGTGAGGATAATGCAGGTAATCCTCAAGGCTAATATCGCTATTGGCTAATGGGTGATTTGGCGACACTAAACAGCTTACCCCCACCTTGCCGAGAAACGTGTGTTGCAGATTGCCCGTTTGACCAATGGCGCGACAAATTGCCATATCGGCACCTTTTACGCTGAGCTGCGCCTGTAATTCTTTTTGCTGCACAGGCACAATTTCAAGGCGGATCTGCGGCGCTTTTTGATAAATCTGCGGCAAGATAAACGGGATCAGCGCTTGCATCGCATAATCAGTCGCGGCTATCGAAAATTGCTGCTGGCACTCCTCTGGCACAAAAGCTTTAGGGGTTAGCAGGTCAATCAATTGCCCAGTAGGTTGGCGTAGTTGGTGGTAGCATTCTAAGGCAAAAGAGGTCGGCACTAGCTGCTGACCAACTCGCGAAAATAGCGGGTCATCTAGCATGTCGCGTAGCCGAGATAGTATGCGGCTGGTTGCAGACTGGCTTAAGTGCAATCGCTTAGCAGCCTGAGTGACACTGCGCTCTTCCACTAAAATTTGCAGTGCAATTAACAAGCTTAGATCTTGGCGATAGATCTCTTCTAATTCCATAATGCGTTACTTTTCTCACGTCATGACGAACGTTAATACGACTGATTTATCAGGGTTAGCTTAATGATGACACACCAAGTCAATTTCTTAAAAATTTTATCCGCCTGAACAAGTCGTTCGTTGAAATTTATTTGACGAAAGCGCACTTCGATTTAACAAGTTGTTAGCGTTAGAAGTTTCAGATGCTTATGCCCACTATCCAAGGTGTTTTTTTGTTTGTGTTAGTGGGCGAAACTTCACGCTAATTCATGCCTGTAAAGGTTTTTTGGTTATAGGTCTAGGTTTGGAATAAATTCCAAAATACCTCTAAAGTAATAAAAAAAGCAAACTTTAGACCTAGGTTAAATTTCAGATATGTTGTTTTATTGTTTCTGGTAAATACCTATTGGACTCCCGTTTTGGAACTCATTCCAGCCTTATCATTCTTGCGTCTAATAAAAACTAATAGGGTGATGACAGATGAGCAATAAAGATCTGCTAGGACGCCGTAATTTCATTAAAGGATTCGGAGCTGCAGCAGGCGTAGCAATCGCTGCACCAGCATTGGCCGTATCTGAGAAAGCGGATGGCGTAAAATGGGACAAAGAAGTTGAAGTCCTAATCATTGGTTCAGGTTTTGCGGGTTTAGCGGCTGCGATTGAAGCAACGCGTAAAGGCGCAAAAGATGTACATATCTTTGAAAAGATGTCTTATTTTGGCGGTAACTCTGCCATTAATGGTGGCTTGTTCGCAGCCCCTGGCACACCAATGCAAAAGCAAGAAGGTGTGAAAGATTCTGTAGAGACAATGGTTGCTGACCAGCTAGCATCAGGCCGCGGTATTGCCGATGAAGCGCTACTTCGCCACGTTGCTGAGCACGCTGTAGAAGCCTTGCAGATGACTCTAGATGCGGGTTCTGAATATCACCCATACCTACAGCAGTTAGGCGGCCATTCTGTGGCACGTACTTACCAAACTACAGTGAGCTGTGGCGCTGGTATTACTCAGCCACTATTACATGAGTGCCGTAAGATTGGTGTCCATACTCATAACCGCGCTAAGTTCGAAGGTTTCTTAGTGGGTGACAAAGGTGAAGTACTTGGCGTGAAAATGCGCGACAACTATCACTTTGGTGAAGACCAGCCTGGTAAAGTCACTAATATTCGTGCCACTCGCGGCGTGATTATGGCTACAGGTGGTTTTGCACAAAACGTTGATTTACGTATGGCGCAAGACCCAACATTAACTGCTGAAGTAGGTTGTACTAACGCACCTGGCGCTACTGGTGAAGGTATGTACGAAATGTTCCGCCTAGGCGCAGTACCTGTTCACTTAGCGCATATCCAGTCTGGCCCATGGGCATCACCTGATGAAGGTGGATTTGGTTATGTTTCTAACTACTCTATCTACAACTTCCCACATTCAGTTGCGATTGACCGTCTAACCGGTAAGCGCTTTATGAACGAAATTGCTGACCGTAAGACCCGTGCCGATGCCGAGTTGAACTGTCGTGATGCTAAAGGTAATGCACTGCCGCCGATTCTAATCACTAGCTATGAAGATTCGAAGAAGCATCCAAATACTAAGAAAGTACTTAAGTACAACGTAGGTTGGAAGTTTGATTCAATTGAAGAGCTAGCTAAGCACTTTGAAGTGCCATTAGCGCCGCTTAAACAGCAAATTACTGAGTACAACGACTACGTTAAGACTCAAAATGATCCACAGTTTGGCAAGAATATGACAGAAGCTAAGGGCAAATATATTAAAGCGCCTTTCACTGTCGTTCGCTTATGGCCAAAAGTGCACTACTGCCAAGGCGGTGTGCAGATCAACACTAACGCTGAAGTAAAAGACAGCTTTACTGGTCAAGCTATTCCTGGTCTATACGCAGCTGGTGAAGTGTGTGGTGGTATTCATGGTGTGAGCCGTTTGGGTAGTTGCTCTATTCCTGAATGCATGGTGATGGGTATGACTGCTGCACGCAGCATGATGAAAGCCTAAATCTGCCAGATAATTAAGAGGAATAAGTGATGAGTAAATTAAAAGCGGTATTAGCGCTAACATTTGGTTGCCTACTAACACTGTCTGCACAGGCTGTTGAAATACGTGACCACCATAAAGAAGTGATCGGTAAAGATTGTAAAGCATGTCATGACAATGGCATTAAGCAGTTCCCTTCAGATCAGGCGTGTTTGCAGTGTCATGATGTTGATGACTTAGCTGAGCAAACGGCGCGCAGTGAAGAAGATAAGTGGCAAAACCCACACAATAACTTGCACTATGGTAAAGAGCTTCCTTGCCAAGAGTGTCATAGTGAGCATGGTACTAAGCAGCCACTATGTAGCAACTGTCATACCTTTAAGTACGACAAGCATAAAGAGTAAATTAATCGTTTATTAAAAGGTAATTAGTAACTTCATCTCTTACCTATTACTTTGAAAATTCCTGCAATTTAAAAAGACCACATTAGTGGTCTTTTTTATTTATTTCTTCATGATTATTTCTTTTTCCAATTGTGACTTAAGTAGTCTTATAAGCTTAGAAGTCTCGAATAGGTATGTTTTTGGAACTGATTCCATCTATATGATTTTAATTAATAAGTTTTATAAATTATATAAAGGGTGATGATAATGAAGTACAAAATTCTACTGAGTAGTTTGCTTTTATCTAACGGGTTAGTTGCTGGAGAAGTGCCAGATTTTTTAGATGCCAATGATGTTAATCATGCGCAATTTCAATGTTTAGGTGAGTCGCCAACTTATAGCGCTAAAGATCAAAAGTATATTGATATTCTATGGGATGAAACACTGACTTATTTACGTGCTTACGCTGAAGCACTCACTAATGACCAAAACAGTGGTTGCCTAAACTCTGACACCGCAATGGTAGATTCCACGGAAGGTGGGCAGCACATGTGCGTGATGGACAGGCGCGACATGAAGTTGATGGTTAAAAACATCTATCAAGTTTTAAATAATGCTGACCAAGCTAAAAAGTGTTTTGGTGCACGCGAAGAGGTTAATTGGATCTATAGCCCAGGTGGAGAGCTTGCTAAAAACTCACCGGTAGCCCAGCATTTTAAGCGCACGACTTTTGAAGAATTCTTCGATAATAAAGTCACTGATAAACAAGTTAAAGCTCATGGTAAAAGTTTTACTAAAAACTTTTACAAGATGGTGACGGGTGATGAGGTGAAGATGCCTGCGGTATTCCCGTACGACATTAGTGCTAACTCACTGCCCAACCTTTGGGCCGCTGCTGGCTGGTTCCCTATGTACGCTGAAGAGAGTAAGCGCAACGATAAGAACTTTGACAATATTCGCGGTGGTTACGCCTACGCTGAAATCTTTGGTCACTGGGGCTTATTGCGTATTGATGAAATCAATGGTGAAAAGGTTGGGGCTGAAGTGGGCATGACAGTGCAATCTGTCGATACGCTATATCCGTTCCATAATCATGCCGTGTCAGAAATGTACTACAACATGCGTGTGCCGGCTTGTACCAATCAGTTCAAAACTATTGCAGTGCGTGAAGATTCACCGTTAGTTAAAACGGTAAAAGAAGACGACACCATGCGCCGTGTGCAGTTTGATGAAGGTCAGCATAATTCGCAAACCATGTGGTTATCTGGCAGCGCTGAACAAGACTCGTTGATCTATTTCCACCAAAACACTATCCATGCATTTGACGTAGATGGAAGCTGTGAAGCTAAACCAGAAGAGCGTGCAATTGTGTCAGTTTGGGCGCGTAGCAATGCTAACGACAAACGCAATGATTACGGCACCACTTTGCTATGTGAATCAGCTGCAAATCCAGGCACACCCGCTAAGCGTGGCGAGGTTATTCAGTGTGATTTAACTAAGGTTAAATGGTAAAGCGCAGTCATTAAAAACCGAAAAGCCAACGCGATGCGTTGGCTTTTATGCTGTGCTCTGAATGTGGTTTGAGCTTTAGCTCAGCATGCCATCTAGAGGTACTTCGCCTAGCTCATGAACATTGGCTTTGATCAAATTGATCAGCTGATAAGTTGCCTCTGTTTGTGTGTTTGGGTTGAGATATAAGGACTCATTGAATGTTGGCAACGGCGGAATGTTGTGCTCGATAGGATCGATTATCTGCATCTTATCGCTAATACGAAATTCTGCAATTGGCGCAATCACTAAGTCATTTTCAACTGCCATGCACATAGCTGTTGGTGACGGAGTTGACAGTAGTACACTCATTGGGCGCATCGAGATTTGATGGTTGGCAAATACCTGAGCGCGAATAGGGCAGTTTTCAGGGTACAGCGCCATAGGCACGGTTTCACGTTTATGGGCGCTACCGCCTTTAGCGGCTACCCAGTGAAAACGGCGTTCAAATAACAGCTCGCCATGTCCAGCTGCGGGCGGTTGCCAATGAGTGGCCACAATCACATCGAACTCACCGTTATGTAGCCGTTTATACAGGTTACCACTCACGTCGGTGTCTATGACTAATTCGATACAGGTAAATTCACGAATAAATTCTAATAAGAAGCTGCCTAGATAACGATTGATATAATCAGTGGGTACCCCAAGTCGTATGACTTCACGGTTTTGACAATCTTTCAGCTCGTCAATTGCCTGTGAACTGAGCTGTAACATCTTATAGGCGTAGTTCAGCAGCGTCTTACCAGATTCTGTTAAGGTCACACCTTTGTTATCTCTTAATAGCAAAGGCTGGCCGACACTTTCTTCTAGCTTCTTGATTTGTAAGCTTATAGTTGACTGCGTACGGCAAAGCTTGTCTGCTGCTTTGGAAAGGTTTCCACATTCAACTACCGCGATAAAGCTTTCTAATAGTTCAATTTTTAGCATGGGCTATTGAGTTTATTCATGATGCTATCAGTATTACTCAATACCTCAACAACCTCTATGCTGCTATTTTATCAATGTGAACTGAATTTAAATTGATTGTTAGATTTGTGAAGAGGTCGACATGAGTAATTGGCAGAGTAGAGAAAGTTACTTAACTGAGGTTGCTGAGCGCTGTTTGCGTGGCCATAAAAGCTTTGATTTACGCCGTTCTCATTTAGTCGATGCGAGCCAGATCTCTAAAGGCACCATCTATAACCATTTTCCTACGGAAGCAGATTTAGTGGTGGCGGTGGCTACGGCACATTACAGGAAACGTCTCGAAAGAGCATCGATTGATGACACTCTATATGATGATTATTTAACGCGATTCCTGATGCACCATTGCTGGGGTCTGCGTGACGATCTGCTATATGATCGTTTTATTATTTCCCGCGTAATGCCAAACCCTGAACTGTTAGAGCTAGTAACGGATGATAACCGCGCGGCATTCGAGCAGGTTTATGGTGATTACATTCGGTGGAATAACCAGCTGATTCAATCAGTCGGCGTGGTAGAAGGCTTTAACCGCGCAGAGCTTGTTGCTAACTACCTACGCGGCGCACTGATTAATTGTGATGATGCCGGTAAGCAATATGATGATGCGAGTCTGTACTATCAATTCAGCTATGCGTTATCGCAGTTAATGGGCCACTCTGATAAGCGTATCCCTAATCAGTTAGCCTACGTAAGCTGGCTTGCCAGCCAAGAAGAAACGGCAAACGCAGCTTAAATAGTGCTGAAATTATGGTTACTGCAGCGGTAAATTAATGCTAACTTTTAATCCGTTAGGCTGCTGATTGACTGCGGTTATCTTACCTTGATGCGCCTGTATTGCGGCCTTGGCAATGGCTAAGCCTAATCCCCAGCCGCCAGACTCTCTTTCTCGTGCCGATTGTGGTCGGTAAAATGGTTTGAATATCGCTTCTAAGTCGGATTCGTCGCTAATGCCAGGGCCATCATCGATAATCTCAATTTGCACGCCAGTTTTACTGACCATGGCCTGAATCGAGACTTGAGTGTTGGCATAGCGAATCGCATTTCTAAGCAGGTTCTCTACCGCTCTAGTTAAAGGCCTAGGGTAAAGCGGTAACACGATAGATTCATCTATGTCTATATGCAGCAGTTTTTGTTGCTGCTGAGCTTCGAAATCGGCATCATCCAACACTTGGCTTAAGGTTTCGGCCAGTTCAAGGCTACGTTTATTCTCGTTGGCATTAAGCTTTACACGAGACAGCTCTAACAGTTCGGCAATCATCTGTTCTAGCTGATCGGCCTCATACTCAATTCGTTCCATCTCTGGTGTTTCTTGCCCCTTTTTGCGGCTCAGTGCCAAAGAGAGCTTGAGTCTTGTAAGCGGGGTGCGCAGCTCATGAGAGATATCGCTGATCAGTCTCTGTTGACTGTTAACCATATCTTCAACCGAGTCCGCCATGCCATTAAAGGCTTGAGCCAGCTGGCCGATTTCGTCGTTACGCTGAGCTGTCGCGATATCGACCCGGCTACTTAGATCACCATCGGCGAGAGCGTCGGCGCTGCGTTTTAGTGAGCGCAATGGCTTGCCAAGATGCCAGGCAAATAATCCACATAGCAGACCAGATAAGATAATGGCAATGCTTAATGTGAGGATCTTATTGTCGATAAAGAAGAAGAACCACGGCCTTGGATGATGTTCAGGTAAGCGGCCATATAGACTGAAAGGTTTACCTGCTATCTCAAAATTATAGGGGCCAAAAATCAGCTCATCTCTAAACTGATGCTTAATCGGATGGCCGGCTTCATCGGCCATCAGCATAAAGCGCCTTAAAGCTCGAGATTGTTTATGGGTATTGAGTACCTTGCCGTACTCATCGACCAAATAGATGCGGGCCGGCCGGCCTTTAAATTCTTTAAAGCGGCTTAAATGTTTGAGCTTTTCAGTGCCCAGAACCTGCGGATTTGCACTAATACGCTCGGCACTTTTTTCAAGCATGCGCTCGAGAGGTGCTGGCAATTCAGATTGATCATGGTTTTGCTGCAATAAAGGCAGCAGCCCAATGAGCGCGATGATCAAGGAGCTACACAGCCAAAAACCCAGCAGTAGCTTAACAAAAATATTATTAGGGTTTTTTGTTAGCTGCATTTAGGGTAACCAGATATAACCTTTGCCACGAATGGTTTTCACTCTAGGGCGGCCGTCGTCTCGTTCAGGCATCTTCTTACGCAGGTTAGAAAGGTGCATATCTAAGCTGCGGTCGAATGGCATCAACTTCTTACCTAGTACCTTTTCACTTAAGGTCTCTTTACTCGCGAGCTCGCCAGCATTTTTGACGAGTTCAAACAGCAGGCTGAATTCTGTGCCTGTAAGTATGATGAGCTGATCTTGGCAATGCACTTCTTGACGAGTGGGATCTAAATTGATGTCACCATACTGATGTGTCGCCTGAGGGGCTTCACTTGGCTGTATATGAGTGCGACGGATAATAGCTCGAATACGTGCCACTAATTCTCGGTCGTTAAATGGCTTAGGTAAATAGTCGTCTGCGCCAATCTCTAAGCCGACGACACGATCGATTTCATCACCTCTGGCGGTGAGCATCAATACTGGCGTCTGCTTTTTACTACGAAGTGCGCGTAATACCTCGAAGCCATTGAGTTTTGGTAGCATAACGTCGAGTAAGATAAGGTCGAATTGTTGCTCAATAGCGAGATCTAGACCCGACTGGCCATCATGGGCAAGTGTTAGCTCAAAACCTTCCAGTTCTAGCAGTTGTGCAAGCAACTCAGATAGACCTAAGTCATCATCTACCAACAATATACGGCTCATATTTACCCTTTTACTCTACCTTTACTGTGGTGAGTATACCTTGTTTGATGTCAATTGCGGTTTAGGAGTGTAATTCAACGTAAAGATCTCACTAGTTAGGCATAAACCGGATTTATTTAAATTGCTTTACAGAGCTTTACGCTAAATAAACCCAACATTACATTGGACGGACTAAACTGATAAGCGTCAAATCAAGCTTAGCAGTGCTGAGCAAATTTAAATGAGGCTACTTTGATGAAAAAGAATACGTTAAAAGCAGGTTTGCTTGCCATAGTGGCCAGCAGTGCATTGTTAACCGCTGGCGTAAGTGCCGGTGAAAATAACCACGGTTCACATGATGGTAAACAAGGTTATCACCAGATGAAAGGTGAACGTGCTGGCCATAATGACTTGCGCAAGATGTTCCGCGGTTTAGACCTAACTGATGAGCAGAAGACTGAGATGAAAGCGCTATTTAGTGCTCATCGTGACGAGATGAAACAGGATCGTCCTTCTAAAGAAGCGCGCGCAGCACAAAAGCAGCAGATGCTAGACTTTATTACCACGACTAACTTCAGCGAAGCTGAGGTTAAGCAGGCATTAGCCGCTAAGCAAGATGCTCGTCAGCAGAAGGCTGTCAGTATTATTAAGCTACAAAACCAGGCATATCAGTTGCTGACTCCTGAGCAGCAAGAGAAATTCAAGCAACGTTTTACTAAGCATCACAAAAGATAATTAGTGTGGCTTGCTCAATATCCGTCGCCGCAACCGTTTTTGTCTATTGCGGTGATTGATATTAACTTGAGGGAAATCACCCGATTTTCCCTCAAGTTGTTATAAACTTAAGGTCTGTGTTTCCCTTACTTTATCAGTAAACAGATTTTATGAATGACACTTCCCAATACGATTTCTGGGTTAAGCTGGCCAGCCGTGCAGCGGTTGCGACAGCCTTAACCCTTATTATCATCAAACTTGCGGCATGGATGTATTCTGGCTCTGCCAGTATGTTGGCCTCTTTGACCGACTCTTTTGCCGATGCATTAGCTTCAATCGTCAACTTTATTGCTATTCGTTATGCCATAGTGCCTGCCGATCAGGAGCATAGATATGGTCACGGTAAAGCCGAGCCTTTAGCCTCCTTGGCGCAATCGGCATTTATTCTCGGCTCGGCATTTTTGCTATTTTTCCACGGTGGTGAGCGCCTGATAAATCCGGTCGAGGTGAAACACGCCACTTTGGGTGTGGTTGTCTCGATTATCGCGATAGTGCTGACCTTTGCGCTAGTGATGCTACAAAAAAGAGCCTTAGCGGCGACATCGAGTACTGTGGTTGAGGCCGACTCGCTGCATTACAAGTCAGATCTATTTTTGAATGCCGCGGTATTACTGGCGCTAATTTTGTCTCAATATGGCTGGTGGTGGGCCGATGGTCTATTTGCTGTGCTTATCGCGCTATTTATTGGTCAGCAAGCCATTGGTCTAGCCTACCGCTCGGTGCAGTCGCTACTCGATAGAGAGCTTGATGATGAGACCCGAGAGAAAATAGCTGAAATTGCTAAGCGAGATCCTCAGGTGAGAGGGATCCACGATTTGCGTACTCGTGAGTCGGGTAAGACCATGTTTATTCAGTTTCATCTAGAACTAGACGGCAACTTGAGCTTACATCAAGCTCATAAGATTGCCGTTGAGACCTCTGAGAGGGTACGGGGGGAGTTTGTCGACTCCGAGGTGATTATTCACCAAGATCCTGTGTAGTGGTGAGCTGAAAAATTAAAAAGGATATCCACTGGATATCCTTTTTGTTTTAGCCGTTATTGCTGAAACTGCTAATCTATTTCGAGTTCTTTTAGTTTGCGGGTCAAGGTATTGCGCCCCCAACCTAGTCGTTTAGCCGCTTCTTGCTTATGGCCATTAGTGTGTTTAAGAGCGGTTTCTAGCAAGATACGCTCGAAGGCGGGTTGCACTTCGGTCAGCAGGTCGCTATCACCATCACTGAGGCGTTGATCGATAAACTGCTTTAATGCGCCTTGCCAGTCATCGCAGTCACTGCTTTTAGCATGACTCAGTTTAGGCTCTTGCAGTAGCTCCGGTGGCAGGTCGAGTGGCAAAATCTCTTGGCCTGAGGCCATTACCGTTAACCAGCGACAGGTGTTTTCAAGCTGACGAACGTTACCTGGCCAAGGTAGCTGCGACAGTTTAGTGGCGGTTTCCTTGGTCAATACTTTAGGCTCAACGCCAATTTCTTTGGCGGCTATCACCAAGAAGTGACGTGCCAGTTGTGGAATGTCTTCTCGACGCTGAGATAGCGGCGGCAGATGCACACGAATGACGTTTAAGCGATGGAATAAGTCTTCACGAAAATCTCCTTGCTGGACTAGCAGTTCAAGATCTTGGTGGGTTGCGGCTATGATGCGCACATCAACCTGAACAGGAGAGTGACCGCCTACGCGATAGAACTGGCCATCGGCCAATACTCGTAATAATCGGGTCTGAACATCTAAAGGCATATCACCAATTTCATCTAGAAAGAGTGTGCCGCCATTGGACTGCTCGAAGCGGCCTTGGCGCACGCTACCGGCTCCAGTAAAAGCCCCCTTTTCATGACCGAAGAGTTCAGATTCAATCAAGTCCTTAGGGATCGCAGCCATATTGATGGCGATAAAGGGTTTGCCTTTGCGTGGGCTGTGTTTGTGCAGCGCGCTGGCAACTAACTCTTTACCCGTACCAGATTGGCCGTTAATTAACACGCTAATAGAAGAGCGAGAAAGACGTCCAATGGCCCTAAAGACTTCCTGCATAGCGGGAGCCTCGCCGATGATTTCTGGCGTGGCGACTATCGGCTCTTCAATGGTGATAGTCGATGACTGCTCTTTAGCGTGAGTCAGTGCTCGGTCGACCAAAGAGATCGCTTCATCGATATCGAAAGGCTTAGGCAAATATTCAAAGGCGCCCGCTTGATAGGCACTGACAGCGCTATCGAGATCGGAGTGGGCGGTCATGATGATTACCGGAATATGCGGGTAATGATTTTGCAAGCGCTCTAGCAGCGTCAACCCATCGGTGCCAGGCATACGAATATCAGACACTATCACCTGAGGTTGTGCCATCTCTAAGGCTTGCCATAGCGACTCGGCTGCGGCAAAACTGGCGCAGCTAAATTTGGCGCTCTGCAGTGCTTTTTCTAGTACCCAACGTATCGAGCTATCGTCGTCGAGGATCCAAACTTGTTCTGTCATCGAGTGTATGCCTCTTGTTAGCTATTGATGGGTAAAATAATGGTAAATTCAGTGTGACCAAGGGTCGAGTCACAATCGATGCGACCACCGTGTAAACGGGCAAAGTTATGGGCGATGGATAAGCCTAATCCAGAACCTTGTTCTCGACCTGTGACCATAGGGTAAAACAGGGTGTCCATAAGCTCAGGTTGAATACCTGGGCCATCGTCAATAACCGAGAGCATCAGTACCAATTTATGGCGCTTGGTTCCTATGGTGACCTGATGCTGAGTGCGGGTTTTAAGGCGAATATGGCCACCGCTTGGCTCTAAGGCTTGTACTGCATTTTGTACGATATTAAGAATGGTCTGCTGTAGCTGATCCGGATCCATCTCAATATCTGGGATCGACGGGTCGTAATCTTGGGTCAACTCAATATTGCTCGGCAGGGTCACATTCATTAACTTGACCACCTTTTGGATCACTTCGTGAATATTATACAAGCTATGCTGGGTCGGCTTCTGGGGGCCGAGTAAGCGGTCGACTAGGTTACGCAGTCTATCGGCTTGCTCAATAATAAGATCGGTAAACTCGTTGAGCTCAGGCTCTTTTAACTCACGTGCGAGCAACTGGGCAGCTCCGCGTAATCCACCTAATGGGTTTTTAATCTCGTGGGCCAGATTGCGCACTAAGTATTGTGCTGCTTGCTGTTGAGCATCTTGAGTTAACTGCTGGTGAATACGTCGCTGTTGATCGACTTGGCGCAGTTCAATCAGGGCGAGATTATTTTCTTGCTCAAGAGGTGTCAGGGTGACATCGACGGTATGTTGCTGACCATCTATGGTCACTAGCGGCACGGTATTGATACTCAAGCCTTGGCCGTCGCAAATTGCGAGTTTTAAGACTTGAGGGTCGACGCCGAGTAACTGGTAGTGCTCGGGTAAGGCCAGCTCTTTGAGTCGGTTGCTGCCGACGCCGAGCAGTTGCTCGGTAGCTGTATTGACGTAGAGTAACTCAAGCTCTTCATTGATAACGAGCACAGCCGTTACTAAATGATTGAGCAATAAACTTGTATCCATCAGCTACTCCGAATTATGCACATGCACCAGTTTGGGCATTTCAGTTGATTGCACCGCTATGGTGCACCAAAGTGGTGCAGCCTGCAACCAGACTTCATCGGAATGTAGACTAAATCAATATAAGCCTAAGTTTTTCTATTCAAAGGTTTTTACTAGTTAGTTCTAGGTTGTGGCCTTTTATACTTAGGTTGATTCAAATGTGTCCGATGAAGAAATACCTTTCTTGGAGGAGTTGTTGCAAGTTGTTTGCCGTTTTTGCTTAATACCTTAACGACAAAGCTATGCTCGCCGCGATCGATGTCGCTGAGCTTAAATAGGCCGCTTTTCTGGGCACTTCCTAACTGCTGGCCGTCCATAAATAGCACGAATTCGTGGGCCGGTGATAGCTGTGGATGACTCTTGGCGATAAGGGTTATCTCGCCTTCGTTATTGCGAATAGTTTCTTCTTCACTGGGTGAGGCGATATTGAGTTTGTAACTCGCTTTATCGGTATCATCTGCAGTGTTTAAATCAGGTAGGACGACAGGATCGGGTAATTTGATATTGTTCTGGGTGTTTTCATTTAACTCGACTACCTCGGCATTTTTTACCGGCTTGTCAGAGAAATGTACTTTGCCATTTTCATCGACCCATTTATAAACAGTTGCATGGGCCAGAGTTGTGGCCAATAACAGTAGTAAAACTAAGCCTGCACGCATCGTGACGTCCTTTGTTACGGGGTTGTAATCTATTGAAGAGTAGCTGTTTTTTTCTAGAAAAGCATCGACTTTATTATTGATGAAATAAGACTAAAGTACGCGAGGTCAAAATTTGCTATCTTTAGTCTTAGGTTTAATTTAACCAAATTTTTCGAAATATTAGAGTTTAAAAAGTCATTAAAAGGGGAAGCATGAGATCATTTAAGGGGAGAGAGGGCTTTACTCTAATCGAACTCGTGGTAGTGATTATTGTGCTGGGGATTTTGGCGGTGATTGCGTTGCCTAAATTTATTGATTTTAGAACCGATGCCGACATCTCAGTATTAAAAGGTATGCAGGGCAGTTTAAAGTCGGCCCGGGATCTTGTGGCGGCGCAAATTGCACTCAGACCAGAAAATCTCAATAATGCTCAGAGCCGCTTTACCTTGGAAGATGGCCAGAATATTCGGGTGAGAGCTCACTATCCCGATGGTCGTTGGAACAATACTTTTAATCACTTAGTCGATTTTGACTCTGTGACTTATGTGACATCAAATCAATGTACTGAGTCTAACTCTGACACTGCTTGGTGTGCACGTAACCGTGGTCTAGGCTGGTTTGTTCAACGGGGTTATACCGCTGCGATCGTTGGTCGTGGCTTTGTTATTTTCCCACGCGGCAATAATCTTAACACTGACCGCTGCTATCTATACTACTTTACCCCAAATGATAGCAATGTGACCGAGATGGGAGTGCTTCCTAGCGTCGAGTTAGACCTCACAGGCTGCGGTTAAGTCGTTAACCATAGAAGCTATAAATAGTGATAAAAGCTAGTAAAAACTGATTAAATAAAGAGTTAAAAGAGAGGGAAGTTAATGCTGAAATACCTTTTTGCAAGCAGCCTAGCTGTACTAACAGCTTGTAGCACGGGGGCGGTTCAAAAATCTGAACCTGCTAAAGTTGCGGCAACTAAAGCTGAGACCGCTAAATCTGAGACTCATACTGCTATAACGCCGAGTTTTGATTGCGCAAAGGCGCAAGGGCAGGTTGAAACACTGATTTGTCATGACGCCGAGTTAGCCCAGCTAGATAGAGAGATGGCTCAGGTTTATCAACAAGCCATAGTCAATATACCGGCTTCAGAGCAGCCTAAGGCGACCCAAAGAGGTTGGATTAAGGGGCGTAATGATTGTTGGAAGTCGCAGGATGTACGTCAATGTACCCTAGCTAATTACCAAAGTCGTCTTATTGAGTTGAAAATTAAAGGAGGCTTATTAGAAGTACCTCCTGCAGTGGTCTTTGACTGCGGCAAGCATCCTCAAATAACCGCTGTTTTTTATACTCAAGTTAATCCTGTTACCGCGGTATTTACCTTTTCGAGTGAGAAAGCGGGCGTGCAGCAATTGCTGGCAACTAATGTTCGCAGTGGCAGCGGTGCTAAATATCAGGGGCGTAACTTTGAGTTTTGGGAGCATCAAGGCGAGGCGAGTGTGCAGTTCTTTGATGACAGCTATCGGTGCCAGTTGAGCAAGTGATGCCAATATTGATAGGTAAAAAAGCAGCCAACAGGCTGCTTTTTTTATATTAATAGCAATCTAATTCTGCAAAAAGCGCGATATTCGATTGACTAACCTTTGTCGTGCTCTTGCTCTATTTCGCCAGCTTTAAAGCTGTTTGGGTGCAGGCTCAATTGCTTAGCGTAATTCGCAATATGCGGGTACTTATCTACTTCTCCGCTGGCAACGAGTAGCTCAACAATAAATGACATCATAATATCGGCGCCAGTAAGTTTGTCAGCGACTAGATAGCGCTTCCCCTCAAGAGACTGATTGACATAACTAAGGACTTTTTCAGTTTCTGCTGCGGCGTAATCTTCTAAGAAGTTGGTTAGGCAGCCATCTTTAGCGACAAACATTCTTAGTAGTAAAGGTAATATCGCCGAACTTTCGGCAAAGTGGATCCATTGCAGATATTCTACATACTCTGGAGTGACTTTGGTTGGGGCTAAAATGCCCGCGGCGTGGGTATCGATGAGGTATTCAGTAATGGCACCCGATTCTGCAATGATTTGTTGTTCATATTCAATCACTGGTGACTTACCTAGCGGGTGGATAGCTTTAAGTTCTGCTGGCGCTAAAAAGGTTTGGCTATCACGCTGATAGGCTTTAATTTGATAGTCTAATTCTAACTCTTCAAGTAGCCAGATAATGCGTTTTGAGCGTGATTTATTGAGGTGATGCAGAGTGATCATTGGCGGTCCTTTAACATTTAGCTGAATAAAACTGACGAGCTCATGTTGAGCGCGTCAGAAACTATGTCTGATAGCCTAGCTACTTGAGCTGTTTGATGATTTCGTCTGCCACGACTTCTGACGATGCAGGATTTTGGCCTGTGATAAGGTTGCCATCAACGGCAAGGAAACTGCCCCAATCATCACCTTTACGGTATAGCCCGCCATTTTGTTGCAGCATATCTTCAACTAAAAATGGCACGATATCGGTTAGCTGTACCGCTGCTTCTTCACTATTGGTAAAGCCGGTAACTTGCTTGCCAGCGACTAAAGGCTTGCCGTCTGCCGCTTTGACATGCTTAAGTACCCCCGGTGCATGACACACAAGACCAACAGGCTTGTTAGCTTGGTAAAAGCTTTCTATTAATGCGATAGAGTGATCATCGTTAGTGAGATCCCATAATGGCCCATGGCCACCGGGATAGAAAACCGCGTCGTAATCAGCTTGGTTTATCTCAGCTAACACTTTAGTGGTTGCCAGTTGCTGCTTGGCCTGTTCATCTTGATTGAATCTATCGGTCGCTGCCGTTTGAAAGTCCGGCTGCTCGCTACTAGGGTCTATTGGTGGTTGTCCGCCAGCAGGTGAAGCTAAGGTGACAGTACAGCCACTGTCTTTAAAGCGATAAAAAGGACTGGCAAATTCTTCGAGCCAGAAGCCTGTTTTTAAGCCTGTGTCGCCAAGTTTGTCATGTGAGGTCAGTACCATCAATATCTTCATTTTGTCGTCCTTTTTATCTGTTGGTTTGCCAATAGCGGCATCCTTATTACGTGATGCCTGCCAGTTAGCTGAGGTCTCTGTTTAATGATTAAGAGTTATAAGTTGCGTTCTAAAATCTTGCGGCTCATAGCCAGATCAACATCTTGTTTTTCACCTAAAGCCGTCATCCCGTGGGCTTCAAGCTTGCTAATGATCTCATCGATACTGCTACTGTCTAAATCGTAGTCTGAAAGGCGAGTATTAATGCCCATAGCTTCAAAAAACTCTCGAGTCTTGCTGATCGCTGCATCAATGATTTCATCATTGCTGCCTTGATTTATTCCCCAAACGCGATCGGCATATTGCAGTAACTTCTCTTGCTTAGCTTCTCGGCGAACATCGAGCATACCCGGTAAAATCATCGCGATAGTACGGGCATGGTCAACACCGTAAAGCGCGGTAATTTCATGGCCAATCATGTGTGTGGCCCAGTCGTGTGGTACCCCTTTACCTATTACGCCGCTCAGAGCCATGGTTGCCACCCACATAAGGTTAGCGCGCACGTCGAAATCTTTTGGCTCGCTTAATGCTTTTGGTCCTAATTCGATTAGGGTTTGAAGCAAGCCTTCGGCGAATCTGTCTTGAACTGGTGCATTAACAGGGTAGTTAAGGTATTGCTCAGTGATGTGAATAAAAGCATCGACAACGCCGTTAGCGACTTGGCGTTCTGGTAATGTGAAGGTTTTGCTTGGGTCTAATACTGAAAATTTTGGGAAGACGTGATTGCTCATAAATGAGAGTTTAGCCTGCAACGCTTTACGGGTAACAACGCTGGCGCTATTCATCTCAGAACCCGTGGCAGGCAAGGTCAGTACTGTACCGAATGGCATCGCTTGAGTGACCTTAGCGCCCCAGCTTAAGAGAATGTCCCATGGCTCGCCTTCAAATAGTGCCGCGGCAGCTACAAACTTAGTGCCATCGATAACTGAGCCACCACCAACGGCCAATAAGAAGTCGATATTTTGCTGTTTTACCACTTCGACCGCTTGCATCAATGTTTCGTAGGTTGGATTCGCCTCGATGCCACCAAATTCAACAACGTCACGCTGTTTAAGTGCGGCTTTAACTTCGTCGAGTGTGCCAGTGCTTCTAGCGCTTTGGCCGCCAAATAGCACTAAGACTTTTGCATCTTGTGGGACTAAGTTATCTAGCTCGGCAATTTTGCCCTCACCAAAGCTAATGTGAGTAGGGTTGTAGTAATCGAAGCTGTACATAATCTTTCCTTTGTCGACCAATTGGGTCGAGTAATGCTAAGGCATAAGTTTAATAGACCAGTCGTCTAGTAAACTGTTAAAAAATACCCACCATAAGCATACATAAGCATACATAAGCATAGGTGGGGGAGATAAACTTGCAGGCTATTTAAGTCGCGTCTGTTTCAGTATCGGTACAGGCTGGCTCAGCAGGGCTTCAGTCATCAGCAATACGCGTTCGATGACTTTTGGATCACGGGTTAATTTATTTCTTAAGCTGGCACCGAGCCACATCTGGTATAAGGTTTCTGCGGTATAGTTGGCATTGATTGCCGGAATAGAACCATCGTCAATTCCCACTTCAATACATGCCGCAAGGCGAGCAATAACTGCCGACGATCCCTTGTCTAGAGCGAGTCGCATTGATTCTGATAGGTCGGCGACTTCTGCGCTGAGTTTAACCACTAAGCATTTCTGGTCAATGCAGGCATCACTCTGGGTACTTTGCCAGCGTAACCAATAGCTCATTAGTCTATCTAAACCGCAACTATTGTCTGCGGAAAATAGACTGTCGATACTGCTGAGGTAGGTTTTAAAGTAACTGTTGATGATCTCTTCACCGAACTGCTCTTTAGATTTGAAATAGTGGTAAAAAGACCCTTTTGGTACATCGGCAAATTTGAGGATCTGCGACAAGCCAACGTTAGAAAAGCCTTTACTGGAGATCAGGCTATAACCAGAGTCGATAATATGCTGTCGTGTTTGTTGAGGAGCTTTAATGCTTGTTTTCATAGTACACAGACTAACACAAATAGACCGGTCGTCTAGTCGTTATTTGAATAAAAATAGCTCGGCTTAAGATGGCTAGGGGCTGAGCCTGCAATTATTACTTCACCTTAGGGAGTAAAATCTAGATGCTAAAGAGGCAAGATATTACGTGAAAAGTTCTGCTTTAACACCACAGTAGACTCTATTCCTGCGATACAGTTTAAGCTGCCAAGTGACTTTTTAACGAAGCTTTCATAGCTAAGTAGGTCGCTGGCGACAATTTTCAATAAGTAATCATGGGCACCCGTCACCACTGAGCACTCCATGACCTGATCTAAGTTTTCCATGCTTTCTTCAAAGAGTATGGCGTATTGATCTGAGTTCTCTTTCAAACGCACAAAGGCGTAAACCACCACGTTTAACCCGACTTCTTTAGGATCTATTTGCGCTCCATAGCCGCTTATCACACCAGTCTGCTCAAGCTTTCTCACTCGGCGCAGGCAGGGAGTGTCAGACATATTGAGCCTAGCTGCGAGCTCACTAATTGCGATTCGGCCATGGCGCTGCAATATGGCGAGTATATTGCGATCTTTATTATCCATAGAAACAACCTTTTCTTCTTATGGTGGAAATTATCATCAACTAGGCTTTTTATAGTGGTTTTCGATCCAAATTGAAAGTTATCGGAGTGACTTTAATGATTTACACCGAACGTATGCTGCTAGGCTAATGATTAAATAATCTGCATACTAACAATAAGGACCTACAGATGACGGGGAATACACAGGCATTCGATCATTGGATCCGTACTCGCTTTGTTGAGCTAAATAGCAAATTAGAATCCCTTTACGCCCAGCAAGTTGACCGCGCTAATGTCGAAGGTGTTGGCGAGCAGTTAAAAGTACAGCTGGAGTCTGAAGGGCGTGATCTTATTGCCTGTTTGCTTGCAGAGGGAAACACAGATGAAGGTTTTGATCATGCCTTTGATTTGCTTGGTAATGTAGGCCTGTATATGGCGGCTTGCCGTAGACATGAGATCACCGAGCCGTCTCGGGAGAGAGTCTCGCCGCTTACCGAAGCCTCGGCACTTGCTATGCATATCGGGGCGTCTATTGGCGTGACCCCAAGATTTTCTACTGCTCATCTCACCACCCATAACCGTGCGCATCAAGGCTTGTATAAACGCTTTACCGATTTAGATGCCGAACAGTTATTTGTCGACTACAACACCAAAGGCATCTTGGCCTATAAACGCGCTGCTGATGCATTATTAAAGATCCAGCCCTTAGGTATCGACCATCCTATTGCTTATGATTTGCTGCTGGTTGCTAAGCAGGCATTGAGCGATGTGTTTGAGTCGAATCGCGTACTGTTTCAGCGGCTCGATGCCGATGATTTTTTCTATTGCGTGCGCCCTTATTACAAGCCTCATCGGGTAGGAAGTCAGATCTATCGCGGTGCCAATGCTGGTGATTTCGCTGGTATTAACGTCATCGATATGTTGCTGGGCTTATGCGCGGCAAATGAGCCCGGTTACTCGCAAATGCTGGTAGATAAGTTCCTTTATATGATGCCTGAAGATCAGGCCATATTACGTGACTGCATGCGCCGCACTAGCTTTATGGATGAGTTACTTAACTTGAGCCACTTCAGTGCTGAGCCTTGGTACCAGCAAAATGTGAAGCTATTTTTAGAGGTGTGTGCCCTACATGGGGAGACCGCTATTCAGCATCATAATGAGCTGGTGGCTAAGTATATTGCTCAGCCCGCTAAGGCGATGGAGCAACAGCATATGTCCAAGGTGACAGCAAGTGGCCCGCCATTGGATGTATTGCTTAATTCGTTAGAGAAGTTGCGTGATAGACGATCCGCAGCTAACCGCAGTGATATTCGTACTCGCTATGAAGATATTCAATCTTTGACCGCGAGTCTGGAGGCGCAATAGTATGCAAGATTTCAAGGCAGACTTTAGCCTAGCAAGTGGTAGTTATCTGCTTAGTCACTCAGTTGGCAGACCACTCAAGAGTGCTGAACAGGTTTTTTCTAAGCAATTTTTTGCTCCATGGCAAGACTCGAATGTGGAGCCGTGGCAGCAGTGGCTAAAAGTTATCGATCTCTTCTGTTTCAATCTGGCTAAATTATTTAATGGCCGAATCGAAGAGTTCTGTCCTCAGGTTAACCTCTCCAGCGCACTAACAAAGCTGGTTATGTCTCTCGATGAGCTTAACGATAAGTTTGGCGCTAAAAATCCAGTGGTACTCATGAGTGAGCTCGATTTTCCCAGCATGGGTTTTGCGCTGAAAAAAGCGTTGCCACAAGGCTGCGAATTGCGCTTTATTCCTAAAACACTCGATATTACCGACGCAGCTGTTTGGCAGTCCTATATCAGGTCTGATGTCGATTTGGTGTTTATTAGTCATGTGTATTCCAATACAGGTCAGCTGGCACCACTTAATGAGATTGTTGAGGCTGCAAAGTCTAAAGCTGCGCTAACCCTTATCGATGTGGCGCAATCGGCTGGCATAGTGCCGCTGGACTTAGGTCATCTACAGCCAGACTTTATGATAGGGTCGAGCGTTAAATGGCTTTGCGGTGGTCCAGGGGCCGCCTACTTGTGGGTGAACACTAAGCATATTGAGCGCTGTCAGCCAAAAGATGTGGGCTGGTTTAGTCACGAAAATCCCTTCGAGTTTGATATTCATGATTTTCGTTATCATCCTACGGCGCTTAAATTTTGGGGCGGTACACCGTCGATTGCACCCTATGCCATCGCGGCACAGAGCATAGGTTACTTTGCCGATATCGGCTCCGATAAACTGCGTGGGCATAACCAGGCTCTAATCGACATTGCAACTGAGCAGTTAGCTGAGGTGTTTGTTTCGCCTATGCAAGAGTCAAGGCGCAGCGGTACTATGATTTTGGATTTCGGTACTAAACAGCAAAAGGTATTGGAGGCTTTGCAGCAGGCAAACGTGAATGTGGATTTGCGTAGTGAAGGTATTCGGGTATCACCGCATATCTATAATGATATGGCTGATATTGAAAACTTAATTGCTGGGATTAAAAGAATATAAAAATTAGCGCTACAGGCTGGTAGCCTGTAGCGAAATCTAATCTCTTAAGGCTGAACGGCTCTTAAGTTAACTTTTCGGTAATCATACTTCTGGTTGATTCGATTAAGCTCACCAATTGAAAGCTTACTAAGTAGGGTTGCACCCTGCTTATCGGTAACAAATTTCTGCGCTGTAAGATTCACAAAATCTACTACATATACGCTGCTATCTTGAAGGTTTTTTGCAGTTTGCTCAGTTTCTTGCTTTGAACAGTCATTACAAGCTGCAATTGGACTCATTGCCGCAACACTAGCGGTTGAGAATAATAATCCAGCACCTAACAGTACTGCATGAGTAATTGTTTTTCTCATAGTAGGTTCCTTTTTTATGAAATAGTGATCTTGGTCACAGTTCTAATTTAGGCTATATATTAGGCAGTGTCCAGAACTATTTGTTATTAAGTTGTTGTTTAATATTACTTTGTTTAGGTTGTACTAATTTAGCTTGAAGCCGTTATGTGTGCTTTGTATTGTAAAAGTCGTAGGAGGTTTCGACTTGCCTATCGATAGTGATTGGTCAATAGTGGTTATTAGAAGTGTGCTTAATAAAGGGAAATAGATGAAGTTATTCATGCTGTTAATTAGCTTGTGCAGTTTTGCTACTTCGGCGATGGAATGGAATATTCAAAACCTGGCCCCCGGTGTTTCTTTTCGAGGTAGCGCAGTTTTGCAGGGCGTCGCTTGGGTAACTGGAACTGATAATCGAGTCTATATCTCCAAGGACTCAGGTAAAAGTTGGCAAGATAGATCAGTAAAGGAGCAAGCGTTAACAGACTTTCGCGATATAGAGGTATTTGATGCTAATACTGCGATAGTGATGGGGGCTGGAGAAGGCGGCTTATCAAAACTGTATATCACCCAGAACCAGGGCTTAAGTTGGCAACTGCTCTTTGATAATCCAGATGAACTCGGTTTTTTTAACTCTATCGCTTTTTGGGATCGCAACAACGGCTTATTGCTAGGCGATCCGGTAGATGGTTGCTACGTCATATTACGCACCGCTGATGGCGGTAAAACTTGGCAACGCATCGCGCAAGGTGAGATGCCCGAAATGCTCGATAAAGAGGTCGCTTTTGCGGCTAGTGGTAATACCTTAATTGTAGGTAAGCGTGGTAGGGCGTGGTTTACCTCTGGCGGCTATAGCAGCTCAGCCTACAGCAGCGCAGATTCAGGTGACCATTGGCGTCGGCGTCCAATTGCGCTTTATGATGATACTCAGACTGCAGGTGGTTATGGTTTAGCGTTTAATGCGTTAGGCGATCTATTTGTGCTGGGCGGAGACTATCAGCAGCGCGATAAGCATGATGCCAATATGGTCTATAGAAAAGGTTATGTGTGGCATAAAGCGCCGGGCACAACACCCGGTTTGCGAACCGCGATGGCCTGTTACCAAGAAACCTGTATTGCGACCGGCAAGCTATCGACGGATATTTCCCATGATCATGGCTATAGCTGGCAACCCTTGCTGGTCAATGGTGAGTCTCAGGGATTTTTTACCTTAGCGATAGAGGGCAACACTATAGTGGCAGCAGGGTATGATGGTCGCGTTGCAGTGCATACTTTTGAATAGCCGCAAGGTGTTTGGATAAGACGCGCATTGACTAACGAAAATTAGCCCAACACAAGATACATAATAGAAGCGCCAATACAGCCACCAATTAAGGTTGCTAAAGCCAGTAATAACCATTGGCCGTAAAAAGAGACTTTTTGCATCTGATCGTGGGTGGGTTTTGGGATCACTAAAAGTTTCTTTTGCTCTATTTCAAACACAGCGCATAACCCCAAGAGGGTATCGTTAGAGGCGCTGCCTTCCTTTTCCACTCGTTGCACGGTACGTAAGCTAATGGCACAAGCATCGGCTAAGTGCTGTTGGGTCCAGCCTTTTTCTTGCCGTAATGTTTTGACCGTGATGGGGTTAATTTCCATATTTGACTCCGCTAGCTCCTTTAGAAAGTGGTGACATGTATGTGCTTATCCTGAAAAATATTCCATAAATAAAACAAACAAACCACCAAAAACTAGACCCGCTAGAAAACACATAAATATCTGCTTTTTTACGGATTGATTATCCTTGCTGAGAAAGGCTTTGGTTTCGGTCGCCAGATGTTGATTGTTGCGATACAGGCTACATTCAACCGTGGCCTTCATTAGGCTGGTGACTTTAAATCTCACTTCATAGTCATTGCCCAAATGGCAAAATTTATGACAGCTGTTCATCTTTACCAAATTACGTTTATCACTGACTACTTCATCATTGACGTAAATGGTTTCCTTGCCTGAATAACCTGAGCCATGAGCGGTGATGCGTACATCTTGATCATTGAAGTAATACCAATAGCCATTAGTGATTGTCACGCTATCCATTTGACTGTCCATTTCGTGTCGAGTGCTTGAGTTTTCCATACTTGCTCCTAGCTATGTTGACAGTTGAAGTTAACGAGAGCAAGTTCAGCATAAATAGATGGTTTTCTCTGCGTCATGGATATGACAGGCATAAAAAAGGCATATGACACTTAATATGTCATATCTTAATTTGTTGTAATTACTGGTTTTATTTTTAGCGTGGGGTGTTAGTGTATTCAAATTCGAGCTTTGGAAAAGTATTGATTGGATAATATACCTATCAGTATTGGCCAATCAAAAAAGCCCTAAACATTGCTGTTTAGGGCTTTAGCTAACCTAAGCGATTAGCGGTGCAACTCAGAGTATTACAAGCTGTAGTAAAGCTCGAATTCTACTGGGTGAGTTGTTTGGTTGATGCGCTCAACGTCTGCAGACTTAAGGGCGATGTAAGAATCGATAAAGTCGTTAGTGAATACGTCGCCACGAGTTAGGAACTCACGGTCAGCATCTAGGCACTCAAGTGCGTTTTCTAGTGAAGTAGCAACTGTTGGGATTTCTGCAGCTTCTTCAGCTGGAAGATCGTATAGATCTTTATCCATTGCTTCACCTGGGTGGATCTTGTTTTGGATACCGTCAAGGCCAGCCATTAGCATTGCAGAGAACGCTAAGTATGGGTTAGCCACTGGGTCACCAAAACGAATTTCGATACGACGACCTTTTGCACTTGGTACCACTGGGATACGGATAGAAGCAGAGCGGTTAGCAGCTGAGTAAGCAAGCATAACTGGCGCTTCAAAGTGTGGTACAAGACGCTTGTAAGAGTTAGTTGATGGGTTAGCAAATGCGTTGATTGCACGAGCATGCTTAATTACACCACCGATGTAGAATAGAGCTGTTTCGCTCAATCCGCCGTACTTGTCACCAGCAAATAGGTTAACGCCATCTTTAGCTAGAGACTGATGCACGTGCATACCGCTACCGTTGTCACCAACGATTGGCTTAGGCATGAATGTCGCAGTCTTGTTGTAAGCGTGAGCAACGTTATGAACAACATACTTAAGTACCTGAACTTCGTCAGCCTTAAGCGTTAGTGTGTTGAAACGTGTTGCGATTTCGTTTTGACCTGCAGTCGCCACTTCGTGGTGATGCGCTTCAACAACTTGGCCCATCTCTTCTAGTACTAAACACATTGCACTACGGATGTCTTGTGAAGAGTCAACTGGTGCTACTGGGAAGTAACCCCCTTTAACGCCTGGACGGTGACCTTTGTTGCCATCTTCGTAGCTAGTGCCTGAGTTCCAAGCCGCTTCTTCAGCGTCAACCTTGTAGAAACAACCTGACATGTCAGCGCTGAACTTAACATCGTCAAATAGGAAAAATTCTGGCTCTGGACCAACTAGCACAGTGTCAGCAATCCCAGTTGAGCGTAGGTAATCTTCAGCTTTCTTTGCGATAGAACGTGGGTCACGGTTGTAACCAGTCATTGTGCCTGGGTTTAGAATGTCACAACGGATGTTAGCAGTGGTTTCTGCAGTGAAAGGGTCAAGTACGAAACTTGCTGGATCAGGCATCAATACCATGTCTGATTCGTTAATACCTTTCCAACCTTGGATTGAAGAACCGTCGAACATTTTACCGTCTTCGAAGAAGTCAGCGTCAACTTGGTGAGTAGGAATTGAAACGTGTTGCTCTTTACCTATGGTGTCGGTAAAACGCAAATCAACAAATTTAACTTCTAGTTCTTTTAGTTGTTGTAAAACTGATTCTGCAGACATTCTCAAATCTCCGAGTAGGGTAAAGGGTTGTCCCTTTGTTTTATCTTTAAATATTTAGCGCTTAATGCGATTCTGGTATCTGTAAAGCGAGAGTCGTGCCAATAATGTAACTATCTGAATAATATGGGTTAGCTGTTTTTATTCTTTGCTGAAGATATTATTGTTGCACCATCTTGGTGCGCTCTATGGATCCATATGGTGCACGCGTCATATCGGTGCAATAGCAATCCGTCATATCCAGTGTGCTTTCAGTTAGTCACTTTTTATTGGCACACAGAATAACCAAGGAATGGCCAATTTTATAGGGTGCAAGTCAAGGAAATAACATCGGATTTTCGATAAGTGTTATTGAGATTAAAGACAGTGTTGAATTGGGCTGGGTTACGACCAATATTTACCATGAAATCTGGCTATTAATGGTTAAAGCTAGCGAAAAATTGAATTTACCGAAGGAGTCGATACTAATAGTGTCATATAGCTAAAGTATAAAAAAATGAATAAAAAGCGAGCGTTAAGGCGAAAAAAAAGAATACGAAAGAGTTATTTTTAACGATTGGTTAAAAATAATCCTGTGAGATACTGCCGAGCTAGAGTAGAATGTCACGCTTTTTATTGCAACTACTATACTAGATTGGTTTTAGTCGTTGTCAGTAACCCCCCTATATTTTATACCGATGGTAAGAGGTTTAGCCGTGTTAGAGAATTTACGTAACATCGCCATTATTGCACACGTTGACCATGGTAAGACTACCTTGGTTGATAAGATGCTGGCGCAGTCAGGAACCCTTGAGTCTCGAGGAGAAGCCACTGAGCGGGTGATGGATTCAAATGATCTTGAAAAGGAACGTGGTATCACGATTCTGGCCAAGAACACTGCCATCAAGTGGAACGATTACCGCATCAACATCGTAGACACCCCAGGTCACGCCGATTTCGGTGGTGAAGTTGAGCGTGTTCTATCTATGGTTGACTCAGTATTGCTACTAGTTGACGCAGTTGATGGTCCAATGCCACAAACTCGTTTCGTAACTAAGAAAGCTTTCGCTCAAGGCCTAAAGCCAATCGTTGTTATTAACAAGATTGACCGTCCTGGCGCGCGTCCAGATTGGGTTATTGACCAAGTATTTGACTTGTTCGACAACCTAGGCGCTACCGATGAGCAGCTAGATTTCCCAATCGTTTATGCTTCTGCACTAAACGGTTTTGCAACATTAGATCCAGACGAAACTAGCGCTGACATGACACCGCTATTCGAAACTATTGTTGAAAAAGTTTCTTCACCAGATGCTGATGCTGAAGGTGATTTCCAGATGCAAATTTCTCAAATCGACTACAACTCATACGTGGGTGTTATCGGTATTGGCCGCATCAAGCGTGGTAGTGTTAAAACTAACCAACAAGTTACAGTTCTTGGCGCAGATGGCAAGAAGCGTAACGGTAAGATTGGCCAAGTATTAGGTTACATGGGTCTAGAGCGTCACGAAGTATCTGATGCTAACGCTGGTGACATCGTTGCAATCACTGGTCTTGGCCAGCTGCAGATTTCTGACACTATTTGTGCCCCTACTACTGTAGAAGCACTACCAGCTCTATCTGTTGACGAACCAACTCTAACCATGACTTTCCAGGTGAACACTTCTCCGTTCGCTGGTAAAGAAGGTAAGTTTGTTACTTCACGTAATATCCTTGAGCGTCTACAACAAGAGCTAGTACATAACGTAGCACTTCGCGTTGAAGAAACTGACAGCCCAGATCGTTTCCGCGTATCAGGCCGTGGTGAACTTCACCTTTCAATCTTGATTGAAAACATGCGTCGTGAAGGTTACGAGCTAGCTGTATCTCGTCCAGAAGTTATCATCAAAGAGATTGATGGCGAGATGTGTGAGCCGTTCGAAACACTAACTGTTGACGTTCAAGAAGAACATCAAGGTGCAGTAATCGAAAAGCTTGGTACTCGTAAGGGTGACATGAAGGACATGCAGTTAGACGGTAAGGGTCGTGTACGTATCGACTTCGTTATCCCTAGCCGTGGTCTAATCGGTTTCCAAACTGAATTCATGACAGCGACTTCTGGTACTGGTCTAATTTACCATTCATTCGACCACTACGGTCCATTGAAAGGTGGTGACATTGGTCAACGTGCACGTGGTGTATTGATCTCTAACGCTACTGGTAAAGCACTAACATTCGCACTATTCGGTCTTCAAGAGCGTGGTCGTCTGTTTATTACTCACGCAGCTGAAGTATACGAAGGTCAAGTAGTTGGTCTTCACGCACGTGCTAACGACCTTACAGTTAACTGTTTGAAAGGTAAGCAGCTAACTAACATGCGTGCATCTGGTACTGACGAAGCTCAGGTACTAACTCCGCATATCGAAATGACACTTGAGCAAGCTCTTGAGTTCATCGATGATGACGAATTAGTAGAAGTAACGCCACTGAACATCCGTGTTCGTAAGCGTTTCTTGACTGAAAACGAGCGTAAGCGTCATAACCGTAAGTAATGACCGGGTTTAGCTTCAACCTTTAATTAGGTTAAGTATTGAAAGCCCCCAACATGCAAATGTTGGGGGTTTTTTTGTTATCTGCAGTTGCGTGTTTTTAGTGGCATTGCTCACCCTATTACTCAGTTCTTTGTTTTAAATCCCATTAATTCATGCTTTTAGCCTAGGCTCACAACTCGCATTAGAGTGTGAATCACCGCTCCCTCGTCAATTGTGTGTAAGCGCTAGCGCTCACTAATTTAGTGATAAATGAACCTGCTTAGCAAAAATCAGAATACGCTAATACTCATTTAGAGGTATGGCGGTTGGGGCACATTTTTTTCCGTAAATTTACCGTAATTTAGTCTCAGCTTGAGTAACTTGCACTACAAATTACCAAGTATTACAGCGATTGCTGTCGACATTTTTAGCCGATATTTGGCTTATTGCTAAGCGCATTTTTGAATTGAGTTCTAGTGAACTCTATTGGAGAAAGTTGTGGAATTTCTACTTTTTTGCCTAATTTTTATTGCTTGTTTCTTGGTTGCCTTTAAACCTCACAAACAAAAAATGGCGCATATTTTTTTGGCTCTGAGCATTTTAATGAGCATGGGAATTTGGTTGATCGCCACTTGGGGCATGTTAGTGCCTGCTGGTAACTTGTGAGAACACTATGATGAATGAATTAACAGTAAACAGAATTATATCGTTGGCGGCATTAGCGCTAATCGCTTTACCAGTCGGTATCGCTTGTATCATCTTGGGCTTTGCCATGGGTGACACCCCTTGTATTCTTTGTTGGCAAGAGCGCACCGCTATGGTGCTGGTCTCGCTAATCGCGATTTTTATCATGCGTTACGGTTTAAAGCCAAAGTATATTGGCGCACTGATTATCACTGCGGTATACGGCTTATGGGCAGGCTATCGTCATAGTTCAGCGCACATTTTGCGTGATATTGGCCAAGGTTTTGGCCCCGCGATTTTTGGCGTTCACACCTATGTATGGGTGATTGTGGTCTTTGCGATTATCTTATTGTTTGCCGGCGTATTAATGCTGCTACAAGGCGACAAGCTAGTAGAAAAAAGTGATAGCAGTGAATGGAGCTTACTGAACAAGGTAACGGTCAACGTGTTCCTAGTCATTATTGGCTTCAACATAGTGCAAGCCTTTACGCAAACAGGTCCATTCCCATATATCGGTCAAAGCGATCCTGTGCGTATGACCTTTGATTCAGAGAAAACCATTTGGTCTACGGCTAACTGGCCAACGCTTTCTAAGCTGTCAGCCCGTGGTGCTTACTCAATCGAGAAGCCTGATTTTGCAAGCATGACTCAAAATGATGCGACTAAAGTTGCGACAAGCGACGAGCTTCAATTGCTTAAAAGCGTTGAGCTACCAAGTGACATCTTCGGCTTAGCAACGGGTATGAGCTACAACCCTCAAAGCAAGTTATACGCAGTAGTGACTAGCAATAATTGGGTTTATTTCTTAGATGACACGCTGACAACTATTTTAGCAAAAGTGCAGATTGATGCTGCTTTCTCTGCTGAGATCTCTAACCTTGCGGGTGTGACTTTTGACGGCGAAACATCGGTATTAGTTACAGCGGATCACAAGAGCTTTGTACGCGTTGAGTACGATCCAAGCGTGAAGTTTGACGATACTTATGGTCGCTTTATCGAAGGTACGGATGGTGTGCGTGAGCTAAAGCGTAGCCGTTTTGCGACTGTGCGAGCTAAGTACAACTACGTTGCTAACGTGGGCTGGGACGCGAACACTCAAGAGTATTTAATGGTTACTCTGCCTGATACTAAGCGTAATAACTTTGTGGTTTCGCGTTTAAGTGGCAAAGATTACGAGCTTAACAGTGAAGCGATTATTAGCATTGACGCTGAGCAATACCCGAATGTAACCGGTATTAGCGTGGCAGACGATAAAGCTTACTTACTTAGCCATTCTGGTCAGCAAATGCTAACCATGGATTTGGCTTCAAATACCCTTGTTGCAGCTAGCGATATTGCGGGTCTGAATAACCCACAAGCAATGACAGTTGTGAATGGTGAGTTTGCAGTATTAGATGCGACCGAAGCTAACAACCGTGTTAACTTCTACCAAGTTCAGCACTAATTATTTAACGCAATGTAATAAATTGCTTTGATAATACTAAGCCCTTAATTAATCATTAAGGGCTTTTTTAATGCTTTAAGCTAGCTCATATGGGGTGTAAGGAGGCCCTATCAGCTGGTGATTGGCCATTGAGAATACAAATCCTATGCAATAGCTCACAAGCTGATTAAGTTTGAGAATACTAATTTAGCCTAATTGGTATAATTGCTAAAAATCTCTGCTAGTTGTCAATAAACGGCAATAGAGCACCCTCAATTAACATCGCTAATAACATTAAAGGTAGTGACCAATGAAGCGGATTTTATCCATTCAATCCCATGTGGTATTTGGCTGCGCTGGAAACAGCAGTGCTGTATTCCCAATGCGTCGTCTAGGTATGGAGGTTTGGCCAATTAATACGGTGCAGTTCTCTAACCATACGCAGTACGCACAAGGATGGGCTGGAATGATTATGCCTGCGGGTCAGATCACTGAATTGGTGCAGGGGTTGGATAATATTGGTGAGCTGAAGAACTGCGATGCGCTATTAAGTGGCTATCTAGGCAGTGCTGAGCAAGGCGCTGAAATTACCGCAGCAGTGCAGAAGATGAAAGCGCTTAACCCTAATGCCATCTACTTTTGTGACCCTGTTATGGGCCACCCTGAAAAGGGCTGTATTGTGTCGCCAGGTGTGCAGGAGTTCTTAAAAACTCAAGCCTTAGCCGCAGCCGATATTATCGCGCCAAATTTATTAGAGCTGGAAACGCTTACCGATACAGAGCTACATAACCTTGATGAAGTGATAGATGCTTGTCAGAGCCTGCTAAGCAAAGGCTTAAAGATGGTTGTGGTGAAGCATCTTGCCAAAGCTGCAACCTCTAAAGAGCAGTTCGAGATGTTGTTAGTGACTAAAGAGGGAAGCTATTTAGTGTCTCGTCCATTATATGAATTTGAAAAACAGCCTGTAGGTGTGGGCGACTTAATCAGTGGTTTGATGCTAGCGAATTTACAAGCTGGATATAGTCCGATAGATGCCTTTGAGCGCACCAATGCCTCTGTGGATGCAGTTCTATTAGAAACCTTTAAGCAATGCGCTTATGAGCTGCAATTAATCCGTGCTCAAGATGCCATTGCAACGCCAGTGATTAAACAACAAGCGCAAAAAGTTAGCTAGTGTTAACTTGTCGCTAAATGTGCTCAACGATGAACACGAAAAAGCCCTGAATCTGACACAGCTTCAGGGCTTTTGCTTACTGGGTGTTTATAATAGCGTTTAGCTCACTGCAGAAGTGAAAACCACGCCTAAGCTCGACATTATAACCACCGCCAGTCCCACATTACGTATCAACTTTTTAAACTCTTGCTCAGGAAGCTGATACCTAGTCAGTCTCTGTCTAGCGATGAAGATATGAATCACCGCTAAGCCGAGCAAACAGGGTACTAGTATTAGTCCACCATTGAGTGCGAAATGAAGCGCTAACGCCACCATAGCCAGTGCTGCAATAATCCAAATACTGGCAAGGGCTATACTCTGCTTGGGATGTCCTGTGGCTGTTTCCATTACCTATCCTCGGTTAGCTTTAGTGAGTTAATACCTAGTTACTGGCAATCGGGCTGCTCTTCGGTTCAGTTGGTTTGCTGCTACTCAGTGCCCGCCATAACCACTCCAGTGGACCTTGATTAAAATACTTTAAATACAGTCTAGCAATCACAATCTGCATGAGTGAAAAACCAATGGCAATAGCCACATAATCCGGTCTATCTAGGGTTAATAGTAGTGTTGGCGCAAAGTATCTAAATAGCAGAGACATCACGATTGATTGCAGAATGTATAAGCTCAAGGCTAAGCGACCAACATTTTGTAATGGTGTGAGGAAGTTTGCTCGGTTTTGGCATATTTTAACCAAAATGTGAATATAGATTAATGCAGTGGGCAGAGCGCTGAGCACGACTATCGCCGGGCTGACACTTTGCAATAGCGCAGAGCTAGACAAGCTGCAAAGACTATCTATGGCAGAAAACACTAGTGCTGCAATGATTAAGCGGAGCAGCTGCTTGCGGCTAAAGCCTTGCTCGAACACCCCCTCTCGATACAGGTATACACCTAACAACATTAGTCCCGAGGCAAACCACATTGTTGTAAAAGGTGTTGTGACGGCAATGGCTAAGAATAAAATAACTTGTTCAACTAATTGACTTAAATAAGGGCCTGTCCACAGTTGATATTGAAGCGTAGCTTCGGCGCTCTCTCGAAGCGGAAAAGGCTCAGAGAGTAATATTGTCATCAGGATTAAACTGATTAAGCCAATGGCCCAAAATAGACCGGCTCTGCGGAGTATTTTTTGCTGTGTCAGTGAAATATAGCAAAGGGTTAATAAGCCACTGACGCCATAGGCAAACAAAATGTCGCCAAACCAAATGAAAGTGGCATGTAAAGCACCGAATAACATCAGCCACTTAAGTCGTGACTGCATCTGGTCAGCTTGATTTGAGTTAAGTATTTTCTCCGACTGAATAGCTAGCCCTGCGCCAAAGAGTATCGCGAATAAACTCAAAAACCGTGCTTCAATAAAAAAGCTATTGAAGATATCTATTGCCGTGTCATACCAAGGGGTTACCGGGTGGTTTGCGTAACCGAAAAAACCGTTACCAAAAGTGTAGATATTGATAAACAAAATGCCCAGTACCGCCAAGCCACGAATGGCATCAAGATTAGCGTTACGCTTTGTTGGATTTGTTGAAGATGATGTGGATGCAGCTTGAGATTGTGTTTGTGTCGACAGTTCCATGTTGACCCTTTAAATGTCCTATTTGGGTGCAGTTTATCAACCTGAGTACATAATTTGAACACAGTTAAAATGAAGAATATTCATTAGCTTATTTAGATTTAATACAAGGGATTAGGTTTTAGGGCGCAGCGCTTTAAAGCAAGGACCTAGGTTCTAGGACGCTGCGCTTCTAGGTGCTAGGAACAGCAAAAGCCAAAAGCATCACCTATGCTCTTTGTGAGCTTCCGGTCTTTGCTTTAACCTATCTTTTCGTAAGCGCAGCGTTCCGTCTCGGCCTTTCCTAGCACCTAGGACCTTTCTTAGTTTTTCCTAGGCCCTAAGTCCTAGGCCCTTCTATCAATGCCCTATCCGGTCTAAATGCTGAATTAAATACATTCTTGCTTCAACTGGTGTTTCGCTATGCCAGAAGCCACCTAAATACGCGACCAGCGGCAAAAAGAACATAATCGTTAGCAGCATAATGGTGAGTCCACGTGCAGACAGTTTCCAGCCATTGCGAGTACTAAAATGTAGCGCTTCTTTCTTAGGGCAAGCCGATACACAGCGCATACATGCTTGGCATTCATCTGTGCGGATATTTATCTGCTTATGTACCTTGATATTAGCGGGGCAGGCTCGGGTGCATTTGTCGCAGTTCATGCCTTTTGCATCAATTAAGCAGTGCTGAGTATTGCGACGAATTTTAAACGGGCTTAAAAAACTGAGTATTCCAAGTAGTGCACCATAAGGACAAATGTAACGGCAAAACCCTTGGCGTCGCCAAGCTGCAAGGCCAAGAATAAAGCCGAAGCAGATAAGGGTGACTAACCCCGGGGTGATGAAAAATAGCGCCATTTTCAGGTCGGCTATTTTGTGATAATTACTGTTTAAGTATCCCGGAATACTCTGACTTGGCATGCCAATAATGATGTATAGCAAGGCCAATAATAACAGGTACTTAATCATGCGCAGCGGCCAGTCTATCCAAGCGGGTGGCAATAGTTCTTGCTTGATAAAGCGTTTGCGAAGTTTATAGAGATAATCACCCGCTAAGCCCAGGGGGCAAGCCCAACCACAAAAGGCACGCTTGCACAGTAAACCCGTAAGTAGCACGACTGTGAGCATAACCGCAGCGGCAGGATGGTTCTGGTCCCAAATCCCTAGAGTGAGAATAGCCTTTATTTCAATACCGCCAGCAATGGGCAGGAAGGCATCACCAACATCGGGTCGCATTAACCACGGGGTTATTCCAGATTTGAGTAATGCGCTATTAACTACAAATTGCACGCCAACCAATAGCATTGATAGTGCTAGAAGATGTTGCACGCCATCTCGAAGGTTATTGGCTCTTAGATCGCCTTGAGCGACTTCAGGCTGTAACTTGCACACTAAGCCTGTGATAACGACTGCAATGGCCAGCGCAGCGATTAATGGCCAATAAAGGCTGGAGATAATGGCTCCTGTGACTAACATGCCTGATGCTAGTGCGCCCCATTTTTTGCCGCTCCAATAAAGTAGGCTGACGCTGTAGGTCAATGCTAAAGCAAGGGTTAAGGATTCAATAAAGCTCATGACAAATATCAGTTCAAAGATGATTGATACTACTGTGAAACTTTTAAAGAAAAGAAGTTCTGGGTAAGTTCGTGGCTTGTGGAGGAGATCGAAGTTTTGCGATAGCAGAGTGTGAAATGTGGTTGAAGCTCACAAAGTTGGTTCCTAAGCGATAATGCTCAGGAACCAAACTTAAGATTTTACTTATTTGTTTTCTAACGAGGCGATAAACTTGTTCGACTCATCAATGGACTTGTTCATCTCTTTGATCAAACCAGAGATATCAGTCTGTAGGCTAGCAAACTCACCTTTGATCGCGCCAATAGCTTGGGCATTAAGGTTATGCTTTAGGTACAGCATATTATCTTTCATCGCTGTCAGTACCGGCTCCATCTTGCTTTCTGCGCGGCGCATACTTTTAACTAGCTGAGAATAAGAGCGTTGAGTTTCTCTGAGTTTTGACTCACTGTTACGGCGTAAGCTCGCTTTGCTTATTTCGCCAATTTCAGTTTGCCACTCGTCGAATAGAGCCTCGGCAACATCTTCAACTTTGTCGATACGATTAGTCACGTCATCGGCAGCACCTTGCGCTGATTCGTACTCATCTTTTGCCTTGTTGTAAGCACTTTCTAGATCACCACCATCATGATTTAGCAGCGCCTGCATCTCTTCGAGGGCAGAGCTGAATTGCTCCTGGGCTTCTTCTTGAGACTCTTTGGCATCTTCGACACGATCGACCATGATGTCACGTTTGTGATAACCCACTTTTTCCATAGCACCGTAATAAGCGCTCTGGCAGCCTGTTAGCAATAAACTGGTAGCGACAATCGCACTGGTGATTATTTTTTTCATTTTCTAATATCCCTGAAAATTCGGTGAGTTACTCTGAGCGATATTTAGCTGCGTCGATAATACTCCACAGGTGAGCGATACCGCCGATGATAGCGGGAACAATTAGCCACCATAGGGCATAACCAACAACGGCAATAATACAAAAAATCAGTGCAGCTAAAATACGACCTTGAACGAGTTGTCCAAGACCTGGGAAGAAAAAGCTCGCGATAGCGGCAATAACGTTGCCCGCAGATCCTTGTTGAGACATCAATTCAATCCTTATGCTTGTAAAGAGAAGGTTATAAGCTTTATTGTACCAAGATAATGATCCGCAGATCATTTATCGACTAATGAATTAAGACTAACTTTAACAGAATCAAGAGTAACAAGTGAAAAATAAGATAGCGATAAATCAGGTTCGTTCTTTTTTACTGAGCATTTGGGCATTTTTCTTACATCTACTCAGTCGCTTCAAAGAGGACCAAGTTAACATCAAGGCAGGGCACTTAGCCTATGTCACCTTGCTGTCATTGGTGCCGATTGTCGCGGTGATGTTTTCCATGTTGTCGGCATTTCCCGTTTTTTCAGGTATTCGTGAAAAGTTAGAGGGTTTTGTTTACGACAACTTTTTGCCAGCCGCGGGTGATACGGTACAGATATACATTAACGAGTTTGTTGCCAACGCATCTAAGGGCACTAGCGTCGGTATAGTCGCTTTAATGGTGGTGGCATTGATGCTGATCTCGGCTATCGATAAGGCGCTCAATAGTATTTGGCGTGCCAAAGAGAAGCGTCAGGCGGCGGTGTCATTTTCTATGTATTGGATGGTGCTGACTTTAGGGCCTGTACTAGTGGGTGCTAGCTTAGTGGCGACCTCCTATATAGTGTCGTTAAAGTTATTTAGTGAAACAGAGCTTTCAGGTGTTGTTCCCATCCTGATAGAGCGTTTACCTATGCTATTTTCGGTTGCAGCCTTCTTACTTCTATATATGGTCGTGCCAATTAAAAAGGTTAAGTTTCTGCATGCATTGCTAGGTGCGTTAGTTGCCGCGATGCTGTTTGAGTTGGGTAAAAAGGGCTTTGCCTATTACGTGACTCAGTTCCCCAGTTATGAGGCTATTTATGGGGCGTTAGCGACCATACCTATACTGTTTGTTTGGGTTTATGTTTCCTGGGTAATCGTACTCGTCGGCGCTGAGATCACCGCGGGACTACCTGAGTACCTGCATGAGTGCCAGCTTATGCGTGAAGCCGCATTAGCCGAAGGCAAAGTTGAAAGTAAAATCGAAGAGCAGGTGGCTGAATCAAAGCCTGATAATCAAGACAGCGTCAGAAACAGCGAGAAAGCTAATGATCCCGTCCAAGCTAAGCAGACTGAGTTAGTCGATAAAGATAAGCCTGCTAAGCAGGACAAGCCGGATTAATGTCTGTAGTGCAGCCGCCACTCCTTCGCCGAACCTGGTTAGATGTTGGAGATGATCATCAGCTATATGTGGCGCAGTACGGCAATCCGAATGGCATCCCACTATTGTATCTGCATGGTGGTCCGGGAGCAGGTTGCAGTACAGAAGATTTAAAACTATTCGACCTGTCTGTCTATCAAGTTATTTTGCTCGATCAACGCGGCGCTGGGCGTTCTCGCCCCCGTGGAGAGCTTAAACATAATAATTTGCACGCTTTACTGGATGATATTGAACGGGTTCGTTGTTGGCTTAACGTTCCGCAATGGATGCTAGCAGGGGGCTCATTTGGTGCCACTTTGGCGCTATTGTATTCGGCGTGTTATCCAAATCGAGTGGTTTCGCAAGTGCTCTGGGGATTGTTTATTCCCAACCCAGCGGGAATCGAATGGCTCTACGGTAATAGCGGCGCAGCGCGTTTGTTTAACCGTGAATATAGCCGATTTACGCAGGGTGTAGAGCCCCAAAAACTCAAGACTTTACTCACTCATTATCGAACCAAACTTGAAAGTGAGTGCCGAGAGATCCGGCACGATTATACTCGTCGCTGGCTCAGCTGGGAGATGGCTTTAGCCTATCCCGGCAGTACGCTTGACGAAGCCAATGCACCTTTCAGTCAGTCTCTAGCAAGCATTGAGCTTTATTATGTAGCTAATGATTACTTTGGCGCATTTGAAAAACTCATCGTTAAACTGCCTTTGATTCAGTGTCAAACATACGTACTACAAGGTGAAATGGACTGGGTCTGCCCCTTTAAGGTGTTACAGGACTTCTTTAAAGATAGGGCTAGCCAGTTAGTACAAGTGACTGAGATTAAAGGCGGGTATCACGCTCTGGCCGATGTTAAGATGGCTAAAGCGGTAACGGATGCCATACGGGAAATGGCCAAACAATAAACAAGGAAATATACACGCTATGAAAAAACTGATTCTTACGGGCTTAACTTTAAGCTTAACTATGGGATTAACGGCATGTGCTTCAACAGAGAAAAATGAAGATGTTGAAGTGACGACGTTAGCCCCAGAAAGCGTTGATTTAGGCGGTTTATCTAATGAAGACGCAACCACCAAGCTACTAGAAGCGCTGTTAAGTAAAAGTTATATGGCGTCTCGTGCTGGTCCTAATGGCGTGGCTGTGAATTTTGATAACAACCAATTTATTTTGCAGCCTAGCATCAACCCAGATGGTATTGATCGCATCATGATGAATCGCTTTTATGCCATTCATCCTAAGTATGTAGGCAGCAAAGAGATGTTGTTTATGATTGGCACCCTTAATCAGAAGCTTAACTTCGCTAAATTTGTTGTCCGTGATCAAGGTGCAGTTATTCAGGTGCAAGGCGCGGCAACATTTGTAGATACCATCAGCATGGAAGAGATCCGCCGTTTCATTCTATGGACCGATGAAGGTTTGCGTCAGGTCGGCCAATCTTTACCAGAAGGTGCTGAAGACGTGATCAAGCCAATTCCGGTAATGCAGAATATTCAGGCGATTTAAAGAAAGAAGGTGCTAGGAAAGGAAAAGCAGGTCCTAGGAAAGGCTGAGACGGTACAAGACGATCGGCCTACGGCCGTACGGAACGCTGCGCTTACGGAAAAGATGGGAAAAGCCGGAAAAGCTAATAAATGGCAAAGATGATGCTTTTTGCTTTTGCTCTTCCTATTAGGACGCAGTCCGTCCTCGAAGCGCAGCGCCCTAGGATCTAGGTCCTTCTTTTAAATCGAAGCGTTCGTCTTCGCTTTTTCATTTAAGTTATTAATTTTTTATCGGAGAGTGTGTACGTGATTGCCCTTATTCAACGTGTGAGTGAAGCAAAAGTTGTCGTTGATGGCGCGACTATCGGTGAGATAGATAAAGGCCTGTTGGTGTTACTCGGTGTTGAGCGTGAGGATAACATTGAGAAGATGCAAAAGCTGGCCACTAAGGTGATGAGCTACCGTGTGTTCGCCGATGAGAATGGCAAGATGAACCTCAATCTTGAGCAAGCGGGTGGCAGTCTGCTAGTCGTGTCGCAATTCACACTCGCTGCTGATACCGGCCGTGGCTTGCGCCCGAGTTTTTCAGGGGCTGGTACGCCGGATCAAGCCCGAGAACTCTATGAGGCTTTTGTCGATTTTTGCAAGTCCAAAGGGGTGAATACCCAAACAGGCCAATTTGCCGCTGATATGAAAGTATCATTAGTTAACGACGGCCCGGTGACCTTTAATTTGCAGGTGTAGATCTCCAGCGTTGGCGATAGGGATTGTATAGGCCAGTATTAGGATAAATAGATGCCAGACTCGAACCATCAAACATTACTAGAACAGTTGCAACAAACTTGGCATCAAACCATACCTGTGAGTAAGTTTATGCAGATAGTGCCTAAGGCGTTTAATGGTCGCTGTTTTGAGGTTTCTGCTCCGCTAGAGCCTAATATCAATCAGCACAACACCATGTTTGCTGGCAGTATTTATACCCTCTTGACACTCACAGGCTGGGGCATGTTATGGCTGCAACAGAAGTTGGCAGGGCTGGATGGTGATATCGTCTTGGCTGACGCCAATGTGCGTTATATTGCCCCCATCGACAGACAGCCAATTGCTAAGGTTAAATGGCCTGAGAGTGACCTATCAAAGCTCGCATTAGGCCGCAGAGTAAAGGTGCGTATAGAGGTCGAGCTTTATTGCAAAGATAAGCTGTGCGCCAGTTTCTCAGGGCTATATGTTAGCAAGGCCAAGTTTTTATAAATAGGATTAACGCTTAGATAGTAATTTACTACCTAAGCGTTGTTTGAGGAGAGGGGAAGCCTATTTAGACCTCAAATTCATTGACCAGTTGCCCTTCAGAAGAACCAGACGATTTTGAGTTTTTATTTTCTATTATTAGCAAATTTGGCTGGGTGATATCACTGGATGGCAGCGGTGCCACATTAGCAATTTTTGCCATTGGGTACTTCTGTTTGAGCTCTGTGACTTCACCGAACTGCAATGCTCGCATCGTACATGATTCCACGCAAATAGGCTGTTTACCTTCAGCGACTCGGTCAATACAACCATCACATTTGATCATGTAGCCACGCTGCTGATCAAATTGAGGTGCGTCATAAGGGCATGCCCTTGCACAGCTTTTACAACCAATACATAAGCTAGATTCAATTTTTACAATGCCAGTAGCCCTTTCTTTGTGGCAAGCTCCCGTTGGACAGGCTTTTACACACACAGGATGCGAGCAGTGATTACATCCAATTGAGGTGTAGTAAGAAAACACATCGTTACTATGCACAACTTTGCCGTCTAAATCGAAGTTACCACCGGCATATTCATAGACGCGACGTGGTTTGATTGTGTCGATTACATTGAACTTGTCTTGGCAGGCGATATGGCATGCTTTACAGCCACTGCATTTAGAGGCATCAAATAGGAATCCATATTGTTTATTAGTCATTTTTTACTCTCTCTATGCTGCAGTGAGCTTTACGCGTAAAGTTGCTGATGTGCAGCCTTTGGCAATTAAACTTGGGCGAGTGGAAGTCAGTACATTTATACTTCCGCCATAATCCACCTCATTGACTTGAGTGGCGGTTCGCCATGCTCCTTGAGATAGGGCAATGACTTTAGGTCTAACACGTGAAGTGATTCTGACTGGTAATACAATTTCACCGCGTGGACTCGCAATCTTTGCCAGTTGTTTATTGCTTAACTGTAGCGCTCTTGCATCGATTGGGTTTAACCAAACACAGTCTTGTACTGCATGACGCAGCATTGAATGGCTATGGAAACTAGAGTGCACTCGTCCTTTGGTGTGGTATGAGGCCACTTGGAATGGGTAATCCGTATTATCTTCAGTTGCTCCTTCCCAGTGGTTTGCAAACTTAGGAATAGCACTTATCTCTTCCCCTTCAGGCAAGATCCAGTTTTTGGTTTTATTTACAAGTGATTCTGAGTAGATCTCTATCTTACCCGATGGAGTATTCAACTTATTTGCAATTGGGTCTTGCCTAAATGCCTGTAATCCTGGAGGTGTCGAGCCGTTGTAATGCTTGAAAATACCTTGAGTCTTAGCTGTGTCATAATCAGGAAGGCCAAGCGCATTCATCGGAGTTGTCCATAAATACTTTAACCATTCCTCTTTGGTTCGCCCTTCAGTAAATTGCTCACCTTTGCCGAAACGCTCAGCAATCATGGTGCAAATATCGTAGGTTGTTTTGGCTTCATACATAGGCTCAATGGCTTTCTGTGTGATTAAGATGTTTGCAAGATCGCCTGAGTGCCAGCCGTCACAAACGATATCATTGGTTTCAAATTGAGTGACTTCTGGCAGGATTATGTCAGCCATCTTTGCTGATGGTGTCATGTAGATTTCTGACACTAAGACAAACTTAACGCTGCTATTTGGATCGGCTAAAAGTTGTTGGGTACGGTTAATATCCGCATGTTGGGATCCTGGCATATTACTGCCAGCAACAATAATCGCCCGCAAGTTTTTATCCAGCTTAACTTGTTCAGGATCGGCCGCGCTTGAATCAATCACATCATGTGTTAATGCTGTCATCGGCTCTTTGCTGAGATCATTGGCAATCGCATCAGTCCAAGTAAATGCAGGGATTGATTTAGTGACAGGATTTTTTAAGCTTGGTATCCCTGGGGTCACAAAAGCATGGGTGTGGTTTTTAGCGCCAACTCCACTAGAGGTTCCCGGCAGGCCAAACTTGCCTAATACCGCGATTAAGGTATAAATGGCTCGGGCGTTGTTTTCGCCGTTTGCTTGTCTTTGTAAGCCCCAGCCCATTTGAATAAATGGGGCGCTGGCACTGGCAAGTTTAGAGGCTAGATCTTTGATCTGTTGCTGTGAGATCCCTGTAATTGCTTCAGCATATTGGGCATCTTTTACCGTGCTATCGCTACTGTTACCTAATATGTAGTCTTTATAGCTTAGCTGCTGTCCTTTTGCTGAGTCAGGTAAGGTATCTTCCGTCCAACCAACAACGTAGTCTTTTAAGAATGCATCATCTACGGCATTGAGCTGAATGAGCTCATAGATTAGCGCCTCAACGAGGGCTGCATCGGTTCCCGGTAGGATAGGTAGCCAAGTATTTTCTTTACCACCGGCAGATTCTGTATAGCGAGGATCAATCATGATCACTTCAGCTTGAGTTTGGCTTAATGCTTCACTCCATTCATAAGCCACACCACCGCCACTCATAAAGGTTTCTTGTGGGTTATAACCAAAACATACTACTAAGTCTGAATTGCGTATCTCTTGTGTAGAGCTTTCTAAGCCGTTTAGAATTACGCTGCCAACACCATAGGTATACAGGGTTGCAGTATCAATTTGGTGTGTACTATATGAACCATGAATATTTAAGTAGCCACCTAGAAGGTGGAATAGGCGTTTCCAAATGTGAGTGCCACTGGTTTTCATTCCTGATGTGCCACTTGATACCGGAAATAGAATCGACTCAGGACCCGCTTCAGGATCTGCATAGATCTCAGAAAGGTTTTCATAGATCTCAGCAATAGCTTGTTGCCAAGATATTTGAACGTACTCACCACTACCGCGTGGTCCGACGCGTTTCATAGGGTATTTAATACGGTTATCAGCATAAATTCGCTGACGTAGTGAACGACCACGAGGACAGGCGCGAATTTGGCGATTTTCGTAACTGTCTATATCGACGTTATCGGTTTCTAATTGGGTGACTACGCCATCAACAACGGTAAATTTAACCGGACAATTTGAGCCGCAGTTTACAAAGCAAGCTTGCCAGCCGGTAGTGAGCTCTGATACTGGTGGCTCTGGCGGGCTAACATTGGCATTATCTGAGTCGGTTTTACAACCGGTTACAGTCGCTGCACAGCTCAGTGCCGCACTGGCTTTCAAAAAACTTCTACGTTCCATTCCTCTATCCTCGTAATTCACAGCTTCGATTAACGTAATTTGTAGCTAAACGACAACATCACTTGGTGTGCGTTGTAGTCATGGTTGATATCTCCCAAGGTCACTAGACCTGGAACTGTGTTGATGCTAACTACTGCAGCATCCGTGTCGTAATAGCGCTCGTAGCGATAGCTGAGTTTTAGTGCCATTTGGGCACTTAATTCATAATCGGCATATAGACTGGCACTGTGGTTGTAACTAAAGTAGTCACCATAAGGGGTCGTCATATCGGCGCTCACATCTGTGTCGCTAATCGAGTTACTGAATAGGTAATCTAAACCGAGGGTTAGCTTGTCTTGCATCAGGCCGCCGTATGCTAAACCCGCCCCCAAGTTGATAAACTCATCATTGATGTCACTTGACCAATCTGGTGCAATAAATGACTGACTACCCACTTGCTCGGAGTTGATCCACTGCTGCGCTGCAAAACCGTAAGCTGAGATGTGCTCACCAAAGTGCAGATTTAAATTAATCTCGTAACCAAAATCTTCCGACTCAGTCAGACCGATTTGCGTTTCGTCATAATCATCTTTGGCATAACGAGTCGCTACATCGATACTCATCCAATCAAGCGGGGCATGCGTTAGCTTCAGCTCAACAGCGTTACGTGTGCGATCCGCAAGGTAGTACTTGCGCATTAACGCGTTTTGCTCTGAGGAGGTCAGCTCATCGGCTTCATATTGAGAGCCGCCACGATTAGCATGCTCAGCATTGAGGTTAATATTGACGTTTTCGAGTGCGCGAACATTGAGCTTCATCCAAAAACGGTCGTCGTTGGTTTGCTCACGTTCACTGTGGGTGCGATCCACCTCTTTGCGGTCATAACCGACTTGAGCGCGATAACCACTGGCGATGCGATAGCTGGCGTTCACTTTATAGGTGTTACGGGTAATATCTTGCGGAGTATTTTGCTTAAACGCGCCAGTTAGACCATTGAATTCATATTGCATAAACTCAGCAGTCGTACTCTTATTGTCTCTATCGCTGTAATCAATACTGCCACCCAAACGCAGGCGATTACTCAACATTGAGCTCACAGTAAAACGACCATCTAGCGTATCGATTTGGCCATCCCAATTTTGCAGTGGATTGCCGGACATTTGGATCAAATTCTCATCCTGGATCATGCGCCCTGTCGATACACGTCCGCTCATCACGGTACTGTTAACAAGGTACTGCCCAGATAGGGTGACTTGATGCGCCTGGTTGTCTGGCGCTGCAGCATAGACATCATACAAGTACGGCAGGCTTAAGTTACCGATATCGTTGTTGTAAAAGCTGCCGCTATAACTCAGGTCCGTTAACCAGTTATCGCCATTGAGTCCAATACTGGCATCCCATTGCTTAGTCGTTGAATCGACTGGTAGACCAAAGTTAACCGGTCTTGGTGTCACGATACTTGATGCTTGATGTCCGGTCTTGGCTTCTTGGCTATAACGGATTGAACCTTGGTAAAAATCTCTGCTGTAATCCGCACCAAAGGCAAACTTTTCGCGCTCAAGTGCTAAATCAAAACGATTCACACTGGTACTAGGCGTTAATACACCATCGTTGTGCCAAAGCTGACTTTCAACGTCTCCAGCTTGGTAGGTTTTGATGCTGTTATAGTCAAACTCCATTGCATAATGGCCTGACTTACCCGCTTTTAATGTTGCAAAGCTATTATCCATTCCGAGTTGATGTGCTTGAAAACGTGCTTGATAGCCAGAGTTTGCTTGATAGCGTACATCACCACTCACACTGCCTATTGCGCCATCTTCTGCAGTGCCAAACGCATTACCTGCGTGGATATCATCAACGTCGTTATAGCCTGCAGCGACAGACACTTGGCCACTGTAGCCATTGTTATCACCGCAACCTTTGCAGCTAAAATTTTCCGACTTAACTAGACTGGTATTGGCTTTGTGCACACTAAAGTCTGCTGCCATCAGGTTGCCAGAAAGCGCTAATAACGACAGCGTGATCATATTAATTTTAAATGACATCTTCATATACTCCATTAGCGTTGCAGCAAGCTGCCAGCAGGATGGTTAGAACCATGAATTTGACTATGACAATTAAGACAACTTGCCCCTGCACCAAAAGCATCCATTCCCGGTTGGGTTACCACTTTGCTCGCATGACCATCGTTGGCATGGCATTGCTGACACAGCTGTGGAGCACGACTGTTTAAGAGGTTCTCGTTAACACTTCCGTGAGGGTTATGGCAGGTAATACAGTTTTCAGTAACGGGTGCGTGTTCCCATAAGAAGGGACCACGTTTTTCAGCGTGACAACTAAAACAAGTGTCATTGATTGAAGGCTGGTTTAAGGCGCTCTCACCCATTGAACCATGAGGGCTATGGCAATCAATACAGGTCATCTGGTCCCACTTTAGTGGGTGAGATGAGCGCTTACTCATGTCGGCTTTTTCTTGAGAGTGGCAGCTAGTACATGTGTTATTAACCGTGAGCGGGTTTAGCGCTGGGTCTTTCGCGCTATGCACAACATGGCAATCAGTACAGGCTATTTCTTCAAGGTTATGTGTGCTGTTATGCCATGCCATTTGGCTTGCATCGTTATGGCAGCCTTGGCATACGGTATTTTGTGCGGTAACCGATAATTTACTGTCAGGGTTGAAGCTAATCATCGGCTCTTTGCCACCTTTATTGTGGCGGCCTTGTGGACCATGACAGGCTTCACACTGTAATCCCGCCATTGGCGAGTCTGTAGAAGTAGCTTGGCCGTGCACCCCATCGAATATAGCCATTACGGTGGCATTTTTCTTGTGGCACATTAAGCAGGAATCAGCGCCTTTAGTGGAATACTGACCAGCAGCAAACTTATCCACTAAAGTGGCTTCAAGTTCATCACTTGTCAGCTTATTCCAAGGCGTAGCTTGCGCAATACTGGTAAGTATCATGCCTAGCAAGGCGATAGAAAGAGGGATTGAGTAGCAATATTTTTTCATTTATTTTATTTTCATCACTTCCGCTTTTTAATTTCGAGTTATGATATTTAAATGAAATTTTTTATTTTTTATTTTTAGTATCAGAAAAAGACAAGTGTGATATTTATCACTGTAAGGGTTCAAGTAATGGGAAAGATAAGAGTAACTAAAGTAGCTAACTTAAATTTTGCTTTAGATATCTCTAATTCAGATGATGTTAAGAAGAAGCTGTTAAGTATAGGGTTAATCAGAACAGATTGGATTTTAACAAGCTATGTTAGAAGCTTTCTGAAACAGCAAAGTTTGAATTTTTGCCATAAGCTAGTGGATGTAATAAGGTCTAATATATCTAGCCATTATTATGCATCTTTTAATAATGAATTAAGTGTTTTAGATAACCTATCTAAACTAGTCGAGTTTAATAATTTGTCTTCTACGTCACGCTGGGCGTTAGAGGTTAAAGGTGGGCGTTGCTATATATTCGTTGCTGATACGCTTAATGTTAATGGATATTCTGTCATTGACGAAATTATCTTTGCGACATTTATCTCTGACTATTTACCTTATTATTTGGGGCTGGAGTGTGATGACTTTGTAGTACATCTTTGTGGTAAAAGTGATTACTACTCTGATTCATGTAAGCACTTTAGAAATATCGAATTTTCCAACTGTTTCACCGGCGTTTCATTTTTAATTGATAATGCTGAAGGGTTACCTAAAGTGGAAAATGAAGAACCATTGTCACTGCCATTTTCTGAGTTAGTTGTTGCAGCTATCAATACTTGTTTGGTTATGGAGTTGAAAGCGAGTGTTGATAATGTCGCATTTTTATTAGGAATGTCTTCTAAATCTGTTCAAAGGGAGCTAAGTCGAGATAAATTGAAATTCATGAAAATTGTTAAAGACGTTAGGTTCGCTTTGGTTGAAAGAAAACTCGATAATGTTGTTTTAAAAAATATTTCATTAGAGGTTAGTCCAAACAGTATTAATAATTTTTATAGGGATTATAAAAAGTATAGGCAGGAAGGATGATTTTAAATAATCCACTTCCTGCATAATTAAATAAAATAGCTACGAAAGTAATGGGAGCTTTATCGTTTAGGCTGACTGCCAAGCAGATCTTTTAATGCACCGCCATTAATCACGTTCTTTAAGCCATTAGCCGTTAAGATATCGCAGCCCTTTTGGGCGCGAATACCTGCGCCGCAATAAAGCACAAACACTTGCTGACGGTTTTCAATCTTGTGCAGCCAAGTATCTAAGGTGTCTAAAGGTGCATTGATCGCTTGCGGTAGGTGACCACTGGCAAACTCTTGCGGCGAGCGCACATCAATCACGGTCGCACCGTCTTCTATCAGTTGCCAGCATTGGCTACCCGCAGGCTTGGTCGATAACTTTGAAATTTGAGTGTTTAACATAACCACCTCTATTTATTATTCTCTGGGATTTTGTTTGAAGCTAGCTGAACAAAACTTGTACTGATATTTAAACCTTTAATTAGATTAATTTCAATAAGTTTTTTCTAATGATTGGGCTGTGTTGGTTAACGGTATGGCTAGATAGAGAAAATTAACTTTGAAAATCAGCAATAAACAAGGTACTAGGTTCTAGGGCGCTGAGCTTTAAAACAAGGTACGAGATCCTAGGACGCTTCGCTGCGAGGACGGGCTAAAGCCCTGCTAGGAAAGTCAAAAGCTAAAAGCACCACCTTTACCATTTCTTAGTTTTAAAACAAGATACGAGCATCCTAGGATGCTTCGCTGCGAGGATGGGCTACGCCCTGCTAGGAACAGCAAAGTCCAAAAGCATCACTGGTGTACTTTGTGAGCTTTCCGGCTTTCTGTAGGTCGGCATTTATGCCGACAAATTCTTTATAAAAACCAAGCTTGATGGGCTAAAGCCCAACCTACTTAAAAATATGCTTTCCATCTTAGCTTTAAACAAGGACTTAGGTTCTAGTGCGCTGCGCTTGGAGGACGGGCTAAAGCCCTGCTAGGAAAAGCAAAAGCCAAAAGAACCATCTTTGCCAGTTCTTAGCTTTTCCGATCTTTTCCGTAAGCATAGCGTTCCGTAAGGCCGTAGGCCGTTCGTCTTTGCTTTCCCTAGGACCTTTCTTAGCCTTTCCTAGGCCCTAGTACCTTCTATTCCTAGAACCTATCTTTTAAACCGCTTAAAGATAAGCGAAGTATTGATACCGCCGAAGGCGAAGTTATTACTCATCACATAGTCGGTTTCAAGCAAGCGGATCTCGTCTTTGATGTAGTCCAGCTTACCGCATTCAGGATCGATTTCAGTTAGGTTCAGCGTAGGTGCAAACCAACCCTCGTTCATCATCTCTATGCTGACCCAGGCCTCTAGCGCGCCGCAAGCGCCCAATGTGTGGCCGGTGTAGCTCTTAAGTGATGAGATAGGCTGTGATGAGCCAAATACAGCATGGGTCGCTTGAGTTTCGGCGATATCACCACGATCGGTTGCCGTGCCGTGGGCATTCACATAACCAATTTTATCAGGGGTAATAGCAGCATCTTTCAGCGCTAAGCGAATTGCTGTTTCCATGGTTGCACTATTAGGCTGAGTCACATGTAGACCGTCGGCATTAGTGCCAAAACCAATGATTTCAGCATAGATTTTTGCGCCGCGAGCCTGAGCATGCTCCAGTTCCTCTAGCACTAAGGTACAAGCACCTTCACCTATCACCAGACCGTCGCGGTTTTTATCAAACGGGCGTGGGTTTTCAGTTGGTGCATCATTTTTAGTGCTGGTGGCAAACAGGGTGTCGAATACTACTGCTTCGGTGGGGCAAAGTTCTTCGCCGCCGCCTGCTAGCATCAGATCTTGCTGGCCATATTTAATGGCTTCATAGGCGTAACCTATGCCTTGACTGCCAGAGGTACAGGCGCTGCTGGTAGTATGCACACGGCCTTTGAGGCCGAAGAATACGCCGACGTTCACCGCCGTTGTATGCGCCATCATACGGATATAGCTGGTGGCGGTAACGCCAGACATATCGCCATCCTTTAGCATGTCACCAAACGCAATAATTGGATCGGTACTGCCGGTGGATGATCCGTAGGCTATGCCCATAGCGCCAGAGGTGACCACAGGATCATCCAGCAAGTTAGCATCTATTAGCGCTAGTTCACTAGCACGGGTGGCCATAATCGATACTCGACCCATGGAGCGGATCTTTTTGCGTTTATAATGGCTCGGCACTTCAAAGTCAGTAATTGGCGCGGCCAAACGAGTATGCAGATCTTCAAACCTATCCCATTCATCCATACGAACCACGCAATTTTTTTGCGTCTTTAAGCTATCGGCAATCGTTGGCCAGTCATGACCCAGTGCCGAAATACCACCAATACCTGTGATCACTACGCGGCGAGGAAAAGCGGCTTGGCTCATATCATGCCTCCGTTAACCGAGATAACCTGACGTGTCACGTAGGCGGCATCTTCCGACATTAAATAGTTGGCGAGTCCAGCGATTTCAGAAGGCTTACCCATGCGGCGCATAGGAACTAAAGTATTAACCATCTCTTTAGGGATATCGCTGACCATATCGGTTTCGATTAATCCCGGCGCGATGCAGTTAACGGTAATTTTGCGTTTCGCGAGTTCTAGAGAAAGAGCCTTGGTTGCGCCGATAATGCCGGCCTTAGATGCACTGTAGTTGACCTGGCCGCGGTTACCCGCAATACCAGATACTGACGCTAGCGTAATAATGCGTCCACCTTGACGGCTTTGCACCATAGGCATCACGGTTGGGTGAATCACGTTATAGAAACCATCTAGGTTAGTGTGTACTACACTGTCCCACTCGTTTTCTGTCATTGCGGGAAAGGCGGTGTCGGCATTAATGCCAGCATTGAGCACTACGCCGTAATAAGCGCCGTGTTGTTCGATATCTTGCTCAATCGATTGCTTTACAGCGGCTCTATCGGCGATATCAAACTGCAAACAGCTGACCTTAATACCTAGCAGTTCTAACTCAGCCTTAGTGGCATCGGCGGCATTTTGGTTGCTATGAAAGTGCATGGCGATATCGAAGCCCGAGGCGGCAAGTTTCAGTGCGATGGCCTTACCTATGCCGCGGCTTGAGCCGGTGATTAATACTCTCTTGGTCATACTATTACTCCCTGCGTAGCTGCCTTGTTCTGTAAAACGCTGTTATGTTTGGCGCTACGCCTCTGTCTTGTCAATTTATCAGTCGGTCGAGTCGGCAATATACGCCTGAGTATCTTGGGGCTGAAACACATTCACATTGGCTTCGGCGACGACCACTTGGTTATGTAATATTTGGCAATCGAATACCGCCAACCCAGACTCTTCCTGGTAAAGGCGAATGACGCGAGTCAGGTAGCTTTGCCCTGCATCAAATTGTGATATGTGCATCTTAAGTTTACGACTGCCTAATAGGAATCCTACGCGAATAATGTCATCGCGTAGATGGGCTTCAACGCCTGCTAGTGCAGCGATGCTCTGCGCCATGTACTCGATGCCCACATAGTTAGGCACGCCATTTAAAAGACTGTCGAAATAGGGACTAGAGGCAGATATATCGGTTTGAGTTAGCAAGCTATCATGGCTGTGCTCAAGCAGTTTAGTGATTAAAATCATTGGCTCGCGATGAGGGATAAACTCAGCAACGTCGCACTCTGAAAGCTTTGTTGGGTCAAACATCTTGGGTTATCTCTTGTGGGCCATTACCTAATCGATGGCTTGTAGTGCTGAGCTTACGGCTTAAGATCAGGCAGGCATTACTGCCACCAAAGGCAAAAGAGTTACTCATCACATGGCATAAATTGGCTTGCATGCCCTTGCTCACTAGCGCGAGTGTCGGGTCGTTGGGATCTTGTTGCTTATCCCAAACCTGTGGCGGTAAATATTGCTGCTTATTGTAATCACTGAGTAGCAGATAGCAAAATGCCGCTTCAATTGCGCCAGCAGCGCCTAAAGTGTGCCCTGTTAGCGGCTTGGTTGAGCTGCATGGAGGTAAGCTACTGCTAAACACCGTATGCACCGCACGGCTTTCCATAGCGTCATTTTTTGGGGTCGCAGTCCCATGTAAGTTGAGGTAATCAATTTGCTCTGGCTGTAAGTCTGCCATCATTAGCGCAGCTTGCATGGCTGCTATCGCGCCACGACCTTCAGGGTGAGGCGCTGAAATATGATGAGCATCGCTAGACTCGCCAATACCACTTAACACAATTGCAGTGCTCTCTGTCGCTGGGGTTTCTACAGCCACTTTCTCTAACGTAAACAGTGCGCCGCCTTCACCTATGTTGATCCCATCGCGGTTTTGGCTGAAAGGTTGGCAGTGTCCGCTAGAGATAGACTCGAGTGAGTGGAAGCCGTTAAGAGTCAATTGGCACAGGGTATCGATGCCGCCGACAATGACCATATCGCAAACGTCTGCATCGATAAGCCGCTTTGCGCTGCCAAAGACCTTGGCGCTGGAAGAGCAAGCGGTAGAGACGGTGTAACATGGACCGTTTAACTTAAAGTAGCTCTGTAGAAACTCGCTGGTGTTGCCTAATTCCTGTTTAGCATAGTCGTAATCTTGGGGGAATTCCCCTGAATGTCGCTGCTCGGCAAGCGCCACCTCACCGGTAGCAATGCCTGATGTGCTGGTACCGATAACCAGGCCGATCCGCTGGTTGCCGTATTGGGTTTTGGCTCGCTCAACGGCAGCTTCGATTTGCTGTGCGATAAGCAGAGTCAGCTGATTGTTTCGAGTATCAAACTGCTTTAAGGCGGCAGGGATGGTAGGCAATGTGGCATCGACCTGACCTACCAGTACGGCACGCTCAAACAATAGATCTTCTCGCCACTGCATGCCGTGAATACTGCCTGCAATCAAATTGTCGAGCACAGCTTGAGGCGTTAGCCCTAAGGGGGTGCATAAACCTAAATGTGTTATCGCAATTGGGGTCGTTGAACTCACTTAAATATCCACTCAGTCAGGTTTATAACGGGCTAATACTCAACTTGAAGTTAGCCGCCGGAATGTTGAGATTAACATCAGCCTGCCACTTGTCTAAATTGCTTTTGTTTAAGCTGCTTTCGCTTAAGTTGCTATCATCTAAACGGTTATAGCGTATTGTTATTATCGGCTGCTCGTCAGCTGCAGAGTCAATAGTGCCATTTTTAGCATTATTGTTAGCAAAGAATAGCCCGCGACACAAAGTGGCATCGCATGGGTAGCTTTGCACTTTCGCCCCTTGTAAGTGGCGGTTTACGCTTGTGTCGGGCCAGTATATCAATTGCATAATAGCTAACAGGTATTCAGCTTTAAATTGATCCCCTAGAAGCTGGCTCTGTTCGCTGATTAAAGTGTTACCGTCATAGGTAAGGGTGAATAGAGCTTGCCCAAGTGGGGCGAGGCCTACCAAGGTCAACTGTTGGCCTGTAATTTCCAACTGACTTAACAGTTCATGCTGGTTATCTGTGGTCTCAATACTGACTTTTTGTGTCGCGCTAATAGCTTGCTTGTTGTCAGTTAAGTCTTGCTGGGAGACAGGTGCTAAGCAATAGTTAACATCAGCTGCTAGCTCGACACAGGTTTGACGCTGCAGTGTCTGGCTGCAGGCTGTGATTAATAGACATAGGCCTGCGAAGGCGAGTATTTTGCTTAACTGCGACATAGCTCTACTACCATATTTAGGCGGCGTTTAGACTCACTAACAAACGGGTTTTTCTCGTCCCAAGCATAACCCGCAAGAATAGAGCAGATCATCTGTTTGATCTTGGGATCGGGATCTTCGAAAAAGATCGCATCTTGAAAACGGCAATCGTACCAAGCTTCGACATAGGTTCTAAAGGTATCGACACCTTTCATCAAAGGGGCGGCGTAATCTTGCTGCCAATCGACACTCTCGCCATCGAGTTGCTTTATCAGGGTCTTAGTTGCCATCGACGCCGACTGCATGGCGATGGTAACTCCAGATGAAAACACCGGATCGAGAAACTCCCCCGCATTTCCCAGTAGCGCAAACTTATCGCTGGCTAAAGTTGTGACGTTGGCGGAGTAGCCTTTCAATAGGCCAGAGGCATTAATTAGCTCGGCGTTTGCCAGCAGTTTTTTAAGCCCTGGCTCTTGGTTGAGCATTGTCTTGAGTATGCTGTCTAGATCGCCGTCAATATCGCAGTCACCGCCATCATGCAAAACATCTAGTTGATGAGGTTCGCCGACAACACCTACCGAGCAGCGACCATCTCTAAAGGGAATTAGCCAGTACCAGATATCTTGGTTATCAGGGTGTACGCTAATAAGGATCTTATTACGATCAAAACTCGGATCGGTAATATTGTCTCGCACGTGGTTAAACACCGCGCTGCGGGTGGGCAGGCTAGAGGGTTTTTCTAAATCGAGCAGCCTAGGCAGCACACGGCCAAAGCCGCTGGCATCGAGCACGAACTTGGCTTTTATGCTTTGCGACTCGCCTTTATCGTTAATGACTTTAAGCCTTGGCTCGGCACTTAAATCGATCGACTCCACACTATGGCCATAGCGAATATCAACCCCTTGTTTTACCGCTTCGTCGGCTAACAGCTTATCGAACTTAGCGCGTTCAACTTGAAAAGTGGTGCCTGGTCCAGCGGTAAACTTATCGGTAAAGTCGAAGGTGGTATAGCTATCTTGATACTTAAAGGCGGCGCCATTTTTAAATTGAAATCCCGCTCGGTTTACCGCTTCTAGCATATTGGCTTCGTTAATTACCGTCATGCAGCAGGGGAGTAAACTCTCGCCGATAGAGAAACGCGGAAAGTACTGTTTCTCAAGCACTAGCACCTTCTTTCCCTGAGCGTGTAACAAGCTGGCGGCGATACTGCCTGAAGGCCCAGCTCCAATAATGGCGACATCGACACTTTCGGATGCATCCGTTTCAAACGTATTCTGAACAGCTTTATCAGTCGGCATTAACGGACTTCCTTGTAAAAATTTGAATAAAGGGCGAGAGCAAAAAGGTAAAGCTAATCCCCAGTAACAGGGTTAGGCCAAAGGCATTAATCGCTGGAGTCTGGCTAAAGGCAAGTAAGCCAAATGCTAGTAAGGTCGAAACTGCCGACATAAATACGGCCATCATCACCCCGCGAGTCTGTTGTTTCGACTCGGCAAAAAACAGGCTGTAATCGACTCCAATACCAAACACCAAGATAAGTGATAATGCATGAAATAGAGTCAGGGGATTATGCATTATGCCCAGGCAGGCTAAGGTCAGCAGGGCCGATAATGCAGGCACAGCCACGACGATAGCTGCTAGTTTGGCGCCAAACCTAAAGGTGAAAATGATCCCTGCAACCAGCAAGGCTAATGCGAGTAAGGCAAGCGTGAGCTGTCGGTAATGACCCATTACGGTAGAGATATCGCCAACCTTATCGACAAGTTGAACCTGACTATTACCTGTAAATAGCTGGGCAAGGGCGTCCAGCTGGGTAATGCCCCCCAGTAATACAATAGCCCCATAACCTTGGTCTGCACCCGATTGCGGCGATAGTTGTGGTGATAGCCACAGCGGCTTAAAGTTGGCGCCAGCTTGATGGCTTAAGAAGCTATCGGCAGTGATAAACTTGCTGTTAGCTGCGCGATACTCAGCGATGAGAGACGCCTTGATATTGGGCTCTAAACCTAGAGTGGCAATAATCTCATCTAAGTGCTCAAGATAGATCTGCCCTTGTAACTGATAGTTCCGCTCTTGAGCCTGCTGGCTGGGCAAGAAGCGGCTTAGGCTTAAATGATTGCCCAAGATCTTATCTTGCTCGGCAAGCTCTAAAATCGGTTCAACGGCCTCTAGCTGCTGTTTGAGCTGTTCTTGTGTTGCCGCGGTGACTAACAGAAACTGATTATCGGTTCCGCCACTCAATAAGGTGCGAAGCTGGTCTTCCTCAGCTTGAATATCACTTGGGGTATGTTGTAACTGGCGGATATCATCATTTGCCGTGAGTTGGCTGATGCCGATACCGATAAACCCAATACTGCAGATTACTAGTAATAATCGAGCAACAGGCTTTTTGGGTAGGGCTCGGTTTAGCATAAAGGCTTGATATTGGCTGGCTAAGTTCAGTGCCGTGTTGGCCTCTTTGAGTGGGCGCGCTGCCAACGTAGGGTAAGCCAGTAATAAAGTTAAGTAGGCGCCCACTAAACCCGATGCACAGAATACGGCGACCTGCTGCATACCCGGAAAAGGGGCGAGCCCTATTGCGCTATAGGCGATAACACTGGTGACTAGTGCCAGAGTTATCGCGGCAAAAATCTTTTTAATGACAGTTTCGCTGCTATCGCTAGGGTGGTTTAAGCGCTCACAGTAGTAGTGAAAACAGTAGTCGATCGATATGCCGATTAAGCTGGTACCAAATACGAGGGTCAGCAGGTGTAGCTCGCCAAAGAGCAGGGCGGTCGTGACAACAGCAAGCAGTAAGCTAGTGCTGACGGTGATGACGGCAATGGTCAATGGCATGAAGGAGCGAAATGCTAACCAGACTAAGCTAATAACGCCGATAAGGGATAATAGCCCTATGCTGGAGACTTCTTGCTTGGCGTTTTCCGTCGCAGCCGCGGCATGAAAAAGTGCGCCAGCTTTAATGATTTCAATGCCCGCATCTTGCTGGTTAACCGAGTGGAAAGCCGTTTGCAACGCTGTAAGTTGGCGTTGCTGTGCATTGGGATTAAACGCGCTATCACTGCCTTTTGCCATCACGATGGCGGCAAAACGTGGCTGTGGCATACTCGCCGAGGGTGCGATAGTGGCAAGCAATACCCCCTGTTTTACTGATAGCTGTTGTGACGGTGCAAGCGCTATCAAGGAGTCAGGATAAAGCAGTAGGGGATCATGGCTCAGTAGGCTGCTGTTGGCATAGCTAAAGGCGTTATACAGTTTTTCTAATGCTGTTTGAGTCAGTTGTTGCCACTGGCCTTGTTGCAGCAAGTCTTGCTGCGCTTCGGTGAGTAGCTGAAATCTATGTTTAAAGTAATAGCTATTTAATGCCTCGGCTTGCGCCATATCGGCACTACTAATATCGACAAAAGCGACGGGGGCTGAGTCTTGTCTCAGTGATTTCATTGTTAGCTTGGCGGCATCGATTGCAGCCTGCTGGTTGTCACTAACAAAGCCTAAATAGACACGGTTTGCCAACTGTTGCTCAACCTGCGCCATAGCCCTTTGAGTCATAGGACTTTCGCTGATTTTGGGAAGCATGGCGAGAATATCGCTTTGCACTTTTGCGCCGCCTTGCCACAAGCTAAAGCCCGTCATTAGCGTGATGCTAATGAGGGCGAGCCAGAGGCTAAATCGAAATTTATTACTGGCTTGGCTTAAAAAACGACTCAAAAGGGAGTTCATTGTGGCTGCTTACTCTCAGTGAGCTGAGCGTCAGCCTTTGGAGTCATGGTCGCGTCTGGTTTAAGTTGTTTTGTAGGGTTAAAACGAGCCTTATCGCTTGGGGTAAGAGGGCGTTCATCAATGGCTGAAAATGCAATTTCACTACGATCGCCGTTGGCACTGAACAGGACTAAGCTTTGTATCTTCGCATCGCCGACTAGCACTAATTTAGGTAGGGCCTTGGCGAGCATAGGATCGATTGGTTGTAATCCTAATTGCCAGTGATTAACGCCTGCCCCAGTTTGAGCTTGCACTAGGCTGAGGTTGAAATGCTGCTCTAACTGCTCAATATCACCGCTTAACAGGGCGTTTAACAGTTTTGGCATCACCTCACTCATTTGGCTGGCACCGCCTGCTTGCTCGGCATCATTGACGCTAATATTGCCTTGACTATCTATCTGTATCAGTTGCTTATCTTTTAGGATCAGCGTGCTGGCGAAGGGGCTATTTTGTTGCCAAATCACCCCAAGATCTTTAGCAAAGATAAATTCGCCCTGACTGACTAAGGGCTTTTTCAGCACTTTAAGATAACGATGCTGAGTAAACTCCCCTTTTGCCTGCAGGCTAGGAGAGAGTTGTCCACTCAAGCTGAGTAAATCGGCTTCTGTGGCTTGCTGCTCAAATAGCGCAGTGTAGCTAGAGAGAGTGTCACTAGGTTCTGCATGAGTATTGCTACTCAGTAGTAGCGGAAACAGTAATAACACTAGGCTCAATAAGTGTCTCATTAGCTTAACTCAGTTTGGCTGCTATCAGCGGCAATTAGTGCAGCAATCTTTTGCTGAAAAACGTCGGGGGTGACAAAGCACAGCTCTTGAGTCTGCATATCGACGGCAGCTTGAATGGTGTAGCCCTTAGTGATGCGCTTACCCGTTAGCGCATCGAGCACTTGATAGTTGATCTTGATGCGGTTTTCCCACTCAACTAAAGCGGCCTTAACGATAACAGTCTGCTCGAAGGTACTCGATTGCACGTACTTTATCTGCACATCAACAATCGGCCAGCTAAATCCAGAGTCTTGCATGGCGCGGTAACCGTAGCCGATTTTATCCAGCAACTTACAGCGCACCAACTCAAAATAGCGCAGGTAGTTGCCATGCCAAGTGATCCCCATCGAATCGACATCATGAAATGGAATTTCAACTTCTATCTCTGCGTGCAAAATGCCTTTCATTAGCCGCACACTTCCCAGTAACCGCTTTGGATCTTATCCACGGTGGCACGCAAGGTGTGCTCAAGCGGTCTGTCTTCGGTCAGTAGTTTAAAATCAGCTGCAACTTGTGTAAGGGTATTGGCTAGAGACGGTGTAATAGAGCTTTCAACCAGCTCCTCTTGGGCAATGCGTAGACGAATACCTTGAGACATGGCCAGTAGCGCCGCCGCAGCCACTTGCTCGGTAAGTTGTAATACACGCATACAGTCACGAGCCGAGATAGTGCCCATGCTGACTTTATCTTGGTTATGACACTCGGTAGAGCGCGAGAAAACGCTGGCTGGCATGGTATTTTTTAACGCTTCAGCCGTCCACGCCGATACACCAATCTGCACCGCTTTAAAGCCGTGGTTAATCGCCTTACGTGTGCCTTGAGCACCCGAGAGGTTAGCAGGTAAACCGTTATTGAATTTTTGATCCATCACTAGCGCCATTTGGCGGTCGATTAGATCGGCAATATTGGCTACGGCATTTTTCATCGCATCCATCGCGAACGCAATATGCCCGCCGTAGAAGTGACCGCCATGCAAAATATGCTCGCCTTCACCATCCACGATTGGGTTGTCGTTGGCGCTGTTTAGTTCAGTTTCAATAAACTGGCGCATAAACGGCAGTGCGTCTTGCAGTACGCCAATCACGTGTGGCGCACAGCGGATAGAGTATCTGTCTTGCAGTCTGTCTGAGTTACGCGGGTGGATATGATGATTTAAGTCTTCACGGATCCAAGCTGCGATCTGATTTTGCCCCGGGTGCGGTTTCGCGGCAAACAAGATGTCATCGAAGTGATTCGAGTTACCTTTTAGGGTCAGTGACGCCATGGCGGTAATACGGCTAGCAAGGCGAGCCATGTACTGGGCGCGGTCATAGGCAAGACAGGCTAGCGCTGTCATTACCGCAGTTCCGTTCATTAACGCTAGGCCTTCTTTCGGGCGTAGTTTTAGTGGCACGATATTTAGCTCTTGGTACACGTCGCTGGTTGGGCGTCGCTCACCTTGGTAAATCACATCGCGCTCACCCACAAGCACAGCCGCAAGGTAAGAAAGCGGCGTTAAGTCACCACTGGCACCTACAGATCCCTCTTCTGGGATCACAGGGGTAATATTCAGGTTAAGCAGGGTTTCTATACGCTCGAGTAGCTCAATGGTGACCCCTGATTTGCCGACAGCTAACGAGCTAAGTCGGCATGCCATCACGGCGCGAGCTTGCATCGGCGACAGGATTTCACCCATACCACAGCCATGAAAACGCGTCAGATGCAGCGGAAGCTCATGGACCAAGTCTAAGCCAACAGTCACGGTGCAAGAGTCGCCATAACCTGTCGTGACGCCGTAAACTACACCTTCTTCTTTAAGCAGGCTATCGATAAATAGCGCGCCTTTTTGAATGTAGGTACGGTATTCAGTCGTTTGATTCAGCTTGGCTGTCGCGCCTTTGGCGATAGCCACTACATCTTCAAGCGATAGGCTGTTATAGCCAAAATTAACGGTTTGCTGGCTAAGGATATCGGTATTGTCTTGGGTCATTTACTTGCTTGTCCTTTGGTATTGCTACTACAGCGTTCACTGCTGTGCGCATCTGTACGTTGGAACTCTTCGTCCTTGCGCCAGAAATCATAAAAATTAAACCATTGCAGCGGCTCGCTCAGAGCAAAGTGCTCCAAGCGACGGCTAAATTCGGATACTGCTTGCTCGAGCCTTTCTGCGCGTCCAGCTCTAGGGCCTTTGAGAGTATCGGCAAAATGCTCTAGGTGCACATGGTAGCGTCCATTTTGGCGCAGGCAGAACATGGTATAAACCGGGCAGTCCAGTAATCCAGCCAGAATAAATGGCCCCTGCGGAAATGCGGCTTGCTCGCCCAGAAAGTCTTGGTAAATAACTCGTCCAGCAGTTTGCGAAGAGGTTCTGTCTCCTGCTATTACGACCAGTTCACCCGCTTCTATCTTTTGCTGCAATAGCATAGATGTACTCGGACCAAGCTCAGTGACTTGAATAAGATTTAATGCGCTATCGGGGTTGAGCTGCTTGAGTACATTGTTAAAGTTCTCGGCGTTTTGCGTTAGCACCATGACGTTAACTTTGACTTGGCGCTGGTGGATAGATATGGCTCGACATAGCTCTAGATTTCCTAGATGCGAGACCAATAACACGGCGCCATTACCAGCGAGTAATTGGTTAGCTAGCATCTCACGATTAGGAAAATCGACCTGTTCGAGCTTGATGCGATCGCACCAAGCATCGATTCTATCTAACGCGGCATTTCCGAACGCGAAAAAGTGCTTGAGGCTGTCACGCCAGCTCAGTGGCTCACCTAGCTGTGGATGATCAGGTTGCTTGGCTTTTACATGGCTTAGAAACTGCTTTGATGCACAGCGTGCGGTAGTACCGGTTAGGAAGAAATACACAATCACCGGGTACATAATGGCACGGCACAACCAATGACCGCCAAGGCGGTAGCTTTCGGCTATCAGTTTAATGCCCCAATAACTGCCGCGCTCGGTCATGCTTGACCAATGTTTATTTTGGTTAGAGCCAGTGAGCGACTGCTTTAGCTTTTGCAACAGCTTTTTAGGTTGGCGCAGCAACATGCCAAAGAACAGTTTGCTGTGCATCAAAGAGATGCGCACATTATCTTTGAGGCCTTGAAAATGGCTCACCCCGTCTTCGGGGTAGATCACCCGAGTCGGCAGGTGGATAACCTTGACGCCTTGCCAGTACAGGCGCACTAAAACTTCAATATCAAAGTCCATGCGCTCGCCCAAAGCGTGGCTTAGAAATAGTTTCTCTGTTGCGGCTAATGGGTAGACGCGAAAGCCACACATGGAGTCTTGGATATCGAAACTTAAGGTTTCTATCCACACCCAGAAGTGGGTGATGTAGCGGCCGTAGAGGCGGCCTTTTGGCACTGAATCGTCGTACTGCGGAAGGCCTGAAATTAACGCTTCTGGCGCTAATTCTGCACGCTCTATCATTGCCGGAATATCGTCTAAGTCATGTTGACCATCGGCATCGACCTGCAGTGCATGAGTAAAGCCATCGGCATAAGCGGTGCGTAGCCCGGTCATCACTGCCGCGCCTTTACCACGGTTGAAAGGGTGGTGTAGCAAGGTCACCCAATCGTACTTTTCAGCCAGCTCTATCAGTAGAAAACGGGTTTCATCGTCGCTGCCGTCGTTAATTAGGTAGCAGGGGAGATTGAAGGCGGCTAGGTGCTCAAGTGTCTGCTCAATGGCACCAGTATGGTTATAGTTGGGGATAACGAGAGCAAGACGCATTAGTGACTATCCGTGCTATTGATAACTTGAGTTGTTTCGCTATTGAGTGCGATGCGCCCCGATGCGAAGCGCTTGTCGCCTTCACTATAGGCAAACACGAGCTTAGCTTTAGCAGCGTTGTGGCTAATGCTTAAATCAACTTGGGTATTGGGTAGCATTAATTGCTGAAACTTGAGTACTTCAAGGGTGGCAACATTAACCGGATAGCCGAAATGCTCACAACCTAGCTTTATCGCCCAGTCGAGTTGAGTGACACCGGGCAGTACTGGCTGCTCAGGAAAGTGCCCCGAGAAAAACTCAAGGTCGGCGGCTATTTCTAGTGTCCAAGTTACTGAATCTTGGTCAGCTTTACAGCTGATGATAGGGGGCAATTTAGATCTAATCATTTGCTCTTAAACTTATCGATATCGAACAGGGCTAACATGTCAGCCTGCACTCGTTTACCTTGTGGGTTTACTGGTAACTGTTCGGTGTAGCGCCAGCGCCTAGGTAGGGTCACACGCTCAAACTGCGACAACAGGTGACTCTTTAATTGATTATTGAGTGCCAGCTTGCCGTTTGCTTCGAGTTGCTGCAATCCTGTCGCTGAAAGCTCAATGGCAGCGCCAAGTTGTACTCTAGGCTGCTCTAGCATCACTAAAGCGGCTTTTGCCACATATGGATGGCTCTCTAGGAGTGACTCCATCTGTACCAATGACAGACGCTTCTCTTCAACTTTAATAATTCGGTCTAAGCGGCCCTGTAGGGTAAATGTGCCATCGTCTTGCAAGGCAATTTTATCATCACACTTAAGCCAGTCGCTGTCTGACAGGTAAGGGGATTTTAGCAACAGTGCGCCGTCTGCCTCATCTTGCTGTATCTCAATCGGTGCAAAGCTTTGCCAGCTTGAATTGAGAGTCTGTTGGCGGCGATAAGCGATACCGCCGGTTTCGGTGCTACCAAATACTTCAATCGGCGCTTGGCCGTAACAACCGGCAACGGCTTTAGATGCCTCATAACTTAGCGGGCCACCAGAGCTAAACACTAAGCTTGGTGCGCGCAGCTGGCGCTCATGATCGAGTGCATCTGGCAGTCTTGAGAGTTGAGCAGGGCTGCTGACCAAGCATAAATTAGGGAACAAGTTGGCGTAGTAGCTAAGGGTTTCAGGGTATTCAACCAGATCGCTTAAAAAGGGACGACTTGCGGCTAAAGGCCAAAGGATTTTAAACAGTAGTCCATAAATATGCTGGTGGGATACGGTCGATATTACGCTGCAATGGGGCAGGTGCTGAGCAAAGGTATGCTCAAGTACACTCACCTCGGCGTCGAGTTGTTCAATGGTCTTAACCACTCGCTTAGGCTTACCGCTGCTACCCGAAGTAAAGAGGACTAGCTCTCCCCACTCTAGTGATTGTGGCCAATTACTGCTTGGTGGATTGTGTTCTTTATCTAAGCGCAGGAAGGCTTTGCCTTCGCAAATAGGCATATTGGAGAGCACGCCGTCAAACTCATGGGTGAGTTCGCTTAAGGTGCCAGCCTGAGCGTTAGCAGGTAAAATAATCTGCTTACCCGCGAGCAAGCCTGCACATAGGCCGACGGCAAACAGATCACTGCTGTCGCAATTTAGTAGCCAGCGCTTTGCATCCGACTCGATGAGCTGTTGCCTTAGCTGGGAAACCTGGGCGGTAAAGACAGAACCCGTCACAATATCGTGGTGATTGAAGCTAATTAGTTGCTGAGCTGTAGGTCCTAGGCGTAGCCAAGATTTCAGTAGATTCGTCATGATTTTTTCAACCAGAATGTTCTGTATAACCATTCGCCACCCAGTAGCGACCCGATAAGCAAGTAGGCAATTAGCCCGTTATAAAGTGTCCATGTTTCGATACTGGTGTAAAGCGCGGTATAAAGCGCCATAGCACCATTAAAGATGAATAACCCACACCAGATTAAGGTGACGCGATTGAGGTAACCGATAGCTACATCGGGTAGTTCGGGCTCTTTTAGTCTTGCAAGCCTTTCAATCATGCTGGGGCCACGTTTTAGTGAGTAGCCAAAAAGGCCCAGCATGGTGAGGTTAATCACCACAGGGTAGAAGAGTAACCAATTATTCTCTTTTGCGATAAAGCTTCCGGCGGTGAGAGCTATTCCTACGAGAATAGGCAGCATTAACGCCTTCACTTTTTGTTGCTGCAGCAATAGCCGTATGACTAAAATGGCGCACAAGGCGAGCGCGATACTGCCAGCAGGCAAATAGTGCAGACCAAAATACACTGCCAGTGGATAGCCTATCATCACTAGAGTCGTCACTATTTGCAGAAAGAGTCGCATTACTCTTTAACTAAGCCTTCGATAGCCGACACTACGTCATCTACTGTTCTAACGGCTTTAAACTCTTCAGGCTTAATTTTCTTGCCTGTCATCTGCTGTAACTTGATCACCAAGTCAACGGCGTCGATGCTGTCTAAATCGAGCTCTTCGTATAAAGAGGCCTCTAGGGTGATGTCTTCGGCATCAACCTCGAACTCATCGACTAAGATTTGAGTCAACATCTCTAGGATCTGTTCACGACTTTGCATAATGCCCCCTAGGCTCGTTGTGACTCAATAAAGCTGACTAGGCTAGCAACGCTATAGAAGTGTTGTTTTGTGGAGTCAGAATTCGCTTCAATCTTCACATCAAATTGCTTTTTAATCGCTAAGCCAAGTTCCAACGCATCAATTGAGTCAAGGCCTAGACCCTCACCGAATAGTGCGGCTTCTGAGTCGATATCATCAATACTGACGTCTTCTAAATCCAGACAGTCGATGATTAGTTGTTTAATTTCGTTATCTAAGCTCATAAGTATCTATCTAATTGTTGTTTATAATAGTTTTCGAGGTCGCGAGTCATCTTGCGTGCCATTTTTGCATCACCACCCGCGCCAGCATCATAGCGTAAATAAGGCAATGTTTCGCCAATTTCGATATCGATGCCAATGGTTCGCCTAGGTAGCTGATACCACTTTTGTTGCTTGCTGAAACCAACGGTATTCGTTTTTAGAAAAACAGGCAATAGGTCGCTACGAGTCCGCAGGGTGATATTGGCTGCGCCGCGGGCAAATGGATTAATTTTCTCGCCAATAACGGTGCGGGTCCCCTCAGGAAAGATGATTAAGTTGGTGCCACGTTCGAGCACAGTTTTGCAGTCTTCTAACAAAAGTTCGGCGCCGCGGTTGGGGATGTAGCCTGCACAGGAGACCACGCCACGTAAAAACGGGTTACGCCAAAGACTCTGCTTTACGATGCAGCCTGCATTGGGTATTAAGCTGATTAATACGACCACATCAATTAAGGTAGGGTGATTCGCCGTGACTATCATGCCTTTGGCATTGCTAAGACGGCTTAAATCCTCGTGGGTGACTTTGATAAGCCCTACCCAAGTCATCATCCGTACAAAACCTTTAAACATGATGTGCACTGCGCGCTGCACACGTTCGATACGTTGCTGAGGCGTGCCAGGCCAAAACCTGAGTATGGGTAATATCGTCAATGAGCTGAGTAGGCCGCCGAGTCCAAATACCATATAGCAGGTTGTGCCGCCTAACCAACGTGGGACATAAGCCAAGCCTGATAGCCTCGGTGCGATAGCTTGTTTGTGTACTGCTGGACTAGTCACAGTTGAGCTCCCAATGCCAGCCGGATAATACCCCGCTTATATTCTGCTTAGCCGCCAAACTCGATAACAGTAAGCCAATGCTGAGCTCATTGCCGACTTGTTTATTGCTTGGAGTTAAAGTCAGTGTTGCTAACGCAACTTGTGAGTCGTCAGCGGGAGCAAGCATAAATGCGGTGGCGATAGCCCACTCAGGGCTTGATGAGAACTGTTGATAAACCTGAGGCACTTGCTCATCGGCATAGACTAATAATAACGGCTCAGGATCCGCGTGTAGCTGACCAAAGGCCTCAATAAACCCTTGGCTCAATGTGTTTTTACCCGCAGCGATAGAAGTCGATGCTGCGCGGTTACCGCTTAAAATACTGTAGATACCACTAGCGGTATTGTGCACCGATTGACTAAAGCCTGTAGGTGATAATGCTGACTTATCGACAATATCGTTTAGTAAGCCGATAGTGCGATTAATCTCACCATGTTGTGAGGCAAAAATGCTACGACATTGCTTCTCTGGCGCACATTGGTGAATCGCTTCGAGGATGATTTTGGTGAGCTTACTGAGTCTTCTGCGCTGCATAGCTGGCACATGAGCCAATTTAGGCACGGCAATTTGCTGAGTAGAATAATCAATCGTGGCATTAGGCCAAGTTAACCATTCATTGGCTTGTTGGTAATGTGGCGACCATGCGCCCCATGAAAGAATGCTGAACTTCAAATGCATTGCCCCAGATACGAATATCCTTTCGTATTGCCCTGACTAGTAGAAAGAAATGTTTGACCCTATTAAGCCCATTGTGGCCAATAGAGCAAATACAACGTCGTATTAGCTGGTCATTCTACAACATAAATGAGGAGTACAATACGCCTTTTGCGATACAAGTGTCGCTAAAAAGTGAGCCTGGAGTAAGAAATGTTGAATCAAAATGCGAGCCCTGTTAATTCAGGGCTCTTTGATGGGCAGGGCGTTAGTTAAGCTGTTTTTGCAGACGGCGTAGTGCTGACTTCACCTTACGTGAGTTTTCAGGCCCCATACGGATCATTAACTTCTGCGCATTAGGTAGCGCTTCTAGCTTAGGGTCGACAAACTGATAGTTAACGCTGACACCATCAAGCTCAATTGGCTGCTCGATAATTGGTGCATCCAGCATGACTTCGATAGCTTGATGCATGCGGTCGTTGAATGAAGTATTGCTGTAGCCTAACTCTGAAAATGCTTCACCGAGTAACGGGGTCATTTCCTTGTATGTCTTGGCGAGCTCTTCATCATTTAAGCTTGCTAGAAAGTCGGCGTATAAGTCATATCTGTGGTAACTGTCAGGATTGATATAAGTCTTATTAGCAATTTCAGATACGGTGAAACTATTGTTTGGCGCCTTTAACGGAGTCATTTTGCGTGCCAACTCGCCCTGGGCTAAGTTATCAACAAACACTACAAATTGACGGATTACATTGTCTTCAATCAATAGTGGTTCAATCGCCATACCATCAGCAACCGCAGTCACTTTTTGATGCACATAAGGGTCACTATCGGCTAGGGCGGGTAGTGGCTCTACTTCAGGAACAGGATCCACTTCTGGTAGCTGCGCAGGTTCAGCTTCTACGATAACTTCTGGCTCCGGAACCGCTTCAGTTTCAAGTGGCTGTTCTGGAATAGGATCGGGGATCACCACTGGCGCGATGATTTGTGGTTCTTCGATTTTTTCGTTACCACTGAGGTAATAGTAGCCGCCAGCAGATAGCGCTACAAGGGCAACAATAGCCAAAATTGCCAGACCATTTGTGCCAGAACTTTTTTCCTGTGGGGAAATTCTATCTTCTTGACTGAGTTGCATTTTAACTCCTCTGCGACAGCGCAGTGATACGACTAATAATAAAAGTATAGCTTCAATCCATTTTGCAAAATTTAAGCAGATTGTCTATAGGCTGAAGCTCTATGAAGGATATTTAATTTTTAAAATGGACTAAATCAGCACTTTACGCTTGTACAAACTGCTCTCTATCGCCTAACCAGCGCTCAATAATGGCATCAACACTATTTGGAGCTTGCAGCATAACGTGGGCAGCGAGTTTCTGTACATGGGGAATAAGCGCCTGATCGCGCATCAAATCGGCAATTTTCATATCGGCAATACCGGTTTGTTTGGTACCAAGTACTTCACCTGGGCCACGGATCTCCAAATCTTGCTGGGCAATTACGAATCCGTCGTTACTTTGCCTCAGTACCCCAAGTCGTTTAGTGGCGGTTGCCGATAGCGGCGCCTTGTATAACAACACGCAGTGGCTGGCTATTGCACCACGCCCCACACGTCCACGCAGCTGATGCAGCTGGGCGAGGCCTAAACGCTCAGGGTTTTCAATAATCATCAAGCTGGCATTAGGCACGTCTACCCCAACCTCAATCACGGTCGTGGCAACCAGTAAGTTAAGCTCTCCAGCTTTAAAATCAGCCATTATCTGCTGTTTCTCTGCGGGTTTCATTCGCCCGTGCACTAAGCCTACTTTTAACTCGGGCAGGGCACGTTTTAGCTCCTCTGCGGTATCTTCGGCTGCTTGGCATTCGAGGACTTCTGATTCCTCAATTAAGGTACAAACCCAATACGCTTGGCGCTTGTCATTGATAGCAGCCTGACGAACACGCTCGAGAACCTCTTCGCGGCGTTGTTCGGAAATAGCGACTGTGGTGACCGGTGTTCTCCCCGGCGGTAGCTCATCGATAATCGAGGTGTCGAGGTCGGCATAGGCTGTCATTGCTAAAGTTCGCGGAATGGGCGTTGCCGTCATAATCAATTGATGTGGGTGAAAGCCTTGGCTAATGCCTTTTTCACGCAGACCTAAACGTTGATGTACGCCAAATCTATGTTGCTCATCGATGATAATCAGCGCTAATTTATTAAACTTAACCTGCTCTTGGAAAATAGCATGGGTGCCAATCACAATATGGGCATCGCCAGATTCGATATCGGCTAATGACTGGGCTCTGGCTTTGCCTTTTAGTTTTCCGGCAAGCCAGCCGACCTTTAATCCTAAAGGTTCAAACCAGGTCTTAAAATTAATGGCGTGTTGCTCTGCTAACAATTCGGTTGGCGCCATCATGGCCACTTGATAGCCACTCTCAATGGCTTGCAGTGCCGCTAGGGCGGCGACTAAGGTTTTACCCGAGCCTACATCGCCTTGTACCAGACGCATCATTGGCTCGTGTTTAGCCAAGTCTTGGGTAATATCGGCAACCACTCGTTGCTGCGCACCTGTAGGCTTGAAAGGCAGTGAAGCTAGAAACGGGTTCAGTAGCTGACCGGTGGCATTCATGCTTACTGCACTATCACGGTTACTGCGCTGACGCAGACGTAACATGCTTAGGTTGTGAGCCAGCAACTCTTCTTGAATAAGACGTTGCTGCGCCGGATGCGTACCTTGCTCCAATTCAAACTGCGAAACCTGATTATTGGGTCTATGTAACAGCTGTAACGCCTGCTTTAAATCTAAATTATTGGGCTGCAAGTTAGCAGGGAGCAGCTCTTGTAGACCGCCATTTTCTAACATAGTGAGTGCTTGCTCGGTGAGCTTAATCCAGCTCGCCTGCTTAAGCCCTTCTGTTGTTGGATAAACAGGCGTAAGTGTGTCGCTTAGCTGCAGATCTTCACCCGGTGCAATCAATTTGTATTCAGGATGAATAATTTCAACACCGTGGTTACTGCGACGAATTTCACCGTAGGCACGAATAGTCATGCCTATCTCTAAGCCGTTACGCTGGGCAACTGAGAAGTTAAAAAACCTGAGAGTTAAGCTGCCGCTATCATCGCGCACGGTGCAGGTGAGCATGCGCTTGCGCCCCTGAATAATTTGGCTCGACAGAATAACGGCTTCGATAGTGCCGTAGCTGCCGGGATAAAGCGAGGCAATGGGATAAACTTGAGTGCGATCTTCATAGCGCAGCGGCAAATGAAACAACAGATCTTGCACTGTTGTTATGCTCAACTTAGCTAGTCTCTCGGCCATCTTCTTAGCGACGCCTTTGAGATCTGTGATAGGAACAAGATCGAGTCTTTGCAAACTGTTAGCACTCAAACACTGTAAATTTATACATATATTATCAGAGTTATCGGTTTACGCAAATTTGACGCTTATCGGTTGGGGAGTCAAGCTGCAGTTTATAGCAATAGCTATTGTTGTCGGTGGGAGGTAATGGCGTTAACTCAAGCATATTAGAAACAAAAAAGACCTAAACTGCGACTGCAATTTAGGCCTTTTTATTGACTGAACTTAGCGCTTAAACTTGAGCCACTAGGTAGCCAATGTAGACTAGATAGCTTAATACCAGTATTGCGGCTTCACGACGACCAATACGTAGACCTGTGTAAGCAAACGGCAGTAAGATAACCGCAAAGGCAATCATCGCACTCCAGTCTAGAGTGGTAATTTCGCTGCCAACAATTGGGTGGATAAGTGCAGTCACACCTAAAATACCCAAAATATTGAATAGGTTTGAGCCAACAACGTTACCAATCGCGATATCGCTCTGGCCTTTAAGTGCTGCCACGATTGAAGTTACAAGCTCTGGCATACTGGTACCGATAGCAACAATTGTTAGGCCGATAATCACTTCGCTAATACCAAATGACTGCGCTAGAGCGACTGCGCCATCAACAAACAAGATACCGCCGCCAACTAGCATACTGATGCCGATAACGATAAATAGCACAGATAGCATAGGGTTTTGCTTAGTATCTTCAACATCATCGTCAGTTTGCTTTTCTGCAGTGAAATAGCTGAAAGTTAAGTAAGCCACTAGCAATGCGAATAAAATTGCGCCATCCCAGAAGCTTAAACCACCATCAAGCAGTAGGCTCCAGAACAGTAGCGATGCACCAATCATGATTGGAATATCACGGCGTACCATTTGTGATTCGATCTTAATTGGGCGAATAAGTGCGGTGATACCTAAAATTAGGCCGATGTTGGCAATGTTAGAACCAATCACGTTACCTAAAGCAATGCCGCTATTGCCTGCAATCGCAGATTTTACGCTAACTGCAAGTTCAGGTGCACTGGTACCAAAGGCAACGATAGTTAAGCCGATGATAAGAGGCGTAAGCCCCAGTCTAAGTGCTATTTGGCTTGCTCCTCTTACTAAGGCTTCTGCGCCTACAGTAAGAATTAAAAAGCCGCCGAGTATCGACAATAAAATAAACATGGTTAACTCTATAATTTGGATGTTTCTGAAAGGATGGCAAGAATAGTTTCTTTCAAAAATTGCGCAATCAAAAACTGTCCATTCATCATTAAATTTAGTTAATTGGCTAAATTTGCATCTAATACAAAGCGGCACACCTTGAAGTGTGCCGCTATAATGCTCGGTAGTGCTAATTAATGCTTAGATTTCGTCTTCCCAACAGATTTTTCCACCACGTATGCCATCAACCTTTTCACTAAACTTCTTCTCAAGCACATGACGCTTAATCTTCAGCGTTGGAGTGAGTACGTCATTGTCAACGTCCCAAGCTTCATTCACGATAACGATAGCATCGACGGTTTCATGAGATTCTAAGTGTGGGTTAACAGAATCTATGGTGCTCTTTAAAGAGGTTCGCACTTCTTCCCTTGGTTGCAACGCCGCACCTTCTGATAGTTGTACTAAGGCAATTGGGTGTGGTAAGCCAGAGCCAATAACACAAAGCATTTCTATATGAGGGTCTTGTGCCAGCTTACGCTCAATTGGCACGGGGGCAACGTACTTACCTTTAGAGGTTTTAAAGTTGTCCTTAACTCGACCTGTGATGCTAACGTTGCCTTCATCGTCGATAGAGCAGAGGTCACCAGTATGGAAGAAGCCATCGTCATCGAAGCACTTAGCTGTCTCTTCTTCTTGCTTGTAATAACCTTGCATTAGTCCAGGGCTCTTAACTAAGAGCTCACCGACATCAGATTGCTTGGCTTCACATCCTTCGACCGCACGGCCGACTGAACCAATTTTACGGGGATCAAATGGATGGTTAATAATTGAGTAAGCACAGTTTTCAGTCATGCCCCAGGCTTCAGAAATATCGAGACCAATCTTGTGATACCACTCAACCAGTGATGGCGGGATCGGTGCCGAGCCTGAACCCAGCAGGTGACAATGCTCTAAACCTAATCCTTGATGGATTTTTCGTTTAACTATACCGCTAATGAACGGTACTTTAAGTAAGAAGTTAAGTTTGCTGTAACCAATTTTGTCGATGATATTTTTCTGGAATAAGCTCCATAGGCGTGGCACAGAGAAGAATACTGTGGGTCTTGCACGCTGCACATCGGTAACGAAGCTGTCTAGGCTTTCAACAAATGCAACACTGCTGCCAGAGTAGAAAGAAGAGCCCTGAATCGCGACACGCTCGGTGATATGCGCCAGTGGCAAGTAGGACAACAGTCTGTCTTCAACGTCTGTTTTAAGATCGCGCACTACCGCGGTACAGGTCCAGGCGTAGCTGGCAAAGTTCTGAATCGCCCCTTTTGGCTTACCTGTTGAGCCTGAGGTATAGATGATGGTCATCACCTGCTCAGGTGTTGGTAGCGGGGCATCGATTAATGGCTGCCCCATATTGAGCATTTTATCCCAGTGATACTGAGATGGCATGGTGTCGTAAGGCATGGCAATACGCAGAATATCACCGCCTACGCCTGCTTCTTGATCGGCCCAGTAATCGAGTTTACCGATAAAAATGGCTTTGGCTTCACTGTGTTCTAGGGTGTAGCGAATGGTATCGGCATTGGCTGTTGGGTAGATGGGAACACTGATATAACCGCCGTGCATTAGGGCTAAGTCAGTAATAAACCATTCGGCACAGTTTTTAGAAAGAACGGCAACCTTATCACCGGGATTGAGGCCTAAATGTCTCAATGCGCCTGCAACCTGTTGCATCTTGGTTTGTACTTCACGCCAAGTAAAGGTCTTGTATTGGCCGTCAATAGGCTGCTTTAGGTAAACTTGATCACCTTGTTTTTCAACCCAATACTCGAGCATTTCAATCGGGGTTTTCATAGAAGATTCCATCGCATTTCCATATTGATTATTGTTGGTTCCAATTCAGCCTATATCTGTTTTATTGTTTTAATCGTTCGTTTAATAAGCTGATGCTGCTATCTTGAGTATGGCGAAAAATGTGATCTAAGACAAACTTTTTCAAACGAGTGTTACAATTTTGTTGAATTGATTTTCAGCGGAATACTTAGAATGGGTAGCAGCAGGGACGAATATAAAAATACCAGCATGATGCTGGTATTGATGATTATTTTGAACCGACTTAAAAGATTGCTTCTGAGCAATCACTCAGAAGGCGCACGCATCTTCTGCCACCAATCTTCATCCGCTACTATCTGACCATCTTCATCTATAGCAGGATAAGGCAGCTTCTTGCGGCGACAAGCTTTGGCATAAATAGGGTGACCTTCTTCAAATAGCTTAATTTGGCAATAAGCGTCATCCAGTTTACGAGTGCCATACATACCTGCTTCGGTGCGTTGACGCTGAGCTTCATACATAATTAGCGCCGCTGCAACCGATACGTTCAGTGATTGCACCATGCCTATCATTGGTATGATGATATGTTGGTCCGCCGCAGCTATGCCTTCAGGGCTGACGCCGTCGCGCTCGTTACCCATAATAATCACAGTTGGCTTGGTGTAATCAATCTCACGAAAATCGACGGCAGTATCTGAAAAGGTCGTTGCTAGAATTTGCATTTCTTGCTCGCGAAACGCTTCAACAGCTTGCGCCATACTCTGGTGCACACGAGTTTTAACCCATTGTTGACTGCCTGACGCCGTGTTGCCCGACACGCGCATTTCTAGCTCAGACCAAACCGCATGGACTTCATGTATGCCGGCAGCATCAGCAGTGCGCAGTACTGCAGCAATGTTATTACCTTTGTGCACAGTATCTAAGCATACGGTTAGATCGGGTTGGCGGTTATCAAGCATTTGGTTGATGCGAGCGAAACGTTCAGGACTCATGATTGGCTTCTATTTTGTACTTTGGATTAGGTGTTGTTGCTCTGGGAGCGTAACGTGGTAAACGTTAAATAGCTAACGTTAAACAAAAAAATGGGCGCCGTAGCGCCCATATGGTTGGCTGGTGAAGATTAAATCTCCATCACTCCATCCATCTCAACAAGTGAATCTTTCGGTAGTTGTTTAACACCGATAGCGGCACGCGCTGGATAAGGCTGTTCAAAGTAACGACCCATTACTTCATTGACTGTGGCGAAGTTACTTAGGTCAGTCATAAAGATATTCAGCTTTACGATATCGCTTAATGAGCCACCTGCTGCTTCACAAACGGCAGTTAGGTTGTCAAATACTTGCACAACTTGGGCTTCAAACTCATTGCTAACCATTTCCATGGTTTCTGGAACAAGTGGGATCTGGCCTGATAAATAAACTGTGCTACCCACTTTAACCGCTTGAGAATAAGTGCCAATTGCTTGTGGCGCTTTAGCGGTCGCGATGATTATTTTCTCTGCCATGATCTTTCCTTGTCTTGGTTAAATACAGTATTGAGTCTGTTATCGATTCCGAGATGTACGTAATACTTCAGGTAATACTCTTATCCGACGCATCACGTTAGCTAAATGGATTCGATCTCGCACTGAAATACGTAGGTTGATGAGGAAAACTCGCCCATCACGTTCTTCAGTGGTTAAGTTATGAATATTGGAGCCTGCAGACGCTACAATCGAAGTGATTTTGGCTAACGCACCCTGGTGGTTAACAATCTCAACTCTAAGGTTAGCTTGGTATTCGACACCTTCAGCACTGTCCCATTGAACTGGAATGTACTTGTCTGGCTCACCTTGGTAGCCACGAATATTGGCACAGCTTTCCATGTGTACCACTAGGCCTTTGCCTGGGCTTACATGAGCAATTACCGCGTCCCCTGGAATTGGACGACAGCAATTAGCGAAGGTCACTAACATGCCTTCAGCACCACGAATAGACATGGTAGGCACATCATTCTGCTCTTCAGTATGAACCTGATCGCCAAGCAGTCGCTGCGCGATAACAATGCTCATGGCATTGCCTAGGCCAATATCTGCAAGCAGAGAATTAAGTGAGTCATGCTTGGTATCACGAACGACTTTATCGATCTGCTCTGGTGATAAAGTGTCTAGCTTGGTTTCACCAAGTGCATGATTAAGCAGACGCTTACCCAGTAATACGGCATCATCTTCTTTTAAGCTTTTCAGTAGCTGACGGATTTTAGCGCGTGCCTTGCCTGTCACTACAAAGTTGAGCCAAGCCGCATTTGGACGTGCGCCATTTGCGGTAATTATCTCTACGGTTTGACCGGAGATCAGTGGCTGACTGAGCGGATAAGCTTGGCGGTTAACCTTAGCGCCAACGCAGGTGTTACCCACATCGGTGTGCACTTCATAGGCAAAGTCGACCGGAGTGGCACCCACAGGTAGCTCTAAAATACGGCCTTCAGGCGTGAACACATAGATCTCTTCAGGGAAAAGTTCTGTCTTAAAGTTTTCAACAAATTCGAAAGAGGTGCTAGCGCTTTGCTGAAGTTCCAGCAAGCTTTGCATCCATTTACGGGCACGAACTTGAGTTGTCGTGCCTTGCTCTGCTGAGCTGCCTTTCTTGTACAGCCAGTGAGCCGCGACCCCTTTATCTGCCATCTGATCCATATCTTCGGTACGAATTTGGATCTCAACTGGCACACCGTGAGGACCAAAAAGTGAAGTATGCAGTGACTGATAGCCGTTAGCTTTAGGGATAGCGATATAATCTTTGAAGCGGCCAGGATGCGGCTTATAAAGGCCATGCATGGCACCCATGACGCGATAGCAAGTATCGATAGAGTCAACGATGACTCTAAAGGCATAGATATCCATCACTTCCTGGAACTGCAGTTCTTTATTGCGCATCTTGTTATAGATGGAATAAAGGTTCTTCTCGCGTCCCTTTACTGTGCCCTCTAGGCCAGTATCTTCAAGGCGAGTATTGATCGCGCCTTCAATGCTTTGGATAAGCTCTTTACGATTACCTCGAGCGGCTTTGACCACCTCTCTAAGTACGCGATATCGCATTGGGTAATAGGCTTGGAAACCTAATTCCTCTAACTCACTCTTAATATTATGAATACCAAGACGGTTGGCGATCGGAGCGTAAATTTCGAGGGTTTCTCGGGCGATGCGACGGCGCTTATCGGGCCGAAGAGCGCCTAAGGTGCGCATATTGTGGGTTCTATCGGCAAGCTTGATTAAGATGACTCGAATATCTTGGGTCATCGCCATCATCATTTTGCGGAAGTTTTCAGCTTGTGCTTCTTTCTTATCGCGAAATTTGAGTTTATCGAGCTTGGAGACGCCTTCAACCAATTCAGCAATTGACTCGCTGAAAATTTCAGCCAGCTCTTCTTTGGTTACTGGGGTGTCTTCGATAGTGTCGTGCAAGAGAGCGGCCATAAGCGTCTCATGATCGAGACGCATATCGGCCAGGATGCGGGCAACCGCAACCGGGTGGGTAATATAAGGTTCGCCACTCGTGCGCATCTGACCTTCATGGGCATCACGCGCCACCTGATAGGCCTGCTTGAGTAATTCTACCTGCTCAGGTTCTAAATAACCTGAAGCAGACTCCTTGAGACCTTCAAACAGATACAAGTGACTCTACTCCTTATATGACGTTGTTGCGGCCTTCAGCGATGGCAGCAACAGCAGCAATTTCAGCTGCTTCACGTTCACGAACTGTTTGGCGCTCATCGGCATCCAAAGTATCAGCTGTGACTAAACCTAGCTCGATTTCGCGCAGGGCGATAACCGTTGGCTTGTCGTTCTCTTCTTCAACCATAGGGTCTTTACCCTGAACAGCGATTTGGCGAGCACGACGCGCTGCAACCAGAATCATATCAAAACGGTTGCCGATTTGGTTTACGGCATCTTCTACAGTTACGCGAGCCATGTTTGGAAACTCCAGTGTTTTATCGATTGAAAAAATGACGCAAAATTGTACATGAAGACAGTTAGCCTGCCAACAGATCTTTAATCATACCATTTTGCGTATGAATTTGGCTAGCAGAGGTTAATCTTTGACTGCGAATGATCGCTAAAAGATCGGCCAATGCCTTGTCGAAATCATCGTTCACTAAAACGAAGTCATATTCATTGTAGTGTGACATCTCTGAAACAGCTTGTGCCATGCGGCCTGCAATCACTTCTTCGCTGTCTTGTCCGCGGCCTGTTAGGCGGCGCTCTAGTTCAGTTTTAGACGGCGGTAGAATAAAAATACCAATCGATTCAGGCATCAGCTCTTTAACTTGCTGAGCACCTTGCCAGTCGATATCTAAAAATACGTCAATACCTTGCGCGAGTGTTTGCTCAATCGTGACACGAGAGGTGCCATAATAGTTACCAAATACTTCCGCCCATTCAAAAAAAGCGCCATCGGCGATTAAGCTCTTGAACTCTTCTTGATTAACGAAGTGATAGTGCTGACCATTCTCTTCACCTGGGCGCGGCTGCCTTGTGGTGTGCGAAACTGAAACTTGCTTATCAACAGGTTGATCCCTTAATAGGGCTGAAATAAGCGATGATTTACCTGCGCCACTTGGCGCCGAGACGATAAATAGGTTTCCGCGAGCGGTCATTAGCTGCATATCCGATGTTTGTACCAATAAGAGCTAGCTACCAGCTCAAAATCGGGCGATAAAAGGTTAAGCGAGCCATTATACAGCCTAGGGTGATATTTGCGCTAGTCGCAGTTAGGGGAAATCATCGTCTTGAGTCAGATTTTTTATTGAGTCTCTTCAGTTCTGTATCATTTATCTTTAATGATAAAATTGCCCGAAAACACTGACATTGAGAGGCAAATTCGGTAGGCTACATCTTTGCTTTTTATGCTTTCGCCTGGGCATAAAATTTGGGTGTGCTGTGACTGCTGATACAGGGTACATAGCCGAGTCGTGGGTCATGGTTAAGGTCGTAATTATATGCAGTTAAAGTCATTAGTATGTGTTAATGGTATCGATAATGGGCAGCGTTTTGCTGTTATTAGTGGGTTGATTTATTTCATCTTATTGTTATCTGTAGTGCTGTTCAGTCCTTCGGCGCCCCTGTATCTTGTCGCCATTTTACTCACGCCTATATTGGCTTTGAGCAGCCTACGTCGTCTGCGTGATAGTGCAAAATCGCCTAAGTTAATCTTGTTAACCATACTGCCATTTTGGTTGGTATTGATAACCCTAGTGCATATTCACAGCATGATGCTGTTGTTGACACTTTTGCTGCTTGCAGGCCTAGCGATTGGTTATTTAGCTTTGTTACCCGGGGCAACCGGTACCAATTATGTGCAGGGCTATGCTGGTCCTGTCGATATGAGTTCAAGCAAAGTCACCACAGATAAAGCTAGTCAACGGGTTCGAGTGGAGCCGACTTTAGGCGGTGATGAGAATGCGGCGACCAGTTTTGCGGCAGACAGCAGCGCCGAATTTGTGCAAGCTGATGAGCTAGCTCAGCAAGACCATAACCATGACTCTGGCAGGGATGAACAGCCTTTACACAGAAGAAGAGCTCAGCCTGCTGGGTTTAATATGGCTCAACTGCAGCAGGCGCTGCAGGTTAATAAGAAGTGGTTATTCGGCATAACGGGGGCGTTAGTTGCTGTCATGCTGATTGGCAGTGTCTGGTCGCTAATTCCTGACTCTGAAGCTGAGGTCGAAACTGCTGCGCTGTCTGAAAGTGCTATTGAAAGTGCGCCTCAAACTGAGCGCATTTCAACGGCAATGCCTGATGGCTTTAGCTTAGTGCTTGAGGATGATGTACTCATCATGCGCTGGCTGGGTGAATCAGGCTCGCCGAGTAACCTATGGTCTTTGGCCACCGCTAAAGGCGATAAAACCTGCTCGCGGATGCGCTTTAATGACGGCACAGAATACCGCCCGCTAGTGGTAGATTTACTGGCCGATACAGGCACTGAGGCCAGGTTTTCTCCTCTCGATACCGAGGCGATTATTGTTGATATGGCAAGACGTGGTAACGTCAGCCTTTGCGGTTACAACTTCAGTTTAAAGGGGAGCCAAGCCGCATTGGGTAAGGTCGCCGCTTTCCGCACTTATTTATAAGCTTACTGTTATAAGCATAGAACTGCATGATTTTTTAAGGCTAATAGCGCTGGATATTAGCCTATAGACTCATTAAACTGCTTCGCCTTGTCGTGGTGCGGCACTTTAATCGCTTGAGAGAGCGCCATTGTTTGAGAGAAAGTCATGAGTAACAACAAACAGGATTTAACCTTAGTGATCCTAGCTGCAGGTTTAGGTAGCCGATTTGGCGGCGATAAGCAGTTGGCACAGCTGGGACCAAATGGTGAAACCATGTTGGAACTATCGTTAAAGAGTGCCTACAAAGCAGGATTCAGTCGTGCAGTGTTGGTGATCCGCCCTGAGCTGACTCAAATGCTAGACGAGGCGTTAGCGGGCAAGCTAGCCGATGACTTTAGCTGCGATTATTGCATTCAGTCACTCGATGATTTACCCAATTCTGCCGCCGAATTTGCCGATGTCGCGCAACGCCAAAAGCCTTGGGGCACAGCCCATGCGCTTTGGAGTGCGAGAAATCATGTTGTTGGGCCTATGGCCGTGATCAATGCCGACGATTTTTATGGTGATAGCGCCTTTAGCTTACTCGCTGAAGGTTTATCGCCAATGGATAACGACTGGATGATGGTTGCCTATCCAATCGGTTTGACCCTGTCTGAAAATGGCGGCGTGAATCGAGGTTTATGCCAGGTTGAGGCGGGCAAGCTAGTTGATGTCGCCGAATGGCTAGATATTCGCTGTGAACCACAGGGTTTAACTGGTACGTTAGATGGGCAGCATTTAGCTATTGCCGATGATGCAGTCGTATCTATGACCTGCTGGGGCTTTAAGCCAGATATTTTTGAAGTGATTGAGCATCAGTTTAGTCACTTCCTTGAGCACAATGGTCAGCATCCAAAGGCCGAGTGTTACTTGCCAACGGTTGTACAGGCCAGACTCGATGAGCAGTCGACTTCGCAGCCAAGCAAGGTGGTTAATGTCAGCGTTGCCAAGGAGTCTTGGTACGGCGTGACCTATCCACAAGATGTGAATTGGGTAAGAGAAAAATTGCAGCAAACCCTTATCAGAGATTAATAGCGGTAAGCTAATTTATATTTAACAATGAGCTGCAAGGAAGGTCTGGATAAACAAGCCCAGATAGCAGAGATAAAGAGATAACTGGAGTGTTGGGTGATTGATTTTATAAGACAAAATGTTTTGTCGCATTTTGGTGTTGATGCAGATAGCGCCAAAGTGTCTCCATTAGGGAATGGTCATATTAACCATACTTTTTTGGTACGCGGTATCGATAGCGAATTTGTGCTGCAAAAGATTAATACTGAAGTATTTAAAACACCGGTAGCCTTGGTTAACAATGCCCACAAAGTTAGCCAGCATCTACAAAAACAAGCCACGGCCGATGAATATCGCTTACAGGTGGTTTCTCCCGAGCTTACTGTTGACGGTGCACTGTTTGTTGACTTAGGTGAGCAAGGGTTCTGGCGTGCGATTAATTATCTGCCCCATAGCCATAGTATCGATGTAGTAGGCTGCGAAGCCGACGCTGAGATGGCGGCTAAGGCTTTCGGGCACTTCTCTTGCGCATTAACAGGGCTGGATGCCGAGCAACTCGAAGACGTTATCCCAAATTTTCACCATCTTCCAGGACGCATTGAGTTATTAGCTCAGGCTGCAGCGAGCAATCCTCAAGGTCGATTAGCTGAATGTCAGCAGTGGCTTGAGTTTGTTATGTCGCAGACGGAGTTACTCGAAGAGTTGGCTGAGCTCGAAGCCAAGCTGCCACGTCGTATTTGCCATAACGACACCAAAATCAACAATATGTTGTTTGATAAGCGTGATATGAGCAGCCTTGCCATTATCGACTTAGATACCTGCATGAAAGGCTACTTGATGTATGACTTTGGCGACATGGTGCGCACATTCTGCAGCCCTGAAGAGGAAGACTCGACCGCGCTAGACAAAGTGCAGGTAAGAGAGTCTATCTTTGGTGCTATCTGTAAAGGATATTTGAGTGAGCTAGGTGATGTGCTTTCAGATGATGAACGCAAGAGTCTATGGTTAGGTGCTAGAGTGATGTGCTTGATGATAGGTGTGAGGTTCTTAACCGATCATCTCAATGGTGATGTGTATTTCCAAATTCATCATCCGGGCCACAACTTAGAGCGCGCAGCAAACCAGTTCACTATGTACCAAAGTTTACTGAACCAGCAAGACACATTGAGCGCTTACCTAAACTAGGCTTTGTATTAAATACACCCTAGACAAAATAATCGTTAGGAATAAGCCGAGCAGTTTGACCAATAGGTTGGAACTGGCTCGGCTTATTTATTTGCTGCACCGTAAAGTCATGCCTAAGGGCAGGTTTTAGCAAGTCATCAAACATATCTACCTGCTGGTTAGCGGGATTTAACCAGGCATCAAGCACTTCTTCATTTTGCGGTAAAATCATCGGGCTAGCTTTACTGTGATACGGCAGTAAGTCAGGGTGTGGCGGATTGGTAATAATAGAGCACGATGTGGTGGTTTCACCGGTTTTAGGATGTTGCCACTCGCGAAACAAGCCACCAAATGCCATCGCCGAATTCTCGGTAATAAAGTCATGATAGTAAGTCTCTTTGCCTCTTTTCTCTGTTTCACCAAAACCGCTAGCGACAATCACACAGCGACTCTCTCTAAATGCTTTAAAGCCTGCGCTATTGGGCGTGTTTAGTTTATCAAAGCGGGTATTAAACGAAGTGTAACGGCTGGGTTTAAAGCCTTCATAAGCTGTTTCAAGCAGTAACCACCAAGTGGCGGTCTGTAAGCGGCGCTCGCCATCAATTTCACGCACGATGCTAATGTCGTTGGTGGGCATTTTAAAGCGCCCAAACAGCATTTCCTCAGCGTTCTTTACTCGCAAGTCTTGCATCAGCGCTTGTACAAACATGTCATCAATAATATTGAGTCGGCCGCACATAAATAATTACCGTAAATAAATCACATCATTGAGTATATGAATGATTGTGAGTTGAGTATAGCGAGAGCTAAAAGTGGGGCGTGAACTGTTGCTATTCACGGTTCATTGCTGTGTCACTAAATGGCCATTTAATTGCGCGTTCTGTTGCTAATATTTGCTCATTAGCTAGATGAATCCATTTAAATGTAGCAATGCAATCGAGGAATTAACCATGAAAAAACTCATTATCAACGCCAATGTTTTTAACGGTACAGACAACCAACTATTAGAGAACGTTGCTGTGCTTGTTGAAGATAATTTGATCAGCAAAATTACCCACCAAGGTGGCATCGACTTATCTGTTGCGGATGAGGTGATCGACGCCAAGGGAGGCACTGTGATGCCGGGTCTAATGGATGCACACGTTCATATTACCTTGTCAGCCCCATTCAATGTGATTGACACCATGACCCGTGAAGAAGTGGCGATACGTTCTGCGCGTATTTCTGAAGAGATGTTAATGCGCGGCTTTACTACCGTTCGTGATGTAGCGGGTAATACGCTAGGCCTTAAAAACAGTATTGATAACGGCTATGCCAAAGGGCCACGCATTCTGCCATCAATGGCAGCGGTTTCTCAAACCTGTGGGCACTCTGACTATCGTCAAAATCAGGCGCAGGAGAGAATAGGCCAACATGAAGACTCGCCTATGATGAAGCAAGGCTCAATGAAGGTCGCCGATGGCCGCTCTGAGGTGCTAAAAGCGGTGCGTGAGCAACTGTTTATGGGGGCATCGCAAATCAAAATTATGGCCGGTGGCGGCGCGTCATCAACCTTTGACCCACTCGATACCCTGCAGTTTACCCTTGATGAGATGAAGGCGGCTGTTGAGGCAGCAACCGATTACGGTACTTATGTGGCAGCACATATCCATACCGCAGACGCCATGCGTCGAGCTGCAGAGGCTGGGGTGATGTCGTTTGAGCACGCGACCATTATGGATGACGACATTGCCAAAACCATTAAAGACAAAGGCATTTGGGTGATCCCGTCTTATTTTACCTCGTCACTTATCGCAGAGCGTAAGATCCCGTTACCGAATGAAGAGACTTATCGCAAAACTGAGCGAGTAGGTAAGGCGATGCTCAAATCTGCGGAACTGATTAAGAAATATCAGATCGACAATATCGCCTTTGGTACCGACTGCGTCGGCGAAGCCAGCGTACACGCTACTCAGCTTAATGAGCTTGGCGCTATTGAGCAGACTTTCGACACGATAACCGCCCTACGTATGGTGACTTCAAACTGTGGACGCTTATTTGAAATGTCGACCTATCAGCATCCGTATCAGGAGGGCCGTTTAGGTCAAGTGGTTGAAGGTGCCTATGCCGATCTGCTCATTATCGATGGTAATCCACTTGAGGGAGTCGCCTGCGTCGCTGACACCAGCAAACAAAAAGTGATTATGAAAGACGGCATCATCTACAAAAACACGCTGTAATCGCGACTCAAATAACGATTTAACGGCAAATAACGGCGCTTAGTTGATATAACTAGGCGCCGTTTTGCTATCTGTGACATATCACTTTACCGCCAGGTAGAGCTTTTGTTTTGACTGTCATCAAATGGCCATTTTATAAAAATATCGCTGGTATATTAGACTCAAATTCCTACTTGAAGAGTACTAACTATGTCACATCATTTTAAAGATTACCGCGGTTCACTAGAGCGTTCTTTAGATCACGCAGTCTCGTATCTTGAGTCGCTAGATGAACGCCCTGTCGCTCAAGAGATCACATCGCAGCAGCTACGGGAGTTAATTGCGGGTGAAATGCCACTGCAAGGGACAGCACCAGAACAGGTTATCGATGAAATGGCATATGCGCTCGATGCAGGTCTTGTTGCATCAGGTGGGCCACGATTCTTTGGCTATGCCATCGGTGGTACTTTTCCAGCGGCATTAGCTGCAGACTGGTTAGTGAGTGCATGGGATCAAAATGTGCCGTATTTCGTGTCTAGCCCTGCAATGGCGGTTGCCGAAGAAACGGCAGCTGAATGGATGGTAGAGCTGCTTGGCTTAACCAAAGGCTCTGCGGTTGGTTTTACCTCAGGCGCTCAAGAAGCCATTTATACCTCGTTAATCACCGCGCGTAATTCACTGTTGGAAAATGCAGGCTGGGATGTGGCCACTAAAGGTTTATATGGCGCGCCTCAGGTGAATGTGGTCGTGAGTGACCAAATTCACTCAACCATTAAGCGCGCACTTTCAATGATAGGCTTGGGTATTGAAACCATAGTGAAAGTGCCAACAGACGATAATCTTCGCCTTATCCCCGAGGAGCTTGCGCGTGTGTTAGCCGATATAAACGGTCCAACACTAGTTTGTGCCCAAGCGGGTTGTATTGACTCGGGTGCATTCGATCCTTTCGACGAGATAGCTGACGCGGTTGCTAAGCATGGTAACGCTTGGTTGCATGTGGATGGCGCAATCGGGCTTTGGGCTGCGGCCAGCGATAAACAAAAACACTTATTAAAAGGCATTGAGCGAGCAGACTCCATAGATACCGATGGCCATAAGTGGTTCAACATGCCATATGACTGCGGCATGGTGATAGTGAAAGACCCAGCCAAAATCACTTCGGCAATGGGCGGTGGCAATATGGGCGACTACCTAAATGATGCCATGGATAAGCCAGACCGTAACGCAATTAACTACGGTATAGCCGCATCGAGGCGTGCCCGTGGTCTGCCTGTATACGCCGCGTTCAAGTCGCTTGGCAAGCAAGGCATCGTTAACCATTTAGATAACTGCTGCGCCTTGGCCAAGCGCATGGCTGATACTTTGAGAGAAGTGGACGGCATAACCATTCTTAATGATGTGGTGTCGAATCGATTCTCAGCGCAATTTGGCACTGGTGATGTGGAATATCGCAATGAGCTCACCGCTCGCGTGGTACATAGACTGCAGCAGGATGGATATCTTTATCCATCAACATCAGGCTACAAAGGCTTAAAGACCATGCTGTTTTCAGTGCTGAATTATCACACCTCGATAGAGGATATTGATATTTCAGCAAACAAGATCATTGAAGCGTTTAACATCGAAAAAGCGTTATTGCCTAAGTCGGCTTAACGATATGAACTCAACGAGCAAAGAGAGTGGAGGAAGTATGACTCAGCAACGATTTGTAGGGGCTAGCCTAGCCATATTGGTTTATTTAACAGTGCTCAATTTCTTTAATGAGTATTGGCACTGGGTTTCTATCGAGTCCTTCAGCGTTTCACTTGTTGCTGCATTACTTTTGCTGACGCTACTAAAGCTGTCGATTAAAACAGAGCATATGGTGGCCGCCTTTTTTAAGGCTAAACCCGGCAGGGCGGCAAAAGTATATCGAGGCATTAGCACCTACATTATCTTGGTGGGCAGCAAGTTTATGATCCTTGAAGCGATAAATGTGATGTTTGACGAAAAGGTCTCATTTAGCGGCCCCTTCAATGGTGTCGTCGCTTTCTTTGCCGTTGTGTTTACTATTCTCATTGCCGAGTTTGCAGTAGGTAAAATATATACAGGCTTGAATGACACCAATAAGCTGCAAGCGGCATAGGGAGGATTTAACACGAGTAATTACACCGCTATTAGAGGCGGCTTTTTATAGATGAATGAGTTGCCTCTAAAGCTTACCTGTCTCAGTTATTTGTTGCCGTTATAAGTAAATTATGAAGTTAGTTAATCATAAATACCAGTGACCCTAGCACCCCCACTAAGCTCTCTCCGGCGATACAGCCAGCTGCAATAGCTATAAGAAAGCGTTTTGACCAGCGGGGGGCTAGTTGCCGAACTAGCTTTGATAATAGTGCGCCAATGCAGAGCATAAGACTAATATGTGCAGGTAGCACGAATGCTAACCCTACAGCTGACATACTTGGCAGATAAGAGTGCCACTTTGAGGGAACTATAAGTAGTAGCAACTCATTTAGCATTGCAGCGATCATACCAATGAACATTGCATACCTAGCTGATTGAGGGATTGCCTCTAAACCTTGTGTTAATGCCAAGGCAATGGCTGACCATGCAGCCACACCTGGGGCAGGCCATTCCGTTGTCATCAATTGCTCTGCAGGGTTAGGGAATAAAGCTAAGAATACGGCAGCGCTGGTTAGGCAGCCAGCTAGAATACCAAAGGCCTGCGCAAACATTTGATGACGTGGATTAGTGCCTAGCAGATGGCCAGCTTTAAAGTCATTTAGTAGGTCTGTTGCTTGGCCCGCAGCGCCACTGGCAACATTGGCGGTCATTAAGTTTGTGGTTATGCTGCCAGGACTTATCATTGAGAAACTAAGTTGCGACAACTTACCTAATGCGCCTATCGGTGGGATCCCGGTTTCGCCTACAACCTGCGCTGCGACCACTGCAAATATAAAGGCTAAGGGGATGGCGACTATTGCTGCAAACCAGCTGATATCGAATAGATAAACTTGTAAGCCGATAATTATTGGGGCCAGTAACGTTAGGAGTAAGCATTCTTGCCAGCCCCACATTAATGATATCGATGATCTTTTCTTTGATTTTATCAAAGATATTAAGGTTGTTGTCACAGCCGAAGCTAGCATCATGGCCACTCCTGGCCAGACTAGCCAATCAATGAGATTGCTAAACCAGTAACTGTCTGTAGGACCCGGCTGTTCCCAGCCCTGCTCTAAGATAAATGGCGCCACACCTAACCAGGCTATTAACGAGCCTGCAAGTAAACTGAGAGCTGATTTTGTGCCAATTATTGCGCCAAATGCCAGTAGCATATAAGAAGGGTCGATAACAAAACCTAAGTTTTTAGCGCTTATACTGGTTCCCGCTAGTGTTCCGTGTCCAGGAATAGAAAAGCCTAGAGGAAGTTTATAGCTCATAGGGATAAAAATTCGGTGCCCCATAGTGAATGTCATCGCTGAAATGAGAGCAATGGTTTTGTGTCTTGCAACCCGTGCATTGCTGAACATATCGCTGATGACTTCAGCTGTTGCTATACCAGCAGGAAAACGTAAACGGGGATTTTGTAGCATAGCGGGCCTTATTGCTGAGGCGACACAGATCCCCAGCAAACTGATGCAGATCATCCAAAATACCATCGGCCAATAATCTAATTGGCTATCACTGACGATCATGTAGGCGGGGATGGCAGATGCTAATCCTGCCGATAAGGTTCCGGCCGCTGCAGAGGCAGTGGTTTGTTGTATGTTGGCTTCTTTAGGGTCCCATTCTTGGCAGCTAATGCCTTTGCTAATCGCCTTCCAAACAATAAATCCGAGTAATGAAGATAGCACCGACATATTGATAGACCAGCCAATACGCAGCCCCATATAGAGATTACATATCACTAAAAGACAACCTAAGCTCATACCTGTGATAATGGCGCGTATAGATATTGACTGTGTTTTAATAGCTGGTTTTTTCTCTGTCATGTTGCGAGTAGGCTCGTTAAATACTTTTTTTGGTATGAGTAAAAATATTTTTGAATTGTTTTATGCTGATATCACGCAGCGAATATAGTTGAATCTTTCACTGAGGTCTTAGGACAAGCTCTCATTTGAGCATTAAGTGGATTGCTTTCTTAACTATTTGTGAATATTGATGATCACTGTCACTTTTTGTGGACTTATAGCAGCTTGATAGGGTCTCTTTTGGTAAATTAGTAAAACTGAAATTTTAAGGATTAGACAGTAAATGATAAGGCAGGCTAGAGAGGTAAAACTACTTGATATTGCAAGAGAGCTGATTCTAGAGCAGGGCATGGTATCGTTTAAGTTCACCGATATAACTAAACGAGCAGAAGTGTCTCGAGCCACACTGTACAAGTATTTTTCAGGCAAAGAAGATGTGCTGGTGAGTCTGTTTGTTCATGATGCGGGTATTACTAAGCAGATGTTATTAAACATTCAAGCTGATACTACGCTAAATCATCGAGAGAAGATTTTGCTGAGCTTACTCGCTCCTGTTGCAAGTTCGATGGAAACATTAAATCGCTCTGGCACTTTATTGTTAAGTGCTAACCCGGGTATTTTTATGTATGCAAGCGATACGCAAAAAGCTCGGCTTGAGCAAATCGTCTCTGAAATAAGGCAAGTCACCCTCGAGTTTTGGCTAGCACCTTTTAAACAAGGTTATATGGGCGTTACCCAAGAGCAACTAGAAGAGGTGATGGCATTAACCTTTCCTTATCAAAGAGGTTGTATTGTGATCCCTCAAAGTGTGATGACGGTAGGCAAGCACATTCATTACCCTTTAAGAAAGGTATTTGAGAACCTGTTGAAGTCGACAGAGGCATTAAGTTGGTGTGAAGAGCACGCAAATGTTGATTATGAAAAAGTCTTGATCGGCATTGGGCGGCATAAAAAAGAGGGCATGATTGCCTGTTAGAGCTTGCTCTGACAGGGCGGTTTGTTTTGCTTCAATTACACAGAGCCGCTCTAGTTGGCCCTGTGTTGTCATATCATGCTGGTACTTTTATTTTCGGGAACGGATTCAATCAGTGGCTGCAGTAAGGGACAGTTTGCTTTAGCCTGCTTAACAACATAAACCACGATATTTTGCACATCATTTCTTTCACTCGTTAACGTGCATATTGCGCTGGCCATACAGACATGAATAAAAGGTTCTGTCTCGATATCGGCACTGTTGTAGGCCTCTTCGATATAATCTCGTGCTGAAGAGGCGATGTAATTACTCACAGTTCCTATTGATACTTGAGCAAAAATCCTGGGGTGAATCTCAAGAGAAGCGCTTATGTAGTCCTCTATCCTACTGGCGACCTTGGCGATTTTATATTGTAGCTTTATCGAGCCGATTACCCCCATAGCGCAGGCTCTTGTACTATGACATCATTAGACTCGACTAACACATCTAGGTAGTCTCTCAGCAATAATCCCCAGCCTAAATAGAAGTCCGTTTTTGAATGCTCAATTGTTAGCTCTGCAACCCGATATGCCCATGGCGCAAGGTGTTCAGCTATGATGGTTTTCAGCTCCAAGACCTTGTTTTGTTTAATGGTATATTCCACAAGTTGCAGCACCAGTGATAAGTGGTCGATAGGTTGGTTATCACCATCAATGGTATTGACCGTTATACCTAAAGCGTCGATGCGATCTTGTAGCTTTTGCGTGCTGGGCCCACATAGTAGGTTATCTTCACTAAGGTAATACGAGCCCCATAGTGGCACTTTCATCTTACCAGGACCGATAAAAAGCTGATTAAAATCGAGTCGTAGTTCAGGTAACTGCTCACAGCTATATTGCTTTATGTAGTTGCTTATAAGCGCAACACCTTCGCTACGGGTTTTACTTTCAGTCAGTAATGGATAGCACAGGTTGAAGTCATTTTCTTGATACATCTCCAGCATTTTATCGCTAGGGTCATGATACATATTGGCCGCTAAGATTGGGGTTATTTCAGCTAATGCGTTATTCATATTTACTCCAGTATAAAAGGCGGCCAAGTGGCCGCCTTGAAGAGATATCTACTTATCTAAGCTAGGCTCGTATTGGTAGAACTCAAGACCAGAAGTAGGGCCCACGTTACACCAAGTTGATGTACCAAAGTACAGCTTGTCGTCGATATCGACTACGTTACGAACGCCATTAGAGCACTGGTTACCGAAACCGTTAGTGGTTAGCTTACGTGCTTTACCGTCAGCTTCGATGATTGCTAGATCGCCACCTGGAATAAACTCATCGGCTAGACCATTCACTTCCATTTCCGTTTTAGTGTACTCGTACATCCACATGGCTGGATTGTTAGCCATTTGGTTTTTCCATTCACTGTTCTGGAATACGATACCGTCGAATAACATGTACTCACCAGCGTATGCATCGAACAGAAGGTCATGTAGGCCTGAGAATGCATCGAAGAAGCCCCAGAACAACTTGCCGTCTTTGGCAATCGAGGTCCAAGAATAAACATTACCAGGGTTGCCCATACCGGCTTCGCCATGAGTAGGCTTCTTGCCTAGCTTGTTTGGTATAGCCTTCCAGCCGTTACCATCATTAACTTGCATGGTCTCGTAGCCGTATAGCAGCTCCACCTTAGAGGTATCGCCTTCGCTTACTGCATCGATATTGTTAAGGTCAATACGGAAGATTGAAGTAGCGCGCCACTCGTTAATCATAAATTCTTTGTGATTAACTTCTTTATTGGCATCAATAACGGAGTAATCGTGTGGATCAAGGCCTGTTAACTCGGTGAATAGCTCAGGATCGGCTTTAGCGAAGTGCTTATAAGCGGCATCAGTGCCTTGATGGTAAGTACCGAAATACATGAAACCATCGTTAATTGCACTGGTGCCCCATTTTGCTCCCCAGCGACCTTTAGTATCAGGATCGTACTGATCCATACCAAATACTTCACGGAACGTAAGCTGGTTATCAACAGTGTAACCAGCAGCAGGGATAGGGTCAGAGATCAGAATAACTGACTCTTTGAACTTGTTATTTCGTTCACCATCTTTATACACGAACGGATGGGCAGAAGCTGACATGATTAAACGCTCAGTGTCGTCAGTATGAGTGAATTGGCGCCAGTCACCAACCATACCGTACTGCACTCCATCTGGAGCAGTGTCATTATCTAGTTGAGTCGATACTACATCCCAACCTACAGTTGTAAGTGGGTCTAAATCATTACCGCGACCCAAATCAACGTTACCACCGGCAAATGGATCATCTTGGGTACCTACCCAGCGCAGTAGCTGAGTTGGACCATCCCCCGCTTGGGTCATCCCAGTTTCTGCACCCACAAGAGTGTAGAAGCCTGTCGTACCATCAGGGTGCTCTAAGGTGCGGAAGCGACGAGTCGTGTCACCAACAATATCGCGGTAGCCGATGAATGAGCGCTCCTTAGCGTTGAATACGAATAGGCGTAGACGTCCTTGATTTTCAGTAGTCTTCCAATGTCCGGCAACGAATACTAGATCACCAACAGTACCTGCAGCACGGAAGCCATAAGTGTTGTTAATAGGCTTGAATGCTTCTGTGAACTCAGGGCCGCCAGATGTCAGCATGCTTTCATGAATCACTTCTTTTTCGCCAGTGCGGAAGTTGTAGATGAAGATCTGTGATGGTGTACCAGTGGTTCCCGGTACTGAACAGCCTGTTGTTTCACTCTCAAAAGTGGTCAACTGAATAGGCATGCCGATATTTTGGTATGGCCAGACACACCAACCGTTAGAAATGGTACCCATCCATAGCTCTTCACCATTTTCAGCGCTGTCATAGACGGTAGTGCCCCATGGGTAAGAAGCGTTACGCATCTCTTTGTATCCTGCAGGCATGGTATTTTCCCAATCTCGCAGAGGGTCGTATTCATTAGCAGGGCTGGTTGCGCTGTAAAATGCACCGTCTACAATAGTACGGCCAGCATGTACAAATGGGCCATCTATAGCTGGTGGATCAACAGGGTCAGTTGGATCGCCCGGCTCTGTTACTGGGCATTCATCAGGGCTTGAAACCTCTGATCCATTTTCGCAGACATATATTGTTTCTGAGTCGTCATCAGAACAGCCAGTAACCATAGCACCTGCAAGCAGGATAGCGACAAGAGAAAGTTTAGTATTCATGTTATACCTCGTTTGGATTTACTACAGAACCGGCACCTGAACTTACAGGTTGGCCGTCTGGATGAACTCTAAGAATTAGGTTGGGTTTGGTAATGCTTGCTGCCGGTAGCGGGGCAATTTCAGCCGTTTCACCGTATTTGGCACGCAACTCATCGATAGGGCCAAAGTCCAATGCACGATGAATGCAGCTATCAACACACATCGGCTGTTTACCTGCATTAAGGCGGTCGATACAGCCGTCACACTTGGTCATTTTGCCCCGTGCCTCATCAAGTTGCGGCGCGTCATAGGGGCAGGCCTGAGCGCAAGATGAACAGCCGATACAGATGTCGTCATGCACTAACACTAAGCCGTCTTCGATGCGCTTATGCATAGCACCCGTCGGGCAAGCTTTGGTGCAAGCTGGGGTATCACAGTGGTTACACGAGATTGACGTGTAGTAGGCAAAGACAGATTGGCTGAATACGCCATTACCATTGTCGGTGCAGCTTCCGCCTGCATATTCATATACGCGGCGAAAGTTACGTCCTACATTCAGGTCATTCTTATCTTTACAGGACACCATACAGGCCTTGCAGCCTGAGCAGATTGCTGTATCAACATAGAATCCTAATTGCATGTTTTGCTCCTATGCCGAGTAGACTTTGACTCGGTTAGTATTAGATCGGAATGACTTAGCAACCGGGCTCGGCTTACTATCGGTTAAGGTATTTGCGCAGCCACCCACATCGATATCACCCTTCATTCGGCGCCACTGGCCTTGCGGCATAGCGACTACGCCGGGAACAATTCGTGGCGTTACACGGACGGTAATTTCAAGCTTGCCTCTGCGGCTTTCAACGATGACCTTTTGACCGTTAATAACGCCAATAGCGCCTGCGTCTATAGGGTTGAGCCATAGGTGATGCTCTAATACTTCATTGAGCCAAGGTGTGCTGGCATGAATACTGTGGGCACTATGTTTACCGTGATAGTTAATGCACTGAAATGGATACTCAGAAGCGGTTGCGTCTTCGTATGACTCATCACAGGCAAAATACACAGGTAGTGGATTGATCTCGTCGGTGCCTTCGGCTTGGGTTTGTTTACTCTCAAAATATTGCGAGTAGATCTCGACCTTGCCGCTAGGTGTGCCTAGTGGGTTGCTCACAGGGTCGGTGATAAAGTCACGAATTTTGCCTACGTTTGGATGTTCAGGGGCTTGCTGACGTTGTGGGCCGAAACTGACGAATTCTTCAAAGGTGTCACCTTGGATCCAAGGATTACTTTTCTTAAATTCAGAGTAGACTTTGCGCACTTGATCTAAGTAGGTCATGCCACCATTGGTGAACTTGCTAGCGATACCAAGCTTATCGGCGATCATGTGGCAGATATCGTAGGCAGGCTTGCATTCAAACATAGGATCGATAGAAGGCGTGATGCCGTAGGCGTACATTAAAGAGCCACAATCCATTTTGTTGTAGCTTTGAATGACATCGTACATCTCAAGCCAGCTCACTTCAGGCAAGATGATGTCTGCGTATTTAGCCGATGCAGTCATATGTTGTTCAACCACAACCACGTAATCAACAAGGCGTTCGTCGTTAAGCAGACGGTCAGCTCGGTTAATATCGCCGTTCTGGTTTGCCAACATATTTGATGATGCTAGCCATAAAAAACGCACGTTGGTATCTAGTGGCTTATCATCAGCCATTAACTCAGGATCTGAATAGCGAACGTCATGAGTGCTCGGCTTCATTTCTTTGCCAAACTCGATGGCATCAAGGTGTGAAGCTGCAGGAATCGTCACGTCCATGATTTTCATGTTTATTAGATCCATCAACGTATCAGCCGGCATCATGGCGTAATGAGACAAGCCACCATTGCCTGGCGTACCGCCGTGATTCATGCCATCACCTGAGATTTTGCCGACCAGCAGTGGCAACATCATTACTGCGCGAGCATTGTTCTCACCGTTACCTTGACGTTGAGGACCAAAACCTTGGGTTACGAATGGTGCAGATGCGGTACCAATCGCCTCTGCAATTTCACGGATCTTCTCTGCAGGAATGCCGCAAATAGTTTCGGCACGTTCAGGAGTCTTAGCAACCCCGTCGGTAACACCTGTGATGTAGTCTAGATACTTATCATGGCCATAGGTGTACTGCTCAAGGAAGGGAATATCTGCGTATCCATCTTCAATGAGTACATTGGCGATTGCCTCACATAAGGCTGCATCGGTACCAGGACGAATCGGCACCCACTCGTCAGTAGCGGTTACTGCTGTATCGGTGAATCTTGGATCGATATAGTAGGTCTTGAAGTTATTTTTCTTCTTAACATTCAAATACTCATAACCAGAACCTGCGCCGCCAAGGCGAGCTTCCATTGGGTTATAGCCGAAGCAAACCATCAAATCGCTGTTTTCTAGGCTACGCAGGCTAGAACCCGTATTCCAAAAACCGACCGTATCGCCAGCGTTAGAGGCAAGGTAACCATACATGCCAGCAGAACCTTCTCGGTACTGTGATGCTGAATAGTCGTTATGGAAGAATAAGCATCCTCCCGCCATATTTAGTAGACGTACACTGGATTGAGTCACACCTGTATTTAGGTCGTGAGAGCCACCGCCTAAAGGCATGAAGATGGCATTTTTACCGTATTGTGCGTAAGTCTTCTGTAGCGCCTCGGCAACACTGGTTACAGCCTCTTCCCAGCTGATACGAACAAACTCATCAGAACCACGACGCCCAACACGCTTCATTGGATATTTGAGACGGTCGTGGTTGTAGACTTTCTGACGCATAGAGCGGCCGCGAGGACAAGGGCGGATCTCATGATCGAAATGGTCCCAGTTATCAGTCCTTTTACCTTCGGTTTCGATGCGGGTGATCACGCCATCTTTACTGTGCACCTTTAAAGGGCATGCTTGCCAGCAGTTGGTGGCGCATGTTCCCCATGTTGTACCTTCTCCTACTGGAGGCAGTACGGGATCACTCGGCGTTGGAAGAGGGTCGTTGGCACTGCTGCTTTCACAACCGGTAACAGTGGCTACCGCTGTTGCAGCTGCGGTGAACTTAAGAAACGTACGACGTTCCATAATTTTTACCTCAAAGCTTTATTGTGAAAAATGCACCGATCTTGTGGTCGGTGTAATTCTGATTGAGGTCAGCAATAGAGTTGATGGCTTCAATCGGTTGGTTGGCGTAGTTCGTGTCGTAGTGGCGCTCGTAGGTGTAAGCCAAACGAGTCGAGAAACGCGCATTGATGCGGTAATCCATATGGACTTCAGCAAGGTGTTGATACTGGTAGTAGTCACCCATTTCGGAGCTATCGACCGAGGTGTCACTGCCAGAGAACGAGAAGGTGTAGGAGCTGCCGACTGAGATATCGTCGTTAATTTGGTACTGCTCTAGACCAAAGCCAAAGTAGCTAAACTCATCACTGATACTGGTGTTGTGCAGCTCTAAGCTGTCGATAGTCTGGGTACCGGCATAGGCGCTCAGGACTAATTGCTCACTGAAGCGGTAGAAGCCGTCGAAGTTAACGAGCACTTCATCAGATTCTTGCAGTGCTGAGCTGTTGCTGTAGTCATCGCTGGCTAAAATAACTTTGAGGTTAGCGCCATAGTTGTTGCGGCTATAACCTAGACCAAGCTCTGTGCTGAGGCGGTCTCTATCGGCAAGGTAGTACTTTTCAAAAATATCGTCGCCAATGCGGTAGTCAGAACCAGTGCGTGCACCGCTGGTGAGCTTAACGTGCGAGTTGAGTGCGCCTAAGCGGTAATCTACACGTGCAAACAGCTCACTCTCTTGGGTCTCTTCACGGTCGCTGTCTGAGCGAGTACGGTCATTTTGCTCAAACCCGGCACTGAAATTAGTGCTGCCCAAACGGTAACTGGCGTCGACGCCATAGCGTGTCTTGCTGGTGTCGATAGGCGTGTTAATCACAGGAGGATTATTACCATCGAAGAACTCATATGAGCCACTGACATTGTCGCGGTCACTGTAGCGGTAAAAAGCGTTGAGCTTAATGCCGATAAAGCGTGAGCTGATACGAGCGTTATAGTCGAGGGTTTCCACTTCACCATCGAAGTTGGAGATAGGCACCAGCGAGTTATCTTGCTCAATCGCCTCGTCCTGGATCATCTTGCCAGAGGCAGCGCTCATGCTCAGACGAGTAGTGCCGAAATTAAGGCCACCTTTTACGCTAGCTTGTTGGGCACTATTGTTGGGGTCAATGTCGGCATTATCAGTAAATTCAGAGTTAAAGGCGGCAACGCCAACATTCCAAAAATCACCGTGCAGTTGCACGCCAGCGTTCATCACCTGAGTAGTGTGGTCGATGGTCTCGATATAGTTAGTAGGCTTAGGGTCAACTACAGAGCTAATGCGCTGACCTTGCTTATCTTCCGAGCTTGCTTTAACAAAAGCGCTAACCAGCTGAGTTTGATACTTAGCTGCAGCTGATAACTGCTTACGTTCGGCGCCGATATCATTATCATCGAGATTCCAAAGGTCAACATAAGCCAGTTCTAGAGTAACATCGCCGTATTTAGCCGCCGCTTTTAGGTAGCCATTATCAGCACCCGCATTGTTAGCATCAATACTGTAATGTTCGCTTTGAATATCAGCACTCGCACCATACTGGTTATCTAAGTGGGTGCTTTGCTCTGTCATCACACCAACACTGTTGTTGTGCTCAGGTGCTACACAACGTTTACAGGCATAGTCAGTTTCAATATTTTGCGGTATAGAAAAGTTTGCTGCAGTGGCGTTGGCTGAGAGAACAGCGAGTGCTACTAAAGTCAGTTTTGCGTTCATCATCGACTCCTATTTCTCAAACAAGTGGCCAGCGGGGTGGTTCGAACCATGAATTTTGCTGTGGCAATTCATGCACGATTGACCCTGAGTGAAACCATCTAGGTTGTTATGCACATCACCAGGATGGCCAGCTTGGTTATGACAGCTTTGGCATAGCTGCGGTGCACGGCTGTTAAGTAGGTTGTCGTTTACAGAACCGTGTGGGTTATGGCAGGTGGTGCAGTCCTCAACAACAGGAGCGTGTTCCCATAAGGCGGGTCCGCGCTTCTCGGCATGACAGCTGTAACAGGTATCATTAACTGCTAGTGGCGCTTCTTCATGCGGGTTGTGGCAATCGCTACACGCTAAGTTTTCTAAGTGAGTAGAGCGTTTAAATTTGGCCGACTCTTGCTGCATATGACAGCTAGAGCACTGAGTTTGAGGTTGTTTGACAGCTAACTCTGCTTGGTGAATGTTGTGGCAATCACTACAGGCTTGGTCATGGAAGGGGGTGTGCTCTTGGCTGTGGCAAGACTCACAAACACTGTTACGGCCTTCGACGGATAGCTCATCACCAAAGGTGAGCATGGGTTCGTTCTTACCTTTGTGCTTACCTTGTGGTCCGTGGCAGGCTTCACACTGAAGACCAGCCATAGGGCCTTGGTTGGTATCACCGTGTGGCGTATTAAAAATCGCCATAACAGCTTGAGACTTCTTGTGACACATAAGACAGGTGTCAGCACCTTTTTTAGAGTAGTTAGCCTCGGTGAATTTATTAACCAGTTGCTGCTCTAAAGGAGTAGCGACTTGGTCGGCTTGAGCGCTGGGCGCAGTAAAGAGTGTGGTAGCACAGAAGGCCATTAACACTCCGATTTTTAGTAAGATTCTCATCATCTATCCCATACTTATTATTTCGAAAATAAATGGTTTTTTATGTCTTAGTACCTAGTTCGAGGTAATTGTAGAGACAGGTGTTTACTTTTGTAGTGATGAATGTCACATCAAGGTAGGCAGGTGTGTACCTCTATGTGTTATATTTGCAGTTGGTCAAAAAATAACGCATTAGTGTGATCTGTTTCGATATGGTATTTACTTGGTTTTTAGTGGTTCCTGGGTTTGGGTGTGATGTCCGTCTTGTTTTTTGCGGTATTTGAGTCGTGGCTCGCAGATGCTAGCCTTGGTTCTATAGTGGATTGACAGTTGTAAACTTTGTTCCATATTATTTACTACGATTTGCAATCAGACCTGCATACACCTTGCCAATGAGGTGGTTGGAACCATGAGGGGAGTTAAGCGAGATTTTGGCATTTACGTTAAATGCTCTCATGGTTCATTTTTATTTTGATGATGAATCAACAGGATTTAGATGAGGCAAATGATGAGTAGCGACGTGCTTGTTTAGCGGGAGGTGTGAAGGAAGTTTGAGATGACTTAGCTGTTGTCCCGAGTCGCTCTCAGAAAAAATAGACATAAAAAATGCCAGTAAGCTTAACTTACTGGCATTGTTGTTTAGCGGGTAAACTAGTGGATACTAGATAGCGCGCTACTCATTTACGCGGGACTAATTCACACGGTATTTGGCAACCAAGTCTTCGTCTAGCTCGATACCTAAACCAGGTTTGTCGCATACAGCTACATAGCCGTTGTCGAACTGCAGTTGGTTTTTCACTAAGCTAGTGAACAGTGGGCTGCTGCTCTGAGAGAACTCCATTAGCGTGCCTTGCTCGCAAGCTGCTAAGAAGTGCACTGAAGCATGCAATAAAATGCCGGTGCTGAAACCATGTGGGATCAGCTGAGTACCATTCATCTGCGCGATGTCGTAGATCTTCTTCATTTCAGTGATACCACCACAACGGGTGATATCTGGCTGAACGATATCGGCATTAGACTTAGTGATGAACTCTTGGAACTCGTAACGCGTAGTTAAAGATTCACCGCCAGCAATCTTTTGTGACACTTGACGTGATAGCTTTTCATAGCTGATCAAGCTGTCAGCCAATACCGGCTCTTCAATCCAGTTGAGGTTAAACTCTTCTAGACGTTTTGCCATCATGGCTGAATGACCACAAGTGTGCCATTTAGACGCTAAGTCGATTTGCACTTCCATCTCTGGACCTGCAGCTTCACGTACTGCTTTAACAATGGCGTAGTCGGTGTCAGGGTCATCGCCCATCACACCGCCGCCAAACTTAATGCTGCTGAAGCCTTGGTCTTTCAAGCCCTGCACAATCGCTACGTTGTCTTCAGGCTTATCAGCCGGAATGAAGGTACCGTAACAACGGATCTTGTCACGGTACTTACCACCTAGCAGCGTGTGTACTGGCACACCGTAGAACTGACCGGCGATATCCCACAGAGCGATGTCGATAGCGCTAATAGCATGAATGCCTGCACCGCGACGACCCATGTAGTTAGAACCCCAGTACATCTTGTTCCACAGGCGCTCAATTTCCAGCGCGTTTTCACCAATCAACAGACGTTTAAGGCCGTTGCAGTAGAAGTTAGTTTGTGGCGCTTCGATACAAGCTTGAACCACTAGCGGGCTAGAGTCAGCTTCGCCAACACCTACAATACCTTTATCAGTGTGCACCTTAACGATGACGGCGTCTTCACCCCATTCACAATCGGCATCCATTGCTGGGACGCGTAGGTGGATCACTTCAATATCGGTAATTTTCAACATGATTTATTTCTCTGTAACGTCATCAAACTTGTGGTTTGACAGGAATTTCTTTAAGCCGTACATACATAGCATGAGTACGATGACAAATGGTGCCGCTGTCAGTGTTACCGCAGTTTTCAATGTGTCTAGTGAAGCATTGATATACAGCATTGCTAGCGGCAATAGACTTAGCATAATGCACCAGAACACACGTAGTTCACGGCTTGGATCTTGACCTTGCTTTAGGTTCTTAGTACTTACAGCAGCTACGGTGAACGCAGTTGCATCTAAGTGAGAAGCTAGGAATAGCATCATTAGTACAAAGTAGAATACTGACAAGATGGTACCAAATGGCAGGTTAGCAATTAGCTGAGCTACTGCAATGTCGCCACTCGCGCTGTTTAGTAATGCTGGAGCATTCACTACACCGTCAACCATAGCGTCAACCGAGTAACCTGTTAGTGCACCGAAGAAGAACCAACAACCGGCACAACCACCTGCAATCAGACCTAATACCACCTGACGGATAGTACGGCCCTTAGAGATACGGGTTACGAAAATTGCTACCGCTGGGGTGTAAGTGAACCAGTACAACCAGTAGAACACAGTCCAGTCTTTGTTGAAGGTGCCGCCATTCGTTGCGTCAGTGAACAAGCTCATCTCAACGAAGTTAGTTAAGGTTAGACCTAGCGAGTTAACAAAGAAGTCAACGATAAAACCAGTGTCGCCAAGGACTAATACAATCACAGCAAACACAAAGCACATACCACATGCAGCGTGAGCGATTTTCTGTAGACCTTCAGCAATACCAATGTAAGAGCTTAGAGTAAATGTCAGAGTAATAAGGGCTAGCAGGATGGTCTTCATCGCGAAGGTATTTTCCATACCAAACAGCTCTGCAAAACCAGTTGATACTGTGTTTACCGTAACTGTAGTGGTTAGGATCAAGCCACCAAACGTTGCGAATAGGAAGATAAGATCTAGCGTGCGACCCATGATGCGGCTAGCCGTGCTGTCTTCTTTCATGCCAAGGATAGATACCATTAGCGATGATAGGTTTAGACCTTTAGCGCGGTTAACGTGGAAGTGGTACGCCATAGCGATAGACGCTAGACCGTAGATAGCCCAAGGAGTAATACCCCAGTGGAACATCACGTAAGACAAGCTAGTGCGCAGCGCTTCGTTGCTCTGGCCTTCAATGTTCAGACCAATACCGTTGTAGTAGTAAGCCCATTCCATGAACGCCCAGTACATGGTCGCCGAACCTAAACCAGCACAGATAAACATGAATAACCAGCTCATGTTGGTGTATTCAGGTGCGCCATCACCTAGCTTGATGGTGCCGTAGCGGCTGGTTGCGATGTACAGCATGGTGCACACTGATGCAAAGGCAAATAGCTGGATGAAAGAACCAAAAGTATTGGTTAATGCTGCGAACGCAGTTTTACCGGCAGCTTGTACTTGATCTGGGTTAAAGATAAGCATCATAACTACAGCAAATACAACCGCCAAGCTTACTGAGATCAGCAGTTTGTCGTTTTGCACTTTATCATTTTGCACTTTATCGTTTTGAGCTGGGGATTGCTGGGTAACAGTTTTGTCTGTTACCGGTGCCGCTGTTATATCAGTCACGACTACATCCTTACAAAAGTGGTCGTGCGATTTACATCTTGGGGTAAACCGCACTGGGAATTTTATTCGGGCGGATTTTGAGTGAGATGAGCCTTGAGTGACAACAATAAAAGCTTATTCAGCTATTACCAAACGTAATAGTAAGAGGTGAGTCACATAGACACTTTTGCTACTGTGATGGCTTAAACATTAAACGTTCTGTAGTGATTTCTGAGTCTAGGTTGAGCGACTGCTGTAGCTGTTAATAGCTTGTTTTGCTTACTAACCAGTTGTGTGGCCTACATCGCGGTTTTAAAGCCGGAAAGCACTATTGCCAGGGATGCTACGCTGCAAACAAAGTCGCCTGGGTTGTTGCATTAGCTGCTGTTATTAGCAAAACAGATAGCACTCAAAATGGATGCTGCATCACATTTCATATAAACCAAGCCTATTTGAGCACGCAAGATGGCTATTTTTGGATTGAAAAAAAGCAAAAAACAATTAAATTGTAGGATTGTCTGACAATCTGGCGCTAGTGAAAATGAAAAAAGCCATTCAGCTCGACCCAAACGACAACGTAGCCACGCTACTTGTTGATGCCATTAAAGGCGATGAGATAGCCGTTATCTCGACTAATAACCAAGTCATTGATGTGGTGACCTGCCTACAAGGCATTACTTTTGGTAATAAAGTCGCGTTAACTGATATCGCCGACCAGCAACTTATTACTAAAGCGGGTTATCCAGTAGGCGTGGCGATTATGGCCATCCCTCGCGGGGAATTAGCCCACGTGCAAAATGTGCGTAGCCAACGATTAGATATTCCCGACAACATCATTGAAGAAATTATTAAACAGATGCGGATTGAACAAGCATGATGAATAGCTTTATTGGTTTTGGCCGTACAGATGGCAGCGTGGGTATTCGTAATCATGTATTGATTATGGCTGTAGATGAATGCTGTGACGGCATTGCGCGCGCCATCGCAGACAGTATCGATGACGGTATCGTGGTCACCAACTACAACACTTGTATGTACGGTGGCAACGAAGAGATGATCAACACCATGGTACATACGGGCAATAACCCGAATGTGGCTGGTGTGCTGGTGCTCGCTATGGGCTGTGGCAGTATCGATCCTGAAATCGTAGCTGCGCCTATTCGTGAAACTGGCCGCCCTGCGTTTTCATTAGTGTGCATGAAACAGCAAGGCACCCGCGCTACCATTAGCCAAGGTAAAGCATTAGCACAAGAGCTACAGCAAGCAGCGAATGCTGCGCCTCGAGTTGAAACGCCAATTTCTAAGTTAGTTATTGGGGTTAAATGTGGCGGTTCAGATACTAGCTCAGGTATTGCTTCAAACCCGAGTGTTGGTCGCGCAGTCGATACCTTAGTGGATTTAGGCGCAACCGCCATTGCCGGAGAACTGATTGAGCTTGTTGGCTGTGAAACCATTTTACGTCAGCGTGCGGTAACACCTGAGGTGGCCGACAAACTAGAGCGCCTTATTCATGAAGAAGAAGCACGCTGGCACGTAGATGGCGCCGAAGTGGAAACCATGAGTATTGGTAACAGTGTCGGTGGCCTTACTACATTAGAAGAGAAGTCTTTTGGCGCACTGAGTAAAACTGGTACTCGTGCAATTCAAGGTGTATTGCAGATTAACCATCTAGTCCATGAAAAACCAACTACGCCGGGTTTCTACCTGTCGGAAGCGACTCACTTATGTGGTAGCGCAGGTATGCACTTTGCGGCTCTGGGCGCACATTTGATTTTATGGACTACCGGCGGCGCAGGCTTTAATAACCCGATCGTGCCAGTGATCCGTGTGAGCGGTAACCAATATTTGTTAAATGAAGATATAGATATTGACGCATCTGGTATCATGCGCGCCGAAGAAGGTGTAGAAAGTGTAGCTGAGCGCATTGTGGCCAAAGTTGGCTGTGTTGCTCAAGGTCAACAGACCAACATTGAAGAGATTGGTTATAGCTACTGTAGCTTGTATCAAAAAGACCAACGCTTAGAAACGGTATTACGTTTTAAGCCAGGCTGTTAAGATTTTTCAACGTCTAGCCGCTAAGCGCTAGTAGCTAGTTAAGCATCGCCCTTATACTTATATAGGTTTAAGGGCTTACCATCGCAGGATGTTATGAATACTACTCAAGTTAGTTCAAGTGCCCGCTTACCGCAGTTATCTTGGTTTATGGCATTCAAAGCGGTGGCAGACAAACAAAGCTTTACCGAAGCTAGCCGGGAACTGTGTCTGACCCAGTCAGCCATTAGCCAGCAAGTCGCTAAGCTTGAAGCCGTGCTACGCACCAAGCTGTTTTACCGTGGTGGCAGGCAAATTCAATTAACTGAAGATGGTCGCAGATTGCTGTTACAGATCAATCAACCTATTCAAGAGTTAATGGGGGTGGTTGACGGTTTCCATCATGATGCCGAGCATTACACGCTGCACATTGAGATGGAGCCTGTTTTTAGCCGCCAGGTGATCAGCAAACTATTACCCAAGTTTCTAGCCCAATACCCTAAGTTGTTAGTCGGGCAGATGCTGACCACCAATCACTTTGACTTTTTACCGCAAACCGAGCTGGCTATTAAGTGGGGTGACGGTGAATGGGAAGGCTTTGATTCACAGTTTTTATGTAGCCTAGATTACGTACCTGTTTGCTCACCAGAATACCTAAAGCGTAAACCGTTAACCGTGCCGGCAGACTTAGCCAATGCGAGTATCATCCACGATAGAGATAACTTCGACTGGCGCTATTGGCTAAACTATTACCCAGTGGCAAAATTAGAGTTGCAAAAGTGCCATTACGCCAGTGAAAGCCAAGTGGTGATGTCGTTAGCCATGAGTGGTTTAGGTATTGCTGTGTGTGCATACCAGCAGATCCAAGAGGAGCTAGCGGATGGACGTTTGGTGATGCCATTTCCAGAGTTGAAAGTGCGCCATCAACGGGCTTATTATATTTTAACCCGTAAAAACAAACCGCTATCGCCACAAGCTCATAGCTTTATCCAGTTTGTTCACCAAGCCATGTTGAGCTAATTAATAGTCGAGCCATCAGTAACCGATATGAAAATCACCAAAGAAAGTTTAGAGTCTCAAGCCATACGTTATTTGCGCACGCATATATTAGAAGGCCATATCAAGTTAGGTGAAAAGCTGGTGGAAAGCGCGTTAGCTAAGCAGCTAGAGCTGTCGCGTAGCACAATGCGTATGGCGCTAAACTCGTTAGTGAATGAAGGCTTAGTGATCCAAAAGCCCTATTCTGGCTGGCAAGTGGTTGAGATAAACCAGCAAGACTTATGGGAGCTGTATCATTTACGTGTCGCGCTAGAAGGCGAAGCCGCAGCGATGGCTGCCAAGTGGGCAAGTAGTGATGATAAGCGCCGTTTAGCCGACTTTTTTCAAGAGTACCAATTGCTGTGTTTGCAGCACAGTGACGACACCCGCAGTATCAGCGAAATGGACTGGCAATTACACCTACTGATCATCGAGATCTGCGGCAGTGAGCGAATGCTCAATCAATACAAGCAGATCTTATACCCACTGCAGGCGTATATTGCCATCACCCACCAAGATTATGACCTGTCTGACAGCGCCTCAAGTCATCAGGCATTGGTACAAGCCATCTGCGCAGGCGACGCCGAAACCGCAGCCGAGCAAGCCAGATCTAATATCACGCCAATGTTCCGTGATGTTGATGTGCTCGAAACAAAATAGTCAGATAAGTTACTGTCCTTACTTGTTTAGTGGACAAGGTATAGAGTGGTAATACTTATTAACTTAGGATAATGGTATAAAAGTTTAAAATGGCGTAGAGGGCTTAGCATGAAACCGGGTAGAAACGATCCTTGCCCCTGCGGTAGCGAGAAAAAATACAAGGGTTGCTGTATGGACAGTGCTTCAAAACGGCATGCAGAAGTGTTTGATGACATTGCACAAACCGCAGCAATGAACCTGAACCTTACCCTTGATGAACTTAACTTAGTTACGCAGCAGCGCATGCATGAGCGTAATAATCGCTCCGAAACTGATTTTTTTGGCCTTACACCTAACCAAATGTCTAACTGGTTATATGCCCCTTTTAATGAGTTAGCAGGGGTAACATTTAGTACGCCTGATAGCATATCAAGCAGCCCGATAATGCGCTATTTGGCATTAATTCTAGATGAAGCCATGCAGAATAACGGTTCGTTTAAAGCGACCAGTAAGGGCAACCTACCAACAAAGATAGTCAAACAAGCCTGTGAGCTGCTGCCTGAGTTTGCAGTCTCTCAACATCAAACACATATCAGTATCAGTGAATTTGCTGGTAGCAATGAAGATAAATTTAACGCCTTGCACTACGCCCGTATTTTGGCAGAACTAGCAGGCATTATTTACCTTAGAAGTGGTCGATTTCATGTAAAGAAGTCATCGCAGAAGTTGTATCAGACTCAAGGTATTAATACGTTCTTTCTACCCATGCTCGAAGCCGCAATCTACCAATATAATTGGGGCTACCTAGATAGTTGGGAGCTAGATATAGATCTACGAACTATCTGGTTGTTTATGCTTTGGCGTCTGCAAGAGCATGGCAGCATTAACCAGCTGGTTGATGAGGTTGAAACAGCATTTCCAGATATCCTGCTTCAGTTACAATCGGAAGAGCATTTCTCGCCAATAAAGTTACTTAGCATGTTGATTGAATCACGCTTTATTAATCGATTTTTACAATTTTGGGGATTTGTGACGTTTGAGCCTAAGCTGGTTTCTATCAGCGAGTTAACGTCTAGGAAAGTTGATATTCAACCGCTGCTGATGCAAACCTTTCAATTCAGTATTAACAACCCATAAAGGTTTATAAGCTCTGGTAAACATCATCATCTACCAACCTTATGTTATGCCTGCGGCATAGATAGGGTCCTAAAAATTAGCTTTGAATCGATTGATGATTTAAGTAGGAAATACAGAAAAGTGAAACTAAGGTTTCACTTATTACGCTTTTATGCTTCTTTAGTTTCACATCTATGTGTTGTTAGAATCCCTTCGATGGAATCAGACTTTAAATACGGCTCTTTACTTTAGCTTTGGTGTGAAACTATAATTTCACTAATTAAGGTTAAGTGAAAGGGTATTTTCATTTTGATTAATATAAATGCTCCAGTTAAACGTGGGGCGGTCATCTTCCCCAAAAATCAGAAGATCCTAAATGCACTGGGTGAGAATATCACGCTGGCTATGAAGCGCCGCGGAATAACTCAAGACATGATGCATAAGCGAACAGGGATATCTAAGCCTACTCTGAGAAGGATAGTGAAAGGAGACTCATCTGTGTCTATTGGCCACTACGTAAATGTTTTGGCTGTTTTAGGCTTGCTGGGGGACCTTGCTAAAGTAGCACTTGATGATGAACTTGGCAGAAAGCTTCAAGATATAGAGCTATTGAAGAAAAACCGTTAAGGGGGCCTCAATTGGAAATCTACGTTTATGCTGATTGGACTGACTTAGGTAAACCTGTGTTAGTCGGTAAGTTGAGATCATCAGAAATCAGAGCTAAAGAGCACTTTAGTTTTAATTACGATGAAGATTGGTTAGCTTCTAAGTACGTAAGACAAATAGATCCTGCTCTACAGTTATATGTCGGTGAACAGCATGCCGAAGATGATAGAAATTTCAAAGTCTTCCTTGATTCATGCCCAGATCGCTGGGGAAGGTTATTGATGCAGCGTAGAGAAGCTGTGATTGCTCGCCAAGAAAAGCGTCGAGCACGTAGATTATTTGAAACTGATTATCTACTCGGTGTACATGACTCCTTTCGTATGGGCGCTCTACGTTTTAGTATTTCTGAAAAGGGGCCTTTTCTTGATAATAATGAGGATTTGGCAGCACCAGCGATAACGTCACTAGCTGAGTTGCAGCAAGCAACACTAGGTATTGAGGATAAACCCGACTTTGATAACCCTGACTACCTAAAATGGTTAAATATGCTTATCTCTCCTGGATCTTCACTAGGAGGTGCTCGCCCTAAAGCATCAGTAAGAGAGATAGATAAAACGTTGTGGCTAGCAAAATTCCCCAGCCGTTATGATGATTATGATATAGGGCTATGGGAGTTTATTACTTACCAGATGGCGCTTGAAGCTGGTATCAATATGGCTGAATCAAAGGTCGAACTCATAGGGGAACATCATATATTCCTTACTAAAAGGTTTGATCGTGATGTGGGAGGGAGAAGACTCCACTTCACTTCGGCCATGACGCAGTTGGAGTACTTTGATGGCCGCGATGATGGTGCAAGTTATCTAGAGTTAGCAGAGTTTTTAATTCAGAATGGCTCAAACACACAAGATGACCTAGAGCAGCTCTGGACACGTATATTATTCAATGTAATGGTGTCCAACAGTGATGACCATTTAAGAAATCACGGTTTTATTCTTGATGCAACAGGGTGGCGTCTATCACCTGCGTATGACATCAACCCTACGCCCAATGCTACCGGACTTCATCTGAATATTGATGATATAAGCAATGCTCTTGATGTTGAACTTGTATTTGAAGTAACAGAATACTTTCATGTAGATGCTAAGAAAGCTAAAGACATTTATGAAAGAATGGTCGTAGTGGTATCAGGATGGGAAGAGTTAGCAAAAAAAGCAGGCATATCCAAAGGGGAAAGGGACTTACTTAGGGATTGTTTTTTTGTTGCAGCAGAATAAAAACAGGCCCATATGGCGTTATGCCATATGGGCCTGTTTGCTAACTAGCAGCTAACAATGAGCCGATTAAACAAAGCTCATAAACAAACCGGCAATCGTTGCAGCCATTAGGTTAGACAAGATACCAGCAAACAATGCTTTTAAGCCTAGTGATGCGATTTCAGAGCGGCGCTCAGGTACCAAGCCACCAATACCGGCAATCGCAATCGCTACCGTGCCTAAGTTAGCAAAGCCACACAGTGCAAACGATAGAATCACTTGGGTGCGCTCAGACATCGGCATACCCGTTGCTTCAACAATCGCATCACCGCTTAGGTATGGTGCAAGGTTGATATAAGCAAAGAACTCGTTGATGACAATCTTCTGGCCGATGAACGAACCTGCTAATAACGCTTCGTCCCAAGCCACACCCATCAACCAAGCGATAGGGGCAAACACATAACCTAAAATTAGCTGCAAGGTTAGGCCGTCAAAACCAAACCAATTACCAATGCCACCTAACATGCCATTCATAAGTGCCACTAAGCTGACAAAGGCAAATAGCATAGCGCCCACAGCCATAGCTAACGACAGGCCATTCATGGTGCCCGTTGTCGCCGCATCAATAATGTTGGCTGGTGGATTCTCTTCTACAACGGTTAGGTCTTGATCGTTTACTTTCTCAGTTTGCGGGATTAATAACTTAGCAAACAGTAAGCCACCCGGCGCCGCCATAAATGAGGCCGCTAACAGGTATTCCATCTTAATGCCTAGCTGGGCATAACCCGCTAGCATGGTGCCTGCAATCGACGCCAAACCACCACACATTACCGCAAACAATTCTGCACGGCTCATCTTAGGAATATAAGGCTTAATCAGCAGCGGCGCCTCGGTCACACCTAAGAAGATGTTAGCGCTAGCAGACATAGATTCTGCCTTGCTGGTATTAAGGATTTTTTGCAGTGCGCCACCCACAATGCGAACCACCCACTGCATGATGCCTAGGTAATATAGCACCGCCGAAATTGCCGAGAAAAACACGATAATCGGTAGCACTTTAAAGGCGATAACGAAGCCGCCTGGGCCAAACAGTTCATACATCTTATCGCTAACAAGGCCGCCAAACATAAACGACATGCCTTCACTGCTGTAACCAATCACGGTTGAAACCGCTTCTGCCATATTAAAAATCACCGCCTGACCGAACGATGAGTAGATAACAAACGCACCCATGATTAACTGCAGTAAAAACGCCAAACCAACCGTGCGGTAGTTAATGGCTTTACGGTTTTCAGAGGCCAAAAAAGCCACTGCAAGTAGGGTGATGATGCCAACAATACTGATTAAAATTTGCATTTGTTTTGTCTATTACTATCTAAGTTGATGTAAAGGGGAGGCTAATGTTCTCCCCGATGTTTAGATCAATCTTTAAAGCATTCTTTAAAGCAATGAAGCGTTAAATTAGCGTTTTTAAAGCGAGCGAAAGCGGGCGGGAATACCATTGTTATTCCCGTCACTCATCTTGTTGATTAGATGCTTTTTTTAAACTGGCTTTAAAAGGTCTTAATTAATGCCTTGATGACATCAAGCACATAAACCTGACAATCAATCGCCGTTTGCGGCTCAAAGTCTTGCTTATGTTGGTCGGTATTAGACAGCACGCGAATACTCACAAAAGGCAGTTTGTAAGCTTCGGCAACTTGCGCAGCCGCAGAGGTTTCCATCTCTTCAACTGAGGTGCCCATGGTTTCGTGGAACCAGTTAATACGGTCAACTTCACGGTTCCATTCGTCACAGCTACCAATTCTACCCACAACAACTTTGCCTTGGGTGTAGCTGCTTGCTTGCGACAGGGCGATTTCAACAAGCTTTGGGTCGGCTTTAAAGTGATTGTGCTCAACCACCACGCCGTTTTCACGCAAATACATTGGCATATCGAAGTTCTGCCAAGTGGTAGGGTGTATGCCTTGGCCTTTTTCCACGAACTCGATTTTGTAAGCGCCCATGTTAAAGCTGGTTTCACCAATGACGATATCAGAGCGAAATAGCTTTGGATCGTGGCCACCTGAGGTGCCCTGATTGATGATAGCTCTTGGCTGAAAGTGCTCAATACCAAGGGTGGTTGATGCGGCGGCGTTAGCCAAACCAATCTCGGTACGTGACACAACAACTGGGTAGCCATCTAATAGGCCTTGCCAGAACGTCCACGCACCAAATGTTTGTTGTTTTACATCACTAAGGGCGGCAACAAGCGTTTCGACTTCAACGTCCATCGCGCCTTGAACTAAGATAGGATTTAGCATTTTTGAGGGTAACTTTTCATTGTGTGGCTGTTCAGAGTTTACGTGTTCAGGGTCTAACTTTTCAGCTGTTGGCTGCTCGCAAGTTGGCATGACAAATAACTTCGAATGGAAAGTGCGCGGATGGTAGCAACGAGATTTAGGCTAAACAACGAAATGAAAAGTAAAATACTTGTTGCGGTTTCGGTGGCCTATAAAACGCACAACTTTTGGCTTGGGCAGCTAATTTTTTGGAGCTGTAACCACTTATTTTGTAAGGATATTTCAAAAGGCGTTTATTTGTTGAACACGACAAGAGATTCAATGACTTTAAATTAGAAAACAGTGTTTAAAAAAACACGCTAGTTAGCAGGGCTGGATTGGGGCTGAGCTGGAGCCGAATTGGATCTGAGTAGAGATTTTAACGGGATAAGAGCAAGGCTTTAGCAGAACAAGAGCAGGGCTGTAGCGTGGCGAAATAGCGCTTGCTCAGATGAGCGAATGGCGCACTTCTACTTTGAGAAAGGGCCACTCATTTTATCATTGGGAATAGGCTGGTGGTGTGTTTAGCTAAGCTACCTATCAACCAACAGCGAGCTTAGCTGTGTCATGCCACATATATGCAGGCATAGCTTGTTTTAGCTTCCATGTAATATTCATTGGTTGAGAGCCTTCATACTTAACAAAGTCTACGGGACCAAAATTGACAAATCCCATGGTTTTCCCATATTCATCTTTAGCTTGTTCTCTAACAAATAAGATGAACGTCTTGTTGTTTTCTTGCTGCGTTATATAGCCTAATCCTCTACCTGAGGTTGGCTTAGCACTGTTCTGGGTTTGCCAATGAAATAGCGTGGGGCTGATCGCGTAGTCATGGTACATGGTTGTTGCTGAAAATTGCTTTTCGCATTTATCTAAGGTAACAAATAGCAGTTCAGTATTGGCACCTGCAATATTAAGTACACCTTCTCTACTGGATGATTTCTTATCAAATGTACTATCACCAAACGCGACCAATATGTGTTCTTTGGGATAACGTACATGCATCTTCAATGGCGAGTTATCCACTACTGCATTGCTAACTGCAGACATCTTAAATTCTTGTGTGGTTAAGCGTTCAATAAGCAGTGAAATAACGTCATTAAGCTCGTCTTGTAGTTTCTTATGTTTTAGCGCAAGTAAGCTCTGCTCAATGGTATCAAATCCGGCTTGCTTACCCGTTTTATCCCAAAAGTCATAATGACACATGGTTGAGAAAAGCACATTGTGTTGTTCTGCATCAGACCCTACAGCAGCTTGAGTTGGCAATGAGAAGTTGCTTTCACATAATGCTTTGATGAACCGCAAATAAGAGATAGAAGTGCAGTTTAATAAGCGATTGTTGATAGCACGATAGTAAGCAGCATAAATGTCTAGCTGGTTCTGTTGTATTTCTTCACCATCGCTTGTTTCTACAAGTGCTCGCCAACCACCAAACTTACCTACTTTTACTTTATAGATATCCTCTAATGACAAGTCAGGATAGATATGCAGAAAGTTTGCTAGCGTAAGAGGTAAATCTGTCACGTTAGGGTAGTTTGAAATTAAGCCAAGCAGTCTGTTTTTGTTTAAGGTTGCTAGTGATATGTTCCTTAAGATCATTTGCTGCGTTTTTTCTTGCAGTTCTATTCGGCAGCCTAAAGGCAAATGTGGAAACCCTTGTTTGATCTCCTTTGAAATAGATTGGTTGGTTTTGCCGATAAGCGCTCTAAACTTATGCGAAAAATCATACTCAGGACGAGAGTTACCAACGAAATCAATGACGGTGCAGCACTCTTTATCTTTAGTCAGTCGTAAGCCGCGACCTAATTGTTGAAGAAAGATAGTCAGACTTTCTGTTGGTCTTAAAAATAGTAATGTGTCCAGTTCTGGAATATCGATACCTTCGTTGAATATATCAACCACAAACAAAACGTTAATTTCTTTCGATTTTAAACGTTGCAGCTGAATGTCTCGTTCTTTTGAATTGTCACTGGTGAGTACGCCGCAAGGGATATTGCTTAAAGTGAATTTTTTCGCCGTGAAGTTAGCGTGATCTTTGCTTACGCAAAACGCCAATGCGCGCATCTGCGATATGTCTGTGACAATTTCTTCTAAGCTTTGCAGTATTCGAAAGACCCTTTGGTCATTGTAAGTATAGAGCTTGGTCAGCTCGGCGATATCATAACGGCCTTTTGCCCATGAAACCTTTGTGAGATCGGTGTCATCATCAACTGCGAAGTATTGGAATGGTGATAAATGACGTTGATTAATAGCTTCAGGTAATCTGATTTCAGCTGCAATGACGTTACAAAAATCTTTAAGAATATCTGCTCCATCATGGCGTTCTGGTGTAGCAGTTAAACCGAGTAAAACTTGTGGCGTAAAGTGTTGCAGAATCGCGCGATAACTGTTTGCTGCTATGTGATGGACTTCATCGATAACAATGTAATCGAAGTAATCTTCGGTTAATTGAATGGTCGCTAGCTGATTGTTTAAGCTTTGGATTGACGCGAATAACTGATTAAACCTTTGTGGTTTATTTTGTCCTACGAGTAATTCGCCAAACTGGTTATTTTTTAAAACGCCGCGATACGCACTTCTCGCTTGTTTTAAGATTTCCTCTCTATGCGCTAAAAATAAAAATTTAGCTTCAGGATTCTCTGCATAAAACTCAGCGAAATCAAACGCTGAAATGATAGTTTTTCCTGTGCCTGTCGCTGCAACAACAAGATTTCTATATCTGCCATGTAGCTCACGCTCTACTTTTAGCTTGTCTAAAATGGCTCGCTGATGGGAATGAGGTTTAATGTCAAAGTAAAAGCGAGGTTCAGCTGTGTTATATGTTCCTTTCGCTTCTTGCAAGGCGTTAACTAAGCGTTCTTTGCTTTGGGTCTTACCATCAAAATATTCAAAATCAGCTGACTCCCAATAGGTTTCAAATGTACTGAGAGATTTTTCAATAATATGTGGGATCTCTTGTGAGGTGATCTTTAAGTTCCACTCTAAGCCACTAGTTAAAGCTGAATGTGACAGATTGGATGAACCGATATAACCAGTATGAAAGCTCGAGTTACGCATGAACAAATAGGATTTTGCGTGTAAGCGTTCTCTATTGGTGTTGTAGCTTAGCTTCACTTGTGTGTTTGGTAGAAATGCTAAAAACTCAACGGCTTTAGCATCAGTTGCGCCCATATAGGATGTGGTTATAACCTTTAGCTGTTTACCGCTGCGAGTAAATTCTTCAAGCTCTTTTTTAAAGATCCTGATCCCAGCCCATTTGATAAATGAGACTAGCCAATAGATTTTATCGGATGACTGGATCTCCCGTTTAATCTCAGTTTCAAGAGATACGCCTGCATTGCTTCCACAAAATAACTCGCTCTGAGTGAGTCCTGTTAGTGGCATGATGCCTTCAATATACTTTGGGAAATCTGAGGATATTGGGTTTTGCTTATCTAGCAATGCTGTCAGGATCTTGCCTTGGCTATCAATCAGATTTTCGGTGATGAGCTCACTATCGCCAATATTAGCACTAAGCCATTCAATGACTTTATTGGCTAAACCAATTTGCTCAAAAACGCGATCATTGCCATTAGGTACAGAGTCTATTGCTATTTCGATAATTCGAGTCAAAAAGCGAGAGAGCCAAGAAGCGGCTTCACCATTTTCTAATGAACGTTCGCCAACATAGAAAGCTTTGCGATCTAATTTCTGTTCGACCAATTGAGTTATTAGTTGCTCGTATATGCCGGTTTGGTTCATGAAAAATGCTTTTATCATTTGAAGTTAGCTAAGAGTAACCGAATTGATTAATAGAAATAAGTAGTGATATTCAAACTTATCAATTGAATTATTAATACTGATTAACACCCAGCAAAAAGCCCAGCATTTAGCTGGGCTCTCTTATATTTTACTGCTTGTCTTTTACAGCGACTTTTCCAAACGAAGAAAGCTTATTCTACGTTCTGGATCTGTTTGTAGGGCGCAGGTGTACGACTCGTCACTTATCAGTCTATTACTGTTTTATTTGGAGGTGAATTTTAGTTTTACCCACCGATACCGTCCCCACTAGGTTTATCTGTGAAGGATCACTTGCTTCATTTCATCATTGAGCTAGTCAAAGTTTATGAGCTCTGACTATCGATCCTTCAAGCCAAATTACAACTATTGAGTTGTATTTTCGGCTTGATACATCAGATAAGTTGTTTACAGCTGGTTTTACAACTAATATGTTGTTTATAGGTTTGTGTACAACTTTTCTATTATTTGAGGTTGGGTGTGATGACGATTGAGCAAATTTCCAAACTACTTTCATCTCGACGTAAACAGCTCCAGATGGAACAAAAAGATATGTATATGCGTATCGGTATGAAGCAGCAGCAATATCAGCGTATCGAAGCTGGTAGCGATATGAAGTTGTCTACTCTATTACGTGTTCTAGATGGCTTAAATATGGAATTATCTATTACCCCTAAGGGAAGCAATATTGATCAACCTAGATTAGAAGTCGCTTCAAGTGATGCCTGTGTTGAATCGCTAGAAGATGATTCGGATGATTTAGGGTTTTGGTTTGGATCTGAGGATCAGAAATGAGCAAACAAATAGAGCAAGTAGAAGGATTGAATATTCAGCTACACGGTATCGATATTGGCGTTGTTGCTCATTATGCTGGCGGGAAGAACATACTTAGTTTTAACCCTGAATATATTGCAATGCCCAAGCATGAAAGACCTGTGCTTACACTTAGACAGCTTCAAGATCCTAGTTATTTCTCTAAGCCTCAAATCCGCAGTGACAAAATACCCCCTGTATTATCTAATTTATTACCAGAAGGGATCTTAAGGGATATTGTGGCGAAAGCGCTTCAATGTCACGTAAATAACGAGTTCTCGATTTTGGCCTATTTGGGGACTAATTTGCCTGGTGCATTGGTGGCGACGCCTATCAGAGCAGGTAATATGCCAGCTTGGGCGTTAGAACAACGTTTAGTGACCGAACCACAGCAGATTAACGTTAAACATGCAGATACTAAATTTTCGCTTGCTGGTGTACAGATGAAATTCTCATCTTCTCATGTAGATGGTCGCTATCACATTGATCAGGAAATTTCTGAAGATATGTGGATTATTAAAACGCCTTCAACAGTGCATAAAGGTGTGTCTGTCAATGAATATACCTGTATGAAGTTGGCCGAAGCGGCAGGCGCAAAAATCCCAGATATACGCTTAATCAAACTCAATGAGTTGGAGGGATTACCAAATATCAGACTCCCCTATGAAACATATGCTTATGGTATAAAACGTTTTGATCGTACTCATGAAGGCCGAGTGCATACTGAAGACTTTGCTCAAATCTTTGGCCTATATCCTACAGATAAATATCAGAAAGTTAACTATGAACAATTAGGGCAGGTACTATTCCGTACAAGTTATGATCGCTTGGGTGATGTACAGCAAATGGCGAGAAGATTACTGATTAATATACTGTTAGGTAATGGTGATGCTCACCTTAAGAATTGGACCATCATCTACCAAGATCAGCGCACTCCTCGTTTGTCACCGCTTTATGATGTGGTGTTCACTGCTCCTTACATACAAGATGACAGCCTTGCTTTGAATATGGCCAAGTCTAAACAGTGGTATGAAATAACGTTACAGCATTTTGAGAAGTGGTCAAATACGGTAGGTGTTCCATGGGTGGCAATTAAACCACATCTTCTCGATACGATAGTGAAGGCTCGCTCTATGTGGCCAGAGATGCTCGAAGCACTGCCTATGCTAGATGAGCATAAAGAAGCTTTGCAAAGTCATTGGCAAACGTTATCACCAGAGTTTCAGGTTCGTTAGCTGTATGTCGATAAAATCAGGTTTTATCGACATAAATTACGAGTACTGAGTGCATATGTAGATAGTATCGACATATGTTGAGCTGACATCCATAACGACAGACGAAAGGCAAACAAAAGCCCAGCGATAAACTGGGCTTAAAACGCTAATTCAAATCGATAGAGACTTACTCTACGTTCTGAATTTGCTCACGCATTTGCTCGATAAGTACTTTAAGCTCTACCGCTGCTGCGGTAACGTCGTTGCTGATTGACTTAGACGCTAGGGTATTTGACTCACGGTTAAACTCTTGCATCATAAAGTCTAGACGGCGACCTTGTGCGCCACCTTTCTTAAGAATACGGCGCGTTTCTGCTACGTGAGCGTCAAGACGGTCCATCTCTTCGGCAACGTCCATCTTCTGCGCTAGCAGAACCATCTCTTGCTCCATACGAGCAGGGTCAAGTTCACCGGTGATTTCAGCTAAACGGTTAGTTAGCTTGTCACGCTGCCATTGCATAACGGTTGGCATGTGGCCACGTACAACTGCTACTTGCTCAACGATTTGGTCAAGGCGCGTTTGTAGCATGGTGTTGATTGCATCACCTTCACGGCCACGGGCTTCGATAAACTGATCGATTGCTTCATCAAAAGCCACTAACAACTCTTTGCCTAGTACGTCCATGTCTTGCTCTGAGCCAGACATCACACCTGGCCAGCGTAATACGTCAACCACGTTTAGCTCGCCTTGGCCTGCTTCGTTTTTAACCCAGTTAGCGGCATTGATGATCTGCTTGGCTAGGTCTTGGTTTAGTTGTAGTTCGCTGTCGTTCTTTTCGTTTAGGTCATAACGAAGGTTTACTTCGATTTTACCGCGGTTTAAACGTTTACGTAGACGATCTCTAAGAACAGGCTCCAAGCTGCGGAAATGTTCTGGTAGGCGCAGGTAAGTTTCTAGGTAGCGCTGGTTAACTGAACGGATTTCCCAAGAGGCGGTGCCCCAATCTGCTTTGTGCTCAATGCGAGCGTAGGCTGTCATGCTTTGGATCATTGATGATTTCCAGTGTGATTCGTCTAAGTGAGTTGTGATTATATACCCAAACAAATTGTAGGTGCATTTAATTTGCTCATGCTGCCGCTTTGTAAAAGAGTGCTTTAGGGCTTTCATTGTGTCGATTGTCGTTATTGCGGGCTAATGTGCAAACTCAGCAGGTTGTTTTCTGCTGAGTTTACGGATTCAGATAGCATAGTGGCGCACATGTCCCTATAATATGCAGCCAAATTACCCCCATGCCCTTAAATACAGGAATTCATCATGCGCCCAAGCAACAGAACTCCAGCACAGTCTCGCCCTGTGACTATTACTCGCCAGTTTACTGCTCATGCCGAAGGTTCGGTTTTAGTAGAATTTGGTGACACCAAAGTACTGTGTACCGCTAGTTTTGAAGAAGGCGTACCGCGTTTCCTTAAAGGCCAAGGCCAAGGTTGGGTAACTGCTGAATATGGCATGTTGCCACGTTCTACTCATAGCCGTATGCAGCGTGAAGCCGCTCGCGGTAAGCAGTCAGGTCGTACTCAAGAAATCCAGCGTCTAATTGGCCGTTCACTACGTGCAGCGGTAGACATGAAGCTGCTAGGCGAAAACACTATCGTTATCGACTGTGACGTGATCCAAGCGGACGGTGGTACTCGTACTGCTGCGATTACTGGCGCCTGTGTTGCGTTAGTTGACGCGCTAAACTGGGCTCGTGGTAAAGGGATCTTGAAGACTAACCCGCTTAAGTTCCTTATTGCTGCGGTAAGTGTTGGTATTTATAAAGGCGAGCCAATCTGCGATTTAGAATATATCGAAGACAGCGCTGCTGAAACTGACATGAACGTGGTAATGACTGAGACCGGTAAGATCATCGAGATCCAAGGTACTGCAGAAGGTGAGCCATTTAGCCATGAAGAGCTATTGAGCCTACTTGATTTGGCTAAGCACGGTATTCGCGAAATCGTTGATATCCAGAAAGCTTCGTTAAGCTAATTATCGTTTTTGTTATTAGGGCCCTACGGGGTCCTTTTTGTAAGTAAAGAAAACCAAATAATATTAAATAATACGCAGAGTATTACCCCTACATTTTTAAGGAGAGATTGTGAAAGCCTATCAACGTGAGTTTATTGAATTTGCCCTAGAACGTCAGGTACTTCGATTTGGCGAATTTACGTTAAAGTCAGGCCGCACTAGCCCTTATTTCTTTAACGCTGGCTTGTTTAATACTGGCCGTGACTTAGCGCGTCTAGGTCGTTTTTATGCTGCGGCGCTAGTTGACTCAGGTATTGAGTATGACTTGCTATTTGGCCCTGCATACAAAGGTATTCCAATCGCGACTACTACTGCAGTTGCTCTGTGCGATCACCACGATATCGACATGCCTTACTGCTTTAACCGTAAAGAGAAGAAAGATCACGGTGAAGGTGGCAGCTTGGTGGGTAGTGAGCTGCAAGGCCGCGTAATGCTAGTTGATGACGTGATCACCGCAGGTACTGCGATCCGTGAATCAATGGAAATCATTGAAGCGCATAAAGCAGCATTGGCTGGTGTGTTGATTGCACTAGACCGCCAAGAGAAGGGCAAGGGTGAGCTTTCTGCGATTCAAGAAGTTGAGCGCGACTTTGGTTGTGACATCGTGTCTATCATCAAGCTTGAAGACTTGATTAACTACTTGTCTGAAAAGTCAGGTATGGAAGCAGAGCTTGCAACTGTAAGCGCTTACCGCGACCAGTACGGGATTTAAGGCTTTAGGATGACGGAACGCTGCGCTCACGGATAACCGAACGCTGCGCTTACGGATAGCGGAAAAGATAAATGCCGCGATTACAGTTAAATGTAATCGCGGCATTTTTTTATGATTTTACCGTAAGGCCGAAGGCCGTTCCGTTATCTGTTAACGAGCTTGCGAGTGTTCCGTTTTCGGTCTTTTACCTTAATTACTTAAGAATTCAGCTCTGGTCGCTGGGTTCGACTTAAATTTGCCGCCAAGTGCGGTTGTGGTGGTTGAGCTGGTCGAGTCCATCACGCCACGTGATTTCACGCAGTAATGCACGGCGTCCATCTTAACTGCTACATCTTGAGTGCCTAATAGCGCCTGTAGCGCCACTAAAACCTGCTGGGTCAGACGCTCTTGCACCTGAGGGCGCTGGGCAAAGAAACGCACGATACGGTTAATCTTAGACAGACCAATGATGTTCTCACGTGGTAGGTAAGCCACGGTAGCCACACCGTCGATGGTGACTAAGTGATGCTCACAAGTACTGGTTAAGCTGATGTCGTTAACCTTAACCATTTCATCAAAGCCCATCTTGTTTTCAATGACGGTGATCTTTGGGAAGTTGGCGTAGTCTAGACCTGAAAATATTTCATCAACATACATCTTGGCGATACGGCGCGGGGTATCCGCTAGGCTGTCATCGCTTAAGTCCAGTGACATTAAGGTCAAGATCTCACGCATATGGTGTTCAATCTTGTCTTTGCGTACTTCAGCGCTTAGCTCACTAGGTAGCATTGGCGTTTCAAGGCCGCGCTCGATGAGTGCAGACTTTACGATTTGAGCAGATTCACTGAGGATTGCTTCTTTTGATGTCATAAGTTCCTCCATCACCATAAGTAGTCAGTGGTGAGTTTCGTATCCTGTGTACTAGGGCCGTCATGCTCGCTGGAGACTAGGTTATTTATAAAAACAGCTATCTCATAAAATGAAAACTATAGCGGTAGCTATTTGCATTGTATTTAGCGAGGACGGGAGGATACCGCTATTTGCTGTAAATATACACCGAAAACCGCATTGAAGATAAGAAAAACCGACTAAATTAGTCGGTTTTTCTATTTGAGACATTGTAATGCTAGAGCTGCAGTGGCTTTTAAGCTGCGTTAGCTTTGAAGCAGTTGCTGTTGGATAAATGTCCACTGCTCATTGAAATGTTTGGTTGGCTTGAGTTTAAACTCGCTACGAACAAACTGAGCGATGCGGCCTTCGGCTACGGCAAGCAGTAAGTTAGCTAATACGGCTTCATCAAGCTCAAAGCCTTTACCTTCACGTAGACTCTTCTCGCGTAGAATTTGCTTTAAATGGGTCTCGATCTTCGAGAATAGCTGACTAATACGGCTGCGTAAGCGTTCATTCTCACCTAGCAGTGCATCACCATTTAATACCCGCGAGATCCCAGGGTTGCGCTCGGCAAATACCAGTAGCAATTGTAGCAATTGCTGGCAACGCTTCATGGTGTCTTTCTCTTCGTCCATGATAAGGTTGATGCGAGAGAGCAACGACTCTTCGATAAATTCGATGAGGCCTTCAAACATGCGCGCCTTACTTGGGAAGTGGCGATAAAGTGCCGCTTCTGACACGCCAACTTCAGCGGCTAATTTTGCTGTGGTGATGCGTTGTCCTGGGCTTGTTTCTAGCATAGTCGCTAAGCATTGGAGGATATGCTCACGACGATTTATTTTTGGGCTTGCAGCCATTTATCTGTCCTTCACTCGATTACTACTGAGCGAGACGGCAAGGAAACATTGCTCCATGCTATCCATTAAAATTGATTACATTAAATTTATGTAAGTCAGTTATTTGGTTCCTGAGTGGCCAAATCCACCTGTGCCGCGATCCGACTGGTTAAACTCATCTACAAGTTTAAATTCAGCCTGAACAACGGGTACAAATACCAATTGCGCGAGTCTGTCACCGATTTCGATTGTAAAAGGCTCACTGCCACGGTTCCAACAAGACACCATTAATGGTCCTTGATAATCAGAATCGATAAGTCCAACTAAGTTACCTAGTACGATGCCGTGCTTATGACCTAATCCTGAGCGCGGTAAAATAATTGCCGCTAGGCTAGGATCTGCAACGTGAATGGCAATTCCCGTTGGGATAAGTACAGTTTCACCCGGTTGGATAACAAGCTGGGTATCTGTGATGGCGCGAAGATCCATGCCTGCACTGCCAGGTGTGGCGTAAGCTGGCAGAGGAAATTCAGTACCGATGCGTGAGTCTAAAATCTTTAATTCGATTGGTGTTTTCATCAGTTTTTTATTTTGTTCGCTATTAGAGTAAGCAATTGCTTGGCTAAAGTGTCTTTATCAACAGCAGGTAAATCGGTGCTGCCGTCACTCCAAAATACGCTCAGGGCGTTGGAGTTACTGTTAAAGCCAATGGCGCTATTTGATACGTCATTAGCGGCAATCATATCGAGCTTCTTACGAGTGAGTTTTCCTCGTGCATATTGCTCTAGATCATTGGTTTCAGCGGCAAATCCCACGGTAAATGGCCGTGCGACATGGCTGGCAACGCTGGCTAAGATATCAGGATTTCGCACTAGCGCAAGTTGCATTTGCTCTGCCGATTTCTTGATTTTACTGTCGGCGACTTCTGCAATGCGGTAATCGGCAACAGCGGCGCAGCCGATAAATATTTGGTGTTTCTCTACCTGTGGCATCACAGCGTCTAGCATCTCTTGTGCCGACTCTACATCGACTCGGATGACACCTGCAGGCGTAGCTAGGTTGACGGGGCCGGCCACTAAGGTGACTTCAGCACCCATCTGTGCTGCAGCTTTTGCAAGGGCAAAGCCCATTTTGCCAGAGCTATGGTTAGAGATATAACGCACTGGGTCAATTGCTTCGCGAGTTGGGCCAGCGGTTAACAGTAGCGACATGCCTTGTAGCAGCTTAGGGCCGAAGAACTCAACGGCTTTTTCTGCTATTGCTACAGGCTCAAGCATTCTACCCGGGCCGACTTCACCACAAGCTTGCGAGCCTGAATCTGGCCCCCAGATGTGGATACCGCGCTCGGCGACTTGCTTCAAGTTAGCTTGAGTGGCGGCGTTGCGGTACATCTGTTGGTTCATTGCAGGGCAAATCACAACCGGGGCTTCGGTGGCTAAGCAGGTGGTGGTAATTAACTCATCTGCCATACCTGCATTAACCCGAGCGATAAGGTTAGCAGTGGCTGGAGCTATGATGACTAAGTCAGCCCAGCGCGCGAGCTCGATGTGCCCCATAGAGGCTTCGGCAGTAGGATCAAGCAGATCGGTCGCCACTGGATAACCAGAAAGTGCCTGCAAAGTTAGCGGAGTAATAAATTCCTGTGCACTTTGACTCATAACAACACGGACGTCAGCGCCGCGTTCTTTTAACTTGCGTACTAGGTCGGCCGACTTGTATGCGGCAATGCCACCGCCAATACCTAGTAATACTTTTTTGTTATCGAGACCCATAGTTAACTCTATTTTGATAATCGCCTAGTGGACCAATTTTATGTCGCACAGCAGAAGTTGGCCTAAGATATCACAAACCTCTAAATGGTGATGAACAACTTCAGAAAATCTAGACCATACTCAAACATAATAAAACAACAGGGAGGTTGTGATGGCGATAAAGGATTGGCCAGAAGGAGAGGCTCCAAGAGAAAAATTGTTGAGCCAAGGCGTAAAGCAATTATCGGATGCTGAATTATTAGCAGTCCTGCTTAGGGTGGGTTTAAAAGGCTTAAGTGCTGTTGAGCTTGCCAAGGTGATGATAAATGAGTTTGGTGGTCTTAGAAGCTTGCTTAGTGCGTCTCAGGCACAAGTTTGTCGTTTAGATGGAATTGGGCCGGTAAAATTTGCTCAAATGCAGGCCGCAGTCGAATTAGGTGCACGAATTTCGCAAGAAAACTTAAAAAGAGGTAAAATTTTATCTGATCCTGATTTAACTCGGGACTATTTAATGAGACAATTGTCTGATCGTGCCTACGAAGTGTTCGCTATTTTATTACTAGATAGTCAACATAGGGTAATTCAATTCGTTGAGTTATTTAGAGGTACAATCAATTCAGCGTCAGTTTATCCGCGTGAAGTGGTAAGTTTGGTGCTTGAAAAAAAGGCTGCGGCTGTGATCGTGTGTCACAATCATCCTTCTGGAATTGCAGAACCAAGTACAGCCGATAGACGAATTACTGAGCGATTGAAACAAGCCCTACAAACTATTGATGTTTCCTTACTGGATCACATGGTTGTGGGCGATCGAGAGATAGTTTCTTTCGCTGAAAGGGGATGGATTGATTAATCTATTCCTTGACCTTTGTTTTTAGATCCTGTATAAAATGCGCCCTCTGTTGTGTGCCTCAGGCGACGGCCGTGTTCGAGGTGCATTAATGCTCGAGCGTTAAATATTGTTTTGGAGAGATTGACATGTCAAGAGTATGCCAAGTAACTGGCAAGCGACCAATGGTTGGTAACAACCGTTCGCACGCGAAGAACGCAACGCGTCGTCGTTTTTTACCTAACCTACAGAACCACCGTTTCTGGTTAGAAAACGAAAAGCGTTTCGTACAGCTACGTATATCTACTAAAGGTATGCGTATCATCGATAAGAAAGGTATTGAAGTTGTTATTGCTGAACTTCGTGCCCGCGGCGAGAAGGTGTAATAAACCATGGCTAAAGCTAAAGGTAATCGTGAGAAGATCAAGCTAGTTTCTAGCGCTAACACTGGTCACTTCTATACGACTGAAAAAAACAAACGTAACATGCCTGAAAAAATGGAAATCAAGAAATTTGATCCAGTTGTTCGTCAGCACGTTATGTACAAAGAAGCTAAAATCAAGTAATTACTTGTTTAAGCATCTTGGAAAAAGCCTCTATTTATAGGGGCTTTTTTTTTGCATAAAATTTAGTGCTTCTGCGCAGCTCTTCTTTTTGCCACTGTAAATTCACCCACATCGCTAACTCCTCACTTGCTCAATTCTAACTGGCCCGGTAATAAGAAACCCCACAGCCTTGCTGCTCAGCGTATAGCTAAAATATAAATTAATAAAATGAGAATAAATGCTTTTTAATTGAATTTAAATGCAATATCATCTTTTGAGTTGCCTGCTATATATGTAATAGTTGGCAGCTTGGTGAATATCTATTTACTTTAAGGTGATTCTAACGTGCGTACTACTGAACTTGTTGATGGATTTCGTCATTCCGCCTCCTATGTCAATGCCCATAGGGGCAAGACCTTTGTTGTGATGCTAGGCGGCGAAGCACTCGCGCAGAAACAGTTTCGCGCGATTATTAATGATATTGCGCTATTGCATAGCCTAGGGATAAAAATTGTTCTTGTTCACGGTGCTAGGCCGCAAATTGATGAGGCGCTGGCGCAGCATAGTCTGGCAGCCGAATATTACAAAGGTGTGAGGGTAACAGAAGAAGACGCCCTCAAAGTGATAAAGCAAGTGGTTGGCGCCTTACAGATAGATATCACAGCAAGATTGTCGATGAGTCTCAGTAATACTCCAATGCAAGGGGCTCAAATTAACGTAGTGAGTGGTAATTTCGTGATCGCCCAGCCGTTAGGGGTTGAGGATGGCATCGATTATTGCCTCAGCGGTAAGGTGCGTCGAGTCGATGGTCAAGGTTTACAGCGTCAGCTAGATAGTGGTGGTATCGTTTTGTTAGGTCCTGTAGCGGCCTCTGTGACGGGTGAGAGTTTCAATTTGACTGCGGAGGAGGTTGCTACTCAAATTGCAATAAAACTCAAAGCAGACAAGATGATAGGCTTTAGCGCTCAGAAAGGTATTTTGGATAGTGACGGACAGGCAGTGGCGGAGCTGATGCCTACCGAAGCGCAAAAAATCTTAAATGACTTCCCCGAGGTTTCACCTTTGTGTGTGGGCACTAAGGCCTTCTTAGAGGCCAGTATTGATGCTTGCCGCAATGGGGTAAGTCGTTGTCACTTTGTCAGTTATCTTGATGATGGTGCGCTGCTACAAGAGCTTTTCTCCCGCGATGGCATTGGTACCCAGATTGTTACCGAAAGTGCTGAGCGCTTACGTAGGGCATCGATTAGAGATATTGGTGGCATCTTAGATCTTATTCGTCCGCTGGAGCAAAAAGGCATTTTAGTACGGCGCTCCCGTGAACAACTTGAGATGGAGATAGAGCAGTTTATGTTGATTGAGCGCGATAGCTTAGTCATCGGCTGCGCGGCATTTTATCCATTTGAAGAGGACAACGCGGGGGAGTTTGCCTGTTTGGTGGTGCACCCTGAATATCGTGATGCAGATAGAGGCAGCTTGTTACTGCAAAATATTATCGGTCAAGCTAGGGTACGGGGTTACTCACGCTTATTTGCGTTAACCACTCGTAGCATTCACTGGTTCCTAGAGCATGGCTTTAATATGGTCGAGGTTGACGAGCTACCAGAGAAGAAAAAACAGCTGTATAACTATCAACGTAAGTCTAAGATTTTAGCACTAGATCTATAACGGCTGTGATTGGTGCTAGATGTTGACATATTATGTCGCTGTGAAACAATGGGAAACTCTTAGACGATAAGGAACTTCTATGTCTCAGGTATACACATTGTCGCCATTAACAACCACAGGGCACTGGAGTTTTGTGGCCTTGATAGCCATCTTAATCGGTTTGGCGGTGTTTATTTACTTTAAGCAGATGCCTAAGACCAGTAAGGCTGTCAGCATAGGAATATTATTACCTATGGTGCTGGCTTTCAGTTGGATGTTCTATAAGGTCAATGATTCCAAATTGATCCTGAGTTCGGAAACCTTAACCTTAGATGTTCCTTTCTACGGTTTTAGTCTGCCCATTGCTGACATTGATAGCGCTGGCATTACACTACTCGATTGGGGTAAAGAGCCTGGTTTGAAGCCCGATATCCGCGCTAATGGCATCGGAATACCTGGGTTTCAGCTAGGTTGGTTTCGACTTGCTAATGGACAGAAAGCTTTTGTCGCCAGCACCAATACAGACAAGTTAGTGCTGATCCCTACTCTGCAAAATTACCCGTTAATATTGAGCCTGCAACAACCTGAAGGCCTACTGGTTACAGATTAATTTAATAATAAAAAAGCGAACCATAGGGTTCGCTTTTTTATTGGGGTAAGTCAGCTACTTCTTAGCTTTGCGCTTATAAAGCATGTCCAGTGTAAAGAGGAACAATGCGGCCCAAATAAAGGCGAAGGTAATGCCTTTTTCGGCATCAAAAGGCTCATTGAAGAGCGCAATTGCCAATACAAACATAATACTTGGGCCTATGTATTGGAAAAATCCGAGCATTGAAAACGGAATTCTCACTGCGGCTGAAGCAAAACACAATAATGGCACCGTAGTAACAATACCTGCGGCGACCAGCAGTAAATTGGACTGCAGGGCATTATTCAACACGTGAGTGAGTGAGTCATCAACGTTGGCAAACAAGTAAACCAGTGCGATAGGCAGCAAAATAGCGGTTTCAACCAATAGACCTGTTTTAGCGTCGACATTAACTTTTTTGCGCAGTAAACCGTAAAAAGCGAACGAGCAGGCAAGCCCTAGCGATACTAATGGAATAGAACCAAACGAGATCAGCTGGATCATCACGCCTGTTGCTGCCAATGCAACTGCAGCCCACTGGAGTTTACGTAGGCGCTCACCGAGAAATATCATGGCTAGGCTTACATTTACCAATGGGTTGATGAAATAGCCTAAGCTGGCATCAAGCATATGGTCGTTGTTGACCGCCCAGATAAACAGTAACCAGTTACCGGCAATCAATACCGATGTTACGCACAATACGGCCAATTGCTTAGGCTGTTTGAGGAGATGACGCAAACGTGCAAATCCGCCAAACATGGCGATTAAAATCGTCACAAAGAAAAATGACCAAATCACTCGATGTAGCAGGATCTCGGCGGCAGGTACGTTGTCGAGTAACTTAAAATAAATTGGGGCAAATCCCCAAAGGGTATAGGCGCAAACGGCGTACAGTATGCCTTTACGGTATTCAATCTCTTGCATTGGAATGTGCTAAATAGGGAAGTAGCTGAGGATTGTAGTCTTGCTGAGGCTTAGACTCAAGTTGGTGGCAGTTTTAAAAAAGCGAGTCGCTGTTATGCCAAACTGACACAGAGGAAAGTATTACTGCCACAGGCTTGAGCGACCGAGTTACCGACTTTGTCGTTTATTAGCCAACCATATAAGTGCCTGTGCCAAAAGCAATATGGTCGCCTTTTTCATTGTGTAGCTCCATTCGCGATACCGATACTCGGTTACCTGAGCGGATCACTGTTCCTGTACCTGTAAAAATTTCGCCACGGCCAGGTCGTAAATAATCGACTCGCATATCTATGGTGCCTAGTGTTCTAATGCGGCTTTCTAGCTCTTCTAGGCTCCAATCATCGCGGCTGGCAACTAAGCCAGAGAAAGCGGTAAGGCCACCCACCACATCGAGTACTGTTGCCGTGACGCCACCATGAAGGATTTGTTGATGAATATTACCAATCAACTCGGGTTTCATGGTCACTTGAACTTCAACCCCCTCCAAATCATAGCGTTTGATATCCATACCAAGTAGATTGTGAAACGGCACCTGCTTATCAAAAATCTCGGCGACTCTGCGTAGGGTTTCTTGTTGAATAAGCTGACTCATCTCGCTTCCTTTTCTTCGATTAGTGATCTTATGCTTCGCTTTAGAGTATTTAATCTATCGCTAATGGTTAGCGGTGTGCAAGCTTAAATTTTATCCACTAACGACAATCGAGAGAGACAATGTCGCTCGCCTCAATTAGAATAGTCGACCCTATTTTAAACACAGGTTCATTATGGATCAGGCGGCGCTCGATACTTCAGTCGATCAGTTATCTTCCACCCTTCAGTCGGTATTTGGCTACCGAACTTTCAGAGAGGGGCAGAGGGAGGTCATTGAGCAGATCTGCGCAGGACAAGATTGCCTGGTTATCATGCCGACAGGTGGTGGTAAAAGCCTGTGTTATCAATTACCCGCTCTAGTATTACCCGGTTTAACCGTGGTGGTTTCTCCCTTGATCTCACTGATGAAAGATCAAGTCGATAGCCTTATTCAGACCGGAGTGTCAGCGGCTTATTTAAACTCCTCTCAGCCAAGAGAAGAGAGTTTACAAGTGTTGCAGAAGATGCGTTATGGCGAGCTTAAGCTGTTGTATGTGTCGCCTGAGCGTCTGTTACAAGCGAGTTTTATCGATAGGCTGCACGAACTGAATGTATCTTTGTTTGCTATCGATGAGGCGCACTGTATTTCGCAGTGGGGCCATGACTTTAGACCTGAATACGCAGCGTTAGGTCGTCTTCGTCAGCAGTTCCCTCAAGTGCCGATTATGGCGTTAACGGCTACGGCTGATAAAGCCACTCGCGCGGATATTTGCGAGCGACTTACAATTACACCGCACTCGCTGCTTACCAGTTTTGATAGGCCTAATATTCGCTATACCGTGGCAGAAAAGCTCAATGCTGCCAACCAGTTGCGCCAGTTCGTTGATGCACAAAATGGTACTAGCGGTATTGTGTATTGCAGTAGCCGCCGCCGTGTTGATGAAGTTGCCGAACGGCTTCGTCTGCAAGGGCATCAAGCTGAAGCTTATCATGCTGGTAAGACTCAAGAAGAGCGCGCTGATGTTCAAGATAGATTCTTAAAAGATCAGCTCGATATCGTCGTCGCGACAGTGGCATTTGGTATGGGAATTAACAAGTCGAATGTGCGCTATGTGGTGCATTACGATATTCCCAAGAGTGTTGAGTCCTATTACCAAGAAACCGGCCGCGCAGGACGAGATGGCTTGGACTCCGAGGCGCTAATGTTGTTCGACCCTGCCGATATCGGCCGAGTCAGACACTTAATCGAACAGTCCGAGCCGGGACCGCAGCAACAAGTTGAGTTTCATAAGCTTAATACCATGGCTGCTTTTGCTGAAGCGCAGACTTGCCGTCGCCAAGTGCTGCTGCACTATTTCGACGAACCTGCGCTACAAGCCTGTGGTAACTGCGATATTTGCCTAGATCCGCCTAAGAAATATAACGGTATTCAAGATGCACAAAAGGTACTGTCTTGTATCTATCGTATTGGGCAACGCTTTGGTATTAATCATCTTATTGAAGTGTTGCGTGGTTCAAAGTCGGCTAGCGTGATTGAGCGTGGGCATGACAAGCTGTCTACGTGGGGCATTGGTAAAGAGAAAAGCCACGAGCATTGGTTAAGCGTGATCCGTCAGTTGATCCATTTGGGCCTTGCCAATCAAGATATCACCCGTGGGTCTTCGGTCACCTTGAATCCTTCTGCGCGAGCAGTGTTAAAGGGTGAGGTGGAGTTATTACTCGCTGAGCCAAGAATCGTTATTCAAACCACTAAGCGACGCAGTACCAATACTCGCGCACCACTCAATTACGATCGTAAGCTGTTTGCTAGGCTTAAACTGCTGCGCCGTACGCTGGCTGAAGAGTTAGATGTACCACCTTATTTGGTATTTAACGATGCGACGTTAGCTGAGATGGCCGCCATATTGCCTACTAGCCCAGGTGAAATGCTCGCGGTAAACGGTGTCGGTGAGCGTAAGCTAGAACGTTTCGGTGGTGAATTCCTCGACGAGATCGCTGATTATCTAGCTGAAGGTTAATCTAAAAAACTAATCTAGATAAAACTCGATATAGGCCAGCGTTCAAGTGGCTATTTAGGTTCCAGATCTTCTGGTTGCTTGTTGATAGTGCCGATTTTGGCTAACAGGTTTTAATCGTCTGAGCTGACTGACGTTGGCTCGCTTTATCATAGATTGTAAATTATCAAACTGCTGCATACTCGCAAGGCCAATGTTGACCTTGCTGTCGTTTTGCCACTCTGCCACTGTATCCGATAATTGCTCGATAACATTGAGCGCAGCAGCCTCAGAGGTGTGCGGCAGCATGATTAATAATTGGTGTTTTTCCTGCAGGAATAACAGATCTTGATCTCTTAGCTTCGTCTTCAGTTGCTCAATCATCTGTGGGATCTGACTGCTCACGACTCCGCTTGGATCAAGCACTAATAATGACAGAGGGTAATGCGCGTGTTTACTCACGGTAAGCATATCTTCTAGTTTTTGCTTACCCGTCGCATTGGGCTTTATCGGCATCGGCTCTTTAATTTCAAGCGCAGATTTTGCTGGTTGTCTGTTATACCAGGCGATAAAAATAATTAAGCTGATCAGAATAAACAATACTGGTAACAATTCACTGGGAATAAGCTGACTAGGTAGCGTTGCAACGCTGGTACTTTGCTGTTTGTTTGAGACTTGTTGTTGACGGCTTAAGCCTGATTTTAAATGAGATAGCCAGATCTTCTGGATCGATAGCGCTTCTTTCTCTGCGGCTTGAAATTGCTTGAGTTGGTAATCATAGGCTAAGGCGAAATTTTGCTTCTGTGCAAAGTAATTGGCAAGCACGGCGTAGCAAAGTTTAAGGTCCGTATAGCGCTTCTTTAGTTTCGCAGTGGTTACCGCTTCATTCATTAGCTCTAGGCCTGATTTCTCTTTACCTTGAGCTAGCTTGACTTGCGCTAGTAGGTGTAAGGCGCTGATGGTTGCGCTGGCGTTTGTTTCTTTCTTAAAAGTATTAATGCTTAAGTTGAGCAGTTGCTCCGCACTACTATATTTGCCGCTACTAAAATCAATAAAGGCTATTTGCTTATAAGCGATGGCTAACTCAAAGGGGCTGCCAAGCTCTGCCAGCTTACTTCTGGCTATTTGAATATAGTGATCCCTTAACTTAGATTGACTATTCGCTTGAGCTATGTTGGCGGCATCAATAGATAAGTTAAGTGCAATTTTCCCTGCCGAATCTTCGTCTCTAAGGGCTTTATCTAAAAAGAGTCTGGCTTCGTTAGGCTCATTCACGTCCATCAGCAATTTAGCCATAGAAGCATTTAAGTACGCAATAGGAGTTAATAGCCACTGTGCATCATGTCTTCTAACTTGCGGATAAAGGTCTAGCGCGAGGCGTAGGTCTTCGATGGCAGTGTCGTTATGCTGCACCTTTGCATCTAGCTGGCTTCGTAGCCATAGGCCATTGATCAATGCCTGGGGCTGTTCTAAACGACGAGACATGGCAATAGATGAGTGAATTAAGGGTAACGCCTGTTGGTAATTCCCGTAATTAACATAGGCCTGAGCCATACAATTAAGAAAGTAAGGTCTAGCTTCATCTAACTTCAATTGTTTGGCTCTTGCTTCATTAAGCCTGGCGACGTTTATGGCGGCGGCATTCTCGCCTAGTTGAAGATAGGTTTCACACTTAAACGCGCTCATACGCAGTTGAAGCACTTTTGGGTCTAAGTAGGAGTGAAGGTTTTGTTCAATGTCATGAATGTTATTGAGGGCTTTACTGGGATACTGAAAGACTGAGGTATTGAGTTGATCAAGCTGTTCTAGAGTTAATGAATACGCAGGCGAAAGCCACAGCATTAAACTGAGAATGAAAATGCGTAAATCCATTTTTGAACGCTGCAGTGGGTAATCCTTATCCGCTTTCTTTCAATTTGAGCGGCATTATAACGAATCTAAATAAAATGTGCATAAAAAGCATGTTGCGAGAGAATATTGCGACATGTTGTAAATATGTACGTTGTTGAGACGTAAAATGGCGCTAAAGATTATTTTTGCGCCACAATTTATCTTTGCTGCGCTTTTTTAGAGCAATAATTAGCTTGAGAATAACTATTGTAAGCGAATTTATGGTTGACACTGGCAGCTGTGCAAGTTAAAAATTAATCGACTCAACGGCAGTGTTGAGCATATTTATCTATTTAGGTTGAATGAAAAGTGAAAAAATATAACGATGCATTACTAGGACTCCTTATTCTCATTCTCGCAGATCCTGCGCGGAGGACTTAGTGCTATACGCTTTCACATAAGCCTGCATTAATAGACCCCGCATAAGAGCGGGGTTTTTTGTATTTTTATCAAAACCAGCAAAGTGACCACACAACGGAACAGTGATGTTCAATGGAGAAGATAGATGTCTAACCGAGTGATTATATTTGACACCACCCTACGCGATGGTGAACAAGCATTAGCAGCAAGTTTAACGGTTAAGGAAAAACTTCAAATTGCACTCGCGTTAGAGCGTTTAGGTGTAGATGTGATGGAAGTTGGTTTTCCCGTTTCTTCTCCTGGTGACTTTGAATCAGTACAAACCATTGCTAGAACAGTTAAAAACAGCCGTGTTTGTGCGCTATCGCGTGCGCTTGAAAAGGATATCGACGCCGCTGCACAGGCCTTGTCGGTTGCGGAGCAGTTCCGTATTCATACCTTTATTTCAACTTCAACCATTCATGTCGAGAGTAAATTAAAGCGCTCATTTGATCAGGTATTAGAGATGGCAGTTGGCGCCGTTAAGTACGCCCGCCGTTTCACCGATGACGTGGAATTTTCTTGTGAAGATGCAGGCCGCACCCCTATCGACAACTTGTGCCGTATGGTGGAAGAGGCGATTAAAGCTGGTGCACGTACCATTAATATTCCCGACACAGTGGGTTATACGGTACCGAGTGAATTTGGCAGCATCATTCAGACGCTATTTAATCGAGTACCGAATATCGATCAGGCGGTGATCTCGGTGCATTGCCATGACGATTTAGGCTTGTCGGTTGCTAACTCTATTACTGCGGTGCAGCACGGTGCTCGCCAAATTGAATGTACAGTCAACGGTATTGGTGAGCGTGCGGGTAACTGCTCGCTAGAAGAGATCGCCATGATCCTATCAACTCGTAAGGGTGAGCTAGGGCTTGAGACAGGTATTAATGCCAAAGAGATCCACCGTACCTCTAGTTTAGTCAGTCAACTTTGCAATATGCCGGTGCAGGCGAATAAGGCCATTGTAGGTGCGAATGCGTTCACTCACTCATCGGGGATCCATCAAGATGGCATGCTTAAAGCGCAAAACACCTATGAGATTATGACGCCTGAGAGCATTGGACTAAATCGTAACAACTTGAATATGACCTCGCGTTCTGGTCGTCATGTGATCAAGCACCGCATGACAGAGTTAGGTTATGGCGAGCAAGATTACGATATGGATGTTTTGTACGAGGAGTTTTTGACTCTAGCCGATAAGAAGGGCCAAGTGTTTGATTATGACTTAGAAGCCTTAGCCTTTATGGAAGCCCAAGCCGAAACAGATGATCACTATAGGTTACAGCAGCTGGTGGTGCATTCAGATTCTACCGAAGGTAGTGCAACTGCCACGGTAAAAGTTGCGGTTAACGGTGAAATCATTACTGAAGCTGCGACGGGTAACGGCCCAGTCGATGCTGCTTATAAGGCTGTCGCTCGCGCCAGTGGTTGTGAAATCAATATTACTAGCTACCAGTTAAGCGCAAAAGGTGAGGGGCAAAATGCCTTAGGCCAAGTGGATATTACCGCCAAGTATCGAGAGCAAAACTTCCACGGTGTGGGTTTAGCCACTGACGTGGTTGAGGCGTCAGCTAAGGCTCTAGTCCATGTGATGAACCTAACTTGGCGCGCCGATAAAGTTGCCGATTGTAAACAGCGTATTCAGCAGAACAAGCGCGAGCTAGGTGGCGTGTAAGACGTTGACAGACACTAACGTGAATGTGCGCAAGTCCCTACGACAGAATAAGTTTAAAGAAAAAATTGAAGAATAAACCACAGGAGTGAGCCGAAGTATGAGTTATCAGATTGCAGTACTGGCCGGAGATGGCATTGGACCAGAGGTGATGGCTGAAGCACGTAAGGTGTTAAAAGCAGTTGAACAACGTTTTACACTTTCTATCGAATATTCCGAGTACGATGTTGGCGGCGCCGCTATCGATAATCATGGCTGCCCACTTCCTGATGCAACCTTAAAAGGCTGTGAAGCTGCTGATGCGATTCTGTTTGGCTCAGTAGGCGGCCCTAAATGGGAGCACTTAGCACCAAACGATCAACCAGAGCGTGGTGCCTTATTACCCCTTCGTGGCCACTTTGAGCTGTTCTGTAATATGCGTCCAGCCAAATTACACGCAGGCCTTGAGCATATGTCACCGCTACGCAGTGATATCTCTTCTCGCGGTTTTGATGTGGTTTGTGTTCGCGAGCTAACAAGCGGGATTTACTTTGGTAAGCCCAAGGGGCGCCAAGGTGAAGGCGAAAATGAAGAAGCCTTCGATACTATGCGCTACAGCCGTAAAGAGATCCGTCGTATCGCTAAAATTGCTTTCGAGACAGCCCAAGGCCGCCGTAAGAAGGTGACCTCTGTTGATAAAGCCAACGTACTTGCCTGTTCAGTGCTTTGGCGTGAAGTGGTGGAAGAGGTCGCTAAGGATTACCCTGATGTTGAGCTAGAGCATATCTATATCGATAACGCGACTATGCAGTTACTACGTCGTCCCGACGATTTCGATGTCATGCTGTGCTCGAACCTTTTCGGTGACATTATTTCAGATGAGATCGCCATGCTAACTGGCTCTATGGGATTACTGTCTTCAATCAGCATGAACAGCTCTGGTTTTGGTTTGTATGAACCTGCTGGTGGCAGTGCGCCAGATATCGCTGGCCAGGGCATTGCTAATCCGGTGGCACAAATTTTATCGGCAGCCTTGTTGCTGCGCCACAGTCTTAAGCTTGAGGATGCTGCTACAGCCATTGAAAATGCGGTAGCTAAAGCCTTGAGTGATGGCTACTTGACGGGAGAGTTGTTGCCAGCGGAGCAGCGTCACCAAGCAAAATCAACTAGCGAGATGGGTGATTACATTACACAGCTAGTAAGAGAGGGAGTGTAATCATGGCTAAAACGCTATATGAGAAAGTATGGGACAGCCATGTGGTTGTAGCTCCCGAAGGTGAAGCGCCAATTATCTATGTCGATAGGCATTTAGTGCATGAGGTGACCTCACCGCAAGCATTCAGTGGGGTAAAGGTTGCTGGCCGAAGGTTACGAGCACCACAGAAAACCTTTGCCACCATGGATCACAACACATCGACAACCAGTGCCAGCTTAGATGCACTTAGCCCTATGGCGCGTACTCAGGTTGAAACTCTTGAGCGTAACTGTAAAGAGTTCGGCGTGCGCCTCTATGATATCCACCATAAAAATCAAGGCATTGTCCATGTGATGGGGCCAGAACTTGGCATCACGTTACCGGGTACTGTTATTGTGTGTGGTGACTCACATACCGCCACACATGGCGCCTTTGGTGCACTGGCATTTGGTATCGGTACATCGGAAGTTGAGCATGTCATGGCGACGCAGACACTGCGCCAATTAAAAGCCAAGACTATGAAAATTGAAGTACGCGGCCATGTGGCTTCTGGGATCACCGCTAAAGATATCGTGCTTGCCATCATAGGTAAGATAGGCATGGATGGTGGAACAGGTTATGTGGTTGAGTTCTGTGGTGAAGCAATTGAAGCCTTAACGATGGAAGGCCGCATGACCGTGTGTAACATGGCCATTGAGATGGGCGCGAAAGCAGGCATGATAGCGCCAGATGCGACCACGGCTGAATATTTACAAGGCCGTGAATTCTCTCCAAAAGGCGAAAACTGGAATCAAGCTATTGCAGCTTGGGAGCAGTTAAAAACTGACGAAGGTGCAGTATTTGATGCCTGCGTGGTGCTAGATGCCAAAGATATCGCTCCACAATTAACTTGGGGAACTAACCCAGGCCAAGTGGTTGCAATCGATCAGCTGGTGCCTAATCCACTCGACGCGGCAAATTCAACCGTACGAAGCAGTATCGAGAAGGCGCTGGAGTACGTCGACCTATCAGCAGGCACCTTGATGACTGATGTGAGTATTAATAAGGTCTTTATCGGTTCTTGCACTAACTCTCGTATTGAAGATTTACGCGCCGCAGCGGTTCACGCTAAAGGGCGTAAGGTTGCTAATGGAGTAAAGGCGATTGTTGTTCCAGGCTCAGGTTTAGTTAAAGAGCAAGCTGAAGCGGAAGGTTTAGATAAAATCTTCCTAGAGGCGGGCTTTGAATGGCGCTTACCGGGTTGTTCAATGTGTCTAGCGATGAATGACGATAAACTGGAAGCGGGCGATCGCTGCGCCTCGACCAGTAATCGTAATTTTGAGGGCCGACAAGGGCGTGGCAGCCGCACTCACTTAGTGAGCCCTGCTATGGCCGCCGCTGCAGCGGTAGCTGGTCACTTCGTTGATATTCGCAAACCATACTAGGAGCACAGCATGCAACCATTTATCTCACACACTGGGCTTGCGGCTATCATAGATAGTGCAAACGTGGATACCGATCAGATCATCCCTAAACAGTTTCTATCTAAGGTGACTCGCGACGGCTTTGGGATTCACCTGTTTCACGACTGGCGTTACTTGGATGATGCTGGCGATCAGCCAAACCCAGAATTTAATCTAAATAAGCCCCGCTATAAGGGCGCTTCTATTTTAGTATCTCAAGAAAATTTTGGCTGCGGCTCGAGTCGTGAGCATGCGCCATGGGCACTAGCCGATTTTGGCCTAAAAGTGATTATTGCCCCAAGCTTTGCCGATATCTTTTATGGCAACTCAATCAATAATGGCTTGCTGCCTGTTAGGTTAACAGACGCTGAAGTGCAACAGATTATGGCAGAAGTCGAAGCAAAAGAAGGCGCTGAGATCAATGTCGATTTGCAAGCGCTAACAGTGACATCACCTTCGGGTAGCGTATTTAGCTTTGAAATTGCAGAGTCTGCGAGACATAACCTACTAAACGGGTTAGATGCGATTGGTTTGACACTGTCACACGCCGATACAATTGCTAACTATGAAGCCAGTATACCTACATGGAGAGGGTAAAGTAGCGCGGTTTAGCCAAATAATATTTGCGTACAGGCGTACCAACAATTAGTTTTAGCCAAGCCATTTAGATATTTGTCTAAATGGCTTTGTTTTATTTAGGTACTGCTAATTCAGTTTAGTTATTGTTTTTATTCGGTTTGATGTTTTTTGTTGCTATATATCTTAATCGATAAAATAAAGGCTAGTGATTTATGCTGTAATCGTGCTGTTTTTTGAGTGAACAGGTGTCATAGTTATTTTTATAGGTTTGCCGTTGTTTTTAATGTATTTTATCTATCTTATTGCTGTTGTTGTGTAACTCTTCAGCGACGTTTTTGTTTAGTTTGTGCGTGTTTTCACTGTTTTAAAATGTGATCCAGTCTATTAATTCTCTATTTTCGCCTTGTTGCGGTAGTGTTTTGTGCTGTTTTTTATAAAGTACTTGTAAAGATATTCTGCAGTTGTAAAATCGCCGCCATTAAAAAGTGGAGTTAATACTCTACTTCTTGTTAACATAATTAGAGATTACCAATGAATAAGCGTTTAATTACTCTTGCTGTGAGTACAGCACTTTTGGGGACAGTTACACAGGTTCAAGCTGCTGGTTTTCAATTAGCTGAATACTCTGCAACAGGATTAGGCCGTGCATATGCGGGTGAAGCTGCAATGGCTGATAATGCTGCAGTGCAAAACCGTAATCCGGCGATGCTGACTTATCTTCAAGGTACGCAAATGACAACGGGCGCGATTTTGGTTATGCCAAATATCGATATCAATGGCGAAGTGACATACGTTGATGGCGTTAACGCTACTTCAGCAAAAGATATTGCTGGCGATGCGGTAGTGCCTAACTTTTATGTGTCACATCAGTTAAACGAACAGTGGTTCCTAGGTCTAGGTATTGGTAGTAACTTCGGTATGGCGACTGAGCTAGATGATAGCTTCCGTGGTACACAGTTCGGTAATGAAGCATCGGTAACAACTGTTGAAATCAATCCTAACGTTGCTTACCGTATTAATGAGCAGTTTAGTGTTGGTGCCGGTGTACGTTTCGTCTTAGGTGAAGGTAGCATCGGTGCTAAGAGCTCTGCAGATACAATGATCCCATTATCAGATTTGGGGATTAATCAAGGTATACCCGTTGCTAAAGGCACTACCCTTAAATATATGGAAGGTGATGACACTTCTTGGGGTTGGCAGCTTGGTGCAGCTTGGCAGATTAACGCTAATAACCGAATTGGTGTGAACTTCCGTTCAGAAGTTAAGCAAACACTTTCTGGTGAAGCAAATGGTGTAGCGTTTAACCTTTATGATCCAGAGGTAATCGGTGCTGCAGTAGGTTCAATTATGGCTGGCCAGACGCCAGAGCTCGCGCCAGAGAAAAAATACGACGGTTCGATGGATTTAACACTTCCAGCGACAGCTGAGATTGCTTCTTTTCATCAGTTAACAGACAAGCTTGCTCTTCATGCAAGTGTTAACTGGACCGATTGGAGTTCGTTTGAAAAATTAGAAGCGTATATTCCAGAACTAACTAATCCAACGCAGTTGGTTAAGCAGGAAAACTGGGAAGACAGTTATCGCTTTGCAGTAGGTACCACTTATCAGTTAAATGAAAAGATGTCTTTGCGCGGTGGTGTGGCTTATGACATGTCAGCGGTATCTGATGCTAACCGTACTCTGACTATCCCTGAAATGGATCGCTTATGGTTAAGTGTTGGTATGGGTTACGCCTTCAGCGAGAACTTCGACATGGATCTAGGCTTTACATACATTTTTGCTGACGAGTCTCCGGTAGTTGAGCCGCGTCCAGGTATCGAGTCAGATAATTCATCAGCACTATTTGGTGGTACTTTCTCTGGCACAACTAGCGGTAACATAGCGCTACTTGGTGTTCAAGCAACTTACCGATTCTAAACTCAGCGCTAGGGTATGGAGCTAATCTTAGCTAAAGCCAAGCAGCTTCAGTCTTAACAGCTGTTATTAAAGCCTCGCATCTGCGGGGCTTTTTGCATTATAAATCTAGGCTTAAACGGTGCTGGAATTGGATTGGAAGTTTATTTTCATGGTAAAAAAGCAATAACTAGTTAACTTGTAGAGATAACGCTTGCGTTATTGTGTGTGCTATTACTATCTATTAGCGTTATCTATTGATGCTTAAATCCATCAAAATAAACAAGAGGTTCACCATGAAACCCAAAATTTGGTTAGTCACTATTGGTTCGGCAATTTTGTCTCTATCATCGGTCAATGCAGCAGAGCCTATGTCTCTCAAAGAACTATCTCTCAAAGAACTGCCGCAAAAAGAACAACCCCTCCAAGAACAGCCTAAATCTGTGCAAGTGGTGAAACAGTTTATTCAAGGCTTTAATAACCACAGTGTGGAACAACTGCTGCAACAAACAACCGAAAACGTGCATTGGTTTAATTTGTCTGGGGCGAAAATGGAAATTGAAACCGCTAGTCAAAATGAACTTGCCGCGGCAATGACCGACTACTTTGCTAGCCTCAATGATGCCAAAGCAACCTTGCGGCAAATTATCGTGTCTGCAAATTATGTTAGCACCGTAGAGGAAGTGACTTGGAGTCATGATGGCGATCAAAGTAGCCAGTGTAGTCTCGGTGTTTATCAGTTAAATGGGGATAAAATTAGTGCCGTATGGTACTACCCAAGCCATGCCTGCGATGAGGCGCCCTGGATAGAAGTGGCAGCTCCGGAAATTGTTCAGCCAGAAATTGGGTTATTAAAAGAAACGCGCCAATAAGGAAAGCATAAGTGTCAAAGAAATACATCATAGCACTGGATCAGGGGACGACAAGCACCAGAGCAATAGTGTTCGATCATGATACCAAGATGGTTGCTAGCTCGCAGCGTGAGTTTAGCCAAATATATCCTCAGCCGGGATGGGTTGAGCATGACGCGATGGAGATCTGGGCATCTCAAAGCTCGACTCTTATTGAGGTGTTAGCGCGGGCTGATATTCACAGTGAAGATGTGGCAGCTATCGGTATTACCAACCAGAGAGAAACAACTGTCGTCTGGGACAAGGTAACGGGTAAGCCGGTTTACAACGCAATCGTGTGGCAGTGCCGACGCAGTAAAGATATTTGTGACGAGCTCAAGGCGCAAGGGCTGGAAGATTACATTAAGCAGACCACAGGCTTAGTGCTCGACCCTTATTTCTCAGGCAGCAAGATTAAGTGGATTTTGGATAACGTTGAAGGCGTGCGGGAACGAGCAGAGAAAGGTGAGCTTCTGTTTGGCACCATAGATACTTGGCTTGTTTGGAAGCTTACTGAGGGCAAGGTACATGTTACCGATCCGACCAATGCTTCACGAACCATGTTATTCAATATTCATACTCATGAGTGGGATAACAAGCTACTAGAGGCGTTTGATATTCCTTGCTCGATTCTGCCAGAGGTTAAACCATCGTCGGCTATCTATGGTTATACCCGTATAGCGGGAGAAGGGAGTAACATTGCCATCGCAGGCATGGCGGGTGATCAGCAATCTGCGTTATTTGGTCAACTCTGTATCGAAGAGGGGATGGCGAAAAATACCTATGGCACAGGTTGCTTCTTGCTAATGAATACAGGTGTAGAAGCCGTTCAGTCGCAGCATGGATTATTAACCACCATTGCGATTGGAGCAGACGGTGGGATTAACTATGCACTAGAGGGCTCGGTATTTATGGGCGGAGCTACGGTGCAGTGGCTGAGGGATGAGCTGGGGCTTATTCGTGATGCACAAGATACCGAATACTTCGCTAAAAAAGTTGAAGATACTAATGGTGTGTATCTGATCCCTGCATTCGTTGGGTTAGGTGCTCCCTATTGGGACCCTGATGCGAGAGGGGCGTTAGTAGGCTTAACCCGAGGCGCGAATCGTAACCATATTATTCGAGCCGCATTGGAGGCGATTGCCTACCAGAGCCGCGATCTTTTGGATGCCATGTCTAAAGATAGTCGTGTCGAACTGAAACAGATTAAGGTCGACGGTGGTGCGGTGGCGAATGACTTCTTGATGCAGTTTCAGGCCGACATCACTAACGTTGAGGTTTTGCGCCCAGAGCTGACCGAAACTACTGCATTGGGAGCTGCATTTCTTGCAGGTCTTGCCGTGGGCTTTTGGGACTCAACCGATGAGCTAAAGAATAAGGCTGGGATTGAGCGTAATTTCACTCCACAAATCAGCATGCAAAAACGCGATAGCTTATATCAGGGCTGGTTAAATGCGGTCACTCGGACACGTTAAAAGCGAGTGACACCCGCTTAGACTATACATCGATGTCGATCCGAGTGTGGGTCGACTCAGGAGTTTGTTTACTTGTTTGTTCTAGCGATGACTCTTGCTCATTGTTCTTTTGTTCGGACTTATCCCGCCTAGGGCCTTTTCTTCTCTCTAGGTTTGGATCGAGTTGGTAGGCTATCTGTTGATTTTTACGCCTATCATCGGTAGAGGTGCGCCTCTCTAAGTGAGGCGGCAGTTGTGCCTGAGGTGCTTCATGGCTGTCAGGTGCGATAGCTGCGCTGTTATCAATTTTCTTAACTTGCTGTTTTGTTTTAAGCTTTGAGGTCGCTGGCTTAGCAAGCATGGCGTATACACTATCTAGGCTAATCATTGCTTATTCCTCATTTTCAATGTGAGTTAATATTATATCGGCAATGATTGGTTAAAATTTAGTCTTGTTTTTTTGTCTGGCAAGTTTAACTCAGTGAATTGAGAGCACAAAGGTCATTCGGTTAATTATGTTTAATATTTCCTGCATTTATACCGCAGCTTTTGCGGAGTTATAGCCTTATATGGGCAAACTCGCTCTTAGTTAAAGCAAGCTTTATGGGAAAAAATCCCACTAAATGGCATTGCTTGTTGTGATTAACCCCACTCTTCTGCCTGTTTTTCCTACTTTTTAGAGGAAGAACACTATTAAATCCCCACATAAATCCCCAACACTCGCTTTGGATAAAGTTAATCTAAATTCGCTGCTAACCCGCTTGGTTACTGGATTTTTAAATCTGCGCTTTCCTTGACAAGTCTTGCGTTCTATCCCTAAACTTAGCTGTTGTGGGGAAATGTGGATATTTGTGGGATATTTTATAGAACAACAGGGATGACATAAGGTGTTTTCTGGGGCTAGCGCTATAAATCTTGATGCAAAAGGCCGGATCGCGATTCCAAAGCGATACCGTGAGTCGCTGCATGCCCGTCATAATAACCAACTTGTGATCACTGTAGATATTCAATCCTCTTGTTTATTGCTGTACCCCATTCATGAATGGGAACAAGTTGCAGCTAAACTCGCATCTCTTTCCGACACACAACCTACCGAACGAGCAATGAAGAGATTGTTGCTCGGATACGCCCATGAATGTGAATTGGATGGTAATGGCCGAATGTTGTTACCACCGCCACTACGCCAATATGCCAACTTAGATAAGCGGGCAATGTTAGTGGGGCAGCTCAATAAGTTTGAGCTATGGGACGAAGCTGCATGGCAGCAACAGATTGAACAGAGTCGGACAGCGATTCTTAATGAAGACTTGGCTGCCAATGAGCGTTTGGCAAATTTTTCACTTTAGTCAGTGATACTTAAATAGTAGAAGAAACCCATGACACAAGAATTTGAACACCTATCAGTACTGCTAGCGGAAACCGTTGCAGGCTTAAACATTAGACCCGATGGTATCTACATCGATGGTACTTTCGGTCGTGGTGGTCATTCTAGAAAAGTTCTTGAGGAACTTGGACCGAATGGAAGACTGATTGCTATCGACCGTGATCCGCAGGCTATCGCCGCGGCAGAGCAGTTTAAAGACGACAGCCGCTTTCAGATCGTTCATGGTGGTTTCGGTCAGTTAGCTGACTATGTCGAAGATTTAGGCTTAAAAGGCCAAATCGATGGTGTATTGCTGGATTTTGGCGTGTCGTCGCCGCAGCTAGATGACGCCGAACGTGGCTTTAGCTTCTTGCGTGATGGCCCGTTAGATATGCGTATGGATAACTCTCAAGGCGAGACCGCTGCTCAGTGGCTTGCTCGCGCTGAAATTGAAGATATGGCATGGGTATTTAAAACCTATGGCGAAGAGAAAAATTCTCGTCATATTGCGCGCTGTATTGCTGCAGATCGTGACAAGACCCCGTTCTTGCGTACCAAAGATTTGGCAGATTTGATTGCCCGCATTACCAAGAATAAGGAGCGAAATAAGCATCCTGCAACACGCGTATTCCAGGCTATTCGTATCTACATCAATAGCGAACTAGAGCAGATTGATCAAGCCCTAGAAGGTGCATTAACAGTGTTAGCGCCAGAAGGCCGCTTATCTGTGATTAGCTTCCATTCACTGGAAGACCGTATGGTGAAGCGCTTTATTCGCCGTAATAGCCAAGGTGAGAGTGTACCTCATGGTTTGCCTATTACAGAGGCTGAGATTAATAAGTCACGCAAATTAAAGGCGATGGGTAAAGCGATTAAGCCGTCGGTTGAAGAGGTAGAGCGTAACGCCAGAGCTCGTAGCTCAGTGCTACGTATCGCCGAGCGCTTACCTTACGAAGCATAAACGATTAGAAAATAAGTGAGTAAAGCTCAATTGAATTTAACCCGCATAGTGCTGCTCGATCTATGGCATCACAAATGGATCATGATACTCGCGCTGCTTGTCATGATAAATGCGATTGCGGTGGTGTATACCAGCTATGAAGGCAGGAAATACACCAGTCAATGGGAGCAATTGTTACAAGAGCGAGACCGGCTAGATATCGAGTGGCGTAATTTGCTGCTCGAAGAGCAGTCTCGGTCGGAACATAGCCGAATAACTCGGATTGCGACTAAAGAGCTGAATATGAACCGTCCATTACCAAAAGAAGAGGTTGTGGTAAGAGTCCCATGAGCAAACAGGCGAAACGTAAGCAAAAACCACAACTAATCCAATGGCGTCTATACGTCGTTGTGGCGTTTGTTTGCCTAATGTTTACCAGTCTTGTTGGGCGTGCGGCATATATTCAACTGGTTGAGCCTGAAATGCTGCGTCACCAAAGCGATATGCGTACCTTGCGCACAACCAGTCGTGAAGTGCAGCGCGGGCTTATTACCGATCGCAATGGCGAGATGCTCGCGGTCAGTGTGCCAGTTAAAGCTGTATATGCTGACCCTAAAGTGGTGCACGACAAAAATGGCTTTGCCGATATGCGCCGCTGGCAAGCATTAGCTGATGTGTTACATGAACCCAAAGAAGATATTTTAAAACGGGTGCAGGCTAATCCGCGTAAACGTTTTACCTATCTGAAGCGTCAAGTCACTCCAGCGGTTGCTGACTATATTCGACAGCTAAAATTACCCGGTGTTTATCTTAAGCCAGAGTCCCGCCGGTATTACCCAACCGGTGAGATCTCAGCGCAGTTAGTCGGTATCACGAATATCGACGACAAAGGTATTGAGGGGATTGAAAACACCTATAACGATTGGCTTACAGGTACACCAAGCAAACAAAAAGTGCGTAAGTCTCGTGATGGTCACGTTGTTGAGCGACTCGATATGGTGCAAGAGGGCGAGAGCCCAAATGATTTAGTGTTAAGCATCGATCAGCGTATTCAGCAGCTTGCCTACCGAGAGCTAAAAAAAGCCACCGAAATTAATCAAGCAACGTCTGGCTCAATCGTGGTGCTAGATGTGCACACGGGCGAAGTGTTAGCGATGGCAAACACTCCGTCTTATAACCCTAATTCCCGTGATAGCCTGCAAAGCTATCGCATGCGAAACCGAGCGTTAACGGATTCATACGAACCCGGCTCGACTATCAAGCCTTTTGTGGTCGCCGCAGCACTTGAAGCTGGCACCATTAAAGCGGATCAAATTATTAAGACCAACCCAGGTCGCATGCGCATTGGTGGTAAAATTGTCCGCGATGGCCGTAACTATGGTGACCTTTCTCTGAGTGGAATTTTGGTGCATTCGAGTAACGTAGGCATGACCAAAATTGCTTTATCTATGCCAGTACAAGAGTTATTGGGCGCCTACCAAACCATGGGCTTGGGCAATTACTCAGGTATTAATTTAGAGGGTGAAAGCGCCGGACTTATTCATGATAGACGCCGCTGGTCTGAATTTGAGCGAGCCACGCTATCATTTGGTTATGGCTTAATGGCCACACCGCTGCAGCTCGCCAGACTGTACTCGATTTTGGGTAATAAGGGCGTACTGTATCCCGTTTCGATTTTAAAACTTAAACAAAAGCCTGAAGGTACCCAAGTGCTTTCTCCTGAAGTGGCACAAGGCGTGATGGAGATGCTGGTGGGGGTTACCGAGAAAGGTGGCACCGCGCTTAAAGCACATATCGAAGGTTACCCTGTAGCAGGTAAAACCGGTACCGCGCGTAAAGCTGTTGCGGGTGGTTATGGTGAAGACTATGTTGCCCAGTTTGCCGGGGTCGCACCCGTGCATAACCCTAGGTTAGCCATTGCTGTGGTAGTGAATGAGCCTAAAGGCGATAGATATTACGGTGGTGATGTCGCGGCGCCTGTGTTTGCCGCAGTCATGTCTGGTGCGTTACAAATGCTAAACGTTGAACCTATTTCAAATCGTGAGAAGGTCCGTTTAGCTGCAAATTCTAGGAGTGTTGAATAATGCTAATACGCGATCTATTAGCGCCATGGTTCCATTATTCGGGAGCCGAAGACTTCTCGGAGATCACTTTAGATAGCCGTGCTGTGCAAGCTGGCTATCTGTTTGTTGCTATTCCAGGCTATCAAGTCGATGGTCGCAAGTTTATAACAGCTGCTTTTGAACGCGGCGCTAACGCTGCATTAGTGCATACGGATTCTCCCGAAAAGCACGGCACAGTGGTTAACGATGGTGGATTACAGATCCTGTTTTTCCAACTGAATCGGCAAATTTCAGCTTTAGCTGCACAGGCTTATCCTATGTCGCAAACGCGCCCGCAAATTGTTGGTGTGACCGGGACTAATGGTAAAACCTCAGTGACTCAATTGATCGCTCAGTTGCAGTTATTACAAGGTAAGCGAACCGCGGTAATGGGCACTCTAGGCAACGGCCTATGGGGTGAGCTTGTTGATAGTGGCAACACCACTGCGGACCCGGTCACTTTGATCAAGCAGTTGCAGGAATTTGAACAAAAGGGCGCGAATACCTGTGCGATGGAAGTCTCTAGCCACGGTCTAGTACAAGGTAGAGTCGAGGCCGTTCCCTTTGATGTGGCTGTATTTACCAACTTAAGTCGTGATCATCTCGATTATCATCATACGATGGAAGAATATGGAATTGCCAAAAAGCGCCTTTTCCAATTCGCCAATTTACGCGGTGGTTTAATTAATATCGATGATCCTGTCGGTCGTGAATGGCTGATTGATTTAGCATCTGACAAGTTATTAGGCTTTAGTGTTAAAGGTAACGCTAGCGCTGAAATTTATACTAAAGACAATCATTTTCATGATGGCGGCGTATCTTGCACTTTAGTGTGGCCGACTGGCGAAGCTGAGCTTAGCTCACCGTTATTGGGTGATTTTAACCTATCAAACTTGGTTGCTGCTCTCGGTGCTCTTTACCTGCTGGGTGAAGATATGCGCGTGCTTGTCGCCCTAGCTGCTCAGCTTGAGCCTGTTGCAGGACGAATGGAACGCTTCACGAGTCAAGAGGGTGTGACCCTTGTTGTCGACTACGCTCATACGCCGGATGCTATCGAGCAGGCGTTAAAAGCGCTACGAGTACATTGTAAAGGCCAGCTTTGGTGTTTGTTCGGTTGCGGTGGCGATAGAGATAAAGGTAAACGGCCAATGATGGCGGCGAGCGCAGAGCAGTTTGCCGATCGGGTTATGGTAACTAGCGATAACTGTCGCAGTGAAGACCCCAACGCCATTATTAGCGATATTTTGGCCGGATTGCAGCATCCACAGCAGGCGCTTTCACAAGTAGACCGTCAAGCTGCAATCAAGCAGATCGTCGCGCAAGCGGCTTCTGGCGATATGGTACTTTTGGCTGGTAAAGGCCATGAAACTTACCAAGAAGTAGATGGTAAAAAACTAAATTACGATGAAAGAGCATTTGCGAAAGCGATTGCCGAAGGTAACGCATGATTAGGGTTTCTTTAGCCGAACTGGCGACACGCCTAAATGGCAAGTTGGTTGGTGATGACTTGCCAATCGATAGCGTCTCTAGCGACAGTCGAGCGGTAGATAGCAAGACGCTTTTTGTTGCGTTAAAAGGCGATAACTTTGATGGCCATAACTTTGCTCAGGCGGCGGTTGATGCTGGCGCGAATGCATTGTTAGTAGAAAGAAAGCTGCCTATTAACGCCGCACAAATTATCGTGGCAAACAGCCAACGTGCTATGGGCGAAATCGGTGCCTATGTACGTGAACAGCTTGGACTAACTTGTGTCGCTTTAACCGGATCAAATGGCAAAACCAGCGTAAAAGAGATGATAGCGACTATCTTGTCGCAAAAACATCAAGTGCTCTATACCGCGGGTAACTTCAATAACGAAATTGGCGTTCCGTTAACTTTGCTGAGATTAGTGCAAGGTGATGAGTTTGGCGTATTTGAGCTTGGTGCTAACCACTCAGGTGAAATTGATTATACCTCGGGTTTAGTTAAGCCGAGTGTAGCCATGGTGAATAACGTTGCCTCGGCTCATCTTGAGGGTTTTGGTTCTTTAGAGGGCGTAGCCAAAGCTAAGTCAGAGATTTTTAACCATATTAGCATTGGCGGCACGGCTGTGATTAATGCCGATGATGCCTTTGCTGATGTCATGCTTCAGGCGTCTAGTCACGTTAAGCAGTTATGTTTTGGTATTAAAAATGAAACCTCGAGAGATCTTGATGTTTTTGCAGCTGACTTGATTGCGGATGCTTATGGACGTTATGCCTTTAGCCTTTGCTATGCAGCGGAGGTCTCTAGAGTAGAGCTACCGCTTGCAGGCCGTCACCAAGTGTCTAATGCGTTAGCGGCAACCAGTATTTGTTTGGCGCTAGGTTTATCTTTGGCTGATATCTGTCAGGGACTTAGTCTGCTGCAGCCAGTCAAAGGGCGCATGCTTCCGAGTCAGCTTGGGCGGGTCACAGTTATTGATGATAGTTACAATGCAAATCCTGCTTCGGTGGGCGCGGCTATTGACTGGCTTCAAGAAATTAAAGGAAATCGCTGTTTAGTGCTGGGCGATTTGGGCGAATTAGGCGACAATGCCGCCCTTTTGCATCGTGAGCTTGGAACATTGGCCAAGACAAAAGGCGTTAATGCGCTGTTTTGTGTCGGCACACTAAGCGCAGGTGCGAGTCATGCTTTTGGTTCCAAACACTACCAAGATATCGATGATTTAGTCGCTGGATTAATTCAATATATTAATGGATTACCAGCTGAAATCACCGTGTTAGTGAAAGGTTCTCGCAGTGCGAGAATGGAACGTGTAGTAGAAGCTTTAACAACGGCCTTTGGTCGCGGGGAGTTTGTTTAATGCTGGTTTACCTGGCTGAGTATTTAACCCAATTTTACACTGGGTTTAATGTATTTTCTTACGTTACCTTCCGAGCCATTCTTGGTTTGATGACGGCAATGATATTAAGTCTTTGGTTAGGTCCAAAGATGATAGCGCGTTTGCAATTAATGCAAATTGGTCAAGTCGTGCGTAACGATGGCCCTGAGTCACACTTTAGTAAGCGTGGAACGCCTACTATGGGTGGGCTTTTGATCCTTGCCGGTGTGTTTATCAGTGTATTGCTTTGGGGCGATCTTGGCAGCCGTTATGTATGGGTCGTACTATTCGTGCTGGGTAGTTTTGGCTTGATTGGCTTTATCGATGACTACCGTAAAGTGGTCCGAAAAGACACTAAGGGCTTGATTGCTCGCTGGAAATACTTTTGGCAATCGGCGGCAGCATTAACAATAGCGGTTTACCTGTATGCATCGGCGGCAAGTCCAGGTGAAACTCAACTCGTTGTGCCTTTCTTTAAAGATATTATGCCGCAGCTTGGTGGCTTCTTTATTGTATTGGTTTACTTCACCATTGTGGGCTCAAGTAACGCGGTTAACTTAACTGATGGTCTAGATGGTTTGGCGATTATGCCGACAGTAATGGTTGCAGCAGCATTTGCCTTGATTGCTTACCTTTCTGGCCATGTTCAGTTTGCTAACTATTTGCACCTACCTTACTTGCCAGGCGCAGGTGAGCTGGTGATTGTGTGTACCGCGATTGTCGGTGCAGGTCTTGGCTTCTTATGGTTTAACACCTATCCAGCACAAGTGTTTATGGGCGATGTTGGCTCGTTAGCCCTTGGCGCGGCACTCGGTGCCATTGCGGTATTAGTCCGTCAAGAGATCTTATTAGTGATTATGGGCGGTGTCTTCGTGATGGAGACTGTGTCGGTGATCTTGCAGGTAGGTTCTTATAAGCTACGTGGTCAGCGCATCTTCCGTATGGCACCTATTCATCATCATTATGAGTTGAAGGGATGGCCGGAGCCGCGAGTCATTGTACGTTTTTGGATTATCTCTTTGTTCCTAGTGTTGCTTGGTTTAGCAACCTTGAAACTTAGATAGCAGATTGAGTTTAACTAACTCATTTAACTTAGATACTAGATAGGTCTGATATGGCGCAGCAATATTCACACATAGTTTTAGGTTTAGGTGCGACAGGTTTGTCTGTTGTACGTTACCTGTGTGCGCAAGGGATTGTTCCTTTAGTCATGGACAGCCGAACTCAGCCTCCGGGAGCTGATAGCTTGGCGGCGGAATTTCCTCAAGTTGAGCTAGTCACTGGTGGTTTTGATTGCCGCTATCTAGTACAGGCACAGCAGATCGTCATCAGTCCAGGTATTGCCTGCGAAACGCCGGAAGTGCGAGTCGCGTTTGATATGGGGATTGAGGTGATTGGCGATGTTGAGCTTTTCGCTAGAGAAGTGAGTAAAACATCAGCCAAGGTTATAGGTATAACAGGCTCAAACGGCAAGACTACTGTAACGACCTTAGTCGGTGAAATGGCTAAGGCTAGTGGCAGCTCTTACGCCGTGGGTGGCAACATTGGTGTGCCAGCTCTTGACCTATTGCTCGAGCCTAAAGATCTGTATGTGCTGGAGTTGTCGAGTTTCCAGTTAGAGACAACCTATAGCTTGCACTGTGTGGCGGCGACTTGCCTTAACATTAGCGAAGATCATATGGATCGCTATAGCGATCTAGAGTCTTACCGTCAAGCGAAGCTTAAGCTTTACGAGCAGAGCAAGATGGCGGTGTTTAATCGTGAAGATGCGTTAACGCTACCTAACAACCCAACTAACCAGCAAAGCTTTGGTTTAGATGCGCCAGAGGGCGATGACTGGGGTGTTTTAGGCGGCATGATAGTGCAAGGTAGCAGTCAGATTATGCCTGTCAGTGATGTAGCGTTAGTGGGTAGCCACAACCTTGCCAATATCATTGCTGCAATGGCGCTAGCTACTGCGGCCGGTATTAAGCGTGAGTGTCAAATTGAGGTGGCTAAGACGTTCTTGGGTCTTGCTCATCGTTGTGAAGTGATTGCAGATATTGACGGTGTGACTTATGTCAACGACTCGAAGGCTACCAATATCGGTGCTACCGTTGCAGCTATAGATGGCTTGAGTGAGCACTTAGGTGAGTTGATCTTGATCGCAGGAGGCGATGGCAAAGGCGCAGACTTTAAGCCGTTGGAACCCGTGCTCGATAAGGTCAGCCAATTAATCGTTTTAGGTAAAGATGGCGACAAAATCGCAGCAATGAAACCTGAGGCGATAAAAGTAACCAACATGGCTGAAGCGATAGCGACAGCGCAGAAGCTAGCCACTGCTGGCGACATTGTTATTTTGTCACCTGCTTGTTCAAGCTTAGATATGTACCCTAACTTTATGGCTCGCGGAGATGAATTCCGTAACCTAGTTGAAGCACTCCATGGCGAGTAGCGAGAAGCAGTTAAGTTTATTTGGCAATCGCTTAAATTGGTCGTTGCCGAATCTGTTTAGCGACAACTCATCCCCTGGGATGCAGCTGTACGATAGAGCATTGTTATTTGCTGTTTTGTCGTTGATTTGTTTTGGCTTTGTTATGGTGATGTCAGCCTCTATGCCTGAAGCGCAAACTTTAACGGGAAACCCGTTTCATTTTGTTTGGCGTCATGGTGCTTACCTTGTGGGCTGTGTAATTATTGCTGCAGTGGTATTACAAGTTGAGGTAAGCATTTGGCAAAGGTATAGCGTGCTTTTGCTATTTGTGGTCGGGGCAATGCTCGTAGCTGTACTTCTTGTGGGTACAACGGTAAATGGGGCGACCCGTTGGCTGTCTATCGGGCCTATTCGTATTCAGGTGGCCGAGATTGCTAAGTTTGCTTTCGCCATCTATATGGCAGGTTACTTGGTACGTCGCCACCAAGAGATTAGAGAGAATGCTAAAGGCTTCTATAAGCCGATTGGTGTGTTTGCAGTATATGCTTTCTTGATTTTGATGCAGCCTGACTTAGGTACGGTTGTAGTGCTATTTGTTGGCACGGTTGGTTTACTGTTTTTAGCGGGTGCGCGATTACTGGATTTCTTCGCGCTGATCTTAACCGGCATTTTGGCATTTGTGGCGCTGGTGTTACTTGAGCCGTATCGTATGCGACGAGTGACCTCGTTTCTTGACCCATGGCAAGACCCGTTTGGTAGCGGTTATCAGCTGACTCAGTCGTTAATGGCCTATGGTCGCGGAGACTGGTTTGGTCAGGGCTTAGGTAACAGTATTCAGAAGTTGGAGTATCTGCCAGAGGCGCATACCGACTTTATCTTCGCGGTGATTGGCGAAGAGCTCGGCTTTATCGGCATTGTCGCAGTATTAGCCGTGCTGCTATTTGTGGCACTGCGAGCGATAAAGCTAGGCAACATGTGTTTGGCTCTTGAGCGTGCATTCGAAGGCTATTTGGCCTACGGCATCGGGATTTGGATCTGTTTCCAAACCGTGGTTAATGTCGGCGCGAGTATCGGCATGTTGCCAACTAAAGGATTAACCCTGCCATTTATTAGTTATGGCGGTAGTAGTTTATGGGTGATGACGGCAGCAGTAATGATGCTTATCCGAATTGACCATGAAAGAAGATTGAGTGTTATCCAGGCCGTTGAAGGCCGGACAAACTAATAATGAGTGAGATAATGACTAACCAAGCTGAAGAAAAACGCATTTTAATCATGGCAGGCGGTACCGGCGGCCATGTGTTTCCTGCGTTAGCGGTAGCTAAGTATTTAAGCCAGCAAGGCTGGAAAGTGCGTTGGTTAGGCACGGCTGAGCGAATGGAAGCGAGGCTTGTGCCTCAGCATGGCTTCGATATCGATTTTATCGATATTAAAGGGGTACGTGGTAACGGCTTGATGCGTAAATTGGCGGCGCCTTTTAAAATCTTGCGCTCGGTGATGCAGGCGCGCGCTGTGATTAAAAGCTTTAAGCCTGATGTTGTAATGGGCATGGGCGGCTTTGCTAGTGGTCCAGGTGGCGTAGCGGCAAAATTATGCGGTATTCCATTAGTACTCCATGAGCAAAATGCCATACCAGGCATGACTAATAGATTGCTATCGCGTATTGCTTCGGAAGTGTTATGCGCCTTTGAAGGCACCTTTAGCGATATCAAGGCTGAAACTGTGGGTAACCCTATCCGTAAAGAGCTGATTGCTCTTGGCGATAAGCGCGAAGCATGTTGTGACGATGATTCACTCAAAGTGCTGGTTGTTGGCGGCAGTTTAGGCGCCAAGATCTTTAACGACGTGATGCCGAGCGTTTTAGAAGGGGTGAGCAAAACTCATTCTATGACAGTTTGGCATCAAGTTGGCCGCGATAATTTGGCTAGCGTGAAAGCTGAATATCAGCGTTTAGGCCAAGATGGAAGCGTGAGTGTTGCTGAGTTTATCGATGATATGGAAGCGGCGTATCGCTGGGCCGATGTGGTGGTTTGCCGCTCTGGTGCTTTAACCGTATCTGAGCTGGCGGCAGTAGGCTTACCGAGTTTATTAGTGCCATACCCACATGCAGTTGACGACCATCAAACTAAAAACGCCAAAGTGTTAGTTAATGCTGGGGCAGCTTTTTTGCTGCCACAGCCTATCGTCGATACCAGTAAGCTGATGACAAAACTGTCGATGCTGGCATCCGATAAACAAGAATTATGTAATATGGGCCAGCGTGCTCGAGACGTAGCCATTTTAGATGCGACAGAGCGTGTAGCTAATGTCTGTATTCGATTAGCTGAGAAGGGTTGAGATGAGTAACAAAGCAGAGAAGTATTCGCAGCTAAGATCCATGATCCCTGAAATGCGTAGGGTTAAGCACATCTATTTCGTTGGAATAGGTGGCGCGGGTATGGGCGGCATAGCGGAAGTGCTTGTTAATGAAGGTTACAAGTTAAGTGGTTCTGATATTGCCCAGAGTGCGGTAACAGAGCGATTAACTCAACTTGGCGCGATTATCTACATTGGCCACGACGCAAGTCAGATAAAAGATGTCGATGTAGTTGTGGTATCTACAGCTATTAGCGCAGATAACCCAGAGCTAGTTGCAGCAAAAGAATTGCGTATTCCAGTGGTGCGCCGTGCAGAAATGCTAGCAGAGCTGATGCGTTATCGCCATGGCGTTGCCGTGGCAGGTACTCACGGCAAGACCACGACGACCAGCCTAATTGCTAGCGTTTATGGTGAAGCCGAACGCGATCCAACATTTGTGATTGGTGGTTTACTAAATAGTGCCGGTACTAACGCAAGATTAGGCCATAGTCGTTACCTTATCGCCGAGGCAGATGAGAGTGATGCAAGCTTCTTGCACCTGCAGCCAATGGTAAGTGTGGTGACCAATATTGAAGCCGATCATATGGACACCTATGAAGGCGATCTAGAGAAGCTGAAAACCACGTTTGTCGACTTCTTGCATAACTTACCTTTCTATGGCGTCGCGGTTGTCTGTATCGATGACCCTATCGTACGTGAGCTTATCCCACGTATCGGACGTAGAGTGGTAACTTATGGTTTCAGTGAAGACGCAGATGTTCGCGCATTAGATTTTAAGCAGACTGGTTATAGCTGTGAATTTACGGTTAGACGTGCCGGGATGGATGACTTGCAGTTATCGGTTAACCTGCCGGGTGAGCACAATGTCTTAAACTCATTGGCTGCTATTGCGGTAGCGACTGAAGATGAGATTGAAGATGAGGCGATTATTACTGCCTTAGCCGAGTTTCAGGGCATTGGTCGTCGCTTCCAGCAAGTTGGTGAATTTACTACGGCCAAAGGCGAGATTAAGTTGGTCGATGATTATGGTCATCACCCAAGCGAAGTCGCAGCAACGATTAAGGCGGCAAGACTCGGTTGGCCTGAGCGTCGCTTAGTCATGATCTATCAGCCACACCGTTATAGCCGTACTCGTGATCTGTATGAAGACTTTGTGGAAGTCTTATCGCAAGTGGATTGCTTGTTGATGCTTGATGTTTATGCCGCAGGTGAAGCGCCGATCCCTGGTGCCGATAGCCGTGCATTATGCCGCTCGATTCGAGTGCGTGGACAAGTTGAGCCTGTATTCGTGGCAAGTACTGAGCAACTCGAAACCGTGTTACCAGAGATCTTACAAGATGGTGACCTACTGTTGACGCAAGGAGCCGGCAGTATTGGTTTGTTGTCTCGCAGCCTAGCCGAGTCGAACCTTGGTTTTAATGCTGCAGCAACAGATGACAAAAATGCGTAAATTAGAGCGATATAGCTTAACTTACTCATCTAATTTTGACGCTTGGAATAAGGGCTATATAATGGCCGATTTTCCGGGGTTATGGTTGCAAAAGGAAGCCTAAAGGTGTCTTGGCGCGAGAAAGGTCAGCGTGTTCGAGTTTTGCTTTCGCAAGCCGATTGGTATTTATGTTTCGGTTTAGCATTTTTACTGTGCGTATTGATCGGTTTATCGATGGCAGTAATGAAGCTAGATTCGGTACTAAACGATGCCGATGCGTTACCTATTGAAGCGGTTGCGATTAACGGAAAGCGGTTGTATACCGATGACAAAGAGATCCAAGTAGCACTACAGGATTTAATGCAGCGAAGCTTTTTTTCTGCCGATGTTAATCAGGTGCAAGATGCATTGGAAGCCTTACCTTGGGTGTATCAGGCCTCAGTTAGGCGCGAGTGGCCGGCTAAATTGAAGGTCTATCTGGTTGAACAAAAACCAGTTGCGCATTGGAATGGTGATGCTTGGCTCAATATTTATGGCGAAGTATTTGATGCACCGGCGAAAGAAGGTATACCTAACTTACCTTTCTTGACCGGACCTGAAGAGCAAGGTAAGTCGGTACTAACTACTTACCAGCAGCTAGGTGAACTATTAAGAATTAATGGCTTTAACTTACAGAGTTTAAGTTTAAGCCCAAGACATGCTTGGCACGCAGAGCTGAATACTGGCATTAAGCTGGAGCTCGGACGCGAAGACAAGATGGCAAGGATACAAAGATTTATCCACGTCTACCCTCAGCTTGCCAAGCAAGACAAGAAGGTAGCAATTGTGGATTTGCGCTACGACACAGGTTTGGCCGTAGGTTGGGATGATGCACAGAAAGAGAGCCGTTAATTAATGACCAAGAATCTGGATAGAAATCTGATCGTGGGATTGGACATAGGGACATCAAAGGTCGCTGTCATCATTGGTGAAGTGTTACCTGACGGTGAGATCAGTATTGTCGGCCTTGGTAACCATCCTTCAAGAGGTATGGATAAAGGCGGCGTTAACGACCTCGACTCTATCGTTCGAAGTGTACAAAGAGCACTGGATCAAGCTGAACTAATGGCTGACTGCCAAGTATCATCGGTTTACTTGAGTATTTCGGGTAAACATATCGAATGCCAGAATGAAAACGGCATGGTATCGATTAATGACGAAGAGGTGACTCAGGAAGATGTCGACAACGTGATCCATACCGCGCGTTCGGTAAAGATCCCAACGGAGCGTCGTATCTTACATGTGTTACCGCAAGAGTACGCTATCGACATCCAAGACGGCATTAAGAGCCCGATAGGCATGTCTGGTATGCGTATGGAAGCCAAGGTGCATATCGTTACTTGCGCCAATGATATGGCTAAGAATATCACCAAGAGCGTAGAACGCTGTGGTTTGAAGGTCGATGATCTGGTGTTCTCTGCGATTGCTTCAGCCGACTCAGTGCTGACAGATGACGAGAAAGACTTAGGTGTGTGCTTAGTCGATATCGGCGGCGGCACAACAGATATCGCTGTTTATACCAATGGTGCATTGCGTCATTGTGCAGTGGTTCCGGTTGCGGGTAATCAGGTGACTAACGATATCGCTAAGATATTCCGTACACCGTTATCTCACGCGGAGCAGATTAAAGTACAGCACGCTAGCGCGCGTAGCGCGATGGTGAGTCGTGAAGACAGTATTGAAGTTCCATCAGTCGGTGGTCGTCCTTCACGTAGTATGTCGCGTCATACGTTAGCGGAAGTGGTTGAACCTAGATACCAAGAATTATTTGAACTGATCTTAAAGCAGCTACGCGATAGTGGGCTCGAAGATCAGGTCGCAGCAGGTATTGTTATCACAGGTGGCACAGCATCGATTGAAGGTGCGGTGGATATCGCTGAGGCAACATTTGGCATGCCAGTAAGAATGGCACAGCCGCTACCTGTTAAAGGTTTATATGAATATGTGGATCAACCTATTTACTCTACCGGAGTCGGGTTGCTTCATTATGGTGCGCGCAGAGTCATCGAACGTCAGTTCGAGCGTCCTGAGCGACAAGGGGTTACCAGTCTTTGGAATCGGGTCCAGAGTTGGTTTAAAGGCGAGTTTTAGTTAATAACGCAGGCAGAACGGAGAAAAGACCATGTTTGAGATCATGGATAGTCATTCAGACGAGGCGGTGATTAAGGTCATCGGCGTCGGTGGCGGCGGTGGTAACGCTGTCGAGCATATGGTTAAACACAACATCGAAGGTGTTGAGTTTGTGGCAACAAATACTGACGCACAAGCGCTGCGTAAGTCTGCTGCATCAACCACAATTCAATTAGGTCGTGATGTGACCAAAGGTTTGGGCGCTGGCGCAAACCCTGAAATTGGTCGCTTAGCGGCAGAAGAAGATAGAGAAAACATCCGTAATGCGATTAAGGGATCGGATATGATCTTTATCGCTGCGGGTATGGGCGGTGGTACTGGTACAGGTGCTGCTCCTGTAGTTGCAGAAATTGCACGTGAAGAAGGAATTCTTACCGTTGCTGTTGTGACTAAGCCTTTCCCATTTGAAGGTAAGAAGCGTATGACCTACGCGGATCAAGGTATTGAGCAGCTTGCTAAGCATGTTGACTCATTGATCACTATTCCAAATGAAAAGCTGCTTAAAGTACTAGGCCGTGGCACTTCTTTATTAGATGCATTTGCTGCTGCTAACAACGTACTACTAGGCGCGGTTCAAGGTATTGCCGAGCTAATTACTCGTCCAGGTCTAATCAACGTCGATTTCGCCGACGTGAAAACCGTTATGTCTGAAATGGGTAATGCCATGATGGGTACCGGTGTAGCAAGTGGTGAAGATCGTGCTGAAGAAGCTGCCGAAGCAGCTGTTGCTAGTCCATTGCTAGAAGATATCGATCTTGCTGGCGCTCGTGGTGTTCTTGTGAACATTACAGCTGGTATGGATATGAGCATTGAAGAGTTCGAGACTGTGGGTAACCACGTTAAGGCTTATGCGTCTGATAACGCAACTGTCGTAGTGGGTGCGGTTATTGATCCAGAGATGTCTGATGAGCTACGCGTAACTGTAGTTGCTACTGGTATCGGGGCAGAGAAGAAGCCTGATATTCAGCTTGTTTCTAAGCCTGCTCCACGTCCAGAGCCAATCGTACCGGCTGAGCCTCGTGCTGAGAATATCGTACCGGAAGATACGATTGCACCGGCTATGTCACACGGCAATACAGCTACTGCAGCTCAACCACAAGTGGCAACACCTGTGACAGAGAAAAAGAACGAACTTGATTACTTGGATATTCCAGCATTTTTGCGTAAGCAAGCTGATTAATTCAAGTGTTAATAAATAGTTAACAAATATAAGGCAATACTAAAGTGTTGTCTAAAAGCTGAGTGAATTTTGGTGAATTTGCAAAGATATGCTAAGATATCCGACCAGCATAGCCTACACACGACTAAAAAGTGTGTGGTTAGTGCTCTTTATGTTGAGATAATAAACGGGTAAATACATGATTTTTCAAAGAACTGTCAAAGAAATGGTTAAGACTACTGGTGTTGGATTGCATTCCGGCAACAAGGTGACTTTGATCATTAAACCCGCACCAGTTAATACCGGCATTAAACTTGTTCGTACCGACTTGTCACCTGCAGTGGAAATTCCAGCTGTAGCAGATCAAGTACGTGAAACAACAATGTGTACTGCTTTGGTTAATGACGATGGTGTTCGTATCTCAACAATTGAGCATCTATTCGCTGCGCTAGCCGGATTAGGTATCGATAACGCAGTTATCGAAGTTGACGCGCCTGAAATTCCAATTATGGATGGCAGTGCGAGTCCTTTTGTTTTCCTATTGCAATCAGTAGGCATCCAAGAGCAAAACGCAGCTAAGAAATATATCAAAATCACTAAACCTATTCGTGTAGAAGACGGTGACAAGTGGGCAGAGTTAAAGCCGTTTAAAGGCTTCCGAGTCGATTTTGCAATTGACTTTAACCACCCAGAGATCGCTCGTAGTCAACAGCATATGGTTATGGATTTTTCATCATCTGCTTTTGTTAAAGATATCAGCCGTGCTAGAACCTTTGGTTTTATGCGAGATATCGAGTACCTAAGAGCCAATAATCTTGCACTAGGCGGCAGCATGGAAAATGCTGTTGTACTTGACGAATATCGCGTCCTCAACCCCGATGGCCTGCGTTATGAGGACGAGTTCGTTAAACACAAGATCCTTGATGCTTTTGGTGATTTGTATGTGGCGGGTCACGCGATAGTTGGTGAGTTTTGCGCATATAAAACAGGACACGCACTTAACAACCAGTTAGTGCGTGCCATGCTTGCACAGCAAGATGCTTGGGAAATCGTGAGCTTTGAAAAAGAAGCCGATGCACCTGTCAGCTTCTCAGTACCATCTGGTGCTGTATTCGCTTAATCGCGAACTAAGATTGCCTTGAACGGCTGGCTAATGCAGCCAGCCGTTTTAATTTTACCGCTAATGTCCCCTCTGTATGTTCAGCTAAAGCTTCGATGTGAGCGGCGGCGTTTTCACTAATTAGGTTGTGAGCAGGCTTACGTTTTGTTTCATACATTAACAAGCTTGGGTTGACTTTAACCTCGATTGCGGTAAGCATGGGTAACGTTTCGGCTTGTAGCAATTGTAGTATTTTGGGTTTTTGGAAGTTAATTCTTGCCGCCCAAGCAGCCGTGGTTGTTTCAATCACCAAGATCCCTTGGCGTAAATTGGCAACCTTTAGTTGCTCTGTCACTGGACCAGTCAGCACTTGTTTCACATAGTGATCTAAGTGTAATAACAGTTCTGCTTTTTCAGCGAGATTAGGCATAGTGCCTTGCTGATGCAGTAATTGACTGAGATCCTGAGGGGGCTTTTTCATATGATAATAAAATGGCTTAATTAGGCTATGAGTGTAACAGTTTTTATTCAAGGTCGAAATGGTGCCACACGCTGGCAACCAGGAAAGCGTTGGCTGCTATTGCCGATACTGCTGATTGCAGCAGGTACGGGCCTTTATCAGCACAATGCTAAGCAACTTACACAGCAACAAGCTAATGTCGATAGCGAGCGTATGGCTCGTGAAGAGCAAAAGGATGAGTTAATCGCGTTAAAGAGCGCGACAGAAACTCAACTTTCGATGTTGGTTGCCCACGTTGCACGTATGCAAGCTAAACTCACGCGCTTAGAAGCCTTGGGCCAGCAAGTTGCTTTAAATAATCAATTAGAAGATCAGTTTGATTTCTCTTCAGAAGTCGGTGTTGGTGGTATCAGTGATTTAGGTACTAACATCGAACTCGATCAGCTTATCGCCGATATGGATGAGCTGGTATCTAGAATAGATAATAATAATGTTCAGCTTTCACTACTTGAAACGGTAGCATCTAATCTCCATATAGATGAAGAACGTTATATATCTGGGCGACCAATTCAGAAAGGTTGGTTATCTTCGCCCTACGGTTTACGTAATGATCCTTTTAACGGTAAACGCACGATGCATAAAGGTATCGACTTTGCCGGAAAAGAGGGCGTCGATGTAATCGCTACCGCAGGTGGTGTGGTTACATGGGCGGACAAGATGTTTGGCTATGGTAATTTAGTTGAAATTGATCATGGAAATGGTCTAAGTACACGCTATGGTCACAATAAAGCTTTGTCAGTAAATGTGGGTGATGTGGTCGCTAAAGGCGATAAAATCGCTGTTATGGGGAGTACTGGGCGCTCGACAGGGCCTCATGTGCATTATGAAGTGTTGCGCGGTGGACAGCAGATTGATCCGCAAAAATATGTCTACCGCAAGGCAGGGTAATCGTAAAATCGGCTTTCAGGCTCTAAAAGGGACTTGGCCAATAACATAGAAGTGGTTCAGATGTTTGGTAAATTACTGACAAAAGTATTTGGTAGTCGCAACGATCGTACACTTAAAGCATTTGGTAAAGTCGTTAATAAAGTTAACGCGCTAGAAGCTGAATACGAAAAGCTATCGGATGAAGAATTAAAAGCAAAAACAGCTCACTTCCGCGAGCGTCTAGACGGCGGTGAATCATTAGAAGGCGTTTTACCAGAAGCATTTGCTACTGTACGTGAAGCATCGAAGCGTGTATTTGATATGCGTCACTTCGATGTACAGCTAATCGGTGGCATGATTTTGGATAGTAACCGTATCGCAGAAATGCGTACCGGTGAAGGTAAGACCCTAACGGCAACTCTGCCAGCTTATCTTAATGGTCTAACAGGTAAAGGCGTACACGTTATCACAGTGAACGACTACCTAGCGGGTCGTGATGCTGAAAATAACCGTCCGCTTTTTGAATTCCTTGGCTTAACAGTTGGTATTAACGTTGCGGGTCTTGGTCAAGTCGAAAAGAAAGCGGCTTATGATGCCGATATTACTTACGGTACCAACAACGAATTCGGTTTCGATTACCTACGTGACAATATGGCGTTCTCGCCAAGCGAACGCGTACAACGTCCACTTCATTACGCCCTAATCGACGAAGTCGACTCGATTCTTATCGATGAAGCACGCACACCGTTAATTATTTCTGGTGCTGCAGAAGATAGCTCTGAGCTATACATCAAGATTAACACCCTAATCCCAAATCTTATCGCTCAAGATAAAGAAGATACTGAAGAGTATGTGGGTGAAGGCGACTACTCAGTTGATGAGAAGTCAAAGCAAGTTCATATGACAGAGCGCGGCCAAGAGAAGGTCGAGGTGCTGTTGACTGAGCGTGGTATGTTGGCAGAAGGTGATTCGCTGTATTCGGCAGCTAATATCTCTTTGCTGCATCATGTGAATGCCGCTCTACGTGCACACACACTATTTGAAAAAGACGTCGACTACATTGTTCAAGATAACGAAGTGGTTATTGTTGATGAACACACTGGCCGTACTATGCCTGGTCGTCGTTGGTCTGAAGGTCTGCATCAAGCGGTAGAAGCTAAAGAAGGCGTTCATATTCAAAATGAAAACCAAACTTTAGCATCGATTACTTTCCAGAACTTCTTCCGTCAGTACGAAAAACTTGCTGGTATGACAGGTACTGCTGACACTGAAGCGTTCGAATTCCAACACATCTACGGTCTAGACACCGTAGTGGTTCCGACTAACCGCCCGATGGTACGTAAAGACCATGCGGATCTGGTTTATCTAACCGCTGAAGAAAAGTATGCGGCTATCGTAAAAGATATCGTGGGTTGTCGTGAGCGTGGCCAGCCAGTATTGGTTGGTACTGTTTCGATTGAACAATCAGAACTACTGCACAGCTTATTAAAGAAAGAAAAGATCCCGCATGAGATCTTGAATGCTAAGTTCCATGAGCGTGAAGCGGATATTGTTGCTCAAGCTGGCCGTACAGGTGCGGTAACTGTGGCAACTAACATGGCGGGTCGTGGTACAGATATCGTGTTAGGCGGTAACTGGAACATGGAAATCGAAGCATTAGCTAATGCAACTGATGAACAGAAAGCTAAGATTAAGGCCGACTGGAAAATTCGTCATGACGAAGTAGTCGAAGCCGGTGGTCTACATATCCTAGGTACTGAGCGTCACGAATCGCGTCGTATCGATAACCAGCTACGTGGTCGTTCTGGACGTCAAGGTGACTCAGGTTCATCTCGTTTCTATCTATCTATGGAAGATAGCTTAATGCGTATCTTCGCTTCAGACCGTGTATCTTCAATGATGAAGAAGCTAGGTATGGAAGAAGGTGAAGCGATTGAGCATCCATGGGTATCACGCGCTATTGAAAACGCACAACGTAAAGTAGAAGCACGTAACTTCGATATCCGTAAGCAGCTACTGGAATTTGATGACGTAGCTAACGATCAGCGCCAAGTGGTTTACGCACAGCGTAACGAGTTGATGGATGCTGAAAGTATTCAAGACACCATTACCAACATTCAAGAAGACGTTGTAAATGGTTTAGTCGACCAATATATTCCGCGTCAGTCTGTTGAAGAGCTTTGGGATGTTGAAGGCTTAGAGAAGCGTCTACAACAAGAGTATGCAATGAGCCTTCCTATCCAAGAATGGTTAGATAAAGAAGACGACTTGCACGAAGAAACATTACGTGAGCGTATTGTTGAAACTTGGGTGAATGCATATAAAGCTAAAGAAGAGATGGTAGGCGAGCAAGTACTACGTCAATTCGAAAAAGCGGTAATGCTACAAACGTTAGATGGTTTATGGAAGGAACACCTTTCAGCGATGGACCACTTGCGTCAAGGTATCCACTTACGTGGCTATGCACAGAAAAATCCAAAGCAAGAATACAAGCGTGAATCGTTTGAGTTGTTCCAGCAAATGCTTGAGTCATTAAAGCATGACGTCATTAGTGTATTGTCAAAGGTACAAGTGCAAGCGCAATCTGATGTTGAAGAGATGGAGGAGCGTCGTCGTCAAGAAGATGCCAAGATCCGTCGTGACTATCAACATGCAGAAGCTGAAGCAATCGTAGGTGCAGAAGAAAGTGCTGCACTAGCTGCGACTCAGCCAACAGTACGTGACGGCGAAAAAGTGGGACGTAACGATCCATGCCCATGCGGCTCAGGCAAGAAGTATAAACAGTGTCACGGTAAGCTAAGCTAAACGCATAGACTTAATCGAAGAAAGGGTGCCTCATTTAGGCACCCTTTTTTATTTGTGGAAAACAAAGTAGTTTAAGATGGTCATCGCTATTCGAATGAGCGTGATTGGCAGATCTCATTAAGTTAGGCTATATATACTTGCTACATGATATTGGCTTAATACCAATCAGTATAAAGATTTGGTCGCTCAGCGAGAATTTAGCGGTTCTGAAGCGAGGCAACGAGTGAAGAGCATAGTTGTTCTACGGTTAAGCTCGTTAACAAAGCGTCAGATTCGCTAAAGCTCGCCATTCTGGAGCGTTTTTGGCTGCCTACTTCAGCGTTGAACAGCTTTACAAGTGAATAGCCATTCTTAAAGCTATTCGCCTTGAATTAGTTTGCCAAAAAACGCTCTGAGTAGATCAACTTCTTATACTGATTGGTATAAGAAGGCCTATAACAGTGTAATAGGACTACTTAGCTAATTCGATATGCTTGAGCATTAGCTAAGTAATGGTTGTCGCGCATATAAAACAAGCACTTTATCATCGAGCTGTGGATAACTCTGAGGGTAAGTGGTGACTAAATTGTGTCTAAATAAAAACATTGAAAAAAGTCACTTATTTTAAGAAAAAGCGCTTGCGCTCTTTTTGAATCTCCCTATAATGCGACCCCACTGACACGGTGAAGCAGGCAACTAGCCAAGCACACAGCGTTAGAGAGATTAACTTCTAAGGAAATTAACCTCAGGTGACAATCGCTTTAAGAGCTTCGAATGATGTGCCTTGTATAAAGAATCATCGCTTGAAAAACTTCTTAAAATAAGCGCTTGACGCCGACACTGGAGAGTGTAGAATACGCCTCCTCAGCCAAACGACCTAAGCGTCTAAGGCGCCATTTTGAAAGGCTTAGCCTTGATAGAAGTGGCACGCTCTTTAACAATATGACAAGCAAATCTGTGTGGACACTCACAGAGATTAAGTTATTCGAAATTACTTCTCACGAAGTAATCAAAAATTTACTTAATGAATGAGTGTTCATAGCAATATGTAATACAGAATTCGTTGAGCCGCTGATTTAGCCTTACTTGTAAGGTGGATGAAGCAAAAAAACTTTAATTGAAGAGTTTGATCATGGCTCAGATTGAACGCTGGCGGCAGGCCTAACACATGCAAGTCGAGCGGTAACACAAGGGAGCTTGCTCCTGAGGTGACGAGCGGCGGACGGGTGAGTAATGCCTAGGTATCTGCCCAGTCGAGGGGGATAACAGTTGGAAACGACTGCTAATACCGCATACGCCCTACGGGGGAAAGGAGGGGACCTTCGG
>NZ_BPFA01000010.1 GCF_019655055.1 Shewanella sp. MBTL60-112-B2
TTCCTTCTTTAAAGTTAAGTTTGAATGTAAGTCATTAAGTTTTCTGAATGCAAAATTCGACGGTAAAAATATCGATTTTACAAAAGCGAACTTTAATTTAGAAAATCTTGATTTTAGCAACGCTAAATTTGGAAATGGGAATGTAAAATTCCAATCATGCAAAATCCAGGGAGGAGATACAAGCTTCTTTAGATGCCAATTCGGTAACAAAAGATTGAGCTTTGAAGGAACTGATTTCGGTAATGGCAATGTAGACTTTCGTTTTACAAAGTTGAATGGAAATGTTGATTTTTCAAAGACTACTTTTGGTGAAGGCGACGTTAACTTTTATGCAACTTCATTTAGAACAGCATCTTTCGATGAAGATGAAACAATATCATCTGTAAGCTTCAAAGATAGTAGATTTTCATCAGGAAACTTAGACTTTACTAGGGCAAACTTTGGAGGAAACAATGTTAATTTCGAAAGAATGGAAAAGTTAAGTGGTGATACTATTTTTGTTAACTCTAAGTTCAGCTCCGGTAAAGTAGCTTCAACAGGCTTATTTAACCGTAAAGTAAAAGTTAACTTTTCAAGAGCAAACTTTGGTAGTGGCGATACAAATTTTTCCAAATCTGATTTCAGTGGTACTAAAGTTTTATTTAAAAAAGTAAGTTTTGGTGGGAATGCCGATTTCTCAGAGCTTACTTATTGTAATGAAATTGAATTTTTTGACCTTAGCTTTTCAACATTTGGAAAAAGCTTAGATTTATCAGATAACTTATTTTCGTTAGTTCCAGATCTTACTTACACTAAACTTACAAACCATGCAGCCCTTGATCATTTTTATCCTCAATGTATATATGAAAACAGATTCTTTTTTTTCAGCACTGTAAAAGACCGTGCAGATATATCTAGATTAAGAAGATTAAAAGAGCTAGCTGAATCAGCAAAAGATCACGAACGAGCTTTAATGTTCCATAGTGAAGAGTTAAAAGCTAAGCGATGGAAAGAGTCTAATGCCGCACAATCTATTTTAGACATAATTTTTTCAATAGTTAGTAATTATGGTCGTTCAATCGCACGCCCTATGTTTATCTTATTAATTTTAATTACAACTATAACAAGGTTATATGTAGAATTTGATGCAGGTAAATATAAGGAGCTATCAGAAAAACCTCATGCGTTAGAATCTGCATACATATATTCTTTAACATATACACTTTCTAATTCAATGCCTTTTTTCCCTGGTGGTAAGGGAATAATTAAAGAGTCAAAAGATAATTTAAAGAATCATTCTAAAATCGAGTTACCAAAACATAGTGGCGTTATAAATATTTTCCTAGGTATATTTTCAACTATATTCTTGTTTTTGATAGGACTAGCATTAAGAAATCGATTCCGCCTTTAGGAAAGTCTTTAAAATATGAGCCCGTTCCCAAGCGGACTCATTAATATTAAACAAATTCACTTCATAAAATCAGGCATGGCTCCTTGCTGTCTTGACGAATCCAACTTACTAACAGCTTCAAATCGTGTTCTATCCATTAAATGGGCGTAACGCTTTGTGGTCTCTATCTGCTTGTGATTGAGCAGCTGACTTACCATGTAAATATTGCCCGTTTGCATCATCACCTTAGAAGCAAAGTCATGGCGTAAATCATAGAGTCTGAAGCTTTCTATCTTTGCGTCCTTAAGCAACTTAGTCCAAGGCTTCTTAATCGTTGTTAACTGTAAGCTAGGGTTCGTCGGTGACGGAAACAGCCATGACTCTGCTCGAGTCTTAAAGTGTCTTGCTGACTCACTGTGTAAGCGGTGTTTACGCCACTCAACGAGTGTCGCATGGGCAAGTTCATTCAATGGAATAAAGTTTGAGACACCGCGTTTATCTAATGATTTTCTGATACGGAAGAATCGATTTTCAAGATCGACATCTTGCCAGCGAGAGTTGAATAGAGTCCCAGGTCTTATTCCTGTCTCTTTAAACAAAATAATGAAAGGAGTCACATGATCGGCAAATTGGCAATCAGCCAAATCGTCAGGCGTCTGTAACCTGCGTTTTTCTCTATGCTCAATGGTTCGAATTCGTTGATCATGCTTCATAGAGTTGCGCTGATTAATTGCATCGTAAAGCCTCAGCTCTTCGCTATCAGACAAATAACGAATGATCTGATTATCAACTTTGATTTTGGGCAAAGTGTATAAGTCATGCTCTCTGATAACGCCCTTTTCTTTTGCTAGCTGGATGCAGGCTCTTAGGGTGCAGATGGTCTCTTTTAGCGTTGAGGGCTTAACACTCCACAAGCTTTCTCCGGCCGCTAATTGCCTCTTGGTTAGCTTACGCTCCTTAGAACGCATCCACTCACGAACCACCTCTGCTGTTATGTCGGATACAGGGCTTTCAAGATACTTCTTGAAGTTGCGTTCAATCACCCTTATTTTACACATCACCGTTTTTGGGTTTTCATAGCGTTTTGTTTCAAGGTAATCAGAATATAAAAAGGTATGTAAAGTGGTATAACAACTATCCTGCTGTAGTCCCTTCTTTTGCTTTTCAATCAGCTTAATGCCTAGGTTATTGCCTGATTTAAGTTGAGTGGCAGCTTTAACTAGCTGGCTTATGTTGTCCTTTGATAAATCCCCTACTTTGGTGGTACTTAACTTTGCAGTTAATGCATCTCTATATCGCAAATACACAACTGCTGCCTTAGATTCGTCTTTTGAGGCTAATGTTGCTTTAGTGAGTGTCAATTGCGCTCTATAAAATCGAACCGATAACCCCTTCAGCTCGGTGCAATTGAGTACAAAGTATTTTGTATCGCCTTGCCACCATCGCTCAATTTCATTGTGAAAGAGATCAATCGACTCTGTTGAGAAAGAAGAGTCAAGGTAAGACTTAAATGCTAAAAACTTTTGATTAGGCTTAGCGGTTTTCTTGTTAAGGCATGTTGCCGCATAACAAAGAAATTGGTCGATAGATTTGTTCGAAAAGGAAATTTGTAGATTTGTATTCATCAGTATGCGTTCTCATTTCAGTGAAATTTGATCGCACACCTGTCGCACAAGAAACATGGTTATTAATGCAAATCAGTGCAAAAGCGATTTTACTCAAAAAACTAAAAAGCTTGCTTTTCAGTGATATAGGTAATACCCTATTATCAGCTCAAATAAGCAACCTGGACTCATAATCGTCAGGTCCACAGTTCAAGTCTGTGAGGGGCCACCAATTTAAAACGAAGAAGCCTACCTTGTGTAGGCTTTTTTGTATCTGTAGAAAATGGCATGACATCATGTAAAAGCCGTAATCGTCATCAATTCATGCAGTTCAAGTCAGGTAAGTGCCACCAATTTTGATAAGCCGCTTAAAGAAATTTAAGCGGCTTTTTCATGTCTGTAATTTGGCTGGCAGAAGTAAAAACTATTATCGTCATCAATTCATGCAGTTCAAGTCTGTGAGCCGACACCAATTTAAAACGAAGAATCCCATTGATTCAATGGGCTTTTTTGTACCTGAAATTCAAGAACTGCTATTTTGCAAGTTTTGAACTTAGGCCCCATCGCACACATATCGCTTATTACTGCTAATCAATATCAATATCACCGTCTTTATGATCATACATATCGGGCGTGGTATGCAGATTTCCTGCAAAGCCTGCTTTCTCTAACTGCCTGCGAACCGCTTTGACCTGCTCAGCTGTAACGGGCTCCTTTCTATCACCTAAATAATGACGAACAAAGCTAATCAAATTGGCTAACTCAGTGTCGGTCAAAACATTTTGAAAGCTAGTCATAGGCATGAAGTTACGCTCTTCATCGAGATAAGTCGGTGACAAGCCGCGGATAGTTACGGCTATGGTATTAAACGGGTCGCTGTGCATGATTATGCCGTTATTGAGCAATGTTGGCGCAATTGGATCTCGACCTTTACCATCTTCACCATGACAGGCACCACAAGTCTCTGCATACAATGAATACGTATCAAACTGTTTATCTGCATAAGCTTCTGCCGTAAACCCGGTTGGGTTGAGTTGCCTAGTATCAGCTGGAATGGTGTTGTGCTCATCCCCTACTAACAAGTAGCGTGAAATGGTTTTAATGTCATCACGGGTCATTAAGCTAGTACTGTTTTTAACCACATCAGCCATACCCGCAAAAGCAGAGCCTTTAGACGAATGTCCGGTGTGCAAAAAGTCTGTTAACGACTCAATATCCCACCTATCTTGATAAAGCTCTTTAGCGCTAATATCAGGTGCATTCCAACCATCAATCAGATTACCTTGGAATATTTTCTCGGGTATTAATGCTTGGGCTAAGTTTCGAGGGGTATGGCATTCACTACAATGGCCTAGCCCCATGACCCAATACTTACCCTGTTGCCACTCTTTTAACTCTTGCTCGTCCAAATCAGCATGCTTAGGAGCTTCATAGGAAAGCGGTGCGGTATCCATAAAGACCAAGTTCCAGCCTAACAATCCGGTACGTATGTTCGATGGGAAAATCATCTCATTCTTATCGTTTTGCCTTGCAACAACGGTTATCGATTGCAAGTAACTCCATAAGTCCTGAGTGTCTTGCTCTTTTAAATATTGATACGAGGTGTAAGGCATTGCAGGGTAGAGATAACCATGACGGCCTTTGCCCTCATACAAGGCAGCCTTAAAATCGGCGTAATCATCACTACCTATCCCTTCGCTAACATGCGGGGTAATATTGGTTGAATACACAGTACCAAACGGCGTCTTAAACGGCAGGCCACCAGCAAATCGCTCACCACCTTCTGAGCTGTGGCAAGCCACACAGTCGCCCGCATTAACTAAATACTCTCCACGTTTAACCGCCTCTGGATCTAGCGCTGCTAACCTAGCATCACGCTCTAAACGCTGCTCTGTAATATAAGCGCCGATTGCTAAGATTTCATCGCTAGTTAACTGGGTCTCAAACCCTGGCATTAGGTTGTTAAGACCAAAATCAATGGTGTGCTTAATCTCTTCAATACTGCCGCCATGAAGCCAAATAGCATCATTGAGTAATGGAGCACCTATTTGAATGTTGGCAACAGTACCGTCGCCATGACAGCTTGCACAATATTGAGCGAATATATCTCTACCTAAATCGATTTTAACCTGTGGCGCATTTAGGTTACGACGTAGAGGCTGTAAGGATGCGATGTAGTAGGCCATTTTGGTAATTTGATCTTCCGATAGAATGCCTTTCCAGCCAGGCATTGCGCCATGTCGCCCCTTTTCTATCGAATGTAAAATCTCGGCCTCTGTGCCGCCATACAACCACTCATTATCAATCAGATTTGGAAAATGCTTTTGCCCCTGCGCATTGCGGCGGTGACATGCCGCGCAATGGTTTTCAAATAAGGCAGCGCCGCTTGCAGTCACCGTCTTGTTGTTCGCGAGTGCCAGTAAACTTTTATCATTTAATGGCGCCATCTCAATTTCTAAATCAGTTACAGGCGAGCTCAACGCATCATCACTTTGCACCCAACCCATTAAGCCGTTCCAATTACCTAATCCCGGATAAAGCACTAAGAAGATAACTGACATAGCAAATGCGACTAGATAGGAGATAAACAATAAGCGAGGAGGAGGCGCATCGTTTTCATCAATGCCATCAAATGTATCAATGGTTTTGTGTTCATCTGCACTGTGATTGTCACGCCAGTACTTAATAATAACCAGTGCCATAAAACTAAGAAAAATAACGATGAATCCTACGACCCATACATTCCAGAAAACAGTCATATTAACGCTCCTGATCACTGGCAGTGTCTTGTCCTAAGCTTTGCAGATATTGAACCAAAGCTTCCCCTTTACTTACGCCTCTTACCGCGAGTCGCGCCCTTTCTATTTCGTTATCTGAATAAGGAACGCCTAATATTTTCAGTGCCCGCATTTTGGCTTCAATTTCATCACCTGTTAGCACCTGTTCAAATAACCAAGGGTACGCGGGCATTAATGATGTCGGTACCACTTGCCTTGGATTGATGAGGTGAATACGTTGCCATTGCTCAGAGTATTTTCGGCCCAGATTAGTTAAGTCTGGTCCAGTTCGTTTTGAGCCCCAAAGATTAGGAAACTCATAAATATCATCCGACTCTTTATTTGCACGACCATCACGTTTAACTTCAGGATCTATGTTTCGTACCATCTGCGTATGACAAACATGGCAGCCCTCACTGATATAAACATCACGCCCGGACACTTCAATGGCTGTTAATGGCTTAGCGAGTGAGTTAGCCCTAATTTCATCAGTACGCACTAAGTTAGGCACAATCAGTACTACAATTGAAAAGCTCGCGACTAGCACTGTTGCGACAATGAGGATCACCAAGGATTGGGTAAAGTCTTTACTAAGCATCTTTACTGCCCTCCACCAATTCAGTTACAGCAACGGTCTTGTACAAATTAAACGCCATTAATAGCAGGCCAAATACAAAACATGCGCCGCCAAAGAAGCGTACAAATAGCCAAGGGGCTTTAAAGTCCATGGCTTCAACAAAACTGTAGGCTAAAGAGCCATTCTCTTGCTGAGCAAGCCACATATAGCCTTCACCAATACCTGCAACCCATAAGGCAATGGCATAAAGGGCAACACCTAGATGTGCTAACCAGAAATGCCACTTAAGTAATCGCTTAGACCAAAGTTCGTTCTTTCCCCACAGCCTTGGAATGAAATAGTAAAATACCGCGATTCCAGACATCCCCACCCAGCCAAGAGCAGCGGAATGCACATGACCAATAATCCACTCAGTATTGTGCGCTAACATATTGAACCAACGTATTGCGAGTAACGGCCCTTCAAACGTGGCTAGGCAGTAATACAAAATTGCCGACATAAAGAACCACATGATGTAATCGGTCTTCAGCTTGGCTTTATTCTGCAATAGTGTCATCGCGCTATTAAAGGCACCGGCCCAGGAAGGCAGCCATAAAATTAGCGACATAACGATACCGATATTTTGCACCCACACAGGGACTGAGGAATAAACGAGGTGATGGGTTCCTGCCCAAGTATAGAAACCAACTAAGCCCCAAAAGTGGATAATTGAAAGTCGGTAGGAATAGATAGGACGTTCAGAGATCTTAGGAATAAAGTAGTAGTTCATGCCGATAATACCGGCTGTAAGCAGAAAGCCGACGGCATTATGCCCCCACCACCACTGCACGATGGCATCTTGCGCGCCAGCAAATACAGAATATGACTTCATAAAGTAGGCAGGTAGCGCCAAATTATTGAGGACGAAAATCAGCGCGATAACAATAATAAATGCACCAAAAAACCAATTAGCCACAAAGATATGGTGCACTTTACGTTTGGCGATAGTGCCAAAAAACAGTACCGCATACAGTACCCAAACAATGACGATTAAGATGTCGATTGGCCACTCGAGCTCTGCGTACTCTTTACTAGTTGTATAACCTAATGGCAAGCTGATGAGCGCGAGCATGAGTACCAATTGCCAACCCCAAAATACCATCCAAGATAGGCTTCTATTGAACAATCTTGTTTGGCCTGTACGCAGCACGATATACAGCGACGTCCCCATTAAGATATTAACGACAAAGCCATAGATCACCCCAGATGTATGCAAGGGACGCAGTCGGCCAAATTGAATATATTCGGAGTCAAAATTAAGTGCGGGCCAATAGAGCTGTGCGGCTAACACCACACCAATAAACATCCCTGCGATCGACCAGCCAAGTGCAGCAATAATAAAATATCGGACGACTTTTACATCATAGTTCTCAGTGCCTACTAGCATGCCCTATTCCTCTTCTTTTTTCGTGCCCAAAACCGAGTAATAGTAGGAGATATCTTTCATATCCTGTTCGCTAAGCGTGTCTGCTTGCTGCTGCATCAAAATGGCCAATCCACTAGTGCGCTGTCTTGACTGGTAATCTTTAAGCGCAGAGATTAAATACCCCATTTTTTGGCCGCGTAAATTGGGATAAGGATCGATGGTAGAGATGCCGTCTTCACCGTGGCAAGTCATACAAACTTTGGCTTTCTCTTTACCGATTTTAAAGCTGGGGTCGTAGTCTGCCGATACGCTTGCTGACCCAAAAATCAGCATTATCAATAGAGGTAATCGATTCATAAGCATTCCCTTATCTTCTTGTGCACCTTATTGAAACTAGTAGGTATTGATTTATTTGCCACAAATTGTGCAATTATCCACCGAAATACCATTACGTTAATTGTCGTGATTCAGTTCAATTTCTCGCAACATAAGTTCAATGTTACTGCCGTCATCAAAGATAAAAGCGATTTGGCCTTGTTTCGACTTGCCGAACGGATAAATTCAAATGAAGATTAACAATCGTTAAGACTCATTATTTTGTGAAGTTAGTCAAAAACATACCTGATTATCCGTGGGATATTTATTCAAACATATCTGCTTATATTGAGTATTGTTGAGAGGCATTAGATGGATTTTATTAGACATGTACCCGCACTATTTTCATTAGTGGCTGGGATTGCAATTATTGAGTGTAGTATTGTTGTCTTAGGCTTGTGCACTAAACGACTGACAAAGTTATTTACTAAGGATTAGCCTAAGCTGTTAGAGCTAAGTCATGAACAGGTTTGCGATATAAGCTTGCTTATCTCTTATACCAATCAGTATAAACATTTAGTCACTCAGCGAGAGTTTAGCGGTTCTGAGGCAAGGCAACGAGTGAAGAGCATAGTTGTTCTACGGTTAAGCTCGTTAACACAGGATCAGAATCGCTAAAACTCGCCATTCTGGAGCGTTTTTGGCTGCCTACTTCTGCGTTGAATAGCTTTATAAGGGAATAACCATTATTGCTGCTATTCGCCTTGAATTAGTTTGCCAAAAATCGCTCTGAGTAGATCAAATTCTTATACTGATTGGTATTAGCTCTATTATGTAACCGTTACTCGCCTGATAAAGCTTGCTCCCCCCAGCATCACATCAAAGTAAACCATTTTTAATCAGATAATTTACTCCCCGAATCACAGCACCTATATTTAAAGGAGTGAGGAATATAAACAAGTAAGGATTTAGCCCTTAATCCATTTACCACAATAGTGATTCTTGGGTATAGCGCGTAAGGTAACAGGAGGATGTTATGCGAAGCCAACAGATCCTTTGTCCAACCGACTTTTCAGAAACTGCATCACACGCCATTAGCTATGCCGTTGAGATGGCAAACTTTTATAAAGTTGGGATCTGTCTACTGCATGTTGTCGATAAGCCTTTTGGCGATAAACATACCCGAGTACTTGCGGTGACCCCTGATGAACTTATCGAGCGATTAGAAAGAGAAGCGGCTGAAAAAATGCAGCAATTTATCGCCTCGTTCGATAGTTACTTTCCTTTTGAAAGTAAAATTTGTCACGGTCATCCCGTCGAACAGATTTTAGCGACAGAAAAAAACATCAGTGCAGGTATGATTGTAATGGCAAGTCATGGACGAGTAGGACTGTCTCACTTCTTAAACGCCAACACCGCTGAAGGGGTTGCCAACAAAGCCCATTGTCCAGTGCTAATAGTAAAGTAATTGGTATTGCCCATAACGATATAGCATCAGGGGGAAATCATTCAGCTTACAAGATCTAAGATATCGGTGTCTTGTCGATTTAGAGGCATAAAAAAATCCGCTATCGAAAAGATCTCGGATTTTTATTTATCTACACTGACTATTTAAAAGCTAACGACTTAAAGCTGACTAATTAAAGCTAACTAAGCGGGACTGAAAACCACCTCAAAACAAGCCTTAATGATCTCTAGGCCTTGATCGACTTGCTCATCAGGGGCGGTGAGCGGCACCAGGATCCGCAGGACATTACCGTAGGTGCCACAAGATAATAAGATCAAGCCCCTATCTCGTGCCTCTTTGAGCATTCGCGCGCAATACTCAGGTGCAGGTTTGCCATCTTGCATTAACTCAACCGCTATCATGGCGCCGAGGCCGCGCACATCAACTATCTGTTTATGCTGATTTGCCATGGCTTGCAGCGACTCTTTTAGCTTAGCGCCAAGCAAATTGGCTCTTTGCAGTAGTTGTTCTTCTTCAAATACCTCTATCACAGCAAGAGCTGCCGCGCAGGCTAACGGACTGCCACCATAGGTGCCACCTAACCCGCCTGCACCAATAGCGTCCATCACCTCGGCTCGCCCTGTAATTCCTGATAGCGGAAAACCTCCTGCAATGGATTTTGCAAAGGTAGTGATATCAGCCGCGGCGCCCATCTGCTCCATCGCAAAAAAGGTGCCAGTTCGCCCTGCGCCCGTCTGCACCTCATCGGCAATCAGCATAATGCCGTACTTATCGCATAGTTGACGTAAACGCTGCATAAACTCTGGCGAAGTATGGTAAAAGCCCCCCTCACCTTGCACAGGCTCGATGATGATTGCCGCAATATCATCAGGCTCAGCATCATTCTTAAAGATGCACTCTATCGATGCCATAGCATCATCATCGCTAACACCATGCAACTCACAAGGAAATTGTGCTCTAAACACATTGGCCGACATCAATCCCATGCCCTTGCTATAAGGAGCGACTTTACCTGTAAGCGCCAACGCCGCCATAGTGCGACCATGGTAACCTGAGGTAAAGGCAATAACACCGCTGCGTTTAGTGTAAGCACGCGCCACTTTAACTGCGTTCTCAACTGCTTCTGAGCCACTGGTAAATAACGCTGTTTTCTTGGCAAAATCCCCAGGCACTAGCTGATTGAGCTTTTCACATACTTGAATGTAATTCTCATAACCCAGCACCATAAAGCAGGTATGAGAAAACAGCTCCAATTGCTCGGCAACAGCGGCTTTAACTTTATCGTGCAGGTGACCGGTATTTAGCACCGCGATGCCACCAGCAAAATCGATAAACTCACGCCCTTCGACATCCCACACACTGGCATTATCGGCCCGCTGAGTATAGATAGGATGAATTTGCCCTACACCATTAGCAACCGCCGCTTGGCGGCGCACCATAAGTGACTCATTAGTTGTCATAATAATTTCCTTTTATAGCTGCTAGCTAAGTAAGCTTGGGCTGGCAGCGAACAGACATTACATAAGTAAACACTAAACCGACATGCAGATGTACTTCATCTCCAAGTACTCTTCGATACCAAATTTCGAGCCTTCACGGCCTAAGCCCGATGACTTAATGCCTCCAAATGGGGCGACTTCGGTGGAGATAAGCCCAGTGTTCACGCCGACCATGCCGTATTCCAATGCTTCCGAGACTTTCCACACAAGGGAGATATCACGGCCATAGAAGTAAGCCGCAAGGCCAAACTCAGTGTCATTGGCTTGCTCTACCACATCATCAACATCTGAGAACTTAAATAGCGGCGCAAGCGGACCAAAAGTTTCTTCCTTGGCCACTAACATGCTTTTATCGACATGGGTGATAATTGTCGGTTCGAAGAAATTACCGCCTAAGCTGGCAAGCTTACCGCCGGCTTTTAGAGTTGCGCCCTTAGACAAGGCATCATCCAGATGTCTTTGTACTTTCGCCACCGCGTCGGCGTTAATAAGCGGCCCTGTTGTTACGCCAGCTTCAGTGCCCACACCCAGTTTCAACTTGGTCACGGCTGCTGCTAACTTCTCGGCAAACTCATCGTAAACGGCATCTTGAACATAGATACGGTTAGCACAGACGCAGGTCTGCCCGGCGTTGCGATATTTAGCTATCATCGCGCCTTCTACGGCGGCATCGATATCGGCATCGTTAAATACGATAAAAGGTGCGTTACCACCAAGTTCCAGTGACATTTTCTTAAGCGTTGGAGCGCACTGCTGCATCAGCTTGATCCCTACCGGCGTCGAGCCAGTAAAAGACAATTTACGTACCACAGGATTGGCACAAAGCTCATTACCGATAGCAATAGCATCGCCTGTCACTACACTAAACACGCCGGCAGGTATGCCTGCACGCTCGGCAAGTTCTGCTAATGCCAGTGCAGTAAAAGGAGTTTGCGGCGCAGGTTTAACCACCATGGTGCAACCCGCTGCCAATGCAGGAGCAGCTTTACGAGTGATCATCGCAGCAGGGAAATTCCATGGTGTAATGGCTGCGGTAACACCAACGCTTTGCTTAATCACCATTAAACGCTTATCGCCTTGATGACCCGGGATCGTATCACCATAGATACGTTTAGCTTCTTCGCTAAACCACTCGATAAATGAAGCGGCATAAACCACTTCACCTATAGCTTCCGCTAATGGTTTACCTTGCTCAGTGGTCATCAGCAGGGCTAAATCATCTTGATGCTCAAGCAATAATTCAAACCAACGATTTAGCTTGGCGCCACGCTCTTTTGCGGTCAATGCCCGCCAAGCTGGCAATGCCTTTTCGGCAGCAGCAATCGCACTCTTGGTTTCAGTCGCGCCCATTACAGGTACACTGCCAATCACCTTTTCGGTTGCAGGGTCTGCTATCGCAACTTTTTCACCGCTTATGGCTTCAAGCCACTGACCATCTATATAACATTGCTGGCGTAGCAAACTCATATCATTTAACTGCACGGGTTACTCCTTAATTTGCTTAAACGCTTATAACCTAAAGCCTTACGACTACTTTAAGCCTAATTGGTTTCGCTTTATTTTCATTGTTTACACACCTAACTTGTCGCGCATTGTGTAGTACCAAGCCCCAATAGCACTAAATGGCACCTTAAACATGTGCCCGCCCGGGAAGGGATAATGAGGCAAGCCAGCAAAAGCATCAAAGCGCGTCGCCTGGCCGTTAATCGCCTCGGCTAAGATCTTGCCAGCTAGATGAGTGTAAGTTACCCCATGACCACTACAGCCTTGTGAATAGTAAATGTTACTGCCAATTCGACCGACTTGTGGCAGGCGAGACAGGGTCAGTAAGAAATTACCCGTCCAAGTATAATCAATCTTCACATCCTTCAATTGTGGGAAGGTCTTAAGCATCTTAGGCCCGATTATCGACTTAATGTCAGCAGGATCGCGGGCACCATAAACCACGCCGCCGCCATAAATTAAGCGGTTATCGCCAGACAAACGGAAGTAATCTAATAGATAGTTACAGTCTTCGACGCAGTAATTTTGCGGCAATAAACTCTTTGCAACTTCATCACTTAGCGGCTCAGTAGTAATCACCTGGGTGCCACAAGGCATAGATTTAGCCTGCAATTTAGGGATAAGCCCCCCTAAGTATGCATTACCCGCAACCACAACAAACTTAGACTTAACACTGCCATGAGCTGTATGAACCACAGGGCTCTCGCCCTCTTTGACCTTAATCACTGCAGAGCTTTCAAAAATCTTGCCTCCCAGCGACTCGACAGCCTGCGCCTCACCTAAGGCAAGGTTTAGCGGATGAATATGCCCGCCACTCTTATCCAGTAAGCCACCCACATAAGACTCAGTGTTCACCACCTTACGGATGTCATTCTTGTCTAACAGCTCAAGGTGATTCATATGACCATGCTTTTCCCATAGCGCTTTTTGCGCTTGCAGGTGGCCCATCTGCTTATCATTTAATGCCGCAAACACACCGCCATCTTGCAGGTCACACTGAATATTATATTTTTTGATCCGCTCTTTAATGATCCGTGCGCCTTCAAAGGCCATCTCACCAAACAGTTTGCCCGCCTCTGTGCCAACGGTTTTTTCGATAGAGTCGATATCACGGCTAAAGCTATTAACGATTTGCCCACCGTTACGCCCCGATGCGCCCCAGCCAATGCGAGCCGCTTCAAGCACTGTAACCTTGTAACCCATCTCAAGTAGGTGCAAGGCCGTCGACAGTCCGGTATAACCGGCACCGATAATGCACACATCGGTGTCGATATTGTCTTGTAACATTGGGCGCTCGGTCTTGTCGTTTGCCGACGCTGCATAATATGAATCAGCATGGGGAGTGGTCATGGTTTCCGCCTGTCTTTGATTGATTATTATTGACATAACTTCTGTCCTTTTATTCTTTGCACTTAAACTGCGAATTTTTCGATCTCGATAAATGAACCGTTTAACGCTTCATTGTATTAAATAACTAGGGGTAAGCAGTGGCACTGGCCGATATGAAAGCTAGCCAGTATTAACGCTAACTTTCATATCGCGGTGACTAAGCGGAGCTTGAGCGCTGCTTTATGTCTGCACGGCGAGCAAAGTACCAAGAGATAAATGCGATCAACGATACGATAAGGATGATCAGTGTTGCCAGCGCATTAATCTTAGGCGAGACGCCCATTCTCACCGAGGAGAACACCACCATAGGCAAGGTGGTTGCTCCCGGCCCTGACGCAAAACTGGCGATCACTAAGTCATCCAATGACAAGCTAAATGACAGTAACCAGCCCGCCACGAGCGCAGGTGAGATCATAGGTACGGTAATGGCAAAGAAGGTTTTAAATGGCGTAGCACCTAAGTCTTGTGCCGCTTCTTCGACCGAGCGGTCTATTTCACGTAAGCGCGATGACACCACTACCGCCACATAAGCGGCGCAGAAAGTTGAGTGGGCAATCCAAACCGTCAACATGCCACGCTCTGCAGGCCAGCCAAAAAAGTCGGCCATATGCACAAACAGCAGCAGCAAAGACAGACCAGTGATCACTTCAGGCATCACCAAAGGTGCGGTGATCATATTCGACAAGGTTAACTTACCCCAACCACGGGCAAATCGAGTCATCACAAACGCCGCCATGGTGCCCAATATCACAGCCATAGTAGAAGCGTAAAATGCCACCTGTAAACTGGTCCAAACCGCATCGAGGATCTGTTGGTCACGCAGCAGTTCGCCGTACCACTTGGTCGAAAATCCCGCCCATACGGTGACTAGCTTAGATTCATTAAATGAGTAAATCACCAAGACAAACATTGGCGCGTACAGGAAAAACATCCCCGCCCAAAGCATAATGGTAGAAAAATTTAACTTCTTCATGCTGTTTTCTCCATCTCTTTTGCCTGATAACGATGGAACAGGGTTATCGGAATAATCAGTAGTCCTAACATCACAATCGCAAGTGCCGAAGCAACTGGCCAATCGCGGTTATTGAAGAACTCTTGCCAAAGCACTTTACCTATCATCAATGAGTCTGGGCCACCGAGTAGCTCAGGGATCACAAACTCACCCACCACCGGAATAAACACCAACATGGAACCTGCAATCACTCCCCCTTTTGATAGAGGTAATGTCACTTTCCAGAAGGTATTGAGGCTACGAGAGCCTAGATCAGCCGCAGCTTCTAGCAAGCTGCCATCGAGTTGAGACAAGTTGGCGTAAAGTGGCAAAATCATAAACGGTAAATAGCTGTAGATGATGCCGATATACACAGCGGTATTGGTGTTTAGGATCTGCAAAGGCTCGGAGATAATACCTGTCCACATCAACAAATTATTAATCACACCATTGTTGCTCAATATGCCCATCCAGGCGTAGACCCGGATAAGAAATGAAGTCCACGAGGGCAACATCACCAGCAGGATTAGCATGGTTTGATTGCGCTTAGGCGCACGAGCAATGGCGTAGGCCATAGGATAACCAATCAGCAAACAGCCTATGGTCGAGATTGTCGCCATCTTGAGCGAGCCTAAGTAGGCGTTATAGTACAAAGAGTCATCGAGAATAAGCAGGTAATTACCCAGATTCAGCATGATCTGCAAAGATTCCTCTGCATACTGAAACAAAGGCTCATAAGGCGGTATCGAGATGATTGGAGTCGAAAAACTTATCTTAAGTACGATAGCGAAAGGCAGTGCGAAGAAGAGTAATAACCAAAAGTATGGGACACCTATAGTCCAGCATTGGCCTTTGGGTAATCGAAATTTTAACGGCTTTTTCATGATTGAATCCTTATGTTCTAAGGACCACTCCGCTGGTGGCCTCCCAGCTAATGAAAACCGCTTCTTCCCACGTAGGAGGGTCTGAACGACGTTCTCGATTAGTCATGATGGTTTGAATAAGCAGGTTATTCGGTAGGCGAATGTAGTACACAGAAATGCCTCCAAGATAAGCGATATCTTCAACCACACCACTAGACCAGTTGTATTCATCTTGAGGCTGCTCTCGGGTAATACGGGTTTTCTCTGGACGCACCGCTATCCATACCGTTTTATCATCGACACTGGTCGAGGCGCCGTGACCAATAAAGATCTGCTGCGATAAACCTGGGCATTCGACAATAACGCGATCGGCCTTATCTTCAACAATCTCGCCTTCAAACAGGTTTACGCTGCCGATAAACTCAGCCACCATGCGGCTACTTGGGCTCTCATAAATATCCGTTGGCGAGCCAGTTTGTGCTATCCAACCTTCATTCATTATCGAGATACGACCCGCCATCGTCATCGCTTCTTCCTGATCATGGGTCACCATCACACAAGTCACGCCAACGGCTTCTAGAATATCCACTACCTCAAGTTGCATCTGAGTACGTAGCTTCTTATCTAATGCCCCCATTGGCTCATCGAGTAGTAACAATTTTGGTCGCTTAGCCAACGAACGGGCCAATGCCACACGTTGACGCTGGCCACCTGATAATTGATTAGGCTTACGCTTGGCGTAAGATTCCATGTGCACTAGCTTCAACATCTCTTGCACACGGGATTCGATTTCAGCTTTGGGTAACTTATCTTGCTTAAGGCCAAAGGCGATGTTTTGCGCCACTGTCATATGTGGGAATAATGCATAAGACTGGAACATCATATTGATAGGCCGCTCATGGGGCGGCATATCGGTAATATCTTCGCCGTCTAGAAGAATACGCCCTTCCGATGGCTTCTCAAATCCAGCTAACATACGTAACAAGGTAGACTTACCCGAGCCTGAGCCGCCTAATAATGCAAAAATCTCCCCTTTCTTGATATTTAGCGTGACATCATCTACTGCACGCACTTCATCAAATAGCTTACTCACTCTGTCTATCTGAAGTAGCACTTCGCCTTGCGTCTTTTTAATCGAGTTATTGGTGACGTCTAAGGTACTAGTCATTTTACTTCTCCAACTAAGGGCATTAATCATCGCCCTTTGTTTCTATTTTACATATTGATCAAAAAGGGCAAGGCGATGCCTTGCCCTTCTGTGCTTAATAGCCTGATTTCACTTTGGTCCAAACACGCGTTAATGAACGCTGTGATTTCATTGGACGTACATCACCGACATACAAGCGATCTAGCACTTCTTTAGTTGGGTAGATAGACGTATTAGTACGTACATCCTCATCGACTAAAGGCAGCGCGGGTACATTTGGATTAGCGTAAGCCACATAGTTAGTAATAGGTGCTATCACCTCAGGGCGGAGTAAGTAGTTAATAAAGGTGTGAGCATTTTTAACGTTAGCCGCATCAGCTGGGATAGCTAACATATCAAACCACAGGTTTGAGCCCTCTTTAGGAATTGAATACTCGATGGTATTACCATTTTCAGCTTCATCGGCGCGATCGGCTGCCTGGAAAATGTCACCCGAGTAGCCAAATGCAACACAGATATCGCCATTGGCTAAATCAGTGATATAACGTGAAGAATGGAAGTAAGTGATATAAGGACGTACCTTAGCGAGTACTTCGCCGGCCTTCTTAAAGTCATCGGCTTTAGTGCTGTTTGGATCAAGTCCTAGGTAGATAAGCGCCATTGGCACCATTTCATCGGCACTATCAAGCAAAGACAAACCACACTGAGACACCTTCTCGGCATACTTAGGGTTGAAAATAAGCTCTAAAGAATCAACCGGTGCATCTTCACCTAAAACAGCTTTTACTTTTTCGACGTTATAGCCAATACCATTGGTGCCCCATAAATACGGTACTGAATACTGATTACCCGGATCGGCAGATTCAAGCTGAGTCATTAGCTCTGGGCTAAGGTTCTTATGATTTGGTAACTGATTTGAGTCTAGCTTTTGGAAGGCGCCCGCTTTAATTTGCTTAGCGAGAAAACTATTCGATGGTACGACAATATCGTAGCCTGAGCGACCTGAAAGTAGCTTAGCTTCCACCACTTCATTACTGTCAAACACATCGTAAACAACACGGATGCCAGTCTCTTTTTGGAAGTTATCTAAGGTATCTTCGGCAATATAATCTGACCAGTTATATACACGAACCACTTCTTCAGCGTATACCGTAGTCGAAGCCATTACACTTGCGGTGACGAGGGCAAGTGTGGTCGCCTTTTGTAAAAGTTTCATGCTATCTCCTTGATTAGCGTAGCAGCAGTAAATCTTTCTCTGCTGTCCATACATTGTCTTTAGTTCTTATTGTTAACCAATGCTACACCTGAAAAACCGCATCGGCAGTGTGGTACTGCTTTACAGCTTTCATATAGATAACACTTATTAAAATGCTATCTGTATGAACAACTTCTTTTATCTCCCCATGATTTAGGCAACCAAAACTCGTCCCCAAACGAGTCTCAGCGGCCACTCATTTAATCAAACCAGGAGTATTAAACTGTGAGTAACAGGAACTCACGTTCCCATGAACTGATCACACGGCGGTAATTCTCAAGATCGGCCTGCTTCACCGCGATATAACCGTTAGTGAAGATATCGCCCAAATATTCACGACAAGCCGAGCTTTCCGCCATTATTGCTAACGCCTCTTCAAGGGTTAATGGCAGTGCTGCGCCGCCGCGAGTTTCATTTGCACGGCCTTGAACAGGTGTAGAAGGTTTAACATCCTCCACCATGCCCATGTAGCCACATAACAGACTTGCTGCTATCGACAAATAGCTGTTGGCATCGGCACCGGCGATACGGTTTTCAATACGTAAGTTTTGTGGTGAAGACTCTGGAATACGCAGGCCACAAGTGCGGTTCTCTTCGCCCCACTCAAGGTTAACCGGAGCCGATGCACCAGGTAGGAAGCGGCGGAATGAGTTAACGTTTGGCGCAAACAATGGTAGTAACTCAGGAATGAATTTTTGTAGACCGCCAATATAGCTATAAAACAGCGGGCTCTTAGTACCATCCTCATTAGAAAAGATGTTTTTACCCGACTTTACATCGACAATACTTTGATGCAGATGCATTGCACTGCCGGGCTCGTTGGTCACGGGCTTAGCCATAAAGGTGGCGCAAACGTTATGTTTAAGCGCGGCTTCACGTAGGGTGCGCTTAAACACAAACACTTGATCAGCCAGAGAAAGTGCATCCCCGTGAGAGAAGTTAATCTCCATCTGCGCGGTGCCTTCTTCGTGGATCAAGGTGTCAATATCTAATCCCTGCTCTTCACACCAGTCATACATATCTTCAAATAAAGGATCGTATTCATTGGCAGCATCGATAGAAAAAGACTGACGGCCTGATTCTTGGCGGCCAGAACGACCAATAGGCGGAATAAGTGGCTGATCAGGATGTTCATTAATGCGTGTTAAATAGAATTCCATCTCTGGTGCAACCACAGGCTTCCAACCTTTATCTTCATAAAGTCTTAGCACTTTTTTGAGCAGGTTACGTGGTGACAATTCGATTGGATTACCCATCTTGTCATAGGTATCGTGGATCACCTGAGCCGTTGCTTCGATGGTCCATGGCAGCTTAAATACCGCGTCCTCATCAGGTACACAAACAAAGTCGATGTCGGCTTCATCAAGCAGCGCATCGTAGGATTCGTCATCTACATAGTCGCCCGTCACCGTTTGCAGTAACACACTCTCTGGAAGGCGCATGCCCTTTTCATCGATAAATTTTGCCACCGGGGCAATCTTGCCACGTGCGATACCTGTCATATCACAGACGACACACTCAACTTCGGTAATTTTTTGATCTTTTAAATAGCTGACTAACTTTTTCATAATTATTTTACTCTGCTTGCTGCACGGCGCTGGCATGCTTGATTAAAGGCTGCAAAAATTGCGGTATAGAAAGGGCTATCAAGCACTTTCCATTCAGGATGCCACTGCACACCTAGTGCAAAATTCTTTGCGTTTCTGACAGAAAAAGCTTCTATCAGACCATCGGTTGCAAATGCTTCTGGCCGCAACCCAACACCCAGGCGATCGACACCTTGGGTATGGACAGAGTTCACCTCTGCAGAGCTGCGGCCCCATGCATCGTGAAGCAGTCCCCCAGGTTCTATTTGAACCTCATGGGAAATCCCGTATTGCACCTCTACTGACTTGGTTTTATCTTCTCTGTGTTCAATAAAACCTCCCACCTCATGAAGTTTCTGGTGCAAGCTGCCACCAAACACGACATTCATCTCTTGGAAGCCACGACAGATTGCAAGCACAGGAACGCCAGCATCGATTGCCGCTTTTAATAGCGGTAAAGTTGTTGCATCGCGTTTGGGATCATGATGTGTTTCTTGATCGCTTGCAGGACCATTGAAATGATGTGGTTCAATATTTGAGGGGGAGCCTGTGAATAAAATCCCATCTAAACGTGGGAGAATGGTTTCTGCGGGGCAGTGCCCTAACGCAGGAATAACTAGTGGCCAAGCTTGTGTTGCATCCGCTATCGATAATAAATACTTCTCACCCACGATATTAAAGGGGTGCAAGCCTAACTGCTGATTACATGCAGTCACACCGACAACTGCGAGCCCTACTTCCGACATAAAACACCTTCAATCCTTTGTCTTCGTAATTTTTAGAATTATTTTGAATAGTTTTTATCTTGATTTACGAAATCTTGAATAATGAACAGTTACCACTCAAATGTTCATTTTTTCACACACTACACGGAATCAATTAACTAGGCAATAGCGAAGGTGAAAGGTTTGTTAAAAAAAACAAACAAACTTAAATGCACTATAAATATCAAAAGCTTAGAGTGAAGATGATTTATATAGCTTTATGTCAAAATGCATAATAATAAGTTTTTTATGCATTAAAAGCATAAACAACGAGTATGAGACAAGTCACAATCAAGCACAGCTGATGCTTAAAATTATTTACATAAGAGCATAAAAACAGCGTCGTATAGAACTGCCTAGCGGGTAATGTTATATAAAGGGAAAACTGCAGAATATTGATATAGATAACAAGCTAGCTACCGTTAAGAAAGTAAGACACTCTCCGGTAAGCTAGCTTTACAAAAAATAGAGGAAAAATACTAGAAATTTGCTGGTGTAGTCGCGCTAACAATCCGACAGGGTTCATCAAACGGGTTGCGGAAACGGTGGGGTAATTCACTATTAAAATAATAACTATCGCCTTCTTTTAACTCGAATACTTCCTCACCAACAGTCAACTCTAGACGTCCTTTGATGACCATTGCCGCCTCTTGACCTTCATGCTTAAGCATCTCAATGCCGGTATCCGATCCTGGCGGGTAGGTTTCGCTCATTACAGACATGGCACGATTGGGAAAATCTCGACCAATCAATTTAAAGTCCAACATGCCATCACCGATATCTAATAGCTCATCGCTACGATATACCACCTTCTGCTCGACCAATACGGTGTCTTCGATGGAAAAGAACTCCACTAAAGACATGGGCAAACCTGACAGCACTTTTTTGAGCGAACTGACCGAAGGACTAACACTGTTTTTCTCAATCATTGAGATAGTGCTGTTGGTCACTCCAGCGCGCTTAGCCAACTCTCGCTGGGATAAGCCCTTTTCTTTTCTCACCCGTTTAAGGTTTTCTCCGATATCCAAAATATTCCCCTAATTGAAGTAATCGTTCTTTGTCTCCAACAACATGCAGAGTCATACAAGGAGTCCTCGGCACGACTAGAGCCGCTTTTAACTAACAGCGTAATAAATTCTAGTAAGCGAGTTTGTATTCTACAGGAAAGCGTGTTAAAAATAACGAACATATGTAAATAATTTATTTATATAACTTAGAATATACCGTCAAAATTCCAACTTACAATAAAAACATATACTTGGAGATAAGATGTCAACTAGAAGCCCGGTGCACAGCGACCAATATCCCGCATCATATTACTTTGCATCAGCAAAAGAGCTACATCAATCACCACGTCTAGAAGAGGTCATTGATGTGGATGTGTGTGTGGTTGGCGGTGGGTTTAGTGGCATTAACACCGCCATCGAATTAGCACAAAAAGGGTTTAGTGTGGCACTGCTCGAGGCTAAACGCATTGGCTGGGGCGCTTCTGGCCGTAACGGCGGCGAGCTTATTCGTGGTATTGGTCATGATGTTAGCCAGTTTCAAAATATCATTGGCAGCGAAGGGGTAAAAGCCATCGAGCAGATGGGCTTCGAGGCTGTCGATATTGTCAGGCAACGAGTCGCTGAACACAATATCGACTGTAACTTACAAATGGGTTATTGCGACTTAGCAATTCGTCCTCGCCATATGAAAGAGCTTGAAGAAGATTTTGAACACTTGAATAAAATCGGCTACGGCCACAACATGACCTTACTCGACAAATCTCGCATCGGTGAGGTAATTGGCTCCGATTTCTATCAAGGCGCATTAGTGGATATGGCAAGTGGTCATCTTCACCCACTAAACTTAGCCTTAGGTGAGGCCAGAGTTGCCCGTAACTTAGGCGTTAAGATGTATGAATACAGTGCTGCGACAAAGATAATTAAGGGCGACAAACCCAAGGTAATGACTGAACACGGCGAAGTGAATTGTCAATACTTAGTCCTTGCTGGCAACGCCTACTTAGGCATAGATTTAGAAGAGAACATCGGCAGTAAAGTATTACCCGCAGGCACCTATATTTTAGCTACCGAGCCGCTAACCCAAGAGCAATGCGATGCTATCATTCCTAAAAATATGGCCTTTGCCGACTTAAGAGTCGACCTAGATTATTACCACCTCTCGGAAGATAATCGTCTACTATTTGGTGGCCTATGTACCTACTCAGGAAAAGATCCTAAAGACATTGAAGCCGCCCTCAGACCTAACCTTGAGAAGGTGTTTCCACAGCTAAAAGGCGTGCGTATCGATTATGAATGGGGCGGAATGATGGGCATCGGAGCTAACCGTTTACCGCAAATAGGTCGTCTGCCCGATGCCAAGAATATCTTTTATGCCCAAGCTTATGCAGGCCATGGCGTTAATGCCACCCATATGGCAGCAAAGCTAATCGCCGAGGCGATTACGACTCAAGCCGAACGTTTTGACGTGTTTGCCAAAGTCCCCCATATGACTTTCCCTGGCGGCCCGCACCTGCGCTCGCCCCTACTCGCGATGGGAATGCTGTACCATAGGTTTAAAGATATTTTTTAACAGCGTTTTAAAAGCGATAAACCACGAAGTGTTCACTCTGTTCACTACACTGAGGACACGAAGAAAAGAAAATATAAGGTTAGCTTTTCTTCGTATTCTTCAGGTCTTTCATGGCCTCTTCTAACCTGTCGAAGTCATCGTATTACCTCTGGGTAACGTCTTAACTTAATGCCATATCGACTGCAGACTCACAATGGATAGCTGTTGTATCGTAGAGAGGCACTTGGGTATCTTGTTGGCTAATCAATAATGCAATCTCGGTACAACCTAGAATGACCGCTTGGGCTCCTTGGGCATACAAATTATCAACGATATCCAGATATTGCTGCTTTGAATTAGCGTTAATTACCCCTCGGCATAATTCCTCATAAATAACCTGATGCACAACATTGCGCTCCTCTTCATTTGGAACTATCACATCTATACCAAACTGGTTTATTAGACGGCTTTTATAGAAATCTTGTTCCATGGTAAAACGAGTCCCTAACAGGCCGACCTTAGTCACCCCATTAGCTACCAGCTTTGCCGCCGTTGCATCGGCAATATGTAAGATGGGAATTGGAAGCAGAGCCTGGATCTCATCAGCCACTTTATGCATGGTATTCGTGCAAATTAATAGAAAATCGGCCCCCCCCGCTGCAACATTTTTAGCCGCATCAGACAAGATATTGGCAGTCTCTTGCCACTTACCAGCATGCTGTAACTTTTCAATTTCTGCGAAATCAACACTGTAGAGACTCACTTTTGCGGAGTGCAGACCACCGAGCCTTGCCTTTACACCTTCATTAACGGCCTTGTAATAACTCGCCGTAGACTCCCAACTCATACCACCTAACATGCCGATCGTTTTCATTTTTAGCGCCTCTATAATTGACTTTATTGGGAGAAACTGACTTTATAACTAGAAACTTACTTCTACTTTCCTGCCTGCAAACTACGATACGACCTATGTTCAAGTTGCTTCTCTGATAGCCCAAACTGAGCCGCTAAGCTCACAAGCTTTGTACGATAGGTATCTAAGATAGTTTCATCATCGGTCATGAAGAAAAACTCAGCAAAATCACTCATACCAGCTAAATACCACAGCGCAATATACCGTTAATTTTCAGATTTTTACCACCTGGATACTTACTTTATAACGAGAAACGGACTTCTACTTTGCTGCCTGCAAACTGCGATACGATCTATGCTCAAGTTGCTTCTCTGATAGCCCAAACTGAGCCGCTAAGCTCACAAGCTCTGTACGATAAGCATCTAACATAGTTTCATCATCGGTCATGATGGCAAATTCAGCAAAATCACCTAACCCTGCAAGATGGTCCACAGTGATATGAAACTTACCGACAAAGTAGATGCTACGCTGTTTCTTCATCTCTAAGCTCACTTCATAACCCATGTTTTTAAGCATACTTCTAGCATTATTGGCATCGGTAATATTGGTGGCTTCACAGCGATCGGCTTCAGGACCTTTTACTATCCATAGCTTAATTCCAGCAGGCTCACACTCTCGTATACAGACACTTTTATTCTGGGATAAAAGTGTCTGTTCTTTAGTGTCAAAGTAGCTATCTGACTCAATATTATCTTCAAACATCACTTGGTGAACTATCGAATTAAGTACAGCTAGGAAAGCTGGCTTAGAAGCCAAGCGGTACTTTAACTCAACTTCAAACTGCCCTTTGAAATGCTCATGACTCATGGGGTGTGGCTCGCGAATAATTTACTGGCACAAATAATATCTGCTTTCTATTAAGCGATTCGCGATAGAGTTAAAACTTTAAGCATTACTGAAGAGAATTAATAATTAATAACGGAACTATACCTTTAATACTATTACCAATACTCAGCTTTATTTAAGGCTGCCACACAGCGACAGCTACCGTTAATAGCCTGTAGTTGTTCGCCCTTTAGCGATTGAGCTATCCAACCTTCTGGGTAAGTCAAAGGCTGAGGTGCCTTAACCAAGTCTTCGCTAACAAGTTGAAAGCCCACTTTGGAATAGTAGTTTGGATCGCCATAGGTAAACACCAACTCTATACCTTTACTTCTTAACGTGTCTAAACCAAATTGAATTAACTTCTGACCTACGCCCTGACGCTGAAAACTTGGGTGAACCGCTACAGGCGACAAGATGAAGGCATCTATACGAGTTTCAAAGGTTAACCTTGAAAACATGATGCTACCCGCTAGCTTATCGCCCTCTGTCGCCACAAAAATATACAATTCATCACAATCTGTAGTCTTCATTAGCTCTGTGGTTAACTCACCAATGACCTTACCTTCATCTGCGCCTTCTGAAGCAGAAAACGTTTCATTGAAAAGCCCTGAGATCTCTTCAATATTATTTGTGTCGTACAATGAAAAATTCATATCTATTTACCTAACCGTCTTATTTATCAAAAACTACTAATCTAAAGCTTGTCATCGAAACTGAAAAATATATGTCTTTAGTCACTACACCTTTTTAGGACGAACATCTGATAGTCAAACTGCCCTAGCCTTTTCGCAGCTATTTCTAGCTCTCTGTTTACATCAGCTAATGCCTTTGAATTTCGCATAATCGGCTCGAGTTCATAGATGCGAGCTTGAAGCGGTTGGTAATAGCCATTCCACGCTTGTTCACTCAGTGGAAAGCTATCAATTAGCTCATAACCCGCCTGTTTAGCTTGTTTGATACGCTGCTCGACACTAACCATATCAGGGTACTCTTGCTGCCAAAAAGAGCGTAATTCATTGCTAGGATCATTCGTGCTCCAGACTAGATCACTCAATACTAAATAGCCTTGAGGTTTAATAAATCGCTTCCAATCTTTTAAGGCTTGTTCAGCCCCCATGATATAAGCACTACCCTCACACCAGATAACATCAAACTGATGTAACGCAAACGGCAACTCAATCATGCTTGCACAGACGATTTTCACTTTTTGAGTTAGTGTTAATGGCTGCAAGCTCTGTTGCAAGGCGTCCAAATTAGACTGGTCATTATCCAGTGCAGTGATAACAAAATCAGAATACTGAGCCAACACCCGAGTCGCCACGCCTTTGCCACAACCTATCTCTAGCAGTTCACCCGAGTTAAGCGAAGCAGCCTTGAGCGATTCTGTATTTAATAAACCAGCCTTGAGCGACTCTGTATTTAATAAACCAGCCTTGAGCGCATCACTGTTAAGTAAAACTGCCTTTAGTGCTGTTAATGAGTCAGTTTCTGCACCTGGACCTAATCTCGTTAATCCATCAAAGATCAGCTCAAAATCTGCCATATACTGCTCATGTTCATTCATATCTTTTGATAACCACTTTAATCTTAGCGCCTGCTTTTCATTGAAGCCCTGCTTGATCAACCACTGTAGATGCGCCTCAGGAGCCTGTTTTTCTGTCGCTTGATGCCACTCCCTCATCGAGCCCATACCAAGCATTGCACTGAGCAACTCTCTGGCCTGGTTTTTCTGGGCGATCTCATCATCTAATACCTTTAGGCGTTGCAGTAACAACTCTCTGTCGACGCGACTTTCTAAGCAAGCCTGACACTCTTTTAGAGTCAATCCACCCGCCTGTAGCTGCTGCAATAACTTCAGTTTCTGAAAGTCCTGTTCAGAGTAACTACGATAACCATTGGCTTGGCGCTTCGCCGAAATTAATCCCAGCTTCTCGTAATACAGTAAGGTCGAGCGGCTTAAGCCGACTTTATCTGCCAACTCAGAAATACGATACATGGGATTTTCCTCTCAAAATTTATGTATACGATAAACTATGAAGCATTAGACGGGTCAAGATTAATTCGCTCAAAATGCTGAAATAGTCCACCTTCTAACAACGTCTCAAACAACAAAAAGCCCCCTAGTCTGCACTAGGGGGCTTAGAATATTTCAATGAGTTATGATCGAGCTTGCCAAAAAGTGACTGTAGGCTTGTAAACTCAAGCCGTCAGCATTCACTCTGTCATAAGATTACTCAAGCACTAACCAAGTGGCCTTAATTTCGGTGTATTTATCAAACGCATGTAGCGACTTATCTCGGCCATTACCCGACTGCTTGTAACCGCCAAATGGTGCCGTCATATCGCCGCCATCATAATGATTAATCCACACCATGCCGCTACGAAGTGCCTTAGCTGTCTTATGAGCTTTATTGATATCCGATGTCCATACTCCAGCAGCTAAGCCATAGATAGTATCGTTAGCAATCTCAATCGCCTGCTGCATACCATCGAAAGTAATGACAGATAACACAGGGCCAAATATCTCTTCTTTGGCGATGGTCATCTTATTGTCTACATCAGAAAAAATAGTCGGCTCGATATACACGCCGCCAGTGTCTTGCATCACTTGCGAGCCACCATGATTTAAGGTGGCACCGTCATCGATCCCCGACTGTATATAGCCAAGCACATTATCTAGCTGTTGCTTATCAACAACGGCACCAGAAGTGGTATTAGGATCAAGCGGATGCCCCGGCGTCCAGCCCTTAAGCTCCTCGGCTATCAAGGCAATAAGCTCATCTTTAACACCAGATTCAACCAGTAGACGAGAGCCAGCTGTGCAGACTTCACCTTGGTTAAAGGCGATGGCACAGGCAGCAGCCTCGGCGGCTTTTTTCAGATCTGGCGCATCATTAAAGATAATATTCGGGCTCTTACCACCCGCCTCTAACCAGACGCGCTTCATGTTTGACTCGCCCGCGTAAATCATCAACTGCTTGGCTATCTTAGTCGAACCGGTAAAAACCAAGGTATCGACATCCATATGCAGCGCTAACGCCTTACCCACAGTATGACCAAATCCTGGCAGCACATTTAACACGCCGCTTGGAATGCCCGCTTCGATGGCAATTTGCGCCATACGAATCGCTGTTAACGGAGATTTCTCTGAAGGTTTAAGTACCACGCTGTTACCCGTAGCGAGTGCAGGCCCTAGCTTCCAGCATGCCATTAGCATAGGGAAGTTCCACGGCACTATCGCCGCAACCACGCCTACAGCTTCACGGGTGATCATGCCTATTTCATTATGCGCGGTCGGCGCTATCTCATCGTAAATTTTATCAATCGCCTCACCGGACCAACGAATAGCCCGAGCAGCACCTGCCACATCCACCGCCTTAGCGTATTGGATAGGTTTACCCATATCTAAGGTTTCTAGTAAGGCTAGCTCGTCGGCATTTTGATCCAGCAAGTCAGCAAAACGTATCATCACTTGCTTACGCTTAACCGGCGCAAGATTTGCCCACACACCACTTGCAAAAGTTTCTTTAGCATTTTGAACCGCAATATTGGCATCAGCCTCGTCACAACTGGCGACTTTAGCCAACAGCTTGCCATCAATCGGGCTGATACAGTCAAAGGTTTGCTTCGACTGTGCATCGAGGTACTCGCCCGCAATAAAGGCGGAGCCGTTTATCGACATAGAATCTGCTAACGCTTGCCACTGACTGCGGCTTTCTGGTGTGCTCATGATGACCTCTTAACACTGAATATAATAATTAGAATGACGGTTAATGTGCTCAAGCCGCCATGATAGGCGAGTTAGCACAAAAAGGTGTGGCTAAAGATTACGCCCTTTAGCATCATAATTTCAATATATTTTACAAAAACTTCATTTTTGCTACAAATAAATGCACAAAAAGCTTTCATGTTCATTATTTCTGACATAGCATGGAATATATCGACCGCTTGCCTAAAAAAGCAACAGATAAAAACAATAATTAAACTGAATCAAGGTAGATGATATGGCAGATCCACAGATGCACAATCAAAGCGATGCGCAGTCATTAGAACATTACTGGATGCCGTTTACGGCAAATAGGCAGTTTAAGTCGAGCCCTAGAATGCTCGCCCATGCCGAAGGTATGTACTATAAAGATGTCGCAGGTCGCCCCATATTAGACGGTACAGCAGGTTTGTGGTGCTGTAACGCCGGACACGGACGTAAAGAGATCTCCGAAGCGGTCAGTAAACAGATCCACGAAATGGACTACGCTCCCTCTTTTCAGATGGGTCACCCTTTAGCATTTGAGCTCGCTGAACGCTTAGCTCAAATCAGCCCTAAGGGCCTCAACAAAGCCTTTTTTACTAACTCAGGCTCAGAATCAGTCGACAGTGCACTAAAGATTGCACTGACTTATCACCGCGCGAATGGTGAAGCAACTCGCACCCGTTTTATTGGTCGTGAGCTTGGTTATCACGGTGTGGGCTTTGGCGGTATTTCTGTTGGCGGTATTGGTAATAACCGCAAGACATTTAACCAGCAATTACTGCAAGGTGTAGACCACCTACCTCATACATTAGATATGAAAGGCAATGCCTTTTGTCGTGGCATGCCTAAAACCGGTGCAGAAAAAGCCGAAGTGCTTGAGCAGCTAGTTGCCCTGCACGGTGCAGAAAACATCGCGGCGGTGATAGTCGAGCCAATGTCAGGCTCAGCTGGGGTTATCTTGCCACCAGAAGGTTATTTACAAAAGCTACGTGAGATCACCACAAAACACGGCATTTTACTGATCTTTGATGAAGTCATTACCGCATTTGGCCGTGTCGGCGACGCATTTGCTAGCCAACGTTGGGGCGTAGTTCCCGATATGATCACCACCGCAAAGGCCCTTAATAATGGCGCAATCCCAATGGGAGCCGTGCTGGTCGATGACAATATCTATGATACCTGTATGCAAGGACCTGAAAATGCTATTGAGCTGTTTCACGGTTATACCTATTCGGGTCATCCAGTTGCTGCAGCGGCGGCAATTGCCACTCTCAACATCTATGATAATGAAAAACTATTTGAGCGCACTAAAGAGCTTGAAGGTTACTTCGAAGATGCGGTGCATAGCCTTAAAGGCTTGCCGAATGTGATTGATATTCGCAACACAGGTCTTGTTGGCGGTATTCAATTTTCACCTAGCGAAAAAGGCGTGGGTAAACGTGGCTTCGGTATATTCGAACACTGCTTCGAAGCCGGTACCTTAGTCCGCGCTACCGGCGATATTATCGCAATCTCGCCACCGTTAATTGTCGACAAACAACAGATTGATCAGATCGTTAATACCCTTAGCGATGCGATTAAAGCTGTCGGTTAATCTCTGTACCTATTGCACTTCCCCCCGCGATAGCGGCATTGATGCAATAGGCAAAACCATTACTTATAAACACAAATGACTGCCTTTTGGGCAGTGATAATTAGGATTTTGCGTTATGCACAACATTAACCATTACATTAACGGCGGCCACTCGGCACCAAGCCAGCGTACTCAAGCTTTTTTCGAACCCGCTACAGGCGAGCAGCGTGGCACAGTCTCTCTTGCCAGTGCAGCAGAAGTCGCAGGCGTGATTGAACTGGCTAAGAAGGCCCACGAATCATGGTCTAAAGTCACACCGCTTAACCGCTCTCGCGTACTGTTTAAGTTTAAAGCTTTGGTTGAAGCCAATATTGATGAGCTTGCAGAGCTTATCACCCGTGAGCACGGCAAAGTACTTGACGATGCAAAAGGCGAAATCATTCGCGGCCTTGAAGTTGTCGAGTTTGCCTGTGGTATTCCCCATCTACTAAAAGGCGAACATACCGAGCAGGTCGGTGGCGGCGTCGATGCTTGGACTCTTAACCAGTCTTTAGGTGTTGTTGCAGGTATTGCACCGTTTAACTTCCCAGTAATGGTGCCTATGTGGATGTTCCCAATTGCGATTGCCTGCGGTAACAGCTTCATCATGAAGCCATCGGAAAAAGATCCAAGCTCAGTTATGCGTATGGCAGAGCTACTCACTGAAGCAGGCTTGCCAAAGGGCGTATTTAACGTGGTTAACGGTGACAAAGAAGCCGTTGATACGCTACTGACACACAAAGATGTACAGGCGGTGAGCTTTGTCGGTTCAACCCCAATTGCCGAGTACATCTATTCAACCGCATCGGCTCATGGCAAACGAGTACAGGCGCTGGGCGGCGCGAAGAATCATATGTTATTGATGCCAGATGCCGATCTTGATCAAGCCGTTGGTGCCTTAATGGGCGCAGCGTACGGTAGTGCTGGCGAACGCTGTATGGCGATATCGGTAGTATTAGCCGTTGGTGAGTCTGGTGATGCATTAGTTGAAAAACTGCTGCCACAAATCAAGGCGCTTAAAGTGGGTAATGGCGTCACTCCAGAAATGGATATGGGACCACTTATCTCGGCTCAGCATCTAGAAAAAGTCAGTAATTATGTTGAAACTGGCGTAGCAGAAGGAGCGCAGCTACTTGCCGATGGCCGACAACTCTCTGTTACCGATCATGAGCAAGGTTACTTCTTAGGTGGCTGCCTGTTTGACCATGTAACTCCAGAGATGACTATCTACAAAGAAGAGATCTTCGGCCCGGTGCTCGCTATCGTGCGGGTAAAAGATTACAGCGAAGCGTTGCAACTTATTAACGATCATGAATTTGGTAATGGCACCGCCATCTTTACCCAAAGTGGTGAGGCTGCACGCCATTTCTGCCACAACGTACAAGTGGGCATGGTAGGCGTGAATGTGCCAATCCCTGTGCCTATGGCATTTCATAGCTTTGGCGGCTGGAAGCGTTCACTGTTTGGTCCACTGCATATGCACGGCCCTGATGGCGTGCGTTTCTATACCAAACGTAAGGCGATTACCGCTCGTTGGCCGCAATCGAGTAATAACAATGCGGCTGGCACTAAGGCCGAGTTTGTAATGCCAACAATGAAGTAAATTTTATAAGGCGCGGCTAGACCGCGCTTTTTTCGTTTAGCTTTACTAGCGCTAACTAAACAGTGAAATGGAAGCACTAATGATTCAACACATAGATTCAATCCTGAACTTTGCCAAGCTCAACACTGCTATCGAGCGATACAAACTCGAAGCTGAAAAAGTGCTAGCTGGTGATCCAGCACAAGAGTTGCAAAACCACTACTCAAGCGATTGCGAACAGTTCCACGCTGGTGTTTGGCAAGGCGATGTAGGCAGTTGGAAGGTTGCCTATAGCGAACATGAATATTGTGAGATTTTATCGGGATCAAGCAAAGTCACCGATAACAATGGTCACAGCATAACGGTGAAAACGGGTGACAGGTTTGTCATTCCAGCAGGGTTTGAAGGCACCTGGGAGGTGCTAGATAACTGCCGTAAGGTATATGTAATTTTCGAAGCGAACGCGCAGTAAGCGTTAGGAAGTTACTTATCAGCCATGAGGTCGTAGCAATCAGCTGCTGTTTGGCAAAACCAAAAGATGCTTAGCACCAAACTCCCGTAAGGGGTTGGTATAACACTTAAAATAAAGCATCTCAGTCAACATAGTAAAATGGAGAAACTACCGTGTATAAAAAACTCAATAAAAAACGGATTGCCCAGGTTGTCGGTCTATCACTTTCTACAGCGCTATTTGCCCCTCTTGCTCAAGCGGAGTTCTCTGGTGAGATAAGTGCCACTAACGATTACCGCTTCCGCGGTGTATCACAAACAGCAGGCGACTTTGCTGTTCAAGGTGGCTTAGATTACAGCATGGAAAATGGTCTTTTCTTTGGTGCTTGGGCCAGTAATGTAGATAAAGATAGTTATGATGCCGATGTAGAGATTGATGTTTATGCGGGTTATTGGGGAGCATTTGGCGCCGATGAAGAGTGGGAATATGACGTTACGCTGACCTACTACACCTATCCAGGGCAAGATGAAAATACCGGTTATTTAGAAGCCAATGTGGGTCTTTACTATGGTGGTTTCCACCTTGCACAGTGGTACACAAATGACTACGCCAATGCAGATGTTTCGCTGAACTACACCGAGCTTAACTACTCCTATGAGATCTTCGAGAACTGGAGCATCGATGCACATGCGGGCTATAGCTACGGTGACGGTGCCGATTACGATTGGGGTGAGGACTATGTCGATTACTCTATCGGGATCTCTACTGAACTTGGCGGTGTAGGCCTGTCTCTAGCTTGGTTAGATACTAACTTAAGCGATGATAATATCATCGACTCGAAAGAGCCATGGAGAAATGATGGCACTGTGCTTGCGACCGTAAGCTATGCTTTTTAAGCTAAATATTAAACGTTACTCAGTAGATGCTAAGCAAGTGATACTGGCCTAGACAGTTTTCTTGCCAATAAAAAACCGCCTTCTGGCGGTTTTTTTCATTCATTAACTTTGCTTCATAGCGTTACTTCAATTGAGTCATGCGTTGAAACTATTCATTAGTCATGCGTTGAAACTCCTCATGACTCAAATGTTCAGCAACTTGGCGCCAACGGCCGCTTAAGTTTTTATGCTGTTCGCGACGTTCAGGGAAAATATCCGAGAGTTGTTCGATAAGTTGTGCTTGTTGCTCACAGAGCTCAAGCCAGCGGTCAAAATTTGATATTTTCATGGTGTTATCCTTAACTTGTTTTATAAGCCGATAAGTCCTTTGGCTAGCATTCACTCCCAGCTCACTCCTTATTCACTCCCTATTCAATCTAGCACAAATTACAAATCTAGCGATTCTGCGGCATGGCGCACTTTAAAATTGCTTTGAGCAGGCGTATCTTAGCTATAGGTCGTTAACAGAAAGAAAAGGAAAGCGCATGACCCCAACCCTACTTAAAATTATTTTTATCGCCATCGCCGTTTTTATCATCTACAAACTGATATTTAGTGGCAAGAAGGGCCTGACTATATTTGAGATGCATTTTAAAGATGGCCGACTCACATCCCACAAGGGTAAGATCCCTGAGAAGTTTGCCAAAGACTGCCGTGCGATTGCTAAGTCAGATAAATTAACTTGTACGGTTAGAGCTGAAAAACTAAATGGGGTACGCCTTCATATTTCGGCTAATGTCAGTGATGCTCTGACACAGCGCATTCGAAATGTATTCCCATTTGAGTATTACGATAAGAAGAAGGTTGATAACAGCCGTAAAGCATCGTAATCACTGTAACGACTTTTCAGTTCAAGGCCTAATAAGGCTTTGAACTGACTCATTTTAGAAACACCTCATTTGAGCGCGCCACTATTCAACTTTAGATATCACCAAGGTCACTTCAGCCATGGTGATGCCGAACTTGTTAATGTCGCTGCGATTGATAATGGTGTTTTCATCGACTAGAAACATCCAGTCATCAAAGGTTACCTGGTACTCGCTATCATCAACGGGTAACAACATTTCATATTTCCATTGCAGCGCCATGCCGACAGCCTGCCCCTCGGCTTCGCCTAAAATATCATTGGCGGTACCTGAGTATTTTCCGTTACCAAGATCTGTGATGTTCCAAATTCTGATCTGCTTTTCTCCGTCATCATAGACAAACCACTCTTTGATTTCGCCTTGATTACCTTGCCAGCTCGCCAGCATCTCAACAGTAAATCGCCTAGTGACCTTGCCGCTGTAATCCTGAACTGTGCCATGAGCGGTAAGTTTGCCATCAAAGAACTGCTTTAAATCAAGATTTGGAGTCGTACCTTGGTAATCATTTATATCGGAACTTGAGCAGGCCGTTAGCAACAATAAAATAATTGCAGCTATGGCGTATTTAGCTTTACTTAACAGTCGCATGCAAGCTCTCCTAAAAGTTGTTTTCTTAGCTCGGGGCGGCTGGTTGATTCAGATAGCCAAATTGCTAAAAAATCGTCACTAAATCCCTCGGGCATCTGCCCCGCTAACGGCTCACCATTAAAGTAAAACTGGCTAACACCAGAGGCTTGTACGCGTAAAGTCAGCTTATCGCCCTCATTCACATCAGGCCAAATAGACTTGATGGCAGCTAACCATTTTTGTTGGTTTTGTTCACTCACGCCTAGATGCTGCCATTGATCTAAGGTCGCTTCGACTAAGCGCTTGCTTGGAATATCTTGGTAATATTCGATATCTAACACCAGCGGCACCTCACCTTGACTATAATCACCATCTAGCGTGAGTAATTTGGCACGATAAAGTGCAAACCACCACCACTGCATTTCACCGCGGCCGACCTCTTTAAATGAGTCGAAATCAGGCTCTACAGAGGAGTTAGTATTTTGAGTTAAAGCAGCTGTTTGCGTACGCTGACTTTGCAGTGATGCTATTTGGGTTGAATGAGTCAGGTAAGTCGATTCAACCGCTCCTTGATTATGGATTTGTTCTGGTACAACTTCAGCTTTAGATTGCGCATAAGACTGACTAACACACAGCAGGGCTAGGGTTAACATGCCAATTTTAAACGCTGGTAAGTTAAACTTTAGCGCTTTTGGCTTTAGCTCATTTGGTTTTATGCGGCGACAAACAGATTGGGTAAACATGACGACCTTCCTATGCCTGTCACCTCAACGAATTATTTACTGAGTTCGGGTGACATTAACAAACATAGGAAACATTACGAGCCAAACAAAAAACAGGATCAATGCGCTATAAAATACTTCGAATGGCAAAACCACCGCCTCAAAGCGCGCACCAGCGAGATAGCTTAAACAGCCAAAGACCCCGCCAAGTAAAGCATTCAGTTGCCATGATAATTTTTGGGTAAAGCCTAAGCTATAGCGTAATGAGATAGCAAAGTGGCACCATATCAATAACAGCCAAAAAGGGAACTGCTGAAATTGAAATACCCCCGCAAACATTAAGGCATTGTCGAAGGCAAACCCAAATATAGCGATTTTAAGCATCAAGCCAAAATCTTTACGCACAGCGCTAGACAATGAAAAATGCACCAATAATAGCGGGATGGTCAGCCACAATGATGAGTTTAGATACAAGATAGATAACCACCAAACCACTTGAAACATTAGCAGATTGAGTACTACTAAATGCTGCTGCGCAAACTGAATTATGCGGCTCGGCATCATGCTACCTCCAGAAATCACAGTTCACTCACTACTAGCTATTGGGCAGCAAGCGATATCGTGGGCGCACTGCCACTAAATGCACGGTACTGGTGGTTCTTTCTAGAAATCCTCCCTCACAGTAGCTCAAGTAAAACTTCCACATACGAATAAAGTCATCACCGTAACCCAGCGCTTTTATCTGAGGTAGCGCAGCGTCAAAGTTATCGTGCCAATCTTTGAGGGTTTTAGCGTAATCTAGCCCCATATCATCAACCGAGAAAGTGACAAAATCGGTATGCTTGGTAAGCTCGTTCGTCATACGGGTTACCGAAGGTAAACAACCGCCGGGGAAGATATAACGCTGGATAAAGTCAGCCCCTTTACGGTAACTGTCGTATCGTTGATCGGCAATAGTGATAGCTTGGATCAATAAGCGGCCATTAGACTTAAGCAGATGCTGGAGTTTTTTGAAAAAACCAGGCAGGTATTCGTGCCCTACCGCTTCAATCATTTCAATCGATACCACACGGTCATATTCACCAGTTAGTATTCGGTAGTCATCTTTAAGTAAGGTCACTGAATCTTGCAGCCCTTCTTCTGCAACCCGAGCAACCGCATATTCATATTGCGCATCAGAAATCGTGGTAGTAGTCACCTTAACGCCATAATGTTTGGCAGCGTAAATAGCTAACGCTCCCCAACCCGTTCCCACCTCCAATAGAGTTTGCCCAGGAGTTAAATCTAGACGTTCACAAATGGTTTTTAATTTGTGTTGCTGGGCTTCATCAAGAGACGCATCGCTGTGTGGATAAAGCGCGCTTGAATACAACATCTGTTTATCTAAAAACTGCTGGTACATTTCATTACCCAGATCATAGTGCGCCAAGATATTGCGCTTAGAGCCTTGCTGAGTATTACGGTTAAACAGATGAGTTATGCGGCTAAAAGGCGCGGTCAACCACGACAGCTTTTGCTCCAGCTTGTCTAACAACGGCAAGTTACGTGCAAATAGCTGTACCACTTTAGTTAAATCAGGGCTTGTCCAATGGGCTTGAATATAAGCTTCTCCCGCACCGATCGAGCCCGATAAAAGTATTTGTCGGTAAAAACGTGGGTTATTAACAATAATCGTGGCGTGTAAATCAGACTCTTTTGCGCCAAATTCATAGCTTTTATCGCCATCAATTAGGCTTAGATGGCCTTCGGCTAGTCCTGGAAGCGCACTGAGTAACAACTTTCTCGCCAAACTGTCAGGTAGACGCTCAGTGGCCAGATTATTTTTAGTGGTTATATTTTCCATTATCATTTCTCCGCTGGCTTACCGGGATGCCCAACAAAAGGCACACGTTTTATAAATAATTTAAGTGCTTGCCAATAAATTCCTTGTACGATTTTAAGGGTCATAAAAGGAAAACTAATCAGCATTGATTGCAAACTTTTGCCGCTCATCTCACGTTTAAACAAACATAAATTGGCATCAAATAACTTTTGTGTATTGCGATTTTCAATACCAACTCTCACTTCGCTGCTCGGGGCTTTCACTCGCCAAATGTATTTCATATCGAGATCCATAAAAGGCGAAACATGAAACGCTTTGTCGGTTGGCTGAGTATGCTCAAGATTGACCAAGTAATAGTGACGTTGATTCCAAGGTGTATTACTTACCTCAGCTAACAAATACTTTGGCTGGTCACCCTGATAACAAAAAAAGCAATTTATTGGGCTAAAATAGATGCCGAAATGCCTAACTTGACCAACAAATACCACCCGATTGCAGCCTGCCTCAGCGCCTAAATCAGTCACTTTATTTAATACTTTTGTTTTTAAATCTTGCTGTTGTTCGCCACAATTTGCTAAATAATCTTTTTGCTCAAATCGCAATGGTGCAAAGCCCTTTGACGAAAATACCCAACTAACCTCTTCTAATCGTTCCAGTTCATCAAGATCTATGCCCAGCATTGCCATTTGGTAATCAAAACTGTGCTCAGAGGGGCTATAGCGGCGATGCATCACCTTACCGCAGTAAACACCGCTAACAAATGGCACAGCTTTTAACGATGCTTGTGTCATAAACGCATTCCAAAGGCTTCACACACATCAAATGCACTGTGCACACCATCTTCATGAAAGCCGTTATACCAGTAGGCGCCAGCAAAATGGGTGTGGTTAACGCCTGAGATTAATTGCCTTTGCGACTGAGCTTGCAGGCTTTGTTCATTAAAAACCGGATGTGCATAATTAAATGTACGTAATATCTTGTCGGGTGAGATCAACTCAGATTGATTTAGCGTCACACAAAATGTTGGCGTACCAGCAGGTAAACGCTGCAAGATGTTCATGTTATAAGTCACTGAGGCTTGTCGCTGAGTATCGCCATCTAAGCGATAGTTCCAGCTCGCCCAAGCTGCTTTTCGTTTTGGCATTAAGCTTTGATCGGTATGAAGCACCACTTCATTATTTTGATAGGCAAGCTTACTAAGCACTTGCTGCTCATCAGCTGTTGCATCGTCTAACATCGCCAGCGCTTGGTCGCTATGACAAGCTAAAACGACTTCATCAAACTCTTGCCACTCACCGTTATTTATCTGTAATTGCACACAGCCATTGCGCTCATCACCAATAGCACGTTTAATGGCGGTTACTGGGCTGTTTAAATGAATTGAGTCTTTAAAAGGGGCGATTAAGTCGGGAATATAACTGCGTGAACCGCCTTCAAGCACATACCACTGTGGCCTATCGGCAATATTGAGTAAGCCATGATTTTCAAAAAACTGGATAAAAAAGCGCAATGAGAAAGCGCGCATATCGTCAATGCTTGATGACCAAATGGCAGCGCCCATTGGCAGAATGTAATGCTCACTAAAGAAATCACTAAAGCCCTCGGTGTCTAGCAGCTCGCCCAAGGTTTGGTATTGATAATTGTCCGCAGCAAAAGCCTGCTTACAGAACTTATTGAAGCGTAATATTTCACGGATAAATAACCAGAACCTAGGTCTTAAGATATTGCGCTTTTGCGCAAACAGGCTAGACAAAGTATTGCCGTTATACTCAAGCCCCGTTGTTGCATTGTGCACACTAAAACTCATCTCTGTCGGTAAAGCCTTAACATTAAGCCTTGCTAAAAGCTGCTCAAATCTAGGATAAGTTCGGTCATTAAACACAATAAAACCGCTATCAATTGCATACTGTTTACCCTCAAGCTCAACATCAATCGTTGCGGTATGACCACCAATGTAGTCATTAGCTTCAAATACCGTCACATCATGCTTTTGCGATAAAATATGCGCACTAGTTAAGCCTGAGATCCCGGTACCGACAATCGCTATTCTTTTACGCTGTTTGCTATTTTCAACGATATTCATGGGCTCACCTTTTGCTTTTCTTTAGGGTTGGCTTTTTTATCTTTAATTTGCTGCTGATTGCTTTTTGATTGGCTACTTTGCAGCTTACTTTTAGCTGGTAAATCTAATGTACCATCTTCAATCAGACTAGTGTCATCAGACTCTGGTGCGCTACTTAAACGCTCCCAAATGCCACGTGGTAGTAGCGAAATAAACTTTAATAGCAGAGTGAATCGCTTTGGGAAATGGATCTCTCGAACGCCTTTGTGCAAGCCTTTTCGAATCGCAATAGATGCCTGCTCGCTTGTTTGCTGCATCGGCATGGAAAAATCATTTTTGTCCGTAAGAGGAGTTTTAACAAAACCCGGGCAGATAACGCTCACACCGATATCATGAGGTTTTAAATCAATCGCTAAGCTCGATGCTAAATACTGCACCGCGGCCTTTGAGGCACCATAAGCTTCAGCCCGAGGGAATGGCAGGTACACAGCGCTAGAGCCCATCAATGCTAATCTACCACCTTTAGCGATAAGCGGTGTAAAAGCCGCTAAGCAATACCCCATGGCAATCAAATTAGTACGAATAACACGCTCAAACAGTTCGCCGTCAAAATTAACTGCGTCGTTGATATACTCACAACTTCCGGCGTTTAAAATCACTAAATCTAATGGTGCAGAAAGTTTTGATTTGACGATAGCAGCTTGTACTTTAACCTCATCATTATTGGTAATATCGAATACCAATAGCTCGGCACCTTTAAGCTGCGATAGAGCGTGCTGATTACGACCGCAAGCAAATACCTGCCAGCCCTCGGCTTGATAATCTTTTGCTAATTGCATACCTATACCTGAGCTAGCGCCAGTGATCAGCACACTTTGTTGCGGCTTATGCTCTGGTTTTACGACGTTCATTGAGAGGCCTTTGCCTTAACCAGCTTGACCAAGCTTCCTACCAAAGGAATATGTTCGTATAACATAGTGCCGAGGTCGAAAAAGTCCTGATGCTGATAAATTTTGCTGTTTAAGCCAAGAATGCTCACGCCATTAACTGTTATATCGGCGCCAGCATTTAACTTAGAGTGGCTAAATACCATGGTCCACTTTAGGCTTGCAGCGCCCTGCTGATGAATAACCTGATGGATGTCGAAATCAATTGAAGCCACATTCTGATAGAGGTTAGCAAAATAATTGGTCAGTGCAGGTAGGCCCGATACATGATGTAGCGGATCGCTAAATTCGATGTCATCACTGTAAACTTGCCCAAGTAAGTGCAAGTTATCCTTATTAAGCTGCTGATACAAAATGATAAAGCTATCAATAAGTGCTTTTTCCTGCAGCAATTGTGCTTGCAACGCTTTGTCTTGTAATGAGCGATTACCAGCTTGAGCCTCACCCAAAGATGACATATCTGTATTTAGTTGTTCTGCGCTAGCTGTCATCCGAAAATCTCCTTATCTAAATCCACGCTACTGTCGCTACCTACTTGCCGTACTTGTTGAGCTTTAACTTGCAGAGCTTTGGCGCTTCCTTTTTTCATCGCAGACAAAACGGCTATGGCGCGCGTTCTGGCAAACTTATGGTCAACTATAGGAGAAGCATAGTCCGTATCAACAAAAAGTTGTGCTTGAGAGTGTATTTTAAGCTTATGAATTAATTTCAATTCTACACTTTCAAGCTCTGGTAAATAGGTACGGATAAACGCGCCTGTTGGATCAAACTTTTCGCACTGTGAGATTGGATTAAATACTCGAAAATAGGGCTGGGCATCGCAACCCGTTCCAGCGGACCATTGCCAGCCACCATTGTTAGCCGCCAAATCACCATCAATCAGTTTTTGTCTGAAATAACGCTCACCCCAACGCCAATCGACGAGTAAGTGCTTAGTTAAAAAGCTCGCCGTCACCATACGTAGGCGATTGTGCATCCAGCCAGTTTGATTCAGTTGCCGCATCGCAGCGTCCACTAACGGATAACCTGTGCGGCCTTCACACCAAGCTTGGAACTCTTGTTTGTTATTACGCCATTTGATTTGGTCGGCCAAGGCATTAAAGTTGGCACTTTTAGATAACTTAGGAAATGCCACCAGCAAGTGACGATAAAATTCTCGCCAAACTAACTCATTGAGCCAACAGCGCCCAGGGCTGTCATCATGCACTATGGCGTCAGGAGAATGGCTTAGAAGCACTTGAATACATTGGCGAGGACTGAGTATGCCAATAGCAAGATAAGCAGAGAGCTGACTAGTGCCGTCAATGGCAGGAAAATCACGACTAGCTTGATAATCAGCCACTTTATCTTTTGCAAATTGACGCAGCTTGGCTTGGGCTGCCAGCTCACCTACAGGCCAATGGTGGCTACAAGACTTAGCGCAATTAAACTCAACATACTTTGGTGATGGTAATGGCGCAGCTATCGGCTCCGGGCGTGCTAAAGTTTGGATTGGAACTTGCTTTGCAATCTCACGCCATTTTTTAGCAAAAGGAGTAAACACCTTATACATTTCACCCGCCAAGTTAAGCACAGACAAGGGCGCTAAAACACAGTGCTGTTGGCTAAGCTCAAGATCGACTCCAGCCCCAATAACGGCATGATCTCGGCGCTGCTCATTACACTCTGGCTCGCTAGTGGCAAACACTTTGCTGATCTGCCAATAGTTAACGTATTGCGACAGCTGTGCAGGCATCGCCTCGAAGCTATCCGAGTGGCAAATATCCAGTGGGATCCCAAGCTCGGCCAGCTCTATAGCAAGTTGATTAACCTGTCTTTCTATAAAGTCTAACTGAATCGGCGCAGTATCATGTAATGCCCACTGCTCTGGGGTAACAAAGAATATCGCCCGCACTAAACCTTGATGCTCTGCAGCATACTGGCAAGCAGCCACTAGGCTTTGGTTATCATCGAGGCGCAAATCATGCCTAAACCAAACAAGTGCATGACGGCTAATAGAGTGAGTACTGTTCATGTTATTTTTCCGCCTCAACGTCAGACAATATTTGTGGTGAGAATGGCGTTTGGCTGGGAGCCCCGATACCGCAGTGCACCAGCAGTTGCGCCATATCGCAATGCGCCATGCCGAGTGCTTGGTTAACCACTTTGGCGTAACTCCCTACCAGATGCACTTTTGCGCCAGCACTAGTCATAAACTCCTGTAACGCTTGGATTTCAGTTGACGTCATTTGTGGCTGCGGCAGCACAAAGACTTGGCTGCAGCTGAGACGCTGCACGATAAAGTTCAGCTCACTGACACTAGCAACCTTTACCAAGTTATGGTTGACGTGATAGGCCGATAACTCTAACGACATAATCAATGAGTTGATGGGTTTAGCGCCCTGTAACTCAACTAATAAGCAGGGCAGTTGCGCGTCTGCTTGCAGCTGAGCCAATCGTCTTTTAGCGATACGAGCAGACAATTCATCAATCACCCAAGTTTCAATACAAGCGGCATCGGGGCGATCACGTAGTAAGCCTTCAAGTCCATTTAGCCATGGCCAATAAAGGCCATTTTTTAGCACTGAAAACGGGTATAGGCCAGATAGCTCAGTAAGCTTTACGTTGAGCGCCGCGGCATTAAAATCGAGACAAGATTGATTGAGGTATTCAATATGATCTAACCAAAGGTTTTCCTCTTCAGCAGTTAACGCTTGCTTAGCTAAAGGCTTAGCTGCAGCTTTTGTCTGCGAAGCTTTAAGCAGTGGCTTCACTTTGCTAATCGCTACACCTTGGTTTAGCCAAAACAGGATCTCTTCTATTTGGGCTAAATGAGATTCACCGTATAACCTGTGTCCCTTGGGCGTTCGCTTAGGCACAACTAAACCAAAGCGTCTTTGCCACGCTCTCAAGGTAACCGGGTTAACCCCGGTGCGCTGGGCTGCATCACCTATGGTTAACCATATTGCTTCACCCTCAACCTTTTCCATGCTGTACTCCTCGTTAACAATCAAACCTATGGCTAGTAGGCATAACGTAGTTTTAGCTCTTGAGGGTGTGGGTTAAGATACACTTGGTTCTCAATATAGGGAGTTGGAAATTCACGCAGATAGTGGTTGATCAGCGTCATTGGCACCAAGATAGGTTGCAAGCCTTGGTTGTATTTTAAAATCGACTCTGCAAGCTCTGATTTTTGCGCACTCGACAAATGCTTTTTAAAGTAACCTTGAATATGTTGCAGCGCACTGGTGTGGTTTTTTCGGGTCGCTTTAATCTTTAAGATCTGCATAAAGCCGGTAAAGTAGATGTCGGCAATCTTTTCTAAATCGCCGCTCATATCCGCTAGTAATGGCCCAAGCTCGCGATAAAGTTTTGGATTATGTGCCATCAACATGTATTTGTAGCGTGCGTGAAAATCCAAGATATTGCTCTTAGTCAAACCTGACGCTTTTAGCATGTGCCAGTCATGGTAAGCATATACACGAGTAAAGAAGTTCTCGCGGATAGGTAAGTCGTGCAAGCGCCCTTCCTCTTCAACAGGAAGCAGTGGGTAGCGCTCCATCAACTTTCTCGCATAAACACCAATGCCGGACTTCCAACCATTATTCGTGCCATACTTGTATTCAGTGACCCGCTCCATACCGCAGGTTGGGGACTTAGCACATAAAATATAGCCCCCTAAGAAATCAAGCTGCGCGACTTTTTTATCACTAAACTCATTGAGCTTGTCGGTAACATCAACTGAACCGTCAGCGCTTTTGACAAAAATGATATCACCGTCTTTTTCAAGACGAATTGATTTACGAGGCGCTCCCATGCCTATGGCCATTTCTGGGCATACTGGCACATAATCGAAATGTTCAGCGATCTCTTTTCGGCAATAACTTGATGCTTTGTGGCCGCCGTCAAAACGCACTTTTTCGCCGAGTAAGCAGGCACTTATACCGATTTGAATTTTATCTGGATTAAATTGGCTCATAGTCGTACTCCCTTATAGACTTTTCATTACGCCGCATACTTGTACAAGGATCACTTTTTTGTACAAGTTTTAATTTAATCCCAAACCTTATCTCTTTCCAGTGAATTTTAGGCATAAAAAAAGCCAGTTAAAAACTGACTTTTCAATGTATTAGCAAACAAAAACTTATCGTGTTTTATTAGCGAACTTCTCTAAGCCCCATACGAGGAGGATACCGCCGCACATAGCAATAACGGCATATAACAGTAATGATGGTTGCCCTGTGATCTGCTCATACTGCATAGGAGACAAGACACGCTCATCAAGTGGCACCATTTCACCTTTTGAGTTTTCACGAAAAGTCAGCACTTCTTTCCATGGCCAAATTTTACCGAGTGTGCCCAGCATTAAACCAATTAAAAAAACCAAGGTTGCATCATGGAACTTACGCAACAATGCCGATAATACATGGCTAAAACATAAAATACCGATAGCGGCACCTGCGGCAAAAGTGACGATAATACCGATCTCAAAATTCTTAACCGCACCGATTACTGGGGTATATAAGCCCAGTAATAACAAAATAAAGCTGCCAGAAATACCCGGTAAGATCATTGCTGTAATCGCGATACAGCCACCTAAGAATACATTTAAGTAAGTCATCTCAAGCGCTATTGGGTTGAGCATGGTAATGCCCCAAGCGAAAGCCACACCAATTGCGAAAAGTGCCAAACGACCAAAAGTGAACCCTTTAACTTGCTTGAGCATGTGGATCACTGAAATAACAATCAGGCCAAAAAAGAACGACCAAACAGGAATTGGGTGAGTGTCGAGCAAATAAGTGATTAACTTGGCTAAGGTAAAAATGCTGGTCAAGATCCCACCAAACACACACACCAAAAAAGGACCATTAATATGCATAAATGCCGCTTTAATGCCCTTTTCTTTAATGACTCCAAATAAAGACGGATTAATCTTCTTAATGCTTTCAAGTAATGGGTCTAAAATCCCTGCGATAAATGCAATCGTACCGCCAGAGACACCAGGGACCACATCTGCAGCGCCCATTGCCATCCCCTTGAGGTAGGTCTTTAAATAATTCACTTTATTCCTTAATTTACTGAGATGTTTTTAATCGGCCGAAATTATACGTGCCACTTCCTCTAAAAAGAAATGAAATGCAGTTTAATTTTCTGCGCACTAAATAATCGCTGCTAGCAATTGATGTTAATTCAATGTTAACCTCATCCGACCAGTCATAAGACTAATAATCGTTTCAAGTTTGAGTAGCCACAAACTCACAACAGTCGATCACCAAAGGACAAGCAGCAGATGAGCAATACTAATAATAAGCCCACTAAAGTCATGTCGCTATACAATCGCGTTAGCCGCTTGCCTTTTGGTAACAAGATTTTCTCTATTATGGTGAGCCGCATGGCGCCCTACTTCGCCACAGTAAAACCCATCATTAGTGAATTAAATGTGAATCGCTGTGTGTGCTTAATCAAAAAACGTAAAGCGGTACACAATCATATTCAAACTCTACATGTGATTGCTATTTGTAATGGCCTTGAAATGGCCATGGGCGTAATGGCTGAAGCGTCTATTCCATATCACTTAAGATGGATCCCTAAAGGCATGAGTGTCGATTACACCGCCAAGGCTGGCAGTGATATCACTTGTGTTGCCGAAGTAAAGCCTGAACAATGGGTACCCGGTGATATGCTGGTTGAAGTCAACGCTTACGACACCGATGGAGTCGTTGTTGTCAAAGGAACCATCAAGCTGTGGATCTCTGAAAAACCGCCAAAAAAATCTAGTTAGAGCTAGCATAGTCGCTGATGGATAAAAATATCACTTGTCGGTCAGCGTATTCCTGCTATCATTTCGATTATTATAGAAACATATTTATTGATTGAGAGTCAGCATATGGATACCGAAATTGCAGCAAAGGCTTTAAAAGAGCTTGGCCACCCTACCCGTCTTACGTTATTTCGATGCCTAGTTAAAGCGGGCCATAAAGGCTTGCCTGTTGGACATTTGCAAGAAAGCTTACAGATCCCCAATTCAACCTTATCGCATCACCTATCAAGTTTGATGTCTGCGGGTTTAGTTAAGCAACATCGTGAAGGCCGAGTACTACACTGCATTCCTCAGTTTGATTGCTTGGAAGGCCTGATCCAGTTTTTACAAGAAGAGTGCTGCAGCGAAGAGTCTTGCTAACACGCCTAGTAATAAACGCCTTCACTGACCATAAGACGAATTGGTAAGTTGAAAGCACAAGCTGACCCAAAAACAGATTGTAAATAGAAGCAGATAGAACTCGATGACGAAAGCGGCCATAACACTTGGAACAATCGACTGCTGGGATGATGCAAAGGGCTTTGGTTTTATCCAAATCTCAGGGCAAAAGCAGCAAGTATTTTTACATATATCAGCTTTAGCCAATAAAAACCTACGACCTCAAGCGGGAAACCGAGTCCAATTTCATAAAATTAAAGATAAGCAGGGTAAGTGGCGAGCGCAGCAAGCACAATTACTCAGTGGCGGCGCGGTAAAATCGAACCGGAAAATAACCAGTGCACACAATCGATTCAACATTGGTCTCGCGCTAGGCTTTATCAGTATCTTGAGCATCGCCTATTCACAACAACACGTCCCACTCTGGCTATTAATCTACTTTATCTCTGTAAGCCTAGTGACGTTTATCGCCTATGGTTGGGATAAGCGCTCCGCACGTAAAAATCGCTGGCGCGTCAGTGAATTTAAGCTACATCTATTAAGTTTAATCGGCGGCTGGCCCGGCGCATTACTGGCTCAGCAGTGGCTCAGACACAAATCTTCTAAAGGACGATTTAAGCTTGTTTTATGGATGAGCATCGGCGTTAACTTGGCTCTTACGTATTTAATCTATTGGTCCATGCAAAACGGAGCGTTCTAATCTAACGTCATCCTCCCTAGGTAAATTTACCTCTTGTTGGGAATTAGCTATGATGTGCGGTCAAATCAAAACAAGGTGTTTCAAAATGAAAGTGGTTTTAGCTGCTGTAGTGATTGCATGTGTGGTGTTTTACTTTTTTACGTCGATGAATAACCAGAAAGCGGCCAAAGAGAATATCGAAATTGGCAGTGCATTTTTAGCTGAAAACAAGCTAAAAGAAGGCGTAACAACCACAGCTTCTGGCTTGCAGTATCAAGTGCTTGAGCCGGGTACTGGCACTGTACATCCCAAAGCCAGTGACACTGTAACAGTGCATTATCATGGCACCTTAATCGATGGCAGTGTATTTGACAGCTCAGTTGAGCGCGGTGAGCCAATCGCATTCCCACTTAACCGCGTAATTAAAGGCTGGACCGAAGGTGTACAGCTGATGGTTGTGGGTGAAAAAGCGCGTTTCTTTATTCCAAGTGAGCTTGCTTACGGAAACCGCAGTGCAGGCAAAATTGCTGGCGGTTCGACGCTAATTTTTGATGTTGAGCTAATCAGTATCGACTAACTCGAATTGGCTATTTGCCCTATAAAAAAAGCCCGAATGGATAACCATTAGGGCTTTTTTGTTGTATGCAACAAACATTTATCTAATTCAGCCTCGTTACTGATAACGAGGCAAGCGACTATACGCTTAGATTACGTTTGGATTACGCTTCGTAACCAAATGGATCGTCGATTGAATGTGCTGGCTTAGTGAACCATACTGGGCCACTTTCACTCATATAGAAGTGATCTTCATGGCGTACACCGAACTCGCCCGGTACACATAGCATAGGTTCATTGCTGAAACACATACCCACTTCTAATGGCGTATGATCGTTCAATACCAAGTATGGCCATTCGTGAATATCTAGACCTACGCCATGACCAGTACGGTGCGGTAGACCTGGCACATCGTAACCCGGGCCAAAACCAGCAGCTTCAAGCACATCACGGGCGGCGCGATCAACACTCGCACAAGTAGCGCCAAGCTGAGCCGCTTCAAAACCTGCAATTTGTGAGTCTTGCTCAAACTGCCATAACTCACGTTGACGTGGGCTAGGCTCACCAAAAACGTAAGTACGGGTAATATCAGAGTTATAGCCAAACAGCTGGCAACCTGTATCTATCAATACGGTGTCGTTAAGCTCTAGTGCTTTAGGTGACTTAACGCCGTGCGGATAAGCACTGTCTTCGCCAAAAAGCACGATACAGAAGTATGAACCTGCTGGAATACCCACTTTAATATGAGCCGCATTAATGAATGCTTCCACTTCGCTAGTAGTGATGCCTTCATGCAAAATCCGCGCTACCGCTTTATGTACTTCCATTGTCATATCTTTAGCGCGTTGTAGAAGACTAAGCTCAACTGCCGACTTAATCATACGACAACCTGCAGTAACAGGTTTAGCGTTGACATAGTTATACTGTGGATGCGCTTGACGCACGCCATCAAAAATAAAGAACGCAGCAGACTCATCGATACCGATATTACCCGAATCAATCCCCATGTTCGCCAGTACATTACCGAACAATGCAAACGGGCTTTCATCTTCTTGCCAAGTGTTAACCTTGCCGCCAATGACCATGTAACCGTTTAACGTATCAACTTCAAATGCTGGAGCGATATATTCAACGTCACCTTTTGCAGGAAGAATAGCACCTACCATACGCTCGCTAGCATACCAACGAGTACCAGTGTAATAGTAAAGGTTAGTGCCTGCATTGAGGTAAATAGCAGCAATTCCCTGCTCACTCATGATGGCTTGCGCCTTAGCGATACGAGCTTGATACTCTTCACGACTAATTGGCTCAACACCTTGAGTCATGTCAGTTAACTTTACTAATTCCTGCTCTGCGGTAGAACCGCCAACACCTATGGTCATATGCTTACCCTTTACTTTTAATTATTTAAATCTAGAAAAACCGAGTCCATGTAGAAGCAACATCAGGCAATATCTATTGTTTCAATCACAATGGCACACTTAATATGACCCACTTTCTAGCATAAAATATACAATCAGTCAGTAATTAATCAGTAAAAGCGCAAATAATTACTGATACAAACACCGCAATGCTAACGCCCAATCTTGCGATTTAATGCCTATTCATTTCCAATCAAGATTCAGTATTTTAAAAAGCTTAATCGGCTAGCTGTGTTCACTAACATAATCCAATAGCTATTAGCTCTCAATTAAGCGCTTAATGGTTTGACAGCACTTTGGTTCTACTCCATTTCCACCATGAAATAAGCAGAACCTGAGCCGCTATGAGAGGTAAGCAGCTTAGCAGTAAAACATGCCAGCCTAGCAAATAAATCACCCACCCCGCACTCAGCGACGCCATCGCCTGAGCACCAAATATAAAAGAGTCATTAAAGGACTGCACCTTGTAACGCTCCGTCTTTTCATAACAACGAGGTAGTAGGGCTGTACCTGCCACAAACAGAAAATTCCAGCCAATCCCAAGTAATACCAAGGCGGCCCAGTAGCTAAGTAAATCTCGCCCGATAATCGCCGTGATGATGGTGATAAGGTAAGCCAGTAGCCCTAGTAGCATCATTTTGGAAACGCCGAGTCGAGCCACAAGGACACCACTAAATAAAGAGGGCAAATACATGGCAATAATATGGCTTTGGATCACCCACTTAGTATCAGCCAGAGAATGTTGCTCAACATGATGCATATGCAGTGGCGTTGCGGTCATCACAAAGCTCATCATGGCGTAACCTAAGGTCGCTCCCGCAATTGCCACCCAGAGTTGTGGTTGAGCTAAAATTTCAGTCAAACAACGGGCGTTATTTGCTACGCTCAGGGAGTCGCTACTTGTTTCAAGTTTCGGCTCGCGATAAAAGCTCAAAATCACCGCCGCAATAAGACTCACTAGCGTCAGAAACAAAAAAGCTCCCACATATTCTTGTTGCCAGAGTTTACTGCCCAAAACCGCTAATTCTGGTCCGATAACGGCTGCAGCAAGCCCACCGAGCAAAACTCTAGAGGCGGCCTTTGCCACTAAGTCCTCACTTACCGACTCCATTGCCGCAAAGCGATATTGCTGCACTACGGCACCGGCCGAGCCAAGCATTACGCCGCTCAGACAAAATAAGATAAAGCTTTTATCTGACGTTGCCAGCGCAGCAACAAGACCAGAACTTGCTGCCAGTAACGACCCGCTAATAAATACCGGCTTGCGCCCAAAGCGCTGCATCAGCCGGGACACTGGCAGCACCGATACTGCGAGCCCCACCACCATAGAAGCTATCGGCAAAGTCGCTAATTCAGGCGATGGTGCTATTTCAGCGCCAATCAAGCCTCCTAGTAACATCATCATCGGAGTGGCACTCATGGCAAACGCCTGTGCTAGTGTTAGTACCCAAACATTAAATGGCATTAGGTTAGCGCTTCCTTATCGCTGCTTATATCGTATCTATAGCCATAGTGGCAGAATCACTGCGCTTTATCATTCAATCGTCCAATTTTCTTCACACCTGCACAGCGACAAATATCCCAGCTCTCCCCTCCCAAGTAATCCTGCTTTGTGGTACTCTCCGCGCTAAATTCGTACAAAAATAAACAGCCTCTAGCCCAGTAAAGACATGCTTTAGCGCTGATAATGGAGTTTGAATGTCAAATACAATTGCAGCACGCCTTGATGCCATTCGCACAGAAATGGCTAAATCCAACCTCGATGCCTTTATCATTCCCCGTGCCGATGAATACTTAGGTGAATACGTACCCGAGCATAATGAACGTATGTTGTGGGCCAGTGGGTTTACCGGTTCTGCAGGGGTGATTATCGTCCTTAAAACTCGCGCCGCTATCTTTGTTGATGGCCGCTATACCGTGCAGGTTCGTCAGCAGCTAGATGCAAACTTATTTGAATTCTTAAGCCTACACGACACAGCTCAGGCCCAGTGGTTAATTGAGCAACTGGGCGAAAATGCCCAAGTTGGCTTTGATGCTCGCCTGCATACGTTGGCTTGGTTTAACCAAACTCATAGCGAACTGGCCAAGGCGCAAATTCAGTTAACCCAAGTAGAGCAAAACCCCATTGACCTCAATTGGAGCGATCGCCCCACGCCAACATCTACGCCAGTCATGCTATTTAGTGAGCAAAGCGCAGGTAGAAGCAGCCTAGAGAAGCGTAAAACGATTGGTTTAGAGATCAACAAACAAGGCGCTGATGTAGCCATCATCTCGGCACTCGATTCGTTTTGCTGGCTACTCAATATTCGCGGTAAAGATATTCCTTGCCTACCAGTCGTTTTAGGCACGGCGCTTTTGCATGCCAATGGTGATATGCAACTATTTACCGATATCAATAAGTTGCCAGATGACATTCACGCTCACGTTGGTGAAGGCGTAAGCTTTAAACCTGAAGCAGAATTGGCAGCAGAGTTAGCCACACTCGAAGGTACCAAGGTATTAGCTAGCCCAGAGAGCTGCAACGCCTGGCTGCAATTAACAGCACAAGCCGCTGGGGCACAATTGATTGCCGGTAACGATCCTGTCGCTTTACCTAAAGCACAGAAGAATGCCGCAGAGCTTGCTGGCATGAAAGCCTGTCATATTCGTGACGGTGTAGCAGTAAGCCGCTTCCTCGCCTGGTTAGACCGCGAAGTAGCCGCCAATCGTCTGTACGATGAAGCTGTGCTTGCTGATAAACTAGAAAGCTTCCGCTTAAGCGATCCTATGTATCAAGAACCAAGCTTTGATACCATTTCAGCCACAGGCGCCAATGCTGCCATGTGCCACTACAATCATAATAATGGCACGCCGGCACAGATGCAGATGAACAGCATCTACCTTGTCGATTCTGGCGCACAGTATTTAGATGGCACCACAGATGTCACTCGTACTATCGCCATTGGTGATGTTACTGACGAGCAAAGAAAGATGGTGACCTTGGTGCTTAAAGGGCATATCTCGATTGATCAAGCTAAGTTCCCTAAAGGCACCAGCGGCATGCAGCTAGACTCGTTTGCCCGCCAATACCTATGGCAGCACGGCTTTGACTTCGACCACGGCACAGGCCACGGCGTTGGTCACTACCTCAGCGTGCATGAAGGCCCACAGGGTATCGCAAAAGGTCGCTCAAATGTTCCATTATTAGATGGCATGGTGCTATCGAATGAGCCTGGCTACTACCGCGCTGACCAATTTGGTATTCGCCTAGAAAACTTAATTGCGGTGCGCCCATGTGAAGCACTTGCCAATATCGAGCGTGAAATGTTTGAGTTTGAAGCATTAACCTTTATCCCAATGGATGCACGCCTAATCGATAAACAGTATCTAACCGAGTCTGAGGTTAACTGGTTTAACCAATACCATCAGCAAGTTAAAGAAAAATTATCGCCTTTCATGCAAGGCGATGATTTAGATTGGTTAAACAAGGTCACCGCAGCGATTTAACCCTGCAGTGAAGCGGTTTAATAAAAGCAGTGCTCAAGCACTGCTTTTTATTGCCATTACCTCCAAAATAGCCATTGAAAAAGTGCAGGTTTTAGCCTAAAAGTTTGCTATACTCCGCCACCGCCATTTTAATGGTATAGATAGATGCTAGCGTTACCTGTTAGCAATTGAATTGTTGAACATAGGACTCCTCAATCATGAGATTTGAATCTTTTAGTTTTGCTCCTGAGATTTTGCGTGCAATCTCTGAATGTGGTTATGAAAAAATGACACCAATTCAGCAGCAAGCGATCCCAGCCGTCCGTCGCGGTCAAGATGTACTTGCTAGTGCCCAAACAGGTACAGGTAAGACTGCTGCTTTTGCCTTGCCAATCTTGCAAAAAATGTTAGATAACCCAAGCACCACGGGCCGTTCAAATGCACGCGCATTGATCTTAACTCCGACTCGTGAACTGGCTGCGCAGATTGCCGATAACATCAATGACTACGCCAAATATCTTGATCTAAAGGTTGTCACTGTTTATGGCGGCGTGAAGATGGACAGTCAGGCGACTAAGCTAAAGCGCGGCGCCGATATCATCATAGCTACACCAGGTCGTTTACTTGAGCATATTGTAGCCTGTAACTTAAGCCTATCTAACGTTGACTTTTTAGTCCTAGACGAAGCTGACCGTATGCTAGATATGGGCTTTAGCGCCGATATCCAAAAAATTCTGCAGGCAGTCAATAAGAAGCGTCAAAACTTGCTGTTCTCGGCAACCTTCTCAACAGCGGTTAAGCAACTTGCTAACGAGATGATGGTTAAACCAAACGTGATTGCTGCTGATAAGCAAAACACCACTGCGATTACAGTAAGCCAAGTTGTTTACCCAGTAGAGCAGCGCCGTAAGCGTGAGTTACTATCAGAGCTTATCGGCAAGAAGAACTGGCAACAAGTGCTAGTATTCACTGCCACTCGTGATGCAGCAGATAAGCTTGAAAAAGAGCTAAATCTAGACGGTATTCCAACTGCCGTTGTACATGGTGAGAAGGCACAAGGTAGCCGTCGCCGTGCACTACGTGAGTTTAAAGAAGGTAAGATGCGCGTATTAGTGGCGACCGAAGTTGCTGCACGTGGTCTAGACATTCAAGGCTTAGAGTACGTAGTTAACTACGACTTACCTTTCCTAGCTGAAGACTATGTTCACCGTATTGGTCGTACAGGCCGTGCAGGCAAGTCTGGCGTAGCCATCTCTTTTGTTAGCCGCGAAGAAGAACGTACTCTGGCTGACATCGAGAAATTAATCGGTCAGAAGCTTCGCCGTATCAGCATTCCTGGTTATGAAGTGGGTAGCCGCGATCTACTTATCAAGCAACTACAGAGTCGTCGTAGCTTTGCTAAGAAACAGCAACGTGTAGACAATGCTGGCGCTCAGGTGATTGCAGAGAAAAACATGCAAGGCCGCCGCGTAAAAGTGAAAAACTCATCACCAGCAAAAATTAAGAAGATAAAATAATCGCTGTACGGACACCGAATTATTTTATGAACAAAAAGGGCACCATTTGGTGCCTTTTTTAGTCTTATCGGTGATTTCGCGAGCACACCTTTAGTTCGGCACTTTAAGTTGAGTAATACCAATCAGTGATAAGTTCATTTCGTACTTACTACACCATTAGGTATAATCCCCTTGCCGTCTCTTTTATCACTTCAACACGGCGGAGAATTCATGTCAGATATCACCTATAACCAAGCTGTTTTAGAGTTCGCTATTGCGGGACTCAAAGCACTTGCAGAAGCTAGCGCTAAAAGTAGCAGTGTAAGAACACCGGCGGCTGAAAGTCACTTCCTTTGCAGCTGGATGGTAAGCGCATTAAAGCAGCGAACCTTTTCAAAGTTAGTCGCCGATGACCTGACCTTGTGGATCCGTCAGGGTCGTAGCATGGGTGCTGGCGCTGAACTTAAAATGCTGCTAGAAAAGATTAAGGCGCAATATAGCTATATTAGCGACAAGCAAGCAGGCTTAGGTCAATCCCTCAACGCTATGCTAACTGAGCTTGGAAGCCAAGAGTGGATAGTCATCACCGACCAAGAGGTGACTAAAAAGCTAAAACTCGATAGCGATGGCTGTAATAGCCTAGTGATTTCCGATGAGCAATTTAGTCAGCGCATTGATGGTGATGAGATCATTAAACCTATCACCCTATATGTTCGTGCCGATGAAACTGAGTTTGCAAAAATTGCTTATCGCCATAATTTACTGCTAAGTCCTGGCAATAAGAAGAGCTCTTTGATTAAGCACCACAAAGCCTATCAAGTGTGGCCAAAGAACTTACAACCAGCACTAACGATACTGCAAGCGCTTTAGGTTTCGAGTCTCAGTTCATCTAAACTTTTACAATAAATCAAACATAAAAAAGGCCTGCTTCTGCAGGCCTTTTTATTAAGAACAAAGATTTAGAAAGTCACGCTGACCTCTGCGCTACAGCTTGATGTTCCTGCATCACAAGCCTTGTAGGTATAGGTTCCGCCGCCTTTAGTGGTAATACTATCGGTATAAATTGCAGAACTAGAAGCGGTATCAATTTTTGTACCGTTACGGTAAACATCGACACTACTCCCCGCCGCACCACTAAAGTTAAGATCCACTTTCTTCACTCCGCGCTGCTTATAGCTGTCCGCAGTTACGGTTAGGCCGTCGCCGGTACCAGGATCCCCACCACCGTCACCGCCAGCACAACCGTTTACTGTTAGGTATGCATTCGCGGCGGCGGCATCAATAATACCGTGACCAAAGTAAACATCATGCCCACTCGCGCCAGAGTCTCTAGCACTGGCATTCAATGCCGCTCGGATCTCTTCACCGCTGCACTGATTGTGGTTAGACCAAACGCGTGCAGCAATACCTGATACCGCAGGGGTTGCCATTGAGGTACCGCTCATAAAGCCGTAATCTGATGTACCGATTGAGATATCAGCGCTGCTTGCACCGACGATTACCGCTCTGTCTTCAAACGTAGCACCGACTGATGGAATAGATGTCGCATTAGTATCACCTAAGGTGCCATACAGCATACCTGGCTCATTGTTGATAATAATCGCACCGACACCACCTGAGTTTTCACAGTTAAGCACCTTGTCATGGAATGAGATTGCACCTCGGTCGATAACACAGACCTTACCGTTGGCATTGGAGTCTGTGGCTTCAGCCGTGCCCATAAAGTAAGTGCTGCCTGTTACTGAACCGGCATTCTCCATTGATGAACTCACTAAGGGATTACCATCAACACTCATATTAGAAGCTGTCGCCATATCTGCGGGATACGTTGACAGAGTATCAACACCACCTGCAGCGATCTCAACACAGATACTGGTGTCTGTACGCTGTTTCTTGCCGCGGCCAGTTGTACAACTTGGGAATTGAGAAAAATCTGCGATAGCATCTGTTGCGTCATTCGCTCCGACCATCATCACCGAAGGGTAACCCGCAGGGTAAGAGCGTACGCTATTGCCATCGTTACCTGCTGCGGCGACCACTAGTCCACCAGCATCACTGAATGACTGAAAGGCATTCGACTCGGTAGAGTTAGATCCACCACCACCTAAACTCATACTAATAATGTTAGCGCCAGCTTCACTACATAGGTTTGCAGCATGGGCAAGATCTGATGAGTAACCCCAGCCATCAGCATTGAATACTTTGATAATATGCATATCGACCCCAGGTGCCATCCCCACGACACCGACATTATTATCTGCTGCACCAACAGTACCCGCTACGTGTGTACCGTGTGGACCACCATTTTCGTCCCAATTACCTGTGCCACTATCGTTATCACCACTAATAGTGTTCCAATCAAAATCTTGATTGCTTCTATCTAATCCTGAATCGATAACGCAAACCTTCATACCGGCGTTTGCATTGAAAGCAATATCAGCCACATTCGACTGCTTAACAGCATAAGGCGTAATTTGCTGAGTCATTGGGTTTCCAGTGTCATCGCTATATGACATAAGAAAACGAGGCTGATCCACTTCGACTAACTTAACATGTGGGTTATTAAGTAGACCTTTTACTTGAGATAGATCTTTGCCTGAGAAGGTCGCCGCGATAAATCCATTACCATCTAAATTTAGCTCTCCACCCACTTTCTTAGCGAGGGCCTTGATAAGCCCTTTTTTTTCATTATCGACCTGAATAACATATCTTTCACTGGCCATGGCACTTGCAGAAACACCAACAGACAAGGCGACTAAGGCCGCAGCTACTTTTGTTAATCTCATATTTATTCGCTCCAAAATCATTATATAAGGCCGTAAACCCAAGCCCTGCTTATTATTGGTTTTTTAAACTTTTTATTGGCGGTTTATTGGTTAAAAAATCCGTAACACAAAATCAAATTAGCACAGGCCATTGCCGATAACAAATTATTAACAAACGTAAATATATGTAATGATATTTATAGCTGAATATTAGTTCAAAAGTATTAGTTGCAAGCTCAATGAGGTAAGACAAAATAAATTCATCTATTTAGCTACGGCAATGAAAGTAAAAATCGCTTAAATTGTGTGAATTTAAATTCGTCAAATATGAATTAAAATACTGAAAAATATTTTATCCTGTTCGCATTTAACTGCATCGACTTGATAGCCGCCAGCGATGTACTACAGAAATTTACTTGTAGTGAGGCGCAGCCTTGTCATCTAGGGCAAATAGGCATTTGAATGCCGATTTATGTGCTAGCATATCGACAAATCATCGGAGCGAAATCAAACACTATGAGCGCGAATAGCAACCCGCACTATCAAACTTTAGTTAATCATTTTCAAAGTATTAGCCACTTCGAGCACCTCAGTGCCCTCGGTGATTGGGATCAAGCAACCATGATGCCAATGGGGGGCGGTGAAGCACGCGGCGCGGCAATGGCCGAACTCGCAAAACATATTCATTCTCTAAAAACTGCCCCTATGCTGGCGCAGACAATTAGCGAGGCTGGTGAGTTACCGCTAACTGAGCAGCAGAAGGCCAATCTTGCAGAGATGGGTTACCAGTACCAACAGGCGAATATTGTGCCTGGCTCATTAGTAGAAGCTAAGACCAAAGCCGCCTATCACTGTGAGCAAGCCTGGCGACAGCAGCGTAAGAATAATGACTGGCAAGGCTTTAAGCCCAACCTTGAAAACCTGATGAGCCTAGTCAAAGAGGAAGCTAATATTCGCGCCGAGGCGCAAAATATTAGCCCTTATGATGCCCTGTTAGATAAGTTCGAGCCGGGTATGACAACAGCCAGTCTTGAGCAGATTTTTGGTAACTTAAAAAGTTGGTTGCCGCAGCTAATCCAGCAAGTACAAGATAAACAAAAGTCAGAAGCCCGTTTCACCATTGCAACAGCCAGCGCTGAAAGCCAGGCCAAGTTGGGTCGTGAGATAATGAATATCTTAGGTTTTGATTTTAACCATGGCCGACTCGATATCAGTAGCCATCCTTTCTGTGGTGGAGTCGCCAGTGACGTGCGTTTAACCAGCCGTTACGATGAAGCCGACTTTACTAGTGGCTTGATGGGGATAGTCCATGAAACGGGTCACGCAAAATATGAACAAGGTTTGCCGCTTGCTTGGCGCGGACAACCAGCAGGCCTTGCTCGCTCGATGGCTCTACACGAGAGTCAAAGCCTGTTCTGTGAGATGCAAGTCGGCCGAGGTTCTGCGTTTCTTAATCTTATAAAGCCCCACCTCAGCTCAATATTGGGCAGCCAGTTAACTCACGAGCAATTAACTAATATCTACACCAGAGTCACTCCTGGTTTGATCCGCGTTGATGCCGATGAAGTCACCTACCCTTGCCATATTCTACTGCGCTTCGAGGCAGAGAAAGCCTTAGTGAGCAGTGAGCTTGCCGTAGCCGATCTCCCCGAGTTCTGGTCATCGCAGATGCAGTCACTTTTAGGCATTAACACTGATGGCGACTATAAGAATGGCTGTATGCAGGATATACACTGGGCGGTCGGTGAGCTGGGTTACTTCCCAAGTTATACTCTAGGCGCCATGTATGCAGCGCAATTTAAAAGTGCGATGGAAAAAGAAATCGGCTGCGTAGAAAACCTCATAGCCTCAGGTAAGCTTTCCAGTGTCATGGGGTGGTTAAACGATAATGTTTGGTCTCAAGGTAGCCTATTGAGTATCGATGCCTTGATGCGACAATCTACAGGTGAGACGCTCAACCCCGAACACTTTAGGAAGCATCTTATTGGGCGCTATCTATAAGATAAGCACGGCCATTAAATACGAGACAATCAACAAGCAATGTTTTGCCTAATTTCAACGAGAGTGATTCAGGCAAAAACCATTTCCTAAATAGGACACAATATGAAGATCCGCCCTATTCAAGCGTCAGACTGGCCCCATATACTCGAGATCCAACTTGAGTGCTATCCACAAATAGAGCCTGAATCACTCAGTGTGCTACAGAGTAAGTGGCAAGTCTCGCCCGATACTTGCTTTGTGATTGAATCACAAACTCGGGTGATTGGTTATTGTCTCGCTCACCCTTGGATCAAAGATAGCCCGCCATCACTTGAGCAGGTATTAGCTAAAACCGATACGGCTAACACGCTTTATCTGCACGATATCGCCCTATCCTCTTTATCTCAGGGTAAAGGAGCTGGCCGCCAAGTATTATCCACACTGATGGAACTTGCTCATTCAAAGGGTTACCCAACTATCTCGTTAGTCGCCGTACAAGGTGCGAATCATTACTGGGCTAAGCAAGGCTTTGAAATACAAAAGATTGACAAAGACCTCAGCGGCTATACCGATGATGCCTGCTATATGGTTTATACCTTATAGCCGAGATTTGCTATCATAGGGGCAATTTCATTAGAGAAGCTAACCATGGCAACCAGAATTACCTATAAGTTTAAGAACCAAGCGAAAGAGATTAACTTTGCTTACGACAAGTTTCATGACATGTATGAGGCCGTTGCCGCAGCAGAAGGCATAGACTTGACCCAATATCTGATGATGGAACAGCAGGTCGCCATGACCTCAAAGGGTTCATCTGCGGTAAGGGATTTTCGTGCTAAAGAGTTTGCTCGATTTGGCTTTAGCGACATTTATTACCATAAAGATGAACCGAAAAAGTCATAATATTTGAGCCTAAAATCGCCATCAGCATCCAATAAACCTAATAAAAAGTGATATCAATGACGACTACTTACATGCCTAATAACGAACACGCTAATTTTCCACGTGCTGGCTTTTTGAAGCGCTGTGGCGCTATCGTTTATGACTTAATGCTCGCCGTAGCCGTTTATATGGTGGCCGGTGCTATAGGGTTTGGTATTTTTATCGGTTTTACCAGCAGTGGATTAATCGATATGGCTGGGTTTGAGCATGTGTCAGACTTGCTCAATGGCACACCACTGTATAAAGGGATCTACCAGTTCTGGATTTTGGCCTGCGTAGGCCTGTTTTATATCAGCTTTTGGAGCAGAGGTGGTCAAACATTAGGTATGCGTGCTTGGCGCCTTAAGATCCAACATCCAAATGGGCAAAACCTGAGTATGATTACCGCTGCAGCAAGACTTGTATGGTCACTGCTCGGTATCGGTAACTTATGGATCTTGATAAACCGCGATAAACTGGCATTGCAAGATATGATGACTCGCTCAGAAGTCGTTGTGCTCTCTAAAGAGGCCAACCAGATGCGTAACTGGCACGGTGTTTAATCGCTAAGCGATTTACTAAGCGTAACAAAAAAGCCAATCAAAGATTTATCTTGATTGGCTTTTTTATGGCTGCGGCATCGCGCTTAATACCTGTCAGTATAAGGATTACTTCCTAATAAAGTACAGCGCTCCAATAGCAAACAGCAAGGCAGGCATACCAGCACTAATAAACGCAGGTAAGCCATACACGATACTTAACGGCCCGAAAATCTCACTACAGATATAGAAGCTAAATCCTGCAACTACCCCTAGTAACACTCGCGCTCCCATAGTCACGGTTCTGAGCGGTCCAAACACGAAAGAAAGCGCCACTAGCATCATCACCGCAACGGTAACGGGCTGCATTAATTTGCGCCACAGTGCTAATTCGTATCGCTCCGATGCCTGATTATTACTCTCTAAATAGTCGAGGTAATCGAGCAGTCCTTCTATCGATAACGCCTCAGGTTTAACCGATACCACACTCAGTTTCTCTGGGGTCAATGAGGAGATCCACTTATCCTCTTCAAGATTGACTAACACCACTTGCTCATCTTTAAGTGTGGTTCTTCGCACATCAAATAGCTGCCAATACTTATCTCTATATTCCGCAGAATCAGCATGAACCGTACTGGTTAAGTCCGTAGTATCGCTAAACTCATATAGGGTAATATCCCGCAGATGATTACTATCTACGACACCTCCAATACTGACAAATAGCGGGCCGTCTTTTGCCCAGATCCCACGATTAGACTCAATTAAGCTGCCACCAGACACTTTGGTTCGCTTAATCTCTTTTGCGCGCAGTTCAGCAACCGGTGCAACCCACTCGGTGAGCATCATCACGATAATCATCAACGGAATGGCCGTTTTCATCGCCGACATGGTGATCTGCAAACGAGAAAGTCCCGCTGATTGCATCACTACCAACTCAGAGTTGGACGCCAGCATTCCCATACCGATTAAGGCACCTAGCAAGACTGCCATCGGGAAAAATAGCTCAATATCTCGTGGTATCAAAAACAATACATATACACCCGCATCCATCATGGTGTAACTGCCGCGTCCAACCACGCGTAATTGGTCGACCCACTTAATAATGCCTGATAGCCCTGTAAGGACTAACAAGGCCAAAGATGAAGTACTAATCAATACTCTGGCGATATATAGATCTAATATTTTCATGCTTTGCTCGCCTTTTTACGCTTAAGTAAACCCGTTAGTCTCGCCCCTGTTGGGCGCTCTTTACCTAAGAGCAATATACCTATGGCAAGTGCGGAAGCATGGATCCACCACATACCCAAGTACTGAGGGATCACCCCATCTTCTAATGATTTACGACCGGCGACCATCAAACCAAAATAGCCTAAATACAGCAAAATAGCCGGGAACATCTTAGCAAACTTACCTTGACGGTTATTTACTCGTGCCATAGGCACTGCGATTAACGTCATCAACGGAATAGCTAACGGGATAGCCAATCGCCAGTGGAATTCAGCAGTAGCTTCTGGACTATCAATATCCATTAGTTGACCAATAGGCATGGCAGATAACTTACGACGACGCTCATCAATCTCCTGCTCCTTGATCTGCATCTGATAACCACCAAACTCGACAACTTGATAGTCAACACGCTTAGGGTTGCCTTGATACTGCACCCCGTCTTCTAACTGTAAACGCTGGCCGCCAATTTCATCTTCGACCACCTTACCAGTGCGCGCCACCACCACATTTGCCACACCGGTTTCATCATCGGGATCTGGTAACTGGGCAACAAACACCTTATCTAATTTATTGTCTCGGCCAATACGCTCTACAAACAACACGGCGCGGCCATTGGGGCTGGTTTGGAAACGCCCTTGAGTTAAGGCTGCGAGCCCCGCTTCAGACTGCGCATGCTCTAGTACCTGGTTCTGCTGCTCTTCTGCCCAAGGAGCGACATAAATAGACAAGAACGCGGTAAACACCATATTAATTACGGCAAGCAACAGAGTGACTCGCGTGATATACCACTCACTGATGCCAACGCCATGAAAAATTACCATCTCATTTTCGGCGTACATTCGCCCATGGGCTAATAAAATGCCCAAAAATAGACTCAGCGGTAAAACTAAAACGGTGAGAAATGGCATGTTAAGACCGAGTAAGGTCATAACAAGAGATGCAGGAAACTCGCCATCGGAGGCATCAGCGAGCACACGCACAAAATGTTGGCTAATAAAAATAGCTAACAGTACTAAAAGTACCGCTATTTGTGCTTTTAAAACTTCTCGAATCAGGTATCTAAATACAATCACAGTGAGGATCCGGTCTCCAAAGTCTCATTTATGCTGGTATCAATACAACTTTCATGTAGACTGTCTACTTTTAGTAGTTTTGTAACCAACAATTACATAACATGGCCAGGGAAAACACTCGAAAAGAAAGTTCTTGAGTGAGCCATATTTTTGCCCTTTTTGGGCACAAGCAGACATTATCTAATAAATAATAAAATTTGTCTTTAAGAATCTAGGAGAGCTCATGGAGTTTAGCGTAAAGAGCGGTAGTCCAGAAAAACAACGCTCAGCTTGTATCGTCGTAGGTGTATACGAACCAAGACGCTTGTCGGGTATCGCCGAACAATTAGATAAAATCAGTGAAGGTTATATCAGTAACTTACTACGTCGTGGCGACTTGGAAGGTAAGCCGGGACAAATGTTGTTGCTGCATCATGTGCCGAACGTACTTAGCGAGCGAGTTTTACTGGTTGGCTGTGGTAAAGAGCGCGAGCTTGATGAACGTCAATATAAGCAAATCATCACTAAAACCATCAACACCTTGAATGAAACGGGTTCAATGGAAGCGGTTTGTTTCCTTACCGAGTTACATGTCAAAGGACGTGACACCTACTGGAAAGTACGTGAAGCCGTTGAAACGACTCAAAATAGCCTTTATAGCTTCGACGCACTAAAAACACGTAAAGGCGAGACTCGTCGCCCACTGCGTAAGCTAGTATTTAATGTACCGACTCGCCGTGAATTGACCGTTGGCGAGCGCGCTATCGAGCACGGAATGGCTGTTTCTGCCGGTATGCACCTTTGCCGTGACGTGGCAAACATGCCACCAAACATCTGTAACCCAGCTTACCTAGCGTCACAAGCCCGTCAAATCGCCGAAAATACCGAAAATCTAACGGTAACGACTCTCGGTGAAGAACAGATGGAAGCACTAGGCATGAATTCATACCTAGCTGTAGGCCGTGGTAGCCATAATGAGTCAATCATGACCATCATGGAGTACAAGGGCGCTGTCGATAATACTGAAAAGCCAATTGTGCTTGTGGGTAAAGGTCTAACATTCGACTCGGGTGGTATTTCACTTAAGCCTGGCGAAGCCATGGATGAGATGAAGTACGACATGGGCGGCGCTGCTGGTGTTATCGGCACCATGAAAGCCTTATGTCAGATGCAGTTGCCAATCAACGTTATCGGTATCTTGGCTGGCTGTGAAAACATGCCTTCAAGCAATGCATATCGTCCGGGTGACATTTTAACCACCATGTCTGGCCAAACAGTAGAAGTGTTAAACACAGATGCTGAAGGTCGTTTGGTATTGTGTGACGTACTGACCTACGTTGAGCGCTTTGACCCAGAATTGGTTGTCGACACAGCAACACTGACTGGCGCTTGTGTTATCGCATTAGGTAAACATGCATCAGGCTTATTCTCAGGCCATAATCCACTAGCACACGAGCTATTAAATGCGGGTGAGCAAAGTGGTGACCGCGCATGGCGCATGCCACTATGGGATGAGTATCAAGAGCACTTGGAAAGCCCATTTGCCGATATGACCAACCTAGGAGGCCGCGCGGCAGGTTCGATTACCGCAGCTTGTTTCCTATCACGCTTTACTAAGAAGTATAACTGGGCGCATCTTGATGTGGCGGGTACGGCTTGGAATAGCGGCGCGAATAAAGGCTCAACGGGTCGCCCTGTACCATTGTTAACTCAGTTCTTGATTAACAAAGCGGGCATTGAGCAGGGCGAGTAATCCCTATTCAAATCCTAGAAAGCTCATGCTAATAAAATAGCAATTGAAGGCTAAACGACTGGTAATATTAAGTTGTTTAGCCTTTTTTATATCTAGTGATTCAAAATTGCTCAACACCTTAACAAAACCCCATCCCTTCTATTTAGTGTGCCTGCATATTTTAACTTCAAAAGTGAGATCTAACAGACATTATATCGATGGCAAAAATATCGACAGAAATTAATAAATGTTTACAATACGCGCAAATTTCACAGCTTCAGTTTTAAGCCCCTCCTAGAGCAAAACACTGACACCAGCCACACTCGAATCATAAGATTTTATCGATTCCACTGCGAGTCTTCAGCGCGAGTGTCCGCGACCCTGTGCATAAAAGAATTTCACGCTAATTAATTACTGTTTTAACTCGATATAGGCCGCAATATGCGTCAAGCAATACTCGTATTTATTCTATTTTTTCTACCTCTTACTGCGATAGCAGAACAAGGAGAAAATGGCGCATCGAAAGCCAGTCAGAGCCAAGTGATTAAGGTCGGCTATCCCGCATCCGATTGGCAGCCTTTCACTTATGTCAGTAAAAATGGCAAGGTCATTGGCCTGCTGCCATCTATTTTGCAAGAGATCACCAAGCAAACAGGCCACCTTACAGAGAACGTAATCTACCCAAATTATGAAGAGGTCACTAAAGCTCTACGTAGAGGTGAAATAGACATAATAATGGGTGTATCAAAAACTCCCAATCGTCTAACTTGGCTAGGTTTTAGTGCACCAATAATGCAAGTTCCGATTGCCGGAGTCACTTATCAAAAAAATATCAACAACCTATTAGAGTTAGAAGGCCAACTTATCGCAGCAGAAAAAGGCTTTGCGATCAATGAGCTCATATCGAATTTTTCCAGCCAAATTGACTTAACCAACTACTCTGATAGTAAAGAGGCTTATAAGGCTGTTTTAAAAGGTGATGCTCAAGCCTACATTGGCAATGCGATCACTCTTGATTACTTGCATACCCACCAAGAGAAGTCTAACCAGCTAAATATTCGCCTACTCAATGATATGCCTTTTGAAAGCCTGCACATTGCAACCCAACTTAAGGATATCGAGCTTATCCAACATCTCAATGATGGCTTAAAGGTAATCCCAAGTGAGACTTTTGATAAGCTTTACAATGCCTGGCTCACAAACTCTCAAATTAAACATGTGTATCAACAGCATAGCCTCAACTTAACCGAAGAGGAAATCACAGCGATCAACCAGAGAAAAGTCATCAAAGTACTCTACTCTGCCAATAATTATCCCTATGTGTTTACCAATGCAAAAGGTGAAATGGATGGTATGAGCGCAGAAATTTTAAGATTAGCAGCAAAAAAGCTAAATTTAACGATTCAGGCTACTCCCTATAAAGGCCAAAATATAGAGAAACATTTGGTCGATAACAGTTATGAAATGCTGCCAGCATTTACTTGCGATCACGATATTATGCGATTCATCCAATGCACCTCCCCCTATATGCAAGACAAGTGGATTGCCATCACTAGGGCAGATGCCAAGGTAGCAGTCGAACAACTTACTGGTGTGAAAACATTAGGCTTACTATACAACCATAAGCAGCATATCAATACAGATGTTGAATTTCCGAATGCTAATATCACCGTATTTAACTCTAATAAACATCTACTCAATGCCGTCATTCAAGGAAAAATAGAAGTCGGTATTATGCCTTTATCAAAAGCTTACTCATTAGTAAATTCCCATTATTTAGGACAGCTTAAAATTATTCCAAACCCTTTGGGTCCCCAAAATCATTCTATTAGTTTTGGCGTAAATAGAAGCAACCCAATTCTGCTGTCTATCTTAAATAAGGCTAAGAGCTCAATTCAGGAGGATGAGTTACGTGCAATTTCCAATAAATGGAATGACATCAACATTAACAGTGACTTTACCTTTGCCAAAGTGCCCAACTGGGTGCTGATAGTGCTAGCGGGAGTGTTCACGACTTTCCTTGTAATAGTTTATTCCAACAGAAAACTAAAAAATGAGATCGCACAGCGTCATAGCATCGAGAAAGAGCTGCGCCTAGTTAACAATAACTTTGGTGGTATCGTTGCACAGTTAATACGCTACGGTGATGATATCGATGATATTTCTTGGAGCTATATCAGTGGTAATATCGAAAAATATCTAGGTTTAACGCCCCAGCAACTCTATCAATCCCCTCACCTAATGATGGAGTTTTTAGTACAACACGCAGATGAGCATGACTTCTTGCAAGATATCAAAAAGTCCCGCTTTAGTGACTCACTATATACAACAATAAAGCTTAATATTGATGGCAAGATATGCTGGTTCCAGCTCACAGGAGTCTGCACTAAAGTTGATAAGAATAAACATTGGACTTACACCCTTGTAGACATCTCTTTACTGAAAGAAAAGCAAGCAGAACTCGATGAAGCAAGATTAATCGCAGAGTCGGCAACCGAAGCTAAATCTCGCTTTCTTGCCATGATGAGTCATGAAATCCGCACGCCAATTAGCGGTATTTTGAGCTTGTTAGAATTAATGACCCCGCACCTAAATAGTAATGAACTTCATGGGATCCATAAAAACCTAACGCATTCAGGCAATAACTTACTCAATATTGTGAATGATGTGCTCGATTTTTCAAAAGTTGAAGCGGGTAAACTAGGGTTAAGCCCCGCGGTATGTCAGCTCAGCAGCTTTGTTTATGAGTTAGCTCAGCCCCATATCGCCCATGTCGAGCGCAAAGGCATTAAGTTTAAGCTGTGGCTAGATCCTAAACTTGCGCACTCATTAACTCTCGATGATTTGCGCCTCAAACAGGTGCTCAATAATCTACTCAATAACGCCTCTAAGTTTACAACTGAAGGAGAGATCTGGTTATCAGTTGATCTTTTATCTTCGACTAGCCATGAGCAAACAATTGGCTTTTCAGTTACCGATTCTGGCATAGGCATTAGTGACCAAGATATTGCCAAGTTATTTATCCCTTTTGAGCAAGTCGATCTAAGCAGTGAGCGTCGCTTCAGTGGAACAGGTCTAGGCCTGTCTATTTGTGAACAGTTAGTCAAACTGATGGGCGGCGAGATCACCGTCAGCAGCACACAAGGACAAGGCAGCACATTCCGCTTTAGCCTGAGTTTTCCTATTGCTGCTGTTGAAGTGCCCGTTATTGTCAATAAGCGCTGCGGCGTAATGATTTTTGATGAAAGCGACTATGATGTGGTTTGTGAGTACCTTAGAGCCTGGCAATCTCCCCCTTATAGCTTACGCTGCTTAGACAATAAAGCCGCACTCGCAGCATACGTTGCTAAGTCGCAAGTGCAGGTCATACTGCTGCCTGAAACCTGGTGTGAGCAGCAAGCGATAACACCGAGTTGGGCTAAGCGTAATTTAGCTAACGTACAGATTATTCTACTTCGAAGCCAAAGTCTGCGATCACCGACGCCAACTGAACTTGGCTGGGTATTCTCGGTCACCCCTCTTATTCCTGAACACTTACTGCATCTGATCACTGCACCTGAGCAGTTTAAGACTAGACATGTGACAACAGAGCCAAAAATCGATCTGCGACTCACTCGCGAGCAAGCCATTGCACAAAACAAACTGATTCTCGTCGCTGAAGATCACCCAATAAATCAGGATGTGATCCGTATGCAGCTGGGCAAATTAGGCTACTTTGGTGATATTTTTGACAATGGTCAGCTGGCGCTAACGGCCTATAAACAGAATAAATACAATCTAGTTTTGACCGATTGCCACATGCCTGAACTCGATGGCTACGGTCTAGTTAGCGCCATAAGAGAGTATGAACAACAAGCAGAGCTGAATCGTCTCGGCGTTATCGCCCTCACGGCTAATGCCATGTCGAGTGAAAAAAACCGTTGTCATCAATATGGTTTCGATGACTATTTAATAAAACCCGTGTCATTAGAGCAACTGCAGAGCGTACTTAATCGCTACCTAAGTGAGGCGGAAGACCATGCTCAAGCAGTATCGACACAGGAAAACGATTTGATAGCAACCAGCTTAAGCGAAACGAGCAAGTGTATCCCGACTGACCTCGCCATTATTAATATCGAGGCACTTGAGGCCAACTTTGGAGATTTACAGCTTTGTATAACATTACTCTGTAAGTTCATCTGCACTTGTGAGAGTGACATGCAATTATTCCATCAAGCCGCTGCAGAACACGACTTTGAAGCCATCTCTCATAGTGCTCATAAACTCAAGGGCGCAGCAGGTGTGATTGAGTGTGAGCAACTTGCTATCACTTGCGCCGACATAGAAACTGCAGCTGCGGCGCAAAATATTGAAGAAATTGAAAAATACCTTCTACAGCTCGTAAAGTTAATCGAGCAGATTGCTAACCAGGTAAACCAGTTAAAATGAAAATCTTACTGATTGAAGATCATCAATTTCAGCGCGAAGCAATGCAAATGCAGTTAGAGCTGATCACTACAACTAAGATTTCGCAGATCAAGACTGCAGCTTCAGGTGTAGAGGCACTACAGATAATGGCAGACTTCAAACCTGACATATTGCTGTGCGATCTGAAAATGCCAGAGATGGATGGAATCACCTTCTTAAGTCATATCAGTGAACTAATGTTTACCGGCTCTATTATTATCACCAGTGCCAGCAATCAAATCGTACTCGATACCGTACAGAAAATGTGTATGAGTTATCATTTAAAAGTGATCGGTGCGATTACTAAACCAGTAAAGATCAATATCCTAAAAGAACTCTTGCACTTGGCCTATGTCGAGAGTCTGATGAATTCAACATTCGTCAACCCTAGCTCCATCAAGAGCACAAGCTTCACCGAAAAAGAGCTGGAACACGCCCTTGAACAAGGCTGGATAAAGCCCTATTTCCAACCTTTGGTCACCTTCGATAGCGCCGAGTGGCAATCCTGTGAAGCGCTGATTCGCTTTGTCCATCCTGTCTTAGGGGTATTGCCTCCGACCAGTTTTCTGCCTCAATTGAGCAAGATGCATAAAGATGCTGAATTAGCACTCTTGAGTGTTAACTATATTCTGCTACACCAAGCAGAATTTTCTGGTCGCTCGGTGGCAATCAACATAACTCCTACAACCTTAATGCATAGCCACTTCGTCGACCGACTACTCGATATTGCCAAGCAGCACCCGAAGCTCAGTAAACAAGTTTATTTCGAAATCACCGAGTCAGATGCTTTAGAAAATACAGGCAGAGCGCTAGAGTCGGCTTCACGCCTAGCGATGCATGGCTTTAACCTATCTATCGATGATTTTGGTACTGGATATTCATCCCTTACCCTATTAGATACCTTACCTTTCGATTCACTAAAGCTAGACATAAGTTTTATTAAAGCCATGGAAAATAGCAAAACGGCTGCGGCGATTGTAGAAGCTTGCTTATTGTTGAGCAGGCGACTCGAGCTAAAATCAGTAGCCGAAGGTGTCGAAACTCTGGGACTATGGCAACGATTACAGTCATTAGGCTGCACCTTAGCACAAGGCTATTACATTGCCGCGCCAATGCCTGTTGAACGCTTAAGCGATTGGCACCAAAGCTGGCTGGTCAAAGTTGATAAACAGCGGTTACAGCAAAGGGGCTCGAGTTTTCACGCCTAGTTTTAACATCTAGTTTTAACGTCTAAGCCCCACCCTAAAATTGAGAGTGTACTAGCAGGCAAGGCTCCGCTGCACAGGTAACCCCTGTGTTGATGGTAGATGGAATACTGCTAGAGAGCTAAGAGTCGTAAAATAGGGCTCACTAAAACCTAGAGATTTGTGACTGATGGTTAACGAATAAAGACATGGAGATGAGCCTGAGTTGACTCATCTCCACATGAGACTAGATGCAAGCATTACAGCAGCTTGCTTTAAAAGTAGGAATAAAGCTAAGCCTTAACCTCTGGCTCCTCTGCCTTAATCGACTCATCGATGCGCGTAACTAAAAGCTGATCGACCTTGTAACTATCCACATCAACCACTTCAAACTTAAAGCCGGCATGATTGACTGAATCGGTGCACTTCGGGATCTTACGCAACATAAACATCATAAAACCTGCAATGGTTTCATAGTTATGGTTTTGCGGAAACTCTTCAATATCAAGCGCACGCATCACATCGGTGATAGGTGTTACGCCATCCATCAACCAAGAGCGCTCATCGCGAGCGATAATCTGCTCTTCACTCTCAGGCAAAGACCAAGCTCCCATCACCGCGTCTTGCAGATCTTTTGCCGTCACTACGCCCACAACCAAAGAGTATTCATTCATCACTATCGCGAAATCAGCGCGACTGTTCTTAAAGTAATCCATCGATTCTGACAGGCTTAATGTGTCAGGAATGATAAAGCAGTTGGTCACCAGATTTTTATCTGTAAGGCTTATACTTTCACCGTTAATGAGACAAATCAGTAATTTTTTGGCATTAACAATACCCACAACGGTGTCTAACTGCTCATCACAAACTAAGAAGTTTGAGTGGGGCTGCTCTGCAATTTTGGTTCTAATTTCTTCTTCACTATCCTGCAGCAAGAAAAAAGCTAAGCTTTCACGAGCCGTCATCGCCGCGGTGACTGGAATGGTTTGCATCTCAAACACTTTTTCCATCATCAGCTGATCGCCTTTATCAAGCACGCCCGCTTCTGCGCCCGCATCCATCACAGCGTAGATATCATCTGAGGTCACGGCATCGTTACGCGCGGTCTGAACTTGAAACACACGAAACACAAGATTCGCAGAACCGTTAAAAAACCATACCAGAGGTTTTAGCACCACGATGCAGACCATCATAGGGCCAACAAAGGTCATAGCGACCTTTTCAGGAAATGCCATCGCTAAACGCTTAGGTATCAGATCCGCAATCAAGATAAACAAGCTCGTTACGAAGACGAAAGAGAGCAAGAAGCTCATCTTATCTAGCCAAGGTCCACTCAACCAACTTGATAGGAACGAGTGAAAATAAGGGGTAAAGGCTGACTCACCCACGATACCACCCATAATGGCCACAGCATTTAAACCAATCTGTACCACAGTAAAAAAGTTACCAGGCTGAGATTGCAGTAACAGCACCTTGTCTGCTCGAGCATCCCCCTCAGACGCAAGCTGGCGCAGGCGAATTTTACGCCCTGCCGCGAGGGCAATTTCCGACATAGAAAAAAAACAACTGACTCCAATCAGGAGCAATATAATCACAGCATTATCAAAGAAGCTCATTTAGCACCTTGCTTAAAAACTAAAAACACACCTATCCCTTTACTGCATATCATTATTTCATCTTGCAGAGACGGATTCGTTCTCAAGCTGAACTAAGTATAATGACCAACCTCTATTGGCGCGATCGCGGAGTATATCCGCAATATTTAGATCTCACCAGCTAATAAATTGACCAATGTGAGCGATTAATTTTTTATCAGTTAAACTTAAGCTATTTGATGAAAGCAACCTATTGATTGTGCACAAATCCACCAGCACCCCATATCCAACCGTGATAATGTATAGTCACGATAAAAAAGAGATTAAGGATAATCAATGAAGTTTATTGCAGGATTTGTACACGCTTTACAATGGTTGGCAGTTGCCGCGTCACCCAGCTTATTGGGCGCTTTTATCGGCGTAATGATGAGCCTGCAGTCCGACCAACTTTACTCAAACCTTGTACCATTGTGGACTGTTATCGGCTTTATTGTTGGCGCATTTTGGGCCGAACATGTTCGCAAAACTGTCGGCCTTTCATCTTTTTTCGGCCGGCTTGTTGGCGCGAGAGACCTTCCAAAAAACAAATAACCCAAAGAGGTTACTAGCCCCTATTCTTTAGTGGCCGAGTAACCAAGTTTAGTTGCCGCCTTTCTGCCCCAGACTATTCCATAACGGAATAAGTGGTATCACTTCAAGCCTAGTTATCAAATGCAAAGCGAATAGTTAATATCTTCTCATCGCTTTAAGGGCTCGCTTAAAGCGTTAACCGATAACACGGCAACCTTTAACTAGCTTAATTGATTAAAACCAAAGACACATGAGGGTTAATACTATGGATATGCAACAAAAACTGCAGCAGTTATTAGACAAGCAAGAGATGACTGAACTTATGTACAAGTTCGCTCGTGCGCTGGATAGAGTCGATGGCGGCTTAATGAAGTCAACCTACTGGGAAGATGCAATTGAGGAACATCAAGACCCTATTTTCCCTGAGCTATTCTTTTACAATGACAATGCACACCAATTTGTTGAACCCGCGATGGAGGGCTTTAGAGCCTTAAAAACCACTCAGCACAGAATTAGTAATCCGCTAATAGAAATTGACGGTGATAGCGCTACCGCTGAGGCTTACGTTTGGGCCTACCATGTACATGAGGAGGGCGGTGTCGATAAAGAAGGCATCTTAGGTGGGAGACATCATTTCCGTTTTGAGCGTCGAGATGGAATATGGAAAATTAAACACCGTTCTACCGTATTTGACTGGAACCAAAACCAAAATGCCAGCGCGATTTGGGCCGATAATTTCAGTGATAAATACCGTGGTAAACGCAATCGTCAAGATGACAGCTACAATTACCTCTCTATCTAAATCGTATCGACTAAAACGACAAATGAAGGTCATCATCGGCCTTCATTGAAAGAGACTTCGCGTTAGCAGCCATCCACTAAATAAGGATTATAATATGTCATCAATAAAGTTTACTGCAGGAGCGCCATTTCCAGATATTAAACTGCCCAGCTTAACGGGTGAGCCTATCTCACTTAGCATGCCCGCTTCAGGTTATGACTGGCGCTTAGTGATTATTTACCGTGGTAAACACTGCCCACTTTGCACGCGTTACCTCAACGAACTAGAGAAGTTAGCGGCCGACTTTATGAAGTTAGGTATAGACATCGTTGCCGCCTCTGCCGACTCTCTTGAGCAAGCGCAGTTTCATAAGAGTCAATTAACGGTCAGCTTCCCAATTGCTTACAACCTCACTATTGAGAATATGCATCAGCTTGGGCTCTATATCTCAGCTCCACGTTCAGAAAAAGAAACTGACCATCCGTTTGCAGAACCTGGGCTATTTGTCATCAATGATAAAGGACAGGTTCAGGTACTGGATATTTCCAATGGCCCGTTTGCACGCCCAGACCTAGCTACACTACTGTCTGGTCTAGCCTTTATCCGTGATCCTGAAAATAATTACCCAATCCGTGGTACCTATAGTTAGCCTTTGAGCTTAATGTAGTGCTTAATGATAGCTTACGTCTTCAGCTAAGCACTGCTTTAGGTAATCAATAAAGCAACGCACTTTTAGCGGCACGTAACGGCTTTGAGGGTAGATAGCATTAAAGGGCAAGGGGCTAGAAAGGTAATTCGACATAATGATTTTAAGCTTACCTTGCTCAATATATTCATCAACCATCCAGCTCGGTAACTGCGCAATACCTAAACCATCAAGAGCAAGCTTTAATATTGCCTCGCCATTATCGCAGCGACAATTACCACTCACAGGCACCGCAATATCGTCACCACTTGCCCCTGCTTGTTCAAAGTGCCAGATATTGACTGACTTCAACATCGAATAGACGATACAGTTATGGGCTTTCAGTTCCAGAGGGACTTTAGGTTCGCCAAAACGATTTAAGTATTGGGGCGATGCAACCGTAACCAAAGGGTTATCGAATAGATGCCTTGCCACCAAGGAGGAGTCTTCAAGTTGCTTAGCACGAATAGCAACATCTACCCCGTCGGCGACCAGATCCACATGCTTATCGCTGAGCATCAAATCCACCTTGATTTCGGGATAGCGCTTAAGAAAGTCGCCTAGGATCGGCGCAATAAACCGACAGCCAAACACCACTGGCGCCGCAACCCGTAAAATACCTTTGGGAGAGCTTTGCTGGGATCGAACCTGCGACTCAGCCTCGTCAAGCTCTGCAATAATTGCCACGCAGTTTTCATAGTAAACCGCCCCAACTTCGGTCATCGACAGCTCACGACTACTACGGGTCAGTAACTTAGCGCCTAATAAACTCTCCAGTGCAGCAACCTTCTTACTCATTGTCGCTTGTGTGCTATGTTGCTCTCTGGCCGCGGCAGAGAAACTTCCCGTTTGCACCACTCGAACAAAGGCTTTCATTGCACTTAACTGATCCATCTAAACTCCCAATCTGATTGGACAAATCGCCATTCTAATCGCTCACGACTTGTTCGTTGTTCTTGGTTTTTGCGCTGCAGGTTTTTTAGAAACAAAATCTTTGGCGCTGCGTTTATTTTGGCTACGGCGATTGGCTTTCTTATCACGCGGTGCTCGTTTACTCTCTCCTGTTGACGGTTTGTCGGTCACCACAAACCCTTCAAGCGCCTCAAGCTTAAGCTCTCGATGCGTTAACAGCTGAATCGCTTTTAGGTTATCGGCTTCACCATGACACACTAACGAGATAGCCACGCCATTGTCACCAGCTCTAGCGGTACGGCCAACACGATGAACATAGACAGGTGCGCTAGTCGGTAAATCCAGATTAATAACAACTGGTAAGGCATCAATATGAATACCACGAGACAACAAGTCTGTCGTGACCAACACCGGCAACTTAAGCGCCTTAAAACCGGCTAATATTTGCTGCCTATCGAGCTGCTCTTTATCGCCGTGTAAAGCGCTCGCATTGATGCCCGCCTTTACTAACCGCTTAGCAAGTTTATCCGCATCATCTTTTGCATTGATAAACACCAGTACCTGCGACCATTGATTCTTTTGAATAAGCGCGATTAACGCCCGGGCTTTATCGCCTTTATTGACTAGATAAAGCGATTCGCTAATATCAGTCACCACACTATTAGTCGCGTGCGCCTCGACCCTAATAGGTGCACGTAACAAGCCGAACGCTTTTTCATTAAGCTCTGGCGCGAGCGTCGCCGAAAATAACAAGGTTTGCCGCTTAGTAGGCATAAACTCAAGAATAGACTCTAGATCTGGCCAAAAGCCCATTTCCATTAGCCTGTCTGCCTCATCGAGCACCAACTGCTTCAGCGACTCAAGTGACAGCTGCTGTTCACGTAATAGATCTAATAGCCTGCCAGGTGTTGCCACCACCAGTTGTGGGTGTTTGTTTGATTGAGTTTGTTGCAGCGATTTAATCTGCTCAGATTTATCGATACCGCCACATAAAACGACCACCTCAATACTGGCTGACACAGACTGGATCGCCTCACCGACCTGCAGTGCCAACTCCCGAGTCGGCACGATCACCAACGCCTTAATCGCGCAGTTAGTAGCACTATCTTTAATGATGCTTTGCACCAGTGGCAAAGCAAAAGCATAAGTTTTACCACTGCCAGTTTGCGCAAGCGCTAAAACGTCTTTACCCGCGAGTATTTCAGGGATTGCCAGCTTTTGAATCTCAGTGGCATCAACCAGATTATTGGGTAAGTTAGATAAGATTTCGGTGCAAAGATTTAGCTCGGAGAATTTCATAATATGGACTAATAACGGCAATTGAGTGGAGTGTAGCGATAGCGGCACTATTAGTAAAATGGTCTACGTAAACAGCTATAAGATCGTTGAAGTATTATTCACAAATAAATCGGCTATTCGTCATCTCTTTGTCCATTGTGCCAGACTGAAAATGACAGAGCTTAAAACCCGACGCCCCTATATCGCCTTCAGACTCGATTTAGACAAGGAGTTGTAAACAAATAGTTATTGCCCTGCTTTAAGAACTAGTGATTTAATGAAGTCATAATAAAAAATGGTGCTAAAAACCAATAATGACTCAATATCAACTAGCTCAACAGTTTCTAATTCATGAATGGAAAATTGATTGCAATAAAAGCTTAGCTTTTAATGGCGAGAAAGAGGTTCGTTTAGAGCCCAAGACTATGATGATATTGCAATATCTTGCTAGCAGAGCGGGAGAAGTTGTCACCCGAGCAGAACTGTTTGAGCTTTTCTGGCCCAACCAAGTCGTCACTGAAGATGCGCTAAACCGTGTCATGTCAAACCTAAGGCGCCTTTTCAATGAAGATGCGCATCAACCTCGATACATACTTACCATAAGAAAAGTTGGCTATAAGCTTGTCGCGCCGATAACTATTTTACCCACGCAAGAGCTCACTTTTACTGCAACAGAAACTAAAGCAGAAAACACAAAAAAGCAGGCTAAAACGCGCGAAGCTCTTAATCGTAACGATAAGGTTATATTGGCTGTAATCGCTATTTCCTTATTGTTTTTCATAATAATGTTTGACCAAGCCGATGACTCACAAGAACCACCGCAAGACTTCACTTTTAAGCGTATTACCTACGATAAGTCTGCTAACTTAATGCCTGAGATCTCAAATGATGGCTCAAGTCTTGTGTTTATCGGCGGGTCACAACACGCTCAAAACACCTTAATGTTGCGCTCTCTGGAAAAAACATACGCCGTGAATATCGGTGAAAAAGGCACGAGCTATTCTTCCCCAGTATTTTCGGGGGAGGATAGCCAAATAGCCGTTATTGCGAATCCTACTGGTAACAGCAAATCTTCTCATATCAACGTCATTAACCTGACTGATGGCAACGTGGAACAAGAGTTAACACTTGAGTCAGTTAGTTTCGGGTTAGACTGGCACCCTTCAACAGATTTAATCGCTTACACCCAAAGTCATATCGATCAACATAATCATGGGATCTATACTTGGCAGCCTCAAAGTAATAAGCAAACACTTATCACGGCATCAGTCATCGGCGTTGAAGATAAATTCCCCAAGTTTTCACCAGACGGCCAATACATCGCATTCTTACGACGGTTCGCGCCAACTGAAAGTGCCGTCTTTATTACCGACCTAAATGGCAATACAACCCAGATCTCAGCATTTGAAAGTGAAATATATGGTTTTGATTGGTTTGATACGCAGCAGCTACTCGTTTCGACAAAAAATGGCATCACAACGTTTGATAAACAAGGCCATCAGTATTTAATCAAAACGACAGAGGCTTTCCCCGCTTATCATGATTTAAGCTATTCTGCCAAAACGGGGAAGCTCATTTTTAGCCATCAACAAGTTCAACACGAAGGCCACTTTATTGATTTAAAAACATTCAATAGCAGCTACCCGTTAACCGAATCCCAGTCATCGGATACAGAACTGACGATTAGCCCCGATGCGGCAAATTTTGTGTTTGTATCAAATAGAACCAATATGAAAAGCTTGTGGCATAGACAGGGGAATGAAATCAATCCCATTTCTGGTACAGAGTTTGATGAGATTTATGATATCAATTGGTCTCCAGATAGCACCCAGCTCGCGACTATCGTCAAAGAAGATAACCATTATGGCTTGCTGGTATTCAACTTAACGTCCGAAAAAGTGTCTATCGCTTGGCAACTCAAGCAACCTCTTCACCTTATTGGTTGGGATAGCAACGACAGCCTGCTATTTAGTGAGCTAGAACAGCAAGCGAATAAAAGGAACTGGCAACTTAAGCGGTATCAGCTCGCAAATAAGCAAAGCAATAACCTATCTAACTTCGATATGTATCAGGCCCGATTAATAGAAAATGCTGACGCTATCGTTTTTACAGACTCGACTCGAAAGGGGTTATGGCGCTGGGACTGGCAAGGGCTCCCTGAAAAAATCCCCCATAGCGATACATTATTGATCGATAGAAACTGGGATATATCAGCTCAGGCCATTTGGGGGATCGATAGCCATGGCAGCATTTTTAGCTTAAATACTGAGACCGGCGAAATAGAGGTGACACAGTTTGAGGCAAATTTTGATGACAAATTCCGCCCCACTAAGCGCCTATATGGATTATCTGCCACGAAAAAGACGCTAACAGATAGTGATCTCTGGTCCATCGACTTAACCAATAATCCTTAATTAGTTGGCTCTTGAATTAAGTGGCACTTGGCTTATGTTACTGCCACTAATCAACGCGAGATCAAAACTTAAATCCGAACTTTTGTGACTCAGTTGATGCACTGAAACAGCCAAGGTATTTTCTCCTTGATTCAGCTTAATATCATTTAGAGGAACCTCAATCCACACATGCTCAATTAATGAGTTTACCGCTAACATTTGCGCTTTATTGTTAGGGCTTAGGTTTACCTCAAAGATCACCTCCCCATTTAAATACACTCTGGCACCATCATCGACTAGCATTCTGAGTACAACTTTATCTGTTGTAGCTTCGATATGGAGAAAGTTAATTCGAAAGTATTGAACAGGATATTTATCAGCCTGATTAGGACCAAACTTGGTGATTGTCACCTCATCCCCCTCACCATAACCCAACTGTGCTCGCCCAATTGGCCAATGGTTATCGTCAAAGTTCACTTGGTACCAATTACTTGATACATCCGCAGCATCAAAATAACGCCACTCACTGCCTGGTGAAATGATTTCCGACGCAATACTGTATTGCCCGAAAGCAATATAGAGCATTATAAAAAGTAATCCCCTCACCATACTTCCCGCCATAGATACCTACTTAGTACATGTTATTATTGTTCACTCAAGGTATCAGCCCCCCATGACTCTTTCAAATGTCTCCCCGCAATAAATGCATCTAGATGCAATCCACTATTAGCAAAAATGAGAGCAAACACTTAATTCATCAGCAAAAATCAGCCTTCATCAGGTTATATCAGCTTGAACGTCTACCATTTTAAAAATGAAAAGTGGTTAATAGTTGTTCGAGCATTCACTTATGAACAAGTGAATACGCTAGGGCAAACTAGCGATTAAAGGGCATGAATTTAACTAGCAAGAATTAATCATTCTATCCAGCGTTAAAGGATAAGAAAAATAATAAACCATGCCCGATTCAATTAGGAGGAAGCTGTGAGACATAATCTTCATCGAAAACTAAAAATAACCACCTTACTAACACTTAGCTTAAGTACACTCCCCGTGTTGGCAACTGAAATTACTCGAGGGCCCTATATTCAACTCGGCACAGACTCTAGCATGATCATTCGATGGGATACCGATGAGCCATCAACGAGTCAGGTTCACTTTGGCACTCAATTAAATGCGCTTAATCAAACCATCACCAGTACTGAGTTAACCACATCCCATATCGTCCAACTTGATAATCTCTCCCCCCTAACGCGTTACTACTATGCGGTAGGCGATCAGGAAGCAATATTATCAGGCGATGATTCAGAGACCTTTTTTGAAACCTCGCCCACGCAAGGAACTGCAACCCCCACCCGAATCTGGATTCTGGGCGATCCTGGACGAGCAGGAACCGACCCGACCACCGACGGACAAAGAATTGTTCGTGACGGCTACTACCAATTTAGCAAAGGCGCTTATACTGATTTTTGGATGATGTTAGGTGATAACGCCTACAATGATGGGACGATTCAAGAATATCAAAATGCCGTTTTCAATCAGTACCCTAAGATGCTAAAGCAATCTCCACTATGGCCAATTATGGGTAACCATGATAATCGGACTGCAAAAGTTGAAACTGGAGAAGGGGGTTATTATGACCTGTTTAGTATGCCCAAAAATGCCGAGGCTGGCGGTGTCGCCTCTGGGCAGGAAGCTTACTTCTCATTTGATTACGGTAATATCCACATCGTCGTGCTTAACTCGAGTGATAGAGAGCATTATGAATTAGCTGGCTCAATGGATGAATGGCTTAAAGAAGACTTAGCAAGCACTGATGCTGAATGGGTTATCGCAGTCTTTCACCACCCAGTATACGGAAAGAGCGGCCATGACTCCGATACTGAATATAATATGATCAAAATGCGAGAAAACTTCAGTCCTATCTTAGAAGAGCATGGTGTTGATCTGGTGATGTCTGGACACAATCACTTTTACACTCGATCTACCTTAATCAATGGCCATTATGGTAAATCAGATAGCTTCCGCTCAAGCGAACATCAAATTAATACGGGTGATGGCCGAGTTGATGGAGATGGAGCTTACATAAAAGAAGCTGGAGCAGCTAACTCTGGTACCGTCTATATTACCCATGGTTCAGGCTCGGGTGGCGGAAGTGGCTATACCAGAGTAGTCACCCCTGAAGATATCGCATCAGGCAAGCGTCACCCAACTGACTACATTTATGGTGGGCGCGGCTCTATGGTCTTAGACATCAATGACAAAGTATTAACCATGAACGTCATTGGTCCTCAAGGTAATTTGGTTGATTACTTTACTATTAGTCACGCAGGTGACAATAACCTACCTAACGAATTACCTATCGCAGTAGTAAATGGCCCGTATTCAGGCACAACAGATGATGAAATTAGCTTCAGTAGTGATGGTTCGACGGACCCTGATGGCCAAATTACCAGTTACTCTTGGTATTTTGGTGATGGTAATACTAGCAGTTTAGCTAACCCTAAATATTCTTATGCGGCAGCAGGCCAATACACTGCCACGCTAACTATATCTGATAATACTGGCGCTACAACTCAAGCCGATGTTTTAGTCGAGATAACTAGTGGTTCAGAGGCCGTACTTGAAAAAAATGTCGCAAAAAGTGTTTCAGGTAAGCAAAGAGAGGAAACTTTCTTTACCTTTGAGGTGCCAACTGAAGCAAGTTCAGTCAATATCAATACCTCAGGTGGCAGTGGAGATGCCGATCTCTATGTTCGAATCGAGCAAGAGCCAAACCTATCTGATTTTGATTGCCGCCCTTATAAAGCCGGTAACAAAGAGAGCTGTATTTTTGAAGAAGCCAGAGCGGGTACTTACCATGTCATGCTAAGAGGCTATAACGACTTTGATAACGTTCAATTGCTCGCTGATTATCAGTCAGATGGCAACACGCCACCACAGGCTGATGCTAATGGCCCTTACGCTGCTGCGGTTAACGAAGCTATTCAGCTTAACAGTAATGGCTCCTTTGATCCTGATGGCAGTATTGCGACTTACTCATGGGATTTTGGTGACGGGGAACAGAGTCAAGATGCCAACCCTATTCATCAATACGCCAGCGTAGGAGATTACAACGCAGTACTCACAATCACTGATGCACAAGGTAAATCTAACCAAGACACTGCAAAAGTGACAATATCGAGTGTTGAGGATATTTGTGCCAACGGCGCTTCTCCTATTTCTGGAGGCAGATTAGAAGCAAACCAAACGTACTGTTTAGCGACAACACGCGATGGCAAACAGATCCAGTTAGCACACTTAGTACGAAGTGATAACGCAGGAAAAACACTTGAGATAAGAGTCGAGCATGGTAGTGGTAATGCGGATATGTTGCATCGCTTTGATGATAGGCCCAATGCTCAAAGCTGGGATAACAACTCTATCGGTGAAACAAACCTAGAGCGTATTATTATTCCTTCGGCATCAAAGGGCTGGCACTACATCCATATCAGAGCTAACCCTGAGTTTGCTGGTGCAGCCTTATCAATTAATTATAAATAAAATTGCAAACTAAAGGCTGTACTGACGGCACATAAAACGTGCTCGATTCTCATCGTTTAACAGCAATGTGGATCGGGTATGTTTTGTATTCTTCCTCAAACTAAAAATAAACCACTAACAAAAGGCACTAGTATAAATACTGCAATTGATGTCAATTGTTCGATTAGAGGCTGATCTCTGAGCGACTTTTAGTGTAAAATCCCCTCTTTCGTCAGCCAAAAGCCGAAGCAGTAGCAAGCTACCTCTTCGAGCGGGTCTTCAAGCAGGTTTTTAAGCATGTCGCCAAGCCAATCTCAGGCCCAGTTTTATCTGATGCCAAAGGGTGCACAGCAAGCATCTAACGCGCCCAAATCGGCGCTTGAGCAAGTGTATTTTATTGCCTGCCAACTCGCGCAGCGAGCCTTTACTCAGCAAGAGTTGGTCTACATTCATTGTCAAGATCAACAGCAGGCTTACGCTATCGATGAATTACTATGGCAATTTGAACCACAATCTTTTGTGCCTCATAACCTTAAAGGTGAAGGCCCATTAGGCGGTGCACCTGTAGAAATTGGCTTTGATAGACTTGGCGCCAACAAAAAACGTCATCTTCTGATTAATCTTGCAGACCAAGTGCCGCAATTTGCGGTAAACTTTGGACAGATTATCGATTTCGTTGCCAACGACGATAGCCATAAAGCGATTGCTCGTGATCGCTATCGGCAGTATCGCGCACTTGGAATTGCGTTAAGCACCCAAGATATAGCAACACAACCTATTAATTTTTAGTTTGAGATAAACACGCCCCATGGAAAAAACATATAACCCGCAGTCTATCGAACAGTCTCTCTACCAAAACTGGGAAGAGAAAGGTTACTTCAAGCCACACGGCGATGAGTCTCAAGGCAACTATTGCATCATGATCCCGCCACCAAACGTGACGGGTAGCTTGCACATGGGCCACGCCTTCCAAGATACCATTATGGATACCTTGACTCGCTACCAACGTATGAAGGGCAAAAACACCCTTTGGCAGGTCGGTACTGACCACGCTGGTATTGCAACGCAAATGCTGGTTGAGCGTAAAGTTGCTGCTGAAGAAGGTTTAAGCCGCCACGATCTTGGCCGTGAAAACTTTATCGACCGCATCTGGGACTGGAAAGAGCAATCTGGTGGCACTATCACCAAACAGCTTCGTCGTCTTGGCGCATCTGTGGATTGGGATCGTGAACGTTTCACTATGGACGAAGGCATGTCTGACGCCGTACAAGAAGTGTTTGTACGCCTATATGAAGATGACCTAATCTACCGTGGTAAGCGCCTTGTGAACTGGGACCCAACCCTGCACACGGCTATCTCTGACTTAGAAGTTGAGAACAAAGAAAAGCAAGGCAGCATGTGGCATTTCCGCTACCCGCTAGCTGATGGCGCTTTGACTAGCGACGGTAAAGACTACCTAGAAGTCGCAACGACTCGTCCAGAAACCATGCTTGGTGACAGCGCTGTTGCGGTTCACCCAGAAGATGAGCGTTACCAATCACTAATTGGCAAATTCATTCTACTGCCAATCGTCAACCGTCTTATCCCAATCGTTGCTGACGATTACGTGGATATGGAGTTCGGTACAGGTTGTGTGAAAATCACTCCTGCTCACGACTTTAACGACTATGAAGTCGGTAAGCGTCACGAACTACCTATGTACAACATCTTAACTATCGATGCTGCTATCCGTGCAAGCGCTGAAGTTGTAAATACAGACGGTAGCGCAAACAAGGATTTAGATAACAGCCTACCAGAGCGTTATGCAGGTCTTGACCGCTTCAAAGCACGTACTGCTATCGTTGAAGAATTTGAAACACTTGGCCTACTTGGCAAAATCGCTCCACACGCATTGAAGGTACCTTACGGTGACCGCTCTGGCGTTGTTATCGAGCCATTACTAACAGACCAGTGGTATGTTGCTGTTGCGCCTATGGCTAAGACTGCAATGGAAGCCGTTGAAAACGGTGACATTAAGTTTGTACCACAGCAGTACGAGAACATGTACAACTCTTGGATGCGCGATATTCAAGACTGGTGTATTTCACGTCAGCTTTGGTGGGGTCACCGTATCCCAGCTTGGTACGACGAAGCCGGTAAAGTATATGTTGGCCGCGATGAAGCGGAAGTACGCGCTAAGCACAAGCTTGACGATTCAGTAGTTCTTCGCCAAGACGCCGACGTACTAGATACTTGGTTCAGTTCTGCATTGTGGACATTCTCTACGCTAGGCTGGCCAGAAGATACAGCTGAGCTTAAAGCCTTCCACCCAACAGATGTGTTGGTAACTGGCTTTGACATCATCTTCTTCTGGGTTGCCCGTATGATCATGATGACCATGCACTTCATCAAAGATGAAAACGGCAAGCCACAAGTTCCATTTAAGACTGTTTATGTAACTGGCCTTATCCGTGATGAAGCCGGTAACAAGATGTCTAAGTCTAAGGGTAACGTACTTGACCCACTAGACATGATTGACGGTATCGATCTTGAGTCTTTAGTTGAAAAGCGTACTGGCAACATGATGCAGCCACAGCTTGCGGCTAAGATTGAGAAGAGCACCCGTAAAGAGTTTGCCGACGGCATTGAGCCACACGGCACTGACGCACTGCGCTTTACCCTAGCATCTATGGCATCAACTGGCCGTGACATCAACTGGGACATGAAGCGCCTAGACGGTTACCGCAGCTTCTGTAACAAGATCTGGAACGCATCACGTTACGTGTTGATGAACACTGAAGTACAAGCGGATGATTCAGCAGAAGACGCAATTGGTGAAGCATTAGATTGCGGTCAGCTTCTTGTTGATGGCAAGCCGGGTGAAATGGAACTATCTCTTGCAGATCGCTGGATCATTGGTCTATTCAATGAAACCGTTAAATCTTTTGACGAGCACATGGCAAACTACCGTTTCGACCTAGCTGCTAACACGATTTACGAGTTCACTTGGAATCAGTTCTGTGACTGGTACTTAGAGCTAACTAAGCCAGTAATGCAAAGTGGCACTGAAGCGCAGCTTCGTGGTACTCGCCATACTTTGGTTAACGTGCTTGAGCAGATGCAGCGTCTAATGCACCCAATCATGCCATACCTAACTGAGACTATCTGGCAGCGCGTTAAGCCGCTTGCAGGTGTTGAAGGCGATAGCCTAATGCTAGCTCAGTTCCCTGAGTATCAAGCTGACAAAGTTGACGCTGCAGCGATGGAAGATCTTGAGTGGGTTAAGCAAGTGATTGTTGCTGTACGTAACATCCGCGCCGAGCTAAACATTGCCCCATCTAAGCCGCTAAACGCACTACTACGTGGTGTGAGCGAGCAAGATAAGGCACGCCTTGAAGCGAACCAAACCTTCTTCAAGACACTCGCTAAGCTTGAGTCTATGACGATTCTAGCTGACGGTGAAACAGCGCCGATGTCGACTACACAGTTAGTGGGTAACATGGAGCTATTGATCCCAATGGCGGGTCTAATCGATGTGGCTAAAGAAGTCGCGCGTATCGACAAGTTACTTGAGAAAGCGGCAGCTGAATTTGCGCGCATTGAAGGTAAGCTATCTAACCAAGGTTTTGTGGCTAAAGCACCTGCTGCCGTGATTGAAAAAGAACGTGCTAAGCAAGCTGAATACCAGCGTGATATGGATAAGCTAACTGAGCAGAAAGCTGAGCTTGTTAAGTTAGAAGGCTAAGCTGAAAGGCTGGTAGCCTCGAATTTACCCCCATAAAAAAAGGGCTGTCATCGACAGCCCTTTTTGTTACCTAGACGAAGTAGAATAGTAATGCATTCAATTAAACACTACGCACTTATTTATGTTCTTCATATTTAGCGAGTGTTTTTTCTAATTTAGACAACCTAGTATACACATCAATAACAACAGTGACGATTAACCCTAAAATAAATATGAGTGCTAAAAAGGTCAAACTCAATTGCGAATAGGTAAATGGATTATCCGAATCAGGTTTAGTTAATAAAACCATAAACAATGTGCCTGGCAGTGTAAATATTAATAACCATTTTGGTATATTTTTCATTTTCATCCCTTCGTTACGGTTAATATCTAATCCACTCAACACAGATCTCATAACTGTCCCAACTACCTCCTGCATCAGAGCCATATAGCCCTCCCCAATGTTTTTGAACCCGCTGCCACCGTCCACATCTCACACCTCCCCCCTCAAAAGTGCCGTCAGCTTTAGGATCATCCCGCCCTTCATCTTTATTTGGATCACTTTTGGGCTCACTATTTTGCATACACACATTGTAATTAATTTGGGCTCTTTCGTAAGTAGCACTACAATGGTCACCGGTACTAAACATATTAGCTGTAGCAAGCACCAAACCAAGAGCAGATGGAGCACAAGTCAATACATTCCAAACTGGTATAAAGCACTGTAAAACCACAACGGTAGCCCCTATAAATCCAACTCGAGATAAGCCGGAGCAATCATCCCACGTTGCATGCCCATCATAACCATAATCTAATAACGATTTTTCAAGCGTACAACTAGCTAGTTCAGCCGAACTTCCAGAGTATCCGTCAATTTTACTTTGTAATAATGAACGATTTATATCTTTTGGCTTTACTAAACCCGTTTCAGCATCTTCAAACTTAATTGACTCAGCAAACAATAAATAATCATCATATACGGCTTTGTTTTCTGAAAGTAAATGCCAAATGGGTTTGTTTACGTCTGTTAATTTATAATAATTTGTTATTCGTCATCCTCGATCAAGCTGACCGTCTTCTAAATACCCATCGCTACGCAGCAATCGACTCACATCTTTTACATTACTCGTTTCTAAGCTAATCCTTCTATAGTTTCCATCCGAAAATGAGAAATATATTTCACTCCCAACGACTCTAATTGTCATTTTACTAACGTAGCTATTTGAAATATAAATATTAGTATCTGGGTTCATCTCTGAAGAAATCAGAGCCCCGTAATTATTAGCAATAGCAAATGCCTGTTTCGGTATTAAAAAAAGTATAAAAATAATCAGGAGTAACATTCTCAAAATAAAAACATCCAATATAAAATAGTGGAGATGAAAACTATATCGATATAAATCGATATTCAACTAACCAAACAAAAATACAGATGAAAACACAACAAAAGTGATACCTAAAAGTCTGTTTTCGCCAAGAACATGAATACTAATAATCCTAATCCAGAGACATAGTTGTAAACCCCAGGACCACACCGATAAAGCATAAAAAAGGGCTGTCATCGACAGCCCTTTTTGTTATCTCAAATTTAATAATTAAATCGTATTAGACTCGATAATAAGAGATCTCTTGCTGCATGTTTTCAGCAAGGCTAGCCAGCTCGAGTGTCGCCGCTTGAGCTTGCTCAGCTCCTGCAGCTGTCTGATCTGAAATATCACTGATATTGATGATATTGCGATTGATCTCCTCAGTGACTAAGCTCTGCTCTTCAGACGCTGTCGCTATCTGAATATTTAACTGATTAATCTGCTCGATACTCGCCATGATCTGCACTAAGGCTGCACCGGCTTGCTGTGACTTATCCACGCTCAATTTCGCCTGCTCAGTGCCGCGTTGCATCATCAACATAGCGTCACGCGCTCCTTGCTGCAGACGTTGGATCATCTTCTGGATCTCTTCAGTCGAGTCTTGAGTTCGCTTAGCGAGTCCTCGCACTTCGTCGGCTACAACCGCAAAACCACGGCCCTGCTCGCCCGCACGCGCCGCTTCGATTGCAGCGTTAAGCGCAAGCAAGTTAGTCTGCTCTGAGATCCCCTGAATAACATCAACAACACTGCCAATATCATCAGACGACTTAGACAACACTTGCATCGCTTCTGTCGCGCCATCCATCTCGGTAGATAAGGTCTCGATCACCTCAATGCTCTCACCAACCACGACTTGGCCCTGATGTGCCGCATTATTTGCGTCTTCAGATGTACTCGCTGCAGACTCCGCGCTCTGTGCCACCTCTCGGACTGCTAGCGTAAACTGTTGAATAGCAGCTGCTATTTGCTGAGTTTGTTGTTGCTGCTCAATGACATTATGCACAGCTTGAGTCGCGACTACCGAGTTCTCTTCTGCAGCACTGGCTAGACGCGCAGTTGACTCGTGAGTATTTTGCACCGCATGCTGGAACCTCGCAGCAATTTGGTTAACATAGTTAGCAATATGCGAGAATTCGTCATCACCACCGATCTCGATTCGCTTCGTCAAATCGCCATTGGCAATATCGACGGCTGTGGTTTCGAGCTCTGTCATTGCCTTCCCCATACGGCGAACGATCAAGGTCGAGCTAATCGAAATAACCAACATACTGACGATAGAAAATATCGCCACTAGCACTATGTAGACCTGCATATCTTGATTAAAGCGCTTGAAGCTCTCTTCGCCTCCAACGACTTGTAGATCTAAGAATGATTGCGCCTCAGCGGTAATACTCTTAAACATTGGGTTGATTTTTGTCAGCAAAACTCGGTTTGCCGCTTCATACTCTCCTCGTTTGAGCGCATCTATAGTTGGATTAAACCCCTGCACGACCACACTATCGAGCTGGCTCTTTAATTGGTTTACTTGCTGACGCTCAGCATTATCTAGTCTTGCGCCTAAAATCTCATTATTGATGATGTCATGCAGCATTGTGATAGCCATTTGTGCTTGGCTAATATGCTGCGTGAGAGGATGGTTATGCATTTCAGAAAACTGACTACTTGGATCATGCTGAAATGCCAATAGCAGCTCACTACGAGCCGTAGCTAACTCATTAAGTACCTTACCTGCGCGAATGCTATGCTGCATGCCCTGGGCATGCAGCTCTCCTATCGAGTCTCCGGCATCTTGCATACCGGTTATGCCTTTGTAGCCCAAAAATAAAAATGATATTACGGTTAGAAACACGATAAATTTAAGTTGAAACCGAACCGATTTAAAAGCTGAAGTAAAGCTCGACTGCGCCAAATTGGAATGGCGGATCTCGTCATGGCCTAATTGATCTATTGATACAGACATACTAATTCCTGTTCTCCACGAGTATTAATGGAATCATGAAAACAAAAGAGATCTTATGCAGTTGCCCAACCATGGACAAAATACTGCTGGAGCAGCATAGTGAAATAGGCTTATTTTGATACACAAATATAGAACCTGTATTTAAATTATTGATATTAATCACAAGAGTAAGATTAATTCGCTCACTTCACCTGTCTACATCAACTAAACATTCCCCCTTTAACAAGCCTACGTCTTTTTCTGTCAGCATTAAAAACTAAAGTTACCTGCATAACTGTCAAATTGGTGACAACGTCAACATTCTGGCTTAGTTATTGTTTTTTATTGTTATTTCAACAATTCGATTGATTTAACCATGAAAAAAACTCAAGATGTGAGCAAATTGCAAAGGAGTGTTACAACAATGAAACATTGGCTTTTATCGAGTTGTATATTACTTGGCTTATCAGCTTGCGGTGGCTCAGACGATTCCAATTCAGCTGACGACAATGGCGGCACCTTGCCACCCGCAGTACAAGCACCAAGTGTAGACTTAGGCGAAACGGTAACCGATTGGAATGACAAACTTATTTCATTATCTGCGGTTGTAACTATCTATGCTTCTGGTAGCTCAACTTTTAATTGGCAGCAAGTCTCCGGCCCACAAGTATCGCTATTAAACGCCAGCCTAGAAGGGGTAACCATAGATGCCAGCACACTTGAGCAAGACGCCAATGTCACACTCAGCCTAACGGTTACCGACAGTGGTAACCAAGCAACCACAGATCAGATCACTTTGCAGCTCAATGATAGAATTAGCGCAGCAATGAAAACTGGCGATGCCAGTATGGCTGAAGGCCTAGCGCCGCAAATGGTCAATCGAGCACTACAACATATCCAGCAATACCGCCTAGATGGCAAGACACTGCTAGATAGCATCTACAAAAACGATACCCTTGAATATGATCAAGGGCGTCATTCACAGATGATCCAACTTGCCGGCGCCGAACACGCTTACCCGCAAAGTAAGGCTTACGCCATAGTCACGGGTAATAAAGGCCTGACTTTTGCGGCGACTAACGACATTTCGGGTCAACGTAACGCCGCCTTTGGCACCGACATTATTTCCAGCATGCAGCAGGGGCATAACACCAACTTTGAAGCTAGTTTTAAGCGATTATTGGCTTGGATGATGGTTCAAGATGAAGCTAGCCTGTCTGAAGCTCAGCAGATAAGACTATTCTTGATGGGTGGTAGCACAGTTAATCGCATCAACAGCTGGGTTAGCGAACATTTCCCTAATTGGCAAGTTGAAACCTGCAGCGATGAAGCGACGCTGTCATCGTGCCTAGGCGAAGCGACACTGGTGATCACTGGCTCTTCAGAGATATTTTCAATCGAGACAGTTGAGCCACTGATAGCCCAAATACAGAGTCAGAAACAACCCCTACTCTATATACATTTACACAGCTGGAATAGCGTACCTTTGACACAAACGGTACTCAATCCAATGGGTTTTGGTATGCAGGGCCCTGGCGGCCCAGGTAATTATTTCTCACAAGATAAAGCTGACTGGTTAACGGCAACGGCCATGCTTAACAGCTACAATGCGCTCGATAAGGAAGAGTTATGGCTAAGCTTATTTAACAATGAGCAAGTTGACTTCAATCTCGCCAATTGTGCCGACTCCTGTGATAGCAGATTTAATGACGATTATCGTCCAGCTCTTGCAACTATTCGCACAAAAATCCAAGCTCTAGAGACCAATAAGGTCGATATCTTTGCCGAGCCCAACTACGACCTGTACAAGTATCTCACTTTATTGGGTGACAACTATCGCCAAGCTATCCAATATCCTATGGATGTTATAGCAACAGATAGCCTCAACTATCTCAAAGCCTATTTCGCCGACCATAGCGTTTATAACTATCGTAATATTAATGCCGTCCAACAAGATCTCGGAACCTTTAGCCGCAGCGACTTTAGTCATATTAGCCCGACAGACAAAACTGTGAACCTAGAAAGTAAGAAAGGCTTCCGCTCGGCAGGCGTATACGCGTTGCCAGGCCAGACCGTTAGTGTGACGAGAAAGGATAACAGCGATGTTCGTAGCTGGGTGTTTATCAATACACTGCGCTCAGGTTCGACTCATGAGTTTGCAACCAACGGCTATAGCCGCCCTAAGTTGCTGCAATCGACCCATATCGAAGTTAAAGCCGGTGAAACCATTAAGTTTACTAGCCCTTATGGTGGTCCGATGCAGATCCGCTTTGACCAAACAGATCTTGCTACACAATTTAGCTTTAAGCAGATAGGGCTGCATCCGTATTGGCGCAAAGGCTTAGACGGTAATAAATTCATGCAAGAATTAGCAGCTAACCAATACGACTGGAGTGAACTGGCAACAGAGCATTTCGAGGTACATTCCAAGCTCGATAAAATGCAAAAAACCATGGAGCACGAGCCACTCTGGAATACACCAGAAAAAATGGCCAATGCTATTATGACCCAGGTACATAACTACCCACATATCCTTGCAGGCTTCAAAGGACCATTTATTGATGAAATTGCAGAGATAACCGAGTTTGCTGCCAGCCAAAACTGGCAAGTCGATAGCATAGATACCGTAAAACATATGAATGCCGACCAAGCGACTTGCGGCGCGGGTTGCTCGGGTAACCCTTATGATGCTAGCTGGTCATTTAGCCCAACGGGTCATGGCGATATTCACGAACTTGGCCACGGACTCGAAAAAGGGCGTTTACGTTTCGATGGCCATGACGGGCACTCATCGACTAACCCATATTCTTATTACACTAAGTCTCGCGCATACACAGAGCTTGGTAAGCTCCCCTCCTGCCAAGGCTTAGATATCAATGATGAATTTGAAGTTCTGCAGGCTAGTATGAAACAAGCAGACCCATTTGCTTATATGCAAGCGGCTAAGCTAACCAGCTGGTCAAACGGCATGGCAACCATGCTACAGATGATGGTAGCAGCGCAGAAACATGGCGCGCTTGAAAACGGCTGGCATCTTCTCGCTAGATTACACATTTTGTTGCGTGAGTTTGAGCGTGCTAAGGGCTCAGAAGAGCTCTGGCTGCAGCAGCGAGCTCAGCTAGGTTTCAGTCTGTTTAGCCTCGATAGCGCCAAGAATATTTCTAATAATGATTTCTTAATGGTGGCGATGAGCTTCTCCACTAAGCTCGATTACCGCGAGTTTTATCAAATGTGGGGCTTAGCAACCACACCACTTGCAAAAGAGCAGGTTGCAGGTTTTAACTTTACGGTTATCGACAGGAAAGTATACGTCTACAATCCGGGGGACTACTGTTTAGGCTTAGATCTACAAGGCGTTGCTGTTGACGGAGTTTCGCCATGGCCGCTATAAGCGCCTAAGATCTAATTACACCTTGTAAAAGCCATCTGGTTTCTAGATGGCTTTTTATTCGCTTGAATACTACGTTTACAACACCAACAATATAGATTAAGTTTCAAACAGTGACGTTTTAACTTGAGTCTTGAAATAGTAAGAGTTTTTGCAAAGAACTTGATGATTTAAAGGCCAAGATTTGTAATGAAGACTAAAAGGACATCAATTTATGGATACCAACAAGCTGTTACTCATCATCATCGCAATTTTATTACCGCCAGTGGCAGTTTTTCTTAAAAGCGGTGTAGGTAAGGACTTACTGATCAATATCATTTTATGTCTGTTATTCTTTATTCCAGGCCTACTGCATGCGTTGTGGGTTGTGACCAAATAGCCATGCAGTAATGAGCTCATATACTAAGCCTAACTAGTCGTTAGGCTTTTTTGTCTCTATGTTAATTAAGGCTCTGCATCAGAAGACGTCTGTTCTAGTTGCTGTTTAACCAACTCTATCATCGCCTTCGCCGCAAAAGAGAGGCTTTGCTGTTTACGCCAAAACAGTGACAACTCCCATCTTAAATCACTCACCGCAAGGGGTACGTTCACAACTGCATCGACGCGGTAACGCTCGGCAATAATCTGTGGTAACACCATGATACCCGTGCCAGCAGCAACCAGTGCAATACCAAAGTCAGCATGGCTTACTCGCGTTATTTCCGCAGGAATAAATCCCGCTTTATCACAAGCATTTAAAATCAGCTCATAAAGGGCATATTCAGGCTCGAACATTACCTGTGCCAAAGATTGCAGATCTTTGAGCTGCAGCTCCTTATGCTCTGCGAGTCGATGGGTTTTAGGCACAACGACAACCATAGGATCATTACGGATCCTAAGCCCGTCAAACTCACCGTCAAATGCAATGATCCCGGTCGCTAATTCAATCTCATTCTTCTGCAGGGCTAGAGTCTGCTCAACCCCGCCGCGCACCAATAACTGCATATCGACTTTAGGGTATTGCTGCCTAAACTTGGCGATAACCGGGGCAAATAACTCGGCGCTACCTAATGGCGCCAACCCTAGCTTTAATGTGCCTCCGGTAAGGTTTCGTAGTGCTTCCAGCTCGGATAGCATGGATTGTCGCTGGGCCATCAAGAGCTGGGCATGGCGATACACCAGCTCTCCCGCTGCGGTAAGCTTTATCTGAGTACCACGTTTGCCTCGCTCAAGCAGCACCATTCCTAGCTCTTCCTCTAAAGCTTTAATTGCCTTTGAAAGTGCTGGTTGCGTTAAAAATACATTACGACTGGCCTTAGCAAAGCCACCAGCGTCGACCACTTGAGTAAAATAGTGCAGCGTTTTCAGATCCATTTAGATAACCATTACTTATAGATTCCATTCTTAATATTCATTTTTTTTATCTATTAGGCAAGCGTAAACTGACTGTCATTCATCAACTGTGCTCAATTGGAGCTCATCATGGCAAGCCTTGCCAGCCCATCTAGAATTAACCTTAAGCAAACAACGATTACTGCCGGACAGATAGCCCTGCTATGTCTATTTGCTTGGGGCTGCCAGACTTTAGCCAAGCAGATCCACTCTCCCATTCCCGGCAGCGTCATCGGTCTTGGTGTGCTACTGCTATTATTAGCCTGCAAATTAATCCCCGAGACCAGCGTTAACTTAGGTTCAACTTGGCTGATTGGCGATCTATTACTGTTCTTTATCCCACCAGTTGTTGCCGTAATCAAATACCAAGACTTACTTGAACACTATGGCGCCGTGCTTATTGGCTCAATGTTGGCCGCCAGCAGCGGTGTACTTGTCGGCACCGCCTTCACCGTCGATAGGTTGTTTAAGTTTGAGCATAAACAAAACTTAAAAAGACAGTTAGCTAGGCAACAAAATAATATTGAACTGAGTAGCCATCAATGAGCCACTCGGCAGTCGGGCTCTTCTGCTTAGCCCTCACCCTTGTTGGTTACTATGCCAGCAAAACACTCTATCGCCACCAGCGCAGAGTGTGGTTTGCACCCATTATTATTGCGCCAGTGATTATACTCACTGTGGTCGTTAGCCTTAATATTGCGGTAAGTGATTACTTCAGCTATACCCATTGGTTAGCCGCCATGCTAGCCCCAGCAACTATTGCCTTTGCCGTGCCAATATATCGTGAAAGGCAGTTGATAAAGCAGTATCCAATCACACTAAGCTTGGGAGTTCTTACCGGGTTATTATTAGGTGTTGGCTCATCTTGGTTATTAACTTTGTGTACTAATATGCCGTCTCAGATCTCCCACAGCTTAATGGTGCGCTCAGTCTCGACCCCCTTTGCTATCGAGGCAACGACGGCCTTTGGTGGTGTCCCTGAGCTTACCGCTATGTTAGTGCTGCTTACTGGAGTCATGGGCATGTTAATTTGTGAGCCACTATTTAAACTGGCTAATATTCGCAGCTCTGTGGCCAAAGGGGTAGCATTAGGGGCATCGGCTCATGGCGCGGGTGCAGCTAAAGCCAGTGAAATAGGCAGACAAGAGGGAGTTATTGCCAGTTTGACCATGATATTTACTGGTATCGCAATGGTGCTAACAGCGCCTATATTTGCCGCCCTACTAAACTAGCCTACCCATATTGCAAATTAAAACCTTAAAGGCGGCCTAAAATGCTTTACATCTAAGGCCGCCACACAAAATATGTCGATTTACCTCAACATAAGAAATTTTCAAGTTCAGCGCTTACGCTAATATCAACCTTGTTATTGGGCTGCAGGATCTTAAGAACATCAGCAAACGAATATAGACTAAGCCCGCCAAATCGTAACAATGGGTTATCCCCTCCGCCTTTCTAGAAAACTGTTAGTCATAGAAGCTGTTCAACCTCAGTCATTTGAGCTGTTGTTTAAAACAGGCTTTAACACATAGATTAAATTTACGCTTTGGCGTTTACAGTCAAATTAGGTAAAGTGTCTGCTGCAATCACAAGCTTGCAGCGTTTTAGTAAAGAATGACACTGTCAACAAACCTAAAACCAACACAAAATAAAAACATACAAAACAAATATAAATAATTAGAACATTTGAAGGAAAGTTATGAGCGATTCGAACGATGCTTACGCAGATAACGACCTAAGGGAAGTTAAACAGCTGGGGATGTGGGCCTCTATCGCCAGCTTGAGTTATATATTCTGGATTGTCGGTGGCATGGAGCTGGTTGAGCGAATTGCCTACTACGGTGTAAAGGCCAGTGCCGGCCTCTATGCTAAAGCCCCAACATCTGAAGGTGGTTTAGGCATTAGCCTTAGCGATTACGGTATCATCATCGCTCTTTGGGCGTTTATGCAGACCTTTATTCCTGTCTTTACAGGCGGGATCTCAGACCGTGTAGGTTATAAAGAAACTATCTTCGTCTCGACCATTATCAAGATTGCTGGTTATCTGGTGATGGCTTTCTTCCCAAGCTTTTACGGTTTCCTGTTCGGCGCCATACTACTTGCCGGTGGTACCGGAGTATTTAAGCCGGGGATCCAGGGCACCTTAGTCCTATCTACAGCTAGACAAAACACCTCGATGGCTTGGGGTATATTCTACCAAGTGGTCAATATTGGTGGTTTCCTAGGACCGCTTGTTGCCGTACATATGCGCCAACTGTCTTGGGATAACGTCTTTTATGCTTGTGCCGCGATTATTTCGCTTAACTTCCTCTTCTTGCTTGCCTATAAAGAGCCTGGTAAAGAAGAACGCATGGAGCGTAACCGTAAGATTAAAGCCGGTGAGATCCACCAGGAAGCTTTATGGCGTGATGCTTTGAACGAGCTGAAAAAGCCGGTTGTTATCTACTACATGCTGGTATTCGCTGGATTCTGGTTCCTATTTAACTCGTTATTTGACGTATTACCGATCCACATTGCCGAGTGGGTCGATACCAGCGTAATTGTTACTTCACTATTTGGTCCTGAAGGGACCTCGAATGGTATGTTCCAGTTCTGGCTAGGTCTTGATAATACCGGAACTAAGGTCATGCCTGAAGGCATGCTTAACCTTAACGCGGGTATGATCATGACCAGCTGCTTCTTGGTGGCCGCATTAACCGCAAAATACCGTATTACCACGGCCATGCTAGGTGGTTGTCTGCTTAGTATTTTCGCTTTCGTGTTGATTGGCGCAACGAATACTGCATGGATGATGGTATTGGCTATTGCTATGTTCTCTTTCGGCGAAATGATGATCAGCCCAAAGAAAAACGAGTTTATGGGTAACATTGCACCTGAAGGTAAGAAGGCTATGTACTTGGGCTTCGTGATGCTGCCACAGGGCATAGGCTGGACGCTCGAAGGTTATTTTGGCCCTAAACTGTATGAGATGTATGCCTCTAAAGAGATCTTTTCATTAGAGCTACTTGCCCAGCGTGGCATGAGCGCAAGCGAAATTAGCGCCATCCCACAAGGTGAAGCCTTTACCACCTTAGTCGCCTATACCGGTGAGCCAGCTCAAGAGCTAACGACCTTACTCTACAATACCCATGACATAGGTATGGCTTGGTATATCATCGCAGCAATTGGCACCATATCAGCCGTAGGTATTTATCTTTACGGTAAATGGTTGTTCAAGTTACAGCAGCAAAACTAATTTGCTTATGTGCAGATACAAAAAAAGCTGACCTAGGTCAGCTTTTTTTTATCGCTTTAATTACACATTATCGGAGATAAATTGTGATAATTGGTGGGTAATTTATGCGGCTTGTTTTTCTGCAGCAGGCTCATAAGCAGCAACGGCTACTGGACCAACTGGTAAAATTACACGGCCAAACTCAGCATTTAGTACTTGAGCCATAGCAAAGTAAATCGCACTTAAACCACAGAAGATACCTTCGTAGCCAGCGATAGTGCCGATTAACTCGCTACCAGTGAAATCACGTGCAGCCAGTAGGAAGAATAGAATCGTTAATGAAGCAAATACAACTTGCTTAGCACGTGGGTAACGCAGCGAACCTACAAATAGCGCAGCTGTGAAAATGCCCCATAATAGTAAGTACCAACCCATGAATGCCGCAGGACTAGCCGCTAAGCCCATCTTTGGCATTACTAGTAAACCAACTAGTGTTAACCAAAATAGACCGTAAGATGTGAATGCCGTTGTACCGAAAGTATCGCCGCGCTTAAAGCACATAATACCTACGATAACCTGAGCGATACCGCCGTAGAAAATACCCATCGCTAAAATCATTGAATCGATTGGGAAAAAGCCTGCGTTATGGATGTTTAATAGCACGGTAGTCATACCGAAGCCCATTAGACCAAGCGGAGCAGGATTAGCTAGTTGTGTAGACATTGAGTTCCCCTACAGGAAGTATTCACTAACAAATACACCTTGTACTAAAAGGCGCATTATTAAATTAAGTTAATTTGAGCGCGCGCATTCTAGTTGAAGCTATAACTGCGGGCAAATCTTTACTTAACCGAAATGAAGGGAGAACCAATAACAGAGAGAATAAGTTATTCAATAATATTCAAATACTTACAATGAAAAAGCAATTGATATAGTTCGCCACCACCAGCAGCGTGACCACCATCACCTAACTCGCAATAATCGCGCACAGATCACATATAACCTTAACGAGCACATTAGTAATTGATGAAATTCATTGGGCTTAACTGACGAAAAATTGCACCAGATCACAAACCAACAAAATGATTCTTTATTTATCAATTAAAACTTAATTGAAGTAAAACTTTCAGTTTTTAGGCATAAAAACTGAAAGTTTACCGAAATTAATGGCTAAGATTAAAAGCTAAGATTGAGGCTGAAAGGCGTATTAAAGTATCAAGCCAATTATTTTAGGCGATAGCTATTTCACCGCAAGATAGGTCGCGACTAGCACCAACAGCTAATTCAGGATCAAGCTCAATGTCGCCCACGGATAAACGATGTAAGCCCACGACCGGATTTTGAAATCGTCCGAACATACGCTTTATTTGATGATAGCGACCTTCGACTAATGTCACCAAAGCGGTGTAGTCATCGACTATTTCGAGTGTTGCAGGAAGCGTGGTAATGTCTTCGAATTCAAAGTACATACCATTTGCAAATGCCGCAATATAGGATTCGTCGATAGGGTTTTTCAACGTCACCCTATATACCTTACCTACCTTATGATCCGGCGACATTAGTTTCTTCGACCAGCGACCATCATTGGTAAGTAACAGTAACCCAGAAGTATTTAAGTCCAGTCGCCCGACGATATGCAAACTCTGTTTATCAGCCCGTTCAAGTAGATCGATAACCGTCTTATGTTTGTCATCCACTGTGGCGCTGACAACACCAACGGGTTTATAGAGCATCACGTAACTAGGCGCATTCGCTTGTAAAACTTTCCCGTCGAGACAAACATGGGAGAACTCATCGATGATCTGGTCGATATTTCTTGCCACTTCACCGTCCACCAGCACTTGACCTTTAGCGAGTAACAATCTCACGTGTTTTTTATTGATGCCGGTTTTTGCACTGATAAACCTATCTAAACGCGCACGCTTTGATTCCATGACTTATTGACCATTGTCTTTATTGTGAGGCATCACTTTATAAGCACAACGCCGTGCACCTTCGATGATATGCTCTTCACGACTGACTATAGCGTCCTCTTCGAGCAAGGTTTGAAACAGCTGTAATTCAGATCGGCAAAAGTTAAGGCATGCCGATGCCGCCGCGCAGATAGGGCAGTGGTTCTCAAGTAACCAATAACACCCATCGACTTGCTCAACGCTAGCCATATAACCTTCGTCAGTACGTAACTGAGCCAAGCTGTGTAATTTAGCCACTAAGGTATCAGCCCCCATTAACGCATCACGATAAAGGGCTAAAGATGCCTGTTCACGGTGAGCGATAAGCTGCTCTAACCCACGATCACCAAATACTGTCTTTACCGAGTCGATTAACTGCACTGTTAGCTCTTCATGGCGATCGGAAAAGTGACTGTTACTTTGTGGAGTCAGCGCCCAATAGCGAGTCGGTCGACCACGAGTCGCTTTTCTGTCTTCAAAAATAACATCTCGATTCTCTTCTAGGCTTTGTAAATGCTGGCGCACCCCCATTGTGGTGAGCCCAAGCTCTGTGGCAATCGACTTAGCGGTCAACTGCCCTTGAGTTTTTAACATCTGCAAAATCTTATCGCTGGTCTTCATTGTTATCTCTTTTGGCTATGCCGCTTTTAATACTGAACCGAAAACGCCTTAGTAACCATTATTGCTAAATCAACAATTAAGTAAACTTTTTTATTTACTTTATCTTTACTTTGTTTAGTAAAGAGATTACTTTACTTAAAGTTTAAATAAACAAAAAGGTTTACTAAAATGGAATTAGTCATAGTAAGTGCCAGCCAGAGAAGCCCGTCACAAAGTGCCAAAGTTGCACGTTATCTTAATGAACGAGTTGAAGGCTTTAGCAAGGTCAATCACATTGAGCTTTGCCAGTACAACTTGCCTTTTTGGGATGGTGAAGCAGATTCTAAGTCAGCCGATAATAGTCGCTGGCCCTTGATTGCTCAGCAGCTAAGGAACGCCGACGCACTAGTGTTAATTACCCCAGAATGGGGGGGCATGGCTTCGCCATTAATGAAGAACTTTTTATTGATGTGTGACAACCAAGATACCGCCCATAAGCCAGCACTTCTGGTGGCGGTAGTCAGTGGGATCAGCGGCGCCTACCCCATAGCCGAATTGAGAATGAATGCCTTGAAGAATAATAAGCTTGTGGCGACACCCGATCACTTAATCATTAGAAACGTCGAGCAGGTGCTTAACCATAACGAGCCCCATGATGAGCGAGAGTTACATTTACGCCAGCGTATAGACTACAGTTTGCATATGCTAGAGCAATACAGTGAGGCCTTAAAATCGATCCGTTTTCAGCACCAAAACCAACCTTTTCCAAAACAGCAAGAATATAGCTACGGCATGTAATGCCTACAAATCAATCCAATCGTTATTTCAATTACAAGGAGTTTGTCATGATGCGTTTAGAACACTTAAATCTAGTTGTCAGAGATATCCCAAAGGCACTCGAGTTTTATCGAGCTATTTTTCCCCACTGGCAAGTTAGAGGCGGCGGTAAATCGACTTGGCACGGAGTGGAGCGTAATTGGGTACACTTTGGTGATGACTACCAGTACCTAACATTTAATGATGATGGCGATGCTGACAATCGCGACTTAACTGGCCATCAAGTAGGCATGGCGCATTTTGCTTTTGTCACCGATGACCTAGATGGTGTCATCGCTCGTTTGGCGCAAGTCGGCCGAGACATAGATAAACCCGGCGCCGAAGATCCTTTTAGACGCAACGCGTACTTTATTGACCCCGATGGCTATGAGGTCGAGTTTGTCGAGTACTTGACTGATATCCCAACACTGCGTAATCGCTACGATTAGAAGTGTGAAGCTTGGTTTAGAAGTAAAACGATATCGCTAAAAATGAGCCTGATCAACTCATTCGTCTTATCCAACCATCAGGAGCAAGGCGCAGCAATCTGTGTAATATCGACCAGGGCCAACCTGGTACGTAACAGCTTGCCCTTTCAGCTTCAATGGCTGCAACCATGGCTCTACAGCCCGTTTGAGTATCTACGATAAAAGGAACCTTTGCTACATGCTCATTAATTTCACTACGGATAAAGCCTGGATGAATACAACTAACTTTAATCGGCGTATGCATTACATCGATACGGATCCCTTCCGTTAACGAAGTGACCGCGGCCTTAGTGGCTGCATAAACCGTCATCGCTCTTCTAAAGCCCCGAACCGCACTCACTGAAGAAATAGTCACCAAATGTCCGGCATTTTGCTGCCTAAAAATCGTCATAGCCGCTTCAGCTTGTGCCAGTAGAGCGACAAAATTGGTTTCAGCGGTTTGCTTGTTAGCCTCAAAGTGTCCGGTGCCTATAGATGCGCCCTTTCCCATCCCCGCATTGAGAATAATTCTATCTAGCTGACCAAGTTCAGACTTAAACTCATTAAATACCGTAAAGACGGTTTGATGCTGATTCACGTCGAGCGCTTTGACCGAGACCTTAATATTAGGATTTATTTGCAGCAGTTCATGCTTAAGGGCCTCTAAACGCTCGACTCGCCTTGCACACAGAGCTAGGTCTCGCCCCATCTTTGCAAACTCGATGGCCATGCCTTTCCCTAAACCTGAACTCGCGCCAGTGATTAATATCCTTTGACGGTTTGCCATCCTCTCCTCCTTAAACGCTATTCCATCTTAAGCCAATCGCTAACTTAAGCTACTGCTGAGAGATGAAAATGTAAACCTAGCTGGTATCGTCATTACTCTGCTGACTTTCAATATGAACTTTCAATATGAACTTTCAATATGAACTTTCAATATGGCTTTTGAATATGACTTTGGGCTATCAATGTTGACTGTAACTTGTAAAGCATCATTCCAGAGTAAAAGTCAGTACATCCAGATAGCGAGTACAAATAAACTGATATAGAAAACAAAACCAAGGAGAAAAGGCTTGTCGGTTTCAGAGCGGTCTCGCACTCTTGCCCTTGATAGGAACCTTGCTGGAGAGAGAGAATAATTGATTTTTCCAAGGCTAAAACAATACAGCAATAGCGCTCCGGTAAAATAAAATACAAAAGACAGGACAAAGTCCCAAACAACCCAAAACAATAATTCAGCGGCCAATGCAAACATTACGCTCTCCTTAGCGATTATCTGTTAAAACTATTACCCCTTAAAACTATTACGCTGCCATCTTCAGTAAAAATAAAATAAATCCACCATAGGCTAATGCACCGAGACAAACCATCACGGTCAATGTCTTCGAACGCGCCATCGACTGACATAAAGCAAATTCGGTTTGCATCTCGAGGATATCGTAAAGCCCCCAACCTGTACTCGTGGCTTTGTCTGACTCTTTTGGCTCTTCAACGATCGCCTCTTTATGAGTGCTTATCCCGCTTTCGTTAGGCTCTTGCTTAGCTTCTTGCTTCGGGCTTTGCTTAAGCCCTTGTCGGTTATGCGCACAGCTTGCGCTCACAACACGATCTTGTGACTTATGCTTACTTAATTGCATCTTACACCTTTGTGTATCACCCGTTATCCATAACGTAAAACCCTACTAACCAACCAGGTTAATGTCAGGTTAATAATTGTTAATAACAATCATATGGATTTTCTTTTTACTAACTTTGCAATAAAGCAGTAGAAATCATTCAGCCATGAAAATAGAGAAATCAATGGCTTAAACTTCTGTAGACCTGAATGCAATTACAAACACGACTTTAAGCGTGATTTAGTATTAGCAAAGCCGTGTGTTTACTGGGTTATAGACTAAGTTTACAGAATTATGGACAAGCCTTAATAGCAAGGGAGGGCAAGGCAAACGGAGTACTTCCCCATGATTGCGTACCACCATACATTGACAGTGATAGATAACGATTCACCCGCACAGTTTGCACTGCAAAAGGCATTACAACTTGCTAAAAAAACCAAATCTAAAGTCACAGCATTGAAAATTGAACATCCCTACGAAAACCTATTAGCTAGGCTTGGACTGATCCCCAATAACGCCCTTGACCCTATGCTTTTTGTCAAAAAGCTTTTAGCAAAATACCAACGTCAAGGCGTAGAGATTGAGATCAAAAATATAGAGAAAACCAAAGATCATATTGCACTTATCAAGGAGGCTAAAGCTGCTGATTACGATTTAATAGTGATAAACAACCGGCACCGCAATGCGATATTGAATGAGTTTATTCAAAGTTGTGAGGCCCATTTGCTTAGAGATTGTGAGCTTCCAATCATGATAGTCGGTAATAAAAGTTGGCAAAAAAAAGGTCATATTCTAACCGCGCTAGAAACCTCCGACTCCGATCTTGAACACAGTAAATTAAACCAGTGCCTACTCGATGACAGCCAACAACTGGCCACATTATTGGATAACGATATTCACTTGGTTAACTGTTATCAAGCCGAAAACTGGAGTATGTCAGTAGAAAGAAAAAAGAATTTAATTACTGATGAAGAACAAAAAATGCAGCACTGGAGTCGTTTACTCAGTAGTGCAAAAGACTATCACCTGACTGATGACCATCTGCACCTTGAGCAAGGGCTACCAGATCATGTCATTCCTTCTGTTGCAAATCAATGTGACGCTAACTTGCTCGTTATTGGAGCCGGAGAGCATCACGGATTAATTAGCGACTTAAAGGGTCACACTTCTTCAGCCATAACCGATGAAATCAAATGTGATATCTTGGCGATCAAGCCCCAGATACACTAATTTCGCTGAAAAATGCAATTAGAAAAGAGCCTAATCACGTTCTGACAGGGTTTTAGCCACTATTTCAGAGTCCTTTTGTGCCCAAAAGTCGACCCTAAATTGAGTGTCATTGGTAAGAAATTCTACTTTATGCCAGTACTGAGGCGGTGAAATCCCTGTTTCACCGGCTTTAATAACCAGCTCTTGCTCCACATCGCCACGCCTATCTTTAAATCCATAAAACTTCAGCTCACCATTTAAAACATGAATTTGGCCATATACACCTGCTTTAGTGTTATGCAGATGAAGAAACATCTTTGGTACTGTGTGCTTTTCATATACAGGAGTGGATTTATAATTAATGTAATCGGTAGGGATCGTTGCCATATTCATACTCGTTTATAAAATGTAATTAATCCGATTTAAGTTCAAGTTAAGCGACTATCAGCAAACTAGGCACTATAATCAGCCGCAATATTAGCTCACTAGCCCTTGCTGTAATAACGAGAACCAATGAACGAACAATATAGCTACACCACACAATACACCTTAGACAAAAGCCATTTTAGCGAGTGCTACGATGAGTCTGTTGTGGTCGACACATCGATACGTGCTTACCGCAAGGCTATTATCTTTATTGTAGTCGGCACGGCATTAATGCTAACCAATATTAATGGCTACGCCTCATGGTTTATTATCGGTCTAGGAGCGCTCGAAGCCGTGAGTGTCTACTTTAGAAAACCTTGGTGGCTGATGCGTCAGATGATGAGTAAAGCCGCAAATAATGAAGTGACTTTAACCATAGATGAGTCGGGAATAACTAATGACTCATTCTATGTTCAAGGTACTATATTGTGGCAGGACATCAACAGTATCATCTCAACAGAACAGGGCTTTTTAATCAAGCACGCCAAGGGAACCAGTTATCTATCTAAGCGCAGTCTAGATAAGCAAGCCACTGAGTTTGTTATAGAGAAAATGGCTGAGAAGAATGCCTAATCCCTAACATTTGCCATTAGAAATGCGTCGATATATTCGCCGTCTCGAAAAGCATATTCACGCATTTCTCCCTCTATCACAAAGCCGTGCTTTTTATACAAGCTAACCGCCAAATGATTATCGGTATAGACTTCGAGTTCTATCCGCCGCACAGCAAGCCAATTTTGAGCCAATGACACCATGGCTTCAAGCAAAGCTGAGGCGATACCAATGCCTCGGTATGACTCATGCACGGCCATACCGATATTTGCAACATGCTTACGCCTTGGGTTACTAAACACTTCCATTCCAATTTGACCTACAACCTCGCCTTCTCTAACGGCAACTAAGCTATAGAAATTATCAGGCAGGTTCATCAAACGTTTTTGCCAAAGCTGCATAGAGGGAAAAGGGTGCTGCAAGGTTGCGCTATAGCAACTTGGCTGACTATAAAGTTGGCAAATACCATCAATATCGGCATCTAAGCTGTGACGAATATCTATATCTACCAAAATTGTTTTCCCCACCTCTAGAGGGATCCGCTCTCCTGTCACAACACTCTCCTTTAACATCATGGCGTTAGTAATATGTTAACTTTCGACAAAATAGCTTATATGTCAATAGATAAGCTATATTTAGCAATTAATTATACTTCCAGAGTCTGATCAACAAACTTCTAAAAACGATGCTTTTTCGAACTGTATCAGTTTGCAACAACTTTCCTATCAAACATGCTGCATATTGGAATAGATGATACTCTATAGCTTCATTTGTTAATTTTGTAATCAAGAGTCAATGTTTTAGATGCCATACTTTTTAGTACTTCTGCTTACTGTCAGCTTATATTCCGGAGCCGCGTTTGCAAATGCTCCAACAAGCTGTGATAACAATACAGACTGCATCGAAGTCGGACGCTGGGATCTCGGCTTTAGCTTAGGCTATGGTAATAAATCTAACCCACTTAAAGATTATAAAGATATCCCTATTTATATCGTGCCAACCCTTGCCTATTATGGTGATAGCTGGTTTTTCGATAATGGTAATATCGGTTACACCTTGGCCGAAGGTGAAAACTATACCGTCAACCTAGTGACAACTTTCAGCCATGACAGTGCCTTCTTCCATCGTTGGGACCCTTCGAATATTTTTCTACTAAGCAATGGCGGTAACCAACAGGCTATATCCACTGTTAGCTCCACCTTTTCAAGCAGGAGCAAAGAACCTGTTATCGGCGAACTGGAAAACCGAAACTTTACATATCTTGGCGGAGCCGAGGCTTTTATTTACACCCGATTTGGTATAGTACAAGCCAGTGTCGCTCATGACATTTTAGATGTTCATGGTGGCCTAGAGTCTAAATTGAGGTGGTTCTACAACATTCCTTTAGATAAATGGAATTTCGAATTTGCAGCAGTGTTAGACTGGAAAAGTGATGAGGTTGTCGATTATTACTACGGCGTAAGAGCAAGTGAGAGCCTCTACTGGAACCAAGCATATCAAGCGGAGTCTGCATTGAATAAGAGCATCGAATTTACCGGCCAGTATGTATTAACTCAAAACTGGAATTTGCTCTTAGTTGCGCGTTACACAGATATCGCCGACACAATCGTCGATAGCCCACTCGTAGACAAAGATTACACAACAACCTATTTTGTTGGCGCAGCGTATAGGTTCTAAGCGAGTGTTTTCAAAATTAAAAATAATACTGTTTTGGATGCTACTAGGCTCGCTTATGAGCATGCATGCGGCCGCAACAGATAACACAGACGAGCAAGCGCCGACCCTCAGTCTTTCACCTGAGATCTGCATCACATCCGAGGATGAGCAGACCTGTGATATTGAAGTCACCTTAGAATGGCAGTTGTTATTAAACAGAACAGTTTGCATCATTTCCGATTACAAAGATTTAAAAAAATGGTGTACATCCTCACCAGATATTCACTCTTTAACCGTCAATATCAAAGCAGATCGTGATATTCAGTTTGTGATGATAGACAAAGATACCCACAAGACACTTGCAGGTGTAAAATTAAAAGTCACACCCGCTTCTTCGCCTCAAGTAAGGCGACGATATCGCAACCCATGGAGCTTATTCTAATGACCAACTCTCAATCTACACATAGAGTTTTGTTAGTTGAAGATGATATTCGTTTGGCCAATTTGATTGTCGATTTCTTAAAATCACATGGCATGCACGTCGAAGTAGAGCGTAGAGGCGATACAGTTTTAACCCGCCTAATAAACTACAAACCTGACATTATTTTACTTGATATTATGTTGCCTGGCATGGACGGGTTAACCCTATGTGAAAAGCTACCAGACTACTTTGCCGGCCCGATCCTGTTAATGAGCGCCTTAGGTTCAAATGAAGATCAGATTAAGGGCTTAGAGTTAGGTGCCGATGATTATGTCGTTAAACCTGTCGATCCCGCTCTATTAGTTGCGCGCATCAATAATTTATTACGCCGACAAGCAAAGCCTGCACAAGTAGAATCCCACTGTCTTAGCTTTGGTAAGTTGAGTATAGATCCGCACACTCAGGCCATTCGCTTAGGCGAAACTGAAGTCGATCTAACTAGCCACGAATTTGAACTACTATGGCTGCTTGCATCGCAAGCAGGACAAGTAATGAGTCGCCAGTATATCTATCAATACCTGCTCAATATCGATTTTGACGGTAAAGATAGAAAGATTGATGTGCGTATCTCTCGCCTAAGAAAAAAACTGGGTGATAATATTGAAACGCCATTTAGGATCAAGACGGTTTGGGGTCAAGGTTACCTATTCGCACCTGAAGCGTGGAATAACTAAGCCAGCGCATTTATAAAGATGAAACGTCTTTTTATTAGCCTCTATCTTCTGCTCAGCCTTGGCTTTTTAGGCATAGGCTGGACCTTAGATAATTTGTGGCAAAACAATGTTGACGACAAAGGTGCACTCGATGCGCCTTTGGTCGCTTTAGCACAAGTATTAGCGGCGCTCCCGGTAACCGAGCGTCAAGCTATGCTAGATTCCATCGAAGCCGACCCTGACTTTGCTCTCACCCTGCTTGATGCTGATCAAGTCGCATTTTCAAGCGAACAACTCGTTCAAGCCAATAAAGTCATTGCCACTCCCTATGATATCAACCACGAGCTACAGTTTGTGGCTGTGGGTGAGCAAGTTTTAATGGCAGGCCCTATAGCAATTGACCCTGCTGCCAGTTTAAGAAATATCTACAATACTTTTTTCTATCTATTACTGGCGTTTATTGCACTCATTTGGGTGTGGCCATTATCTAAAGATCTAAAAATATTACGTAAGGCAACCAAAGAGTTTGGCCAAGCCAACTGGAACACCCGAATAAAGCTAACCAAACGCTCGCAGGTACTGCCCTTAGCAAATACCTTTAACGATATGGCCGCACATATCAGCGCACTTATCGAAAATCAGAAACACCTTTCTAATGCCGTCTCTCATGAGATCCGCACGCCATTAGCGCGGCTTAAATTCGCTCTAGCCTTACTGCCTCAATACTGTAAGCCAGATTCGGATGAGGCTAATCGTCAGCGCTTTTTAGATGAAATGCAGCTCGATATCAAAGAGATGGAAAACTTACTGCAAGAGTTACTTACTTACGCCAGTCTTGAAACACAAAGAGAGTCACTCAACTTTGAGCGTTGTGATTTAAACAGTTTAGTTGCACAAACAATAAGACGACTCCAAAGCCACAATCCAACTCCTATTGTGCTCGAAAAGCCGGAAGAAACCGTCTACTTAATCGCAGAGCCTTCGCTAGTCGAACGTGCGCTTCAGAATCTCATTACCAATGCTCAAAGGTTTTCAACTGACGATATAAAAGTCAAAATATCTCAAGACACTGACGGGATAAAACTGTCGGTTACCGATCATGGTGAAGGCATTTTAGAAGAAGATCAGAGCAAGATATTTGAGCCATTTTATCGAAGTAGCAGCAGTAAAAATGGCAATAAAGGTCACGGGTTGGGCTTAGCCATAATCAAAAGAATTATGGAAAGGCATCATGCTGAAGTCAGTTTACAGAGCCACCCCGGTTTTACTCAATTTACCTTATTCTGGCCTAAGACAAAGCAAGATTAATCTAGCTTAAACTCGCCAAGATTGTCTTTTGTTTCTGCCGTTAACTCATTGCCAAAATCGAGGCGAGTATTCGCCTTCGCCCTTTCATCTAAGACCTGAGCCTTTTTAGCTTTTAATAGCGCAAGCTGACGCCTCCGCTTACGCTGCTTACATAAACGGATTACATCGTATTTTTGCGCATCGGAAAACTCGAGCCAATTAAAGCGCTCGTTTCGATTACGTAAACACCCTTTACAGTAGCCTCTTGCATCACTCTGGCAAACGCCGATACAAGGGCTAGGGATTTCAAAAAACTCTAACTGCTCCATACCTTAAACATATACTATCTTGACAATGAAAGGCTAAAATAAATACAGTGGCAATACCAATCAGTATAATAATTGGATCTACTCAGAGCGATTTTTGGCAAACTAATTCAAGATGAATAGCTGCAATAATGGTTATTCCCTTATAAAGCTATTCAACGCAGAAGTAGGCAGCCAAAAACTCTCCAGAATGGCGAGTCTTAGCGGTTCTGATGCTGTGACTCCTAAGGTTCAAGAGGGAGCTTAACCCTAGTTCAACTATGCTCTTCACTCGTTGCGAGCTGCATGGATGCAATGAATGTCATTAAAGCAGGAGCACTTAATGACCTTGCCTCAGAACCGCTAAACTCTCGCTGAGTGACTAAATGTTTATACTGATTGGTATCAGAATTGATATTCACTAAGTGCATCGAAACACAGCCTTTTCATCGCACTTCAGACATAGAGATAACAACAATATGAAGATACAGCCAAGAGGCCTTTTATTCAGCCTAGTTTTGCTGCCGCTAGTATTACTTGTCGCTTGCAGCTCTACTCCTAAAAATGATTACGACCTTAATTATGACTTTTCCAGCTTAAAGAGTTTTTCGCAGCTCGAACCGAGCCACAACAGCGATCCATTGAGCGCCAGTCGAATTCAGCAGGCGATTGCTAACTCACTCGGTAATCAAGGCTTTGTTGCGCAAGCTGAGAATGGCGATTTCAATGTCACCTATGGCTTTAAGGTTGAAGATAAACCAAAAGATTCAGGATTTTCTATTGGATTAGGAACCGGCTCTTGGGGCAGCTCGGGCGGAGCAAGTATTGGCACTAGTGTAGATGTACCTGTTGGTAGTGATACCGCAAAAATACAGACCATACAGATAGATATTATCGATCCGAAAACTAATCAGCTGATTTGGCGCGGAACAGATAAATTCAACTTCGATGATGGCGGTGAAGCTAAGGCTGAAGAAACCAAGGCGACAGTCGCAAAGATCCTCGCACAATTCCCACCTAAACAAGAAAAGTAACCTCTGAATGAACCGAACAGCTCTCGTTCGGTTCATCGCTTAATCCCCTATAGAAAACTCAGCGTCACAGCCCTCTTACAGGCGCAACGTCATTGATGGGCATTAACCGTACGCCCCTCTGCCCATTGCCTTAATGCTTGCAACTTCTCACGCATAACCACCGACAATGGTCTGGTCTTCATCAACTCCTCAAGCAGTGCTCTCTGCTCCACCTCTCGTTCAGAAGCCTTAGCCGTATATATGGCGGAGATCACCGCCTGCTCTATTTCTGCACCAGAGAAGCCCTGACTCAGCTTAGCGAGCTGGGCCAAATCAAACTGTGTTGGTTCAAGTTGACGTCGCCTAATATGGATAAGGAAGATAGCTTGGCGGATATTGGCATCGGGCAAATCTACAAAGAAGATTTCATCCATGCGTCCCTTACGCATTAATTCAGGAGGAAGTGCACTGATGTCATTGGCTGTGGCGACCAGAAATACATCCGATTTACGCTCTGACATCCAAGTTAAAATGGTTCCCAAAATTCGCTGAGAGGTGCCATCGTCACCGCAGCCACTGCTCAGGCCTTTTTCAATTTCATCTATCCACAGTACGCATGGCGCCATCAAATCAGCAAGTTCCAGTGCCTTACGCAGATTCTTTTCGGTTTCACCTATGTATTTATTATAAAGCGCAGACATATCCATCTTTAGTAGCGGTCTTTGCCACATGCCCGCAACCGCTTTTGCGGCAAGACTCTTGCCGCTACCCTGCACCCCAAGTAATAAAATGCCTTTAGGCTTATCCTCGAGTATCTGCGTATGAGCAGTTGGTGTTCTATGGCTCAACCATTGTTTGAGATTATGTAAACCCGCCACCTGAGAAAAATCACTGGTATCGTACTCAAACTGCAATACTCCTTGCATATCAAGTAGCTCAAACTTACCACGGTTAATGCTATCAATATCTGAATGAGTAATCGCGCCATCATCGACTATCGCCTTGTGGGCTAAGCGTCTCGCATCGTCAAAAGTCACGCCCCTTAAGTTTTCAGCAAGTTTTGCCACAGCCTCATCATCGACATCCAGCATCACGCCCTCGCTGCGTACTTTATCGATTTGCTCGTAGATAAGATTCAATAGCTGAGCGGTATTGGGGAGTGACAGTCTAAAGTGTGCACAATAATGTTTGATTTCAGGCGGGATAGTAAACTCATGACTCACTAGCACTATGGTATGTTTTAATGCTTCATACTCAAGAGCGATCTCTTTCAGTAAGCGTACATTTTTAGGTGCGTCCTCAACAAATGGGTGGAAGTCGCATAAAACATATATGCCTTTTTCTTTGGTCGATTTGATCTGCCCAAGAATATCGCAAGGTTCACAATTAAACTTCTGCCGCCCCATGCCACTATCGACTCGCATTAGCCCCTGAGTCACGCTCCAACTGAACAAAGGTTGATATAGGATATTTGAGACTTTTCTGAGTAATTCTATTACCCGATACTCTTCATAGGTCTCTATAACAACAATTGGCGTGTTAGAGCGCAGCACCGCGCTAAGATCTTGAATATCTTGCATGTTAATCCTTGAACAAAGAAAAATGCCATACTGCCCAAAAGAAAAGGGACACTAAGGTCCCTTTATATCAAGTTCGATTCGACTTTATAGCAGTATAAACCACAGTTTTGCTGAACCGGTTAGTGGAACAGGTAGTTTAGCCAACCCTGCATTCTCAATAATACTCTTCGCATCACTGATACATGAGCAAAGTGCTCAGTATAGATAGCAGCATGACCCGAAACACCGGCAGGGAAACGAGTTCTCACCTCATCATCTTCGAGCTTAATTAATACTAACACTCTGCCTCTTACCAATAACCGGCTAGAGGAGACCAAGGCACCTGATGATTGGATCTCTCCCTCAGCCATCGCAGGTAACACCTTAGCAACCTTGCCTTTAAATACCTGACCCGGCGCAGCATCTAAAATCACCTCGGCTTCGTCACCCTCTTTCAGCCTTAACAGAGAGTTTTGCCAAAATGCGCCAACAAAAGCACGCTCTTCGTCGGGAATAAAGCTCAATAAGGGCCTTAACGGCATAGGAACAGCAACAATACCAGGGCGAAGCGCCATCTGGGTCACCATACCATCGGCTGGAGCCTTGACTACGGTTTGCTCCAGTTCAAACAGCGCCTTTTCAAGCTCACCTTGAATACCTGCAACCTTGGTATTTACTCCATCGACATTTGACTCATAGGCTAAACGCACTCTTAACTCTTCGGCATTTGCAGCAGTAAGCTGCGCCTCAGATGCAAAATAGAGCTGGCGTTTATTATCGAGTTCAAGCTCAGTGAAAGGTGAATTAGCACCACCACGCTTACGGCCTTTTTCATAACGAGCAAATGCTGATTTAGTTCTATCTCTATCAGCTGTTGCTCGTGTGACAGCAGCTTTTGCCGTTTCCCATGCAGCCTCTAATTGCGGCACCTCAAGCTCTGCCGCAACCAAAGCCGCTCGCTTTTGCTTCACAATCGCTTGGAAAGGAGTCGGGTCAATCCTAAATAACACGTCTCCCTTCTTAATTGGGGTATTTGGTTCAACCTCTACCGATATAACTACGCCTCTAACTGCAGGGTTAATTGGGGTAGTGACAAAATACTCTTTCGCAAATGGCGTATAAGGATGGTTATAATTCATCAATAAGATCAAGGCGCCGACGATAAAGATACCGCCGAGAATGGCAGTTGGTACGGTCCACTTAGTCAACGGGATCTTAAAAATCTTAAAAATCGCTATGCAGATAGCGGTATAGGTCAATACGAGTAGTAAATCCATGTTACACCACCTCGCCGTCTGCTGAAGAACTGTCTGCCTGAGTATTGTCAGCCGTATTCACTGCTTTAGAACCATGGCGCGATGTTTCAACCTCTGCCAGTCTTTGTTCTAGTTTTCTTACGGTTTCAGTCAAGCCTTTCACCTCACTTTCAAGTAGCTGCTCTTTTTCGACCACCTCTTGAAATCCCCAGCCGCGATCCTCGCGATAAAGGGTTGCCCAAATCCATAAAAATGGCCAAATCGCGTGCAAGGTAAATAAGCTCACCCAGCCTGCAATATGCAAGGCATCTTGCTGTGGGTGGTTACGCTTTTTAGCGATTTCATATGGGATATCATGGATTGCTATGACCCCATAGAAGAGGAAAATCGCAACGAAAAATATAATTCCTAACGCAAAGTAATCTAAAAACACGGTGCACTCCTTTTTAAACCGTCATTTACGGCGATCGAGCCTGAACACATTCTAACAACATCTTGGCAATATTGAGTGCACAATTCTACTTTTTTTCTCTTAAAACCGTATATTAGGAGCAGCCTATCTAGGCTACAAAAGTGATCTCCCCCACACTTGACGCTAAAACTGACCTTGATAAATAAGCTGCACGTTACACTAAAGAAAATAAAAATGAGGGTACAAAAGTGCCCCTCGCAGTGTTGCGAACTTGACCGCCTTATCGGTTTAGCAACCGATAACAACCCCTACAATCTAAAAAGGTAATCAAAATGATAGGTACAGCTTTATCTGCAAATGCTAAGCGCGCCATGTTGCTTGGCTGCGGAGAACTGGGTAAAGAAGTTGCGATCGAACTTCAACGCTACGGTATAGAAGTCATTGGTGTAGACCGTTATCCCAATGCGCCCGCAATGCAAATCGCTCACCGCTCACATGTGATCAATATGCTCGATGCTCAAGCATTAAAAGCGGTCATTGAGCTCGAAAAGCCTGACTTAGTTATCCCAGAGCTTGAAGCCATTGCGACACAAACTCTGGTTGAAATGGAAGCTAAAGGCGTCAATATCGTGCCGACAGCCAAAGCGACACTCCTCACCATGGACAGAGAGGGTATACGCCGCCTTGCCGCTGAGATCTTAGACATTCCGACCTCGCCATACTTTTTCTGTGATACTGAAGCTGAGTTTAACCATGCTGTGGCAACTATCGGTTTACCTTGTGTGGTGAAACCTGTAATGAGCTCATCGGGTAAAGGCCAGAGCGTTATTCGCACCCCAGAGCAAATTCAATCAGCTTGGCAATATGCACAAGAAGGTGGCCGCGCAGGTAAAGGACGAGTGATTGTCGAAGGCTTTATCCCATTTGATTACGAGATCACTCTACTCACAATTAGTGCGGTAAATGGCATTCACTTCTGCGACGCGATTGGTCATCGCCAGGAAGATGGAGATTACCGTGAATCTTGGCAGCCACAGGCTATGTCAGATCTTGTACTGGCAAAGTCTCAAGCTATCGGTAAAAAAGTCGTTGAGGCACTTGGCGGTTATGGCTTGTTCGGTGTTGAGCTGTTTATCAAAGGCGATGAAGTCTATTTCTCTGAAGTCTCTCCTCGTCCACATGATACCGGTATGGTAACCCTTATCAGCCAAGACCTTTCTGAATTTGCTCTGCATGTTCGTGCAATCTTAGGACTACCAATTAGCAACATTGCTCAGCATGGTCCGAGTGCATCGGCGGTGATTTTGAGCGAAGGTACATCAAGTGACATTCAGTTTTCAGGTGTGGCCGAGGCATTAGTCGAGCCAAATACTCAAGTGCGTTTATTTGCTAAGCCTGAGATTGATGGCAAAAGACGCTTAGGTGTGGCGCTAGCTAGAGATACTGATATCGATAAGGCCGTCGAGAAAGCCTTGAACGCTGCCAGCAAGATTAATGTCGTTTTATAAATAAACTTGCCAATAAAAAGCCTCACACTTTTGCTAAACAAATTTAGCGTTAAGTATGAGGCTTATTGGTTTATGTTATCTAAAAACTCTAATACTCTCGAACAGGCATCGAGCAGCCTCAATTAACCCGATGGCTCACTTGGCCTTGGGTAAAGCTCGACAGGTTATCGACGGCTATATTGAGCAAGTTCTGCCTAGCTTCGATAGTCGCCCAAGCGTTATGGGGCGAAATACTGATATTCTTAGCGCTCAGTAATGGGTTATCTAGCAATGGCGGCTCTGTCGACAATACATCAACTCCAGCAAAAGCTATCGCCCCCTTCTCCAAGGCCACCGATAATGCTGCTTCATCGATAAGGCCTCCGCGTGCGGTGTTAATCAAAATGGCTGAAGACTTCATCTTCTCAAGCACTGCCGCATCGATCAGTTTATCGGTGTCAGGACTGAGCGGGCAATGCAGCGAAATAATATCTGACTGACTAAATAGCAGTTCTTGCTCGACCCATCTACAACCATCTGGCAATTTAATTTGAGGGTTGCGGGTATTGACCAGTATATTCATCCCAAAGGCCTGGCCAATTTGCGCAACGGCTTTACCAATATCACCAAAACCAATTAGCCCTAGGCGTTTGCCCTTCAATGATTGCAACGGCGTCAGCGTAAAACAAAAATCTTTCGACTCACACCAAGCACCTTGCTTTACGGCATCGGAGTGCACCGCAACCTGTTGTGTGGCATGGAGAATATGAGCAAACACCATCTGTGCAACCGCATCAGGGCCGTAACCTGGTACATTGGTAACGACTATACCTAGCGCTTTGGCAGCCTCAAGATCCACTACATTAGTGCCAGTTGCAAGAATACCGATATACTTAAGCTTAGGCAGCTGGCTTAATACTGCAGCGTCTAGCACTGTCTTATTGGTAAAGATAATCTCAGCATCTTGACTACGAATGAGTACCTCTTCAGGGGCACTACGGTCAAAGACACTTAACTCGCCAAACGTTGCTAATGCTTGCCAATCAAGATCGCCTGGATTTAGCGTATATCCGTCGAGTACAACAAGTTTCATCAAAATAGCCCTTGCTTAAAAATCACTTAAATCTAGAACTTAAAGCTAGCACCCACATTAGCCTGTCCTTGCCACATGATGTCCGATTGAATATTCCACAGACAACCGTCATTTCCACAAAATAGGGCATTATCGGCATTGATAAAGGTCGCGTAACCTTTAACCTCGGCAAATAGTGAGAATGATTCTGTTGCTTGATATTCAACGCCGCCACCTATCGCCACAGAGAAACGAGTCTCATTAGAGTAAGCTCCACCCGGTCGCATATTGGTTAAGCCTAAGCTGGTAGTAACATAAGGCTTTACACTCTGCATAGGAAAGTAGAGGCTGCCACCCACATGAAAATAATCCACATCCATCGAGGTGATAACGCTCGGACTAAAGTTGTCGCCGGTTTTTAAGTCCGTCGATTGGTGGCTATAGAGCAGGTAAACATTGCCCGGATCCTTTGTGGTAAAACCTAGCATTACGCCATAGTTTTGTGATTCAGCGACCTTAACCTTACCTTTATCTTCCGAGTCGGTACTCGAAATATCGAACTCGCTAGCACCGAAGCTATAGCCCCCAAACGGCGCGACATACACTTCCGCCATAGCCGGTAATGCGCAAAATGAACCTAATAAAATTGCTAAGCTGGTTTTCATAATATGTCCCTATATTGTTATTATTTAGACCTAGTTATTACTCTCTAACGCATGCCTCTATCACCCTTAACTCTATCATAAGCAGCTTGAATATCTTGCGCTTTTGATTTGGCGATTTCCATCATCTCAGCGGGCAACCCCTTGGCAACCAATTTATCCGGATGATGCTCATTCATTAACTTTCTGTATGCACGCTTTATATCTTGATCTGACATCGACTCAGAAACGCCCAGTAGCTTGTAAGCATCTTTAATCGAGGTTTGATTGCCCGCGCCGCCACTTCGGTGGAAGTTAAATTCAGCCTGCCAACGTGCAAGTAAGTCATCAAGTTGCTGCTGACTAAAACCCAACTCCTTAGCAATGATAGACAGTATTGATAGCTCTTTAGGGTCCAACTGGGCATCAACAAGCGCAGTCTGAATTTGGATCTCCAAAAACATCTGCAACAGCTCTTTGCGGCCCATAGAAATCAACCTGAAAGTTTTTAGGCAAGCGTAGATATCAAAGTCGGCCTCTTTACCCTCGCGAAAAGCAGCCTGAGCATCGGCTCTTGCTTGACCGCTTAAATTAAGCTGGTCCATCAGCGAAGTCGCCATACGGATATCATTTTGCGTCACTTGCCCTGATGCCTTGGCAACATGGCCCATAACCGAAAAGGTGGTATTAAAAAAAAGCGCCTGGCGCTTACCACCGCCCCCAAGGCCCGCTTTTTTACTTTGGCTGCGATCATACATATGCCCAAGCCAAAGACCAAAAATAGCGCCGCCAATACGGCCAAACATAAATCCAATGATAAAACCGAAAACCTTACCCCAAATACGCATTATCTAACCTTACTTGTTTCACGATCTTGTATTTGCGCGAGTCGTTCCATTGTTCCCACATCGCACCAATACTGTTTAAAATGAGCTCCGCCAACCAGACCCTTTGCCATGGCTTGGCGTAACAAAGGGGCTAACGCAAAAGCCCCGTCAGGCGTATCTTTAAATAAATGTGGGTGATACACCCCAACACCTGAAAATGTGAGCTTATCATGCCCTTGCGCACTTACTTTTCCCTCTTGCAAAACAAAGTCACCTTGGGGATGCTGCACTGGATTATCGACAAGCCATAGATGTGCAAGAGCCCCCTCCTTGAGCGGTTTTATCTGCGGGAGTTCATCGAGGAAGATATCTCCGTTAATGGCCAGAAATGCTTCATCTCCCAATAGCGTTAGTGCTTGCTTAATGCCGCCACCCGTTTCTAGCGCCGATGTTTCTTCACTATATTGAATGTTAACTTGCCATTTACGCCCGTCACCTAATGCCTCGACCAGCTTGTGGCCGAGCCAAGCATGATTAATCACTATCTCAGTAAATCCAGCAGCCGCTAGCTTTTCGATGTGATAAACAATCAAAGGTTTTCCGGCCACCTCAACCAAAGGCTTAGGCAGAGAGTCTGTTAATGGCCGTAGACGTTCGCCTCGCCCCGCAGCTAGAATCATCGCTTTCATCTATAACCCTTCACTCTTTAGCGTACCCTTCTCTGCACTAGCATTTACCGCAGGAATAATCACCTCAGCTATCCAGTTGCTCAATACTTGCAGTTCGGTATAACGCCCTGCTATATCGCGGATATACTCGAGCGTAAGTGGAATATCAGCCATATAAGCGGGTTTATTATCACGATAATTTAGCCTTGCAAAAATACCCGCTGCCTTAATATGTCTCTGTATTCCCATTAAATCAAACCAGCGTCGATACAGGGCAAAGCTCACCTCTGAATCGATCTGATTTGATGCAAGACATTGCTCATAATGTTGCTGCATTAAAGCGTCGACATCGCTATCTGGCCAGCGAATGTAGCAGTCCCTCAATAGAGAAACCGCATCATAGGTCACAGGCCCAATAACCGCATCTTGAAAATCGATAACTTTAAGTTGCTCATTTTGCAGCATGATATTACGGCTGTGATAGTCACGATGCATGCCTACTTGAGGTTGCTCTAAAGCGTTATCGACTAATAGCTTAAATGCAGCCTCGGTATGAATTTTTACTTGCTGTGGTTCTAAGCCCAAATGATGTAGCGCTAGCCATTCTGTGAAAATGGTTAATTCACGTATCACAAACTCGGCATCATATTCTGCTAAAGTGCCCGCTTGGGTGTGGGTGACTTTAGCAATATCTTTGAGTAGTACCAAGGCCTGAGAGTAATAGCCCTGCAAGGTGTCTTTGTTCAGCACTGACAACAGCTGCACATCCCCAAGGTCACTCAGTAGCATCAAGCCTTGAGCTTTATCGCTAGCAATCACTTCCGGCACGGCTATTCCCTGCTTTGAATAACTGTCTGCTAATTGAATAAAAGGGCTAATGTCGATTAGATTAGGTGGTGAATCGACTACAATATAAGACAGATTATTCACAACAACCCTAAAGTAGCGTCTGAAACTTGCGTCGCCAGATATTAATTCTGGTGATACATTTACATTAAAATACTGGTTTAGCCATGCATTTAACTGAAGAAATCTAAGATCTGACAAGGGCACCTCATGGCTCTTAAGAAGAAATTGCTTTATTATAACGACAAAATGGAAACAGCTAAGCAATTGAAAAAATTTATTTGGCTGTGTTGCCGCTTATCGGCAACTTACTCCTCTTCACCGTCCGACTAAGAAATCATAATTAATTGACCTAAGATGCAGATCCGTTATTTTCTGGCCTTGAGCCTGCTTCCCCAATTAGTCTTAGCAGACGAAACCGAAACTGTAGCCGCATCGAGCTCACAGTGTGTCGTTGTACCACCAGTGAAGCCATACGTTCCACTCTACGAGATGAATACTCCTGCTGATCTACAGCGGATCTATATCAGCTCCGACCGAACTGCGGCGCAGATGGGCAAACAAGCAACTTTTAATGGCGATGTAAACTTCAGTCAAGGTGGGCGTAATATTGCCGCCGATGAAGCGATTCTAGATCAAAAGTCTGAAGAGCTGCATGCCAATGGTAACTTAGTCTTTCAAGACGAGATGTTTACCGTAACAGCCGACTCTCTCGTCGCTAAAATGCGTAGTAATAGCGCAACCCTAAACGGGGCGCAATACTGGCTGCATGGACAACAAATCCACGGTGATGCAGAAAGGCTAGAGATCACTAAAGAAAATAACCTGCTGCTATCAGGCACTAATTTCACAACCTGCCCAGGTGAAGATCCTGACTGGCTGCTTGAAGCCGATCGTATCAAGATCGATAGTACCGAGGAGTGGGGTGAGATTTGGGACGCCAAGATTAAGATTGGTGGAGTACCCGTTATGTATGTTCCTTACATGACGATTCCGGTATCTGACAAGCGAAAATCAGGCTTCTTATTTCCATCATTTAGCACCAGCACCACCAATGGTGTAGAGGTTGCAACACCTTATTATTGGAATATTTCTCCTGAATATGATTTAACCTTCACCCCTAACTATATGTCGGCACGAGGCTTATTCACTAAGACCGAGTTTAGATATTTAGCTGGTGAAAAACAGCAGGGTCAATTAAACCTTGAATACCTTGCCGATGACGACAAACTAGTTAATAGCCCAGATAGATATCTTTATCACTGGGAACATAGCGGCGCGATCAATAAAAACTGGCGCGTGTTAGCTAACTATACCGATGTCTCGGATAACAACTACTTTAATGACTTAAGCTCTGACGTTCAGCGCGCGACCGATAACCAACTTACCCGCGTTGGTGAAATCAGTTATTTTGAACAAAACTGGGATTTCAGCGCCCGTGTACAAGATATTAAAGTGCTTGGCGAGGAAGAAAAGCCCTACCAAGTGATGCCGCAGTTTACGTTTAACTATCGCGCCCCTAGTTACTGGCACGGTCTAGACTTTAACCTTTACAGTGAAGCAACAAACTTCGAGCATCAAGACAGCGAATACTCGACAGCGACTCGCGTTCATTTAGAGCCAAGCATTTCTTATCCGATCCACGGACCAGCAGGCTCATTGACCAGTGAAGTAAAACTACTGCAGACCAACTATTGGCAAGATGATGAATCGAACCTATCTGATTCTGAACTTGCTGAACATGTAAACCGTACTCTGCCACAGGTGCGTATTCATGGTCAGGTCAATTTTGAACGCTTTACCGATTATTTTGACGTCAACTATCGTCAAACTCTTGAACCACAGTTTCAATATCTGTATGTGGGCTATGAGGACCAATCTGACATAGGTATTTACGATACAGCCCTGTTGCAAGAAGACTACAACGGTCTATTTAGAGACCGTCGTTTCTCGGGCCTTGACCGCATAGCCGATGCCAATCAGTTCACTTTAGGTTTAACGACTAAGCTATTTAACGAACAAAACCAAGAAGTGTTTAAGTTCAGCTTAGGCCAGATTATCTATTTGCAAGACAGTCGCGTTGGTATTAATGATATCAATGGCAGTAACGATACATTTGTACAGGAAAACACTTCTAATTCTGCGATTGCAGCAGAATTAACAACCCAACTCTATTCTGATTGGTTCTTAAGTGGCTCGATTCAATATGATGCTAAAGAGAGCGAAAACAAGAAGAGTGAAGTGACTGTTGACTATCGCCCTGGCACCAATAAACTTTTGCAAGCTAGCTACCGTTACGTGCCGGATCTGCTAAATACCAACACCAACGAATCGGTAGATATTAAGCAAGTAGGCTTCCGTGGAGCTTGGCCGATTAATGACAGTTTATATTTAGTGGGTAACTGGTATTACGATTTGAATGAAAGCCGCGCGGTAGAAACCTATACAGGTTTTCAATATGAATCATGTTGCTGGGCTGTACGTTTGAGTTATCATTACCGCATTAAGACCAATTATATTGACGAAGATAACCCGGTACAGGATACTCGTGAGCTATTTGAGAGCGGGATCTACCTAAACTTTGTTCTAAAAGGACTCGGCGGATCAGGCCCATTAGGTGTGTCAGATATGTTGGATGATGGTCTATTTAATTACCGTAAACCACTTTATTTGAAGAATTAGCAAATAAATAACTTATAAAAATGCTGAACCTAGCTGACGACATGCAGTCAAAGCAGGACTAAAGAATCATTAACCGGGTATGTAAATACCGTGAATGACACTCAATAAATGCCAAGGATTTTAGTGGATGAAACGCTGTAACAAATTGATTTTTGCACTGTTAACATTGGCGATGAGCCAAACGATTCAAGCTGCGCCAGAGCCACTAGATCGTGTCACTGTGCAAATAAATGAAGGGATCATTCTAGAGAGTGAAGTCGCGGGCATGGTTAAGACCATCAAGGCGAATGCTGCCAATGCCGGTCAGAAATTGCCATCAGATACCGCACTGCGCACTCAGGTTATTGAGCGTCTTATTTTAACCCGTCTGCAGCTACAGATGGCAGATAGAATTGGTCTGCACATCGGTGACTTACAGTTAGATCAAACAATCGAAAATATTGCTAAAGAGCAAAAAATTAGCGTTGCGCAAATGAAAGCGCAAATTGAGAGTGAAGGTACAACATTCGCTCAATACCGTGAACAACTACGCGAAGAGATCACCCTAGGTGAAATCCAACGCATCCAGGTTCAACGTCGTATTCAAGTATCGCCACAAGAAATTAATAACCTTGTTAAGCTCATCAACGAGCAAGGACTGAAGGAAGTTGAGTTCCAAATTGGTCATATCCTGATTGACGTACCAAGCGACGCTAACAGCCAACAACTTGATGCGGCGAGCAAAAGATCCGCGACCGTGATGAAACGTCTTAAAGATGGCGATGATTTTAGAAGCATCGCGATTGCTGCATCTTCAGGTCCTAAGGCGCTTGAGGGCGGGATCTGGGACTATATGAACATCAATGAAATGCCAACTTTATTCGCTGAAGTGGTTGGAGATGCGAAAACCGGTGATATCATAGGCCCAATTAAGAGTGCATCAGGCTTCCATATCATTAAAATTATGGACGCTCGCGGCCTACAGACTAAAGAAGTGCAAGAGGTCAAATCTCGCCATATTCTACTTAAGCCGTCACCTATTCTTTCAGAAGAACGTGCTAAGAGCATGATGGATAGATTCCTCGCTCAAGTTAAATCTGGCGAAGCCAAGTTTGAAGATTTAGCCCGCCAATATTCTGAAGATCCTGGTTCTGCGGCTAAAGGCGGAGAATTAGGCTGGGCTGACCCGAATATCTATGTACCAGCATTTGCGCAAGAGCTAAATAGCCTAGCAATTGGCGAGTACAGTGAGCCATTCCGTTCGACTCATGGTTGGCATATTGTTCAGTTAGAAGAAAAACGTACAACCGACGCGACCGATAAATTTAATACGAATCGAGCACATCAGCTGATCTATCGTCGTAAATTTAATGAAGAGTTACAAAACTGGCTAGATGAAATGCGCGCTGAAGCATTTATCGATATTTTCGAGCCAGAAACGAACCGAGGTTAATACTATTGTCGACTAAACGTATAGCCATCACGCCGGGCGAACCGGCGGGTGTTGGCCCAGATTTAGTGATACAACTAGCTCAGCAGGCTTGGCCTGCTGAGCTAGTCGTTTGTGCTGATCCAGAATTATTACAGTCTCGTGCCAAGAAGCTGGGCCTGTCTATTCAGTTGCGTCCGTATCAACCAAATCAGCCACCTAAGGCGCAAGAGGCTGGTACGCTAACAATCGTACCTTTTGCCCTAGAGACTGATTCGGTATGCGGTCAGTTAAATGAAATTAATAGCGCCTATGTTGTCGATACATTAAGATTCGCCGGCGAAAAAAACATGATTGGCGAATTCGATGCAGTAGTTACTGGTCCTGTTCATAAAGGGATTATTAACCAAGCAGGTATTCCGTTTAGCGGTCACACCGAGTATTTTGCCAATCAAGCAAACTGCCAAGATGTAGTAATGATGCTGGCAGCTCCTGGTTTGCAGGTTGCGCTAGTCACAACCCACATCCCATTGGCATACGTTGCAAAAGCCATTACCCGCGATCGTTTGCATCAAATCGTCAAGATTTTACATAAAGACTTAGTCGAGAAATTCGCGATTGAGTCACCTCGTATCTATGTATGTGGCTTAAACCCTCATGCTGGCGAGGACGGTCATTTAGGCAGAGAAGAGATAGATGTCATCATCCCTGCACTGAATGAGCTTAGAGAACTCAACATGGATATTGTTGGCCCACTGCCAGCCGATACCTTGTTCCAACCTAAATACTTAGAAGATGCTGACGTCGTACTTGCTATGTACCACGACCAGGGGCTTCCAGTACTAAAATCTAGAGGATTTGGCAGTTCAGTCAATATCACTCTAGGATTACCCTATATAAGAACCTCGGTCGACCATGGTACGGCCTTAGAGCTTGCAGGCACTGGCACTGCAGATATCGGCAGTTTTGTCTGCGCATTAAATAAAGCCATTGATTTGGCTGCAAAGAATTAGTGATAAAAGTTACCTCATGAGCAATAAAGTACATTTAGGCCACACGGCCAGAAAACGTTTTGGACAAAACTTCTTAACCGACGAGAATGTGATTAATCGCATTGTTGGTGCTATTTCACCGGATAACGATCATGTCATGGTCGAAATTGGTCCGGGTCTAGCCGCGCTAACAGAGCCAGTAGCAAGCGGGATCGACAAGCTAATCGTTGTCGAACTCGATAAAGATCTGGTTGAGCGTCTAAAAGAGCATCCAGTGCTTAAAGACAAACTTGAGATCCATCAAGGTGACGCGCTTAAATTTGACTTCAATCAATTAGTGCGTGAAGACAAGCAGATGAAGGTGTTTGGTAACCTGCCATACAACATCTCTACACCGCTAATGTTCCACCTATTTGAGTTTGCTCAGCATATTGAAAACATGCACTTTATGCTGCAAAAAGAGGTCGTTTTACGTCTTTCGGCTTCTCCAGGTACTAAAGCTTATGGTCGTCTAACGGTTATGGCTCAGTACCATTGCCAAGTTATGCCAGTACTAGAAGTTCCACCTGGATGCTTTACTCCGCCACCAAAAGTGGACTCAGCGGTTGTACGCCTAGTGCCGTACAAAGTTAAGCCATGGCCATGTAAAGATGTAGACTTATTAAGAAACTTGACCACTACGGCATTCAACATGCGCCGTAAAACGCTGAGAAATAACCTTAAACAACTATTGTCTGATGAAGACTTTGCTGAGTTGGGTATCGACGCGACATTGAGACCAGAGCAGATCCGTGTTGAGCAGTATGTGGCGATGGCTAACCACGTATTTGACAAGAAGTAATCTTATTAACCAAATAAGATACTGACAAATAAAGGGCATTAACTGCCCTTTTTTTATACCTTTTTTATAGATAATTGCCTATTAATTCAGATACTCTCCATTTAATACCAATTAGTATAAAGATTTGGTCGCTCAGCGAGAGTTTAGCGGCTCTGAGACAAGGCAACGAGTGCAGAGCATAGTTATTCTACGTTTAAGCTTGTTAACGTAGTATCAGAGCCACTAAAACTCGCCATTCTGGAGCGTTTTTGGCTGCCTACTTCTGCGTTGAATAACTTTACAAGGGAGCAACCATTCTTTCAGTTATTCGTCTTGAATTAGTTTGCCAAAAACGCTCTGAGTAGATCAACTTCTTATACTGATTGGTATAAGCTAGTCGTAAGTAAATCAACTTCACCTATTAGGGGGTTCTATGAGTCAATTAGCAGCGTCTGTCAGTGTCGATGTACAAACAGCCTATATTGAAATCCAATCCTCGCCAGACGAAGATAAGTATCTGTTTAGTTATACCATTACTATCTACAACCTTAGCAATGAAGATGTCACCCTAAAAAGGCGTTATTGGTGTATCACTGACGCAGATGGCCGAAAAAGCGAAGTGCATGGCGCTGGTGTGGTGGGTGAAACACCAACAATTAAACCTAATGGCAGTTACGAATATACCAGTGGTACAGTGCTTGAAACACCACTTGGTGTGATGGAAGGCAGTTACACTATGGTCGATAGCGACGGCAATGAATTTGAAGCACCTATCTCCGCCTTTCGTTTATCAATTCCGGGCTTGCTTCACTAAAATACATCTAGGTAAAAATGGCAAATTATTTTGTAGGCGATATACAAGGCTGTTTCGATGAGTTAATGCTACTTCTCGATAAGGTCGACTTTAATCCATCCACTGACTGCTTATGGGCAGTAGGAGATCTCGTTGCCAGGGGGCCAGGCTCTCTGGAAACACTGCGTTTCTTTAAGTCGCTAGCTAACTCAGCACGAGTCGTTTTAGGCAATCATGATCTTCACTTACTCGCCATTCATGGCAAGTTAAAGCGCGCTAATCCAAAAGATCATTTAGCCGCTTTGCTAGCAGCAGAAGATATAAACAATATTATCGACTGGCTAAGGCTGCAGCCTCTTTATCAAGAATGCCCAGAACATCAACTCATTATGACCCATGCAGGCGTACCACCAAATTGGGATCTTGCCACTCTACGTACCGAAGCTGATCGCGTCAGCGAGATCCTTAAATCAGAGAGGTACCTGCAGGACTTAGTCAGCGAAATGTACACTAATTCAGTCGATGAATACCACTCGTCTCTGTCACCACTTAAAAAGCAGATCTATTGTATCAACGCCTTAACGCGCATGCGTTATCTAAAACAAGATGGCCGCTTAGATTTCGACTGCAAGTCTCCTATTCAAAACTGTAACCATACAGAGCTCACCCCCTGGTTTGAGCTAGAGTCCAAACTACCGGCTGATTACACTCTAATATTTGGTCATTGGGCCGCCATTATGGGACAAACGAATCACCCTAACCGCTTAGCCTTAGATACGGGCTGCTGTTGGGGCGAACATATGACCCTATGGCACTTAGAGTCGAAGCAGAAAATCACTCAAGAGAAATAAAAGACGTTAAAAGAAGTTAAAAAAGAGTTAAACTATTGCAACATTTGGCCGATAGACTACTTAAGGCGCTTGTCTGTTCGGCCCTGAGATTTGGAAAAAATAATAATAAAATGGAGCTCCTATGAAGTTAAATGTAGCCACCAGGGTAATAGCTGGATTTACGGTCGTCACCATACTACTGCTCGTTCTAGGAGCTGCTTCTTGGTTAACCAATAACCAACTCAAGAGCAGTACTCAAGTTCTGCAAGACCTAAGCCTACCCGCGCTAGAATCAAGTGGAATACTTTCACAGACACTTTCCGAGCAGGAAAAGCTGATTTTAGTGGCCTATCACAGCCAAGATAACAGTGAACTTGCTGAAATTGACTCTCAATATTCAACCACTAATCAGACATTTAATAGAGAACTGACCAAACTAAGCGCATTGGTGAGTAACAACACTGAACTTAATAATGTTATTCAAACTCTCAAATCGCATTACACACAGTTTAATAAAATCAGCAATGAGATGATTGCCAGTCGCGAAACCGAACTCGTGACAACTAAGAAGATTGCCAGTCAATATGAGGATATCGAAATAGCGGTCGATGATAGCGCCTCACTTTTGCTTGATTTGATCGATCTGGAGATGAGCGAAGATGTGGTCGACCAAGAGGTCGCTGCCAACGCAAGCAACCTAGAGCTCAGCTTTAGTAGTATAGCGAGTACCAGTTTTGACCTTATCGGCAGCACAGATATTGCTAAATTCAGCACCATATCAAAAGAACTCGACTATATCGTTAGTGACACAAAGAGTAAGCTCGATTACGTCAGCAACCACTGGGATGGCGTAGTGGATGCGAAACTCATTGAAGAGATTAATACCGAAGCAGCAAAAGTCTTTAGTATGGTTCAAAGCAAAAATTCATTAATTGCATTAAAACGACAAGAGATTGAACTCCAAAGTCGCGCAGCGGTTTTACTTACAAACGTTGAGCAAACTGCAGGTAGCGTCAATGAACAGATGAAGGTGTTGACGACTAAAATAGAAACTATCTCTCGCGAGATCAGCAGCGACGCCATTGACAACATAGATAGCGCGAGTATGCGTACAATCGTGCTGATGTTACTGGCCATTCTAGTTGCTATCGTTGTCAGTATCGCGGTAGTACGCCCACTCACTCGCTCGCTCGATAAAGTTAACCATGCCTTAAATGTGCTGGCATCGGGTGATTTAACCCATAAGTTAGATGACTCCGGCCATGATGAGTTTGCCAAGTTATCGGCGAACTGTAATAAACTGGTCGATAGTTTACGTAGCCTAATTCAAGGGATTTTAGATCGCTCAGATCAACTCGCCGCTGCAGCTGAAGAGACTTCAGCAATTACAGCCCAGACCACTGTGAGTATTCAGGAGCAAAAGAACCAAGTCGATCAAGTTGCTACCGCTACGACAGAGCTGAGCTCTAGCGCACAGCAGGTCAATGCTAGCGCCGATGAAGCTCTAAGCCAGATTAAGGCTGCCGATGATGAAAGCCAACATATGCGCCTTATTGCTAACGAAAATAAGCGCACGATTCTTGCCCTAGCCGATGAAGTCGCTAAGGCCAGCGTCGTCATTAACAAAGTACACGCTGATAGCGCCTCTATCGGCTCTATTCTCGATGTCATTCGAGGTATTGCAGAACAGACTAATCTACTTGCTCTTAATGCCGCTATCGAAGCTGCACGAGCAGGAGAGCAAGGCCGAGGCTTTGCAGTTGTTGCCGATGAAGTTCGTAGCCTTGCCTCAAGAACTCAAGATTCTACCCAAGAGATCCAGCAGATGATCGAAGTCTTGCAGCAAGGAACCCAAGAAGCTGTATCAGTAATGGACCTAGGACGTACTCAGGCTAGCTCTTGTGTTGAGAAAACTGAACAGGCAAGTAATGCGCTAGAGAGTATTAGCGATGCTGTACATCGCGCTCATGACTCTGGAACCCATATTGCTCATGCCGCTCAAGAGCAGAATCTAGTGAGTCAGCAGGTATCCGAAAAACTTGAGCATATAGCAGCAATTTCTGAAGAAACCTCTACAGGCGCAGACCAAACGGCTCAATCTAGCCATCAGGTCGCCCAACTAGCCGAAGAGCTACAAGCCTCGGTTAAAGAGTTTAAGGTTTAAAGTTGACTCACTAGCAGCTAACTAGTTTATTAGCAGGTAAAAAAATTAAAAATGGCACTAGAGATAGTGCCATTTTTGTATCTTTACAAATCATAGACAAAAAAATACTGGGACAAGCCCAGTATTTCTAGCATAACTTCATCGATATTAGCTTAACCGCCAGCAATACGCTCTTTAATTGCAGCGGTAATATCACTGCCACCATGACCATTACTCTCAGCCCATGCAACAATAGTTTGCCCATCAGCTTCTGCATTACCGAGCTCCGACGCTGGAAGTCGCTTAGCCACGAATGTACCTACCTTGCTTGAACCACTTTTTAAAGCCGTTCTTAATAGGCTATCACCACTACAAGAAACACCTTTGTAGATATTGCGCAGCTTGACACGGCTCTCTTTGAGCTTTTTACGCAAGCGATTTTTATCATCGGTCTGCACATAGTTACAGATGTTTGCAGCCAATTGATCTTGATTAGCTAACGCAGTAGATGAAACAGAAATTGAAGATGCCACGATTAGTGTAGCGATGCTCAAAGGCAATAAGCGCATCGGTCACTCCTTATTTTTAGTTTTTATTTATAGAAAAGTAGCGCTATCGAGTAGCCTGCTTATCGTTTTAGGGGATACTAAACAAACCCCTTGAATTTAACATTTTTTCACCAAGTTGATAAAGCTGTATTCAAGATCTTTATCATTTTTCGCAACATCTCGAGAAACTTCTTGCCAACTACCATCATCCCAATCAGGGAAATAGGTGTCACCCTCGACAGTTAGATTGATTTCAGTAAGATAAAGAATATCAGCCTGAGAAAGTAACATCTCATACAACTGACCACCGCCCATCACAACCAACTCATCACAATCGCCAGCTGCTACCTTAGCTTCCTCGAAGCTGCTAACCCTTGTTACGCCATCAATAACCAAATCTTGTTGACGACTGATCACGATATTATGACGACCTGGCAAAGGGCGACCAATTGACTCATAGGTCTTTCTGCCCATAACTACAGGCTTACCTAAGGTCATAGCTTTGAAGTGTCGTAAATCTTCAGGGAGGTGCCATGGCATTTGATTATCTTTACCAATAACGCGGTTATTTGCCATCGCGGCAATCATAGCTATTTTCATGATACTTCCCTTTTTATAGGTCTAATGTGCAGCCTAATATGACACAAGTGTCCCCTAGGCTTAATAAACTTAAATTATTTAATGACAGGACGAGAGCGGAAATAGAGCAGACTCGGCATGGCTAACCCCACCGAAAGCGCACCAAGAATAAATACGGTTTTAAGACCATTGCTAACCACCTGATAAATCAGTTCAGGACTCATATCTGGCTGGGCGGTCAATTGCACTAAACCAATAACAGTATTAAAGGCGTAAGTGCCTGGGATCATAGGAATGATTGCCGCAACGGCATACATCAAAGGCGGGGCTAGGTGTTTTTTTGCAAAGGCTATAGTGACGATACCCACTAACGCCGCCGCTAAGAAAGTCGCCCATTCAATTGGCAAACCAAAGCTAAGCCACATGGTGCGGCTACCATGCCCCATCGCTGCAGCCAGAGCACAATAAGGCAAGAACCGGCGCGGAACATTAAACACCATAGCAAAACCAATGGCTGGAATAGCTGAAAAAATGGCATCATTGAGCATGGTTAAGATAAGCGTCAACATTAGAATAGACCACCTATCTGCATCGCTATAGTTATGCCTATCACTGAAGCTACCGTTAACAAAGTGGCATGTCCCCAGCGAGAGATCCCCACGTTTAGATGACCTTTTACCATATCTGAGATGGCATTAATCATCGGGAAACCAGGAACTAGCATCAATACACTAGCCGCCATTGGCAGTTTAGGCGTTTCAGTTAACTCAAACTGATAACCGGTTTGTGCGATTAGGGTAGTCACAAAGGCGGTGATGCTAAAATTAAGCAATAAATTAAAATGGCGTTTAGCGATAGATAAGCGCACAAACATACCAACTGCAGAAGCTAAAAAGGTAATCAAACAAGCGACTAAGTCACCACCAAACAGATGGCAAAAGCTTGCACAAGACAGGCCTATCATGGGCACAACAAATTTAGCAGGGTAAGTTTTGGGTTGAATGCGGCCAACACGCTTGCGTACTTCCGATAGGCCATAGATACCTTTTTCGGTCAGTAAGCAGATGCGTTGTAATTCACAGATCACGGCCATATTGATACCGTGTTCGCGAATACGTCGTGTCGTTGTAATGCAGCGACCGACAGAAAGACTGGTTAAAACTAGGGAGTTGGATGAGATGGATATCTCAACACTTTCTAAACCTAAGGCGTGGCCTAAGCGCTGAGTGATCTCTTCTACGAGATCAGATTCAGCGCCATAGGCTAAAAGAAGTTGAGCAACCCTAACGACTTGACGAGTAATGTCATTTTGCGTTGTAGCGTACACCTTTACTCAACTTCCTTTTGTGCAAATAATTATCTTTGGTAGATAATTTCTACATCGTAATCATCTTCGTCGAAGTCGTCATCGAAATCGTCGTCAAAATCTTCATTAATTGAATCATTTGCATTCTGATGATAGTTGTCCCACTTAAACTCAACTTCAGCATCAGCATCAACTTCTTCTTCAGGAGGAAGTGAATCGATAAAGTCTAATAATTTAAGTGCTAACTCAGCTGTACCTTCGCGGTTATAAGCTGAAATAGTGTAAACGTCACCATCCCACTCAAGCTCTTTAACGATATGGTCGATTCGCTCTTGCAGCTCTTCTTCCAGCATCAAATCAGCTTTATTGATTACTAACCAACGTGGCTTACCAGCAAGCTTTGGAGAGTGTTTCTCAAGCTCACCAACGATAGCACGAGCAGACTCTACCGGATCGCTACCATCAATAGGCTCAACGTCTAAGATGTGTAACAACACACGGCAACGTTCTAAATGCTTTAGGAACTGTACACCCAGACCTGCACCATCAGCAGCGCCTTCGATAAGTCCTGGAATATCCGCAATTACAAAGCTCTGGCCAGGGCGAGGGTTAACCACACCTAGGTTAGGAACTAAAGTCGTAAATGGATAATCTGCAACCTTTGGCTTAGCCTTCGATACAGAGCGAATGAAGGTTGATTTACCCGCATTCGGCATACCAAGTAGACCCACATCGGCTAACAGTAGCAACTCTAACTTCAAGCTACGCACTTCACCGTCAGTACCTAAGGTTTTCTGTCTTGGCGCACGGTTAGTACTACTCTTGAAACGAGTATTACCTAAACCGTGAAAACCACCTTTAGCTACAAGTAGCTTTTGACCATGTGTGGTTAAATCACCTAGAGCTTCTTCGGTATCGTTGTCGATAGCGCGAGTACCAACTGGCACTTTAAGGATCAAGTCTTCACCGCCGTGACCTGTACAGTCACGTCCACGACCATTTTTACCACGCTCGGCAATATGGAAGCGTTCAAACTGGTAAGTGATCAGGGTATTAAGGTTTTCATCGGCTTGTAGATAAACACTACCACCGTCGCCACCATCACCACCGTCAGGACCACCATCCGGAACATATTTTTCGCGTCTAAAGCTAACGCAACCACTGCCACCATTTCCGGCTTCTACACGGATAATAGCTTCATCGACAAACTTCATACCAACTCCTGGCACCACAGAATGAAAGAATTATACTCTTAACGATTCTAGTCGCCAAAACACAATTTACTTAATTTTGAAAAAACAAAGCCCCACCAATGGCGGGGCTTATATTAATTATTAGCTTAAGCTAAAAATTAATCTTCGATGCTGATGAACTTACGGTTCTGAGGACCTTTAACTTCAAACTTCACTTTACCATCGGTAAGTGCGAATAAAGTGTGGTCACGACCGATACCAACATTAACACCAGCGTGGAACTTAGTACCACGTTGACGAACGATGATGTTACCAGCTAGAACTGATTCACCGCCGAAGCGCTTTACACCAAGACGTTTACTTTCTGAATCGCGGCCGTTACGAGTAGAACCGCCAGCTTTTTTATGTGCCATGAGTTATTCTCCTAATTAAGCGTTGATAGCTGTAATTTTAACTTCGGTGAACCACTGACGGTGGCCCATTTTCTTATCGTGGTGCTTACGACGACGGAACTTAACAATAGTTACCTTGTCTGCACGGCCGTGGCTGATAACTTCAGCAACAACCTTGCCACCTTCAACTAAAGGTGCACCTACGTGTACAGTTTCACCATCAGCAACCAATAGAACTTGGTCAAACTCGATAGTTTCGCCTGTAGCGACTTCTAATTTCTCTAAACGAACTGTATGGCCGGCTTCAACGCGATGTTGCTTGCCGCCACTTTGAAAAACAGCGTACATAGCTATTTTACTCCGATATTCTAACACGCCGCTCAAAACATATATGTTTGATGCAGGGGTGCTATAAAAGCTTTAATGACAATGGTCGCGGAGTTTACGCTAAGAACAGGCTGCTGACAAGCCTTAATTAACTTAGAATAAAAAAAGACCCAAATAACTCTCACAATCATCTACAACTACTGTCTTGTACCGTAAATTTAGGTAGAATCCAATTATTATAACATTAAGCCTTAATTGAGCTGCTATGTTACTCCGCAGCCAACAAGAACTAGAGCCTACTTATGGATTTAAACGCCATTCGTCAATTGACTGATAGCGATATGCAAGCTGTCAATCAACTGATCTATAAACAACTAGAGTCAGATGTTGCCCTAATTAATCAACTTGGGTTCTACATTATTAACGGTGGCGGTAAACGCTTGCGACCTCTGCTATCTATTCTAGCAGCTCGCGCCATAGACTATAAAGGTGATTCTCACCTTAAATTGGCCGCCATTATTGAATTCATTCATACAGCATCACTTTTACACGATGATGTCGTTGATGAATCGACATTACGTCGTGGAAGAAAAACTGCTAATGCACTTTTCGGAAATAGTGCCAGTGTATTAGTGGGTGACTTCCTTTATACACGTTCATTCCAAATGATGACCGAACTGAAGTGTCTAGATGTATTAGAAATCCTTGCTGATGCGACCAACGTGCTTGCAGAAGGTGAAGTCCTACAATTAATGAATTGTAACGACCCTGACACCACAGAAGACAGCTATATGCGTGTTATCTATTGTAAGACTGCCAAGCTATTTGAAGCCGCGACACGCCTTGCAGGCCTACTTGCAGACAGCCCTATTGAAGTGCAAACGGCATTGGCTGACTACGGTAAGTTTTTAGGTACCGCGTTCCAGCTAACCGATGACCTGCTTGATTACACTGCTGAAACTGAAGAGTTAGGTAAGAATATTGGTGACGACTTAGCCGAAGGTAAGCCAACGCTGCCGCTTATATTTGCCATGGCGAACGGCAACGACACTGAGAAAGCACTTATCCGTGAGGCTATCGAGAAAGGTGACGGTACAGAACATATCGACGTCATCCTTGCCGCACTTAAAAACTGTGGCGCGTTAGAGTACACAGAGCAGCGTGCAATTGAAGAGTCAGAAAAGGCCATTGCAGCCTTATCTATTATTCCTGATTCTGATTATAAGACTGCGCTGATCTCTCTAGCTAAAATTGCGACTCAGCGAAGCAATTAATCGATAAGTCTACATCGCGAAAACAAAAAAGGGAGCCTAGTGGCTCCCTTTTTAATTGTGACTAATTAAATTAGCCACAATTAAACTTGATTACTTAACGAAATCAATACCTAGCTGAATATCAGCCTGAAGTGTATCTAGCATCGCATCACGTGCATTAGCTTCAAACGCACTGACTTCACCATAAGCGAGCACTTCTTCGACGCCGTTTTTACCTAGTACAACAGGTTGAGCGAAGAATTCTGCATGCTCACTGCCACCATCGACATAAGCACACTCAACAACATTTGCTTCACCTTGAAGGCCACGAACTAATGATAGACCGAAACGGCATGCCGCTTGCCCCATAGAAAGTGTCGCACTGCCGCCACCGGCTTTAGCTTCAACAACCTCAGTACCTGCGTTTTGGATACGGGTAGTCAATGCAGCAACTTCTTCATCTGTAAAGCTTACGCCTTCAACTTGTGAAAGCAGAGGTAGAATAGTCACACCGCTATGGCCGCCAATAACAGGCACCTTAACATCAGCAACATTCAAACCTTTTGCTTCAGCAACAAAGGTTTCAGAGCGGATAACATCCAGAGTCGTCACACCGAATAAACGGTTCTTGTCGTAAACACCAGCATTTTTCAATACTTCAGCTGCAATCGCCACCGTCGTATTTACTGGGTTAGTGATAATACCGATTAATGCTTTAGGGCAAGTCGCGGCGCACTTTTCAACTAGGTTACGCACGATACCTGCGTTGATGTTAAATAGATCTGAACGATCCATACCCGGTTTACGAGCTACACCCGCAGAGATAAGAACCACATCAGCACCTTCAAGTGCAGCAGTAGGATCTTCACCTGCGAAACCTTTAACTTCAACCGCTGTCGGGATGTGGCTTAGGTCAACCGCTACACCAGGTGTTACTGGAGCGATATCATAAAGCGACAATTTCGAACCCGCAGGTAATTGAGTTTTTAACAATAGGGCAAGCGCCTGGCCAATACCACCAGCAGCACCAAGTACAGCAACTTTCATAATTATCTCCGTTAATTCTCGGATTTTGTGATTTAGATCCATCTTCCCAATGCCGCAACAGTACTGGATTCACATAAAGAATTCAATTATCCCTTAGTCGTGTTCCATATAATCTAGAACGCTAATGTAAAATTAAAAGCGACTAAAGTGAGTGAACATCATGCTTACAGAGCATTTGGTGATGTAAATCAGCAAATGAGAAATTAGAATAATCATTCTAACTTAAGTTACTTCTTAAGCCTAAGTGGATTTATTAATGAATTTTTATTCAACAAAACGAATACTAATTGACAAAAATCGCGAAAATAATCATCATGGAGCAGATTTTTTTGAATAAAGAATAATAATATATGCAAGCTAGTAGAAGCTCAGATGATTTAGTTAAGACTTTCAAATCTATTTTAAAAGAGGAACGATTTGGTTCACAAAGTGAAATAGTTAACGCCCTACAAGCTGAGGGCTTTAGCAATATCAACCAATCTAAAGTCTCACGCATGCTAAGCAAATTCGGCGCGGTTAGAACCCGTAATGCTAAGCAAGAGATGGTTTACTGCCTTCCAGCTGAACTTGGCGTGCCTACAGCGGGTAGCCCACTGAAAAATCTTGTACTGGATGTTGACCATAACCAGTCTATGATTGTCGTCAGAACGAGTCCTGGTGCTGCGCAGTTAATCGCTCGCCTACTTGATTCAATAGGTAAGCCTGAAGGTATTTTAGGTACCATTGCTGGTGATGATACGATTTTCATCTGCCCATCGAGCATTCATAGTATTGAAGATACGCTCGAAACGGTTAAGTCATTATTTAATTACGCTGACTAAACTCGAGCTTTAAACATTGTCTTAAACGACGAACTCTCTGCAGTTAAAATGCTGTACCTCTAAGGCTACGGCATTTTTTGTCTTTTTTCTCCGCCTAGATATACGACTCCCCTTTATCATGTGCTCTCCCAAGCTATCACTCTGCTTAACGCTTCCTGTATGAAACAGTATGTTTTATACGATATATTGAATGACATCTTCTCTCTTCGACAATAATCGTTATAATCCTAAACGACAGTACTGTTAGTCGAGGGGATAATAAATATGAGTAATATAATAAATATCAATGATCTATGCTGGGAACCTTGGCAGCATGAAGATAAGTATGCCAGCGAGCAAAAACACTTAGGTGACGCGGCAGGCGGCGAAAAAATCGGTGTGACCATGGAACGCTTAGCGCCAGGTAAGTCTTCTGCAGTATCGCATTACCACACTAAAGAAGAAGAGCACATCTATGCAATGCATGGAGAAGCAACACTCTATATCGACGATGTGCCTCACACCTTTAGCCAAGGAGAGTACGTCTGCTTCAACGCCGATACAGGCATATCTCACAAACTCGTCAATAATAGCGAGCAAGACTTTGTGTTTCTTGTCGTCGGAAACCGAGACATTCACGATGTGGTGGTGTACCCAGAGACCAATAAGGTACTGGTAAAGTCTGTTAACGAAGTTTACGCTCGACGTACGACTAACTATTGGGACAAAGACGAAGCTGATAGCGAGTAAACTTATCTATCACTCCCAATAAAAAACGCACCTTAATGTGCGTTTTTTTATTGTTCAAATTAATGAAGCTATTATTCGTTAACAGAAATCATAAAATCTAGAGAAGGTGCAAAGAATGAAGAGCCAGTTAGCGCTTGAGTGAAATGCAGTAAATGATCGTGATTCCCCTCATTGTCACCGTGTACCATGCTCTGTAACATTTTCTCGAAATGCACTGAGTTACGACAAGTTGAGATAAACATCAAACCTTGCTCTTTTACTGAGCCATAAGGCATGCTCTGCCTTAAGATCTCCATCGACTTACCTTCGCTATCTTTAAGGTTTACACGCTTAATGTGGCTGGTTAATGGCTTATCTGCTGAGGCATACTCAATATTATCAGCCTTAGTACGGCCCACTATATCTTCTTGCTTCTTGACAGGAAGTCGATTCCACTTGCTCAAGTTGTGAGCAAATTTTTGTACATGGATATAACTACCAGCTTTAAATCTTCCGTCTTCTTCTCCAACTAACGCTACTTCTTGTCTACTGCGGCCCTTAGGGTTTTCGGTACCATCGACAAAGCCCGTTAAATCACGAGAATCTAGGAACCTAAAGCCACGCTCCTCATCGACCAATTCAACTAAGTCTTCGAACATTTGGCAAACTTCATTAGCCACTAAATGCAAAATATCAAAACGATCACAGCGGAGTTGAACAAACAAATCATATTCGATAGCTGGTGCATCACGAGTACCTTTGTTCATTGCAGGGAAAGGTTTTAACTGCTCCGGTCTAGCGCTTGAGTATAAGGTGTCCCAGTAGTTCGCACCAACTGCTACAAAACCGTTAAATGCGCTATCAGAATATTGATCCGCAAGCTCATAGATGTATTGAGCAACATTAGCCACACAAGGACGCATGTCAGACTCGACACTCTCATTAGCATTAAACATTAAATAGACACTGTGCAAATTTCCTTCTGCACACACTCCAAGCTGTTCACGAGGCATAACCTGACTATCCATTATTATAAGTAACCCTTTTGCTGAATTTAATTTCGGCAACATTATGTACAACTTTAGTTATTAATATCATTAACTGATGCACAATAACTAGAATTAAAACAAAAATGTTGGTTGTCACGCAGGTTTAGCCTAAAGCTAACGGGATCGAGGTCTCAATAGTTAATCCTTAATTAAGCCTATTGGTATTCCCTGCCTAGCATCACTTAATAGCTACCAATATTGACGTCTTCCTAGCCCAGACGCTCCCCCTTTCACCTGTCGTTAAGTCTTAGCTTATACTGCTTAGCTAAAACTAAACTTAAGCGAAACTGTTATTTGCAGATGTGGTTCAAAACAGTACTAAATTGTGATTTTGGTAGACGATATCGACCCGCTGACCCGCTACAAGATCCAGATTAGTGCTATGAACCTCTAGCAAGCTTTGTGCGACTTTGACTTGATATTGGCAGATATTACCTAAAAAGCGGCGCCCAAAAACCTCTCCCGCGCCATCAGTTGCGCAGGTCAAATGTAAATCTTGCGGCCGTAACAAAAGCTCCACCTCCGCACCAACACTTAAGTTTAACTTATTATTACTGACTATAGGACCAATCGAAGTCTCAACCTCGTGAGTATCAACTACCTTTGCTTTCAGGTAATTCGCCATACCCAGAAAGTCTGCCACATATTTATCTGATGGCTGTGAATATAGCTTTTCAGCCTCTCCAAATTGCACTATTCGTCCTTCATTGAATAATGCTAACTTATCTGCAAAAACAAAGGCTTCATCTTTACTGTGGGTAACAAATACAGCGCTGACATTATGCTGCTTCAAAATATCTCTGATCTCTAGCATCATCTCTCGGCGAACCTTGGCATCGATATTAGAGAAAGGCTCATCTAATAACAGCACTTCAGGCTCATAGGCTAGCGCCCTAGCAATAGAGACTCTCTGCTGCTGTCCACCAGAAAGCTCATGAGGATAACGCTTAGCTAAACCTTCAAGTTTTACTAACGAGAGCATCTCTTCTAAACGCGCTTTCCTCTGCGCTTTATCGCGGGTTACCACGCCAAAAAGAATATTGTCAGCAACGGTTAAATGAGGGAACAGTGCATAATCTTGAAAAATCATCCCCACACCGCGCTGCTCACTGGCAACAAAACAGCCATCATCCGCCACGACTCTATCGTTTATGGTGATACAGCCATGACTAATTGCCTGCAAACCTGCTATCGCTCTTAGTAAAGTGGTTTTGCCGCAACCGCTAGGGCCTAAAAGGGCGACTATCTCCCCCTTTTCAACAGTGAGATCTAGCCCCTTGAGCACCTCTTGTCCTTGATAATCACTAAACACTTGCTTAACTTGTAACGTCGCCATATTAGTTATCTTGCTCCAAGGAACGGTTAAGGTAGATGAGTGGAACTAAGCCTACGAGTACAATTACGATGGCGGCTAACGCACCGTGTTCGAGCTGTTCATCCGACACAAATTGAAATACATAAGTCGCCAGGTTCTCAAAGCCTATAGGCCTTAAGAGCAGCGCTGCAGGCAGCTCCTTCATACACTCAATAAACACCAGCAATAGTCCGGCAAAGATACCTTTTCTGAGAAGAGGTATATGTACAGACTTTAATAGGCCCAATGGTTTAAGCCCCATGGTGATCCCCGCCATATCCAGCGATGGTGAAATACGTTTATAACTGTTCTCAATACTGCCTATCGCAATGGCTGCAAAGCGTATCGTAAAAGCACAAACAATAATAAAGCTACTGCCGGTTAAGATCAGTCCAGGGCCCTGAAAACCAAAGTATTCAACCAGATCGTTAATAGCAAAATCGAGCTGAGTAAAAGGCACTAAGATACCGATGGCTAAAACTGTGCCGGGTAATGCATAACCTGTTGAGGCCAATCTCGAAGGAAGTATATCTGCGCGCCTTGGGCTAATGCGGCGAATAAACATCAGCACAATACCAATAGCTACACAGATGACACTGACTAGCATCGAGATCCATAAGCTATTAAAACTGTATTCAAAAAACTCTTCATTCCAACTCTCGGCAAAATAACCATAGGCGTATTGCAGCAAGATAATAAAAGGCAGCAAGAATGCCAGAGTCAAAAGAGCACCACAGTAGCTAGTTGCCGCAAAAGCCTTCAAACCAGACAGCGGATAAATATCTAGCTCGCCAGTTGTCGACTGCTTTTGAAATAATTTTTGCTTGCGCCTTGCGAATCGCTCAAACCCCACCATGGCAAAAATGACCAATAGCATAATGGTAGAAAGCTTTGCCGCTGCCGTTAAGCTGCCGTATTCAAACCAAGTATCGTAAACCGCCGTGGTCAATGTTGGCACAGCAAAGTAACTGACTGTCGCAAAATCCGCTGCTGTTTCCATTGCCACCAAGGCTGCGCCTACAGCTAATGCCGGCCTCGCCATAGGCAGGCTCAAGCGCCAAAAACTTTTCCATGGGCCACAGCCCATCACGCGCGTAGCCTGGCTCAGACTCGCCGATTGCTCCATAAAAGCGGTACGGGCTAACAGATAGATATAAGGGAACAGCACCAGCGCTAACATGATTGACGCACCGCCTAATGAGCGCACCTCTGGGAAGAAATAATCTTGAGGAGTCTGCCAACCAAAAAAAGTGCGTAGTGCTCCCTGTATAGGACCTGCATAATCAAACAGATCCGTATAAACATATGCAACCACGTATGCCGGCATAGCTAATGGTAATAACAGTGCCCACTGAAAGATTTGACGTCCTGGAAACTGGCACTTAGCCACCAACCATGCAGCAGGAATAGCAATGAATAGTGAGCCAACGACAACCCAAAGCATCAACCATAGACTGTTACTGATATAGGTGGGTAAAACCGTGTTAAATAGATGGCCAAATACTGCTTCATCGGGCAACAACGACTGAGCTATTAACGCAATAAGTGGCATGATAACCAGTAATGCTAGAGTATAACCAGCGACAGACCAGCCCTTGGCTAAGCCTAAAACCATAATGTTAACTACCTAAAAATAAAACATCCGTGTACTTGGATAAAAACAAGAAAACCTATCTAAACGATAGGTTAACTGAAATATTGCCAGGCTGAGCTAAACCATTAACTTCAAACCGCTCCTTCTAGTCTAGCTTGAATAGGTTAGCTCAACCTTAAGTCGTGACCAGCCTTTAACTAAAGGTCAAACTTCACTTCATCAAGTAACTTAATTGCTGCGCCATGGTATTCAGCTAACTTATAGATAGGTAAGTCATCCGCTTTAAACGTTCCCCAAGAAGCGACTAACTCAGAAGGCTGCACATCAGCTTTAACTGGGTATTCAAAATTCACCTCAGCATATGCTTGCTGCGCTTGATTACCAGATAAATACTCCATTAACTGCAGAGCTACCGCTTGATTTTTAGAGTGTTTTGCCAGAGCCATACCCGATACGTTGATATGCGAGCCACGATTATCTTGGTTAGGGAAGTTAATCTCTATCGCGTCCGCCCACTGCTTCTGATCTGGGTTTTGTAACATCTTACCTAAGTAATAGCTGTTACCGATTGCTAAATCACATAAGCCTTCGCTTACCGCTTTCACCTGTGCTCTATCATTGCCCTGTGGTTTTCTGGCTAAGTTTGCCTTCCAACCTTCAAGCCATGTTTTAGTATCTTGCTCGCCATGGTGGGCAATCATAGAAGCCACTAGAGAAACGTTGTATGGATGTTTACCGCTACGAGTGCAGATCTTGCCCTTGTATTTAGGGTCAGCTAAATCTTCGTAGTTGATATCAAGTTTCCCAAGACGATCTTTAGAAGAATAAATATTGCGAACTCGCATCGTTAGCGCATACCACTCATCATCTGGTGAGCGATATTTTGCAGGGATATTTTGTTTGAGAATGTCACTACTAGCGGGAACGACTAAATCTTTTTCAACTAACTCCATCAAACGATAAAAGTCAGACGTTAATACGATATCGGCTTTAGACAATCGCCCCTCACGCACCATACGCTCGGCAATCCCCTTCTTAGAGAAAACGACATCAACTTTCACACCCGTCTCTTTAGTAAAGTTCTCTAAGATAGGATCGATCAAAAAGGCTTGTCGGTAGGAATAAACCGTTAGTCTATCAGCAGCATTGGCTATAGATGCAAAACAAGTCAGTCCTATCACTGCTAGACTCTTTACCATTTTCATTACTCTTCTCCCTTAAACAAGTGTCCGAATCACTCGATGTAACTGATAATAATTCTCAATTGCAGCAAGAGTAATAAAAACTCACATAAACAGCAAGCATTTGTCACAGATTTAACCCAAAATAGACAAGCCAGCAAACATAAGCAAACGCTTAACTTACATGGAGTTAGCGAATATTTGCTTGTTCCGCCCACAGTGGAAAAATCTAAGTCTAAGCTTATCAATCATTAATCTACTTAAAACCGAGTAAATCCGGACAAGATAGAGCGACTACCCAGCATTTACAATAATGGAAAACTAGCAGCTATATCATTTTTCCAATACCGTTTATAGATACAGTTTATCGATACCGTTTACCAATAACGCTCAACGGTAATCTGCCCTGGAGCACGGCGAAGATTTTTCATCAATCCCCTATCTTGTAATACCTGCTGTGACTGCGTAATCATCTCAGGATTACCACAAATCATGACTTGTGAGATTTCAGGACTAAGCGTTAAGCCGACTTTAGCTTCCAGTTCCCCAGAGATAATGGCATCGGGGATGCGACTAGATAGTGCGCCAATATGCTCTTCACGCGTCACCGATAGCACCAGTGTAAACTGCAGCGGGTAGCTTTTTTCATACTGTTTAAGCTGCTCGAGATAAGCTAAGTCTGCAACTTTACGTACGCCATACACCAAGACCACTTTTTCATAGCTCAACCAAGGCTCACTGGTATCCATCATAGAGATGAAGGGACCAACTGCCGTGCCAGTGGCTAAAAACCATAGGTGTTTACCTTTATGTTGTTCTTTAGGTAATTCATCTAAGGTCATAAAGCCTGACGCTTTAGTAGCAACATCAATAACGTCACCAACACTGAGCTCTTGTAGGTTTGGCGATAACAGCCCCTCTTCGACCGCTACAGCTAACACCTCGATATAGTCACTTCCCGGTGGGTTAACTAAAGAGTAAGCCCGGCCAACCCGTTTATCATCCACAACCTGGCTGAGTTTAATAAACTGCCCAGCAGTAAAGTCTCCAATATCGACCTTAATCTTTAGCGAGAATAACTTCTCGTTCCAGTCACGCTTCTCTATGACCCGACCTTCAATCCACATAGCACCTCCTAAAACAGCTGACCGAACCAGAATAATTAAACCTGCATTAGCTTTTATTTCATATTCAGAAAGAATAGTCTAGCCAATAGACAAGCTATCGTTAACGGAGTGTGCAGATGAGATTACAGCTAAAATCAATCACAACCTCAATGCTTGGGCTGCTATTATTTTCTATCAGTCTGGCCAGTGTAGCTCAGTCAACTGACTCCTCCCTCAGTGAGCCTAAGAGCGCCTCACAAGCCAAGACTGTAGTATTAGTTCGTCATGCTGAAAAAATTGCTGATGGCAGTCGTAACCCAATGTTGACTCAAGCGGGACACCAAAGAGCACTAGCCTTGAAGGAAGCGCTGCAGCCTCTAGAATTATCTCAACTTATTGCGTCTAACTATCAAAGAACTCAAATGACTTTAGATCCCATTGCTAGCCAAAGATCGCTTCCGGTGATCATTGCCGACACTCAGTTTGGAGTAGCGGCGCATGTAGCCTCAGTGGTCACTTTAGTCAAGCAAACTTCGGGGAACAGCCTGATTGCCGGACACTCTAACACTGTCCCGCTTATCATTAAGGCGCTAGGAGGGCCAAGTCTGCCAACAATTGATGAGGCTCAATATGGGACTCTATATCAACTCTCTATTACTGAATTAGGGGACGTAAGCCTGAGCCAAAGCCACTTTGGCAAGTAAACATATATAAGTCTTAATTAAATCTGAATTAAAATGCGAATAAAACGAAAAACTATTTAGCAGGATGAGGTATAAAGCTTGGTATATTGCTCTTTAAATGCTTAAATACGGGCTTCGGGAAAGGGGATTACCGAACTTCTACACAAAATCAATTAGATGCAATAAGTAGCAGTGAGGAATATACGGTGAGTAAATCAAATACCTCTTCAAACAATAAGCCGCTATCGGCGAGCTGTAGCACTTGTCAGCGAATGACCAACATTGAAGGTGAGTTTATCTGCTTTAGAGAAGGTAAAATTATCGGATTGAAACCAACAAAAGAACCTTCTCTTCAACCTAAACTGATCTGCGATGGCTGGAAAATGGGTAAGCCTATTACTTGAATGATTAAAAGCCCAAGCAGCTAAAGCTTAATCGGCATAGCCTTGAGCGATAAGAAACTCTATTAATTAGGCGCTTAGCATGCCAGCATAATCTCTAGCCGAAAACTTCGGCTCATGTAATAGCCCTTGTAATGGATCAATAGGGCTGGCTTTCGCTAAGCCTAATCCTCGGGTCGTCACTCGCATACCGGCACATAATTCAAAATACACCACTTCAAGTTCATCATTTTCTAGCCCACGTTTTTTTAGTGTCGCCATAATCGCAAGCCAATCGGTATTAACTTTGCTGTCCTGCCCTTCAATGTGTACGAGTATAGGTATATTTTTCATTGTGACCTTCTCTGCATTAGCGTCCCGTTAAGTTGTGATTGATTATAGACACATGAAACTGAACCTATGCTGAACCCTAAACAGGCTTTTCTTAATAATACTTTAATAATAAGCTGTTTTTTTAGTTCATTACTCCTGTTGGACCCGCCAAAGGTTGGCATAAAAGCCTTTAGCAGCGAGTAACTCATTATGGTTACCTGTTTCTACCACTCTGCCCTTACTCAGGACTATGATGCGATCAGCATCGACAACGGTGGAGAGTCGATGAGCAATCACTAAACTAGTATGGCCTTTCGCAACCTCCTTTAAGGCGGTTAAAATAGCCTGTTCGGAATGACTATCTAAAGATGAAGTCGCCTCATCAAAGACTAAAATAGGTGATTTCTTTAGAATCGCTCTTGCAATTGCAACTCGCTGTTTTTCCCCACCAGATAACTTAAGCCCTCGCTCTCCAACTTTAGTTTCTCCGCCTTCAGGAAGACTCTCAATAAATTGGCTAAGATGCGCCATCTTAATCGCTGTATCTATCTCTTCTCGAGTAGCATCAGGTCGACCATAGCGGATATTCTCAACCAAGGTATCATTAAACAACACTGTATCTTGAGGTACTATCGCTATGGCCTTGCGCAAACAGCTCTGCGTCAAGGAACGCAGATCGTGTCCATCGATACAAATCTGTCCATCGGCGACATCATAAAAGCGAAATAGCAACTTAACTAGTGTCGACTTCCCTGCGCCACTATCGCCAACAATAGCCACTTTTTGGCCCGCTTCTATGGTAAAACTGACGTCATCTAAAATCTTTCTAGAGTCATAACTGAAGCCAACATGCTCAAATGACACCCTACCTTTACTCAACTCAGGGCTGCTAGCGTTAGCCGAGTCTTGGATTGAAGGCACTTTATCCAATAGATCAAACATCCGCTCAATATTGGCAAAGGCGCCACGGATCTCTCGATAAACAAAACCTAAAAAATTAAGCGGAATAAATAACTGCATCATAAAGGCGTTAATCAATACAAAATCACCTATCGTCATCTCGCCTTGCACCACATCCGACGCTGCCATAGCTAACATCAGTGTCATCGCTACCGAGATGATACAAGCCTGCCCCGCATTTAATGCAAACAAGGAGAGTCGATTCTTTCGCTTAGCTTCCTCCCACTGCGCCAATGCCACATCATACTGCTGAGCTTCATACTGCTCATTATTAAAATACTTAACCGTTTCATAGTTAAGCAGACTGTCGATCGCTCGGGTACTGGAGATTGAATCGGCTTTAGCTGCATCACGTACATAGCCAGTACGCCACTCGGTAGCTACTACTGAATAAGCCCCGTAGGCAACCACAGATAGCAGGGTTACGCCGGCAAAGGCATAGCCGTAGTTATAAAATAAGATCCCCACAACCAGGATGATTTCAAGAATTGTCGGCACTATGTTAAACACCATAAAGCGCATCAAGAAGCTCATACCACTGGTGCCACGCTCGATATCTCGCGATAGCCCGCCCGTCCTGCGCTCTAAATGAAACGACATATCTAAACGATGCAGGTGTTCAAACACCGCCATGCCTAGACGACGGATCGCACGCTCTGTCACTCGCCCAAAAAGCGTGTCTCTCACCTCTGAAATAATGGTGTTGAGTAAGCGAATACAGCCATAGGCAACGACTAAAGAGATAGGAACCGAGATCAGTTTCTCGGCAGAAGTGTTGGACAGCCCATCAACCAAGGCTTTAAGAATAAACGGTAGGCCTACGCTGGCAACTTTTGCAATAACCAGACATAGCAAGGCCCAGCCAACTCTTTGTTTAAACTCAATAAGGTAAGGCCATAGCATGCGAAGCACATGCCAATTTAATTTACCAACAGGGCCATCGAAATATAAAGAGGGGCGCATTTAAAGTTCCAATTTTTTTTAAAACTCAAACTGAGATTATTTTTGATTAAATAATAGTAAGTTAGCTTTATTTTACACCTATCGCACCAGAGATATGTTTATAAAAAGTTAACGACCGCTAGCGATGAGCTGTGGTATCGTACAACTTTAGTTCGATAGAGTGCACTTTAGACTCTCCATTAGGAGTAGTTTGCACCTTTCTCGGCAATTTTGTGTTAAGTAGCGCAAATTCTGTTAACTCAAAGAAAAGAATTTGATACTCTTCGGCAAAATATTAAAAGTAAACAGACAAGAAGGGCTGGAATATGCTCTTTCTAACGTTAACGACAAAAGGATGCAAACATGCTGGACTCATCCAAGCCAGAATATCCCCCGTTACCACTCATCCAAACATGGATATGGATGATGACTCAATCAGGAAACCCTGAGATCCAAGAAAAGGGACAGAGTAATCTAATTGCTTCTTTTGGCAGCTTAGCGAAAGCCAACGAATACTTAATTGAGCAAGAGAAGAAATAACCTTAGCCAATTAATTTGATCAAAAAAGGAGGCTATTGCCTCCTTTTCTATTTACTCATTATCGATTTCTGCGCTTAACAATACTGCTGTTAAGGATCTCTAATAGCTTTTCAGAATCTTGCCAACCAATACAAGCGTCAGTCACACTTTGACCGTAGCAAAGTGATTGACCTTCAATATGGTCCTGACGACCTTCTATCAAATTACTTTCAACCATTACGCCAAAGATAGATTCATCGCCGTTTGCCATCTGAGCTCCCACGTCTTCAGCGACCAGCATCTGACGTTCAAATTGCTTGCTGCTATTGGCATGACTAAAATCAATCATGATATTTTTTGCTAAACCGGCTTTCTCTAGTTGCTGATTGATATCGGCGACATGCTCCGCGCTGTAATTTGGCTCTTTACCGCCACGCAAAATGATATGGCAATCAGGGTTTCCTTTGGTCTCGACAATCGCCGAATGGCCAAACTTGGTCACAGATAGGAAATGATGTGGTGCGCTTGCGGCGCCAATCGCATCGATTGCCACCTTAATAGTACCATCGGTGCCGTTCTTAAAGCCCACGGGGCTAGAAAGACCCGAAGCTAGCTCGCGATGCACTTGAGACTCAGTGGTGCGTGCACCAATGGCTCCCCAACACATAAGATCTGCCACGTACTGAGGCGTGATCATATCTAAGAACTCCCCAGCTGTTGGCAAGCCCATATTGTTTAGATCTAACAGCAACTTTCTTGCGGTACGCAAACCATCATTTAGCTTGAAGCTATTATCCATATCAGGGTCGTTAATCAAGCCTTTCCAACCCACAGTTGTACGAGGTTTCTCAAAATAGACTCGCATAACAATTTCGAGCTGATCTTTATAACGCTCACGCAACTCAACTAAACGCTTACCATACTCGAGCGCCGCCACAGGATCATGGATAGAACATGGGCCAATCACTACTAATAGCCTGTCATCTTTCTTGGCTAAAATGTTATGGATATTTTCACGGGCATTAAATACGGTAGCCGATGCGTTCTCTGTTGCAGGAAATCGCTCCAAGATAGCAATTGGAGGTAACAACTCTTTAATCTTGTTAATTCGAACATCATCATTTTGGTAATACATGGTAATACTTAGCTCCGTCTAGCCTATGAATACAGATCTCTCAATTGCGATACTGCATTCAATTTATCCAGTAAAAAGCCAGATTGCAATCAAGTTATTATTATTTCATATGATTATTTTTAATTTATTGTTTAAAAAGAGATTAGTCTCTTGGGAATATTACGGTTAGATTCAAAAAAGTAGCGTGATAGCCAAGTGAAGCTTTAGGTTTTTATTAGCAAAGCGCATTAATCAAGCTAAAGGCCTTTATTGAGCATAAAGCTAATATCGCAAAATATGCTAATGGCTTCTCATCGCATGTAGTTTAGTCTGATAGCGGCGTTTATTATGCTCATCGGTCGTTAGCTTAAGTGCTTTCTTTAAACTCTGCTCAGCGCGTCTTTCATCCCCGGTAACCCAGTAAGTTCGAGAAAGGCCAAAATAGAATTCGTGTCGATAGTCGGCTTTAGCTATCGCTCTTTTATACCAGAGAAGTGCATCCTGATACTGTTTGTCGAAATAAGCCTGCTGCGCCATACCGTAGTAGTAATAAGGGTTACGGATCCGTGCAAGCTCCATCACCTTATGCACATTGCTCCATTCATCTAACCTCTCTTGCGCCGATAGCATGATGGCGTAATTATTGAGCGCATTCATATCTTCAGGATCAACACTCAATACATATTTATACAGAGCCTCTGCTTGCTGATCTAACCCTTTATAGCGATAGAGAACGGCTAAGGTATTTAGCGCAGGTAAAAACAATTCCTCTTGCATTAGAGCAAGTTTTAACAAGCCGTAGGCGCGATCATAGTCCCCGGCTACCAGTGCCTCAGCCGCGATATTGTTATAGAACATAGAGACGACGGTCGACATGCTTACACGACGCTTTTGATACCCCTGCATGGCTCGTTCTGGTAAGAAATCAATTTGAATAGCTTGGGTGGAGAAATTGAAGGTATGACCTTTTTCTTGAGCCACAAGCTTAAGGTTAATATGGCCATTAACTAGATAGAATCCCCCTTGCCTATCCCATACAGGTGGAATATCAATCTCTTGAAACTCCACCTTAACATCTAATTCCTTTGCCAGAGCAGCGGTTAATACCACTAATGACAAACAATTACCCTCTCTATCATTGAAGGTCTCCGCCGCGCTTCTTGTGACGTTATCGGCATAACGAAAACCACCATCTGCAGCATTGATGTAATTAGCTAACCACTCATGCAACATAACCTTAGATTGATGTTGGTAGCCCTTTGAACGAGTGACCTCTCTTCGAAGCGAGCTCAGCGCGTCTTCTGGTAGTTCAAATAGCGTATCGGCATCAGGTAGCTCTTGAGTAGGGCTAAAAAACTCATCATGAAAATAAACCGTCAAGTCATCGGAGGTTTGCAGACTCTGAGTTGCACAACCACTGACTAGCAGCAGGCACAGGGGGAGTGGCAGGGTTAATTGCAGAATTAGTAGCAGAATAGACTGTTTCATCACACTCACTACGCAAAGATTCTCTGCATTAAGCATATGTCATGAAAATATTCCTAGGGTGTAAATGCGTTACAAAACGTAAATCTTCTAAAGATTTCCCCGTTGAGCCTAATCGACCTTCACCGCTGGAGTATCGACATTAGGGGGATCGATTTGGATGAATAGCTCTTTATTCTGGTAGGGATAAGGGCGGTAATATAGACCTTGGCAAGAGAAGTAACGATAAGGCATAGCAACGGGTACACAACCTAAAGGTAAAGCCTGTAAGATTTGAAGTTGCTGCTGAAAACGTAACGCCTCACGCCATGCATGTTGCCTTTGCACCTCATCTCGCACCGCAAAGGCATCGAAAGGTTCACTAGACTTACGCACTACGACCTGCCCAGCACTGACACTTGCTGTTAGCGTTGCAAGTGTTATGAGCCCCGTGAGCAGTAGACAACTCAGAAAATTAAACGCTTTCATAAATGAGCCATTAATGAGCAATATTGCATCTACTTTAGCTTAAATCTCTTGTGTATTAAATACGAAAAGCCAGAGTCAAAATTTCCGATAAACATGCAATAGCTTCGAAATATAACAATGAGCCACAAAGGACACTATGAACACGAAGAAAAGCAATATCGAGTTTTTCTTTTCTTCGTGTCCAAATTTAGTTGATCACTACATTGTCGTAAAAACTAAGTGAGCGCTTCGTGGTGGATATCTTTTAAAGCTGACTGACTAGCTGCCACTCTTAACCGAGACAAACTCAGGATATGCGTCGATACCGCAATCGGATGCATCCATACCGTTATACTCTTCTTCCTCGGTAACACGGATCCCCATGGTCAGCTTAAGTGCCATCCATACAGCTCCAGAAGCAAAGAACACCCAAGCGAAAATCACAGCTGCGCCATATAACTGAGTTAAAAACGAAGCCTCGCTATTCGATACAGGCACTAAAATTAAGCCTAATAATCCCGCAACACCATGAACTGAGATAGCTCCAACAGGATCATCTATCTTAATTCTATCGAAGGCCACAATCGAGAACACCACTAAACCACCAGCAGCAATACCAATGACACCCGCCATAGCCAGTGACGGAGACAAAGGATCGGCGGTAATTGCCACTAAGCCTGCCAATGCACCATTTAAAATCATGGTCAAATCAGCCTTGCCCCAAATGAGTCGACATACAATTAATGCTGAAATAGCACCAAAAGCCGCAGCCGAATTGGTATTAACAAAAATCTTAGCCACCGCACTGGCATTTTCTGCGTCAGATAGCAGTAGTTGTGAGCCGCCGTTAAAACCAAACCAGCCCATCCATAAAATAAACATACCTAAGGTTGCCATAGGCAAATTAGAGCCAGGAATAGGGTTGATTTGGCCGTTAGCACCGTATTTACCTTTACGTGCACCTAGTAGTAACACCCCTGAAATAGCAGCGGCTGCGCCAGCCATATGCACGATACCACTGCCTGCGAAGTCGACAAAACCGGCTTCTGCTAAAAATCCACCCCCCCAAGTCCAGTAGCCTTCAACCGGATAGATCACCGCCGTCATAAAGACTGAAAAAATTAAGAAAGCCCACAGCTTCATACGCTCAGCCACGGCACCCGATACGATAGACATAGCTGTAGCAACAAATACCACCTGAAAGAAGAAATCAGATTCTAGTGCATGGTCTGCACCTTCCGCCTGAGTGCCAATCAAGGAACCAAATGAGGGTAACCAACCCCCCTCGCCATTATTAACATACATGATGTTATAACCAACAATCAGGTACATAACACAAGCAATCGAATACAAGCAGACATTTTTAGTTAAGATCTCAGTCGTATTCTTCGAGCGTACTAAGCCTGCCTCAAGCATGGCAAAACCCGCCGCCATCCACATTACTAGTGCACCTGAAATCAAAAAGTAGAAGGTATCTAGGGCAAAGCGTAACTCGGTTACCGTCAATCCCAGTTTGGTTAAATCATCCATTCGCTTATCCCCTTAAAGTGCATCGTTATCATGTTCGCCAGTTCTGATCCGAATAGCTTGCTCAAGATCTGTCACAAAAATCTTACCGTCACCTATTTTTCCAGTTCGAGCCGCCCCTGTTATCGCTTCAAGTAACATCTCTAGCCTGTCTGCCTTAATCGCAATTTCAAGCTTTACCTTAGGTAAAAAATCCACTTGATACTCGGCGCCTCGATACAGTTCGGTGTGACCCTTTTGACGTCCAAAACCCTTCACCTCAGTAACTGTCATGCCTTCAATACCGACACCCGCCACCGCCTCTCGTACATCGTCTAATTTAAATGGCTTAATGATCGCACTAACCAATTTCATGACTCACTCCAATTCCTTTTTCGATTAACGAAATATAATTCAAGCATCAGGCCACAATAACTAATCGAATAAATTCATACAGATAGATAAAAACAAAGGGCAGGTGGCGCATAAAAATGCACCAGATGAGTGCAATTATTCAATGTCTGCACAAAGATAAAGCGTAACAAATACCAACTTAGACCTATTTCTAATTGGCGTACTCAGCGAGATCCGCTTTACTGACTCGCTCTCTCCTCTTATCAATTTAAAGAAGGCAAAGATGCTAAAAGCAGATGAGTGTGTATTGGTTGTGGTTGATGTGCAGGGGCAGCTAGCCAGCATCGTCCAGCAAAGTGAACAATTGCATCAAAAGCTAGCGCAGCTGATTAAGGGGGCGCAATTATTTGAGCTGCCTATTCTTTGGCTGGAACAGATCCCAGATAAACTTGGTGCAACGAGTAAAGAGTTAGCCCTAGAACTGAAAAAGACCACCACGCCCATCACCAAGGAACACTTCAGTGGTTGGCAGGCTAATGAATTTAGGACAAGGCTCACAGGCCTTACTCAGAAACATATTATCCTCGCCGGGATTGAAACCCATATCTGCGTCTACCAGACCTGTAGAGATCTATTAGATAACGGCTATCAGGTTCACCTTGTGATAGATGCCGTCTCATCGAGGCAAGCGATCAATAAAACCAGTGGTATTGAAATGATGCTGGCATATGGCGCAGTGCAGACCAATGTGGAGTCACTGCTGTTTGAGCTACAGCATCAAGCGAAGGGCGAGCGGTTTAAGAGCCTGCTAAAGCTAATCAAATAATCAGACAAACCTGAAAAAGTATAAACCCGAGTATCGGCTTATTTTGGCTAGGTTGTAGCCCATAATAAAAAAGCCCTCCGATGAGGGCTTTTAATATTTAAGCGCTATTCAGTGTAAGACTTACTTATAAGTCGCTTCACGCTTTTCAGCTTCAGCATCCCACTTAGGTAGAACAGTCTTCTTGAATTCAGCCTTATCAGCGTTCATCTTCTTCATGTCCATACCAAGCGCCGCTTGTGCTTTAGCTTTAGTAGAGATATCTGGAAGAGCTACTGGCTGTGGTACACCTTTCTTAGCAAGTAGTTGAGCTAGCTTAACGCGAGCATCAGCAGCCTTGTTTAGTGCAGTACCTAGTACACGTAACGCTTCATCTGGAGCGTGAGATGCAACACCGTGAGAAGCGATTGCATAATCCCAACGCCATTGACCGTGACGGATATCCAATAAGATTGGAGCCATTTCAGCTTCAGTTGCGCCAGCTTTCCAAGCAGCACCAGCTTCGAAGTGAGCTCTAACTAACTGCTCTTCAGCTTGTAGTTGGATCTGCTTAACCTTAGCTTTACGCTCGTTATCTAGGTTAACCATGAACTCTTTGCTTTGGTCATGACAAGTACCACAAGTTTCTTCGAAACGATCGAATGGGTTACCCACTTTGTGATCGGTAAACTTACGGCCTTCAGCATTCTTAACTTTAGGCATGTGACAATCAGTACAGCTTACGTTGTTCTTACCGTGCATACCTAGCTGCCAAGTTTCATAGCCTGGGTGCTGTGCTTTTAGCATAGGAGTTTTAGAGATTGCATGAGTCCAATCTGCGAAGTCGATAGCATCATAGTATGCTTCCATATCTTCAACAGTTGTGCCCTTGTCCCATGGGAACTTAACAAAACCTTTCTTATCAGCAGTCTTTTCGAAGTAGTACTCTACGTGACACTGGCCACAAACCATAGATTGCTTATCTTTACGAGAAGCGTCGTCGAATGGTGTGCCAATAGCTTCCATTGCGCGCTCAGCGTATGGACGAGAGATACGTAGCTTAGACTTACCTTTTTCGTGACAATCAGAACAACCGATAGAGTTAACGATTTCTGGACCGCCTTTAGACCACTTACCAGTGAAGTAACCGTCTTCACCTTGCTCTTCGATCATGCGAGGTACATCTGGGCTCTTACAAGACCAACATGCCATTGGCATTGGACCGTCTGTATCTGTTTTAGGCGCGCCAGTACGTAGTGTGTTACGTAAATCAGTTACCGCATAAACATGGCCACGAGCCTTGTTATAGTCTTTAGCGAAGCCATAACCCGCCCAAAGAATAACTAGATTTGGATCTTGCTCTAGCGCATCAATGATCTCTACACTTTCAGATGTTTCATGCCAGCTGTTATATTGCTTAGAAAACTTATCCTTATAAACTTCGTTACGAGGCTCTGTTTTATCACTTGCGATTGCGCTACCAGCCATTAAACTTGCAGCTACGATTGCACTGAGTGCAAAAGACTTTTTAGTTAATGTTTTCACCATCTCATCTCCATGTTACTTTTTATATTCTTTTGTATTCTTTTGTATAGTCCCACCTATTACGATATTGAATCTAATCACTTACGTTTGACAAAGACATACCCCCTATGAGGTATCCGGGGTAAACCTTGCGATAGATCAACTTGTGAACGTGTTGTTGCTCACACTTTTGCGTATTTGTTAATGTAATCAAGTATCCACTAATGTTAAACGGCGATAAATTATCAGCTTATAAACTCCAATAAAGAGATTTCTAATGAAAAAAGGCAGACTCACTTCGGCAATATGGGGCTTCATGCTCACACTCATTCTCTTGTCGAGTGCCCTAGCTATTTTCGCTATCATCAATTTGTCATACAGCCTAGGGGATGCCAGAGCCATTAACGCCTCGGGGTCACTGCGTATGCAAAGTTACCGACTCATGTTTTATGCTAACTCTGGCAGTGATGCCGCTAGTGATAAAATCAAGGAGTTCGAAAATACCTTACATTCTCAAGCGCTTAAGCAATCTATGGGTTGGTATACTCCGCTGGATTTAAAAGAGAAATATTTAAACGTTATCGATAAATGGCAGGTGATGCGCTATTACATAGAGTCTGAAAACTCTCGATTATATGCCGCCGCGCTAAAAGATTTTGTCGATACAATCGATCTTTTCGTGCTCGAAACCGAACAATACGCCGCCCTAAAGTTGAGGTTTTTAGCCGTAAGTCAAATAACAGGATTAGCATTAATGCTGTTAATCGCTTTTTTTACTGTAAGACTCGCAAAACGCAAGGTTGTTAAACCACTGCAACAATTGATGCAGGCTGCTGATACAATTTCACAAGGTAATTTTAATGTAGAGATGCCTAAAACAGAGTACCTAGAATTAAGTGCATTAAGCAGTGCATTAGATTCTACAGTGAAAAAGCTGGCGGGGGTTTACCAAGGGCTTGAGGAGCAAGTACAAGAGAAAACCATCGCCTTAACCCGCGCTAACAACGAGTTGACCTTGCTGTACGATAGCCTAGTGATGCTGCATTCCAGCAAACTTGACTCTAATAGTTTAACCCTAGCACTCAATCAACTTCAGACCCACGAAAGCGAGGCTCGCTTACGCCTAGTCATGGTTCAAGATGGTGAGGTCGTCGACATCATCGCCACAGATAACGATGCAGATTGGCCGCACAATAGCGAAAACACGCAACAGTTCCCATTACAATTTGAAGACAATAACCTAGGTTATTTAGAAGTGCTCTCATCTAAGCCCTTCTCTTTCCCGCTGTTTAATAATTTTGCCATTATGCTCGCCCGCTCTATGGTGATCTACAATGCAGGTGAACAGCGTCAGCAACTGGCTCTTATGGATGAGCGCGGCGTGATTGCTAGAGAACTACACGACTCCCTTGGACAGCTATTATCTTTCCTTAAGATCCAAGTCAACCTACTCTCAAAAGAACTAGATAAAACGTCTAAGAGTGAAACGGCTGCACAGCAGTTACAAGAGATTAATGAGGGCGTAAATACCGCCTATGTTCAGCTTAGAGAGCTATTATCCACTTTCAGACTCACCATCAAAGATCCAAATCTAGGCCATGCGATAGAGGCCATGATAGAGCAGCTACGCAGTCAATCTGATGCCGTTATCAGCTTGGACTACAAATTACCCGCCCAGCTATTGGGGCCGCATCAACATATTCATATTTTACAGCTCACTCGTGAGGCGACCTTAAACGCCATAAAACATGCTAATGCTAAACATATCCATATTAGCTGCCAGAAAGTTTCTAAGGAAAAAGTCGTGTTCAGTATCAGTGATGACGGCGTTGGCATCGAGGAGTTAAAGGAGCGTGACCAACATTTTGGTCTAGGAATTATGCATGAACGCGCCAGCCGCCTCTCGGGTGTGGTAGAATTTAGCCAGAATAAAAAAGGAGGGGCCACAGTGACCCTTACCTTCCCGCCTCAACAGGAGCCAAGCGAATAGAATTTGATTTCTATGCTGCTGATTTTTGAGCGATTAATAGATTTTTGCGTTATTACTTTGACGAATATACCTCAGCAGGAGGCCTTAAAATGGGAAAGCCCTATTCAGTTCTAGTTATTGACGATCACCCACTGCTACGCCGTGGGATCTGTCAGCTTGTTACCTCTGACTCTGATTTCACCTTATTTGGCGAAGCTGGCAGTGGTTTAGATGCGCTGTCAGCAGTTAGCGATAATGAACCTGATATCATATTGCTCGATCTCAACATGAAGGGAATGACGGGTCTAGACACCCTTAATGCCCTCAGGCAGGAAGGTGTTACTTCTCGTATCGTGATTTTAACGGTATCAGATGCTAAGCAAGACGTGATCCGCTTAGTTCGAGCTGGTGCCGATGGCTATCTACTTAAAGATACTGAGCCTGATCTGCTGCTTGAAATGCTCAAAAATGCCATGTTAGGCCACAGAGTGATCAGCGATAACGTTCAAGACTATTTGTCAGAGCTTAATAGCTCGGTTAACGAGCAAGAGTGGCTCGAAAACCTTACCCCTAGAGAGCTCGAAATTCTGCAGCATCTTGCCGAAGGTCAGAGTAATCGTATCGTTGCTGAGCAACTGCACATTAGTGAAGGCACAGTAAAAGTGCATGTAAAAAACTTACTGCGCAAAGCGAATGCAAAGTCACGCACTGAAATGGCTGTTCGTTACTTAAACCAGTAATTTACAGCAAAAGCATAAAAAGGCAGCGATAAGCTGCCTTTTTTGTTGGTATAAACGCCAAGTTGATGATGAATAAATCTGAAGACCGGCAATCAATTTTCGTCTAAGAAACGGCGCCAATTCACAATCACCTCGTAAAAGTCTTCTAATCCACAAAAGGCTTCCGACTCGCCATCATAAAATGACATAGACTCATCCAATTCTTGATCATCGTTATCTTCGATGTCATTGGCAAAAATCCTCGCTTGCTCAGTATCCAATTCAAGCGATAACGCTTTGCCCACCAAACGCCACTCATTACCTTGGCCATTTTGTAATCGCTCGATGTGCTGACAGATCTCAACATAAAGTTCGCTATTATCGGCAAGCTCTTCTGACAACCAAAAACCTAATGCCTCATGATCCATACTAAAGCGAGCAAACACAGTATCGGTAATCGTGTTACGTAAAAAATCGTATTCCATAATTGGACTCAAAAATTAAATATCTCTTCTAAAAATCATTTTAACCCAATAACTCTATGCTTGCGCCGATTCCCACAAGATAAACTCATACAAATAGCCGCTAAGACTAAAAATACAACAAAGCATTTGTATAATTAGCAGCTAAAAACCGTAAAAATATCACCGACAACAATTATCAGTTAGAAGACATTTAGGATGGGTCAAAGCCAACAAAAAAGGACGCTATAAGCGTCCTTTTTAATACTACCAAACTCTCGCAGCTTCCATCACTCAAGCGAATGATTGAGCATGTTCATCGATTAGTGTGCGTGCGCTGCATCAGCAGTTGGTGCTGCAGCTTTTTCGATATCAAGTAGTTCAACTTCAAATACTAGCGTAGAGTTTGCAGGGATAGTACCTGTGTCACGGTCGCCATAAGCAAGATCTGCAGGGATAACAAACTTGTACTTAGAGCCAACAGACATCAACTGAACACCTTCAGTCCAACCTGGAATAACACGATTTAGTGGGAAAGTCGCTGGCTCACCACGTGCAACAGAGCTATCAAACTCAGTGCCGTCAGTTAATGTACCTACGTAATGCACTTTAACAGTGTCTTCAGCTACAGGCTTGTCACCAGTACCTTCGGTAATGATTTCATACTGTAGACCAGAATCAGTCGTCACAACGCCTTCTTTAGCCTTGTTCGTATCTAGGAAAGCTTTGCTTTCGGCTAGGCTCTTTTCTGCTAAAGCTGTTGCCTGTGCTTGACGCTTCTCGTTTAGCTTCTCATCAAGCGTTTGCAAAATCGTTTGCATCTCTTCTTGAGTCAGTTTTAGCTCGCTGTTTAGGCCTTCGCTGAAACCAGTAACGATTAGCTTTCTATCTACGTTTAGACCAAGCTCTTCTTGCTCTTTAATATGGCCAGCCATATAAGTACCGATAGATGCACCCACGCTGTAAGCTTCTTTTTGCGCTTCAGTTTTTAATTCTACAGGGGCATCGACTGCAACCGCTTGCTCTTGGTTACATGCCGTTAGACCGACTACGGCCAAAGCCACTAGTGAATATTTATAAATCGATTTCATTAAAGCTTCCTCAGCATTTACACGTGGTTAAACTAACCTTTATTTTTATTTAGGCGAACCACTTTATACTAGTTAAATTGGTTATTCCAATCCGATTGATTAAAAGCGATCCGTCTAGTAATAACCAATCTTGTTCAAATGGATATGAATCTATTCTCTACACCTGTCTCGACAAAATATAGCGGTTTCTAGCCGATAACTTAGCAATGATTACCTTAATCGTCATCTTAAAGACAACAGAATTTAGAGCGAGTTCATTCACAACATCATTCAGTTAACACAATTGTCAGCCTTCATTCAGGTTTCAGCTTAAATTTTTGCCACCATAGTTTATAAACCAAGTTTCCATATAGGTAGCTAGGCGTTGTATACTCAGCGTAACCATAACATCTCTTGCGCCTTCTCAATGAGTCGCAGAGTAAGTGACGTCCCCTATCCATCGAGGTTAATTTGGATAATTTAGAAAATCGTGTCGAAGAGCTAGAAATGAAGATTGCCTTTCAAGATGGCACTATTGAAGAGCTCAACACCCAGGTCATTAAACTCAATAACCTGCTTTCATCACAGCAAGATCAACTACGGATCCTTCTTAGTAAGTTACAAGCTGTTGAACCAAGCAATATGGCAAGCCAGTCAGAAGAAACACCTCCTCCCCACTATTAAGGGTTCAAGCCACTTAAGATGAGTAGATTTAATCGAGTAAAAAGAGTACAACATAGCCTGTACTTTTAAGCATCCGATTACAATATTCATCTTATGTTCAGCTTAAATTCGTTATAAAACCCTTGATATCGTACTGAAATATTGTATGTTTTTATTATTAATCTAAGGTCTGCACTTTAATCATTTATAATTGAATAAAATCGACTAACAGCTGCAATGTTGTTCAGAGTTCATTAGCCAGACAAAGTCAGTTTTAAGGAAGGCAATGCTACTAATGCAAATCAATGAGATCCGCAAATGAGAAGCTTACTACTGCTAGCAACTATAATGCTAAGCCTTAGTGGCTGCGCGTTTAACAGCATTTTTATTAATTACCCTTCTCAAATTGCCCCCGTTAAGGCTCAGCTAAATTCACCTACCCCACAAAATGCGGCAAAGATTGTCGAGTCAAAAATCGATGGCGCCGATGGCTTGCTCTATGCCCAAGAGGCCGGTAGAAGCGCACAGATTGCCGGTAACTTCGATGCCAGTAAACAATACTACCAGCAAGCCGTATCTGCTTACCTCGCTTTCGATGATAAGGCCAAACTTAGCCTAAGCGACGCAGGAGCCACTGCCAGCAGTCTGTTCGTCAACGACAATGTTATTCCTTATCGCGGCCCAGGTTATGAGCGCATCATGCTGCATCAGTATCAGGCACTAAACTACCTATTCGATGGCGATCCCCAAGGGGCATTGGTCGAAGTCCGTCGCAGTAATGAGTTACAAAGCCAAGAGCAGGCTCGCTACCAAAAATCGAATAAATCAGTGCAAGCTATGGCTAATGGCACCATAGACGCAGAGATGAATAAACTAGGCAAAGCTGCAGGCACTACCACCAGCTCTTTTTTGAACGCTTATAGCTATTACACCACAGGTATGCTGCATGAGATTTTAGGTGAACCGAACGATGCCTTTATCGATTATCGTAAAGCTGCGCAGATCACCCCAAACAACCCCTATCTCCAGCAAGATTTAGTCAGGCTCGCCAAGCAACTCTCTATGCCTCAGTACGATGAATTTAAACGGCGCTGGGGTGAAGCGGTACTGCCTAACAAAGGCGATGGCCAAGTCATCGTTATGCTTGAACGTGGCTTTGTACCTGAGAAACAGAGCTTCACCGTGCCTTTTACCATTCACGGTAATTGGCAGACTGCATCTCTAGCCACTTATTACCCTAACAAACAACCCGTCAGGCAGGGGCAAATTCAAGGTTTAGGTACTGTGCTTAAAACCGCCCCCCTAGCCAATATCGATGCCTTAGCCATTACCGCTCTCAAAGAAGAGCTTCCTGCGGCACTAGTAAGACAAGCCGCACGGATCTATGCCAAATCTGAGATGGCACGAAGCGTTGAGAGTGACACTAAGAGGCGTAACAATGACATCGACTATGCCTCTATCGCCATGCAGATTTTTAACGTCGTCAGCGAACAAGCCGATAGACGTAGCTGGTTAACCTTACCGGAACAGGCACAGCTCGCCCGTGCATATGTAAAACCTGGTCGTTATTCGCTTATGCTAGACAACAACCCAGCCGACCCCATTGAAGTTAAGAGTGGACGTACAACCTTAGTCTGGGTAATTGACACTGGTAATTACACCCGTTTTTATTCAATAATCATTTAGCAATCACTTGTATGGAACTTACTATGAAACAATTTAAAGTCATTTTTATTCTTGCAGCAGTTATCGGTTTATCTGCCTGCCAATCAAAAGTTGAATACGGTGATGCCACAGAAGTGGAAACCGTTAACGAGAACTTCGGCTCAAGCGATCTTCAGGCTATTGCCGCTAAAATGGTCGACAGCATGCTGACCTTCCCACCTGTTGTGGCAATGACAGCCAATGACCGTCCAATTATTTTTGTCGATAAGATCAAGAACAAGACCTCAGAGCATATCGATACTGAATCTGTTACCGATTCTATCAGCAATAAGCTACTACGCTCAGGTAAATTCCGCTTTATCGATATGACCAAAGTCGATTCAGTTCGTAAGCAGTTAGACTACCAGAACAACTCAGGTATGGTTGACCCATCGACTGCGATTAACTTCGGTCGTCAAATTGGTGCCCAGTTCATGCTATACGGCAACCTGTCGAGCATCGTAAAGCAAGATGGCAGCACTAAAGACGTTTACTACAAGATGACCATGCGTTTAATGGATCTTGAAACAGGTCTAATCGAATGGTCTGACGAGAAAGAGATCCGTAAGGTTAAGTCTAAGTCTTTCTTAGGCCTATAATTCTGTAACGGAATTCCCCTACAATGAAAAAGCCAGCTAGATGCTGGCTTTTTTATTGGCTAAAATTGACGACTTTAATGCTTCTTCAGTAACTAGAAATAAGGTAACTTATGGCCTTTCTGCTCGCGAGCCATAGCTATTTAAAAAGCAGACAACAATGTCGAAAATAATAAGGGCTAAAGTCCATTAGATTTAATATTAAGGATGCTGTTTTGAAGTTGCCGTTTATAGGCTTTACCGCCGCTATGTTTTGCTCTTTGATTGCCTCAAATGCTAGCGGTAGCCAAATGAGTATAGAGCGTGATGCTACTCCCTACATTAGCCAGCAAGTTGCTGCGGATCGTTCTGAGCGAATTTCAAAGCTACACTATGACCTCGACTTTACCTTAACCGAGCAGGACTTTAGCGCCGTTAGCAAAGTCAGCTTTGAGCTAAGCGACACCACTCAGCCCCTGAGTTTAGACCTCAATCAAGCCCGAATTAACAGCTTTAGCCTCAATGGAAAAAAGGTCTATCCCAACTACAACAATAGCTATATCCAGCTCAATCCCCGTTTATTAAATAATGGTAGCAACACCATAGAGGTGGCGTTCACTCGCGATTACAGCAGCAATGGTGAAGGCCTGCATCGCTTCATCGACCCGGTTGATAACAAGATCTACCTCTACTCTCACTTTGAGCCCGCAGCTGCGCAGCAGATGTTTGCCGTATTCGATCAGCCCGACCTTAAGGCAAGCTTCACATTATCTGTTACTGCACCTGAGGAGTGGACAGTGATCAGTGCCATGAGAGAGACCTCTGTGAGCGCTCAAGGTGAGCAGCGTCGTTGGGTATTTCCTCAGTCACCTAAGCTCAGCCCCTATAACTTCTCTATGCACGCAGGCCCTTATTATGAGTGGCAAGATAACTCAGGTAAGTATCCATTACGTTTATTTGCGAGGCAGTCGGTTGCTAAGCAGGTCGATGAACAAGACTGGTTTAACTACACCCAGCGGGGGTTAACTTTCTTCGACAGTTACTTTGGGATCCCCTATCCATTTAGCAAGTACGATCAGGTCTTAGTACCAGATTTTCTCTATGGCGCTATGGAGAACGCAGCAGCAGTTACATTCAGTGAAAGTCGTTTCTTATCAAATAGCGAGATGACGAGCACCGAGAAACAACGCCTAGCCAGCGTCATCATGCATGAGATGGCGCCCCAATGGTTTGGCAACCTAGTCACCATGAAGTGGTGGAACGGCTTATGGTTAAACGAGAGCTTCGCTTCGTTTATGGGAACAATGGCCACCAGCCAAATAGCAGAGTTTAGCCATGCTTGGCGCAGTTTTTACGCCAAGAATAAGCAAACGGCTTACCAGCAAGATAGTTTAGCCAGTACTCACCCAATTGAGGTGCCTGTCGCCAGCAGCCAAAACGCTTTCGACAATATCGACGCCATCACCTATTCCAAGGGGGCATCGACACTGAAGCAACTGAGCTACCTTATTGGCGAGAAAACATTTCAAAAAGGGGTGCAGAACTACCTGACTCAATACAGTTATCAAAACGCCGAGTTAAAGGACTTTATCACCAGCTTAGAGCAGGCAGCAAAACGGGACTTAGGTCAATGGAGCCAAGACTGGCTTTACCATGCAGGAGTCAACATTCTGCAAGCCGAATTTAGCTGCAGCAATGGCCGGATCAGCAGCTTTAACCTCAAGCAAACTGCTGCAAGTAGTGCCTTACCTACTCTTAGGGAACAAAAAGTACTATTAGGCTTATTTACTCAAGGCCGAGACCGTTTACACCACAACATTAGCATCCCCGTTACCTATAGTGGTGAGAACACAGAAGTTAAGCAAGTTATCGGCCTACACTGTCCAGCTCTGGTCTACCCTAATTATCAAGATTGGGGCTTTGTAAAAGTAAGCCTAGACTCGACATCATTTAAAACGGCACAAGCTAATTTATCATCGGTCAAAGATCCGCTACTTCGTTCCATGTTGTGGCAAAGCCTGTGGGACAGCGTTCAAAGTGGCAATTTATCGTTAAATGATTACATAGGTACCGTGCTTATCAACTTACCGGGCGAGCGCGATCTCACCATCTTAGATCAAGTGCTATCCAGTCTATCAAGCGCACGGGGCTACTTAGACAAAATGGCACCAATCAATCAACGCTACGCCAAACAAGCGATAAGAGCCATTGAACAAATGAGCCTTAGAAAGGTGATGGTCAATAAAGGTAACCGTGATATTCAGAGGCGCTGGTTTGCAATTTATATTGAGTTTGGCCGCAGCAGCGATGCATTAGATCATATGGATGCTCTACTCAAAAAAACGGCCAATATTAAAGGAATTGAGATAGACCAAGATCTACGCTGGAAGATGGTCGTTCACCTCAACCGCTTTGATCACCGTAATGCTCACTATTGGCTCAGTAAAGAACAGGCGGCGGATAACTCTGATAGCGGACAAAAATCGGCATTAGCCGCCCAGATAGTTCGGCCCGAAGCTTTGAAAAAAAGCCAGTGGTTAAATCGAATTCAGCAACCCACAAACCTGCCTTTTGCTAAAGTTCGCACTGTGATGGAAAACCTTTATCCAAGCGAGCAGAAACTGCTGAGCGCCGTAACAGCCGAGCAACGACTCGTAACACTGCAACAGATAAGTAATACACATGATCCCGTGTTTATGCGCACCTATAACAAGACACTGATCCCAACAGAGTGCAGCTATGCTAATGCCGTTCGATTACAACGCCTTATTGATTCAAACAACGCCACTGAACCTAGTGCCACATTAACGACATTAGCTGAAAACACCTTGCCAGCTTCCAGCCTGCGCGCCCTAAAAGAGGCCGTGCAACACGAGCAAATGTGCTTATTAATCAAATCAAAGATGAAGCCTTAAGGCGAAAAGAAGTTTCGAGGAAAAAAGAGAAGGTTCTAGGGAAATGCTAAGACGGTACAAGCAGAGACGGATAAAGCCGAAAGGGCAAAAACGAAAAAGCAGGAAAAGCAAAAGCCTAAATCAATGCCCTCTTTTGATCTTATAGCAGGACCAAGTTCGCTCTAGCCGCGCAGCATTCTAGGTTCTAGGCCCTAGAAAAAGCAAAGCATCCTAATGCCCACTTCTCTGCTCCCTGCTTTTCCGAGCTTTCCCGTAAGTATTGTGGCTTAATAAACTTGTACACCGATATGAGGTAAACTGCCCTTAATATAGAACGGTGTAAACGTAATGAAGACTCAACCAACTTATTCAACAGAATTTAAAATAGATGCAGCTAACCTTGTA
>NZ_BPFA01000011.1 GCF_019655055.1 Shewanella sp. MBTL60-112-B2
AATGTAGATCACTACCTCGATTTTCGCCAATAACGAACTGGTATCACATTAGAAATCAACCCAAAGAGATCGCGATCACACTAAAGGCAAAATAACTAACTTTCAGTAACTTGTGATGCTCGGCCTATTAAAACCTTTTTGACTCGTTAATTTCATAAAATCAAAACAGAAGTTAGTGATGCGCATCCCGTTTATTAAATATTTGCGATCTAAGTGAAGCAATAACTACGTCAAAACTGAAAGTTTTTAACCTTGAAGCATATTTTGAACTTACGCCATCCTGAACTAGAGTGAGCCAACTTAAAATAATAAGAGACATTCCAATGTCATTTGAATCGACCAAAGTACCCGACAATACCGATGGTAAAATGTCAAAACAGCAAAAGAACTTACTCATTCTAGCTGCTGATATTCTACTGTTAGTTTTGATGTATCACTTTCTTCCCTTTGACCAAGGGGTTAACACAGGCTTAGCTATGCTTGTCTTCGCGGCAATACTGTGGTTAACCGAAGCGATTCATATCAGTGTCACAGCGATTTTAATCCCCATCTTAGCGGTTCTATTTGGCGTGTTCGAAACCCAAGCGGCCATGAGCAACTTTGCTAACCCCATTATTTACCTTTTCTTCGGCGGTTTTGTACTCGCAGCAGCGCTTAACCACCAAGGAATTGATAAGTTGATTGCGCAAAAAGTACTGGGAGCATCGAAGGGCCGACTCTCTGTCGCCTGTTTTATGCTATTTGGGATCACTGCTGGTCTTTCTATGTGGATTAGCAACACGGCAACGACCGCAATGATGTTGCCGCTGGCACTTGGGATCTTGCATCAAATCGATATAGAGAAACACAAAAGCACTTACCTGTTTTTACTTCTTGGTATCGCCTATTCGGCAAACATTGGCGGTATTGGTACATTAGTGGGTAGTCCACCCAATGCTATTGCAGCAGCTCAGGTAGGGCTTTCATTTGCCGATTGGCTTGAGTTCGGTCTTATTACAGTTGCCATCATGCTGCCTATGATGCTTATTGCTCTCTATCTTTACCTTAAGCCCGATCTATCAATGATCTGCGAAGTCAAAATGGAGCAGCAATCGCTCAATTTCCAAGGCAAGCTCACACTCGTTATCTTTATCGCTACTGTTTGTTGCTGGATTTTCAGTAAACCCATTGCTCAAGCATTAGGTGGGATCGCTAAATTCGATACTATTGTGGCTCTCGGCTCAGTCGTGTTGTTAGCAGGCCTTGGTTTAGTCAAATGGAAAAAAATTGAAACCACAACGGATTGGGGCGTACTCATTTTGTTCGGTGGCGGATTAACCTTAAGTGCAGTTCTTAAAGCGACTGGCACTAGCGTATTCTTAGCGCACTGGATAACCGACATTTTCGGCAATACTCATATGGCACTGTTCACCTTTGCTGTGATTGCCTTCGTCGTTATGCTGACAGAGTTTGCCAGTAACACTGCTAGTGCAGCATTGTTAGTCCCTGTATTTGCCGCCATAGCTGAGGCATTAGGGCTATCTCCAGTAATGCTATCGGTATTGATTGGTATCGCCGCCTCTTGTGCCTTTATGTTACCTGTTGCGACGCCGCCTAACGCCATCGTTTATGGCTCTGGCTATATTAAACAATCTGAGATGATGAGAGCTGGTGTGATCATTAACTTCATCAGTATGCTTGTACTCTATATCATCGCTCATACTTTCTGGGAAATCTAAAAGCTAAGTTCAAACTATTAGCCCTGCTTATCTTTGGCAGGGCTAACTTCCTAAGTAAAGCTCATATTACAAATCCACTAAGCCATCTTCCAGAGCCTGAATAATATCTGCTACCGATTCAAGGCCCACTGAGATCCTAAGTAAGTTATTTTTAATTCCCGCCTTAATACGCTCCTCTTCACTATAAGGTGAATGGGTCATTGATGCTGGATGTTGAATTAAAGACTCGGCATCGCCAAGACTGACAGCAATAGAAAACAGTGATAACCGATTGATGAAGGCTATTGATTGTTCGAGGCTCGCATCTAACTCAAAGGCGATGACCCCTCCGCCTCTGCGCATCTGGCTGCCCATAAGCTCATGCGCTGGATGACTTTCAAGACCGGGATAGTACACTTTTGACACTTTAGGGTGACCTTCCAGATAACTTGCCACTTTCTCAGCATTATCGCAGTGTCGGGTTACCCGTACGTCTAAGGTTTTCAGTCCACGCAAAATCAGCCAAGCATCGTGAGGCGAAATCACCGCGCCAACGTCTTTTAGTACTTCAAACTTAATCACTTCCATCTGTGCAAAGCTGGCACATATAAGCCCTGCAATCACATCACCATGGCCATTGAGGTACTTGGTTGCACTGTGAATAACGATATCAATGCCATGTTGAATTGGTTGTTGCAGCAATGGCGTCATAAAAGTGTTATCCACCACACTCACCAAGTTATGTTGCTTGGCGATATGGGCAATAACATCCAGATTAAACACATCGAGATGCGGGTTAACCGGGGTTTCACAAAATATCACTTTAGTATTTTGCTTTATTGCAGCTTTAATCGCCTCTTCGTCACTGAAGTTAACTAGCGTCACCTCGATGCCAAACTTAACCAGTTGCGAGGTCATAAGGGAGAAGGTGCAGCCATAAACAGCGTGAGATGCGACTAAGTGATCGCCATGGCTTAAATTTGCCAGCAAGGCAGCTGACACTGCGGCCATTCCTGAGGCCGTCGCTGCGGCAGTATCGCTGCCTTCTAGTGCCGCAATTTTACGCTCAAGTTCTGCCGTAGTCGGATTGCCTAATCGAGTATAGATATAACCTGGCTCATCACCCGAAAATCGAGCCCCGCCTTGCTCTGCGGTCTCAAACACAAAGGTTGCACTCTGGCACAGGGGCGTGACAAGTGCACCAAACTCATTATTCTCACGGCCAGCGTGGATCACTTTTGTGGCAAGTTGCCATCTATCTTGCATAATGCTCTCCCAACTTGGTTACGACCGACCTTTTAATAGTTGTTAATGTCAGCCTTATCTCTTCAATCTCAAATGAATTTTCCAACCCATTCAGAAGAACAATTGAAACAACAAAGGTTGGTGTTAGTTCCATAATCAAGATGAACTAGTCTGAGTAAAGATTATACTTTCTGGAGGCAATTCTACGCGCCAAAATTGTAAAGTGAATGTTACAAGTAAGGGCTAAGTACAAAAATAGGCTGCATGACTGCAGCCTCTGATAGGTATAAGGTATTAAACCAAGACAAGATTAGTCTTGATAGACTTTGCTCTTGTCAGATTTTGCCGCTTTTGACAAAACGCTAGTCGACAGCTCCTTTAGACTTAAGAGTAGTTCTTTATGGATCCCTGATAGCTTAGGTTTTGATTGCTGATTAAACTCAAGCGGACGGCAAAGGGCCATTGCTTGATAACCTAGCCTAGCCGTTAGCAGTCCACCACCTAACCCTTGCCCTAGCCTCGCCGATAGCTTGCCTGACATCTCAACCGACAACAGTTGGGTGCCTAAGTCGGTAATGATCTCACTGGAACCCGCATAGATAATATTACCTACAATACTGCGAATAAGCTTTACTCTGCTCCAGTAGCCTAACTCTATGCCATAACAGTCGGCAATCTTATTAATCATGCTCTGATTGCGCCAAAGAATAATCGCCATATCCAATACCGCTAATGGGCTCGCAGCTAATAGCAGCGCTGACTCTTGGGCAAAACGACGGACGATTTTCTTGGCGACCAAGTCGCGCTCTGTTAACACTATAGAGTCGAACAACATCAACTTTTCTGCGTCGTTATGCTCTGACATGTTGTTAAGTTGAAACTTTGTCAGCTCTGCAGTCTTGGGCAATTTAGCGACGATGTCATCAATAAAGGGATCGGCCTCCCCCATCTGCATACTGTGCACTAAGCGCTTGCCCACTGTTTGCGTGTCTTCGATATGCTTAAGAGCTTTAAGCTTACGCCATTCAACAAAAGTCACTTTACCAGCCCAAAGTAACACTAATCCTGTGACACTGGCATACAGCCCAAACAACCAACTGCTTTGCACAAAGGCGGCCTGTAGACCAAGAAAACCTTCTACCGCAATCACGATGGCAACGCCGGCTAAACAGGCTCTAGCAAGCCAGTTACGCTTAGTTTTAGCACTCTTGTGCGCCGCTAATGACTCAAAATGGGATAAACGTTGCTCAACGAGCAGATCAAGCTCTGGCTCATTCTCAGATTCAGCCTCAATAAAATCGACTTGCTCCTCAAAGCTGACAGAGCGAGCTAGTTTCGATTCAGGCACATTAGCATCAGTGTCAAACCGCTGCTGCTTTCTTATGGAATTATCACCTTGTGACATAAACACTCACTTACTAAAAATCACTTTAATTTATCGCCCAGCAAAAACTGCAACACATGATCTAATCGAATATGTTCAAAGTCGGCATTACTACGCTGGGTATTTTTATTGGTAGCAGGGACAAAATTGATAAACTCAAACCCTTGCTCATCCCAAAAATCGGAAGCAGGCAGAGACTTAGGTACCTCACCTGGAAATAAGGTCACGGACTGTCGCTTACTAAGCTCAGTCCCCCGCACCACCTCAATCTCTTTACCGTCTTGCTTGACCATGCCATGGCTGGTCGATTTAATGGCACTGATTGCCATTGTCTCCACTTCGCAGCCTTCGAATTTGGCGTATTGCTGGCTTTGATGCACGAGCTGGGTCAACAGTGACAATACATTGCCCTGCTGATCACGAGTCACATGGTCAACCTTGCTCGCAGCAAATAGTAATTTATCAATTTTAGGTGCAAATAAGCGTTTCAATAAACTCGATTGGCCAAAATGAAAACTCTCCATCACCGCATGGATAGCCGACTTCATATCATTAAACTGGGCTTGACCTCGATTGAGTGGACTAAAGCAGTCGACCAATACCAATTGTCTATCAAACTTGGCAAAGTAGTCCTGATAAAAGGGTTTAACCACCCTGCTCACGTACTCTTTATAACGCAGCTTTAACGTATGGTAAAAACTATTGGCTACTGACTGTTCTAGAGACTGAAACATTTGTTCACTTATATTAAGCAATGGGAACAAAGCCAGCACGGGCGTGCCATCTAACTCGCCTGGCAATAATAAACGCCCTGGTTGCGCATAATAGAATCCATGATTACTGACGCAGTCTTGCAATACTTTCTGGTAAAGATCGGCAAGCTGCTGCAGCTTAAGTTCATCGGCAGGACTTGCAAGATCCACTGCATCGAAAGCCTTGGAAAACGCACTAAAATGAACCGAACGTTCAAATACCGCTTTGCGCTGTTCTTGAGTATTTGACCACTGCTGGAATGATAGTTTGAGCATGGGTAGATCAAGTAACCACTCACCTGGATAATCGACGATATCCAGATATAAGGTGGCGCTATCGGTCAGTTTCGACAACAGACCTTTGCCAGGGCGATACTTGATAGCCAGTCGTAATTCACTAATATTTCGCGTGGAAACTGGCCAAGTCTGTGGCTCGGTAGTTAACGACTTAATGGCCGCATCATAATTAAAGCTTGGAATGGTCAAGTCTGGTTGCATATCGCGTTTAACGCCATAAAGCCTGCCGTCTCGAGCCACTCGCCATAAAGGTAATTGGGAGCCAGTTTCTGCAATGCCCGAATGTAGCAGCTGATTGACTAAGCCTGTAATAAAGGCTGTTTTACCTGCTCCCGCTAATCCGGTAACCGCTAATCGTAAATTTCTATCTGTGGTTCTTAGCGCAACGGCTTGAGTATTCTTACCAAGCTTTTTGAGTGACTGTTTAAGACTCGCCATAAAATGAAGTGAAACCCGTTTGAGGAAGTTCTAGGGCAGTATAGCCTGCCCCTTCATTGAACTATAGATTGTTGACCCATATAAACTATTGGACTATGAATCTTATAGATTGTTGATTTGATCTTTAAGATCGTAATTATCAGAAGTCACATGACGCTCTAAGTTCTGTAGTCGAACTTCTAACGACCTAAACTGGCTATTCACATCTCTTAATGCCATTTTGGCCGGTTCACCTGACTGCCAAACCTTCTTCTTTAGTCCAATTTCTTTACTTGACTCGTTTTTGCCAGTGCCGGGCTTAATATCTAAGATCATCCAAAGTAACACATAGATAATCAAAACAATCCCGGAGCCACCCAATAAGAAGATTGAGGCTGCAAGTACTCTGACTAGCCAAGTTTCAAAATTAAAGTAATCTGCAATTCCCGCGCAAACACCCGCAATTTTACCCGACTGAGGAATTCGATATAACGTTTTATTTCCTTCGTTCATCTCTACATCCTCCTTATTAAGCACCAATTTGGTCGTATTTATTTATTGCTAGAGAAATCGTCTGTTTAGTCATGACGATTTCTCCACTGCGGCGCCTCACTGTCTAAGATAGCTTCTAGCGTTTCGATGCGATGAGACATCTTATCCGCTTTAGCAATTAACTCATTAAGCTGGCTAAACTCTTCTTCAGTAAGTCCCTGGCTAACCTGTCGCTTACTGCGGTAATGAAGTATTAGCCATATTGGAGCCACAAAAATCATAAAGATGATAATTGGAGCCATCAAAATATCCGTGTTCATAACTCACCTCTGATTAGTATTGATTATTTAGTTTTTGTTTTACTTTCCTTCATTTTAGCCTTGAGCGCTTCAAGCTCCGCACTAACTGAATCTTCAGCTTCTAGGGCGGCAAACTCGTCATTAAGCGACTTCTTATTACCTAAATCGTAAGAATCAACCTGCGATTCTAGGCTTTCAACACGACGCTCATATTGCTCAAACTTGCTCATCGCATTATCAATCTTGCTAGAATCAAGCTGCTTTTTCACCTCTAAACGTGATGAAGCTGTCTGCTTACGCATGATAATAGTCTTTTGACGCGCTTTAGCGTCGGCTAGCTTTTCTTGAAGTAAGTTCACTTCGTCTTTAAGACGTAAGATGTGCTCTTCAACGACAACTAACTCCGCGGCAAGGTTTTGCGCTAGGTCATTGGCTTTTTGCTTTTCAACTAAAGCCGCTTTAGCAAGATCTTCACGGTTTTTAGACAAAGCTAATTCAGCTTTACTTTCCCAATCTTGTACTTGCTCTTGTACTTTAGCGATACGGCGAATGATCTCTTTTTTCTCGGCTAACACTTTTGCTGAGGTAGAGCGTACTTCAACTAACGTATCTTCCATCTCTTGGATGATCAGACGAACCATTTTCTCTGGATCTTCGGCCTTATCGAGTAATGCACTGATATTCGAGTTAATGATGTCTGCAAAGCGTGAAAAGATTCCCATAATGTTTCCCTCTAATTAACGTTGGATTCGATAATTACAATCCATATTCCGTGCCAACTTTAACTTTTCAATACTATACAGCGACTTAAACAAATATTTAACTTTTTCTTTCATTTATAAACTGAGCATCATATTATTATTTTCACCAATTATTAGCGTGAAAGACTAAATTACTGTGAGAAAGCAATTTCAACAAGATAACCTTATCGGTCAATCCAATGCTCTTTTAGAAGTCTTAGAGCATATTTCACAAGTTGCACCACTGTCTAAGCCAGTGCTAATAATTGGTGAGCGCGGCACAGGCAAAGAGCTTATCGCCGAGCGATTACACTACTTATCAAAGCGTTGGGATCAGAGCTTTATCAAACTTAACTGCTCATCATTAAGTGAAAACTTACTCGAAAGTGAGCTATTTGGCCATGATGCGGGGGCATTTACAGGAGCCAGTAAAAAGCATGAAGGCAGATTTGAGCGCGCCGACGGCGGCACGCTGTTTTTAGATGAGCTAGCCAATACCTCAGGACTAATTCAGGAAAAACTACTGCGGGTCATTGAATACGGTGAATTTGAACGAGTCGGTGGTAGTAAAACAGTACAAACTGATGTGCGCCTGATCTGTGCCGCCAATGAAGACTTACCCACTCTTGCCGACGCCGGTGAGTTTAGAGCGGATTTGCTCGATAGGCTCGCTTTCGATGTGATCACCCTTCCGCCCCTGAGACACAGAAGCGAAGATATCATGCCGTTGGCCGAATATTTTGCTATAGGCATGGCAAGACAGTTAAAGCTTGAGCTATTTGAAGGTTTTAGCAGCAATGCTATCAAGCAGCTCATGGAGTATCAGTGGCCTGGTAATATCCGCGAGCTTAAAAACGTGGTTGAGCGTAGCGTCTATCGAAATGCTGAAACAAATGCCGCAATAGATCAAATCATTATCGACCCATTTGCTTCTCCCTATCGCCCGACTAAACGGGTTAAAACCAAAGAGCGACAGCAAACAATTGCACCCGAGGTTAATTCAACGGCCAGTAACGGCAGCGATGAAGTAAGTGCTAACATAAGTACTAGCAATAGTGCAGCAACTGATATGGGCGTTAGCTTTCCTATCGACTTTAAAACCCATTGTGAACAGGGTGAAGTCAGGATCTTAAAACAAGCATTAGAAGCGGGTCAGTTTAATCAAAAGAAAACCGCAGAACTGCTGGGATTAAGTTACCATCAACTTCGCGGGATCTTAAAGAAATACAACTTGCTGGATAAATAATTGCTGTTAGCTAGCGGGCACTGTTAAAATAGCTATTATCGTTCAGTTCAAAAATGACGGCTTAATGAAACAGCTGCTTAAGAGAATAAAGTTAATCACTGCTCTCTCTTTGATTAACTTGTTACTCACCGCCTGTGGTCCACAGCAAGTTCCAACGGGTTTAGTCTATTGCTCAGAAGGCAACCCTGAGACTTTTAACCCTCAATTGGTGACCTCTGGCACCACTATTGATGCCACTTCACAGCAGTTATACGACAGTTTGGTCGATTACGATCCTGTATCTGGTGAAATAGTGCCCGCTCTCGCCACGTCTTGGGAGACTTCAGCTGATGGTTTAAGCTACCGCTTCAAACTGCGCCATGGGGTTCAGTTTCATCAAACGGCGCTATTTACACCGACACGCCTATTTAACGCCGATGATGTGTTATTTTCTTTCAATCGCGTCATAGACTCCACCAACCCTTATCATAAAGTTTCAAAAACAGGTTATCCCTTCTTTCAAAGTATCGGCTTTAATCAAACGGTTAATCGAATTGAAAAAACTGCCGATGACGAAGTGGTATTTCATCTAAATCAAAGCGATGCGTCTTTTCTTTCCAACTTAGCAACCGGATTTTCAGTCATTCTATCTAAAGAATATGCAGATGGACTCTTGGCTCAGGGAACACCAGAATTGTTGGACAGAAAACCTGTGGGTACAGGCCCTTTTCAGTTGGTCAAATATGTTAAAAACGAGCTAATTCGCTATCACCGCAACGACAGTTTTTGGCGTACTCAGCCGGAATTTGAACAACTGGTGTTTAACATCACGCCGCAGAGTAGTACCAGATTAACTAAATTAATCACCGGCGATTGCAGCGTATCGGCCCTGCCGAAGGCGGGGGAATTACCCGTGATTAAAGAGCACCCGAATCTTGAACTCGATACTCAGCTCGGCTTTAACGTCGCATTTTGGGCATTCAATACCAAGAAAAAGCCTTTCGATGACGTACGGGTGCGCCAAGCCCTAGCCTACGCTGTCGATAAGCAGAATATCTTGCGGGCGGTATACCAAGAAACGGCCATAAAGGCGACTGGCATGCTGCCGCCTCAATCTTGGGCCTATCATTATAATAAAAGTGCTTACCAATATAATCCTGACAAGGCTCGTTTGTTATTAGCCAGTGCAGGTATCGAAAACTTAAACATCGATATCTGGGCAATGCCCGTCGCGCGTATTTACAATCCAAATGCCTTAAAAACTGCTGAGTTAATTCAAGCCGATTTAGCTAACATTGGCGTAAAAGTGAATATAGTGACCTACGATTGGAGTGTGTTTAACCAAAAGCTCAGTCTTAACGATTACGACTCGGTGCTGATAGGCTGGAATGCAGATAATAGCGACCCCGATAATTTCTTTTCGCCTATGATGAGTTGTGATGCACTAAAATCATCGAGTAACCGCGCTCAGTGGTGCAACCTTGAAATGGATCGTATCTTAGCAAAGGCAAAAGCCACAACATCAGAATCAGAGCGAAAGGCACTTTACCAACAAGCAGAGGCCTTATTTACAGAACATGTACCAATGATGACATTTGCCCATGCAACACAGCTAACTTTTAAGAGCAAAAATATCAAGCAAACTCAGCTTACTCCTTTTGGTGGGATCTCATTTGAGCGAGCCAAGAAGATAACATCAGAGGAGGAGCTATAATGGGCCGCTATCTTCTACGCAGATTAAATCTGTTTATAGCAACGAGTTTCGTCCTAATAGCCGTGTTGTTTGTAACCACAGGTTATTTCCCTACCAATAAAACCGTTGCACTGACTGGGATCTCTAACCCAACGCCAGAGCAACTTCACAGTATCGAAGAGACTTATCAGTTAAATGAGAGTCAGCTTGAGCAATTTTTTGCCTATACCAAAACTCGCTTAAGTGGCGATTTAGGGTTATCTGTCACTTCACAGCGCCCGGTTATTGAAGAGCTGACTCAGGCACTTCCCGCATCATTTGAGCTTGCTATCGTATCCGGCTTAATTGCCGTATTGCTTGGTGTGCCACTTGGGGTGTTTGCTTCACTAAGTAAGAACAAGGTCACCCAACACAGTATTATGGCAATTACCTTAACCGGTTACTCCATTCCTGTTTTTTGGCTAGGGCTAACCTTGTCATTATGGTTTGGCGTTAAACTTGGCTGGCTTCCGGTTTCTGGGCGAATAAATTTGTTATATGAGATAGAGCCTGTGACAGGCTTTATGCTGGTAGATACCTTACTCTGGGATTCTATCTATCGTTTTTCCGCATTTAAAGATGCATTGTTTCATATCATCTTACCGTCAATAACCTTAGCGGTATTGCCGTTTACTGTGGTGGTACGTATTACTCGTGCAGCCATGCTCAACATCATGGAACTGCCCTATATTAAAGCCGCTGAAGCCCGAGGGCTACACACCAGCACGATAGTACTGCGTCATGCACTACCAAATGCACTGATCCCTGTTTTGAAGAATATGGGCCTCATGCTAGGTACTTTTGCCAGTTACGCCATGATTGTTGAGGTTATTTTCTCATGGCCAGGCGTTGGTAGCTGGTTAGTATCTGGCATTTACCAACGAGATTACACCGTTATTCAAGGTGGCGTGTTGGGCGTTGCACTGACCATCATATTCTTGAGTATCTTAATTGAAGTCATACATAACGCTTATAATCCGCTAAGCAGGAAAGAGATCTATGCCGCGAATTAGGATCTACCAAGAAGACCATATTCTTTCTCCAACCCAGAAAGTATGGCAAGCATTTGCCGATAACCCTTTTGCACTAATTGGGCTTTGGGCGGTGTGTTGTATACTCACCTTAGCCATTTTTGGCCCTTGGATTGCGCCTTTCTCACCGGAGCAGCAGGACTCACTCGCGTTGCTCTTACCGCCCTCTTGGGATGCTAGTGGTACGGTTGAGCACTTCCTCGGTACCGATGACTTAGGCCGAGATATTTTCAGTCGCCTGCTTCATGGTGCGCATCTCACTTTTGGTATGGCTCTGGCAATCGTACTGGCATCATTAGTCGTTGGTTTTATCATCGGCTCGATATCCGGCATGATGAAAGGCTTAAAATCTTCGATATTAAGCCACTTACTAGACGCACTTTTATCCATCCCATCTTTACTGCTGGCCATTTTGGTCGTCGCAATAATGGGGCCGGGACTTGAAAATGTTTTTTGGGCGGTAGGTATTGCTCTCACGCCACAATTTGTTAGGGCTATCCATCAAGCAGTGCATGAAGAGTTGCAAAAAGACTATGTAACCGCAGCTAAATTAGATGGCGCAAACTCAATTCAAGTTTTTTGGTACGTGATCATGCCTAACGTTTGGGAAACCGTAATTATTCAAACGACCTTGGCTATTTCTGCTGCTATTTTGGATATTGCCGCACTGGGTTTCTTAAACCTTGGCGCTCAGGCTCCTAGCCCAGAATGGGGGGCGATGGTGTCGCAAGGACTTGATAATTTATTGACCGCACCTTGGACAGTCACCATCCCAGGTGTTGCCATTTTGTGTAGCGTACTGGCTATTAACTTAGTTGGTGACGGTTTGAGATCGGCGTTATCGCCCATCAGAAATTAATACTATGCCATTACTCGATATTCGTAACCTCACCATTGAACTCGATACCCCCCAAGGACGAGTCAAGGCGCTAGAACGTGTCAGCTTAACCATTAATCCTGGCGAATTACATGGCTTAGTCGGTGAATCTGGTTCAGGCCGCACACTATTAGCCCGTGCTATTTTAGGGGTACCTGGACATAACTGGACCATTACTGCCGATCGCATGATGTGGGACGGGCAAAACTTAATGGATATGTCGGCTAAACAGCGACGTAATTTAATGGGCAGTGAAATAGCCGTTATTTTCCAAGACCCTACCGGCAGCTTAGATCCTGCCATCTCTGTAGGTAGCCAGCTTATCGAAGCCATGCCTGTCGATAAGCAAATTTCATTTTGGAAGCGCAACAAAGTCCGTAAAGCAACGGCGCAAAAGTGGCTGCATAAAGTCGGTATTAAAAATACTGAAGAAGTGATGAGCAGTTATGCGTGGGAGCTTTCCGCTGGTGAGTGCCAAAAAGTCATGATTGCGATGGCGATAGCCAACCAACCACGCCTGTTAATTGCCGATGAACCCACCGACTCGATGGAACTCAGTACTCAGGCGCAGATCTTTAGATTGCTAGGAAAACTTAACCAGTTACACAGCGTATCAATTCTATTGATTAGCCATGAATTAGAAACCTTATCTGGCTGGTGCGATCAGCTCACCGTTTTGTATTGTGGCCAAGTTATGGAGTCTGGTCCAACAGCGGAAGTACTCGAGCAACCGTTTCACCCCTATACCAAAGCCTTGCTGGACAATATGCCCGACTATTCCGGTGGACTTGCCCATAAGTCAGTGATGCAAACCTTGCCAGGCTCATCGCCGGCCCTGCAACATCTGCCTATCGGCTGTCGTTTAGGCCCGCGCTGCCCACAGGCACAAAAGCGCTGTGTCAGTAAACCAAGCCTGTGCCATAAGAAAGACCGCTATTTTGCTTGCCATTTCCCATACCACAGTGAGCCATGTAATGACGACTCCACTTCTTAAAGTTAATGATCTCAGTAAAAGTTATTATGCTGGCTACAAACGTTTTAAACGACAATACAACCACGCTTTATCACCGGTTTCGTTTGAGCTAAATCGTGGTGAAACTCTGGCGATTGTTGGTGAAGCCGGCTCAGGTAAAACCACCATCGCTAGAATATTAGTAGGCGCAGAGATCAGAAGTGGCGGCGAGATCTTCTTTGAAGGTGAGCCGTTAGATAAACACGATTTAAAACAGCGCTGCCGTCTGATCCGGATGATATTCCAAGATCCTAATACCTCACTCAACCCAAGACTGACCATTGGTGAGTTATTAGATGAGCCTTTAAAGTTCAGTACTGATTTAGACAGTAGTGAACGCAAGGCACAGGTAATCGATAAACTGAGAAAAGTCGGCCTATTGCCAGAACATGCTGAGTTCTATCCTCATATGATTTCAGAAGGACAAAAGCAACGCGTAGCTGTGGCACGAGCCTTAATGCTAGATCCTAAAATCATCATTGCAGATGAAGCCTTAACGGCTTTGGACCTCTCTGTTAGATCGCAAATACTTAATCTACTGCTAGAGCTACAACAAGAAATGGGGCTATCTTATATATTCGTATCGCATAATATGAATATCATTCGCCATGTTAGCGATAAAATTATGGTACTGAAAAAAGGGGTTATGGTTGAGAAAGCAACAACAGAACAGTTGTTTAACCAACCTCAACACGAGTACACCCAAAGGTTAATTCAAGATCAAAGCTTATTTACCCGTAAGAAGTAATCTCGTTTCAAGTGCTTTAGATCTGCGCAGTTGCACGCAAAGTCACGGTGAAATCTGATTAAGGCAAGTGAGCTAAACTGCTCCAACCACTGATAAAAAAGCCGATTTTCAACAAAAACGAGTGCCATTTGATGTCGGTTTAATTATCCTAGAGACAATTTTTTAAGAGAATCAAAAAATATGATCATCAAACCTAGAATTCGTGGTTTTATTTGTACTACGACCCATCCTGTTGGCTGTGAAGCTAACGTCCTTGAGCAGATCAACTTTACCAAGGCAAAAGGCAAAATAGCTAATGGCCCTAAAAAAGTTTTAGTTGTCGGTTCTTCTAGTGGATACGGTCTTTCGTCACGCATCACAGCAGCCTTCGGTAGTGATGCCGCCACATTAGGTGTGTTTTTTGAAAAGCCTAGCACCGAAACTAAGCCAGGCACTGCAGGCTGGTACAACTCGGCTGCATTTGACAAGTTTGCAAAAGCTGAAGGACTTTACTCTAAAAGCATCAACTGTGATGCCTTTAGCCACGAAGCTAAACAGAAAGCCATTGAGCTTATCAAGCAAGACTTAGGTCAAGTTGATATGGTGGTTTACTCACTGGCTTCTCCTGTTCGTAAAATGCCTGATAGCGGTGAACTGATCCGTTCTTCACTCAAGCCTATCGGCGAGACTTACACAGCTACAGCAGTAGATACCAACAAAGATCTTATTATCGAAGCTAGCGTTGAGCCAGCCACAGAGCAAGAAATTGCTGATACTGTGACCGTGATGGGCGGTGAAGATTGGGAACTATGGATGCAGGCGCTATCTGAAGCTGGCGTATTAAGCGATAACTGCAAAACCGTTGCTTACAGCTACATTGGTACAGAGCTTACTTGGCCAATCTACTGGCATGGCGCATTAGGCAAGGCCAAGATGGACCTTGACCGCGCAGCTCAAGCATTAGATGCTAAGCTTTCTGTAACGGGCGGCAGCGCTAACGTTGCAGTACTAAAGAGTGTTGTCACTCAAGCTAGTTCTGCAATTCCTGTAATGCCACTGTACATCGCTATGGTATTTAAGAAGATGCGCGCTGAAGGCCTACACGAAGGTTGTATTGAGCAGATTAGCCGTATGTTCAATGAGCGCCTATTTAAGGCCGATGGTACTGCGGCCGACGTAGACGATTCAAACCGCCTACGCCTTGATGACTGGGAGCTTCGTGAAGAGATCCAGCAGCATTGTCGTGATATGTGGCCACAAGTCACTACTGAAAACCTAGCTGAGCTGACAGATTACCGCGAATATAAAGAAGAGTTCTTAAAACTGTTCGGTTTCGGTATCGAAGGTATCGACTATGAAGCTGATGTTAACCCACACGTTGAGTTTGATGTGGTTTCAATCTAAATCACCCCGTGAATTAGATAATACTATTCTGTAGTAAAGTAAACGCCGCAATATTTTATTGCGGCGTTTTTTATTGCGGCGTTTTTTATTGCGCCTTCGCAACGTTCATCACGAAAAACAATGAGGGCAGCAGATAAGCAGTAAGCTTTTGATCTTTATCTTCGTGATCTCCGTGAAAGCGAAGCGCTTCGTGGTTAATTTAGTGGTAAATAAGCAATAAAGTAAAAGCCAACGAAGGACACAGAGCGCTGCGCTACACGAAGAAATCCATCGGCAAGATTAACTATAAAATAATAGCTTCGCTTTTTTGCTCAACTTCTGGACAGCTCTACTTTGTAATCTTCATGAAAGCGGAGCGCTTCATAGTGTGGCAGTTTATTCAGCCCATAAAAAAACCGGCCTCAGCCGGTTTTTTTATGCCTCAATGAGGCGCACTGCTATTTATTAGTAGCGCATATTCAGCAATTCTTATTCAGCAACAGGGTAAAGAACTTCACCCTTAGCCTTTAGCGAAGCAATCACTGCACGGTAATCGTTTTCACTGTACTGAGAGCTTAAGCGTTGCTTAAGTGCATCGAGTAGATTTGCGTCTACACCTTCAGCAGCATTAACTTGCTTAAGAACCACTACAGCGTAACCATTGGCTAAAGCAACAGTATCAACTGAAGGCTTGTCGCTTGGTTGAGCCATCGCGAACGCCTTGTTCACAATCGCACCATCTACGTCTTGTGCAAAACGAGCAAGCTTATCTTTAACGATGTAGTCTGCAGTCACACCTGACGCTTCAACAGCAGTCATAGCTTCTTGTGCTTGCTTACGCGCCGCTTCATTAGCTTGTTCTTGCTTTAAGCGGTTAGCAATTGCATTGCGAACATCAGCTAAATCCATTGTACCAGCAGCTTTATGCGTATTTACACGAATCACAACTACGTGGTTAGGCTCAACTTCTAAAACATCACTGTTCATGCGATCAAGCAGTACATTTGAAGAAAATGCTTCTTTAAGTACATCAGGAGCAGTAAACAACTCAGGCGGATTAGCCTGTGTAAACTCCGGAGTGGTCTTAACTTCAACACCTAAGTCTTTAGCCGCATCGATTAAGGTATCAGGTACTTCATAGCTAGTATCAGCCAAAACTTGCTGTAGCTCGTAGAACTTATCTACCGCTTGCTTGTCTTTAAGCTGAGCAAGGATCTTCTCTTTTACGTCAGCAAACGGCGCTTGTGCACCTGGCTGAATATCTAGCACCTTGATGATGTGATAACCGAAATTTGTTTTGACAACACCTGAGTATTCGCCTTTGTTAAGCGCAAACAGTGCAGTGTCAAATTCAGGCTCCATTACACCCGCTTCGAACCAATCTAGTTGACCACCTTGCTCACCACTAAAGGTATCTTCAGATTCAGTTTTCGCGACTTCAGCAAAGTCTGCACCGTCTTGAAGTTGCTTGTAGATAGCCTCAGCTTTTGCTTTGGCAGCAGCGTCATCGTCACCTTCTTGTACAAGAATGTGCGCAGCTAAACGCTTCTCAGCTTGAGTGTAGTTAGCTTTATGCTCATCGTAATAAGCTTGGGCTTCTGCATCTGTCACTGTGATATCTTTAGCAAGATCTTTCGCATCAAGCTCGATGTAGTTAAGGCTAACGACTTCAGGACGAATGAATTGATCTAGGTTTGAATCGTAATAAGTTTTGATCTGCTCGTCAGTAACACTGATATCAGCAAGGAACGGAGTCGCATCAATAACCTTGTAGTCAATATTACGCGTCTGGCCTTGAAGCTCAGCTAAATACTCAGCTTCACCAGCAAGAACAAACTCAGAACCCACTAAGGTCGCAACAAGCTGACGGCGAGTCATATCGATACGCATCATGTCTCGGAAAGAGTTAGCTTGATAGCCTAGCTGACGTAAAATAGCTTGATAACGATCGTTATCAAATACACCGTCAGTTTGGAAAGCAGGCTCAGACATGATGGCAGCTTTGATCTGCTCATCTGATACGCGTAAACCTAGCTCTGCAGCATTTTGGTCAAGTAGCTTCTCAGCTACTAAGCGCTCTAATACACTTTGCTTAACGCTCTGCATATAGTTGTCATCGGCAGACAAAGTGGCAAACATATCACCTAATTGCTGCTCTAAACGACTACGTTCGTTTTGATATGCTTGCTCTAAAGCAGAGTTGCTGATCTCTTCACCATTTACGGTAGCAGCTGCAACCTCAGTTGAAGAACCTAAATAACTACTCACACCAGTAAATGCAAATGAAAGTATCACAAGGATTAATATGCTTTTAGCAATTACACCTTGCGAGCCTTCGCGAATCTTTTCTAACATCAGACTTCTCGCTTGTTGCGATTAATAAAATAAAAAGGCGCATCACTGTTTGATGCGCCTTTTTGTAATTTAAAGGAGGCGAAAATAATAATATTCTCTGGCTCCTGCTGGCAAAATTAAGGATTCCCTTAATTACTGCCCTCTCTATTTGTAAAAAGCACTGTTAAACAGTGCTTTCTTACAATAGCCTTACAAAGGCTGCATTGCTAACTTTCTTAGTTAACAGCGTCTTTTAGAGCTTTACCAGCTTTAAATGCTGGAATGTTCGCTGCAGCGATTTTGATCTCTTTACCCGTTTGAGGGTTACGACCAGTGCGCTCTGCGCGTTGACGCACTTCGAAAGTACCGAAACCAACAAGAGCAATCTTATCGCCTTCTTTTAGGCCTTCAGTAACTGCGCCAATGAAAGAGTCTAATGCACGGCCAGCAGCAGCTTTAGAAATGTCAGCACCAGAAGCGATTTTCTCGATTAGTTCAGATTTGTTCATGTCATCCCCTTGAATGTAATTTGTGCGCCGCACCCAAATTCTTGTCTAGAGCGGTCTGCGGAGGCTTTTTATAACAAGCTTAGAACCAAAGTTCAAGCCTTATAGGAAAACCAAATAAATAAATTAGGATACTACTCAAAACCAGTCACTCCAAGGGCTGGAGCGACTGACTCTCCACAGACTTAGGCTACCACAGCTTGATACTTAGGTAAGCCCTTTTTACTGTTTTTTTAAGGCAATCCTGCAATTTATTGCGTTAGTCCACGTTTTCTACGACTTCGAAGCCTTCAACTGGTCGCTCAAGCGCCAATTTCAATACTTCATCAACCCATTTGACAGGGTAAATTTTTAGATCGGCAATGACGTTTTGTGGGATTTCTTCCAAATCACGTTCATTTTCTTTTGGAATTAGAACAACTTTCGTACCGCCACGGTGTGCAGCTAGAAGTTTTTCCTTTAATCCACCAATCGGTAACACTTCACCGCGTAGGGTAATTTCACCGGTCATAGCAACATCTGCGCGAACAGGGTTACCGGTCAGGCTTGAAACGAGTGCTGTACACATAGCCGCACCCGCTGATGGGCCATCTTTTGGCGTTGCGCCTTCAGGTACGTGAACGTGAATATCACGTTTCTCGTAAAAATCTGGATTAATGCCAAGCTGTTCTGCGCGAGCTCGAACAACTGTCATAGCAGCTTGAATCGACTCTTGCATCACATCGCCAAGTGAGCCGGTATAAGTTAGCTTGCCTTTACCAGGCACAGATGTGGCTTCAATAGTCAGCAAGTCACCACCAACTTCAGTCCACGCCAAGCCAGTGACCTGACCAATCTGGTTGTTCGACTCAGCTTTACCGTAATCACAACGCTGTACACCTAAGAATGACTTAAGGTTGTCTTGGTTGACTTCAATATGCTTAATACTCTTATCAAGCAAAATGTTCTTAACCACTTTACGGCAAATCTTCGACAGTTCACGCTCTAGCGCACGCACACCTGCTTCACGGGTGTAATAACGAATAATGCCGATAATAGCACTATCGTCTACCGTCACTTCTTTGGCTTTTAGACCGTTACGCTCAATCTGCTTAGGCAACAAGTGCTGCTTAGCGATGTTAAGTTTCTCATCTTCGGTATAACCCGATAGACGAATAACTTCCATACGGTCTAATAGCGGACCTGGAATATTCATCGAGTTAGATGTTGCCACGAACATCACATCAGATAAGTCGTAATCGACTTCCATGTAGTGATCGCTAAATGCTGAGTTCTGCTCTGGATCTAATACTTCAAGTAGTGCAGATGCAGGATCGCCTCGCATGTCGCTACTCATCTTATCGATTTCATCAAGCAAGAATAATGGGTTTTTAACGCCCACTTTAGACATCTTCTGGATTACTTTACCCGGCATAGAGCCAATGTAAGTACGACGATGACCGCGGATCTCCGCTTCATCACGCACGCCGCCTAATGCCACGCGCACATACTTACGGCCTGTCGCCTTAGCGATTGATTGGCCCAATGAAGTCTTACCCACGCCTGGCGGACCGACTAAACAAAGAATGGGACCTTTAAGCTGCTTAACTCGGCTTTGAACCGCTAGATACTCTAAAATACGCTCTTTAACTTTCTCAAGACCAAAGTGATCGGTATCGAGTACGTCTTGCGCTTTAGCTAAGTCACGTTTGATTTTAGAGCGCTTATGCCAAGGCACTGACACCATCCATTCAACGTAACTTCTCACCACAGTTGCCTCAGCAGACATAGGTGACATCATCTTCAACTTATTCAGCTCAGCAGAGGCTTTTTCTTTCGCCTCAGTAGGCATTTGCGCCTCTTCAATCTTTTTAGCTAAGCTTTCAAACTCATCATGAGACTCGTCAATATCGCCAAGCTCTTTTTGAATAGCCTTCATTTGCTCATTCAAATAGTACTCGCGTTGACTCTTCTCCATCTGCTTTTTAACACGACCACGAATACGCTTCTCAACCTGAAGTAGGTCAATTTCCGATTCCATCATCGCCATTAAATATTCGATGCGCTCGCTTACATTGACCATCTCAAGCACTGACTGTTTGTCTTCAAGCTTAAGTGGCATGTGCGCAGCCATGGTATCTGCAAGTCTTGCCGCTTCATCAATCCCCGACAGTGAAGTAAGTACCTCTGGTGGGATCTTCTTGTTCAGCTTGATGTAACCTTCAAACTGGCCAACGGCTGAGCGAACGAGGACTTCCTCTTCTTTCTCTGAAAGTGGCTCAGACTCAAGGTAGTGAGCTGTCGCCTGAAAGATATCTTCCTGCTCGATATAGTTTTCGATGCAGACTCTTTGCCCGCCTTCGACTAATACCTTTACGGTGCCATCAGGAAGTTTTAATAACTGCAGGATTGACGCAACAGTACCTACATCGAAAATGTCATCGCTTGTAGGGTCGTCTAACTCAGCATCACGCTGGGCGACTAAAATAATTTGTTTACCTTGATCCATTGCTTTTTCTAAGCAACGAATAGATTTTTCTCGACCGACGAATAACGGAATTACCATGTGGGGATAAACCACCACATCTCTTAGTGGTAGTACGGGTAGTTCGATTCGCGCATCACGCTCTAGGGTCATAGCTCGATTCCGTTTTTTATGATTACTTATGAGTATATTGGGATGATTAGATAGGTTTCAATGGTGAAAAAGAATTAATTAAAGAAGTGTACAAAAAAGGAGCCATATAGGCTCCTTTTAGACTCACAGTCTGATTTTAGACGAGAGATTATTCCGCTGTTGCGGCTTGTGCTTCGTTATTAGCATAAATCAGAATTGGGCTTGACTCGCCTTTAACCACTGACTCATCGATAACAACTTTAACCACATCATCAGTCGATGGTAGATCATACATGATATCGAGTAAGATCCCTTCAACGATTGAACGAAGACCACGCGCACCAGTTTTACGAGTTTGTGCTTTAAGAGCAATCGCTTTAAGCGCATCGTCTCTAAATTCAAGCTCTACATTTTCCATCTCAAATAATGCAGCAAACTGTTTAGTGATCGCATTCTTTGGCTCAGACAAGATCTGAATCAAAGCTTCATCGTCAAGTTCTGACAGTGTCGCAAGTACAGGTAGACGGCCAATGAACTCTGGGATCAAACCGAACTTAACTAAATCTTCTGGCTCCACTTCTAGTAGCGTATCAGAGATAGTCTTCTTATCAGCTTCACCTTTGACTTCAGCGCCAAAACCAATACCCGTACCAACATGAGCGCGTTGCTCAATGACTTTTTCAAGACCGGCGAACGCACCACCACAAACAAACAAGATCTTAGAGGTATCAACCTGTAAAAACTCCTGCTGTGGATGCTTACGACCACCTTGTGGTGGCACAGCAGCGATAGTACCTTCAATCAGTTTCAATAAGGCTTGCTGAACACCCTCACCCGATACGTCACGAGTGATTGATGGATTGTCAGACTTGCGACTGATTTTATCAATCTCATCGATATACACGATACCGCGCTGTGCTTTCTCTACGTCGTAGTCACACTTTTGCAGTAGCTTTTGAATGATGTTCTCAACATCTTCACCAACATAACCCGCTTCGGTAAGCGTAGTTGCATCAGCCATAGTAAATGGCACATCAAGCACTCGTGCAAGCGTTTCTGCTAACAAGGTTTTACCGCTACCCGTTGGGCCAATTAGCAAGATGTTACTCTTACCAAGTTCTACGCCATCTTTAGGGCTAGCATTTCTAAGGCGCTTGTAGTGGTTATACACTGCGACAGCAAGAACCTTCTTAGCCTTATCTTGACCAATTACATAATCATCCAAGTGTGCTCTTAGCTCATGAGGCGTAGGCAACTTGTCTTGATCTTGCTTTGGTGAGATCTCTTTAATCTCTTCTCTAATAATGTCATTGCAGAGTTCAACACACTCATCACAAACATATACAGAAGGTCCAGCAATGAGTTTTCTTACCTCATGCTGACTCTTGCCACAAAAAGAGCAGTACAGCAGTTTCCCGCCGTCACCGTTACCTTTGTCTTCACCCATTACTTTACCTCTGTTTGCAGCAATTCTACTGCCTATATCTTATCGTTACTTCTTATTTGAGCATAGCTCAGAGAAGAGTAAAAATCAGCCTCGTTTTGCTATCACTGAATCGACTAAACCGTATTCAGCAGCTTCTGTAGCGCTCATGAAGTTATCACGGTCAGTATCACGTTCAATCACTTCAAGTGGCTGGCCAGTATGCTCAGCAAGCATAGTGTTTAACTTATTCTTAATGCCTAAGATCTCTTGAGCATGAATAGCAATATCCGACGCCTGACCTTGGAAACCGCCTAATGGCTGATGGATCATCACTCTAGAGTTTGGTAAGCAATGACGTTTGCCTTCTGCACCGCCTGCTAACAAAAATGCGCCCATGCTCGCCGCTTGACCAATACACACAGTGCTAACGTTTGGCTTAATAAACTGCATTGTGTCATAAATCGCCATGCCCGCAGTTACGCTGCCGCCTGGTGAGTTGATGTATAGGTAAATATCCTTATCTGGGCTCTCTGACTCCAAAAACAGTAACTGAGCAACGATAAGGTTAGCCATATGTTCTTCAACTTGGCCAACAAGAAAGATTACTCGCTCTTTCAAAAGGCGAGAATAAATATCATATGAACGTTCACCTTTAGCTGTTTGTTCAACAACCATAGGAACGAGTGCGTTAAGTACTGATTCTGGCGCTTTGTGCATGATTAACTTCCCTAAATAAAAATGGCCCGCATGAGGAACCTCATACGAGCCATTATAAATGGCTAATAGCCATTTAAGTCAAGCGATGGTTACGCGCGACCTGTAGCCTTGTTCATAAATTCTTCAAAGTTGACTGCTTTTTCAGTCAAAGTTGCAGTTTTTAACAAAGCTTCAACTGCTTGCTCTTCTAGAGCAACGTTGCGCATGTTTTGCATTAGCTCTTCGTTACCATTGTAGTAAGCTACAACTTCACTTGGATCTTCGTAAGCAGAAGCCATTGAAGCGATCAAACCTTGAACACGCTCGTCTTCAGCTTTTAGCTCGTTAGTCTTGATCACTTCGCCAAGTAGTAGACCTACTTTAACGCGACGTGCAGCTTGCTCAGTGAACAGGTCAGCTGGTAGCTCAGGCATGTTTGCAGCTTGGTCGCCGAAACGTTGCATAGCTTGCTTACGCAATACTTCTACTTCGCCGTCGATTAGTGCTGTTGGCAATTCGATGTCGTTTTGCTCAACTAGACCATTAAGAACTTGCTCTTTAACGTTTGCTTTAAGCGCTTGCTCAAGTTCACGGCTCATGTTCTTGCTAATTTCGCCGCGTAGTGCGTCGATGCCACCTTCGGTAATACCGAATAGTGTAGCGAACTCGTCGTTAACTTCTGGAAGGTTAGCAGCTTGAACTTCGTTAAGAGTAATAGCGAATGTCGCTACTTTACCCTTAAGGTTTTCAGCGTGGTAATCTTCTGGGAAAGTCACTTCGATGTTGAACTCTTCACCTGCTTTGTGACCTTCAACACCAGACTCGAAGCCTGGGATCATACGGCCGCTGCCAAGTTGAAGTTCGAAATCATCAGCCTTGCCGCCTTCGAATTCTTCGCCATCGATAGAACCAACGAAGTTGATCTTAGCTTTGTCGCCTTCAGCTGCTGCACGATCTGCAACTTCAAAAGTAGCGTGTTGGTTACGAAGCGTTTCAATCATTGCATCAACGTCTGCTTCAGTTACTTCAGCAGTAGGCTGTTCAACAGTGATTGACTCTAAACCTTTTAGTTCAACTTCTGGGTAGATTTCAAAAGTAGCAACAAACTCAAAGTTTTCGCCTTCAGTTGAACCAGGAGTTAATGTAGGTGCGCCTGCAGGGTTTAACTTCTCAGCAATGATTGCTTCAACGAAGTTGCGCTGCATCACTTCACCAGTGATATCTTGACGAATAGCATTACCATAACGCTTATTAATAACGCTTACAGGTACTTTTCCTGGACGGAAACCTGGGATGCGGGCACGCTTAGCTTCGCTTTTTAATGCTTCTTTAACAGTGTTCTCGATCTGCTCAGCAGGTACAGAAATTGTTAGGCGACGCTCTAAGCCTTGTGTGGTTTCTACAGAAACTTGCATTTTTTTACCTCGAAATATGTCTATCGTCCTTTGCAATAGTCGAAAACTCAACTATTCAGGTATTCGTTTCTTGATCCATAAATTTAACCAAAATGCCCATAAATACTGACGATCGGCACAGGTATCTTTTAGTTGATAATTATCAAGACGCGACATTATAGCTATGGAATGCGCCCGAGTCGAGCCTCAAAGCGTGATTTACAGGCGTAAAAAAAGCGACCTAGGGTCGCTTTTTAAACTTCTTTACAGAATGAGTGGGGTGACTGATGGGGTTCGAACCCACGACAACCGGAATCACAATCCGGGACTCTACCAACTGAGCTACAATCACCACAAAATGGTACGCCCGGCAGGATTCGAACCTGCGGCCACCCGCTTAGAAGGCGGGTGCTCTATCCAACTGAGCTACGGGCGCTCGGCAATGAAATAAATTTCATTTCCTGAACTGGGCAACTAACGTTCCACGTTAGTTTAAATGTGGTCGGTGATAGAGGATTCGAACCTCTGACCCTCTGGTCCCAAACCAGATGCGCTACCGGGCTGCGCTAATCACCGAAATTTTGAAACCTATTGTAAAGTACGTTTTCACGCTGGGACACCCTTTACTGTTTCTGGCCCTCAAGGACAACAACTTGCTGCTCGGTGAGGACGGAGCGCATAGTATCCCCTCTTCTAAATATCGTCAACGCCTTTTTTAAAAAAAGATGTTCACATGGCGATTTAACAGCCCGATAGATTTAGTTTTAACCTTTTCGCAGAATTTAGCAGCAAAGTTCGCTATCTAGTCGAAATAAACCGCTGACTCTATCCTTATTTTCTCAAGAGCTTACTTAACTCAACCGCTAAAATAGAAGCTCTTCCTTTATATAGGTCATTAGCTTTTATCCGCAATATAAAGCACTACGTTATTATCCGTATATTAGAATTGTTTGTTAATAGTCTAAATCAATGACACCTTTGGCACGTCCTGTTAAAATGTCGGCGTTTTCCATTATCGCGCCGTATAAAGGACACCAACCCCAATGACAGCCCAAAACATCGATGGTAAGGCCATTGCCCAAACCATTCGAACGCAACTCAAAGATAAAGTCACCGCCCGCAAAGAGGCAGGAAAAAGAGTCCCTGGTTTAGCCGTAATTCTTGTTGGCGCAGATCCTGCCTCACAAGTATATGTTGGCAGCAAACGTAAAGCTTGTGAAGAAGTAGGCTTTATGTCGCGCTCTTACGATTTAGACAGCAGCATTTCTGAAGATGCGCTTTTGTCATTAATCGATGAATGTAATAACGACCCAAGCATTGATGGTATCTTAGTGCAGTTACCACTGCCTGAGCATATCGAAGAATCAAAAGTCATTGAACGTATCCGTCCGGATAAAGATGTAGACGGTTTCCACCCTTATAATGTTGGTCGTCTTGCACAACGTAGCCCTGTACTACGTTCATGCACGCCAATGGGCATTATGACATTGCTTAAGGCTACCGAGATTGATACCTATGGTTTAGACGCATTAGTAGTAGGTGCATCTAACATTGTAGGGCGCCCTATGGCACTTGAGCTTTTATTAGCAGGTTGTACAACGACCATCTGTCATCGCTTTACGCGTAATTTAGAAGATAAAGTTAGACGTGCTGACTTAGTGGTTGTTGCTGTTGGTAAGCCAGGCTTTATTCCTGGTGATTGGATCAAACCAGGCGCTGTCGTCATCGATGTGGGTATTAACCGCCTTGAAAACGGTCAACTGGTTGGCGATGTTGAATTTGATGTTGCTTCTCAGCACGCGAGTTTCATTACTCCGGTACCGGGTGGTGTTGGCCCAATGACTATCGCAAGCCTGTTAGAGAACACTTTATATGCTTGTGAGCAATATCACGATTAACTGGAGGTTCTAGGTTCTAGGTTCTAGGTTCTAGGTTCTAGGTTCTAGGTTCTAGGTTCTAGGTTCTAGCAAAATGTTCCTGACCTAGCGAGTAAAAAGATACCACACCTTTCCATCCATGGGGTGAGGAATAAGTGCTCCAGACCTAGTTACTCAAAAAAAGAAAAGCCTGCATTAGCAGGCTTTTTTGTATATTTAGTTATGCGGCTTATTGCTAAGAATTACTTCTTACGCCAAGTGGTGCCTTCTGGACCATCTTCTAAGATCACGCCTAATGCATTTAAGCCGTCACGTGCAACGTCTGCTGCAGGCCAATCTTTTTCTGCACGAGCGCGATTACGCTCAGCGATTAATGCTTCAATCTGTGCAACTTCATCATCGCTACCTTCACCTTTAAAGAAGGTATCTACGTCTTGGCCTAGAATACCTAACACATCACCAAGTTCTTTTAGGGCAACACCTAACGCAGAGGCTTGGGCCATATCAGTCGCTTTCAGGCGGTTGATCTCACGCACCATATCAAACAGCACTGAATAGGCTTCTGGTGTATTAAAGTCATCATCCATCGCAGACTTAAACTTAGCCACGAACTCCTCAGCTGGTGCAGCAGCAACCGTTAAATCTAAATCTTTAAGCGCGGTATAGATACGCTCAAGGCCAGATTTTGCCTGCTTTAAGTTGTCTTCAGAATAGTTCAGCTGACTGCGGTAATGGCCTGACAACAAGAAATAACGCACTGTAGTCGCGTCGTAGTGACCTAATACATCACGAATGGTGAAAAAGTTATTCAAAGATTTTGACATCTTTTCTTTATCTACCATCACCATTCCCGTATGCATCCAATAGTTTACATACGGCGTGTCATGGGCACAGCAAGACTGAGCAATCTCATTCTCATGGTGCGGGAACTGTAGATCAGAACCGCCGCCATGAATGTCGAAGTGATTACCTAAATGTTTGCTGTTCATTGCAGAACATTCAATGTGCCAACCAGGGCGACCTGGTCCCCATGGTGATTCCCATGTAGGCTCACCTGGTTTTGACATTTTCCATAATACGAAATCCATTGGATCGCGCTTTGCGTCTTCAACTTCTACTCGAGCGCCCGCTTGTAGCTGCTCAAGATTCTGCCCTGATAAACGGCCATATTCAGGGAATGAAGACACGCTGAATAATACATCACCGTTTGAAGCCACATAGGCATGCTCACGTTCGATTAGTTTTTCAACCATATCAATAATTTCTGGCATATGCAGTGTCGCGCGTGGCTCGTTATCTGGACGTGCCATATTAAGCGCATCAAAATCACGGTGCATTTCACCAATCAAGCGCTCAGTTAATTCATCGCAACTTTCTTTGTTTTCATTGGCACGCTTAATGATTTTGTCATCGACGTCAGTAATATTGCGCTGAAAATTAACGTCATACCCGCTATATCTTAGGTATCTAACTATCATGTCGAAAGATACAAATGTACGTCCGTGGCCAATATGACATAAATCATAGATGGTCACCCCACACACATACATGCCAACCTTTCCTGGTTGTAGTGGCACAAACTGCTCTTTTTGGCGGGTCAGACTATTGTAAAGCTTCAACATTGATTATTCTCTTCAACGGCTAAAATTAAAAATTAGTTTTCCAGTTTACCATTGCAAAAGTCGCTGTTCCAAGCTGTTTTCACGTTGAAAGTTCGCAAAAACGAGTAGATATGGCGCATCTACGCCAGTTTGCGATCTTATACCTATAATCATTAGACAATTTCTTTGACGCTCTGCTTAAATTCAGTGCAAACACCCTGCAGAACAGGTGTAAATTTGACAACCTAACCACACAGCACTTTATGGCGTTCGGCAATTACGTTAGAATCCAGCCATAATCGACAACGTATTCAATAACGAGAGTTTTAAATATGATCACACTGCATACCAATCACGGCGAAATCAAGTTAGCCCTAGATGCTGAAAAAGCACCAAACACTGCGGCTAACTTCGTTAATTATGTTAAAGAAGGTTTCTACGACGGTACAGTTTTTCACCGTGTAATCGACGGTTTCATGATCCAAGGTGGTGGTTTCACGGAAGACATGGGCCAAAAACGCCCTAACGAAACAATTGAAAACGAAGCTAACAACGGTTTATCGAACAAAATCGGTACTATCGCTATGGCTCGTACTTCTGATCCACATTCAGCTACAGCTCAGTTCTTCATCAATGTTGGCGATAACACTTTCCTAGACTTTAAGTCAGAGTCTGCACAAGGCTGGGGTTACTGTGTATTTGGTGAAGTTGTTGAAGGTATGGACGTAGTTAACAAGATCAAAGCAGTTAGCACTGGCAACCGTGGCATGCATCAAGATGTTCCTCTTGAGACTGTTATCATCGAAAAAGTGACTATCGAAGAGTAATAACACCTCGATGCGCACTCTATTTGTGGGCGATTTGCACTTAAGTGCTGATCGCCCCGATATCACCCAAGCTTTTCTTGAATTTCTCGATACTCAACTTCACGACACCGATGCTTTATATATACTTGGTGATCTGTTTGAAGTCTGGGTTGGCGACGATATCGCTGAACCTTTCGCGAGCCAGCTTGCTAAATCGATAAAAAAAGCCTCACTTAAGCTGCCGATCTATTTTATCCATGGCAACAGAGACTTTTTAATTGGTAATGAGTTTGCTAAGCGCAGCGGAATGACATTATTGCCAGAAGTGCATACACTCGATTTATACGGCGTATCTACTGTTATTTTGCATGGCGACAGCCTTTGTACTCTCGACAAGGCTTATCAACGATTTCGTAAGTTCCGTAACTTAAGTTGGGCAAAATGGCTCTATGCTCATTTGCCTAAATCTAAACGTCTCGGTATTGCCGCAAAACTACGAAATAAAAGCCAAAGCAGTAATCAGCAAAAAAGCTATACCATTATGGACGTTGAGCCTATAGCAGTGCTTGAGCTACTTGATAGCACCCAAACTCAGCAAATGATCCACGGTCACACACATCGCCCGGCAATCCATGAACTGAGTAATGGTAAACGCCGAATAGTTGTTGGTGATTGGTATGAGCAAGGCAGCATGCTCACTGTTAGCCAAGATAATATTGAGTTAATCGAGCTACCTTTCGGCAAGTAATCATGACTTGCCGTTATTTCGCTCATTCTTAGCTGACGTAAACTTAAGCTACCTCTGCATTTGCACTCACAATCGGTGCTCCGCTATGAAACTTAAAATCTTCATCGTCTGCAGATATTAACTCCGCTTCGACTTGGGCAAAATGCGCAACGCGGTCACTGATATCAGTATCAGATATGGCTTGTGCTAGGGTTAAGTAGTCTTGGTAATGACGAGCCTCTGAGCGCAACAGCGAAATATAAAATTTCTTCAGTTCCTCATCCAAATGCGGCGCCAGTTTGGCAAAGCGTTCACACGAGCGTGCCTCAATAAATGCGCCAACAATAAGCTTATCAATTAAAGTTACAGGATCATGAGTTCGGACTTGTTTCATCATGCCTTTAGCATAACGACCGGCTCTGGCGCTTTGATAGGCAATACCGCGATTATGCATAATTTCTAACACTTGCTCGAAATGATGGAACTCCTCTTTAATTAGGCGCACCATTTTAGCTATCAAGTCTTCGCTATGGGCAAAGTCACTACGCCCAATTAACTCAGCAGCTAACTCATTCTTTTTACTGTTGTTGCCTAAAAATGTCTCTATATTTCGATCTTGGCTGTAGACAAAGTCAGAATAAGGCTTAGCCCAAGCTTGCAATACTTGGCCACTTTGCTCGTCCACCGCGTATTTACGAACGACAAACATCGCGGTCTGAGCGGCTTTTAATTCACAGTTGCAGTGATCTATTAACAGCCCCTTTAATCGCTCAGGCTTTTTCGCTTCATCAATCCAGCTATCTGGTGTTTCGCATTTCAAAAAAGTATTAATTGGCGCTAATAGTTGCTGCATAGCTAAGTTCATTTGGGGTCCATCGCGACTCTAACAATAGAGGGGGATTTTATCAGCTATTTTCTGCAGAGTCTTAGCTTAACACCTATGCTTAAGTCGATAGGCTTGACTCTACGCAGATTTTGTTCAATAAATAACCTTAGAGCTGTAACAAGTTCGTCTGCAGTTTGGCGAGCCAAATTAACTATAAAAGCTAAAAGCCAACGAGGATAACTATAATGATATTGAATCACTTAATGGGGCTATACACTCATCCGAAAGAAGAGTGGCAAACAATTGAAAAAAACCACGAGGCATTACGCAGCAGTTTGAGCCACATCATCATCATCGCGCTTATTCCTGCTATTTGTTCATTTATTGCCACATCACAAATCGGCTGGGACTTAGGCGTTGGCGATCGTCAGTTCCTAACGACCCAAAGCGCGTTATTCATGTCCACGGGGATGTATTTCGGATTAATTGCCGGAGTCTTTGCTTTGGCCTATCTTGCTTTCTGGATGGCAAAAACATTCGACGCAAAACCTAGCTACACCCAGGCTCTAGAGCTTGCCGCCTATACTGCTACACCGCTGTTTATGGTGGGACTAGCTGCACTTTATCCAACGCTTTGGTTTATTATGGTTATTGGCCTAGCTGGCCTCGCCTATTCGGTTTACCTGTTGTACACAGGTGTTCCCATCATAATGAATATCCCTGAAGAGAAAGGCTTTATTTATGCCAGCTCAGTAGTCACTGCAGGGTTAGTGTTATTGGTCGGACTCATGGCTTCAAGCGTGATCCTTTGGAGCATTGGCTTTGGCCCTATGTATCAGTAATACCAATTAGTATAAAGATTTGGTCGCTCAGCGAGAGTTTAGCGGCACTGAGACCAGGCAACGAGTGAAGAGCATAGTTATTCTACGTTTAAGCTTGTTAACGCAGTATCAGAGCCGCTAAAACTCGCCATTCTGGAGCGTTTTTGGCTGCCTACTTCTGCGTTGAATAACTTCACAAGGGAGCAACCATTCTTTCAGTTATTCGCCTTGAATTAGTTTGCCAAAAACGCTCTGAGTAGATCAACTTCTTATACTGATTGGTATAATCTAGTCCAAATCAATAAAATGCAAGCAACAAAAAGCCGACATAATGTCGGCTTTTTTAATGCTAAAACTTAATGGCTATTAAGTCTTACTCAAAAGTATCTCTTAATGGCACGGTTAGGTTAAACACTAACGCGTCCTTTGTAGAGTCTTTGCTGTCGGCGCAGAAGTAGCCTTCACGCTCAAACTGGTAAGCTTTTTCAGCTTCAGCATTCACAAGACTTGCTTCAACTAGACCATGCTTAATGGTCAATGAATGTGGGTTTAGCACTTCATCAACAGATTCAGCTGCAGCAGGATTAGGGTCGCTGAACAATCTTTCATACATGCGAAGCTCTGCTGGTTTTGCAGTCGTTGCTTCAACCCAGTGAATAACGCCTTTAACTTTACGACCGTCACTTGGGTTTTTACCCAAAGTCTCGTCGTCATAAGTACAGAAGATAGTGGTGATGTTGCCATCAGCATCTTTCTCGCAGCGCTCAGCTTTGATCACGTAAGCATTACGCAAACGTACTTCTTTGCCTTGCACTAAACGCTTGTACTTCTTGTTGGCTTCTTCACGGAAGTCGTCTGCATCAATAAACAGTTCACGGCCAAAAGATAGCTCGCGCTTACCCATCTCTTCCTTGCTAGGATGATTAGCCGCGTTGATGATTTCAACTTGGCCTTCAGGGTAGTTTTCGATAACCACTTTAACTGGATTAATCACAGCCATTGCACGTGGTGCAAAGTCGTTTAGCTCTTCACGAATACACGCATCAAGCATGGCGACTTCGACCATGTTGTCTTGCTTAGTCACGCCTATGCGCTTACAGAATTCACGGATAGAAGCTGCAGTGTAACCACGACGACGGTAGCCAGCGATTGTTGGCATACGCGCATCATCCCAACCTGTTACCAAGTTGCGAACGACTAAATCATTAAGCTTACGCTTAGACATTAATGTGTATTCAAGATTTAGTCTTGAAAACTCATACTGACGTGTTCTGTTTGGCGCTTGGAAATCATCTAAATGATCTAACACCCAGTCATACAATCTACGGTTGTCTTGGAATTCAAGGGTACATAGAGAGTGAGTGATGTTTTCAATCGCATCAGAAATACAGTGAGTGAAATCGTACATTGGGTAAATGCACCATTTGTCGGCTGTTTGGTGATGATGAGCAAAACGAATACGGTAGATGATTGGATCACGCATACACATAAACGGTGATGCCATATCAATCTTAGCGCGCAGTGAACACTCACCTTCTTTGAACTCACCTAAACGCATTTTCTCAAATAGCGCTAAGTTTTCTTCAGGTGTGGTGTCACGGAACGGGCTGTTTTTACCTGGCTCTTTAAGCGTGCCACGGTACTCACGAGTTTCGTCACCGTTTAAGAAACATACATAAGCTAAGCCTTTGTTGATTAACTCAACGGCATACTGATGTAGTTGATCAAAGTAGTTTGACGAATAGCGAATGTCACCATCCCACTGAAAACCGAGCCACTGCACATCAGCCTGAATAGAATTAACGTAATCGATATCTTCTTTTTCAGGGTTGGTATCATCAAAACGTAAGTTACATTGACCTTTGTAGTCCTGTGCAATGCCAAAGTTTAGGCAGATAGACTTAGCGTGGCCGATGTGAAGAAAGCCGTTTGGTTCTGGCGGAAAACGAGTTTGTACACTCGAGTGCTTACCCGTGGCTAGATCTTCATCTATGATATTACGTATGAAGTTACTAGGACGTACTTCAGTGTCCACATGACTCATGGAATTCCTCTTTGCGAACGATGATTAAAGACTAAAAACGCATAATCCTACAGTTTCTGTAAAGGATCAACGACTGAGGCTTAAAAACCTACTTTACTGGCTATAGCATAAGCACATATAGCGCAAAAAGCAGCGAATTATCGCTGCTTTTTATTACTTGATAACAGTATACGCTATTCGCGTTATTCCGTAATCACTTTAATGCCTGGAATAATCGTCTGGGTTTTCTTACCCTTTCTCTTAAGCCAAACATAAAATACCACCAGCGCCACAGTAAAGAAACCAATCCAAAGGCTTGATTGCAATGGGTGCTGTGCAAATGTTGCCGCTTGATAGAACACTGTTGCCACGCCGTAAGCTAAGCCGAATGTCCACAGACCCGCAAATGCTGCCCAGCGTCCACCAAACTCATTAACTAATGCGCCCATTGCCGCTACACATGGTGTGTACAATAGAACAAATAAGAGGTAAGCAAATGCAGCAGTTACACCTGCAAAGCCAGCTTGCAATGCACCGAATGTAGAAGTATCAACTTCTAACTCTTCTGATGCTGTTTCTAACGATGACACATCACCAACAGAGATTGATAGTGGATCTTCCGGTGCAATACCAAATAAGTTTTCAGGAATCGTAGCTAACGCTTCTGTTAGCGTTTCGCTAAATGGTGCTAGCTCTTCATCACCTGCACCAGCATCTGAATAAAGGCTGTTCAAGGTACCAACAACCGCTTCTTTAGCAAAAATGCCCGTGATGATGCCAACAGTGGCAGGCCAGTTATCTTGCTCAACACCCATTGGCGAGAACAAAGGCGTTACTTTTTGGCTGGCAACACTAAGAATCGATTCAGAGCTATCTTCATGGCCAAATGTACCGTCAACACCAATAGCGTTAACAAAGTTAAGTAGAGTTACAACGATAACAATCGTCTTACCTGCGCCCATGATAAAGCTCTTAGTTCGCTTACCTGTGCGCGCCATTACCGTTTTGAACTTTGGCTTTTCGTAACTTGGAAGCTCCATCACTACCGCGCTGCTTGAGCCTGGTAATAATGTGTTACGTAGCAATAAACCTGTACCAATCGCGGCAAAGATACCTATGATGTATAGTAGGAATACTAGATTTTGCCCCGACTCAGGGAAGAAGGCAGCTGCAAATAATGCATATACTGGCAGGCGTGCACCACAAGACATAAAGGGTGCCATCATACCGGTCACAATGCGCTCACGCTCACTGCCCAAAGTACGAGTAGCCATAATCGCAGGTACTGAACAACCAAAGCCCACAATCATAGGCACAAAAGCACGGCCCGGTAGGCCAATACGGCGCATTAAGCCATCAACTACAAACGCAGCGCGCGCCATGTAGCCAGAACCTTCTAATATCGATAACGCTAAGAATAACGCTGCGATCACCGGAATAAAGGTCGCAACGGTTTGAATACCTTGACCCACACCACCAGCAATAATAGTGACTAACCATGTTGGCGAACCAAGGCTAGTCATAAATGCGCCTAAGTGATCAACAAATAATGCGCCTGCTGTAATATCGAAGAAATCAATAAATGAACTGCCCACGTTAATACTGAACATGAACATTAAATACATAACAAATAAGAAAACCGGAATACCTGCAACCGGATGCAGCACAATTTTGTCCAGTTTATCGGTAAAGGTTTCGCGATTATCGCTATCTACTGAACCAGTAAAAACACGCTCAACAAAGTCAAAACGCGTGGTAGCAACCATGATTTCGATATCTTTGCCTTGGCTCGATAGAGCTTGAGAGTATTGCTCAACTTCGCTTGCCATTTGGCTATTTTTACACTTACCACAACCTAAACCATTAGCTAGCATAGCGAGTGCGCGGCCGCGGCTTAATGAGTCATCTTTAGCTAATAAGCTAGTTACACCAGATTCAATTTCAGTGTCGTAATTAAGTACTAGTGGTGCTTCAGATACCTTGCCGTCAAGTAGCGCTACAAATTGCTGTTTGACCTTCTCGATGTCTTTTTCTTCACGAGAACATACAGCGACCACAGGGCAGCCTAGCTCTTCGCTCATTTTAACTACGTCAATCTTAATGCCACGTTCAAGCGCTGCATCAATCTTGTTTAATACAACCACCAACGGAATGCCCAACTCACGTAGCTGCACAGTTAAATATAGGTGGCGTTCGATATTAGTCGCATCAACAAGGTTAATGATGCCGTCAATAGGTTGATCAGCTAGATACTGCTGGGCAATTTGCTCGTCTAAAGAGCAATCACAGCTATTACCTGCTGGCAAAAGATCGTAAATCCCCGGTAAGTCCGTTAAAAATACGTCAGTGCCTTGTAGTGCAAACTGACCGGTCTTTTTCTCAACGGTTACGCCTGACCAGTTACCCACTTGCTGGTTAGAGCCTGTGAGCGCATTAAATAGTGTAGATTTACCCGCATTTGGGTTACCAACAGTGACACAGTTAAATTGTTTAGCCATTCGCTTTTTCAACCTCAATAATATCTGCTAAATCGCGACGCATACATAATTTACTGCCACGGATATCCAGTTCAACGCCCGAGCCCATAGGTGCTCTTCGGATCAAGGAGAATCGAGTATTAGGGGTGATCCCCATCGAAAGGAGTTTGCGTTTGACTACGGCTGGCAGGTCGATTTGACCTACTTGAGAAATTCTGGCGATATCGCCTGGATTCAATTCACTTAACTTCATTGTGCATTCCACCTATTTACAGGCCCCGACTCTCTTTGAATTAATGTTGATTTTAAAGGAGGCAAACAAGTAATAACTTTACCTAGATCAACATTTGGAACTGTAAACGATAATAATTTTCAATTGTGTTCGCCATTATGTGACAAAACTCTCAACTAATAAACGCATTAATTAAGAATGGTTAGTATTTCTAAAAGTAAACGATTCTCCTTTACCGACACCCGAGTGTGACATAGATCACATAAACCCCTTAAATCCTTTAGTAATCAGTTAACTCACCAAATAAACCCTCATTAATGTTATGGAATTGTCACAGACCTGTTCTATCATTCGGTATTAGTAATTTACCAAATTACTAATATATAGCTGAGCGAGTGTGAATAATTAAAATATCGCTTATAAAAGCGAGTGGAGTGAATGATGAGCGAGAACACGGGATGGTTCACGGGAAAAGTCGTGCAACTGATATTACTGACTTTAATCAGCTGCAGCTTCAATGCAATGGCAACCCCTTGGGATAACCAAGATCCTGCAGAAGTAGAAGCTATATTAGATAAGAAGTTTGCAGAAGGCCAATATTCTTCAAAGGGGGCAGACTCCTGCTTAATGTGTCACCGAAAGAGCCCAAAAGTGATGGAACTGTTTGACGGGGTACATGGAAGTGATGTTCAAGGTTCACCAATGGCAGATCTTCAATGTGAAGCTTGTCACGGCCCTCTAGGAAAACATAACCGTGGCGGTAAAGAACCTATGATCACATTTGGTTCAGACTCTCCTATTCCCGCTCAGAAACAAAATAGTGTTTGTATGAGCTGTCATAACGATGACAAGCGTATGGCTTGGGAGGGCAACCATCATGATAATGCCGATGTGAGCTGCGCGAATTGCCACCAGGTGCACACAGGTCACGACCCCATCTCGGACAAGAGTACTGAGGTAGCCGTTTGTACTACTTGCCATACTCAACAAAAAGCCGATATCAATAAACGCTCTTCTCATCCCTTAAAATGGCAACAAATGGTGTGTAGTGATTGCCATAATGCTCACGGAAGCTTGGCGGATGCCAACCTAAAACAGATGAGTATTAACGAGAATTGTTATTCATGCCATGCAGAAAAGCGCGGTCCAAAACTTTGGGAGCATGCTCCTGTCACAGATAACTGCGCAACTTGCCACAATCCACACGGTAGCGTAAATGAAGCCATGTTAATCAGCAAACCTCCCATGCTTTGCCAACAATGTCACTCATCGGTCGGTCACACTTCAAACGCAGTATTTGGTGGTAAGCCTAACGCTTTTAATGCCGGACAAAGTTGCATGAACTGCCATTCGCAGGTCCATGGCTCTAATCATCCATCTGGCAAGCTGCTACAGCGCTAACAAGGAGTGGCCGTTATGTTTGGAATAAACAAAAATATCAACACAGGGCAACAACTATCCATACTCGCGCTTGCAATTAGCGCCAGCATCTCGCCTGCATTTGCTGATGGCTATGGTCTGCAAAGTGCCAACCGAGAAAAGGCTGACACTAGCAAGTGGGAATGTAAACGCTGCACCATTGAATCTGGTTTTAAAGGCACTATAGGTATTGGTGCAGCCTATAACGATGCATCGGACATCAACTTTGGTAATGTCACTGGCACAGATACCGATGGTGCAGTTGGGCACTTAGAGGCAGATTTAGTTAATAAGTCCGAATCTGGCTATGAAACAAGCTTTACAGCCAACAAGCTCGGTTATGACACTGGCAGTGCAAGGATTGAAACAGGCAGACCCGGGCAGTATCAAATAGCCTTAGGTTATCGTGGCCTAGCTAATTACCAAAGTAACGACGCACTTTCGCCTTATACAAACAGCGGTGACAGTTTGACATTACCTGCTAACTGGCAAACAGGCGCAACAACCTCACTGATGCCGACGTTACTCGACGATATAAGAGATATTGAGTTAAAGACTCAAAGAGATCGCTTCTTAGTCGATGCTTCATATCAAGGCGCTTTTTACCAAGCCGATATCAACTTTCAACACGAAGAAAGAGAAGGTAAACGCGCATTTTCTGGCAACTTCCTTACCAATAGTGCCATGCTCGCCCAGCCAATCGATGACAGTACTGATGAGCTCGGGGCCAAGATTTACTTCAACGGTAAAGGTTGGCTCGTTGGTATAGATTCAAGCTTCAGTCAGTATAAAAACGATCATGATTCGATTATTTGGCAAAATGCATTTAGCCCGACATTTGGCGCCGCCTACGAGGGGCAAAGCGCGGTATCGCCAGACAATAAGGCTTACCGCATTGGCGCGAATGCACAACTCAGTGGTAATGGCCATCAAGTGCTGATGCATTTAGGTGTTGCCAGCTTTACTCAAGATGATGCCTTCTTACCAGCCACTATCAATGGCCCTAGTCCCGCCCTGCCAACAACAAACCTCGATGGCAAGGTCGATACAACGGATATGAAACTCAAATACTCGAGCCGTCTAGCTAGAGGCCTGAGTATTAGAGCCAGTTATGATTACTCTGATAGAGACAACAAAACAACTCAACAACCCTACCCTCAAGTAATAACTGACAGCTATTTCTCAGGAACAGCAATTAATCCTGAGTATGACAGAACTAAACAACTAGCGAAGCTTGCTGCAAAGTACCGCTTTAATCGTGACGTCTACCTTGATGCGGGCTATCAATATGATCACAACGACTATAGCGATTTAGACCGTGACTCCTTAAAGCAGAACGGGCTCTTCGCCAAGTTGAACTATATCATTACGCCTTCTTGGTCCGCCTGGTTTAAGGCCGACTATAAAGATAGAACCGGCAGTGCATATAAAGCCGTCAGTTCGACATCAAGTCTAAGTAACCCTTATTTAAGAAAGTCGTACCTTGCAGACAGAGAGCGCCAAGAATACCGCCTCAGCGTTAACTACAATCCGCTATCTGCGTTATCGGCCAGTGCCAATGTGCATATCAGTAGTGACGATTATAACGATACATTAGTCGGCCTCACCAAAGTCGATACACAAGGTTACGACATTTCGGCTAATTACCTTTTCAGCGAAGACTTCATTGTAAACGCTTACCTTAATCAAGATTGGCGCGATAGCGATCAGGCTGGCAGCAACAATTTTAGCCTGCCAAATTGGTACGCCAATACAGATGAAACTTCAACATTAGTTGGCATAGGTTTCGATTACTTACAGCTTTTAGATAAAAAGCTCGATCTGGGATTGGATTACAGCTACTCCGATGGCCAGAGTGATACCGAGATAACCCAAGGGTTAACTTCCCCTTACGGCGACTACTTTGCCGAGAAGCACAACATCAATGCTTTCGCCAAGTACCAGATTGGCGAAAAAATGGCCTTACGTTTTGATTGGATATTTGAAAACTATAAAGATTCAGATTGGCTAAACCAAGGTTTAACGGTCGATTCCATCCCTAATGTCTTAACGTTTGGCGATCTTAGCCACAATTATAGTGCTCATTATGTTGGCCTAACATTTAGCTACGAATTATAGCCTTGAGATAGCAACGTTAACTATTAGCTACCAGCAAGTGCCAAGTCAATAAAAAGGAATTCAAGGACATCAATATGAAACGAGTCACTCAATCACTAGCAGCAAGAATGTTTCCACTTGCGCTACTAGCTATGTTAGCAGGCTGCGGCGGAGACGATGGTAGCCCAGGTAATCCCGGCGAACCTGGAGGGCCACCAGCGACTGAAATAAACAGTCTCAACATCACGGTAAATGAAGTGTTATTTGAATCAGGTGTCGCAACGGTAAATTACCGTATTACCAATGAAAGCGATGAACCCGTTGTCGGTATTCCATCAGCTACCTACATTGCGGCTCAGCTTTTACCTCAAGGCTATACCAATGCAGGGAATGCCAGTCAGTGGCAGTACTTCACCTCCGAATCTTGTTCTAGCAGTTGTGACGGCGAATTTGTTGACCATAAAAATGGTAAGTACAGCTATACATTTAGCGGTGCATTCGATGGCATGAACGACATAACCTATATCAATGGAGCCACTCAGCGTGTGGTGGTAAAAGTTGGCGGTGATACATTGCCTGATGGTACTGACTTGCCAATCACTAATCAGCATTATGATTGGCAAGATAATGGCAGTGAGCCCGCCTACACCCGTAACCTTATCGAAATGAGCACCTGTAATACTTGCCATAACGACTTGGCTTTTCATGGCAGCAAGTATGATGAGGTCGAAACCTGCGTGACTTGTCACAATCTCACTAAAGTCAATAATCCAGGTAATGTGTTCGCCCCTATGGTGCACACTAAACACCTTACTGGCTTTCCTGTATCACTTGCAGACTGTCAAACTTGTCACGCAGCAGATGAAGCGCTTACAGAGAATATGAACTGGGCACGCGTGCCAACCATGGAAGCCTGTGGTAGTTGCCATACCAACATCGACTTCCCTGCTGGTCAAGGGCACCCAACTCAAACTGATAACAGTAATTGTGTTGCATGCCATAACTCTGATTGGACTAAGAGCGCTCACAGCCAAGCAGATACAGATGCGGTACTTGGGCAGTTTAATGCAGAAGTGGTCAGTGCTGAACTCGTTGGCGATGCTGTTAACTTCTCAATAAGACTATCGAACCCGGCAACGAATGAGATTTATAGCGATAGTGCCGACCAGCTTAACTTCATCAATGACCTTCGCGTATATGCCAACTTCGGTTTAAGTGTTGACTACACAACACGTTCCGCCAAGTCAATAAAACTGCAAGATACAACGCCAATATCAGGCAGCAATGGTGTCTACCATTATCAAATTGCAGGGCTCACTCTAAGTGCAGAGCCAGCATCTGATAAAGGCACCCTCGCCCTACAAGGTAAGCTTTGTAGCACTGAATCTATGTTAGCTGACTGCGCTGATACGGACACCACTACTACGATAAAGTCTAGCCATCAATTCTTTAGCGCCACAGCCATAACAGAGCAAGGCCGTAGAGTTGTTGTCACCAATGAGACCTGTGGCAGTTGTCATGGCGATCAGCAGCTGAATTATCATGGTTCACGTAACGATTTAGAAGGGCAATGCCAGCTTTGTCACAACCCTAATATGCAAGCCGATGCGACCGTAACAAACCCTGGCGCTTCAACAGCAGATTATAAGCATCTCGCTCATACGCTACATGCAGGGTCTCGCGAGAGTTACCCTAATATCAATTACCCCGGCAATATCGGTAATTGTGCTCAGTGCCATACTACCGATGAGTCAGGCATTTTAACGGCAGCGCTCCCACTTAACAGTGCAGTGCAGCCACTTGCCTTTAAAGATGGCACCTTTACTAGTGCAACATCAGCTATTTGTAGTGATTGTCACTTAAGCGACACAGCTATAAACCATATGACACAACAAGGCGGGGTATTTAAAGGGTCTAAGGCCGATGCAACTGCAGGAACAGAAAGCTGCGCAACCTGTCATGGACAAGGCGCAGCGGTCGATGTGTTAAAAGTTCACCCTATAAAATAAAAACTTGTCGCCCTAGAAAACAAATTTTAGGGCGACATATTTTGTGATGAGAAAACGATTTGTGACGCAAATAATTAGTGACAAAAACTAATGACAAAACAATGGAACGCAAAATTATGGATATAAAAATTAAACACTTAAAATTGAGTTTAATTGCGCTCACCGCATCAGCCATGCTTTTCGGCTGCAGTGATGGCAATGACGGCGCTGATGGTAAAGATGGTGTTGTTGGCGTTGATATTGATTCAACTTCTAGCGTTCAGGCTCAATTTACAGAAGCCTCAATAACAGATGGAACTGTCACCGTAAACTTCGACCTAGAGAATGCCAATGGCGTTGCAGTATTGGGGCTCGACAAAGACTATGACTTGCGCTTTGGTATCGCCCAACTCGCTAAAGTCAGCGAGACGATTGATGACGTCGAATACGACAGAGGTTACCAATGGCAAGCTTATATCAATGCCCTTAAAGAGCCTGGCACGCCACCTGACGATACCAGCGATCTAAACCCCTCGCCGCAGTATCAAGCTAATGTAGAGGCAGCGAGCAACTGTGAAGACTGTCTAGTGGATAATGGTGATGGTAGTTACACTTATACCTTCCAACAAAATATCGCCAATGTCACTGAGCCTCTTACCATTACTTACGGTGAAGATAATACCCATAGAGCAACATTAGAGCTAAAACTGCCTCAAGCAACAGCAAATGCACATTATGATTGGCAGCCATCTACAGGCGCAACGACCGATATTCAAACCCGTAACGTGGTCACTATTGAAACCTGCTACACCTGTCACCAACCTGAAAGCCTTGCACTTCATGGCGGTCGACGTATCGCACTTGAAAACTGTGCTAGCTGCCACACCTCAACCTCTGGCGATCCTGAAAGTGGTAATAGCGTTGATTTTACCTATATGATCCACGCCATCCATAAGGGACAAGATAGAGAAACCAGCACACCAGAAGGTATGGTGCCAGCACCTTATAAAGTTGTAGGTTACGGCGGTAGCGTACATGACTATGGCAAGGTGATGTTCCCGCAAAAACCAGCTGCCAACTGCGCATCTTGTCATGTCGAAGGTGAAGGTGCCCCAGCCAATGCAGATTTATTTAAAGCAGATTTAAGTAATACAGCCTGCGTGAGCTGCCATACAGAAAAGCCATCACAAACTCACACCGATACCAATTGTGTTTCTTGTCATAATTCAACCGATACCTATCGCGGTACTGGCAGTGCAGAGAAACGTCACGGTGACGTATTGCAAGCCTACGTTGATGCAGAAGCAATGGGGGTAATGTTCAGCAATATTGGCCTTGATGCGAATGGAAAGCTTAAGTTTGATGTCCAAATTCAAGATGCTACTGGTGCAGCTATAGGTGGAGAGTTCATCAATCAAGGCACTCGTGTAATTGTAGCTTGGGACAGTAACAAAGACTTCCCCGCTTATAGTGACGCATCCTACTCTAACCGCAGATTCAAGCTTGAAGACGGTACCTACGACAGCGCAACGAAGACCTTTACTATCATAGGCAGCACCTTCGATATGCCTACCGATGCTAATGGTAAAACATTTGAGCTATGGTCTACCGTAGAGGTTTGTTTCAATAACGGCGGATACTTAGTTGAATCGATCCAAATGACAGAGTGCTCAGACAAGACTCGCTCAGTTGCCGTAAAAGAAGCGCCATACCACTTTGTTTGGTTAGACTCTGGTGTCGACGACACCATGCAAGCCGCGATGCGCCGCTCAATTATCGATGCGGCAAAGTGTCAGAGCTGCCACAACCAAGAGAACTACCATTATAACAACGGCTATAACTGTCAGACGTGTCATACATCGGATAAAACAACTAAGACAGATGACAGCTTCCCTGGCGGTAAGAAACCAACCAGCTACGCATTTAAAGCACATGAAGCTGATGGACATTACTTAAAGTATGCGGGTGTTCAATCAGGAACAGTGCTGAAAACTGATTGTTCGACTTGTCACACCTCAGATGGGATCCAGTTAGGCCGTGCAAGCGAGCGAGTATGGCGCTACGGAGATACCGAAACTGGAGCTGATATTTGGGTATCTTCTGATGCAGGATCTTGCTTAAGTTGTCACCAAAAGTATTTAAGTGATTCTGGCGCTAACCATATTGTTGCCAATGGCGGGATCCTAGATGGTATGGATGCTGATGATGTGAGAACTCGAGCAGCAGAAGCCTGTTCGACTTGTCATAACCCAGAACAGTTAATGGAGATCCACGGTAATTAAACCAAGATTTGTCTGGCTAAGACTGACACTTATTCAGTGCTAGCCCAGATTTAGACACGCGATAAATAAAAGGAGGCAATTGCCTCCTTTTTTATTATATCAACTTTACTAAAATCAATGGGCAATCACCTCCCCTACCAAACAACATTACAAAAAGATTCTATTAACACCACCGTAAAGCCGCACGCAAATTGCGCAACATCACTCTATGAACTATGTAACGCCAAGGTTAATATCCACAGCCACAACCAATCAGTGTTTTTGATGTATATCAAGTTTCCACCCAACTTTAGCGCAAACTTTAAGCTTGCATTAAGTTTGAGCTGGTCAAAATTAATACAAGCTTAAAGCCACCGAGACAAGCTATATAAATAATTGTTTTCAATGTTATTTAACATCTTTTAACAAACGAAGTATCTGCTGACGATATAGCTCACATTTATCCTAGCTATCAAAAAGAAGGCTACCTCTTTTGGGTAAGATCGTGTTGAGGAACCCCCTCATGCTAAAAGAGGTAAAAACCTCATAGCAGCTAACCTATGCAGGGAATAAAATGATGATGAATCGGTATAAATTAACAAATGCTGTAAAGTCAGCAATCGGTATTAGCGCACTCTCGTTCGCGCTAATTGGTTGTGGCAGTGATGGCAAAGATGGCGAAGACGGTGAAAATGGCAACATAGGCGTCGACATTCAACAGGCGACGAGCTTAAAAGCCAATATACTCCATGCCACAGTCACTGAAGGCGTTGTCGCCGTTGATTTTGAGCTAGAAAATGCTAACGGTGTCCCCGTATCTGGCCTAGAGACATTTGATAACATTAACACCTTGGGCTTTGGCATCGCTAAGCTTGATGCACTACAAAAGCGTGATATGCATGCAGTAGGCCAGCCAGCGACGCCTGAACAGTTTAAAGGCGTAAAACCTACTCAATGGACTAGCTATATAAACACAGTAAAAAATGCCAACTTAGAACACATTCCTGAGGGTTTCAATCATCTCGCTGGCGACCAAATTCAAGCGAATATTGAAACAAGCTGTAAAACAGAGTGTATAGAGGTACTAGAGCATGGCACTTACCGCTACACTTTCTCAAAAGCACTGTCAGAATATGAGCAAATAGAAGCGGTCAATACTGAGTTTAATGCAGAGCTTACCCACCGCGTCACGTTAGAACTTAAGCCAACAAGTACGTTTAGCGCAGCCACTCTTGTTAACACCCACTATGATTTTGTGCCTGCACTCGATCGCGCAGCGGAAGCTGATGAAACTCGCAATCTTGTTGATCTACAAGAGTCATGTATCCGCTGCCATAGTGATGACTACGACTCAGCAGCATCAAAATTAATGCTACATGGTAGCAAGCGTATCGAAATTGAAAACTGCGTAGTCTGTCATACTACTTACTCTGGCGACCCAGAAACCGGTGCAACCATAGACTTTGGTTCAATGCTGCATCGTATTCACGACGGCACTTATTTAATGGCTGGCTACGGCGGTAGTGTTCATGATTACACGGGTACCACCTTCCCGACCGATATGGGCAATTGCCAGACCTGTCATATCAATGAGGAGCACTCACCAGCACAAGCCGAGAACTTCCAATTCCATCGCCAAGAAGCCTGTGCATCTTGTCATATGGCCGAATTTAACCCAGTCGATAATGCCGAGTGGCTCACTCCACCAGGAGAAAGCAAAGATCGTGGCTTTGTGGGTAACTACTTCCACTACTATGCAACACCAGAGCTAGATGGTGTAGAAGGTGCCGACGTTCGTGGCGTGTTTGAAAATCAGTCTTGTTCAAGCTGCCATGCCGACGACAGTAACCCACAAGGCGCAGCTATATTCCATATGGCTAAAGTCAATGAAACCATAGATGTTCGTGAGCAATATGCTTATGAACTCAGTAATGGTGTATTTGACCCACAAGCCGGAACCCTCGAGTTTACGCTAACTTGGGAGCGTGAACAGGCTCCACATGAAGACAGTGCGATTAACGGTTTCTGGATCAACATTCAGGCTTTCGATGGTGTAGAGTTTGTTATGGGACCAAGACCTTCAAGTGGACCTTTAGGACGTTCAGAGTCAAGAATATCAATGAATCTAGCAGGATTAGAGAGCAATGAATACTTGACTGCAACCATTGAAGGCAACGCTATAACCTATACAATCAGCGGGATCACTTCAGACAGCATACACACACAGATTGTTGAATTAGGACAAGGATTCATAGATGGCAAGTTGATGGTTTGCGCACAAGGCAGCGAACGAGTTCCCGCTCCTACTACAACCATTGATTGCGAGCACTTAGAAAGCGATCCATACAATTTTGAACTTGCAGTAAAAGGCAATAAAGCTTCTTTCTCTGTTGATGGTAGCAGTATTGCTAACCGCCCAATTGTCGCCTCGGAAGAAAAATGTGCAGCCTGTCATGGTGAGCAAGCAGACTTCTCAATTTCACATATTGCAAAGTATGCAGATCGCGCACCAGACAATAGCTGCGGTACTTGTCACTCAGCAGAGCCTAACACGGCAATTAACTTAGCTGATGGTAGCTGCGTAGCGTGTCACAACAGTACTGGCGCTCCAGGTCACAAATACTATGATTTCAGCCAAGGCTTTGACTTCAAGGTTATGATCCACGGTATTCACTCAGACAATCGTGCTAAATACACTTCAGGTAATGGACGAGACAAAGCTCAAGGTGATATCACCTACCCTACAGATCCCGCAGATTGCGCAGCCTGCCATGATCAAGGGCAGTTAACACTGGCTGGCCTAGCAGATACGCCGCCAACGCTTTCTAAGGATGGAACATACTCTCCAACTGTTGCAGCATGTGCTTCTTGTCACGCACCAACTGCGGAAGGAAATAATGCAGTCATCAGCCACTTCGAATCAAATGGCGGTGTATATCAAGGTAGTGATGGCAGTTATCAGTTAGGTGGTGAAAGCTGCGCGACTTGTCACGCTGAAGGTAAATCTTTCGGAGTAGATAAAGTGCACCCAACCAACTACAAATAACTTTAAGCATATGCCTTGAACAAGGTCCAATGTTAAAGAGTGTCCCCAAAAGCGAGAAGTTATCTTCTCGCTTTTTTATAGACATAAAAAATAAGCCCGGTAACCACAACTGTGTTCATTATCTATCCGATTTAAAAAGGGAAAACAACCTAGCAAAATGGTTAAAACTTAAGCCAACACCAATTAACACTTACACAACAAACGGCCGTTTTGGGGAGAGCAATTCTTAATCGATAATTAAAATAGTCCTAAAACGGGCACTTTCTATATACCCCTAAAGAAATAGTCAGATCTCAATCACATAAAGGGGCTAAAACACCTGCTAAATATCTCCCTCTTAGATAGCCTTAGTGTTGGAAATAAAATTCCACACACTAATTGCGGTTAAATGAGAGCTGTTCTCATATAAAACTTGCAGTTAGTGATGATTAAAAACTATTGCAGGGACATAAAATGATGAACAAATTTAATCTAAGCGCTGCTTCAAAAGCATTGCTTACAGCCGGGGTGCTATCTTTAGCAGTTACCGGTTGTGGTAGCGATGGCGATAATGGTAACGACGGCCAAGATGGTGTAATCGGTGTAAGCATCGATAGTGCAAAAAGCGTAAATGCTATTTTCACTAATGCAACTGTTGATGCGGGTACAGTAACTGTTGATTTTAAACTTGAAAACGACAACGGCGTTGCTGTTCTGGGTCTAACAAAAGACCACGATTTACGTTTTGGTATCGCTCAGCTTTCTCATGTCACAGAGTTGATGGGTGAAACTGAAGTCGATAGAGGCTTCCAGTGGCAGGCGTATATCAACGCTGAGAAAACACCTAACGAAGACTGGATCCCTGAAGGCGAGACAAATATCAAACCTTCTAATCAATTCCAAGCTAACGTAGAAAAAGCGTCTAGTTGCGAAACTTGCTTTGTTGACAATGGTGATGGCACCTACAGCTACAGCTTCCAGCAAAATGTTGCCAATGTAACCGAACCTGTTGCCGTAGCCTATAATGCTGAATTTACCCAGCGTGCAACACTTGAGCTAGAACTACCTAACTTTGCTGCTAACGCTCATTTTGATTGGCAGCCATCAACAGGCATGACCGATGGTATTCAAACTCGTAACGTGGTTGCGATTGAAACCTGTTACACCTGTCACCAGCCAGAGAGCCTCGCTTTCCATGGTGGTCGCCGTATTGACGTTGAAAACTGTGCTTCTTGCCATACCTCTACTTCTGGCGATCCTGAAACTGGTAACAGCGTCGATTTCACTTACATGATCCATGCTATCCATAAAGGTAGTGACAGAAAGATCAGCACACCTGAAGGTATGGTTCTAGCTCCATACAAGGTTATCGGCTACGGCGGCGGTGTACATGACTACGGTGATGTGATGTATCCACAAAATCCTGCTGCTGATTGTGCGGCATGTCACCTTGAAGGCGAAAATGCACCTGCAAATGCAGATCTTTTCAAAGCAGACTTGAGCAACACAGCTTGTATCGGTTGTCACACTGAAAAGCCTTCTAGTAACCACTCAAGCACTAACTGTATGTCTTGCCACGATAATGGTAATGAAGCTTATGGTCGCAGTGCAGAGAGAGCCCATAGCGACGCAACCAAGCGTTACAAAGAAAGCCAAGGCTATTCAGCTAAATTTAGTAATATCGAAGTTAGCAACAACGGTACCAAAGATATATTGACTTTTGATGTGCAAATTTTAGATAAAAATCTGGCTCCTGTAGCAATTGAGCTGATTAAAAACCCTAGCCAATACACTCCATCTAGCATCTACTTATCTTGGGATATCGATAAAGACTACCCAGAATATACAGACGAAACTAAGTACAGTGCGCGTGGTTTTGCTCTACTACCACCAGCTAATTCTTGGGATCCTAAAGTAACAACTTATAACCCTGATACTAAAACATTTAGTATCGATAGCACCAACAGCGCACTAGAACTACCGGTCTTAGAAGGTAAGAGCGTAGAACTATTTGCTGGTGTTGCCACTTGCTTCAGAGTGGGAGGGTTTAATGCTCCACAAGTCGAGCCTATTGCATGTGATGCAACAGATCCTAAAGGTAACTCAATTGCCTCTTATGCATACATTCAAGATGAGCCACTACGCTTTACTTGGAATGGCACTGGTGTTCAAGATACCAAAAAGCCAGCAATAGAGCGTCGTGATATCATCGATGCAGCTAAGTGTACTAGTTGTCACAATCAAGAAATTGTTCACTTTGACAACGGCGTAAACTGTCAGGCATGTCACGTGCCAGATAAAGGCGTAACAGAAGTTAAGAATGAATTCTACCAGTCAACTGGTGAAATCAAATCTACAAGCTTCATCTATAAAGCTCACAAAGCAGAAGGTCACTATACAGGCACTGTTGTTAAAACTGACTGTATGACTTGTCACTCTAAAGGTGAAGGCTACTCAGGTCCTGTGTATGGCTTTGAATTAGGACGTAGTGCGGGTACAGCCCATGCACTACCTAAAGATCTTTCTCAAAAAATACCAGAGGATATTCGTAATCCAGAAAACGATGCAGATAAAGAAGCAAAGAAACTGTGGATTAAAGAAAACACTTGGTACGCTTCTCCAGATGCAGCTGCATGTATGAGTTGTCACCAGAAGTATATGAGTGATGCAGCTCTAGGTCACATGACTACCAATGGTGCATACTTCGGTCCTGATATTTCAGAAGCGAAAACAGCAGCTGAGACTTGCTCTACTTGTCACTCTCCTGAGCAAGTAATGCAACTACACGGTTACTAAAAGTTAATCGATTAATTAGCATTAGCGATTAATCAAAAAGGGAGGCTTAGCCTCCCTTTTTTAATAAGAGCAGTTATCAACAACATCTTTTCTAATTCATTACACATATCACATATATAAGTTCAACATTTCCAACTTTTGTAGCGTTATGGCCCACCCTCTTATACCTCTTTAGAAATAGGCAGATCTAGGTCACATCTTAGCACCTGTTATGCAGATTTTAGCCCTACATTACGTTAGCCTTTCATTGGGGAATCTTATTTCCAGCATTGACTTAAGCGGCAATTAAAAAATTACAGTCGGCTTCACTAAATCTAGCCACACGCCTAAGACAGTGCCAAACCTATGCAGGGAAAAAATGATGAATACTAACAAATCTAAAATTGCGCTGCTTCTAGCAGCAGGTGCTGTCTCTATGGCCCTTACAGGCTGTGGTGGCGACGACGGTAATGACGGTGACAACGGCAACCCAGGTGGTCCAGCGGCTGATGTGATTAATGTACTTAACTTAAAAGTCACTGATGTTACTTACGCTGATGGCGTGCCGACAATCAATGTTTTTGCAACAAACGAAGAAGACCTACCTGTAGTAGGTCTAACTGCGCTTGAAGTGAAAAAAGTGGTACAACTTATCCCACAGGGAGCTACTGGTGCGGGTAACAGCGCTGAATGGCAATACATTGGCTCACAAAAAGAATTCAAAGACCAGAAGAACGGTAACTACAGCTTTACCATTCCTGTTGAAGGTTATAACTCTGAACTAACTCAACGTTATAACGTCATCGCAAGTGCATCGACACTAGCTGACGGAACAACTACAGTGCCTCGCACTGAGTTATCACAAGATTTTTCAGGTGAAGGCTATAAAGCGACATACACTAAAGATGTCGTTGCTACTGCAAGCTGTAACTCATGCCACGCTGAAGGCAAGAAAATTTACCACGGCTATACCACGTCAGAAACTTGTGCAGCTTGTCATACACAAGAGATGGCTGATGAAAAAGGCAAACCACAAGTTGCATACAACCACTTAATCCATAACGTACATAACGACGCTAAAATGTACGGTAAAAACATGGATAAGAGTGCTGAAACAGCAAACGGTATCGTTCAAGATAACTGTACAACTTGTCACGTAGCACCAACCGAAGATAGCAACGAGCTAACTGAATGGGGTAACTGGTCAAGCGTTCCAACCATGGAAACCTGTACTAGCTGTCACGTGAATATTGACTTCCAAGCTGGTCAAGGTCACTCACAGCAAGCTGACAACTCAAACTGTATCGCTTGTCATAACGCTAGCTGGACTGAAGAGATCCACACTGAAGGCTTCGTTCAAAAGAAAGCGCTTATTGACACTTACGGTATGAACACAACTCTAGTTGTTAATGACGATAGCACTGCAACCATCACTGTAGCTCTAATCGATGCTAACGGTGAAGCGGTGAACGCAACCACTCTTCTACCAAAACTCCAGCGCGTTGAAGCAACGACTAACGTCGGTCCTAACAACGTGCAGCTAGGCTACTATGGCAAAGATAGCCTTAATCTAGTGCTGAACGGTAAGCTTGATGCAGCTGCGGCTATTAACGAAGATGGCGACATCGTATACACCACTAAAGCACTAAAATTTGGTACTGGCGATGCAGATACAGCATTCACTTTCTCTGGCCTATCACTATGTTCTGAAAACGGTGAGTTTGTTAACTGTGACACTGTTGTAGTAGAAGAGAATTTAGACACTGACTGGCAAGGTAATAAATCTTTAAATTCAGCCTACTACACGGGAATGAAAGCTGATATTGCTTTCGCAACTTTCTCTGGAGAAGCTGTAAGCAAGCGCCATGTTGACTCTGTTAACTTCGATACTTGCATCAGCTGTCACGGCGACACCTTTGAGATTCATAAAGGTTCTCACCACCCAGGCTTTGTTATGAGCGAACAGTTAGCTCAAATCGTTGACGGTAAGACCATTGTAGGCGTTGACGGCTGTGTGGCTTGTCATACTCCAGACGGTACTTATGCTAACGGTGCCAACATGGGCGCTCTAGAAATGAAACTTCACAAAGTACATAGCTCTGGTGATCACGCTGTTATCACTGGCATGACCTGTAACCAGTGTCATAACGACCTAAACCTTGATGCGTTCAAGAAGAAAAGTGCATTTGCCACTAAAGTCGATGAAGTTTCTACCGGTGGAGAGGCAGTGAGCTTATATACAACACCGATAGCGGCAACATGTATGTCTTGTCACGTATATAGTCCTGAATCAGAAGCTAAATTTACAGCTCATGCAGAAGGTCAGGGGGCAAAAGTTAACGTGCCAGTAGCTATCGCTGATGATGCTGCTCAACTAGAAACGTGTTTCTTCTGCCACAAGCCAACTGCAGACGATCACACTTCTGTGAAGATGTAATTTGCGCAACTCAAATGGACTCAAGCCTTAAACACCAGAGTCCAAGAGTTTAGAAAAGGGGGAGGCCTCTCCCCCACTTTCTCTTCAAAATTGTGCAAGTTTAGGAAGCTATTATGAAGATCACAAAAAGATTAAAAACCCTACTGCCAGCCTTGATGGCATCGGCTGTACTGTCACTTGGTTTTGCTCAGACGGCTATGGCCTCTAAGTGGGACGCCAAGATGACTCCAGATGAAGTTGAAGCCACGCTTGACCAAAAGTTTGCTGAAGGTAAGTACTCACCAAAAGGTGCAGACTCTTGCCTAATGTGTCACCGTAAGTCTGAAAAAGTTATGGACCTATTCAAAGGTGTTCACGGTTCAGTTGACTCAAGCAAGAGTCCAATGGCAGGCCTTCAATGTGAAGCATGTCATGGCCCTATGGGTAAACATAACCGCGGCGGTAACGAGCCGATGATCGCTTTCGGTCCAGAGTCTACTCTGTCGCCAGAGCTACAAAATAGTGTTTGTATGAGCTGTCATAAAGACGACCAGCGTATGGATTGGAATGGTGGTCACCATGACAATGCAGATGTAGCTTGTGCTTCTTGTCACTCAGTTCACACAGCCAAAGATCCAGTGCTTTCAAAGAACACTGAAATGGAAGTGTGTACTAGCTGTCATACTCAGCAAAAAGCTGACATGAACAAGCGTTCTAGCCACCCAATGAAATGGGCGCAAATGGTGTGTAGCGATTGTCATAATCCACACGGCACCATGAGCGATGCAGACTTAGTTAAGCCTAGCGTTAACGAAACTTGCTACTCATGTCATGCGGAAAAACGCGGCCCAAAACTGTGGGAGCATGCACCCGTTACTGAAGACTGTGTGACATGCCACAACCCACACGGCAGCGTAAATGAAGGCATGCTTAAGACTCGTGCTCCACAGTTATGCCAGCAGTGCCACTCTTCTGCTCATAGCGGTCAAGTACTGTTTGGCAACACTGAACAAGGTTCATCTGTTGGCGGCAATGCAATGACTGGTGGACGCAGCTGTTTGAACTGTCACAACCAGATCCATGGTTCTAACCATCCATCAGGCAAGCTACTGCAGCGCTAAGGGAGACGAGAAGATGAAATTCAAATTAAATTTAGTCACACTCGCTTTGCTTACCAATGCCGGACTCATGTCTGGCGCAGCGATTGCTGCAGATGGTTACGGCATTCAAAATGCGAACACTGAAAAAGTAAAATTCGAAAAGTGGGTTTGTAAAAACTGTAAAGTCGAAAAAGGTGTCTCTGGCACTGTAGGTGTTGGTGCAGGTTATAGCGACAGCGATGATATTCGCTCGGCTAATGCCTTTGCTACCGAAGATGGCTTTGCTGGTAAAGTTGACGCGGATGTGAAATACACTGGTGAACACGGCTACCAAGCAACTATCGAAGCTGACAATCTAGGCATGGAAAACAGCCGCGCCGAGATCAATGCAGGTAAGCAAGGTCAATACAACTTGAACCTTAACTACCGCCAAATCGCTACCTATAAAACCGATAAGGCAATGAGCCCTTACCAAGGTATTGGTGGCGATGACCTTACCCTACCGGGCGATTGGGTTCATGGCGGCAGTACCCAAGACATGACCAACTTGTACTCAAGCCTTAATCCACTTGAGCTTTCACTTAAACGTAAGCGCGCAGGTATTGGTTTTGAGTACCAAGCAGAAAGATTGTGGAGCACTTACGTTAACTATCAACGTGAAGACAAAACAGGTCTAAAACAAGCATCTGGTAGCTTCTACAACCAATCTATGATGCTCGCTGAGCCAGTTGATTACACCACTGACACAGTTGAAGCGGGCGTTCGCTTTGCTGGTGATAACTGGTACACGGCAGTGAACTATAACGGCTCAATCTTCAAGAATGAGTACAGCGAACTGTCTTATGAGAATGCATTTGTCCCAACATTTGGTGCACAAACCACTGGTTATATGTCACTCGATCCTGATAACGAAGCGCATACTGTTTCTGTTCTAGGTCAGTATGTGGCAGGCCGCACTATCATGAATGGTCGTGTGTACTTTGGTCAGATGACACAAGATCAAGACTTCAGCACATCAGGTTATGGCTATCAAATGCCGACTGAGTCGCTAGATGGTCGAGTTGATACTCAAGGCGCAACCTTTAAGATTGTGTCTCGTATTAACCGCCAACTACGTTTAAACGCAAGCTATGACTATAGCGACCGTGATAACAAGACTAATGTTGAAGAATGGACGCAAATTTCTATCGACTCTACAACGGGTCAAGCGGCTTACAACACGCCATACGACATCACTACTCACAAGGCTAAGCTAGGTGCAGACTACCGTCTAGCACGCGGCCATAAGCTTGAAGGTGGCTATGATTACCGTAAGGATGAGCGTAGTTATTCAGACCGTGAAACCACTGACGAAAGTACCTTATGGGCTAAGTATCAGTTAAGCGCCTTTGCTAACTGGAACATGTGGCTCAAGGGTAGCTACGGCCAACGTGATGGCTCTACTTACCAAGCGTCTGAGTGGACATCGAGTGAGCAAAACGATCTGCTTCGCAAGTACAACCTTGCCGACAGAAACCGTACCCAAATTGAAGCTCGTGTAACTCACAGCCCAATAGATAGCTTAACGCTAGATTTTGGCGCTCGTTATGCACTTGATGATTATAACGAAACACAGATCGGCTTAACTGAATCGAAAGATATGAGTTATGACGCGAGTGTTAGCTACCTAATCAACGATGACATGACAGTGACGGCATTCTACAGCCGTCAGAACATCGATTCAGAGCAAGCGGGTAGCTCAAACTTTGGCACACCAAACTGGTATGGCACAGTTGAAGATCAAGTCGATGTTCTCGGTGCAGGCTTTAGCTACAACAACCTAATGGAGCAAAAGCTTCGTCTAGGTGTTGATTACACTTACTCAGACTCGAACAGTAACACCCAAGTCACTCAGGGCATTACTGGCGACTACGGTGATTACTACGCTAAAGTGCATAACGTCAACGTTTACGCCTTATACAAAGCGACAGAGAAGATGGATCTGCGCTTAGACTATAAGATGGAAAACTATAAAGACAATGATGCAGCTAATGATTTTGCCCCAGATGGTATTTGGAATGTATTAAGTTTTGGCAACAACAGCCACGACTATAATGCCCACCTAATCATGCTAAGCATGAGCTACCGTTTGTAGTAAATAGCTGTAGTACATCAAAAAACCCGCTACTTGCGGGTTTTTTACTGCCTGTTTTTTATTAATTAAAATAAATAAACTCAGCCATAACTCTCCACAAGAGCTTATCGACCACGAAGCGCTACGCTTTCACCGAGTTCACGAAGGAAAGTTTAAAGATAAAACTCAACGAGCTTAGCTTTTGCCTTTCTTCGTGCCCTCCGTGTCCTTTGTGGTGAGCCGCTTTTGTCTTCGAGACTTTTATCTTCGAGCTTGGCCTCTCTGCCTTCCATGGGGGATTACCATAAATAGCCGCTTTTGCCCTGCTACTGTTTAGCGAGTACAGAAACTATAGAGGTACGACTCGGCTTAAACATCCCAAGCAATTAAGTGAGCTTGATCACCGCAAAGATAAAAAAGTACGAAATATCACGCTCAAATTAGTGATGTTCTTGAACTTATACCTGCTTTAGGGGATCTTAATATCAATCATCTTCATCTAAAGTACTTAAATGACTCGTTCAACTACCGCTTATAAAGCGCTATTAATGTCAGCCTTTGTTGTCCCTTTGCCTGCCCTTGCGATGGCATCAGACACCACCAATGTGTTAATGCTCGCCATCATGCTAGGCGGTTTTAGCTTATTCAATTTGCTGCTTAATGGTCTGTTTTTCTTCACCGGAAAATATCACAGCCGAAACTTTGCCAAGATGCATTCTCTTATCGCGGTTATTCCGGCCATTATTGCGCTGTTTATTGCACTGATTTACTTCGATACTGCCGGTGCTATTTCGATGAATATCGGCGTTATTATTGTCAGTATTGGTCTGAGCTTACTGCCACTACAGTTGACGCTATCAGCGACTAAGGCTCCTGGGAAATACACCGCACTGATTATCGCACTTTCAGCGATAGCACTATTGATTGCAGCCTATTACATCGCGCCACTGGCCATCTTTGCCATTGCCTGCGCTCATGTAGCCCTTGTCAGTCAGGCCGATATCAAGGTGAAATTCTTAAGCATAGCGACTCTGGTAACGGCTTATGGCTACTTAGGTTATTGGGCTTACCAAATCCTACAATACAGCTAACGCCATCAGTTAAGTGCAATGCCAATTCCCAGTGAACTTAAGTTAATTCAACTCCAAACAGAGATTGCTCAATGCCAAATCTGCTCGGAGTTTCTGCCTCTTGGCGCTAAACCTATTGTTCAGCTAGGAGCAGGGGCTAAGATCTTGATTGCTGGCCAAGCACCAGGGCAAAAGACCCACCATAAGGGTCGCCCCTTCGATGATGCTAGCGGCGAGCGCCTAAGAGCTTGGCTTGGGGTTACCCGTGAGCAATTCTATGATCCTGAGCTGTTCGCCATCCTACCCATGGGCTTTTGTTACCCCGGTAGTTATAGCGCTAGCGACAAGCAAAGCGGTGATAAACCACCCCGCCCTGAATGCGCTAAACAATGGCGCAAGCAAGTACTCAAGCAACTGCCCAATGTAGAACTAACATTGCTAGTCGGCAAATACGCTATTGAATGGCACTTAAATCAAAAAATCAGCGTCACTGATTCTGTCGCTAACTGGCAAGCACTGTGGCCCCATATCTTAGTGATGCCTCACCCTAGCCCAAGAAATAATATTTGGCTAAAACGAAACCCAGAGTTTGAGCAGAAGATCATTCCTCAGCTACAGCAGCGTATTGCAAAGCTGACACAGGGCTAGAAGTGACAGGTGAAAAGTTAATTAGCCATCGAGCTCACAATTAGCCGATAAAGTAATGACAGATGTCGACGCTTTGGGGCACTGTATCGCCACTCTAAGTAAAACAATCTGCAGATTTAAACGTTAGTGAGGCTCAACGTGTATTTTCTAGATGGCTCCTTGGCACGACAAATCGTTAATCGCACCATGAAGATTATTGGTCATAATATCAATGTGATGAATAATCATGGCGTCATTTTAGGCTCGGGAGAGTCTCACCGGATCGGCGCCATACACGAAGGTGCATTGCTGGCTATCAGTCAAAAACGCACCGTAGAGATCAGCACTCACAGCACTGGCACACTGCAAGGTGTTAAACCGGGAATTAACCTGCCACTACATTATAAAGGCAAGGTTATCGGCGTTATCGGCATCACTGGCGAGCCTGAAAAGCTTCGTAGTTATGGTGAGCTACTGAAGATGACCGCTGAAATCATCGTTGAGCAGGCCAACACGCTTGAACAAGCTCAGTGGCAGTACCGCCAAAAGGAAGAGTTGATCATCGAGTTAATTAAGTCTGAGGGCGCTTTTACTTCCCACCAGCGTAATTGGGCCTCTCAGCTTAATATCGAGCTCGATGCGCCGCGTGTTGTGGCTATTATTCAAGTTCAGGCTGACGAGGAAGAAACCACTGCGAACTCTATGCTGAAGCAGGTCATGCATTTACTAGAAAATCCATCACGGGGTAACTTAGTCGCCATGGCCTCGATGACTGAGCTGGTGATTCTAAAGCCTGCGTTCTTGGATGGTAAAACTTGGGATCCTAACCTTGAGAGTGAGCGTATCGATCAACTACTCATACGGCTTCCCAAAGAACTTAATAGCCGCTTAAAAATCTCATTAGGCCATTTTTTTTCAAACCCAGAAGAGATCAACCGCTCCTACCAAACCGCACTAGAAACCTTAGCTATCGGCCAGCAGCTCCACCCTGAACAAAGTAAATACCTCTACGAGGATTACTCACTGCAGGTATTGCTGTCGGCATTAAAAGATAGCTGGCGCGGTAAAGAACTACTTTGCCCTTACCAAGCCCTCCTTAGCGCAGATAAAAATGCTCAGCTAGTGAAAACCCTGACCGCTTACCTGCAACACTTTGGTGACCTGCAGCAATGTGCTAATGTACTTTTTATTCATCGAAATACCTTGCGCTATCGACTCGATAAAATCCAGCAGATCACTGGCACCAATATCAATCAACTCGATGGGTTATTGCAGCTCTATATAGGCCAAGTTATGCTTAAGCAAACTTAACAACGGGAACAAAATGACATTCGCCTCTACACGCAGAACAGGTTTTACCTTAATTGAAATGGTTGTGGTAATCATTGTGCTTGGGATCATAGCTGTTATTGCCCTACCAAAGTTTGTTAATTTTCACTCCGATAGTAAAGTCGCGACCCTAGATGGTATAGCTGCCGCAATGAAGAGCGGCTTAGATTTAGTTCATAGCAAAGCCGTAATTGAAGGTGAAGCTAAAGGCGCTGGCAGTATTGAGCATGCAGGCATTACGATCCCGCTCTATAACGGTTACCCCGCCGTCGATGGCACTGACAGCTTCGATGAGCTAAACCGGCAGGTACGCGCTTGGCTTGATATCGACTCTGTCTCGCTCACCACCATCAAGCTTGATAACAACGCAGCGCCGTTCTTTATCGACAAGTCCACTGCCAATAACCACATTTACATCTTTTTCTCTGAAGATCTAAATGATAAAAGCGTTAGCTTTAACTGCCATATTCGCTACGAAAATGCGATTAACAGCACTGAACCTGTGATTACCGTAAAGCACAGTGACTGCTAACAATTAAGTGCCGATTTGCGGCGCTTATCTCTTAATTAAGCTCCCCAGCGACTTACTGTGCAAATGCACAATAAAACTTTTTATTTCGGGTAAAAATCAGTGAGCTTCACCAAAGAATTATCCCCATCGGCACCGCATAATATTCCAGCCTGAAATACCTTGGTACGCTGTCTGTTTCAGTAATCCCAACTTGGCAAAAAAACCTTACATATAATAAAACATACCCATACAGGGACCCCTATGAGCCTAGTACTGATCTTATTGGCCGTGATTGTATTTATCGTCATTGCCACTGCAAAATTCAAATTACATCCGTTTTTAACCCTTATTCTGGCATCGTTTCTTGCCGCCTTTGCCTACGGCCTACCGAGCGCCGATATAGCTAAAACCATCACCTCGGGTTTCGGCGGGATCTTAGGCTACATTGGTCTAGTTATTGTATTAGGTACCATCATAGGTACTATCTTAGAAAAGAGTGGCGCGGCTATTACCATGGCTGATGTGGTGATTAAAGTCTTGGGGAAACGCTTTCCAACACTCACCATGTCGATTATTGGTTACATCGTTTCTATCCCGGTATTTTGTGACTCAGGCTTTGTGATCTTAAACTCGCTTAAGCAATCGATGGCCAATCGTATGAAGGTATCGAGTGTGTCGATGAGCGTAGCTCTAGCAACGGGTTTATACGCCACTCATACCTTTGTACCGCCAACGCCAGGTCCTATTGCCGCAGCGGGTAACTTAGGTCTCGAGTCGAATCTTGGCTTAGTGATTTTTGTCGGTATCTTTGTAGCTGCAGTTGCAGCCCTAGCCGGCACCCTATGGGCTAACCGTTTTGCCAATGTACAGCCTGACGGCGAAGATGCTGAAGAATTACTAAATCAGCAAGATGACTTTGATAATCTAAAGCAAGCTTACGGCGAGCTGCCAAGTGCGACTCGTGCATTTGCACCTATTTTCGTACCCATCTTGCTTATCTGCTTAGGGTCAATTGCTAACTTCCCATCGGCCCCTATTGGTGATGGCGTACTTTTCGAAATCCTATCCTTCTTAGGCCAACCTGTTAACGCACTAATGATCGGTCTATTCTTATCATTATCACTGCTAAAAGGCAGCGATAAGGTCAAGGAGTTTAGCGACCGTATTAGCCAAGGCTTAGTGGTTGCTGCACCTATTTTGCTTATCACTGGTGCGGGCGGCGCATTTGGCGCGGTTCTGAAAGCAACCGACATTGGTACATTCTTAGGTGAGTCACTTTCAGCATTGGGTATTGGCATCTTTATGCCTTTCGTGGTCGCTGCAGCGCTTAAATCAGCCCAAGGTTCATCAACGGTGGCACTTGTGGCAACCTCGGCGTTGGTTGCCCCTATGCTAGGCGATATTGGTCTTGCAACTGATATGGGCCGAGTACTGACTGTTATGGCGATCGGTGCGGGTGCAATGACAGTGTCACATGCTAACGACAGCTTCTTCTGGGTAGTGACTCAATTTAGCCGTATGAGCGTTAAGCAAGCCTATAAAGCCCAAACTATGGCAACGCTGATTCAAGGTGTTACCGCCATGGCATTAGTTTACCTACTCAGCTTAGTGTTGTTATAAACACTAGCTGCTGTGAATTAGGCGAGCATTAACATGCTCGCCTACTCTTAATCTCGCTAATGATGTAAACAGCGACTTTATGTGGCTGGTCTAAGTTCCCATACATACCAAGATTAGTCTGACTCAATTAATTAGATTTAGTCTTATAGGAAAACTGCATGAAAATTGTGATAGCCCCCGACTCTTTCAAAGAAAGCCTAAGCGCAATGGAAGTGGCTAATGAGATTGAACGTGGATTTCGCAGCGTACTCCCCACTGCAGAATATATCAAAGTTCCGGTTGCCGATGGCGGCGAAGGCACAGTGCAGTCGATGGTTGATGCCACCAAAGGCACGATTATCACCCTAGACGTCACAGGCCCATTAGGCGACAGAGTTAGCGCCTTTTATGGCATTTTGGGCTCGGGCTATCAGGGCAATAAAAAAACGGCCGTGATTGAAATGGCTGCAGCATCAGGGCTGCACTTAGTTGCCGAGGACAAACGTAACCCACTCATAACGACCAGCTATGGCACAGGTGAATTGATTGTCGATGCCCTTAATCGTGGCATTAAACATATCATCATAGGTCTTGGCGGCAGCGCCACTAATGATGGTGGGGCTGGTATGGCGCAGGCCATTGGTGCCCATTTACTCGACAGTAAAGGTAAAACCCTATCGGTGGGCGGCGCAGCCCTAAAGCAATTAGCCAAGCTCGACTTAAGAGACTTACATCCATTAATCAATGAGTGCAGCTTTGAGGTCGCCTGTGATGTAAATAACCCACTATGTGGAGACAAAGGTGCATCGGCTATATTTGGCCCACAAAAAGGTGCAACTCCAGCTATGGTTGCTCAGCTCGATACAGCACTAGGTCATTACGCCGATATCATCACAAGTGCTGGCATGGCGGATAATAGAGACATCCCCGGTGCTGGAGCCGCTGGCGGCATGGGGTTGGGCGTAATGAGTTTTTTAAATGCCGAGCTAAAACCTGGTATCGATATCGTGATGCAAACAGTCAATCTAGCTGAATTAGCTCAGGATGCCGATCTGGTCATCACTGGTGAAGGCCGCCTCGATAGCCAAACCCTACACGGTAAAACACCAATGGGCGTTGCCGGAGTTGCTAAGGCGCAGGGGATCAAAGTCATTGCCATCGCAGGCTGCGTCAGCGATGACGCCAACATACTACTTGAACATGGTATTGACGCGCTGTTCTCGATTACTCCAAGGGCTCTTCCGCTTGCAGAGGTGCTTAATAGCGCCAAGCATAACCTTTACAGTACAGCTAAAAATATCGCCGCGCTTTATGCGCTTTCGGCTGCTAAATAAAGCGTACATTAGCGGTAATGATGTTCACTTTAAGAAGTTAATCAGAGAAAACTTGATCACTTCGAAAGATCAGCATCGACCACAGACGACACGTAGAAAGAAAAAAAGCCATCCCGCGTATTTTCTTCTCTTCGTGTCTATTTCTTCAAGTACAAATCTTCAAGCCCTATTCTTCGAGTTCAGTTATTAGAGCCTAGTACTCAGTCCATTTATAAGAATCTCGAGCCCAGTTCTTCGAGTCATTTGCTTCATATCCTTTGTGTAGCAAATAAAGTGTAAGCGCTTCGTGGTTTATTGCCTTTAAAGCAAAGTATTCAGACACAAGAATGCTCCCTAAAGCCGCTATTTTTCGGCAATCAAGTCGCCACCATTAGTTTTCTACTTGATGCGCTATAAAGCATAAAGTAAAGTGACCGTCCGTTTCGATAGGCTGTTCAGCTCAGCAAAGCAGCGCGATTAGTAGAGAAATTTAGTCCCATGACAGCAAGAAAAGCCACCGCATCAGAAGAAGCGTTACTGCGAATTTTTACGGTTCCAGAAGCCCCAGACTCGACCCTCAGTGTCATTGAGCAAAATATCTCGCAAAATCTAATGGGTTTCTTGCAAGAAAGCGTTGTGGCTGTCGAGAAACCGCTTTCTGAAGTTGAACTGGACTTTCAACAGTACCATATTCCTGCTGCGCCGCAGTTTGTCTCCGATTATGCCGACAACATGATGCAGACCTTAGTGGCTCACTCTGTACACACCTCTGCGCCAAGCTTTATCGGTCACATGACATCAGCACTACCTTACTTTGTTTTGCCTCTATCTAAGATGATGGTAGGGCTTAATCAAAACTTGGTCAAAATAGAGACATCTAAGGCCTTTACCCCGCTAGAACGCCAAGTACTCGGCATGATGCATCATTTGATTTATGACCAAGATGAAAGCTTTTACCAAAGCTGGATGCACAGCGCCAATGTGTCTTTAGGCGCATTTTGCTCAGGTGGCACAGTCGCTAACATCACAGCCTTATGGACCGCACGCAACCAACTACTTAAGGCCGACGGTGACTTTAAAGGTATTGCCAAACAAGGCTTACTTAAAGGCCTACGCCATTATGGTTATGATGACTTAGCAATCTTGGTCTCAGAGCGCGGTCACTATTCGCTTGCAAAAACTGCAGACTTACTCGGTATTGGCCGAGAGAACATCATCCAAGTGCCTACATCAGACGATAACAAGGTCGATGTGCTTAAGATGCGAGAACTCGCTAAACAACTAGATGCAGACAATATTAAAGTCATGGCGATTGTTGGCGTTGCCGGCACCACAGAAACCGGTAATATCGACCCATTAAATGATTTGGCCGATCTCGCCACAGAGCTTAAGTGTCATTTCCATGTCGATGCAGCTTGGGGCGGTGCGAGCTTATTATCCAATAAGTACCGTCACCTGTTAGCAGGTATTGAGCGAGCCGATTCTGTCACCATCGATGCTCACAAACAGATGTATGTGCCTATGGGCGCGGGTATGGTGCTATTTAAAGACCCAACCTTTGCTAACGCCATTAAGCATCACGCCGAGTACATTTTACGTCAAGGTTCGAAAGACTTAGGCAGTCAGACTTTAGAGGGCTCTCGCCCTGGTATGGCAATGCTCGTGCATGCTTGCCTTAAAGTCATTGGTCGCGAAGGTTATGAGATCTTGATTAATAACAGCCTTGAAAAGGCGCGTTACTTTGCCGATTTGATTACCACAGAAACCGATTTTGAGCTGGTGTCTAAGCCTGAGCTTTGCTTACTTACCTATCGTTATGTGCCACAATCGGTACAGCTTGCGATGGCCAAAGCTCGTGAAATAGGTGATACAGCAACACTCGCACAGTTCAATGGTTTACTCGATGGCTTGACTAAGTTTGTGCAAAAAACTCAGCGCGAGCAAGGCACCTCATTTGTATCTCGAACCCGAATTAATCCTGAAAGCCACCAGCTAATGGATCTCAAAGCCGTGGTATTTAGAGTGGTATTAGCCAACCCACTAACTAGCCATGACATTTTGCAGCAAGTGTTAGCCGAGCAAGCCCAAATAGCCAAGAGTGAAACTCGTTATCTACCTCAGTTGCTCATACTGGCTCAAAGCTAAGCGGAAAAGCAATTCGCCCCCTCATTTGCTCCATGAGCCATAACTCTTTTCTATAACTCTTTGCTATAACGAAAAAAGCCCCAAAAGGGGCTTAATTCAACAGTTTTAATTACTGGTGCATCTTCTTAATTAGCGCTGCACGTTCGTCGTAATCTACTTTATGACAACCAGAACAACTGTCTTTTGAAGTATTCCAAGGCTGAACATACTTACCGTCTTTAGAGAAGTTTTCAGGGCTAGACGCTGGGTGTTCCAAATTAATCCTAAAGAAGTGCTTGTTGTTAGGCATATGGCAGCTTTCGCACTTAGCCATAAAACTATGCACCTCGAGCTCAGGTGTGAACGGCTTATCATAGTGACAATCAACACATTGCTTAACCATGGCATTTTCATGGCCCGGCTGGTCATCATTGATCTTAGATTGGTGCGGGTTATGACAAGTATGGCACGCCATATCATGTTTCTTACCCGTCACTACGCCCGTATCGGCATCCATTCCTAATAGTGCATCGCCAGCCACTCGACCACCAAGATCATAAGGTATGGTTCGGCCACCTATGGTATCGCCGCCAAAGTCTTGGTTATGCTCACTGATAAAAGTTGGAAACTTACGGTTGGTCTTTTTACTGTGACATTCAGAGCAGGTAATGGCCTTACCGAACGCCATATCCGCTTGCTGTAAATCTGATGTATAACGGCCCTGTGCAATACGGTCAATATCATCTGCTGACTGAGACTTAATATGCTTACCACCCGCGCCATGACACGCTTCACATTGAATTCCTGTCATCTCAAACGTACCTTCGATGCCAACTAAGCCATCTTGATGATTCGGGTTGAGTGGTGAGTCGGGCGTGTAATCTTTCCAGCCTGTTGTATGGCAGTGACCACAGTCAAATGAATGAGAGTCTGGATCACCACCCGGAGCATAGCCCATAATGTGGTCAATAGAGAAATCCTCACCATTTTCTGGTAATTCCGCTCGAACGCCTGTGCCAGACAGAATGTAGCCATTACTGTCTAGATACATTGCTGTACGATAATAGCCACCAATTACATAACTGACTTCATCCCAGCTATTCGGAGTGCCCACACTGTTATCTGCGCCATATAGCAACTCAACAGACCCCTCTAATGATGAGAAAGGAAACTGTGGCGCTTCGCCATTTTCAATCTTACTTAATTTAAAGTTGTGCCCTGTTTCTAAGAACGTTTCTTTATCGGTATGACAAGTTAAACAAGTTTGTGTTCCTACGAAACTGCCAGCTTCAGTAGCTTCCGACACCTCGATTGTCACTGTCGAGAAATCTGTCGCCCCTTCTGGATCAGCAACAGTATAACTAAACACTACTGTGCCTGGTTTCTCTGGAGTGAATAGTAGCTGGTTGTCCTTAATCACGCCCTCGCCACTACCTTCAGTTAACTCAACCTCTGTCAGCGTTAGCGCATCGCCATCAGGATCCGTGTCATTAGCGATGGCATCTACCATCACCGAAGTACCTACAATCGCGGTAGCCACTGTAGGCTGAGCAATAGGTGGGTTATTGTCGCTTGGCGCTGGTGGAACGACATCATTGTTGTCAGAGCCACAGCCCAACAAGATACTTATCATACTTGCCAGCAACACTTTTTTATATAAAGCGTTTAATTTGTTCATCATGATATTCCCTGCAAAATTATCATTGCACTTATATTTAATTTTTTATGTTTGCACAGCTAAAATCGATCACTACATTCAGAAAGTAGAAATGCTGATTTAATAAAATTAAGATGAAAGCAAATCATTCTACTGCTCGACATTTCTGCTAGAGAAGTTGAAAAAATTCTTATTTTCAATCTATTAAACTTTCATTAAGCCGTAAAAAACCATCCCGCCTGTATAGGACGCATAAAGGGTTAAAGAAAGAGTTAATTTGGTTATCTCAATTTTATTAAGTTGAAAATAGCTAATTAACAACCGAGCCGTAATGGACTTTTCATCCCTAAAATGGTGTTTTTCGTACCTAGCAACAACAATGTGAGCTTGATGGCTTTTTAATGGGTAGCATGCATCCTGACACAGGGTCTCTGCATCAATGTGTAATCGAGTGACTTAAAGAAATGAGTTAAGAGTTGGGTACTGCCGCATTGTCTTTAAATTGAGATGGAGTCAACTGAGTATGACGTTTAAAAAACTTCACAAAATAGGTCACGTCATCGAAACCCAAGTCATAGGCAATCTCTTGAATTTTAGCGCTACCGATAGTTAATCTTCGTTTTATCTCAAGAATGGCATGGGCATCAATCAGCTGCTTGGTTGTTTGGCCGCTGGCTTGCTTACAAAGTAGATTAAGTGATTTATATGAAATATGTAGCATTTCAGCGTAGTCTGATGCATCTCGGGTATGAGCAGCATTACTCTCGATAAGCAATAAAAACTGTTGAAAACGAAATGCCTGAGTTTCGCTTAAATGCTGCGCGTCGGCTCCTCTCTCCGTCGCTAAAGCAACTAATAATGACGAGAATAACAGTTGTACCAGTAGCAGAGACCCAGCTTCGTTCTCCTGTGCCTTATTTATCTCCAACAGTAGATTATTGCAGGTATCGACTAGTAACGAGCTCAGAGTCAAAAGCGGCTGTTGAGAGCTAACTAAGTGAGTGGGTGTAAAAAAGGGAATACGGATATTGGTTAAAATTGTATTTAAAAAGTCTTCGGTAATATTAATCATTTTTCCTTTTGGACGACTTTTCAAATCGAAGGCATGTACTTGGTGTTTATTGACAAAAATAAAACTACCTTGCTTAAAAGGGTGATATTTAAAATCAACAAAATGGCCCCCTTCGCCCTCCGCTATATAGATAAAGCAAAAGTAATTAATTCTATGAGGTTGAGACGGACAAAAATTACACTTAGATAGTTTTCTATAAAAATGCTCTAAATCTAATATCTCTAGACCTGCTTTGTGAATATTAGGCGCTCTAAACTCAATACTTGGAACACTCTTCATTAACTTAACCTACACCTCAAAACACACAGCGCTTGGGATAAAACATCAACAACTACTTTAGCGGACTATCTAATAATGAATCCAAAGAGGCAATAAACATGAGAACAAATCAATACCCAGCTCTCAATATTTAGTATAACTTCGATTGAAAATGGCTAAATTTAACACGCATGATTAACTATATGCCAACAATCGCTAAAGGCGAACGCTAGAAAGATAAAATGGAGAAAGAGGCAAGGATGACCAACCTAAACAATGGACTAAACAATGAGCTAATGCTTGAGTTAACAAGCCTTGGCTATCAGGTGGAAGAGCAAGGTAATAAGCTTAAAGTAAAGCTTGGAGGATTAGCCTATCCCATCTATATAGACTACGACTTGTGTAAAAATCAATTCATTGTAAACACACGCGATATCATTAACTCTGCCTTTTCAATTGCGTGGTTGTTTTTTGCACTCAACAATACTGGCTGGAAACAAGCGCTATTATTATGCATGGCAGTCTTTTATCTTTTAAGTCTAGTACTTACTGAGCTCAAGTCGCAGCCATTAAAGCAACGAGTCCGCCTATTTAACAAAGACTCTGTCGCCAAATTCTCCCCGCAATAAGCCGGGTTAGTCAACTAGCGTCTCCTCTTTGTTTTCATTAAATAAAAACTTATACACCTTGAATAAACAGCAATAAGCGAGCCGGTAATGAGTATTTAAACGAGGCAGATCTCATCTGCAAAAACAGCAGGAAGCTGATTAACCTTAGAGTGATACATGGCCATATCTGCTTCATTCAATATTTCTATCACTGTTCTAGGCTTGTTCGCATCATAACAACTAATACCAATACTCGAAGAGATAAAGAATGTCTTGCCTTCAGACTCGATTGGCGCTTCTATTAATTGCATAATAGAGACAGCAATCTCCTTCAATGTATCTCTGTTGTAATCCGTGATGATACTGATAATAAATTCATCGCCGCCTAGCCGATATACGCGTCCAAAGGCCCCAATGCTCTCGGTGATCCGCTGCGCAGTGGTTTGTAATACTTCATCTCCAGCTAAGTGGCCATAGTTATCATTGATGGCCTTAAAGCCATTAAGATCAAGCATCATAAAGGCAAACCTATCGTGTTTGTTATTCTCAACTTGCTGAACAAACTGATTAAACCGGACTCGGTTCGGGATCCCGGTCAATGCATCAGTCCGCAACTGCTGCTCAACAGACTCTCTCGCCGCAATTAGCTCACTGATATCCAATGCCGAACATTCGATTTCGTCTTTTATTCGCTCGGAATGATTAATTTGGAAATGCTTTACCGAGCCTTTAACTCTTATCGAGTATTCAAAACTATTCCCACCTTTGCTCTGTAGCAATTTGGACACAAACCGTTTCAACCTAGCTGCATGAACACGATTTATCGTGTCTACATCACTCACTAATTGAGTACATTTGTTATTAGCTCTAATTATTTTGCAGGTTTTGACATCTAGCACAAATAAACAGACCTGGGTCAAATTATAGGTTCGTGAGTAACGCTCTTCACTCTGCTTTAATTGATTTCTTGAGTTAAACAAACGCACTCGCATCATCTCTAAAGAGGAAAAAATCGCATCAATTTCAATAAATTTATTGTGTGTAGGGGGGGGAGTTTCAAACTCGCCACTGGCAACTAAGCGAGTAAAACGATGGACATCTTTAAACGGCTTTTTAAAGATGGAAAGTATTTTATGACTAAAGAGAAACGAGATAAAACTCACCAACACCACAAAAAATAGTGTCTTAGGTAAAACAGCAGAGTAAACATGTGAGCTTAGAGCGCCATTATCTTTATAAATCACTAACTGCCCAAGCCTGTTATCGGTAGAGTCTATAATCGGGTAGCTCAGTAATGTTAGTTTCTCCGAGTTAGTATTCGAATTAACGACCTCCGCCAAGGTCATGGAATAAAGCTCTGACTCCAACTTTACAGCTCGAATATAGTCTAAACGCGAGAAATCGTTAACAACGAGTTCAGCTAAAGGAAGGTTAAATTCTACGAGTGATTTTTCGGCATTGATTAGCTGCTGCAGTAAGACCTTATCATACAAACTCAGCCACTCATCCTGCTCTGCTAGCAAGCTCTTTGTAACGATAAAACCGCCAATAACCAGCATTGGAACCAGAGTTATCACTATGTATAACATAATGAGATGAGTAGAAAGCCTTTTCATCTTCCTATCTCACATTGTGTCGATATTTGACGGGAAACAGGATTGTTTTTGCCTTTAAGCTGAATGATAAGATCGTTAATTTGTTGTGTATCATCACTGCTTAAGCTGGCATTTTCAGGATTTACGGTGATTTCAATAATGCCTTGCTTGATGCCAAAATGCTTTTCGTTGCTATTCCAGATCCCATTTTTTAAAAACATCAATGCGGCAAAAATGGCTTTATCAGAACGCTTCTCAAATGAAGCCAGCAAGGTGTCTGGATATAGATGGTTACTATTAAAGTCGACTCCAAAACTATAGTGCCCAGCACCTGACTCTTTCATGCTATCCATGACCGCTTTACTCGCATTACCAGCGACAGGAAAAACAATATCGACCTGACGATTGACCATCTCTTCGGTTAACTTTCTAGCCGATTCGAAGTCATCCCAAGACAAGACCCCATTATTGATATAACGAGTAGATAAACGTGCCTTCGCATTGGCCTTTTTTAAACCAAGCTCATAGCCACAACGGAACCCCTCTATAACCGGAATGTCTATCGCACCGATGAAACCGACATTATTGGTTTTAGTTTTTAACCCCGCAATAAAGCCAATTACATAAGCCCCCTCAGCATGGTTAAAAGTAAGCCCTAAAATGTTGGGAATATCATAAGCCACATCTAAGGAGATGAATTTAGTGGCGGGATTCGCTTTTGCGATATTGCCAAAAGTCTCTATTGAATTTGAGTCTTGCACTACGATTGGACTAAAGCCTGCTAGAGCACTTTTTTCGAGCTCTTCAAGATAAAGACCGTTATCTCGTTTTAATCGCACTTGTTCCACAGGTATTGATGACACATTTTCAAAGTCTTTGATCCCTTGCTCAATCATATGTAGAAAAGATCCCTCAGCCACCTCTCCTTGGAAGAGTACTAAAGGTTTTATCTCTTCTTGCGTAGCCATGACATGGGAGGAAAACGTTGCGACCAAAAACAAGAACCAGGTTTTAATCATGAATAATGTCGACTATCTATTAGCCTTAATCCGAGGCCAATAAACTCAATACTTAATATATGGGGTAATGTTGTTGATTATAAGGATAAAAGAGGATTTGAAAAATGCTTACTGATTGGAATTTGTGAGCTCAAACTAGAAATAGATCACCGCTCAATAAAAACGACATCTATTTCTATGATATTGGACATTTTGCATCAATCTAATGTGGCAACGCGGCCTGGTGAGCTTTGATAAAACGATCCATTTCGGCCTGAGCTCTTTGCTGCACACTTGCTAAGCTGTCATCGACGCTCATAGATTCGACCACTTCGTAGTAACACTTAATTTTAGGCTCTGTTCCCGATGGTCTTACTATTACTCGTGCACCATTTTGCAAACGATAAATCAACACATCGCTGGCAGGTAGTGCTATATCTTCTACAGCGCCATCGCTATCTGCATCAGAAAAGAAGCGCTTACCAATACTGATATCGTCAGTCGAAACCACTTTGTGCCCTGCTATTTCCGTCGGTGGGTTATCACGCAAATAAGCACCGATATTGGGTGTCGTAGGTTTCAGTGCAATACTCACCTGAGCATTGAGATGGAAGCCATGCTCACGATAAATACACTCAAGCCTGTCCCAAATCGTTTGCCCTTGGCTGGCGAGCTCTGCAGCTAATTGCGCAAATGCAACCAAGGCTGATAAGCCATCTTTGTCCCACACCATAGAGCCTACTGTGTAACCCAGCGCCTCTTCGTAAGCGAACAAGAAACGATTATCATCAGTCTCTTCACTCATCCCCACGTTGGTTAACCACTTAAACCCCGTCAGTGTAGTTCTGCATGTCGCATGTAAACTCTGAGCAATTTTTGACAGTAAGCTTGACGACACAATGGTGGTACAGGTTAATCGCTCATTTTCACTGGCATGAGTCAGCAAATAATGGCCAAATAGCACACCAACCTGATCGCCTGTCAGCATTTGGTATTCGCCATCATCTTTTCGCACAGCAACCGCAAAACGGTCGGCGTCAGGATCGTTAGCGCAGGCAAGCATGGCGCCGTGTTTTTTCGCCTCAGCCATGACCATATCCATAGCGCCCTTCTCTTCCGGGTTTGGAAAATTCACCGTTGGGAAGTCACCATCAGGCTCAGCTTGTTCTGCAACGCTATACACTTTGGTAAACCCGGCATCGTTAAGCACATTCAGTGCCATCTCATTACCCACACCGTGCATTGCCGTGTAGGCTAAGCTAACCGAGTTGGGTTGAGTATGGTTTTGTAATACACCGGCTTGATTAACCCCTTGCCGATAAGCGTCATAAAAGTCATGTTCTAGCATCACTAACTGACTTGTTGCCTTGGCTTTATCTGCATCAAGCAATGCTATCGCAGCGGTCGCGGCTTTATCGATACAGGCGGCGATACCACTATCATGTGGCGGGATGATCTGCGCGCCGTTGCCCCAATAGACTTTATAGCCATTGTATTGTGGTGGGTTGTGGCTAGCGGTAACGACTATGCCCGCTGCGGCACCAAGATGTAACACACCAAAAGCCACCAGCGGAGTGGCTGCAACATTAGCGGTTAAGTAAACCTTAATCCCCATTGCGGTTAATACACCGGCCGCATCGTGAGCAAACTGTTTGGAATCATGACGGCCGTCGTAACCAATAATCACACCTCGGGTAGCAACATCACTAATTTGCGCCTTTAAATAAGCGCCAAGGCCGGCTGATGTTTGCTGAACGACTAAACGATTCATGCGAGTAGGACCCGCACCAACCACACCACGCAGCCCTGCGGTACCAAACTCCAGCCGTCCTGCAAAGCGTGCTTCGAGTTCTGCGCTATTATCTGAGTCTAATAGTGATTGCAGCTCCTGTCGCATCAAGGGATCGGGATCGCTCTGTATCCAATGCTTTACTCTCAATGATAATTGCGTATCCATAAATCGCTCCATTTATTGTCGATGAGGTAATGGCCACTGAATAAAGTTGAATCCGGTGTAGCGCATCACGGCTAAAATATGACTAAATACTAAATTAAACACTAAGCCTAGCAGTTAGCAAGAACAAGACAATTTGCATTAAATTTTCATCACATTAGAACCGCCCATTAGCCGCAAAAAAGTATTGCTGCGATTAGACGTTTTACTCATTGTTCCGACATTTAATAGAAAACAGTGAAGCAAGAGCCAAACGTCTGCTAATAGTGTAAAATTACCGACTTGCTCAATAACCCTTTGCTGCGAAACTCAATCATGACCCCGTTAAAAATAGAAACTCATATCAAAGTGCAATCTAGCGATGTTGATGCGGCAAGCTTGCTCGCTGAAGAAACGGGCTTATCTAAGCAAGTTATTAAGCAAGCGATGCAAAAAGGAGCGGTTTGGCATGGCCATGGTAAACAAACCAATCGACTTCGCCGCGCAAAAAAAGCCTTAAAGGCTGGCGATGAACTGCATCTTTATTACAACCAAGCCGTCTTAGATGAAACCGTGGCCGATGCAGAGCTCTTGTTTGATCAACAGCAGTATAGTATTTGGTACAAACCTTTTGGTATGCGCTGCCAAGGGTCGAAATGGAGCGACCACACCACCATTAATCGCTTTATAGAAACTCAGCTAACACCTACTCGTAACGCGTATATTATTCATCGACTCGACTTAGCCGCAACAGGCCTTATTGTACTGGGGCATAATAAAAAGGTGACTGCCGCTATTGCCAAACTCTTTGAGACCCGTGCACTAGATAAGTTTTATCAGGTGATTGTTGAAGGCCAATTTCCCGATGGTCAGATCAGCATAGATACCGATGTCGATAATAAAAAAGCCTTATCTCATGCCCATATTCTTGAGTACAACAGTGAACTTAACCAGTCCAAAGTGCAGGTAAAAATTGAATCTGGTCGTAAGCATCAAATTCGAATCCATATGGCGAGCCTTGGCCACCCCGTGGTCGGTGATAGGCAGCATGGTAATGGCAGCGAGCTCACGCCTAACTTGCAGCTCACATCCTGCCATTTAAGCTTTGCTTGCCCCGTTACAGGTGAAGATAAAGTCTTTGAATTGCCCCAAGCTTACCGCCCTGAGTTTCAATCGCGCTAAGATCTGGCTATGAGTGAAAACTAAAAGCCCACTTTAATGGCCAATGCCGTTCACTTAAGGACTTACTCAGAGAAAGCTGGGTTACTTAGAAAGATAAGAATCGACCACTGAGGACACGAAGAGCACGAAGAAAAGCTAGCCCAAGCTTTTTCTTTTCTTCGTTTCCTCTGTGTAGCAAACGAAGTGAGCGCTTCGTGGTTTATGGCCTGTAAAGCAAAGAGCCCTGTTTGTGCTGGGTTCTTAGCACTCTGTTTTGAATCAGCTTTGGGCTTAACTTATCGGCATTACACCTAAAATGGGCATTGTCTATTTCGACTCTTTGACTAATCGCGATTAAAGCTCTTACTCATCGACAGGCTTATCTTCAAGTCGTTTCTTACCTGAGAACATAGCAGAAACTATACCTGGCTGATGCTTAACTTCAGCGATGACTACTCCAATAATATGAATAAAAATCAGTAGCATCAACAAATAAGAACTATATAAGTGTACCTTTCCCGCCAAACTCTTATAAGGCTTCATCTGGGCAACTTTATCAGAGTTAACTCCAGTATCATCATAGGGTTTTAGCGAGATAGGATCGACACCGTCGGCAGCAATATAACTAGTGATTGTCGAGCCAAAAGGCGGATAAAAAACATCGGTTCCGGCTCTGAATAATCCCGTTGCAGCAATAATTATTAGTAATACAAATATCACGCTAACAGCAAGCTTACCGAGCGGGTTGTGGCCTAAATACTGTGGATTCTTGCCCGCCATTAATGCTTTTCGATAATCACTTGCAGCCTTAAAACTAGGCCTGATATGCGAAAGCTTGGCATAACCATTACCGATAACGCCCCATATCAAACGTACAAACAGATTAATGACAAAAAGATAGCCAATAACAATATGCACCTCTTTAAGTTTTATCTTCGCTGCTAAGCCGCTTATGCCAAGCTCGGCTTTAAACAACATGACTAAACCGACAAACATCAGGCAAGTGATTAGAATCACGTTAACCCAATGGAATATGCGCACAGGTTTATCCCACACTTGATAAATGGTTACCACTTCAGTATGACTTTGTTGCTTATCACTCATCGACTTTCCCCCGAAAATCTTGGTTCACAGAACATTTAAAATTCAACAATAATTATCCCGATAGGATACGCCTGTAAGCGTTTTTTTCAGTAAATAATTGTTTAAAGAAGAGAGATGTTCTAAGTAAAGCATAACATCCGTCCTAGCGCTCAACATGCTAATTCCGTGCGCACTAAAAAGCGTAAAACCATATAAAAGAAACTAAGTTCGATTCGAAAAAATGACCTGCTCTCTAAGCTGTGACCATAATGGGTATTTAGCCATGACTTTGCTAAACATTGGACTTTGCAGATAGCTGTTTAACCACTGCCTAACATTCGGGTAAGGAGAAGCTAGGTACCATTGGCGTTCAACCCGTGCAAATTGGCGAATAAAGGGCATGATGGCGAGATCGGCAAGACTGGGGCTTGTGGTAAATAGATATGGATTGGTTGTTAGCCTCTGCTCCAAAATGTATATGTAACGCTCGCAGGCCTGTCGAGCACTGGGCAAATCTTGATCATGATAACGTTTAGCGCTGCGATACAAGTCTAAACTCTGCTTAAAGTCTGTATCAAAAAGCGCTATCAAGTCGAACATATCATCCCGCAGAGTAAGATCGAATGACATTAGATAATTAGCTGAGTCGTCATGTTCAAATGCCCACAACATAATATCTAAGCTCTGCTCTAAAACCTCACCGCTTGGGAGTACTAAAACAGGAACTGTGCCTTTAGGAGAAGCCAAAAGCAATTGACTGGGCTTATCGGTTAACACTAACTCCCTAAGCTGTACCGATTGACCTGACACATAAATCGCCATTCTAGCCCGCATCGCGTAGGGGCAATTTCGCAAAGTGTATAGCACTGGTAAAGTCGCAGGTGGACACATTTCGCTTTGACTCCTTAGTGACAGCAAACATTTTCAAATTGACAGTTTAATTCAATCTCTATCGAGTAATCTGTCCAGTAGTGACTAACTTGTTTTTTATCTATGATAACCTTAGAGTTATCTATTATCTGCAATAAAGATTAAATCACTCACTGACGACGATTTATCTACCAGCATTGCAACCATTTACAAGCGTCGAAAGAGGGTTTCGTGGATAAACTTACCATCGCAGTGGATTTTTTGTTAAACCATAAACTGCTACTAACCGTACTCGTTATTGTCTTAATCTCAATGATTAAGCGTCTGGTCATTTCCCAAATCCGCGGTGATGTAGCATTCTTAACTGAAGTCCAACGTAAGTGGATGTCACGCACCAAAAACGGCACTTTCATCTTAATCATCGTTATTTTATTTATGTTATGGCAAACCGAGATCAATAAATTTGCCCTATCAGTAACCGCAATTGCTATTGCCTTTGTGGTCGCATCAAAAGAAATTATTCTATGTTTTACAGGCTCAATCCAAAGAGCCAGTTCACGCTCATTTGTGATTGGTGACTGGATTGAGGTTGGCAAGATCTGTGGTGAAGTGATTGAGCACAACTTAATGGCAACGGTTATTCAAGAAATTGATTTACACCATGGTCAATATCACTTCACCGGTAAAACCGCGACTCTACCTAATAGTATGTTCTTTAGTTATGCGGTTAAAAATCTCAACTTTATGAAACGCTATGTTTATCATGACTTCTGTATTACCGTAGTTGAATTTGTGAATTTGTACCCGCTGTTTCCTGAGTTACACGAGAAGATTGAAGCCCATTGTGAAGACTTTAATGAAGTAGCCAAACGTTATAACGGTGTAATTGAAAAACACGCAGGTGTCGACTTACCGGGCTCAGAGCCGCATATTCATATCAGTAGCGGCATAAACGGTGAGCAATTTGTGCATATTATGATTTTCTGTCCTACTGAACGCGCCATTCATTTAGAGCAGCTTATTCGTGAAGACTTTATGATTGCCTACCACGAGACATTTGGTAAAGACAGATTGCTCTAATCACTAAGTGATTAGTACTAAAGAATAAAAGACGTAGCATTTTATCAATGCTACGTCTTTTATTTTTGGCTAGCTTGTTATTTACCTTGTACAGAGACGTGGCTAAAGGATCAGTCCAGCTTTAACCAGAATTCTTGCTCCTTCAACTCACCATTTTCTGTGCGCTCTGTGCGCCACTCTTTTCCCTCTATGATATAAGTAAACGCGAAGGACTCTCCTGCTTTTACACCAAATGAATTCAAATGCGGATATTCAATATAATCAGTAGCCGTAAATTGATAATAACCAGTGGCAGCCGCCCAGAACTCAAGTTCGGGCTTCGCCTCGGAACCGATATTTTTCATCGTTGTGAAACTAAAGTGATTAGCGGAGATCACCTTGATTGAGCTGAGCTTGAGATCTGCGTATTCAACCCATTGGCCTTTACCATCTAAGTACTTTCCGGAAATTAACTTCCAGCTGCCAATGAATGGGTTAATCTGCTCAGCAGCCTTCAAGGGAGTGCAAATAACAACAAATGCCAGCAAAACCTGACTTAACAACACCAAAAACGATTTCATAACTCCTCCATGAATCTCAATGCTTTTTTAATATCCACTCATATAGTAAATTAATCGTAAACGCTATTAATAACCAGTCAGTCTAGCCTATTATAAAAGTGCAAAACCAATTCACACATAGGGTCACCAACAAGGTGAATATTGAGCAGACCACAACTCAGTTAAAACATAATATAGCTTTATATCAGTCAGTTGATAAACAAATCTTATTTTCCCAATAAAAAAACAGCAAATATATTGCTGCTTTTACATTCATGAGTTTCGAGTATTATCTAGGCCTGCTTTATTGTAAAGACGCCTTAAGCTGCACCATTCCCTCATCGATACTGACTAATGCTTGGTAGCCCAGATCGCGTTTAGCGGCGCTAATATTGAAGTAGTGACTAGTCGAAAGCTGCTTTGCGACAAAGCGGGTCATGATGGGTTCATCTTTTTTACCTAGCAAAACATATACAGACTCAAGGACACAGCCAGCAATATAAGCAATCTGGCTTGGTACCCTTTTAGTCACCGGCGGTAGATTTTTACAGGCAAGTATTTTATTGAGCATGGCCGCCATTGTGATCGGCTCATCGTTACTCAAGTAATAGGCTTTCCCCGCGCAAGCGGCCTGGTTCGCTTTGTCATTTTGACTCAGTGTTAATGCCGCCAAAATATGTGCATATGCCGCGTTACCCACGTAGATGGTATCGACTAACTTATCCTCATTTCCTACCAGTTTGAGCCTGCCCGCCTCGGCGCGCTCAATCACTCGTGGCACTAGGTGTGGATCCCTTGGCCCCCAAATGAGATGTGGCCTTAACGCTGTAGTCCCCAAAAGCTTGCCATTAGCAAGCTCATCGCCATTGGCGCTGAGCATCATCTGCTCGGCTATTGCCTTTGACTCACCGTAATAATTAAGATACCTCTCAGCATAAGGCGCAGACTCATCATTACCCGCCTCATCCACACCTGCAAAAGTCACGCTCGGGGTGCTGGTATAAACTAGACGTGCAACATTGCAGCTTTTACAGGCATCAATAACATGCCGAGCACCATCAACATTGGGTGAGAAGTAACTCTGTTTGCTGCCCCAAACTCCGGCTTTCGAAGCAACATGAAACACCAAGTCACAGCCTCCCATAGCCTCGAGCAGTGCGCGTTCATCAACAATATCTCCTTTTACCATCTTCACGCCCATGGCGCTCAATGCAGAATATTCTCCGCGAGCAAAGCCTATAACCTCAATGCCAACGGCTAACAGCCGCTCACAAATTGCTTTACCTAAAAAGCCTCCCGCACCAGTCACAAAGGCGCGAGTCACATTTTGCTTAAGTGCTAAAAGTGCGGCTTGCTCTTGAGGTAAATAGTCGTCCAGTGCAGGAGTTTGATGCTTGATAGCGAATGACAAAATACACTACTCCTTTATCTGCTTTTGCGCCCAAACAGCTAACTTTTCACGAAAAATCTTAGCGTTGTGGCGAATATCTACAGGGAAGTCAGGATGAATGAGAAAGCGCTCAATCCCTTGAGTCTGCTCATGCTGCTCTGCAATTGCTCTAAGCTCACTGTAAAGCACTGCCGATAGCGTGCAGGCAACAGATTGCTTAAGCTCTATACAGATAAGCGGCGTGACTTTACCTGCCACCATCACCCCCACTAAAGCACTACGCTTCACATCCTTGTGGGTATTAAAAATACGCTCACAAGGAATAGAGTGATACCGTTTGGCTGTATTATTAGTTGCAGGTAAAGCATCAGCATCGACTCGATGAGCCTTGCGGCCACACATCCACAGTAAGCCGTCATTATCGAGGTAACCTAAGTCACCCATGCGGTGGCGAATACTGTCACCATCTTGGATTTTTGCCACTTGGGTTGCGCTGTCTCGCTGATAATAGCTACGGCTCACCATAGGGCCTTTTACAACGATTTCGCCAATGGCATCGGCTGGTAAACGTAAACTGTCATCCCATTGCTCAATCGGCTGTTCATCAATCTTAATAATGGCGATATCGACGCCATCGACAGCCTTACCGACACAAATTCCACCGCCGTTATTTGTCTCTGTTGTGGTATCAAACAACGCCTTACTGCCAATTTTACTAATAGGTAGCGATTCGGTCGCGCCGTAGGAGTTAAGCACCTCAACGCCATGGTTTAGCATCTGACTAAAGCGTTTAATCGACGATATAGTCGCTGGAGCACCCGCTGAAATCACGCGTTTAATGCTGCTAAGTTTATGCTGATTAACTGCGCCAGCTTGACCGAGACGCTCTATCAAAGCTGGGTTCACAAACATATTACTGCATTGATACTTTGCAATAGCAGCAAAGATAAACTCAGGGTTAGCGGTAATAGGTTTGCTGGCATCCATATCTGGCACGATAGATGCCATACCTAGAGCTGGGCCAAACAATGAAAATAGTGGAAAAGTGGCTAAGTCTCGCTCACCAGGTCTAATAGCGTAATCATGTTTAAGTGCGGTAATTTGCGCTTCAAACATCTTATGGGAATAGACCACCCCCTTTGGCGTACCAGTACTGCCACTGGTAAACAAAATTGCCGCCATGGCGTCTTTATCGAGCCACTGCATGTTAAATGGCTCTGTTGCTGCCGACGAATTGGCCTTTAATAAATTCTCTAAACTAATGCCGCCTGAGAGTACTTTGGCCAGAGCGTTACCGCCTACATTAATCAGGTGCTTAACCGTAGGCTTGCCCCAGCCAAATAAGCGTCTAGCAATATGTGCTTTGGGGATCCCAATAAAGGCATCGGGTTTTGCCTCAATGAAACACTGCTTAAGGTTTTTAACCCCCATGCCGGGATCAACCAAGATTGGAATAATACCAGCCTTAAACAACGCAAAGGTTAAGCAGAAGAAATCTATGCTAGGCGTGACCATCAACACCGCCTTCATGCCAGGCGTTAAGCCGTGGTTTACCAGCGCGCTAGCTAGCTCGTCACTTTTGGCATTGAGGGTTTGAAAGTCCATCTCTTGATAATGCAAGCCAGCGACAGATTTTCCATTGGCTTGCTGTACTGCAACCGCCAGTGAGTTGGGAATTGACTGGGCAGCACTAACTAAATGACGGCACAAGTTTGCGCCGTCATTGTTTTGAATCAACTGACTTACCATGAAGTTTAAGCTACCGATTCTGTGGGAGTTTGCTTTTCAGTTTTTTCCATAAAGGCTTTAATGTGGCCAATCACTTCGTCACTGGCATCTTCCAAAATATAGTGACCACAATCGGCAAACTCATGCACCTCTGCGTGAGGCATTCTCTGCTTCCACTCAGTTAAGAAGTGCTTATCGAATACAAAATCTTGTAGCCCCCAACAGATCACTGTTGGCACATTTTGAAATTGACTTAAGCTCGCAGCGATATCAGATACCAAATCATAGTTGCGATCGCCTGGCTTTAACGGAATATCCTGCACAAAACGCAAAGTTGAAATTCGGTTAGCCCAAGAGTTAAACGGTGCGACATAGGCTTCACGGATGTCTTTATGCATCGGCTTACGCTTTACGCCAACATAAGATGCTGCCGATGAAAAAGCGTTAAAACCACGAACCAAGAATGTACCCAACATGGTATTACGGCAAATTGATAGCGCCCATGGGAACGGCTTGCTAACCGGTAGGTGGAAGGCACCGGTATTGAGAATAACCAAACGCTTGATGCGTTCAGGGTAACGCGCCGCATAGCCCATGCCTATCATGCCGCCCCAGTCGTGTACGACTAGAGTGATATTTTCTTTTACACCTAAGTGTTCGAGTAAGGCTTCTAGATCATCGATACGATTTTTAAGGGTGTAGTCATAGCCACTGTCGTCAGGCTTATCTGATAAGCCGCAACCAATATGATCCGGTACGATACACTGATGCTTATCGCTTAATGCGCTAATAAGGTTTCGGTAATAAAAAGACCAACTAGGATTGCCGTGAACCATAACTACTGGCTCACCTTGGCCTTCGTTCACATACTGTAGCTTGTTGCCATTTCTGTCTAAATAATTGCGCTTAAATGGGTGCAGGGTGTCTAGCATGACGTTTCCTATCATTCTTATACTTAAGGTGTAACTGGGTTAGCCGAGGAAATAAAAAAGCCTACGCAATAAGCCGTAGGCTTAATTTTATTACCACTTAAGGCCTAACATCATGCAGTTCAAACCACTGCCTATGCCTAAGAAGCTCACTTGATCGCCACTTTTCAAGAAACCTTGATCGTGAGCCATTGCCGCAGTAACAGGCAGTGAAACCGTGCCCATGTTGCCAAGGAGCTTATAGGTTGGAAACTCTTTTTCTTCTGGGATGTTTAACGCATTCAAAACATTACGACGGTTTGAGGCGCCAACCTGATGGCAGATAACCTTATCGACTTGTTCAACCAACCAGTTACGCTGCTCAAGGAAGTGACTCCAGGTATGACGAGCAAGCTCAACGCCTTCTTTAAGCAATGCCACGCCATTGGTACGCATAAACTCACGGTACAGTTGTGGACCCGCTTCTTCTAAGCCCCATTGACACAAGTCGTAGTGTTCAGGTGCTGACAAGTGGCTTGCCCCTAGAAGTTGATGATGACGGTTACCTTTGAGATTTAAACTGCCATCTGTAAGCAATACCGCCACTGCACCTGAGCCACCGGTTAAGGTTGCCAAAGACTGGGCGTAATTTTGCATGGTAGGCTCAGCCAGCATCTTATCGATTGTGATATCAACAATATGACGAGCCGATTCACAAGAAACTACCAGACCGGCTTTAATTTGGCCAAGCTCGATGCGATTTGCGATATCTAAAATGCCGGAAAGCACGCCAAGACAGGCATTGCTAATATCGTAAATCGCGGTGTCTTTAGAGACTCCAAGCTTTGCAGCGATACGACATGCCGTAGCAGGCTCGTGTTGGTCACGACACACTCCGGTATAGACTACTGCGCCCAGATCGCTGATCTGTACGCCCGTTTCATCGATAGCCTTATGGGCCGCGGCTAGAGCACCATCGGATAAACGGTGCCCTTTAGGCCACCAGCGTCTTTCATGGATCCCGGTTAAGGTGGCAAGCTGCCCCATTGGAATACGGAATTTTTGGTATAAAGGCGCTAAACGAGACTCTAGTTCCGAAGTCGACACAACTTCAGGCGCTAGCTCGTAGGCCATACTATTAATAAAAACGCGGGAATATTTCATGAAACTGCTTTTAATCGCTCACAAGATTGGCGGATTTACAGCCTATCTAGATTGTTATTTATTATTAACCAGCCATTTGAGCAAGAAAAAGCCGATGATTCAATAAAAAACCTCATTGCTGAGATGTTTTAATCCAATCGAACCTAGGCTTTACTCGTAAAATGGCGTCACTCTGGCGGCGGATTCAATCACAGCTAACTTAATTACAACTTAATAAACAATTTGTTACGACAAGATTAAATTAAATTACTGTGAAAATTCTATTTAAATGCGTGAATTAACGCGTTTCGTGGTGTAATACTGTTTGAACAAAATTCACTCAGCTCAACTTTGTAACCTCGCTCTTGAAGAAAGCAAACTCTGTCAAGTAATAGCCACTGCTCAAGTAGAGCCCTAAAAAGATGAGCCACCAGATCAACTCGCCGAGTTAAGCGTTGACGCTGCTCACCAATTGCCTGATAGGCTTGAAAATCAATATCAGTTGCTAATATTACCCCTTTCGCCTCTGCAGCCCATAAACAAAAATCGCTAAAGCCTCCATTTAACTGGCTCTGTTTTACTGCAGGGACTGGCAGGTACTCATTACAACCACGCACCTTACGTTGCAGCGCGTCAAAACCTAAACGCCAAGCCATCTCCTGTAATCTGTAGCCTTTATGTTTATCGTTGGCGATAACACTTTGCTGTAGAGGAAGCTGCAAGTCGGCACGGTTCAATGTTAGTGCACTACTTTTAGCGACTCTAGAGAGCGGTTGGTACTGCTTCGCTTGAATTAAATGGTAACAACAAGGAGAGATCACTAACTGCTTAGTCCCCGCTTCACTTGCGTGTTGCAGTAGCTTTACATGTAAATCACCACAAGCATGCAGCGCTACCGCTAGCAGCTCGGTGTGTAATTGCTCACTTTGCCCTGCAAAGGCATCTGCGCAAATAAAAGTTTGCGGCAACTGCCATTTAGCCGCAAATTGCTCACCAGCTTCACATAGGCTTTGCTGCCACTCAAGGCTGACGACCTCTCTATGATGCGCCTTGGCAATCAAACGCCCCAAATGCCCCTTTCCTGCGCACCACTCCAGTACCGGAGTATTTTCATAAGGTAGTTTGGCAACAAAGGCATTAATCTGCTGCCACTTACGGCCTTTAATATGAGCGCTAAAATGTGGTTCATCCTCAGCCTTGAGTAATGATTGTGGATGACTTTCTGTTATTGAATCAGTGATCTCTGCGCCGATGGCAGATTGCTCAAATAACGCTAATGGCCACTGCACGCCTTGAGCATTTAAATCTGCAGCCAATGCTGGTAGCAGTGCTCGATTAAGCCTCTGTTGGCATGCATCGATTGATTCAAGTGAGTCATCACTTAGTTGCCAAACTGCCTCGGCTAAATGAGGAAACGCTTGGCTCCAAGGTAATTGTTGGCATTCAAAGCTCCGACAACGCCACAATGCCTGACTGCTAGTTAATAAATCATCGATCTGTCTAAGCTGTGCAGCAGCATTAAGCATATTGTTCATATCAAAATTTGGAGTTTGCTCGGCAGTTTTTTTCATCTTTAATAGGCAGTTACAGTTAGTAGGCTGTGATATCGGCTAAAATAGAAGCCACGAAAACAAAACGAGCACCGTCAGTAGGTGCTCGTCAGTTTAACATGTGAAGGCAATATACCTTTAGGCTTTTTGCTCTTGAGTAGCGCTGCTAGCTTGTTTCTTTAGTTGCATGCGTTTACCTAACCAGACACCTAGGCCTAGCGGAGCAAAGAAGACCACCACTAAGAAGAGTACAAAGTATAAAATCAGGCTCTTTAGCGTTTTAGTTATCTCTTGAAACACCACTTCAACCGTGCGCTGAGATAACTGCTCTAAATCAACAGCGACCGCGGCACGCTCGCGAGCCACCATAGCTTCAAGCGCCATACGCTCATTTTTAACCATAAGCTCTAATGCCTGACGCTCTACCGACAGTTGATTAAGCTTATCGTCCGTTGTCGCACTCAACTCTGCTAGTAGAGGCGTCAATTCTGTACGCATATCGACAGCTAAGCTCTGCATCATCTCAGGGCTTTGCGCCATTAATTGCTGAAACTTAGCCGAAGTATCACTGATGCTCATTAAGGTTCGCTGAATTTCATCGGCATTAATATTTGAATGCAAGGCATAAAGCTCAGCCTTCCAACCCAAAATCTTAGGCATCTGCTCGGCTATCATCGCCATTCTGTCCGAGATGTCACTCATCACTTCCGGCACAGTACCAAAAGTAGTGATGGCATCAAACTCGCTGATTTGATGGAATTCCAACCAATCGGTAAACGCCGACTCACGGGCAAATGCCATATCTTTAATAGGATGGCTGGCAACATATTGCTGTACAAATTCTTGGTTCTTTTTAAAGTTGGCGGTGCCAAACTTCTTAATAGTACGCTCGAATTGATCGCGTAATTTAATACTCGCGTCTACAGCAACTTGCTGCTGTTCTGCAAACAGATTTTTGCCTGCTCCACTTTCAAAGAACTGTAACATCTGCTCGGTAAAAACCCAGGTATCGACCATAGCTGCAGTTGGCGAGGCTTGGAAAATCGTATGCTGCAGATTTTGCTCGGCATTAATTTTCCACATCAAGGTATTAGACTGGATAGGAATACTGTCGGTATTGCGTTCGATAAGATCCGCAGCACTCTCAACCTGACTATAAAAAACGGTACTGAAATCGCGGCTAAACACCCGCATGTTAAGCTGATCTTTTGGCAGAGGTTCAATACCACTTTCCAACTTAATTTCTAACAGTGAACAAGCGCTCGTTAGTGTTGCCACAACAGCTAACAAACAAAAGCGAAACATCGCCTTCATAACTCCTCCAAAAATCACACAATTCATTGAATATTTTGGTAAAATATACCTAAGAAATAATTCTAACACTGCATATCTACAATACCTATCGCTATGTCTACTATCGCTTATTAACAGCTTTGATAAATAGGGTTCTCTGCCCGCTTTAAACTATTTTCACTTGTAAGCTAATTCTAGCTAACTTAAAATCTGCCGCAAATTCGAACAACAAATCTGATACCTTACTTTATGAAGCAATCACCTTGTGTAGCCCAATGTGGCCTAAATGATGAAGATTATTGTATGGGTTGCTATCGTCATATCGATGAGATTGTCGGTTGGGGAAGTGCTAGCGATGAGCGAAAATCTCAAATCTGGCAAAGTCTAACTGAGCGAAAAGCCTTGATGCAAGGTGGGCAAAATAGCGCTATTTTGAGCAGAGCTAAATGGCTAGAAGCAGAGCAAAGATTAAAGCCAGCTAAGCCAGACGAGAGCCTGTAGAAAACAAAAAAGCCGCTATAAGCGGCTCTTTTATAAGTTACTTTTGATAAAAAGCTGTCGCGACTACTTTTTCAGCATACTCTTTAAATCCGCAAACGGATTATAAGTCGCTGCTTCCACTTTAGTTTCAGTGGTTGAGCCATATTGAATCAACTCTTCAAACTTTGAGTGTTCGTTGTCATGGCAGTAAAGACATAACAGCTCCCAGTTAGAGCCATCTGATGGGTTATTATCGTGATTATGATCGCGATGATGTACCGTCAACTCTCTTAGGTTGGCATTGTTAAATTCTCGAGTACAACGACCACAAACCCATGGATAGAGTTTAAGCGCCTGTTCACGATAACCGACTTCACGCTTTGCTTTATATTCTCTAGCCTCAGCCAATACTCTATCTAACTTACTTTGCCCTTGATTGGTCGACATGCTCTTTCTCATTTAAAGTTTGTTACCTAGAGCCAATTGTATCACTGACTCTAGGGAAGTTTCACTGCAAATTACTGACTAACGTTTTACCAATAATGGCGACTAAGCGTTAGTTTCACTGCTTAGATACTCTGAACTTGATAGGTGTAAGTAATGTAAGTATTTCTCATACTGAGTCACCACATCCGCCAAGATCTGTTCTTGAGTAAAGCCCATCACGTCATAGTGCTGACCGCCGTGCTCTAAGAACACTTCTACACGGTAGTAGAAGTTATCACCATCATCATTACTAACATCACTGTCTAACGGATTCGAAATGGTATAAGCACGAATACGTAGGCCGTAAACAAAGTCATTATGCTCTTCACTATGGACCACGAAACGCACACGATTGTCGAAGTTTAAGATCTCTGCCGAAATCGAGCGACTTAGGAAGCTTTCACATACTTTTGATAATGCTGGTTGTGCGACATCATCTAAGAAGTCTTGGGCTTCTTGCTGACTTGGGTGAGACAGCAAGACATCGATATGTGATTCCCAACTTACATTGGTTTTAGTGAACTGCACGCTAGTATTATGAGACTGAACGCTGTTGATCTTAAGCCAGTCATCTTTAAGCGCTTTGTACAGACCAAAACACATCAATAACATCACGATTAAGAAAGGTAGCGCACTGGCAATAGCTGCGGTTTGTAGGGCTTGTAAGCCACCAGCTAACAATAGCACCGATGCCACCACACCTTGCATTAAGGCCCAAAAAATACGCTGCCATACAGGCGCGTTATGATCGCCACCCGATGTCAGGTTATCAATAACCAATGAGCCTGAGTCTGATGATGTCACGAAGAAAGTAACAACTAGACACAGTGCAATCGTCGACAGCAAGGTTGAGAACGGTAAATGCTCAAAAAATACGAACAGAGCAACCGATACATCAGATGATACTGCGTCAGACAGATAGGTTCCGCCATTTGAAATCACATCAATCGCGCTATTACCAAAGCCTGTCATCCACAGGAAGGTCAGCGCAGACGGTACAAACAATACACCCACTAAAAATTCACGAATGGTACGTCCGCGAGAAACACGAGCAATAAAAGTACCGACAAATGGAGACCATGAGATCCACCAGCCCCAGTAAAGTAACGTCCAACCACCAATCCAGTCATTCTTCTGCTCGTAAGCATATAAGTTAAATGTCTTACCGACGATATCACTTAAGTACGCACCGGTGTTTTGAACAAATGCTTGCAAAAGTTCAACCGTTGGACCAAATACAAGCACAAACAATAACAGCAGTACTGCTAGCAGCAGGTTTAATTCACTTAAGCGCTTTACGCCTTTGTCTAGACCTGAGAATACCGATACGGTAGCAATTAGACACACGCCGATGATCAAACCGACTTGAACAGTCGTGCTAACAGGCACACCTAAAAGATAGTTAAGTCCGGAGTTAAGCTGTAGTACACCAAAGCCTAATGAGGTAGCGACACCGAACATGGTACCAAGTACCGCAAAGGTATCGACAGCATGACCAATTGGGCCATAAATTTTGTCACCAATTAACGGATACAAGGCACTTCTTGGCAGCAAAGGTAACTTATGACGATATGAGAAATATGCCAAACTTAATGCCACTACCGCATAAATAGCCCATGCATGAACTCCCCAGTGAAAGAAGGTGATCTTCATGGCATCTTTTGCCGCTTGAATCGTTAATGGGTCCGCATCAGGCGGTGACATGTAGTGCATCACAGGCTCTGCCACACCGAAGAACATCAAGCCTATCCCCATGCCTGCTGAAAACAGCATTGCAATCCAGCTCTTATAGGTGTAGTCAGGCTCAGCGTGATCAGGGCCTAGTTTGATGTCACCAAAACGGCTAACCATCACGAAAATGATAAAGATAAGAAATACCGCTACGCCCAAAATGTATAGCCAACCAGCTTTAAGCTCGAACCATGATTGGGCTGTTTTAAATACATCTTGTGACTGAGTGGGCCAAATGGCGCAAACTGCGACCATTAAAGTTATTAAAATGACTGAAGAGAAAAAAACAGGTGGATTAATACTCGATTTTATCGACATATAGTTACCGCGATTAATGAAGTACACGCACTAATTCTAGCTTTACGTGACAGGGCCGCCAGAGGTTAAAGCGTATTATCTAATATAAAAATACACTGGCGGGATTATTTTTTGTTGTTAAACCCGTAAGTAATACTCACCTTAGAGATGTTCATAAAACCTAGAGGCTTATCTTTAATATAGATGAGTCTTTTGGTTAATTAACATCTAATACCAATCATGGTAAATAATTACCTTATGCCTAGTAACCAAGGTCAACTAGAACATAAGCACTTACTTACCGTGAAAGGCACACAAATCACATTGAATAGCTAAACCCTAGAATGCCCTGTTAGAGGGTAGCTCAGCTATTAAATAGAATTTGACGTACGGGTTATAACAACACAATATTTACTTACACCATACATTATTTCCCGTGTTAATGATTTCGTCTATAGCGCATAAACATAAAAAGCAGCTTATCGCTGCTTTTTTGTTTAAGTTAAGTCAACATTTAATGGAAAACGTGAACTCAATCGCATTGCGATTTTTTAACATTTAGATTGGATTGGCAAACAAATGCTCAAAAACCTTAAAGGTTTAAATCTTTTTCCATCTCTTCATAAGAGATATGGCGCACATCTTTGCCCTTCACATAGTAGATGATGTACTCACAAATGTTCTGACAACGGTCACCCACACGTTCTACTGCACGGGCAGCCCAAAGTACATCTAACACTTCAGGAATTGAACGCGGATCCGCCATCATGTAAGTCATCAACTGACGAATAATGCCTTCATATTCTTTGTCTAGTTTGCTGTCTTCTTTGTGCAACTCAAACGCCACATCGGCATCCATACGCGCTAATGCGTCAAGTGTTGAGTGCAAAGTACGGGTAGCATGACGCCCCATGTTTTCGATACTGACAAGCAGAGGTTGTTGATTCTTAGAACGCTTATCCATTGCCGCTTTAGCAATCTTCACGCAAGCATCACCAATGCGCTCAAGATCGGTAATGGTTTTAGAAATGGCTAACACTAGACGCAAATCACTTGCTGCTGGCTGACGCTTAGCGATGATACGGGTACACTCTTCATCAATAGCCACTTCCATGCCATTGACCTTGTGGTCACCATCTATCACCTTTTGAGCGAGCTCAGCATCTAGAGCACTTAACGCATCTAATGACTGCTCTAGTTGACGCTCTACTAGGCCTCCCATTGCCAGCACTCGATTGCGAATATCATCCAACTCAGCGTTAAACTGACCCGAGATATGTTTGTTTAAATTCATGTTTTCCATTGCAGTTATTCCCTATCTCTATTAACCGTAACGGCCAGTAATATAATCTTCGGTTTTCTTCTGCTTAGGCGTGGTGAATATGGTGTTGGTGTCAGCATATTCAATAAGTTCGCCCATATACATAAATGCAGTTTGATCCGATACTCGCGCAGCCTGTTGCATGTTATGCGTCACAATCACTACGGTATATTTAGATTTAAGATCGGTGATCAACTCTTCAATGGTCAAAGTTGAAATCGGATCCAGCGCCGATGTCGGTTCATCGAGCAATAACACCTCTGGCTCAATGGCAATGGCGCGTGCAATCACAAGACGCTGCTGCTGACCACCGGACAAACCAAAGGCATTGTCGTGTAATCTGTCTTTAACTTCATCCCAGATTGCAGCACCGCGCAGTGAGCGCTCAGCGGCATCATCAAGCTCGCGGCGGTTATTCACGCCTTGCAGACGCAAACCGTACACCACATTTTCGTAGATTGACTTAGGGAAAGGATTAGGGCGCTGGAACACCATGCCGACATTACGACGAAGCGCTGCCACATCTACCCTTTTATCGTAAATATTCTGTCCGTGTAACATGATCTCACCGCCAATATGGCAGTTATCGACCAGGTCATTCATACGGTTAATACAGCGAAGTAACGTCGACTTACCACAACCACTTGGGCCGATGAATGCCGTCACCTTTTTCTTAGGGATCTTCATAGACACATCGAACAGTGCCTGCTTATCACCATATTTAAGATCTAGGTTACGGATCTCTAGGGCTGTTTGTTCTGCTGTTAAGTTTTCTAGGTCTAGCATATCAGTCTTCATTACCGATTGATCTATTGAAATCATGTTCTTTCCTACTGCTTAGGATAATCGTCAATTAGTGCTCAAGCGAACGATATTTTTCGCGTAAGTGGTTTCGTACACCGATGGCGGTTAAATTAAGTGCCACAATTACCGAGACCAAAAGGAATGAAGTAGCGTATACCAGTGGACGCGCTGCTTCTACGTTAGGGCTTTGGAATCCCACATCATAGATATGGAAACCTAAGTGCATAAACTTACGTTCTAGATGCACAAATGGGAAATTCATGTCTATTGGCAGTGTCGGTGCAAGCTTTACCACACCCACCAACATCAAAGGTGCGACCTCACCTGCTGCACGGGCAACAGCCAGAATCAAACCTGTCATAATGGCAGGACTTGCCATTGGGATAATAATGCGCCACAGAGTTTCAGCCTTTGTCGCGCCGAGTGCCAAGCTACCTTGACGTACTGAACTTGGAATACGACTCAAGCCTTCCTCTGTCGATACAATCACCACAGGCAAGGTTAAAATAGCCAAGGTCAATGCTGACCAGATCACCCCTGGTGAACCAAATGTCGGAGCGGGCAGCGCTTCAGGGTAGAACAACTGATCTAATGTGCCACCAAACATATATACGAAGAAGCCGAGGCCAAAGACACCGTACACAATTGATGGTACGCCGGCTAAATTAATCACCGCGATGCGAACCATCTTAGTAATTGGGCCTTTTTTAGCATATTCATGTAAGTAGATAGCTGCGATAACCCCGAACGGCGTCACGATTACAGCCATCAGCATCACCATAAACACTGTGCCGAAAATCGCAGGGAAAACACCACCTTCGGTGTTTGCTTCACGTGGGTCATCACTAACAAACTTACCCACACCAATAAACCAGTGGCCAATTCTACCCATTAGCCCCAATCGGTTGGCGTAAGTCACATCTAAGATAGTGTCTAATTTGAGTGTCACTTCTTCGCCGCGCATATCGCGAATAACCACAGAATCTCTGCCAGCTTCAGTCTTAAGTGCAAAGAACTCCTTCTCTACAATAAGATATTCGGCGTTGAGCTTGGCACGCGCAGCTTCAATTTCCGCTTTGCGTGTCTCTGTTAATGCGTTATCCAGCTCATAGCGACGTGACTTTAAACGTAGATTCTCAAGATCATAGTTAATCGAGCCAATCGATCCTTTTTGAATATCGAGTGCTTCATCGTTAAGCTCAACGGCGCGATCGATGTGAGATTGGAAATCAGCCTCGATATCTTGTGACGTTAATCGCTTGCCATCTTCGATAATCGCCACAGGGAAACCATAAAAGTCACCATTTTTACTGCGCTCGATAACTGCAATGTTTTCAGGCTGTGAGCGAGAGATAATATCTGTTGCCAAAATCCAACGGAAATCCAGTCCCACGAACTCACGGTTACCAGTCTTAACCAAATAACGGGTCACGGTATCACCGACTTCGGTCTCGAACTTATGTCCCGCAGCAAGTAAGCGCTCTGTTGGCACTTCTTCTTTATCGTAGACTTCACCAATAAGCGTATAACGCTCACCTTGTTGGTTCTTCATCTCCCACTGATAAATGTCTGCAGGCCAGAAGTAACTCAGACCACGCCAGGCAATTAGCAGCAAAAGCCCAAGTACCGCAATCAAACACACGCTTACTGCGCCACTGGTCATCCAAATCCAAGGAGAACCTGATTTAAACCACTTACCCATTAGCTAAACCTCTTAAGGCTACTGCCGAAATAGCATTTAGTGAAATTGTATTAAACATCATTTTCTTATCATCCATAACAATGGGTTTAAAGTGAGCTGTAACGTTCACGTAGACGCTGTCTCACCACTTCCGCAATCGTGTTGAAGAAGAAAGTAAAGATAAATAAAACAAAGGCAGCCAAGAACAGCACTCGATAGTGGGAGCTACCAATTGCTGACTCAGGCATTTCTACCGCGATGTTTGCAGCTAGGGTTCTCATTCCCTCAAACACACTCCATTCCATAATCGCAGTGTTACCTGTCGCCATCAGTACAATCATGGTCTCACCGACAGCGCGGCCAAGCCCCATCATGACCGCAGAGAAAATACCTGGGCTTGCCGTAAGCAATACGACGCGCGTTAGGGTCTGCCAAGTCGTTGCCCCTAGTGCCAAACTTCCGTTTGATAGGTGACGTGGCACAGAGAACACAGCATCTTCTGCAATAGAGAAAATCGTAGGAATAACCGCAAAGCCCATGGCAATACCTACTACTAAGGCATTACGCTGATCGAAGGTGATCCCAAGTTCGTTAGTGATAAACATTCGGGTATCACCGTCGAATAGAGCCAACTCAAGAGTGGGACTAATTGCAAATGAGAACCAACCGACAAAAATAATGACAGGCAACAGCATCAGCTCTTGATAAGTCTCTGGTAGACGTTGTTTCCAGTTGGCTGGCATCTTGTGCCAAGCAAAGGCCGTACTTAAAATTGAGACAGGAAGCAGCACTAATAAGGTGATGATCCCGGGCAAGTTATCTTCAATGAGAGGAGCTAACCATAGACCCGCTAAGAAACCCAAGATAACCGTAGGCAGCGCTTCCATGATCTCAATAGTCGGTTTAACAATGGCGCGCACTTTAGGCGACATGAAGTAAGCGGTATACACGGCGCCAGCAATGGCTAACGGCGTAGCAAATAACATGGCATAAAGCGCAGCTTTCATGGTACCAAATGCCAATGGCATTAAGCTTAGTTTGGCTTCGAAATCGTCAGAGCCTGATGTCGACTGCCACACATACATTGGTTCAGGATAACCTTCGTACCAAACCTTCTCCCACATAGCGCTCCAAGATACTTCTGGATGAGTATTTGATACGCTAAATAAGTTCAGCTTACCCTCCGCCTCAACGATTAGCGCATTTGAACGTGGACTAAATCCTACTGTACCTGGATTATTAAGACTGAATTTCTCGGAGAAGAGTTTTCTTTCACTGGTAGTGTAAAGTAGGCTTAGCTCGCCATTTTCTGTAATGGTAACAAAACTCTTACGGTAAAATTCAGAGGCCACACTTTTGATATCGCCCTTGCCTTTAAAGTCTCGTATCTCTTGATATTGACGCCCTTGCTCTCCATTCACCTGAAAATACTGCTGTACTAAGCCAGTATCATAACTCACCAGTAATGAGCTAGCTCCGGCCAATAAGGTCACATTTGTTACCTTGGCGTTTGCGCGCCCTAGTGACAGAACTTGGCTCAATTGCACCGCTTCAGCATCACGGATATCGTAGATGAACAGCTTGTTATCAGAGCTTAAAATCAGTTGACGTTGATCTGGCGTCATCAACTGCTGTTGAACATTGACCGGAGAATCAGGAATGGTGCTTTGATAAGACAGCCACTCCACCTCTTCTGTCATCATGTTTTCTTCACCTTCTTGGCGAGAAAGATGCCAGACTTTATCGTCGGTTTGATACACGAAGCTCATTTTGTCGCTACTATAGTCGAACACTAAGTTGTTTAATGCACGTCCTTGAGAGTCAACGGTTAACGGTTCATTGCCGTTAGAAAAGCGAACTTTTGGTGTGATTAAGCGTTTATCATCTGGGTAAGTCACCCCAAATTCGACGCCTGCAATAATCACCTGGCCATTATTTAAACCTAATGCAAAACGTTGCTCACTCGGCATGGCCGCAGAGCTACTAACCACATGAGTGCCCGCGGGTGTATTGATTTGTTCAGTTCTTAATAGCTGAGATGTATGTGTATCATAAAAATCAACCTTACCAAGTTGTGATACTCGATACATGATTTCATTTTGCTCGTCGCTACCGACCATTAAGGCTGGCTTGCTGTCGTGATACTCAGCACTCACAACAGGCGCAACTTCCGCACTATCGAAGATTGGCTTTACCACATAAAGTAGATAAAAGAAGATCAGTAGCAGCGCAACAAATACCATGGTTCCACCAACGGTGACACCAATTTGTGCTGCTTTATCCTTGATTGCTCTGCGCGAAGTACCATTGTTTATCAATAGGTTTTTCGCAGCAGGTCCAGGCTGAGATACCTGAGTTTCCATTAAGAACCTCGATTATTATAAAGCCAGTCAAATTTTAACTGGGATTGTATTAACGACTATGCTAACACTAGGGATATATAGTGTTTTATAACAACATCTACGCACTCGTATTTTAATGTTGAGCATTATATGACGCAAAAATGACACTAGTGTTACAGCGATGAACTAAAAGCAGATCGATTTAGCATCAATTTTTGTGCTAAAAACTAGGGAAACTGAGTCTATCTCTTTAAGATCTAGCAAGAATATACGCATTGGCATGATAAATAATGGAGTAATATCAAATGTTAAGATATCTAGTTACCCTGCAAGCAAAGGATAGAGAAGGCTTAGTAGAACAAATCGCTCATTCAGTCAGTCGCCATGGTGGCCATTGGCTTGACTCTGAACTGCGCCATATAGATGGGATTTTTGCCGCGATATTACTGTTAGAGGTCCCCTCCGCGAGCTGGGATGAACTTATCGAAAGTTTAGAGCTTCTAGACGGAATATCCTTAACCTACGCCAAAACCACTAAGCCTCCAGCTAAAAATAAACATGTCAGTTACTCATTAGTGGCATACGACAGACCCGGTTTAGTACATGAAATATCCAATAAGATTAGTGCGCTCGGTATTAATATCGAACATATGAGTACTCGCTATGAAAGCGCAAGTCATACGGGGATTGCACTATTTAGAGCAGATTTTAATGTGAGTATGAAAGATGCCCTCGATGGTGAGCGGTTAACTCAATCCCTTCACAGTATTGGAGATGATGTCGTACTCGATAATCTGTCACTGTAACTGTAGTGCTAGCCAGAGCTAACACTTTCTGGCTAGCATAACCTTTCAAGTAATGCCAATAGAAATGGAATGTCATCGGCCGCACCAGCACCACTGCGGGCGCGGTTCAATTCAACGAAGTATCTCAACTTACTCTCTAAGGCTGTGGACACTCTGGACAATCAGGGCAAAGCTTACAACTCGCTTCAGCCTCCATAGACTCTACTGCTTCTCCAAAGAATGTGTCACCAGTTGCTTTTACTGTATCTACGAAAGCTCTCACCATATCGCCTGAAACCCCCTCTTCAGGAAGCTCATTCAATTCAGGGAGAGGGACATAGTTACCTGAGTAATCTTCACAAGCACCAGGAGCAAGAACGTCGACCATATGAATAACTTCAGTCATATTGCCGTGGGTCTCTTCAACCACGATATCCTTGATAAGTACATTTGAGTCGTTACAAACATCCCCTCCATAGTTAACTTGGAGGCCGTAATCACCGTAACCATTTTGCACAACGACAGTGGAGCACTCTTTTGTCACATTCAACTTGCCAGGGAATGTTTCTACTGGACAGTCAAACTCGTTGCTATCACCGGCTATAACTGTACCGCCACTTTCAACAGCAGCCTTAGCCTCCGCAGAACCACTAATCCCATTGATATCTGTGATAAAAGAGCTGTCAAATGTTTTTGATTCACCAACAGCGAGCGTGCCCTTGATAAACTCCTCGTCAGAAACATCTGTTTTCGCAACAATATCAAATAATTGAAGTGAACCAGTATTTTCTACTTTAAGTAAATAGTCGTATTTAATTGCACTACCACCGTCTACAAGCGTTCCGCCTTCACAGGTGAGATTAACTTTCAATTCGGGCTTACCTGGTATGTAACAAAATGAAATATGACTGAGTCCATAGAATTTATTACTTGCCTTTTCCGGCGCATGTAAACCAGCATCAGAGCTAGTAAACGACCCCATGTAATTATAAAGGTTACCTCCAGGCCCCCCTTTAACAAATACGCCAAGCATGATCACGGCACTGTCTCCTTGGTCCCACGACAATGTTTTAGCGCCTTTTTGTACATCAAGAGTGACTGATAGCTCACCATCATAATCCGAATATGTACCATCATAGACAGGCTCAACTTTTAGCTCTCTTAAATCTTCGTTATTAAAAAATTCGGAACAGGTTGGATTTCCCGCAAACTCTTGCGGTTGAAATCCTCCTGCAGAGGGTGATCCAGCATCTGAACGTACAACTTGAAGACTGAGAACAGCACTGATAACCAGCAGTAAAGCCAATTGTTTAAAAAATTTACTCCTTACTACGTCAATGAGCATAGTTTGGCAACATGACCTAGCAGAGTCGAAAAGTGTTAAGTTCATTAGGTTATCTCCTTGAAGTGATAATTAATGCCCTTATCCCATGCTAACTAAAGGACATCCTAGCCAAGGTGTAGCAACTCCCGAGCCAAGACGTAAACGACTGAAAATATTTAGTTTTAAATCCGTATCGCAGCAATAAATGTTCAAGGTGAACAGATGTACATTACAGAGTGTTACTCTCCCTAGACAATTCGTTAAGCTAGTGGTTTGCAAATTAAGTGAGTAAGAGCAGTTATCAAGCATCGCCGAAATCTAGCAAAAGTTATTAACCTTTAAGCTTGAAAGAACACATCGTTGATAATGGATAAAATCAAGAAGAGCAATCAAGGATTTCATCAATAGCAATCGATAAAACCATTCCAAATGTGGCTTAACAATCTGTTAGACTAAAGCCAAATATTGATAAAAATAGAAATGTCATGCTTGGAACATTAAGAAAAATGCGCAGCCACTTAGATGAGAATAACGTGGTGCAATATCAACTGCCTGTTGGCGAAGAGTTATTGGATCTCAATCCATTAATTGGTCAACAACTTACGCTCACTCATACCGGTAAAATCCTCTGCTGTAGCTGTGGTAAGAAAACCAAAAAGAGTTACTCTCAGGGTCACTGCTACGTATGCATGCAAAAGCTAGCAAGTTGCGACATGTGCATCATGAAGCCTGAAACTTGTCACTATGCAGCAGGCACCTGCCGCGAGCCATCATGGGGTGAGGCTAATTGTTTTGTACCTCACTATGTCTACTTATCTAATACTTCTGGCGTGAAGGTGGGGATTACCCGCCACACTCAGCTGCCTACCCGCTGGATTGACCAAGGTGCTACCCAAGGTTTGCCTATTTTTAAAGTTGAAACTCGTCTTCTATCAGGTTTAATTGAAACCGCGCTAGCTGAAATGATTGCAGATAAGACTAACTGGCGCACTATGCTTAAGGGTAACGCTGACGATCTGGATCTTAAACAACAAGCAGAAGTGCTTATTCCGCACATTAGCGAACGTTTAAAAGAGATCACCTCTGAGCACGGTGAGTTTGCAGTGTCGCAGCTCGATGAACCAATTCAAGCGATTAACTATCCAGTAAGCGAGTTTCCAACCAAAATTAGTTCGCATAACTTTGATAAAAACCCTGAAGTATCTGGGATTTTGAAAGGCATAAAAGGCCAGTATTTAATCTTCGATACCGGCGTAATCAACATGCGTAAATTTGGCTCTTACGAGATAAGTGTCAGCTACTAAAAGTTTTTAATAAAATAGCTTATTTTAACTCAATAAAAATGCCCCGCATTAGCAGGGCATTTTTATTTAATCACTCATAATAAGTATAGAGTTACTCAAGTGAAGATTCAGAAACTAAACTGCGGGTACAGATTGAAGCATAGTCGATAATAAACGCTCGAAACGTTGCTCACGTTGCAGAGGACTATTGTCCAAATCGGTAAAGCCTTGCGCTAATACACGCCACACTGGCACAGGATTATAAGGAGAAAATAACGCAACTAAAACAGACCCTTTTTCATATTCATCATCAACACCTGCGGTCGATAAGCCTGCCACTAAGCCAGCCTTTTTCAAAATTTCTTTATCACTCATTTCAGATTCAAGTGCTAAGCCAAAACCAACTAACACACTCGGTGTCTCATGAGACTTGGCTAAATGGTAACCTTTTGCCTGCATTGCCTGAGTAATCGCTGCTTGCATATGCTTAATCACAACCTCATTATCAACCTCATCACTGGCGTGAACAGCAAACATAGTCGGGTGCCAGGAAAATGCTTTTGAAGATTGGCTTAGCATTGTCAAATCGCCAGTGGTCACCATAGTCGTACGCGTTGCCGCCACCTCAGCTTCAGCACTATCGGTTGTACTGCAACCTGCCAATAGTAATAATCCACTCAATAGCAGTAAGACATATTGTTTAATCATAAGTTGAAAATCCTTCTTTTAGCTCGCTCCAGCGTAACACCTTAAACATTAACCTAACCTGACTAATAAGCTGCTGTCGACAGTAAAAGCTAATTTAGCTAAGGTATTTTTTAATCCCAAATAAAAAGCCGACTCATAAAGAGTCGGCTTAATTACTTACTTTGGCTTGTTAAAGTCGTACTTACTTAATGTTAACCACTAAGCTTGCACCTTCACTTGATGGCGCGCCATCAGCACTGATGTAATACCAACCTTCTGCAGGAGCATTAATCGTTAGGCTTTCAACATTTCCTTGGCTCTCAGACTTAACTTCATAAGAGTTAGGACCTGCCCAAGTTTGGCTGTTACCGTAAAGGTCTACGTTACCTGTACCGTTAGCACTTGCAACACTGACTTCTTCTGTTCCTGTTGGTACGTAGAAGTAGTAGCTTGAATGACCATCTTCAATACATATTGCTTCACCAAACTCAACTCCGCCATAGCCATATGGAGATTGGGTCGCACAGGCATCTGCAACTGTTGTTGGTGGAGTAACCGTATCGCCGCCATCAGACAGGCTTACTTTAAGGCTTACACCTTCAAAATCTTGATATGCTAACAAGCTCACATATACCCAACCTCGGTTGGCAATAACGCTAATTGACTCTTCGTTACCATCATTTTCTGAGCGCGCATCAAAATCTTGTGGCTTAGCCCAAATATCTTGGTTGAAGAACAAGTCAACATCACCTTCACCACCTGAAGTAGTTAGATAAAGCTGTGTGTTGTCTTCTTCGATATAGGTGTAGAAGTAGTTGATATCCGTACCTTCAACACACTCAACCTTATCGTGAGTTAGCTTGCCATCTCTAATGGTTGCTGCACCACAATTCTCAATAGGTTCACTTGGACCATCAACGTCAGCATTGTCACCAATTCCATCACCATCTGAATCAGCCCACTCAGTAGGATCTGTTGGGAAAGCATCGGCATTATCACCTACACCATCGCCATCGGTATCGCGAGTTTCAGACGCGTCTGTAGGGAACTCATCAGCGTTATCACCTACACCATCGTTATCTGTATCATGAGTTTCAGATGGATCATTCGGGAATGCATCTTGTGAATCAGGTACACCATCGCCATCTGAGTCGACAGGTTGTGGCACAATACCTGTGCTGATTGTGTCATTATTACTTGTTACTGACTCTAACCATGCATACCACTCATCGTTATAGTTTTCACCAATCGTGTTGTCGATATACGTCAACCAACCATCGGCATCGCCACCACGAGCAAGAACCAGTAGAGCATCAACATCGCTTCTATGTTTTTCAAATAAGAAACGCACAGCTAGATAGCCCCAGCTATAAACACGGTCTGAACCACTGTTATAAGTGTTACCAAGGATCTCAGCTAAGCTATATTCCTTAGAACGGCCCATATCAACAGCGCCATCGTTACGATTTTGCTTAGAAATATACTCTGCTAGACCTTCTGTCCACCATACCGACTTACCTGTATCGATATCGAAGTAGTTAAACGCACCGTAAAGGTTAAAGCGACCATCTAGATAATGCACATATTCGTGCTTCAAATTCCAAACTAGAATATCTTCAGTCCATGTTGCTTCATGGGCAATAAAGCGGGCTTGGTTACCTTCTTGTGATGGCGTCCCCTCCAGGTACATACCACCGTTGTTGGTACTGATCCCAAAAATCACCCCAGCGTACTGAGCGTAGTCGTCGTAGCTGTCAAAGATGTTGACTTCTAAGCTTTCGTTGTAATCATCCGCAACAGGCTGGTTGCCAGTCCCAAGTACGTCATGGAATAACACTTCCTCTGCGCCCATTAGATCACAAGATTGTTGTAGCTCGTCATTAGTTAGCTGTTGGGCACGAATATAAATGGTATCGCTACAGCTGTAGTTAATTGGTAGCGCTGCTTGCTCTAGCTCTTCTTCCCAACCACAAATGCCAAAACTTTCACAATCGCCAGGGTTATAGTAATCAAGGTAACCCGCTGCATCTGCCCACTCTGCAGAAGCACGTTCAAACTTATTCATGTACTGCTGAACGCCATCATTCAAACGTGTTTTAAAGCTTTCAGGTAGATCCCAGTACGCTTGATATTCATAAAAACGGCCAAACTCATGAAACGCATCTGTTGATTCATACTGGTAATCAGAATTAATAATATAATCAGATGTGGCAATTTTAAGCAGCGCATCAATCAGCTCACCGTGCTCTAGTGCTTTGCTATTGTAATCTTCTGCCCAACTACCGTAATAAAGAGTTGTTAATGCACTCGTCATTGCTGCGCGGTGACGGTTACTTGCTAAAAAGTCTGCATTAAACATCTGTAAGTAATCGGTGATCACCGGCACACTTTCTAGGATATGATCGGCACTCGCCCATGATGTAAAGAACTCCATCAAGGTGTCGCCAGCTGAATGAGTAATTTCAAACAACTTTGGATTCTTCGAATACTCTACTAATGCGCCATAAAGAGCGTCTGCAGCTTGAGTGTCGCTATAGTTTAGGTCGTCGTTGTAGAACTCAATATAAAATGCACCACGTAAGTAATAGAACAAGTTACGCAGTTCATAACCTGTGCTGCTGTCATAGGTTGCAGCCATAGATGCTGTAAGATTTGCAACAGCAACAATATTCTCGCTCTGGAAAGCTGCAACTGATACTGCATCGTTACGTGAATAAAGCGCAGAGATACATGAAATATCGGCTTCTCTCACATAATCAAACAAGTCTTGACCACTTAAGGCTGAAAGTTCTGCGCTACATACTTCAGCGTCAGTTTCAGCAGCAGGGCCGACTGCACCAATAGCCCCTGCTGGTGCTTCTACTTTTTTAGCTTGGCTCTTATCAATGTTCTGACGCTGTGTTTTCTCTGCATCTTTTTGTGTACCTGGTACATTTGCACCTTTATCGAAACGGTTTTTAAGTTCAGTACCATGAGGAGCTTTAGATGCTTCTTTAGTTGAAGGTGCACTCTCACTATGAGCAATTGCAGCTCCTGGAAACAAAATAGCAGAACAAGCAAGTGCTAAAGCATGAACTTTAAACTGACCTTTTCTAGCTTGTGACTTAGATGATTTGATTGACATGTTTGACTCCAATTATTCGCGACTATGTCGTTAAACCACCTAATACAGGGAAGTGATAATCAGACTGATACAAGGTTTTACTTGTCGCGCTTGCTGTTGCGATATTTTTATATTTGTTAATCTTTCGTTAAAAAGATGATCCAATTTATAATTTATACAATATCCACATGCAAGCAAAAAAATCACTCAAATATTGGTAAGTATGCACATATACAAAGATTTAGTGAATGAACATTCAAGTGTCAAAAACTTTACTCCAGTTAAACAGTTACAATCACCATGCTAAAACTGATAACAAGTCACTGAGTAAGCCATGATGGTGCTATCAGTTAACGCTAAACAACCGAAACTAAATATGTTTCCCTCTATTTGAGCAACATCTAAATATCTAGGATTTTCTCAGTAGAACATAAAGTTAGCACTAAAGTCGTAGAGTGCACTATCGCAATGGATAATGAGTGATGGTAGCCCCTAGCCGTCATGATATTTATGACTTTAGGATTCAGTTATTTTATCATCGTCAAAAAATAACCTAGTGAAAGCCAAGCAGGTATAAGGTTGTTAATAACCCATTCAAAGTGACTAAAAATTCAATATTAAATTATTATGAAGTACGTATAACAAAAAGAAATAACATATTTCTAAGTGGTTATAAGCAAAGCGATAAAAATTAGACTTTTACGCCTGTAGTCTGATCACGCTACTATTGACCTTCTTTTTACTATTTAGCCCTTTCGAGCCACAGAACATGGGCATGTAGCAGGTATTGACGCTGTATATGGAACTTATTCTAACAATTGCACTTTTCGCATTTTCTTCAGGGATCACCCCAGGTCCAAATAACATCATGTTAATGTCTTCTGGCGTTAACTTCGGGGTAAAACGCAGCCTGCCTCACCTGTTTGGGATCTGCATAGGGTTTCCTGCAATGGTGCTAGCAATAGGCTTAGGCTTAAGTGCGGTATTTGTCAGCTTTCCTATACTGCACACCGTCATCAAATATGTTGGCATTAGTTATATGCTGTATTTAGCATGGCTAATTGCTAATAGCAGCGCCAAAATGAACGGAAAAGATACTCCCTCTCCTCTCACCTTTATTCAAGCTGCTGCATTTCAATGGGTTAATCCTAAAGCATGGATAATGGGGATCGGCGCTGTTGCGGCTTTTACTAGCATGAGCCAAACACTAGCGCCTCAGGTATTAACCATCTCTTTAGTCTTTTTTGTAGTCGCCCTACCTAGCGCCTTTGTTTGGCTAGGATTTGGCGTAGCGCTAAAACGCATATTAAAGAATCAAAAACAGCAAAAAATCTTTAATGTCACTATGGCGCTCTTGCTTGTACTATCGATCCTACCTATGATCCGGCCATAACTTATCAAAGGCAGCATCTGATGACTCAGGTAATCACTCCCGAATTACAAGCGTACGCAACAGAAACCGAAAACTGGGTAAAACAGGTGATTATGAAATATAACATCTGTCCTTTTGCTAGACGCGAAGTCGAGCGCGCCAGTATCAGATATGCCGTCATCGATGAGTCTCGCATGCAGGATGTACTGCAAGCACTAATCGATGAGTGTGTTTTTCTCGATGAACACACCGATATTGAAACGACCTTATTTATTCTGCCTAGAGGCTTTGAGGGCTTTTACCTCTATCTCGACTTAGTCGATATCGCTAATGACCTGCTTATCGAACAAGGCTATGAAGGTGAATATCAACTGGCAAGCTTTCACCCAGACTATTGCTTTGAAGATGAAGCTCAAGACTCGGCAGCTAATTATACCAACCGCTCACCTTATCCAACTTTACATATTATTCGTGAAGCGAGCATGGAGTTGGCGCTCGCCACTTACGATGAGCCAGAGACTATCCCTGAGCGCAACATCGCTTTTGCCGAGCGTAAAGGCAGTGAGTTCTTTGTTAACTTGCTCGCACACTGCAAGAAGAGCAAATAACAATCTCTTTCTATGGCTACCTGGTTATGGTGGCCAAATAATTATTCCCCAGAATTAGGACATAAGCTGCATGGCTAAAAAGTATTACGTAGTATGGGCTGGCCGTGAAACCGGTATTTTTACCAGCTGGGATTACACCAAAAAGCAGGTCGACAAATTTCCTCAGGCCAAATATAAGTCTTTCCCTACGGAAGCCGAAGCCAAGGCAGCCTTTGCCAAAGCGCCGAGTTACAGCAGTGCGACTAAAAAAGCGACATCAGGTCCTGCCAAAGCCAAAACTGCCGCTAAAGCCAGCCTAGATATCAACCTAAACCGCTGTGATGTGTCTATTTTTACCGATGGCGGCTGTGAGCCTAATCCTGGCAAAGCGGGCTCAGGAGTGGCTGTTTATCGTAATGCCGTACTTTCAGAGCTGTATTACGGCCTCTATAACGCTAATGGCACCAATAACTCTGCCGAGCTAAACGCTTTACATCAAGCACTATTAATTGCCGAAAATGCTCTTAAACAAGGCTTAACTGTGCAGGTTTTAAGTGACTCGCAGTACTCAATCAACTGCATCACAAACTGGGCTTACGGCTGGAAAACCAAGGGTTGGAAGCGTAAAGTTGCTGGCGATATCAAAAACTTAGATATCATTCAGCAGTCTCATGCGCTGTATGACTCACTAAAAGATAAACTCAACATTCAACACGTTGCCGCTCACGTTGGTATCGAAGGTAACGAACTGGCTGACCGCATGTCGATTTACGCTATCGACCAAAAAGATCCAGCGTTTTGCCGTTATCCAGACCCGATTGTACTGGCTGATATTCTTAGCCTACGTGCAGGTTAGTATTTAGACATTAGTCGGTGTTTTGTATTTATTAAGTCTAAAAAATAGGTTTAAAGCATCGACTATGCGACAATCCACGCCATGAAAATCTACGTCCACTTACATAAAGCCCCTATTCGCGTTATCCGTATCGGTAAGCGTCGATTCTGGCTGCGCCTAAAGCGCGACATGTTGGTGTTAAAAGATGCGCTTTCTCAAGAGAAACAGGAGACTAAAGATATGTTAGTCACCTACAAGCGCTACACACGTAGACAAGCTTCGAACGAAGAGCTTACTCAAGCTAATAAGCAGTTTGCAGATCTCCTAAAAGGTCTTGGGTTAGGCATGTTTGCCGTATTACCCTTTGCCCCAGTCACCATACCTGTGGTGGTCAAACTTGGTAAAATTGTCGGCGTCGATGTTTTACCTAGCTCGTTTAATAACATGTCTGAACGTAAAGCGAATATGAGGCGTGTCGCTAGCCAAACAAGGCTACAATCTAGCTCTGAACAAACAAAATAATTCCTGGTCCGCTTTTATTTAGCAACCTATGCTTAACAAGTCGCCTAAATATAAGTAAGATTCAAGTCTAGCGCTAAATTTCCGTCGTCACCTTTCTCCTAAGAGTATTGCCTGATACTCTACCCCTAAGCAATTTAATAACAAAAATGAGTCCTTACATGAGCAACCTTATTATCTCTGGTGCTTCTGGCATCCCTTTATCTATTTTCAATAGCGGATCATTCAACAACTGGCGTGAGCAGCAAGCTCCGCGTATTCAAAACTGGCTTAATAGCACCCAATTCAAAGGCAAAGGCGCAAGTTTAATTCCAAGCGCCGAGGGTGACTTAGAGCAAGTGATTTTTGTCAGCGACAGCGAGGATTCATACTGGCTGTGTGGCGACTTAGTTAATCAACTGCCGGCAGGTCAATATGAACTTCAAGGCGATGAACAGCTAATAAGAACGGCTGCATTTAGCTGGGGGCTAGGAGCATATCAGTTCGACCGTTATAAAAAGAGCCAAAAACAGTTCCCTGTGTTAGTCGTGCCCACTCAGGCTCAGGCCGATGAAGCCAATAAGTTTATTCGCTCAGTATCTTTGGTGCGAGATCTAGTCAACACCCCAGCTGCCGATATGATGCCGCAACATTTAGGGGACATCATGCTGGCTATGGCAGAGGAATTTGGTGCATGCATAAGTCAAATAGTAGGCGATGAACTGCTTGAGCAAAACTACCCAACGATTCATATGGTTGGCCGCGCCAGTGAAAATCTGCCACGGTTAATCGATCTTACTTGGGGCGATGAATCCGCGCCAAAACTGACCTTAGTCGGCAAAGGAGTCTGTTTTGATTCTGGCGGGCTCGATATCAAACCGGTTTCAGGCATGCGCTTAATGAAGAAAGACATGGGCGGCGCAGCCCATGTTATCGGTCTAGCTCAGCTCATCATGGCGCATAACTTACCAGTACGATTACGCGTGCTAGTACCTGCGGTTGAAAACGCAGTATCGGCGAACGCCTTTAGACCCGGTGATGTGATCACCACTCGTAAAGGCATTACCGTAGAAATAGACAATACCGATGCCGAAGGTCGTTTAGTCTTGTGTGACGCATTAGCTGAAGCCAACAACGACAAACCTGAACTGATTATCGACTTTGCCACCCTTACAGGCGCTATGCGTATTGCATTAGGTACAGAGTTGCCCGGCTTTTTCAGTAATGACGAAGAAGTAGCAGCAGGCTTTACTGCATCAGGCCTAAAGGTTGATGACCCTGTGTGGCGTATGCCTCTGCATAAGCCTTATATGGCGCTGACTGGCAGCGATATTGCCGATATTGCCAACTGCGCAACCACACCGTTCGGCGGCGCAATTACCGCAGCACTTTATTTAGAAGAATTTGTCGATAAAGATATTAGCTGGAGCCATTTTGACGTTATGGCCTACAATGTGCGTAAATTACCAGGGCGCCCAGTGGGCGGTGAAGCATTTGGTATCCGTGCAGTATTTGATTATCTGCAAAATCGTTTTACTGCAATTTAGCGATTGCCGACAAATCAACATAAAGACCCGTGGATTACGGGTCTTTTCTTTTAAAACAGATTTAAAAATAGCTAAACTCTCGCTGAGCAATCAAACCTTTATACTAATTGGTATTAACAGACTGCCAACAAATAAACTGGCTATTGAAATGATGCTATTTAAGATCATTTTCCAGACCACGAAAAGCTTAAAAAGTTCCCTTCAAAATATCACCTAGTTCACAATATTAATCAATCGATGCTATGTCACTACTATGATTGCGTATTCAGTCACAATATCCTACCCAAATATAGATATTATTTAGCCCGTAAATCCAATGTCGGATTATAAACGAGAATAAAAAGTGAAAAAGTTAAAGTTATCTATTTTAATTGGAGCGCTACTTGGCGCCCCTACGGTTGTAATGGCAGATGAATTCAAACCTTCAGTGGATATTGGCGGCGCAGTTAAAGTTAAATACTTTATTGATGATGCTAATGAGTCTTCAAAATCAAATGGCGGCACCTTCGCATTTGACGCATTAGAACTTGATATTGATAGCGAGATTAGTGAAAACTGGTCTGCAAGTGCTAAGTATGTTTTCAAAAACTCTTCAAGCAACCATTTCATCAAGTACGCCTATGCAGCTTACGATGGTGTTGAAGATTGGCAGTTCCAGGGTGGTGTTGTTGGTAAGCCATTTGGTAACAAGAGCTTTATCTCTCACAACTGGTGGGAAAGTATCAACTACTACATGGGCTTTGAAGATGACTACGATCTAGGTCTAAAAGCTATCTACAACAGCGGCGCTTGGACATCTGAAATCGCCTTCTTCAAGAACAGTGAATACGGCGCATCTGATAAGCGCGGTTACGCGGCTGACGCTTATACTGGGACCGTAAATGGTACTGAGTATAACAATGAAGAAACCAACACATTTAACATTCGTCAGTCTTACGTTCTAGACTTTGACGAGTTAACAGTACAACTAGGTGCATCATTAGAGTACGGTCAGCTATATGACACAGTTCATGATGACAACGGTACTTCTACTGCTTATGCGTTAAGCTTAGATGCACAGTACAGTGGTTATCAGTTACAACTACAGATGGTTGACTACGACTACGATCAGTACGATAGCAAGAGCAATGGCCTATACGCGATGAAAATGGCAGAAGGCGCTTATGAAGTAGCCGCTAAAGGTCAAATCTTCGCTGCTAACATCGCTAAGTCTATCGGTTATGACTGGGGTACTGTGACTCTGTACAACGACTACAGCCACTTAACTCCTGATACTGATGTGAATGCTAAACTGAATGACTCAGTTATTAACACTACAGGTATGAGCATTGCGGTTTCTGATTTCTACATCTTCGTAGACCACATCTACGGCAAGAACGCTGTATGGATCGGTGGCCAACAAGGTCTAGGAATCGAACATGAAAATGACGATTTCCACTCACTATTTAACGTTAGTGTTAGCTACTACTTCTAATATTAATGACTAGTATTGATAACTAGTATAGATGACTAGTATTGATAACTTGGCGACTTGCTAATTTGAGTCGCTGTCACATAGGGTTAATAACGGTTTCTAACCCAGTTAACCCTGTGTGAACTCCCCCCCTAGCCTCTCGGCCTTTTTACCATCTAGCGACTCATCTTTTACCAGTTACCAATCCCTTTGACTAACACCAGTTACTAACACCAATGACTAACTCCTGTCACTAACGCCTGTAAATAATACTTATAACTAATACCTATAACGGCTGCCAGTAACTATTTCCTACAGCCTATTTTAGTCATTCACTGAATAAGACAAATCGAGTGTAAACTATCTAATTATTAAGCAATGAGATAATTTACAGGTTAAGGTAAAGTAAGCTGTCATAGCTCTTTTCAAGCTTACAGTTCTAAGGTGGTAATATGATTAGCTGTAACCAATATGACTATATCGAAATCGTCTGCTTATACCATTATCCAGTAAAAATCCGCTTAAAAGACGCTACTATCTTAAATGGCGTAGCGATAGATACTGTTAGGGATGAGCTTAAGCAAGAGTGCATTAAGCTTGGTAAAGCTAAAGACGAAGGCGCTGCGGCAGAACAACTGGTTATTCTCGATGATATCGCCAGCCTTGAGGTGTGTATCGACAACCCACACTTACACTATATTGAGTTTAATCCCTAACAACCGTTCCTTAATGGCATAGTCAAAGCGGTATTCAACCTCGACACTAAATTTACCTTTAACTTCAAACTACTGTGCTTTATTGTGTTGCCTTGTTAATCGCTTACGGCGAGTCTCAATCCATTTTTCCACTCACTTATAACTAGCAGGATGCTCATTATGAAACTCGCATTACTTCCTCTATTAGCCACGTTTGCCTTTTCTCACAATGCCTTTGCCGAGCAAGCCTCTGCTGAAAGTGTAAAACACCTGATGAATAAGACTGGCGCAGGAGAACTTGGTGTACAAGCAATGAATCAAATGCTCCCCGCGCTGAAAAACCTGATCCCCGATGCCCCTGAAGCCTTTTGGACCGACTATTTGTCGGAGTTTAATCCTGAAGACTTAGTTGAAATGACTGTGCCTATTTACCAGAAATACCTAACAGAAGAGGAAGTTCAAGCGCTAAATGACTTCTATGATACTCCTGCGGGTAAAAAGCTTATCAAGGTACAGCCTCTTATCATGCAGGAGTCGATGATGGCTGGCCAGCAATGGGGACAAGCCGTAGCGCAAGATGTAATGACTAAATATCAAATACAGAAACAATAGGTAAGCTAGCTAGAACAAAGGGCTAAAGCTGCCTAAATAACTGCAAATAAATTAATAAAATAAATTAACAAAAAGAGCAGCTAAGCTGCTCTTTTTGTTATGTCACACCCATAAGTCGCCTGACCATTTAAATGACAATCGATGCCACATTATAGGCTAATAAAAATACCTGCCAGAGCGGCACTCATTAAGTTTGCCAAAGTTGCGGCTAATACCGCTTTTAAGCCCAAGTTAGCCACTTCGCTACGACGCTCTGGTGCCATCACCCCGATACTACCTAACTGAATTGCAATCGAGCCAATGTTAGCAAAACCACATAAAGCGAAGGTAATGATCACTTGAGAATGCATTGATAATTGTTCTTTAACTTCGGTGAAATCCATAAAGGCTACAAACTCGTTAAGGATTAGCTTTTGGCCGATAAAGCTACCCGCCTGCATCATCTCACTAACTGGCACACCAATTAAAAACGCCACAGGTGCAAAAATGTAACCCAGCAAGCTTTGCATGGTCACACCTTCAAGATTAAACCAGGTGCCCACTTGCTCAAGACCTGCGTTAAACATGGCTATAACACTGATAAAGGCTAATAGCATGGTACCGATAGCCACTGCCACACGCATACCATTCATCGCACCAGAGGCTAGTGCATCAATCACGTTACCGTGTTCACTCTGACTCATATCAACACTTTGCTGCGACTGTGGAGAGGTTGTTTCCGGCACCAATAGTTTTGCCATCATCAAGCTACCAGGCGCCGCCATAAAGCTTGCCGCAATCAGGTATTTAAGCTCAACGCCCAACCCCGCATAGCCACCTAAAACGCTGCCAGCCACCGATGCCATACCGCCCGTCATCACCGCAAATAACTCTGAACGTGTCATCTTAGGTAAGAAAGGTTTAACCAGCAGCGGCGATTCACCTTGGCTTAAAAAGATATTACCTGTGGTCACCAGTGATTCAGCACGGCTTATACCAAGGACTTTCTGCAAGCCTCCGCCAATAATTTTAATCACCCACTGCATGATACCGAAGTAATACAGCATAGAGATTAAGGCGCTGATAAAGATAACCAGAGGAAGCACTCGAATAGCGAATACAAAGCTATTAGTGGCAAGGTCGCCAAATAAAAAGTTAATCCCTTCATCGGCAAAACTTAAGACAGAGGCAACTCCCTGACTCACTGAGCCTAGAATGTTTTGCCCCATAGGCACATACAAGACTAAGGCTGCTAGCGAAGCTTGCAAGGCAAATGCGCCTAGCACTGTTCGCCATTTAATCGCATGGCGATTTTCAGAGAAAACCCAACCACAGAGAACGAGAAAAGAAATTCCAACTAAACTGATCAACAACTGCATAATTTATCTCAATTTTTATATATAAAGAGTTATTACCGAACAGTATAAGAAAGTGATCTACTCAGAGTTTTTTTGGCCAACTAATTCAAGGCGAATGACTAACGGAATGTTTGTTTCCTTGTGAAGTCATTCAACGCTGAAGTAGGCAGCAAAAACACTCCTAAAAGGCGATTACATCTTTATACAGATTGGTATAGCAGGCGGTCGCAAATGTATAGATTATGGGGAATGCTTAAATGAAAGCGACATTTGACGTCGACTAACGAGCTAGGAATATTCCAGCCATTTAGCGTCGAGCGATTTGAGTGTCCGGCCATTGATACAAGAATGAAGCACCTAAAAACTTACAAAAGTTTCGCCGGTCCAACTCCGTGGGTTGATCACATATCCATGTAGCGGCTTGTATTAACGTGGCAATGAACTAAGCGTTCTAGCCGGAACGGAATTATACAAATGCTAGCTTACATTAAAAGATGTTAATCTAATAAAATTACAGAATGTGCTGCCAAAGCGATCTACCAACCACAGGTATGAGATCGCGATCACGTAAGTTAGTAACAGCTAAACATTTAAAGCTTATTTCGGCAGCTCTGCATTGTTGTTATGGTTTATAGGGTTTGTGTAAGCAAAGGGACATTATTATCCCAAAACAAATGCCTTGAGTGATCATGGCTGTACCACCATAGCTAAAAAAGGGTAATGGACTGCCCATTACCGGTAGTAATCCGCTCACCATCCCCATATTAATAAACGCATATAAGAAAAAACTTAGCGCAAACGCAGCGCTTACTAGGCGATTGAATGACGATTTACATTGGTACGCTAACCAAATGACTCGCCCTGTAATAAACAAGTACAGCCCGACTAAGAGTAAGCAGCCTATAAAGCCCCATTGCTCTGCATAAGTTGAAAAAATAAAGTCTGTATGACTCTCCGGAATAAAGCCAAGTTGCCCCTGTGTAGCATTTGACCAACCTTTGCCATGCATCCCACCTGAACCTATTGCAATCAATGATTGAATAATCTGGTAACCCGAACCTAAAGGATCTGATTCTGGATCCAGAAATTGAGTGACTCGTTTTTTCTGGTAGGCCTCCATAACAAACACCCACAAAACGGGGATAGTAATCGCGACACCGCCGAGAAATGAACCGATAATTTTCCAGCTCATACCTGCAAAATACAAAACAAATAGTGCATAAATAACTGTAAATATAGCCCCATCTAAATCGGGCTGAATAAATATCAATCCAGCTGGAAACGCAGTAACCAGCAAACAGATAAGGATCTTTTTAATATCTGGACGGCCACCTTCAACAACTAGAATCCAAGCAACCATCAAAGGAATAGCCACCTTGACTAACTCTGAAGGCTGGAATCGAATCGGACCAATAGCCAACCATCGTTGAGAACCATTAGTGCTATCACCAACCAAAATGACGCCAAGCAGAAGAATTACCGCCGATGCGTATAGATATGGAGTTGCTAGTTTATAACTTAGCGGTGGGACAACAGACATAACAACAATGGCGCCGATGGCAATAAAGGCTCGAAACAGATGACGCTCTAGTATTGACTCACTAAAACCACTGGCACTCCACACTGTGAGTGAACCTAGTAAAATCAACAACGAAATAGCCAGTAATAAAGGGAAGTCAACTCGGGGGGTATATTTAAACATCTCTATCTTCATTCAACATAAAACAGCAAATATCACCCAAAGAGATAAACAAAGTGGTGATCAGAATTCCGGGGAGTATAAACCGTTTTTAATTATAAAAATCTTCTTGTTAAGTTAATTTTTGTCCATATTTCACCGCACTGAACAGTTAAGCGGCGGCTCAATCTTACTAATGATTTTTAAAGAGGATTATTTAATCTATAACATTCGACGAGTAATGCCGCTAACTTGATGCAAAGCTGATACTTTAAGCTCTCGACAGTTAAAAGGCCCTCAGCCACGACGCTTAAGCAGTCCTACTAAATCACTGACTGCCATGGATTGGTGGAAATGCCAACAAAATGTAGGGAACATTTGTGGCCCTGATTTAGAAGCTTGCACCGCACTATCAGCAAACCTCACGTATCACTTAAGTTACTAAGCTATGTTTAAGTGAACTTATAAGTCGTAAATCCATAACGTCGTTGAAAATACTTCAGGCAGAGCCTAATGGATGATAACCATCTACTGAAGTAGGTGGTTTAGGGCTAAAAATAAAAAAGGACTAGCTGGTGCTAATCCTTTTTTATTTTACTGTTGACCAATTTAAAAGCCGGCTATTTCAGCATAGTCTGTTTATGCCCTACCCATTTAACGACTTCGCAATGAACTACTCGTAGTCAGAGGCGTATGTTTCTTCATAAGTATGAGAGTACAGTTCAAACAAGTTACCAAATGGGTCTTCTAAATAAACCATTTTGGCTTGCTTGCTATCGTCCTCTGGGTGATATCGCATGATATCCATACGTACCTTACCGCCAAACTCTTCAGTACGCTTAATTGCACCAGCAAAGTCATCTGTCTGTAGTGAAAAGTGGAAAATACCAATACGTGAAAAATCGACTTCATGTCGTTCTTGGCGATCAACCATCTCAAACAATTCAACGCCAATGCCATCTGTCGTCACTAAGTGAGCAATATTAAAGCCTTTAAAGCCTTCACCGAACACGGCAATACACATTCTACCAATCGCAGTCTCACGCTCTTCAACCACTTTGGTGTTATCCATCACCAGCTTTAAGCCCAGAGCTTTGGTATAAAACTCAACGGCTTTATCCATATCACCGACCATAATACCTACATGACTCATCTTCATAATTTTGCTCCACACTTATCTGTGTAATGGGTTACTCGTTTCGATGGAGAGATTATAGGTAGCGCAGATGAAAACTTAAAATTATCATTACTTATGAAAATGATAATATTTATTTATAGTGGAGTGCAGTAGTTGGTTTTATGCTTGTTGATTAATAAGCGTTAGTACTTGTTACTATTAAGACTGTTAATTCAATTTTGGACAAAAGTTTTTCACCACTGAGGACACGAAGATCGCGAAGAAGAGCAACAGAGAAAAGCAACAGCGAGGTCAGTAAAGCTCTAACCTTTCCCTCCGTGAACTTAGTGAAAGCGAAGCGCTCCGTGGTGAGATTAGCTCTTTGTAAAGACACAAAAAAGCCCGATTGCTCGGGCTTTTATTTTTTAGGTTTACTTACCAAGGTTAATTAACCTTCAATACCTTTGCTCGCTAGGAACTCATCGTATGTGCCTTTGAAATCATTCACGCCATTTGGTGTGATTTCAAGGATACGGTTCGCTAGTGACGATACGAATGCACGGTCATGACTGACGAACAACAATGTACCTTCGTACATTTCAAGTGCGTTGTTTAATGACTCGATTGATTCCATATCCATGTGGTTGGTTGGTTCATCAAGTAATAGGATGTTTGGCTTTTGCATAATAAGCTTACCAAACAACATACGACCCTTTTCACCACCAGATAGCACTTTAACTGACTTCTTGATGTCGTCAGAACCAAACAGCATACGGCCTAAGTAACCACGAACTGATTGGTCGTCATCTTCTGGTTTGCGCCACTGGCTCATCCACTCAAACAATGTCATGTCGTTAGCAAAGTCTGACTCGTGATCCTGTGCGTAGTAACCAATCGCTGAGTTTTCAGACCATTGAATCGTACCGCTGTCTTGTGGAATATCGTGTACTAAAGTACGTAGCAGTGTTGTTTTACCCACACCGTTATCACCCAAGATCGCGATACGCTCGCCTACTTCAGCGATAATGTTAAGATCTTTAAACAGGTTATGCTCGAAACCTTTAGACAAGTCTTCAACCACCAAGGCATTACGGAACAATTTCTTCTCTTGTTCGAAACGAATGAATGGGTTAACACGACTAGATGCTTTGATTTCGTCAAGTTTGATCTTATCGATTAACTTAGCGCGTGATGTTGCTTGCTTAGCTTTAGAAGCGTTAGCAGAGAAACGTGCAACGAAGCCTTGAAGCTCAGCAATTTGTGCCTTCTTCTTAGCGTTGTCAGACATCAAACGCTCACGTGACTGCTGTGCAGCCATCATGTATTCATCATAGTTACCTGGGAATACGCGGATATCACCGTAATCCAAGTCAGCCATATGAGTACAAACAGAGTTCAAGAAATATCTATCGTGCGAGATGATAATCATGGTGCTGTTACGTTGGTTTAGCATTTCTTGTAACCAACGAATGGTGTCGATGTCCAAGTTGTTGGTTGGTTCGTCAAGAAGCAGTACGTCTGGATCTGAGAACAATGCTTGAGCCAAAAGAACACGTAGCTTAAAGCCTGGCGCGATTTCGCTCATCAGACCGAAATGCTGCTCAACACCAATACCTACGCCCATTAACAGTTCGCCCGCGCGAGATTCTGCGGTATAACCGTCCATCTCAGCGAATTCCATCTCAAGATCAGCAACCTTGATACCATCTTCTTCAGACATTTCTGGTAACGAGTAGATACGGTCACGTTCTTGCTTCACTTTCCAAAGTTCAGCGTGGCCCATGATTACGGTATCAACTACGTTGAACTCTTCGTAACCAAATTGGTTCTGGCTCAATTTACCTAAACGTTCGTTCACGTCTAATGAAACGTTACCGCCAGTTGGCTCTAAATCACCAGCAAGGATTTTCATGAAGGTTGATTTACCACAACCGTTGGCACCGATCAGACCGTATCTGTTTCCGCCGCCAAACTTAATTGAGATGTTTTCAAACAGTGGCTTAGCGCCAAACTGCATGGTGATATTAGCTGTAGTAATCAAAGTGACAATTCCGCTTTTGGTTATATGATTAACGTCATCATAGATAAAACAAAAACCAGTAAATCGATACCAAGTTCTACTCAGTACCAACCTACTGGCCGAAGGTTGACGCCATCGGGCATCAAGCCTGTAAAATTAAGCGCGATACTATAGCATTTTAGCCTAATTTATCAACTGTCAAAGGGGCGTTCAGATGACATTTTAGTTAATTTGACTATAAACACTCGCCTGTAAAATACAGAACAGCATACTTAGCTAAAATTTCTCGCCCGATTAACAGTCAATTGAACAAAAGGGTTACAGTTTAACCCTGCGTAATCGATTGGCATTTGTCACCACGGTTAACGAAGACAGCGCCATTGCAGCCCCTGCCACCACAGGACTTAATAACATTCCGGTAAATGGGAACAATAACCCTGCCGCGACCGGGATCCCTAGGCTGTTATAAATAAACGCACCAAATAGGTTTTGCTTAATATTGGTCATACTGGCCTTAGCTAACGACAGGCTATCATTTATCACCATTAAGCGTGATGACAATAAGGTAAAATCTGCACTTTCAATAGCAATTTCAGTGCCGGCTCCTATAGCAAATCCAACATCGGCGCTCACGAGTGCTGGCGCATCATTAATGCCATCTCCCACCATCGCCACGACCTCACCCGCTTGCTGTAACTCAAGCACTTTAGCTTGCTTTTGCTCAGGCAACACATTGGCAAACACAGTTTCAATCCCCACTTTTTGCGCTACTGCATTAGCTGTAATCTGGTTATCACCAGTGAGCATAATCACTTTCAAGCCTTTCGCCTTCATGGCGCTAATGGCTTCTGTAGCATCGGTTTTTATTGGATCTGCAATCGCCAGTATCGCAACAAACTGCTTATCTACTGCGACAAATATTGGCGTTTTTGCTTGGCTTGCAAGCTCTGCACTTAGCTGCTCGCAATCTGTCGGTTCAGCAATGTGCAATTGTTGCATTAAACTTAAATTACCCACGCTGTATTGCTGACCATTCACTTGCCCAGTTATGCCCATGCCTTGATGATTAGTAAACTGCTCTGGTTCAACTAGCTGCAAACCGTCATTTTTAGCTTTGGCAATAATCGCGCTAGCAAGTGGATGTTCTGAGTGCTGCTCTAGAGAAGCTACATTTTTCAGTAACTCGTTTTTAAGTAATTCATTCTTAGCCGACTCATTGTTTAACATGAGTATATCGGTTAGCTCTGGCGCGCCTTGGGTCACGGTGCCGGTTTTATCCAGCACTACAGTAGTGACTTTACTGGCAGTTTGTAGCGCTTCGCCATTACGAACTAACACGCCCATCTGCGCTGCGCGGCCAACCGACACCATAATCGACATAGGCGTCGCTAAACCAAGCGCACAAGGGCATGCAATAATAAGGACACTGGTCAGTACTACTAAGGCATGAGAAAGCGCTGGCTGTGGGCCAAGGCTATACCAGATAAGTGCACTAATAATCGCAATAACGACCACAGCAGGAACAAAATAGGCTGAAATTTTATCGGTTAAACGGCCTATCGGCATCTTAGAAGTCTGAGCCTGTTGAACTAACTCTATGATCTTCGACAACTTAGTATCTTTAGCCGATGCTGTAACGCTATAGATAAGCGATCCATTACCATTGACCGTACCAGCACTAATGCTATCACCCACGACCTTATGGACAGGAATGGGCTCACCGGTCAACATCGACTCATTGATTAAAGTCTCCCCAGTTAAAACCTCACCATCGAGTGCGACCCTATCACCAGGTCTGAGTCGTAATCTGTCGCCCACTTGCAACAGGTTGATCTTAACCTCTTCATCACCATCGTCAGTCAGCCGTATCGCTGTCGTTACCTGTAAACCCAGAAGGCGCTGCACCGCTTCACTGGTCTTGCCTCGAGCGCGCAGCTCTAATGCGTGACCAAGGTTAATTAAACCTAAAATCATCACACTGGCCTCGAAATACACATGCCGCGTATCGGCTGGAAACCACTCGGGGGCAATCACCACCATCATTGAATAGATCCACGCCGCACTGGTACCTAACGCGATAAGGGTGTCCATGTTGGCGCTTTTAGCCTTAATGGCGCGCCACATGCCCTGATAGAAGTGCCGGCCGGTAAATAGCATCACCAAAAAAGTGATTACACCCACTCCCCCCCAAGCCTGTTGCTGCTGAACATTGCTCACCATCATTTCGCCACCGAGCAAGCCCCAAAGCATTAAAGGCACACCCAGACCCAAGCCAATTGAAGCCTGTATTAACCTAAGTCGATACTCTTTACGCTCATCGATGCCTTTTTGCTCTGCGGCTGTGCGTGCATCGATGATGGCTTCACTGTCATAGCCTACACTTGCGATTATCTGTATGGCATCTTCGGCTGAGATAGCTCCCGACACCTGTACCAGTTTATCGGCCAGATTCACCCTTGCGGCAATATCACCTTGGCCATTACGGCTGGCATTTGCAAAGGCTGTTTCAATCTTGGCTACGCAACTTGCGCAGCTCATCTTAGGTACATATAAACTTATGTTAGCCATCAGAACACTTCCTAATTTGTTTCTTTATAGAATGAAGCGTAATGTCTCCCATAAGGGGAGAGTCAAACATCTATGAAGATTAATTTTAGGAGATAAGATGAAAATAGGGGAAGTTGCAAAATTAACTGGGTTATCGGTCAAGAGTATCCGTTATTACCACGATATTGGACTGGTGCTTGGCCAACGAGGCGACAACGGTTACCGTGAGTACAACCAAGACTCGATTGAAGCGCTGCAATTTATTCAACATTGCCGTGCATTAGGCTTTGCCTTGGAAGATTGTAAGGCGCTGCTCGAACTCCAAAATAACCACAGTCGCAATGCTGCTGATGTGAAAGCCGTTGCGACTCACCACCTGCAAGATATTGAAAACCGAATAAGCCAACTGGGTATATTAAGAGATCAATTAGCCCAGCTCATTCACGACTGCCAAGGTGGTGAACAGCCTAACTGCGCCATACTCACAGGCTTAAAACAACCCTGTTCTGCTAAGTGAAAAAGCTAGCGACGGCGTAGGTTATCGATATTTTCGATGGCCAAAGCTGGAATGCTGCCCGCTGGAGTAAAACCAAAGATCTGACCATAGAAAGAGAGCTCGGCCTCTAAAGCCTGCTTCTTACTCTCAGGTGGTACTCGGTTAGCTGCATCGTCATTGAACTCTAGGTACACCACCGGAATGCCTTTACTCTTTACTGCCTCATACATAATCAATGATTGCTTGGCCGGTATAAGAGAGTCATTCACTCCCTGAATAAGTAATAACGGCTCATTCACCCCTTTAAGGTTATACATGGCAGAGCGCTGCTTATAATTATCTAAATCACCCAGTAAGCGCAATAAGTAACGCGATTCAAACTTATGTGCAGTGCGCTTAAACTCCTCCATATCACTGATCCCTGAGTAACTCACGCCCGCACCAAAAGTGCTGTAATAGGCTACAGCCGATAATGCGGTAAAACCACCAGCACGATTGCCACGTATGGCGAGTTTACGTCCATCGACATCACCACGATTTACCAAGAAACCTGCGGCTCGAACGGCATCCTCTACATCTGACTTCCCCCAATTGCCATATAAGCTATTACGGTAGTCTCGTCCAAAACCGGTACTGCCACGATAGTTGACATCAAAAACGGCAAAACCTCGGCTAGTCCAATACTGGATATCCCGCCTAAAGGCGCGGCTTGCCTTAGCAGTTGGCCCTTGATGCAACATCATCACTAGCGGCGGCTCGTGGTTTTGAGGCCCAGCAAAGTTAGGGTTTTTGGGGTGGTATAGGTAACCATGAGCGGACTGGCCACCACCGGTTTTGAAACTCAAACTCTCAGCCCTTGAGATAAAGTTGGGATCCATTACTGGTAGTTCTGGGGAATAAACTAGCTGCGCCGAGCGTCCCTGGATTTTGTAGATCCCCTTCTCTGGCGTCTCTTTTTCACCAACAAACAACACTTCATTGCCATTTTGGGTCACATAGGCGATTTCGGCAAAGTTAGCAGCTATGGTCTCAACGGCGCCACTAACGGTGTCTATGCGGATCAACTCGGCTTTACCGTCATGATTATAACTAGCCACGAGTCTATGCTCATTTTCAAAAGCGTAGCTATGCTTACCCACTTGCCAGTCGGCAACAGCAAATTCAGCTTGTTTCTCTAGCACAATTTCAGGCTCAAGTGCTTCATTTAGGCGGTAGATATTCCACCAATTATTAAAGTCGGCTACAAAGTAGAGCTGACCTGTGGGACTAAATAAGGGCTGTGTGATAGAGCCTTGTTGTTCGGTCTTTATCTGCCTTGGGTTTTGAATCGCACCTTTAGCGTCAAGATCGGCAATCCATAGTTGAGTCTCATCCCAGGGCATATTCGGATGTTGCCACGACACCCAAGCCAATTGAGTCTGGTCAGGAGAAAGCGTAGGAGCAGAGTAAAAATCGGCGCCTGAAATTAATGTTTCGCCCTCATCGGCATAACTTAAATTAATACCAACCAAGCTATTAACAGGCTCGCCTTTAACACGATGATCTTCACGGATACAGATCAGTCGTGATCCCTTAGGGTTAGAGATACACCCAGCATGGCGAGTGCCATTGGGAGTCAGTGGAAATGGCGCTTGATTAGGAGCAATGCGATATAAAATTTGGTCGGCAAATTTAGTAGCAAACAGGCTATTACCAATAGCAGCAAAAGGCGCGCCGCCGTATTCGTGCACTCGGCTGCGGATATCGAAGTTTGATGAAACTTGCTTAGTCACAGAGCCATCGGCCTCTATGCGATAGACAGCTTTCTTTCCGCCATTGTTCGCGTTAGATTGAACAAAATAAATGCCTTGGGATGTGGCGCGGACATCGCTAATATCGTCGGCAAGATCGTACACATCTTCTGGAGTAACAGGCGAGGCCCAGCTACCATATTGGGCAATGCTGACCCCTTCAATTGCAGATTGAGCCATAACGGCTTCGTTCCGTTTAGGATCACTATCACAACCTGTTAGCGTAAACAGACCCGCAAAGGCCAATAATGCTGTTTTAAGTGCTCTCATTTTATACCTAAAATTTGTGTCCCTAAAAACCATCTTAATTTTATCGGTAAAAATCGATTACCAATACAGGTAGATACAGATAGCTAAATTTGCAGCTGGTTACTTTCGAGTCCACTTGCGAACAAACCATCTAATCACCCCCAACTGCTTGCGCTGGTTTAAGCCAAAAAAGATACAAACCCAAGGCGACAGTAGGATATACCAAGGAATAGCCGCCGTACTTTTGCCAGTAAAAAGCAGATAGAAAAATCCCAAATAGATCACCAGAAGACCGACGCAACCTACAACTAACATCAACCACTTTGTCGCTCTTTCTAGCTTATCCATTCGGCTGCCATGCTCCTTTTGTTATTTCATTATTATGACCCATAGCTAAGTGATTGTTCAAATACCATATTCATTGCATAAAAAAACGGGCCTGGGCCCGTTTTTATCTTTTACATTAAACTGAGGTTACAGACGAATACCGCCGTCAATTTCAAATACTCGGCCGTTTACCCAGCCGTTATATCGTCATTTTCAATAATGAAACCTACTGTAGATGCAATCTCTTCAACTTGGCCTAAACGTCCTCATTGATTGACACCATTTTCTGCATTCGCTGTAGATTTACAGACGAATACCGCCGTCAATTTCAAATACACGGCCGTTTACATAATCATTTTCAATAATGAAACGTACTGTAGAAGCAATCTCTTCAGCTTGACCTAAACGTCCAACTGGAACCATTTTCTCTAAGCGTTCTAACGCTTCAGGCTTCATGGCTGCAGTCATCTCAGTTTCAATCACACCCGGTGCTACCGCAGCACTACGAATATTGTAACGAGCAAGCTCTTTAGCCCAACCCACGCTCATTGCCGCAACGCCTGCTTTTGATGCTGCGTAATTTGTTTGACCTACGTTACCCGCCTTAGCAAGGCTAGAGATGTTGATAATCACGCCTTCTTGCCCAGTCTCAATCATCGCTGCCGCTGCTTCACGGCCACATAGAAATGATCCAGTTAGGTTGACGTTAATCACCGACTGGAATTGGTCAAACGACATACGCTCAAATACTTGGCCTTCTTTGGCTTTAAGCAGTAAACCATCGCGTAAAATGCCGGCGTTATTAACCAACACATTTACTTGACCAAAGTCTTCTTTAATAAATTGGAACGTGGCAAACACATCTTCCTCATCGGTGATATCTACGGCGTAACCTTGAACTTCTGTGGTTGCCCCTATGTTTGCACAGGCTTTTTCCAACTTCTCTTGGTCAACGTCGATAAGTGCTAACTTAGCGCCTGCAGCCGCTAAATTCTCCGCCATCGCGTAACCTAGTCCGCCTGCACCACCAGTAATAACAACAACCTTATCTTTTAAATCCATTGGAACACCTTTTATTTTTTTATCTGTTTTGAATGAGCAAACTGCTCAAAAATACTCGAAAAATCGCGCTTACCGTTACCTTGCTTAGCATGGTTTACATACAGGCTACGCGCTAATGCGCCCATGGGCGTACTTGAATTTGATAACAGCGCCGCCTCTTGCGAAAGCCCTAAATCTTTCACCATCAAGTCAACCATAAAGCCGCCTTGATAATCGTTTGATGACGGCACTGACTCCATCACATCTGGACACGGATTATATTTATCTAATGTCCAATTGCCACCACTACTGACTTTCATAATATTGGAAAGCACTTTTGGATCTAGGCCATGATCTATCCCCATTTGCAGAGACTCAGATGTGGCAACCATTAATACCGACAGCAGCATATTATTACATATTTTAGCGACTTGCCCAGCACCTGGGCCACCAGCATGGAAGATATTCGCCCCCATGGCATTAAGTGCACTTTGTGCCTGTTCAAAAGCCTTATCACTGCCGCCACAAATAAAGGTTAATGTACCAGCTGCCGCTCCTGCAGTGCCGCCCGATACTGGCGCATCAATAAATTCTAAGCCTTTATCGGCTGCATGCTTTGCGACAAACCGCGCACTGTCGGCGTCAATCGTTGAGCAATCAATTAGCAAGGTGCCCGGTGCAACCACATCAATTAAGCCTTTGCTGGTTTCATCAGTGACATACAGGTCGCGCACATGCTTACCGGCAGGCAACATAGTCACCACAATGTCAGCCCCAGCCGCCGCGCCGCAAGCACTTGTTGCTGTAAGCGCGCCTAGCTCGGCCAGTGACTGCATTGCCGCAGGCACTAAATCAAATACTTTTACGGTAAAACCCGCTTTAATCAGGTTGACCGCCATCGGTCCGCCCATGTTTCCTAAACCAATAAATGCAACTGTACTCATGCTTCACTCCGGTTCTCGTTGGTGAGTGTTTGAACCCTATTCAGTTCTATAATCGCGGCCAATACCACTCACCGCAGCTTTTACTTTGGTGGTGAGCTTAAAAGCTCACCAGATAATCATTTAATGCAAATCCTTAAGTGGATGTACATCATCAGCCCAAGGCGATTGCATTAGCGATTGCGCAAAGCCTTCAGGAATGGACGCGACATCGCCAAATTGCCACTGAGGGTTGCGGTCTTTGTCGATAAGTAAGGCTCGCACGCCCTCGCTAAAGTCCGCTTTAGCGCAGCAGTTAACGCTTAGCCCCAGCTCTAACTTAAAGCACTCAGCTAAGCTCAGATCGCGGCTCAGCACTTCACTTAATCGTGATTGTAAATGTACCAAGTTCAAGCTAATTGGGCTGCCCGCGAGCATGCTCTTAACCGCTCTCGATAACCAAGGGTTGCCCTCTAACGTGCTCACATCAATTTGACTCACCTTAGTTAAGATTTCATCGATTGAGCCTGCCATCAGCTCATCGATCAATAACTGGTTTTGCTTAAGTACACTGTTAGCGATTGGCGCTTTATATGCCGCGCTCATAGCGCTTAGCGCATCATCCAACAACTGATGATTGAAAGCTGCGTTATCACCCCATGACAATGTCGCCAACTTATCCAGCAGCGCCGCCTTGTCATCACTATTTAAGTAGTGATTGCCAATTCCCACATATAAGGCATCGCTGCCATTCATGTTATAGGCAGTCATACCTAAAAATAGCCCGCTTTTACCCGGCATACGATTTAAGAAATAACTGCCGCCCACATCAGGATATAAACCGATAGTCACTTCAGGCATGGCGATACGCGAGCGCTCAGTGACTATCCGGTGGCTGGCACCAATCATTAGGCCTAAACCGCCGCCCATAACAATGCCATCGCCCCAGACCATAACGGGTTTACCGAAGGTATGTAGTAAATAATCTAACTGGTACTCTTGCTTAAAAAACTCGGTCGCAGCTTCGGTGATCTCACCCGGCGTTGTAATTGATGCCTGATAAATCGCGCGTACATCACCACCGGCACAAAAGGCTTTTTCACCTGCGCCATCGAGTATAATAGCGGCAATATTGCTATCACTTTGCCAAACAGTTAACTGCTCAGTTAATGCCTGCACCATATTAAGGTTTAGAGCATTAAGGGCTTTTTCAATATTCAGTGTCGCGACGCCAACTTGCATCCCTGAATCTGTGGTTAACGTGCTAAACAACACTTGTTCACTGCTTGTTTGCATATTTAGCTCACTCATTAGCCGTTCTTCCAATTCGCTTTGCGTTTGTTCAAAAAGGCATTAACCCCTTCGGCTTGATCTTCTGTATCAAACAGCTCAACAAACAATTGGCGCTCTAATGGCAACGCATCGGCTCTTGGCATGGTGCGACCAGCCTGCACTAATGTTTTACAAGCTTTAATGCTGCTTGGGCTTTGATTTGCTACTTTTTCGGCCAATGCCATTGCAGTATTAAAGGCATTGCCTTTTACAACAACTTCTTCAACTAGGCCTATCTTCTCAGCTTTTTCTGCGGTGATGCGCTCGCCGCATAAAATCATACGTTTCGCCCAGCCCTCGCCCACCAACGCAGTTAAGTTTTGCGTGCCGCCAGCACAAGGCAGCAAGCCCACAGTGGCTTCAGGCAATGCTAGCTGCGCCTGCTCCTCGCAAATGCGTAAATCACACGCAAGTGCTACTTCGAGACCGCCGCCCATGGCGTAACCATTGATTGCGGCAATCGACACGCCGCGAAAGGCACTTAATGCTTCAAAGGCTTCACCAAAATAACGCGCCATATCGGCTGCATTTTGCTTATCGCCATCGGCAAAGAGTTTGAGATCCGCGCCAGCAGAGAAGAACTTATCGCCCTCGCCGGTGATCACCAAAGCGTAAACATCTTTATTTTCATTCAGTGCTAATACTTTATGTTTTAGCTCTTGTAAGCTGTCGGCCGTCCAGGTATTGGCTGGCGGATTGTTCATGCTGATCACTGCGGTGTGGCCAACAATTTGTTCTTTCAATAGGCTGTTGTCTGTTGCTAACGTCATGAAAACTCCTTTTACTAAACTGAAATCAATTGAATCGGATACCAATAGCTCTATAAAATCGCGCCAGCGTTGTCGTCCAATAAGCGGCGAGAGATAATCAATCGCATGATTTCGTTGGTTCCTTCTAAAATTTGGTGTACTCGCACATCGCGTAAATGACGCTCTAGCGGGTACTCTCGAATGTAGCCATAGCCACCATGAATTTGCAGCGCGGCGTCACACACCTGAAAACCGATATCGGTAGCAAAACGCTTCGCCATGGCGCAATAAGCGGTAGCTTCAGGATCTTGTTCATCTAGCTTAAAGGCTGCCAGACGCACTAGTTGGCGTGCAGCAACAAGTTCAGTTGCCATATCAGCAAGCTTAAACTGCAGCGCCTGAAAGGCAGCTAAAGGCTTGCCAAATTGTTCGCGCTCATTCATATATTGAGTCGCACGTTCAAGCGCCGCTTGCGCGGTACCGATTGAACATGTGGCGATATTGATGCGGCCGCCATCTAGCCCCTTCATGGCAAACGTAAAGCCCTGACCTTCTTCACCTAATAGATAAGCTGCAGGAACACGTACATTTTCGAAGGTGATTTGACGCGTAGGCTGAGCATTCCAGCCCATCTTATCTTCCGCTTTACCGTAGATAACGCCTTCGGCATCAGCAGGAACTACAATCGCCGATATGCCTTTAGGGCCCGCTTCACCAGTACGGCACATAACCACTAATAACTCGGTCGCACCTGCGCCTGATATAAACACTTTAGAGCCTGAGATCACATACTCGTCACCTTCGCGCACCGCTTTAGTTTGCAGTGATGCTGCGTCGCTACCTGCACCCGGCTCAGTTAAGCAATAAGATGCCAGTTTTTCACCTGTGGTGAGTGATTCAGACCACTCCTGGCGCAGTGATTCAGAGCCAAAACTGGTGACCATCCACGTTGCCATATTATGAATGGTTAGCATTGCTGTAGTTGCTGTGCAGCCCATTGATAGCTGCTCAAAAATAATCGACGAATCTAAACGTGACAGTCCCATACCGCCCTCAGATTCTGGTGAATACAAAGAGCAAAAACCAAGCTCACCGGCTTTTTGAATCACATCTTTAGGGAAGTGGTGTTCTTCATCCCACTTAGCAGCGAAGGGAGCAAGCTCCTCTCTTGCAAATTGCTGCGCGAGATCGGCAAACTGGCGTTGGTCTTCATTGAGGTTAAAATCCATCTGAGTGCTCCTGTTGTACTGTCAATTGCCTATTAAATTCACCCGTCGGTGATTCAGGCTTTGGGTCTTTGCTAACGGCTGCTCTTGCGAGTGGCTTACGTTGCAGACCTCTATTCGTTATTATTGGTTTAGTCGATGTCGCTTGTTCTGTTCTATTAGCTAATACTCTAGTTAGCGTTATTTCATTTAAGGCTAAAACGAAAATCAGCTTCAGCCCCAAATAAATTTGCCATCGCTAATGGACGGCTGTAGACAGTATTACTTAAGCTCAATCGTCATATTTGGTGCCGATGCTACCGCGATATCAGACTCGAACCAGCGTGCGGTAATAGTTTTGGTTTCGGTATAGAATCGCACAGCTTGCTTACCGTAAGCATGCTGATCGCCATAGAAACTGCCTTTCCAACCGGTAAACGAGAAGAAAGGTAATGGCACAGGAATTGGCACATTAATGCCCACTTGGCCCACTTCAATCTCATGCTGGTATTTACGCGCTGCCGCGCCACTAGCAGTAAAGATCGAGGTACCGTTGCCGTATGGGCTGTCGTTTACAATCGCAATCGCCTCTTCTAAGGTTTCAGCATTCATGCAACAAAGCACAGGACCAAAAATTTCTTCCTTATAAATACTCATATCCGTTGTGACTTTGTCGAACATGGTTGGGCCAACCCAGTTGCCTGACTCATAACCAGCAACGGTAAAATCAGTGCCATCGAGTAAGCAATCAGCGCCTTCTTCAATGCCTTTCGCAATCAAGCTAACAACTCGCTGTTTAGCGGCAGGGCTAATCACCGGGCCATAAGCGGCGTCTTTATCGTCCCAGAGGCCTGGCTTAACATTGGCAATTGCTTCTTTAAGCTCTGGGATCCACTCTTTAGCCGCGCCAACAAATACCGCAACAGACAATGCCATACAGCGCTGACCCGCCGCGCCTACCGATGCGCCAACCAAGTTATTTATTACTTGCTGCTTGTTCGCATCAGGAATGATCACGCAGTGGTTTTTAGCGCCTGCAAAAGCTTGCACACGTTTTAAGTTATCGGTGCCGGTCTTGTAGATGTATTGGCCAACATTAACCGAACCGACAAATGAGATGGCTTTAATATCTGGATGGGTCAGTAAAATATCCACTGCGGTTTTATCACCATGAACCAACTGCACCACGCCTTTTGGCGCGCCCGCTTGTTCAAAAAGTTCAATTAGGCGCTGTGGCGTCATTGGATCTTGCTCTGATGGCTTAAGAACGAATGTGTTACCGCAAGCAATCGCCAAAGGGAACATCCACAGTGGGATCATCGCAGGGAAGTTAAATGGCGTGATACCAGCACATACGCCAAGTGGTTGGGTATAGCTGTAGGTGTCGATTGAGCGCGCTACGTTTTCAACGGTTTCACCCATCATCATAGAAGCGATATTACATGCGTGTTCAGCAACCTCAATACCGCGCCAAACATCACCTTTTGCATCATCAAATGTTTTACCCGTTTCTTGGGCAAGAATGGTGGCTATCTCGTCGTGATGCTCTTTTAACAGGTGCTGATACTTAAGCATGACACGCGCACGCTCTGAAACGGGTACTTCTTTCCAGCTTTGAAACGCCGTTTTAGCACTGGCGATGGCACTGAGTACTTCAGCATCGTTCGCTGCATTAACAACGGCAATGGTTTCGTTATTCGCTGGGTTGGTCACGGCTATTTGCTTTTCGCCTTGGCCTAATACCCATTCACCGTTGATGTAATGCTTTACTTGAGTTGTCATATCGCTTCCTACTTTGGCAATGTCATTGCTGACGTTTGCAAAATGATGAACCCGCTTGGCCTATTATTATGTGGCTATACTTGCCTTGGCTCTATACGGGTCCGGTCTTGTTGATTGTGTTGATTGAGGTCTTACTAACGCTCGCTTTAGCGCTATTTAAACCTCAATCGCCATTGCTGTTGCTTCGCCGCCACCAATACACAGTGATGCCACGCCGCGCTTAAGCCCACGTGCTTTCAGGGCGTAAATTAGCGTCACTAATAAACGCGCGCCCGAGCAGCCAATTGGATGACCTAAGGCACAAGCGCCGCCGTTAACATTGACCTTATTGGCGTCGAGTCCAAGCTCTGAAATCGCGAGCATTGTCACCATGGCAAAAGCTTCGTTGATCTCATATAGATCCACATCTTCTTTAGTCCAGCTCACTTTATCGAGAAGTTTGTTCATGGCACCGACTGGTGCTGTGGTAAACATTGATGGCTCTTGCGCGTGTGTGGTGTGACCTTTAATGGTTGCTAGTACTTCAATACCTAAATCGTTAGCCTGACCACGAGTCATTAGCATTAATGCGGCTGCGCCATCTGAAATTGAGCTTGAATTGGCTGCTGTAATTGTGCCGTCTTTAGCGAATGCAGGGCGCAGTGTTGGGATTTTATCGGGGCGAGCATTACCTGGCTGCTCGTCGGTATCAACCACAACGTCACCACGACGATTAGCCACTGTGACGGACGTGATTTCATCGCTAAATGCGCCGCTATTAATGGCGTTATTGGCTTTTTCTAATGAGCTTAATGCAAAGTTATCCATCTGCTCGCGAGTGAGGTTAAAGTCATCGGCGGTATTTTGCGCAAATGTACCCATTGCGCCGCCAGTGTAAGCATCTTCAAGGCCGTCGAGGAACATATGATCGAGCACTTTACCGTGACCCATACGCATGCCGCCACGCGCTTTATCGAGTAAATACGGTGCTTGGCTCATGCTTTCCATACCACCAGCAACAACAACGTTTGCGCTACCCGCTTTAATCAAGTCATGGGCTAACATGACGGTTTTCATGCCTGAACCACAGACCTTGTTAACTGTGGTGGCGCCAACAGATAGAGGTAGCTCTGCACCTAATGTCGCTTGACGTGCTGGCGCTTGACCAAGACCTGCAGGGAGCACGCAGCCCATCAATACTTCATCGACCTGCTCACCGGCTAGACCACTTTGCTGCATCAAGCCTTTAATTGCTGTCGCGGCAAGTTTCGGTGATGCAACACTTGATAGCCCACCTTGGAAACCGCCCATAGGTGTGCGCTTTGCTGCAACAATAACAATATCTTGATCTAACTGAACTGAACTCATAATGACTCCGCTAATACGCTAGTTAACCTTTATTTAAACTGCTTTAAAGCCTTATGTCCCGTAGAGTTCGGGGCTTTGGTTGTAAGCTGTTCTGAGGTTATTCTCTAGCTAATATAAATGTGATCTTGCTCAATATTTACCACTCTGACGTTTACGCGAACGTAAAGCAAGCGCTCATTGGTCAAATATCTACCAAAGTATGAGGCGGAGTTGTCACATAGAATTTACACAAGGATGAGCGTTATGGGATAAGCGGGCAGCTATCGCTACAGCAGTAAATAAAGCTAATAGCTACAGCTTGAATATTACCGTTGAAAATGAAAGAAATAACAAAAGTGACTGAAACTAAAAAGCCGATATGCTATTGCACTATCGGCTTATTAAACTAAATTAAGGCCTGCTAGTCCTTCGACTCCCACGGCGTTATGCCGCTCATGTCATCAAGATTATATGGCGTTAACTGGTAAACATAATAATTGAGCCAATTACTCACTAATAAACTGCCATGACTGTGCCAACGCGCAATTGGTGATTTTTCCGGATCGTTATCGGTAAAGTAATTTTGCGGAATATCCGGATTAAGCCCTTGGTCTAGATCTCGCAAGTACTCATCTTTTAGCGTCGACTTTTGATATTCAGGATGACCCATCACAAACAAATTACGGTTACTTTTACTTAGCACCATGTAGGCACCAGCAGTGTCTGATTCAGTAAGCACTTGAAGATCAGGGTGAGCTCGTAACAGTTCTACATCCATTTCGGCAAAACGTGAATGTGGTGCAAAAAACTCATCATCAAATCCACGCAGCAAGGGGTAATGTTCTGTGGTACGTTTATGATTAAATACGCCTGAACGCTTATTTGAAAGTAACTTGCGATTTAAACCATAAAGATGGAACAAAGCTGCGTGGGCAGCCCAACACAAGAAAAGCACCGAAGTAACATGCTGTTGTGACCAGTCTATAATCTCGCGAATATGATCCCAATAAGACACATCGTCGAACTCGACTTGGCCAAGAGGTGCGCCAGTGATAATCAAACCATCGTAATTTTTCTGCCGAACTTGCTCAAAATCACGATAGAAATTGTTCATATGGTCGATAGAGACATGCTTAGATTCTTTGTCGTGAATACGCAATAAATCAACATCGACCTGTAATGGCGTATTACCTAAAAGGCGCAGCAGCTGGGTTTCGGTTTCAATCTTATTCGGCATTAAATTAAGAATTAATACCTTCATTGGACGAATATCTTGATTTGCAGCCCGAGTCTCAGACATAACGAAGATATTCTCTGACTCCAAAATCTCTGCCGCGGGCAGATCATCGGGGATTTTAACCGGCATAGCGCGCCTCTTTTTTCTAATTTAAGTAACCAATCAGAAAGAGACGCGCCGGCTAAACTAACTCAATGCAAGTCTATTTAGCGTGCCACCTTCTGTACTAATACTGACATTGGCTCACTTGAATCCAGATCGATTCGGTAAGCCTGGGTATTAATAAACATCAACTTATCATTCAATGTGATACGCGCACCTACATTATAGGTGTGACCATCTTCAAATTGATCTCTATTAATTAAAAACTGAAATGGTACAGGGGTACTAACGTCATTGCGCTCAAACTCAGCTATCACCTCGGCAGGGGCATCCATTAAAGACACGTCCTGAACCTGCACGGTAATTACCGCATCTTCAGGCAACGCCATACGCTCCTTGTACCAAACCTCACCATGGATCTCCACCACAGCATTAGATGTTGCACAACCCGTCAACATACTTGCTGCTACCGCTAGAGGTAATAAAGGTTTAAACCACTGTTTCATATTTATGCTCCTAATAATACATTAAGACTTCTGGAAGTCTATATGTCCGAACTTGAATTTTATATCAGTTAATTTTTCAGCTAAGTAAGCTTATAGATTCAAATCTGATTTACTGCTCTATCTAGCCGCTCAAACAAGAGAACACATTCTCACTATCCGTATCACAGCAACAGACAATTAATCTTGTTCTAATACACTTATCTTTCTATGATAGGTTACCTATTCGAAGTCGAATACCCATATGACACAAGCAACTGCAATAATTGTGGGCGCTAGCTCATTACTTAGCCGTGAAATTGCAAAACAACTTGCAGATGAAGGCGTTGAACTGGCCCTATTAGCACAAGATCCACAGTCTCTTATCGAGTTTAGCCAATCCTTGCCCACTAAGGCGCAGGTATTTCCGCTGCAAATCGACGAGCCCGATGCCATTATTAGTACCATGAATGCCGTTTGGCAATCTCTTGGTGGCGCTCATCTGATTTTGGTCAATACTGGTCTCACCCATTATGATCCAGAACTGCCTTGGCAACCTGAGCAAGATATCATTACTGTTAATGTGCAAGGCTTCTCTGCCATTTGCAATACAGCATTTAGACTATTTCGCGACCAAGGCTATGGCCAATTAGCTGCAATTAACTCGATTGCGGGACTAAGAGGCGGTCCAAGTGTGGCTTATCACGCCTCTAAAGCTTATGCGCAAAATTATTTCGAAGGCTTAAGCATGCACGCCCAGCGCTTAAAGCTGCCTATCACTATTACCGATATTCAATTAGGTATGTTAGATAAGGCCGCTATGCAGCAAAACCGTCTTTGGCTATCGCCATTGCCTGTTGTTGCAAACCAAATCATCAAGGCGATGAAGAGCGGTAAGCGTAAAGCATATGTAACTAAACGCTGGCGCCTAGTTGCCTGGTTAACCAAAGGCTTACCTGAGTTTGTCTATAATACTCGCCATTGGAAAACCAAAGCGCAGAAAAAAGCTGAACGCGCTGCGAAGAAAGAATCGAAATAACGACTGCTATTGTGTATGAAACATAAAGGAGCCAATTGGCTCCTTTTTAATGGGTAAGACTTGCCTAAAATGCTTTAGAAAGTATAACCAACACTGATCATGTAAACCCAAGGGTCGATGTCTGTTTCAACTTTCTGGGCATCACCTAAGTAGTTAAACTTCACATCAGTACTGATCTGCGCATACCAAACTGACGCATTCACTAACCAGCTGTCATTGATTTGATAATCAAGGCCTACCTGAGCCGCTAAGCCCCATGAATTTGACATACTTAAATCGGTTAATGCACCACCTAAATCATTGGTAAATTCATTGTCAAAGAAGTTGGTGAAGTTAACACCAGCACCAATATATGGGCGTAACTTAGAGTTTGCATCACCAAAGTAATACTGAGCGACTAACGTTGGTGGTAAATGCTTAGTTTCTGCAATCTTACCAACACCGTCTAAAGATACATCGTGGCTAAATGGAGTAGCGGCTAACAACTCGATACCTATGTTGTCAGTCAACATGTAACCGAAGTTCAAACCTAGCTGAGTATTATCGCCAACACTAAACTCACCTAAGCCTAAAACATCTTGGCTAGACTCATTCGGGGCAACTACTGCAACACCGGCACGGACGATGATATCGCCAGCTTGGTGAGCTAATGCAGAAGAGGTAAAACCTGTGGTTAGTAGGGCGGTGGCTATCAAACTAGAAACGATTTTTTTATTCATCATACTACTCCATTAATACAACATATAGCGCTGTCTTTATTATCAATTTCCTTACATTTGTGTGCATCCTGCCAGATCAACATTGAGCAACTTTTGATCTAAATCAAAGTCGCTGCCGAATACCCACTTCGACATACCTCAAAAATGATCAAGATCACACTAACCAAACATATATTGAAGTCGCACCTTTGAATTTAGTGATGAGCGCACATATTGTTCACTAAATGATCCAGAGATCAAATTGCATAATTGACTGATACCAATTGCATTAAGAGTCTGTTTATTCAGTGGGAATTCAAAGCGCTGAAGGCAAGCTGGGAACTTGAAGCTAATAGTTATTCTATATCGAGAGTTTCAGGTGCAGCATGCAGTGCTTTGAAATCCACCCGAAGGAGTAACTGGGAAATGTGAAACTGAAGTGGGTGAAGACGTATAAATGGTCGGTAGATGTTCACTGGCGGTGCTGTAAACAGTAAAAAGCTGATGTCTTCAACCCCTTTTACTACAGCTTTAAGCGCGTACTTTTAAAATCAAAATGTTCTACTGTGCACAGTATGTAGTTCAACTTACTCTCATATCGCACGTTTCAGTTGCGCATCAATTTGAGTATTTGTGGGAGATGGGATCGGTAATAACAATCGTGTCGCCTCGGAGCATATAGTTTCCACCATGCAAGTCCATCACACCGTGGTCATCTACAAAGCTGAGCACATCAAATAGCGTTTTTAGTAGTTCTTCATGATCATCAATAATCTGATCGTCTATCACTACTGGCTTGCGCTCATCCGAGCTCATATAAAAATGGCTTCTTGGCTCCTGAATTTGTTCGACAAACTCATCGGCTGTTTGTACTTGGTCGTTAAAAGGCTTTTTTGGATCGGCAAATGGCAAGGTCATAGTGCGTAACGTTCCCCACAACTTACCAAAATCATAATCATGAAAATGGCTAGGACGGGTTGGTTCTGTGCCGTCATCGCTTATATCTTCAAGTCGCTCCATCACATAAAAGCGCACAATTCGTCCGCTACAGAGCTCAACAGTGTCCTCTCTATGAATGGTTGGAACATGGGGGTTATCTTGATTTTCAGGGCGCATGCACCAGCGTGCAAATAGGTAGTAGCCATCAATTTTGCTGTTGCACAGCTTAACGACTTTGTCTGGCTCTCCAGGCATTTCATATACTTCGGCGTAGATCCCGGTGGCGATCAAATCAAGCTCGGTAAACCGCTCCAGATATATAGATACATCATCAACCCGATGGATCTCCTCTGCGGTCGCCAACTCTTTAATTTCTTTTATCGCATCAAGATATGGATCCATCGATTAAACCACCATTTACAGCAAGAACAAATTGAGAAGTCCCCATGGCAAGCGATACAAACAGCCTCAATAGGAATGGGGCATCGTTTGCGTAATCAATACTAATGTATTAGTGATTCTTGCTCATAAGTTCATCACCGACCATTATCTCGCAGCTTAGGGTAGGTTTGCAACCACGCCTTTTGCCTCAGTCTCAGCTTAAATACCCTTCGTTTAACTTTGGGATTATGTTGCAATGACAAATCGAATAGGCAAGCTAAATCAAACGGACTGTGCAGGGTCAATTCAACAGGTTGTGATGAAGCAGATAATTCAAATGTTGATGAAGACGTTAATATTGAACTAGCGGTGAGCTGACTGCTCACTCCTATAGCGGTTTGCTTTTCCGGCCAATAACTCATGGCATCTAAGCTAGATGCATATTGATGATGCTGATTACGCAGATGCATTCTCGCTTGATTCTTAACAGACCATGGATACATAGGTGCAATTCGATTTAGCTCGGCTTCAATTTGGGCATCTCTATCAGCGGATATATCATTGGGATCAAAATAAATAAAATCGATATCGTTAAGTTCTGTCTGGATATTATGCAGTTTGTCCCACACTAAGTTTCTGATAAAACCTGCCGCTAACATCCAATCATCAAGCTTAAGTTGCTCAGCGATACGCAATGCATTGAGTCGATAATCATCTTCGAGTAACCACTGCTTTATTTGAGTTTCAAAGCCAAGCTCTGCGATTAAGTCGCCATCATTTTTTTGATTCATGCTTTTCCTAGCAAAATGAATTTTCCAGCAGGCTTAGCTTCTAACTGGATTGGTTCCAAAAGCCGACTTAATTCAGGCAATAAAAAAGGAGCTTAAGCTCCTTTTACGATAATGATGATTTAAGGGGCTGCTACAGCCTTCATCAATACCTCTGTGGTGTATTTATTATTGTTGATCACAGGGAAGCGATCGTAGGTCTGAAATATTACTCGCCCTTGATATTGGATCATCGCCACCACCCCGTAATTGATACTGTTATCTATGCTATCTGCGGGGAGCAGAAACTTAAATGGCACTGGCGCTCTAACAATATTAAAGTTCTTCTGCGCCACAATCACGCCCGGCGTATCGAGATCAATAATCGCAATCGTTATGGCACTACCTTGAGGAAGAGGTAACTTTTCTAAGTAACCCGCGGCACCATTAACAATCACTGGCGGTTCTTCTTTGACGGTCACACACGCCGTCAATACCAAGGCACATAAGAGTACGATGCTTTTCTTCATTAATGAGATCATGATTCTAATCCTGAATATCAAATATAAACTTTAGTCGCTGCTATGACTGCTTTGTCATACGGATGAGGCCTTCCTGGGTTGCAGACGCCACCAACTCACCTTGTTGATTAAAGAACTGGCCTCTTACAAAGCCTCTGCCACCGCTAGCATTAGGGCTGTCGATGCTATACAAAAGCCACTGACTGAAGTCGAACGGACGGTGGAACCACATCGCGTGATCGATCGTAGCCATTCGCATTCCAGGAGTCAAAAATGACACTCCATGTGGCTGTGCAGCCGTCACCAAAAAGTTAAAGTCTGATGCGTAGGCGAGCAAGTAATCATGCACACAAAAATTATCAGGTAACTTGCCATTGGCGCGGATCCACACATGACGAATAGGCTCGCTGGCTTTAGGTGCGATAGGATCACTTGGGTTGACTAAACGCATCTCAATCGGCGTATCAGCCATAAACTTCTCAAGTACTTTCGACGGCACCTTGTCTCTCAGTGTCATCGCTAACTCTTGTTGGTTAAGCAGTCCTTCAGGCCCTTGCACATCAGGCATTATCGCTTGATGTTCATAACCTGCTTCCGCGGTTTGAAAAGAGCAGGTCATATAAAATATAGGCCGGCCTTTCTGGATGGCTTTAACTCTTCGCGCGCTAAAACTGCCGCCATCGCGCATGATTTCAACATCATAAACGATTGGCAGCTTTTCATCACCCGCACGTAAAAAATAGGAGTGTAAAGAGTGAACCTTGCGATCAGAACTCACTGTACGCTTCGCTGCGCTTAGGGCTTGCCCCATCACTTGACCACCAAACACATGCCCAAAACCAAGGTCCTGGCTCTGGCCACGAAACAGTCCCTCTTCGATCTGTTCTAAAGAAAGTAACGCTAAAAGATCATCTAGTACTTGGCTCATTACAACCCAAAAAATCAGCTAATTATGGGCGTAAGCTTAACTCAAGATCCCCTAAGCTCGCCAGTTTTACTCTATATCTATGTGTCGCTGATTGGCCGATGCCTTTGCCCAAGCAAGTACCTGAGCCTCGCCACTTCGATGTATGGTAACGGGTTTTGCATGATAGAGCTCATGCCAGCGTTCGGTTATGATCTCAGGTGTACAGTCCTCAGCATTAAACCTTCCAGGCGCAAACTCAACTAAAGCAGCGTGACTTATTCCACCAGCAGCGGCGAGTAGATGCTCCCCAGAAGGGCTTTTGGAGCTACAAAGGTACAACATGGTTGCGGTAACGGTTGTTTTTGAAAAGAGTGGTTTCACCGTAGACGCTAAATGCGATGCCGTCATCGACGTTACGGCATGTGGAATGATGCTATTGACCTTAATACCGTGTTCGGCCCCTTCAAGGTGTAGGCTGTTAACCAGTCCCATCACTGCCATCTTACTGGCGCTAAAACTGGTTTCATACATGTCGCCATAGACAGAGCTCGCGCTACTCATTACTACTCGGCCATAGCCTTGGCGCTTCATCAAAGGCCAGACGGCCTGGGTCATATAGAAGGTGCCATTAAGATCGACGTCTAACTGATGCTTCCAGTTCGATGCACTCATCTGCTCGAATGCACAGGGGTTATGAATGCCTGCATTATTAATTAATATATCAACTCGGCCCCAGCACTGCAGCACATCATCGAGCATCGTATTGATGTCAGCAGAGTTAGTGACATCCACAGCAAAAGACTTAAATTCTCCACCGAGATCGGTTATCGCCTTTCCACAGGATTTCAAACCTGAATGAAACTCTAAGTTTAACCTTGTACTTGGGGCAACATCCTTTGTTTGAGTCGTTTCGTTATCCACTAAAACGACTCTTGCTCCTCGCTCAGCTAAGGCAATCGCATAGGCTCTTCCTAATCCCGATGCAGCTCCTGTAACTATTGCGACCTGTCCCTCAAAACGCATAGCTTCGACCCCTAAGCAAATCTGCTAATTACAAATGTAGTCGTTGGCAACAATGACAGCTGCCACCTATATCTCAAGCGAGAATGACAGCGCACATTCTTAATGCTCACTTTAAAGATGTAATATTGCATACACCCCTGCCTAACAGGTGTGCGCTAGTTCAAAAATATGCAATGAATCAATCCGAAAAATGATAATGCTCAGCAAAGTGTTAAGCCGACCACTTTTGCAGTTATAAAATCCACTTTTTAGAAGTTGTTAAATTTGCTATGCTTGCGCCAATTAATTTTAATCTTTATGTCATCCTGCTTTGATGTAAACCTCTGTAAGTAAATATAAACCATGAATCCTTGGATACTTGCCATCCGCCCTCGCACTTTGCCTGCGGCGATTGGACCACTGCTGGTTGGTAACATGCTCGCACTGCAACTTGAGCAATTCAGCTTATTCATTGCTGTCACCTCAATGCTTTGCGCCCTGCTACTGCAAATTGCAGTTAACTTAGCCAATGACTATTTCGACTTTAAGAGCGGTGTTGATACTGCAGAGCGCTTAGGGCCTGTTCGCGTGACCCAGAGCGGCATGCTGACTCCAACAGCCGTGCGTAATGCGATGATCTTGTGCCTGGTATTAGCATTGCTCGTTGGTTCTTTTCTTATCTACCATGGTGGCTTACCGATTGCCTTCTTAGCGGCAGCGGCCGTTCTTGGCGCCTTAGGTTATAGCGGTGGTCCTTACCCGTTAGCTTCCCATGGCTTAGGTGAAGTCGCAGCATTTGTGTTTTTTGGCCTTGTGGCAGTAGTCGGCAGTTACTTTTTACAAGCCGGTGAAACGACAACTAGCGCTTGGTTACTTGGTAGCGCTATCGGCTTTTTAAACGCGGCGATTATGTTAGTTAATAACACCCGCGATATGGAAACCGACATTAAAGCCGGTAAAAAAACCTTAGCGGTTCGTATGGGACTTGAGCAATCTCGTATTTTCTACCAAAGCTTTGTGTTCTTGCCGTTTGCTATCATTATCGCAGGCTTCTTTATGGGCGCACTACCAGGCCTGCCAGTACTATTGGCAGGGCTTGCCTTTATCATGGCAAGGACCTTAAGCCGTGACTTTAATGAAGTGAAAGGCGCTGCACTTAATCCCTTACTTGGACGTACGGCAAAACTGACCATGATATTTAGTGCACTATTTAGTGCCGGTTTGCTGCTTGATATCTTCATTGGCTAGCCAATGGAACAGAGCTAAAATCAAAAAAGCCTATCATCTGATAGGCTTTTTTATGCGAGTAACCTGTCTATAAACGATTAAATCTTATGAAGACTACGATCACTGCTCCAATTTAAGTGATACTTTTCACCAGCGGGCTTGTCAGTTCGCTCGAAAGTGTGAGCGCCAAAATAGTCACGCTGTCCTTGAAGTAAACTCGCAGGCAAAGTTTCGCAGCGATAACCATCATAATAAGCCAGAGCTGAGCTGATACAAGGTGCCGGAATACCACTGAGTACCGCATTCGATACTGTCACTCGCCAAGCTTGCTGCTTTGCCGACAAAGCTGAAGAAAAGGTTTCTGCCATCAACAAGTTTTCGAGCTTACTATCTTGCTGATAAGCCTGAGTAATCGACTGTAAGAATGTGGCACGAATTATACAGCCTGCTCGCCAAATCTTAGCTATCTCAGCAAAATCTAACTGCCAGCCCTGCTCTTTCGCTTGCATTGCCATTAGCTGAAAACCTTGGGCATAACAAGATACTTTGGCACAATACAATGCATTTTCAAGTTGGTCGATAAAGGCGTGTTTATCGATATTCTCTAGCGATTTACTTGGCCCCGACAATTGCTGGCTTAGCTGCTGGCGTTGAGTTTTTTGAGTACTCAGGGCGCGAGCATATACAGCCTCGGCGATTGTCGGCGCTGGGCAACCTATTTGCAGGCTGCTTACTGCCGTCCACAACCCTGTACCTTTTTGGCCGGCCTTATCTAGAATCATTTCAACCAGTGGTGCGCCCGTTAATGGATCGGCCTGTTTGAGTACATCTGCACTTATCTCCATCAAATAGCTATTTAAGCTACCTTGATTCCAGCGCTCGAATACGCCGCCCACTTCAGCTGCGCTTAATCCTAAACCTTGGCTCAACAATTGATATGCTTCGCAAATAAGCTGCATATCGGCATACTCAATGCCGTTATGCACCATCTTCACATAATGACCAGAACCTGCAGGGCCGATATAAGTGGTGCAAGGCTCGCCATCAATCACAGGGTTGCCAGGCTCAAAACGTTCAATCGGTAGGCCTGTTTTAGCATCGACTTTAGCGGCAATCGCTTGCCATATTGGCTCAATTCGACTCCAAGCGATTAAGCTGCCACTTGGCATTAAAGACGGGCCAAAACGCGCACCAACTTCACCGCCTGAAACCGCGCAGCTAAAGAAGGAAAAATCTTTGCTATAACGCTGCTCACGCTCAATGGTGTCAGTCCACAAACTGTTACCTGTATCAATAACGATATCATCGCTTTCAATACCCGCTTCTATCAGAGACTTACAGACACCATCGACAGGCGCCCCAGCAGGAACAGACAGCAACAGTACTCGTGGCTTTTCTAATTTAGATAACATTTCAGAAAGATTGTTACAGCCTAAGATCCGCGGTTCTGTTATCTGCTTTAGGTATTGTTTACGCTCACGTTCTTCTTGCTGCACAGTGTCTTGCACTTTATGTTCATCAAGATCGAACGCAGCCACTTTATACTGGTTATCGGCTATATTAAGCGCAAGGTTCTTGCCCATTACACCTAAGCCAATTACACCGATATCATAAAGCTGATTTTGGTTATTCATGTAGATTAGTTCCGTAGGTCACAGAGAGTTACCCATCTATTATTTTGTAAAAGCAACAATAAAGATATTCACTTAATGAGATGATGGGTTTAATTTTGTTAGCGATTATACAGACTTTGGTAACTTAATTACCAGACAAAGCAAAATGAGTTAACAATTAAGTATTAATAATAGGCATTAATTATGAACAATAAATTTAGTTCAAAAACAAGAAAGCTGAAACCTAAGTTTCAGCTTTCTTGTTTACTTTTACAGGTTAAGACTAACCCATCAATACGCAGCGTTCTGTAGTAACGCTGTCACGTTCACTAGGCCGCAGGCCGTTCGCCGCTTCTTGCTCAGCTTGTACCCTCTCAGCCTTCCCTAGGACCTAGAACCTGCTGGAGCTAAAACCTGCTCTTCCTAGCACCGTCTTTGCTTAAACATGGGCATCAGCATAACCCATGCGGGTTAAGGTGTTACGCACAATATCTAATGTGGCGGGATCTTCGATAGTTGCTGGTACCTTGTAGTTTTGGTTATCGGCAATATTACGCATGGTGCCGCGTAAAATCTTACCACTGCGAGTCTTAGGCAACTTTTGCACCGCGCTCACTAACCTAAATGAAGCTACCGGACCTATCTCTTGACGCACTAAACTCCTTAGTTGTCGGTTAAGTTCATCCTCATCCAGCGTAACTCCTTTCTTCAATACCACCAGCCCTAACGGTACTTGGCCCTTTAGTACATCTTTTACGCCAATGACTGCGGCCTCAGCAACAGCTTCATGCTGGCAGAGCACCTCTTCAAAACGCCCGGTAGATAATCTGTGACCGGCCACATTAATGATGTCATCGATTCGGCTCATAATATACAGATAGCCATCTTCATCTTTATAACCCGCATCGCCAGTTAAATAGTAACCCGGATACATTGACAGATAGCTATCTTGATAGCGCTGCTCGTTTTGCCAGAGCGTGGTCAGTGTACCGGGTGGTAATGGCAATTTAATCACCACATTGCCTGATTCATTAGCGCTAACTTCATCGCCCATTACATCGACAACATCAATTTGATAACCGGGCACCGCTAATGCAGGCGAACCCGCCTTGACCTTGACTGGTGCATAGCCCATCAAGTTAGCCGCTACTGGCCAACCAGTTTCAGTCTGCCACCAGTGGTCAATCACAGGTTTTCTTAATCTATCTTCTGTCCAATGCAAGGTATCGGGATCGCAGCGCTCACCGGCGAGAAACACCGTCTTTAAGCAACTTAAATCGACATCCTTAAGAAAGTCGCCATAAGGATCATCTCGCTTAATCGCGCGAATAGCCGTTGGTGCGGTAAAGAAGCTCTTCACCTTATACTGAGCAATCGTTCGCCAAAATGCCCCAGGATCAGGCGTACCAATAGGTTTGCCTTCATACATAATGCTGGTCGCGCCGACTAATAACGGCCCATAAACAATATAGGAATGACCGACAACCCAGCCCACATCCGATGCAGCCCAAAACGTATCGCCGCAGTCGATGTCATAAATATGCTTCATCGACCAAGCAAGTGCCACTGCATGGCCGCCATTATCGCGCACTACACCTTTAGGCTGACCCGTAGTGCCTGAGGTATACAGAATATACAGTGGGTCGTTTGCATCAAGAGGCTGGCAATCGATATCAGGCGCAATAGCAACGGCGCTTTGCCAGTCTTGATCTCGCTCAGGTAAAAGCGTGGCCTCTAGCTGACTTCTATTTAATATCAGGCAAGAATCGACTTGATGGGAAGCTTGAGCTAGCGCGGCATCCAGCAGAGGCTTATAGGCGATTACACCTGAAGGCTCAATGCCGCAGGAAGCCGACAGTATAAGCTTAGGTTTAGCATCATTAATACGGGTTGCCAGTTCATTTGCAGCAAAGCCACCAAATACCACAGAGTGAATCGCGCCAATACGGGCACAGGCTAGCATGGCGAAAGCTGTTTCTGGCACCATGGGCATATAGATCACCACTCTGTCGCCTTTCTTAACGCCGATGGAGTCCATATAACCCGCGAGTCGACTCACCTGCGCCTGCAGTTCTCGATAAGAGATCCCATATTCACAGTCGGTAACCGGGCTAACATACTGCAAGGCTATTTGCTCGCCTCGCCCAGCTTCTACATGTCTGTCGACGGCGTTGTAGCAGGTATTCATCTTGCCACCTTTAAACCAATGATAAAAAGGCGCCTCGCTTTTATCTAAGACTTTATCCCATGATGAAAACCAATCAACCTTGCTTGCTGCCTCAGCCCAGAATGATTCTGGTACGGAGATGGATTTGGCATGTAGCTGCTTATTTTTATCTATCACAATGCTGACTCCACTTGCTAACACTCAGCTAAATAAGGCTCTACCGCAATAGATAGCGAGCAATTTATGTTCATTTATGCTTAAGCGCATTATGCTCCTGCGTTCAAAAAATCCCCATTAGACCTTAGAATAGGTAGTAACAAGCCATATCCGCATTCAGTCTTACATTGCAAACCACATACTAACTATTTGTTTTAAAACTACAAACTAACCTCACCCCGTCATTCGGCAGTGTGATTATTCATATGTTCTCAAGCTTTGTGGCAAGTGCAATTGACATGAAAATCACTTTCATCACTCGAGGCAAACTTTACCTTTACGTAAACTTCATATATCGTGCAATTAATGTAAACAAATATGGTGTTTTTTGATGGTAGAGAATCAACTCTCACAAACGACATACTCAATTAGTGAACTATCTAAAGAGTTTGATATCACTACCCGTAGTATTCGTTTCTATGAAGATCAGGGCCTATTAAAGCCTAAACGCCGTGGTCAGACACGGATCTACAACCTTAAAGATAGGGTAAGACTCAAGCTTATTTTACGGGGTAAGCGTTTAGGTTTTTCATTGGCAGAAACCAGACGTTTATTCGAACTTTACGATGCAGATAAGAATAGCAGTAGCCAACTACACACCATGCTTGAGCTAGTAGAAGAAAAGAAAGTCTCATTGCAGCAGCAAATGGACGATATCAAAGTGGTGTTAATGGAGCTCAATTCTGCCGAGCAACAATGCCGCGATGCATTAGCCAACAATGCTCAATAAAGGGCAAGCGCTAATATCAAGTCATTATATAAAGCATAATTTAACCATCTAATAAATAAGATGGATTTAGCAAGTATCACGGCAAAGATCAGTGAGCTTAAAACCAGACACATTGACAGGACACAAGCAAATGACTCAACTCTACACATCTCTAAACTTCGGCCTTGGTGAAGACGTCGATATGCTGCGTGATGCAGTACAAAGTTTTGCCGCAAATGAGATCGCTCCTTTAGCAGAAAAAACTGACCGAGATAACGCCTTTCCCAATGAGCTGTGGCCGGTGTTAGGAGATATGGGTCTATTGGGCGTAACCGTATCTGAAGAATATGGCGGCGCAGAGATGGGCTACCTAGCCCACGTGGTAGCCATGGAAGAGATCTCGCGTGCTTCAGCATCAATTGGCCTAAGTTACGGCGCCCATTCAAACCTTTGCGTTAATCAAATCAACCGTAATGGTAATAGTGAGCAAAAAGCCAAATACTTGCCAAAGCTGATCACCGGAGAGCATATCGGCGCACTCGCCATGAGTGAGCCTAATGCGGGTTCAGATGTAGTTTCGATGAAGCTACACGCGCGCAAAGAGGGTGACAGATACATACTCAATGGCAACAAGATGTGGATCACCAACGGTCCAGATGCGCACACCTATGTGATCTATGCCAAAACTGATTTAGATAAAGGGCCTCATGGCATTACTGCATTTATTGTAGAACGTGGCTTTAAAGGCTTTAGCACTGCACAAAAGCTCGACAAGTTAGGTATGCGTGGCTCAAACACCTGTGAGCTGGTATTTGAAGACTGTGAGGTTCCAGAAGAGAACATTCTTGGCGGCCTAAACAACGGCGTAAAAGTACTGATGAGCGGCCTTGATTATGAGCGTGTTGTCTTATCTGGTGGCCCACTTGGCATTATGACCGCCTGTATGGATATCGTAGTGCCATACATTCACGAGCGTGAGCAGTTCGGTAAATCAATCGGCGAGTTCCAGCTAGTTCAAGGCAAGCTTGCCGATATGTACACGGGTATGAACGCTGCAAAATCTTATATCTACAACGTGGCAAAATCTTGCGATCGCGGTGAAACTACCCGTAAAGATGCCGCCGGTGCCATTCTTTACTCAGCAGAGCTTGCCACCAAAATGGCATTAGATGCGATTCAGCTTCTAGGCGGTAATGGCTACGTCAACGAATACGCCACAGGCCGTTTACTGCGTGATGCCAAGCTATATGAAATTGGCGCAGGCACCTCAGAAATTCGCCGTATGCTAATCGGCCGCGAGCTATTTAACGAATCAAAATAGCCATTAGCAGATATGTCAGTAATTAAGACTAATAAACAAGACATGTAAATAGCTAAGCATCAAGGCGGCTTGCTCTACGCCGCCTCACTCTGACAGCTTCAAAAGGATTGAAATTGTGACGCAACTAAGCAGCCGTATTAATGCACGTAGCGATGAATTCAAAGCCAAGTTTGATGACATGGCAACCGTGGTTCAAGACTTAAAACTTAAACTCCAGCAAATTGAACAGGGCGGCGGTGAAGTCGCGCGTAACCGTCATCTATCAAGAGGCAAACTCTTGCCCCGTCAGCGGGTTGAAAAACTGCTAGATCCCGGCTCACCTTTTCTAGAGATCTCTCAATTTGCGGCCTACGAGTTATATGAAGATGTGGTGCCAGCAGCTGGCGTTATCGCCGGAATAGGCCGAGTTAGCGGCGTTGAGTGCATGATTATTGCCAACGATGCCACTGTAAAAGGCGGCACTTACTATCCAGTCACCGTGAAAAAGCATCTTCGCGCACAAGATATTGCCAGTCGTTGTCACCTGCCATGTATCTACCTTGTTGATTCAGGCGGTGCTAACCTGCCCCGCCAAGATGAAGTGTTCCCAGATAGAGACCATTTCGGCCGCATCTTCTATAACCAGGCGCAAATGTCTGCCAAAGGTATTCCGCAAATCGCCGTAGTAATGGGACTCTGTACCGCAGGTGGTGCATACGTACCAGCAATGGCTGATGAATCGATTATCGTTAAAGAGCAAGGCACGATATTTTTAGCGGGGCCACCGTTAGTAAAAGCTGCAACCGGTGAAGAAGTGACTGCTGAAGAGCTTGGCGGCGCTGAAGTGCATACCAAAATATCAGGTGTTGCCGACCATATGGCGCAAAACGATGAGCACGCTCTAGAGCTTGCACGCAAAGCCGTGACTCGTCTTAATCATCAAAAACAAATTAGCGCCCAGCTAAGCCCTGTTAAACCACCAAAATTTGATATCAACGAGCTTTACGGCATCGTGGGCACCGATCTTAAAAAGCCCTTCGATGTAAAAGAAGTGATTGCGCGTTTAGTGGATGAATCCGATTTTGATGAGTTTAAAGCTAACTACGGCAATACCTTAGTTTGTGGTTTTGCTCGCATTCACGGCTACCCTGTGGGCATTGTCGCCAACAACGGCATCTTGTTCTCAGAGTCGGCACAAAAAGGCGCGCACTTTATTGAGCTATGTTGTCAGCGCAAAATTCCACTGCTGTTCCTGCAAAACATCACCGGCTTTATGGTGGGTAAAAAATACGAACATGAAGGCATAGCCAAACACGGCGCTAAGATGGTGACCGCGGTATCTTGTGCCAATGTGCCTAAATTTACTGTGATTATTGGCGGCAGTTATGGCGCGGGGAACTACGGTATGTGCGGCCGCGCATTCGAACCTACCATGATGTGGATGTGGCCTAATGCCCGTATCTCTGTTATGGGCGGTGAACAAGCCGCTGGCGTATTAGCAACGGTCAAACGTGACGGCCTCGCCCGTAAAGGCGTTGAGTGGTCTGAGTCTGATGAGCAAAATTTCCGTAAACCGATTGTCGAGCAGTATGACAAAGAGGGTCATCCGTACCATGCCAGCGCGCGCTTGTGGGATGATGGCATTATCGACCCAGCGCAAACCCGTGATGTTGTTGGTTTAGCCTTGTCTGCGGCGTTAAACGCGCCGATTGAAGACACTAAGTTTGGTGTGTTCCGTATGTAATGGCTAAGCGCTATTTCAAATAGAACATCTACTTAGCTAACACCATGATTCGATAATACTATTGTTGATAAAAAAAGTGGGCCGATAACAATGAATAACCTAGCCACTACCCAAACAGAACAACTCGCTGAGCGATTACAATTTGTAAACTGCTCCCTCGATAACGGCGTAGCGCAAATGGTGCTTGATCGCAGCGATAAACATAATGCCTTCGATGAAGTGATGATAAGCGAAATGATCCAAGTGCTGGAGCATTTTGCTATTAATCCAGAGTGCCAAGTATTAGTGCTTAAAGCCAACGGTAAAAACTTCAGCGCTGGCGCCGATCTTAACTGGATGCGCAAGCAAGCCAAGATGGATTTTGCGCAAAATCTTAACGATGCCAATGAGCTTGCTAAGCTCATGTCTGTGCTCGATAAGTTCCCAAAACCTACTATTGCCTTAGTTCAAGGCGCCGCCTTTGGTGGCGCATTAGGGCTTATTTGTTGCAGCGATATCGCCATTGCCAATGAGCGTGCTAGCTTTTGCTTAAGCGAAGTCAAATTGGGTCTTATCCCTGCAGTGATAAGCCCTTATGTCACCCGTGCTATGGGACAGCGGGCAGCGCGCCGTTACATGTTAACCGCCGAGCGATTTGATGTGCAAAAGGCGCTTGAGCTACAAATTATCCATGAAGTGAATAACGATCTCGACGCCGCGGCGCAGCCAATTATTGCCTCATTACTTAGTAACAGTCCACAAGGTATGGCGTGGGCAAAAGCACTGCTGTCTACCTTAGAAAGTGGTGAGATAAATCAACAGACATTAGATCACACCAGCGAACGTATCGCCCGTATCCGAGTATCTAATGAAGGCCAAGAAGGCCTCAATGCCTTTTTTGAAAAGCGCCCGCCACAATGGCCAACAACGACCGACTTTAACGCGGCAACAAAAAATAATAACCAAACCGCCAGCGGGCAAGGAGCCAAATAATATGTTTACTAAACTGCTAATTGCCAATCGCGGCGAAATTGCTTGCCGAATAATCGATACCGCCAAAGCGATGGGCGTGCGCACCGTGGCGCTATATTCAGATGCCGATATCAATGCTCGCCATGTTGCCATGGCAGATGAAGCCTTTTACTTGGGCGGCAGCGCTCCGGCAGACTCATATCTAAAAGGCGATCTTATTATCGACATCGCCAAAAAATCTGGCGCTCAAGCGATTCACCCAGGTTATGGTTTTTTATCAGAAAATGCCGAGTTCGCACTAAAATGCGAGAAAGCTAATATCGCCTTTGTCGGCCCAAGTGCAGCAGCCATTGACTCTATGGGCAGCAAAAGTGCCGCTAAAGAGATTATGGGCGCCGCCAATGTACCGTTAGTTCCGGGGTATCACGGCGACGCGCAAGATGATGACTTACTGGTTTCAGAGGCCAATAAAATGGGCTTTCCTTTACTGATAAAAGCGGCCTTTGGCGGCGGTGGTAAAGGTATGCGCATTGTTGAAAGTAGCAATGAAGTACTAGCAGCAATTAATTCAGCCAGACGTGAAGCCATTAGCTCTTTTGGTAACGATAAACTTTTGATGGAACGCTATCTGCGTCAACCTCGCCACGTTGAAGTACAAGTCTTTGCCGACAGCCAAGGTAACTGTATTTACCTGTCAGATCGTGACTGCTCGATTCAACGCCGTCATCAAAAAGTCGTTGAAGAAGCGCCAGCTCCTGGTTTAAGCGATGCTCTAAGAGTAAAAATGGGTGAAGCAGCGGTTGCTGCAGCCAAAGCCATTAATTATGAAGGCGCGGGTACGGTAGAGTTTTTATTAGATACCGATGACAGCTTCTATTTTATGGAGATGAATACCCGTCTGCAGGTAGAGCACCCAGTCACCGAGCTGGTAACAGGCCAAGACCTGGTTAAATGGCAGCTAATGGTTGCCAGCGGTAGCGAGTTGCCGCTTAAACAAGCTGAAGTAAAGATCACAGGTCATGCCTTTGAAGCTCGTATTTACGCAGAAGATCCGCAAAATGACTTTTTACCCGCCAGCGGCAAGCTCGACTTCTTACGTGAGCCTGCACAAAGTGAGTTTGTGAGAATTGACTCTGGTGTACGTGAAAATGATGTGATCAGTAATTTTTACGACCCAATGATCTCCAAGCTTATCACTTGGGATGAATCACGTCCTCGCGCGCTGCAGCGCTTAGTACACGCTTTAGATGACTATCAGATCAGTGGTCTTAAACACAATATTGAATTCTTAGCCAATATTGCAAAACACACAGCGTTTAAGGATGCCAACTTTAGCACCGACTTTATTGAACGTTATGGCGACTTACTGTTAACGCCGGCAACAGATGCGGCTGACGATACCAATACAGCGTTAAGTTTAGCAGCGCTTTATCAGCTATGCGCCCGTAAAAAACAAGCACAATTAGATGCAAGCATTAGCCATGATCCCTACTCACCTTGGCATCAAAATAGTGGCTTTAGGCTAAATAGTGCCAGCCAGCATCAGGTGGCGCTGTTAGATGACAATCATCAGATTAATCACCTTGATTTAATCGAAACTCAAATCGCAGGTCAGTCTCTATATCAACTACAGCTTGATGATAGCTTAATCACGCTTTCGGGTGAATTAGTTGCTGAGATGCTGCACGCAGAGATAAGCGTACAAAAGGTTGATGCAGCCCAAACAGAGCAAATTAATAAAGCTAATGGTCATAAGCTCAAGCTTCCAGTTAGCCAAGTAGGCGATGACTTTACCCTATTTATCGACTCGAAAAGCTATCACTACCGCGCACTGCAATCAGAAGTGATTGAAGAGCAAGACAATTTAGAAGATAAGCTCAAAGCACCAATGAATGGCACTATTGTGACGCAACTTGTCGCAGTAGGTGATAGTGTCAAAGCTGGCCAAGGCATAATGGTGATGGAAGCCATGAAGATGGAATACACAATTGAGGCTCCATTTGACGGCATCGTCAGCGCATTTTTCTTCGAAGCTGGTGAGCTCGTTAGCGACGGTATGTTGCTAGCCGAAGTTGAGGCTGCAGAAGCTGAATCAGCTAAAACTGAGGAAAGTGCATAGATGGCTACTTACCCAAACAAGGTTAGCATCTTTGAAGTTGGTGCTCGTGATGGCTTACAAAATGAAAAACCAGTCACCACTCAAGATAAGATTGGATTGATTGAAGACTTAGCCGCTGCCGGTATCAAGCGCATTGAAGCTGCTAGCTTTGTATCACCTAAATGGGTGCCGCAAATGGCAGACTCTGCAGATGTACTTGCTGGTATTACCCGTAAAACGGGTATTACTTATAGTGCACTGACACCTAATTTAAAAGGCTTGGAACTTGCGCTTGACGCTGGTGCCGATGAAGTTGCCATTTTTGGTGCAGCCTCAGAAAGTTTTAGCCAAAAGAATATTAACTGCTCAATTGAAGAGTCAATACAGCGCTTTATCCCAGTGATGGAACTGGCTAAAGCCAGAAACATCCCTGTACGTGGTTATGTTTCTTGCGTGTTAGGTTGCCCTTATGAAGGCGAAATCGCGGTTAGTGAAGTTGCTCGAGTGTCTGAATTACTTTACAAAATGGGCTGCTATGAGATTTCACTTGGCGACACCATAGGCGTTGGCACACCGGCTAATGCCCGTAGAATGGTTGAGACTGTTGCCGAAGTCGTACCAATAGAGAAGCTTGCACTGCATTTTCATGACACCTACGGCCAAGCACTGGCTAACATTCTGGCGTGTTTAGAAACAGGTGTTAGCGTAATTGATTCATCGGTTGCTGGACTTGGTGGCTGCCCCTACGCAAAAGGCGCATCAGGCAATTTAGCCACTGAAGACTTAGTGTATATGCTGCATGGGCTTGGAATAGAAACTGGTATCGATTTAAACAAGCTGGTGAATGCGGGCAATAAGATCAGCCAAGCACTGGGCCGTCAGTCTGGCTCAAAAGTGGCTAGAGCCATCAGCGAATAGATAGCCATCAGCGAATAAAGAGCACGAAGATCCTAGGACCTAGGTACTAGGTACTAGGTACTAGGTACTAGGTACTAGGTACTAGCATTGACAGAATATGGAGAGAACAATAATGGCAGGACTAAATAAAGAGCTTAATCAAGGGCTTAATAAAGTAGTCAGTAGTTATGAAGAAGCACTCGCAGGCTTAAGTAACGACATGACCGTTATGGTCGGTGGTTTTGGCTTGTGCGGTATACCTGAAGGCTTAATCGCACAAATGGTCAAAACCGGAGTTACCGGACTTACCGCAATTTCAAATAATGCTGGCATTGATGACTTTGGTTTAGGTCTGTTATTAAAAAGCCGTCAAATCGATACCATGATCGCCTCATACGTGGGCGAAAACGCTACCTTTGAACAGCAAATGTTATCAGGCGAGCTTAACGTTATCTTGACTCCCCAAGGCACTTTAGCTGAAAAAATTCGTGCAGGTGGCGCTGGTATTCCAGCATTCTTTACCGCTACAGGTTACGGAACCCCCGTTGCCGAAGGTAAAGAAACCCGTGAAATCGACGGGCGTCACTACGTATTAGAGCCAGCACTAAAAGCCGACTTTGCGCTAGTACGTGCATGGAAGGCTGACACTATGGGTAACTTAGTATTCCGTAAAACCGCGGCTAACTTTAACCCTATGATGGCAACGGCCGGCAAAATCACCGTGGTAGAGGCTGAGCATATTGTGCAGCCCGGCGAGCTAGATCCTGACCATATTCATACCCCGGGCATTTACGTGAACCGCATTATTCAAGGCACGTTTGAAAAACGTATCGAGCAGCGCACGGTAAAACCAACCACAGCAACAGACAAGGCTTAAGGAGGCTGCACTATGGCATTATCAAGAGAACAACTGGCACAGCGTGTAGCACAAGAGCTGCAAGATGGCTTTTACGTCAACTTAGGTATTGGCATTCCAACTTTAGTAGCCAACTACATCCCTCAAGGCATTGATGTAATGCTGCAATCGGAAAATGGTTTACTTGGTATGGGCGAGTTCCCAACTGAAGAAACTATTGATGCTGACTTAATCAATGCTGGTAAGCAAACCGTTACTGCGGTTGATGGCGCATCTTTTTTCTCATCCGCAGAAAGCTTTGCCATGATCCGTGGCGGCCATGTAGATTTAACCGTGCTTGGAGCATTTGAAGTCGATGAGCAAGGCTCAATCGCCTCTTGGATGATCCCTGGCAAACTCATTAAAGGCATGGGCGGCGCGATGGACTTAGTGGCTGGCGCCGACAATATTATTGTCACCATGATGCACGCCGACAAAAAAGGTAACTCTAAGCTGCTACCAAAATGTGAACTGCCTTTAACGGGCTTTGGTTGTATCAAACGAGTACTAACCGACCTAGCCTTTATGGAAATTAAAGATGGCGCGTTTCATCTTCTAGAACGTGCACCAGGCGTATCCGTTGAAGAAATCGTCTCAAAAACCGCTGGTAAACTTGTTGTGCCTGAGCATGTGCCAGAGATGAGTTTTAGCTAATTAAAAAGCGTGTGAATGGAATACCAATAAATAACGCAGCCAATTAGCTGCGTTTTTTATTACCAAATTAAAGCTATTTAGCCGCAGCCTCAACAGGCATTTTTACAGCAGTGCTAACAGAGTCAGTAGTAGAGTATATAGTAGACTCTACTGCTGGGACTTCACAGTCATAAGCATTAGCAATCATGGTCACTGAACCTGTAAAACCCAGCGGCTTATACAAATAAATAGTATCTGCACCCAATTTGGCAGCCTTAATACGCATTTCATTAAGTGTGCCCCACACCATATCTTTATCGGCATGCAGCCAATAGTCATAAAAGTGGCCTTGTGAACCGATCACAGTGCCCTTATGAGCGCAACCTAGCAAGGCATCTGTATCATCCCAAAGTACTTTTACAGTGTTAGATTCATCTGTTGGAAAGGTGATACAAGCGGTAAGGCTCGAGCACATCAGGGCGATGGCAGCCAGTTTTACAAATTTCATGGTTTACAGTCAAAATTAAACGGCAGGCGATAATATAGGCTTTCAGACTTTAAAGGAATCTATCTCGCTCACAAATTCAATCACCCCCTATATAAAATGATGGTAGCAAGCCAAAGTTTACGGCATTCATTAAATACGGCTCTACATATGGCTAAAGACTGTATAAGCGAACATCAATAATCACTTTTAATGGATGACTTTTCAGTTGTCTAATTAAGGCCAAATTCACACCTAATTATTAGCTAGCACACCAATACTCATCACATTTTCCCCCTCTTAAATCAATCTGTAAGTAAAATTTAAAAATATCAGCGTATTGGTTTTGACAACATGCCGCTAGCGACTACATTTTACATATAACCAAAACCTTATTTAAAGGATGAAATAACAATGAACGCACACAAAATCCCCCTATTAATAGGAGCTTGCATAGGTTTGATGAGCCTAAATGCCACTGCAAACTCCAATCCTGCTGATAATTCCCAATATGAAAAGCGCTTCCCTAAACAATACCAAAGCTGGCAAAAGACAGCAGAAAGTAAAGAAGTCACAGACGCATTAGCAGACGACCCTAACTTAGTGATTTTGTGGGCCGGTTATGGTTTTTCTAAAGACTACAATGCACCGCGTGGTCACCAGTATGTGATTACCGATCTAAGAAATACCCTACGTACCGGTGCACCAATGACAGAAGATGAAGGCCCTATGCCTATGGCATGTTGGAGCTGTAAGAGCCCTGATGTGCCACGAGTTATTGAGGAACAAGGTGAAGCGGAGTACTTCAAAGGTAAGTGGGCTAAAGGCGGCCCTGAGATCGTTCACGTACTAGGTTGTGCGGATTGCCATAAGCCAGGCACACCAAAACTGAGAATTGCTAGACCCTTCGCTGAACGCGCCTTTGCTTCGTTAGGCACACCATTTGATAAAGCAGATAAAAGCCAAAAACAGAACATGGTCTGTGGTCAGTGCCACGTTGAATACTATTTTGAGAAAAATGAAGAGCATCCAAATTGGGTTAAATTCCCATGGGATGGCGGCACGTCAGTAGAAGCAATGGAAGCCTACTATGACAAGCTGAAGTTTAAAGATTGGACTCATCAATTATCTAAAGCGCCAATGCTAAAAGCGCAGCACCCAGGTTACGAAACCACAGCCAAAGGCTTGCACGGAGATATGGGGGTATCTTGTACCGATTGCCATATGCCACGAGTCACTAATGCAGAAGGCAAAGAGTACACTGACCATAACGTAGGCAGCCCATTTGATCAGTTTGAATTTACCTGTGCAAACTGCCATGACCAAACTAAAGAGCAAATGCAGGCACTTGTTCAAACTAACAAAGACAAGGTAAACACGCTAAAACTTCAAGCCGAAGAGGAATTAGTAAAAGCCCACTTTGAAGCTGCAGCGGCTTGGAAAGCGGGTGCTAACGAAGAGAAAATGACGGCGGCTCTGACTGATATTCGTCATGCGCAATGGCGCTGGGATTTTGCTATTGCCTCACACGGTATCGCGGCTCACGCGCCAGAAGAAGGTATTCGCATCCTTAAAACATCACTTGCAAAATCTGCTGCCGCCCGTGAAAAGCTCAGTGAAATTCTCAATTCACAAGGTGTCGTATCCACGGTGGCGATTCCAGATATCTCTACTAAGGCTAAAGCTCAAGCGGTATTAGGCATGGACATGGATAAGATGCGTGCCGATAAAGCCATCTTTATCGAGAAAGTGGTACCAAAATGGGAAGCTGAATATAAAGCCAACAATGGTGCTAACTAGCTAATAAGGAGCACAGCAAAAGCTAGATAAACAATACTTTGAAACCGGGGAACCTCCCCGGTTTTTTTATACCCTTTTAAAGTACCAGCTAATAATACCAATATACGGGTTGAATATTCATTTTGACTATAAGCCCATGTTTACAAAACTGACTGCAAGAGCATCTTCTCATTGCCAGTAATCACAAGAATATTGTGTCATGGCCCCATAACATTCGGAGAAATTTTCATCGAAAATAATGCGCTTAACGCACTATTGTCTAAAATTATTTTAGGCAAACCAACAAGGCGCCAACTTTGAAAATAGCAATCTCAGGTGAGCAAACCATTTCAATATTTCAGCTAACCGCAGTATTCAGTATGTTATTTGCCTTGGTGGGATTTAGTTACAACGTTTGGCGAATGGAGATCACCGAGTACAACAGTAATGCACGTTCGGCGAGTTTTGAATTGTTACTGCAGCTGTCTGAACTTGAATCCATCGTCTATGCCGCTTATTACGATAAAGATGTCATTCTAGGCAATCCACGTAAAGGCTGGGTAAAGGTCAATTTGATTGCCGACTTGAGCATGATAACTGAGCCTGAACTCAGTGTAGCCGCAGAGAAGTTAAAACTAAGCTGGCAATCAAATTGGGAGCAGCTGGCCGATGACGAAACCAGCGCTCAGGCGGTTGTGACCCAAATAGATGAGACGCGAGCGAAAGTGCGTCAACTGCTTAAACAGCTGGATTGAATCACTATCAAACTGAACCAACATCTCTATGCCCATCATCTGATATCAGTGACTTAAGTCGTTAGTCTTACTTAACTGCTGCGACAAAGGCTATTTCAAGTAAATAGCTAGGGTCTGCCAATTCAACTTTCAAACAAGCACGACTCGGTGCACAACCTTCTGGTAACCATGCCTGCCATGCTTGATTAAATACCGCGACGTTGGCAAAGTCAGTCACGTAAATAGTCACTGATAGCAAACGCGACTTGTCGCTACCCACACTGGCTAAAGTCGCTTCGGCTTGAGCAAAAACCTGCTCAGTTTGGCTGAGCATATTGCCTTCAACATCGGCGGCAATTTCAACAAAATGTACCATGTTATTGAACACAGTAGCATCGGACCAATTTGCACATGGGTTAACGCGTTGAATATCCATTTTAAACCTTCAAAAAACTCATCGAAATAGAGCTAAGATTTTAGCAGAATTACATTATTTACCTAGATAAATTGAGCGGATAACTCCAATATGTTGCTCCGCGCACATAGCGCGATAAGCTTTGATGCTAACATGCCTTATCGGTGTTAATTCAGCTTTTGATAATTAAACAATATGACCCTAAGACGCTCTTTAGGCCAGCAGTGGAGTAAATCCATTCTTGCTCATCGCCTCGCTTTAACGTTGAGGAACTGTGAAAAAGTTCAGCAGCTCTTTAGCGGCGCAACCTCATTACCAACAGTTACCAACACCATTTCAGCATTGGTATTTGCTGAGGGTGAACCTGTGTGGCTACCGCCTATGGATAGCAGCGAACAGACACCACTAGAGCAAGATCTCGCTCTGCACTGCTTATTTGCCGCCAGCCGTTTGCTGTTTGTCAAAGAGATTGAGCAAGGGGAATTAGGTCAGTCGGAACATTTAGTATTAACGATTGCCTATCAATGGAGTCAGTCATTGGTCAATAACGAACAAAGCACGGCTTCGGTTAATGATATGGCAACTCACAGCTCGGTAAAGGGGCAACTCAGCGCCGATGCACTGCAGCTTTGTCAGCTGCTACAAACCATCAACACTCAGCTAGAAAAGGTGCGCAGCGAAAAGCGCCAATCTAGCCGTAATATGGGCGGCAACTATTAGTGTTTACATAAAGGCTCCAACGCGGATTAAAGCCTTTAACTGAGTTTCAGCCGATAAAAAAGCCCGCTAATTGCGGGCTTTTTATTAAGAATGTTTGATTAACGAAACAGTCGTTTATCAAGCGCTAACACTTGAAAATCTTGCTGCAGTTGCAGTAAGAAGTCCGTGGTTAATAAGGCAACACCACGATAAAAATCGGTGTTAGCATGTTCAACGGCTAACTCACAACAACGCATTGCCCAAGGCAACAAGTGTTGCTGCAATAGCACTTGGGTAAAGCGGATCAAAGCTTGGTTATCAGCTTCGCTCTGCAAGCGACCAAATGTTTGGTCAAGTACTGCGAAAAACAAACCTATATGGTCGATGGGCTGCTTGTAATCAAGCTGCAACTCAACGCCATGAGCCCGATAAAAGTCCATCAGTTCAACTGTGGTTCTATCGTTAATTAACTGCTCTTCACACTGGTAAACTGAGCCTTGCGGCACAGCTGTCGGTTCACCTGGTCCAAAGAAAAGTTGGCCGTAATCCAGCTTTAAGGTGATTAATGCCTTCTCCGAGTCCGCAGCATCAATGTCATAAGACCATTGCTGCAAAAAATCACCCAGCAATTTGCGACCAGTGCTATTTTCTGCGCGATGGCTAAACTCTGGCCAGCTGCCAGCCACATCGTACTCTTTTAAGCCGTTGATAAAGTCGGCTTCAGGATAGCGAATAAGGCTATGGTGCAGTATTCGCGCTAACCCTTGGTACTCGGCAAAGTCCACTGCTGCAATAGATGAATGACTTAACGACTCAGATTTTGAAGACATAATTTACCTTACAAGCTAAGCGGGCTATCGAGCCCGCTGCTGTTGTACTATTTAAAGACCTTAATACTTAACCTTTAGCTGAAGTTAAACTTCAGTTGGGTTAAGAATATCGCCGCCTTGCCCACCATTCACGTTAGCCTTAATGATAAGGTTTGGTGAAGTGATTGACTCTGGTGGTAATGGTGCAATGTGACCATCGCCGTTACCATATTTAGCGCGTAGGTTATCCATAGTGTCAAAGTCTAGTGCACGTAGCGGGCAAGACTCAACACATACTGGCTTACGGCCATCAGCGATACGCTCAAAACAACCATCACACTTGGTCATGACTTTACGTTCACGGTCAATTTGTGGTGCATCGTAAGGACATGCACGAGCACAGCTCTCACAACCGATACATAGATCTTGTGCAACGTGTACTAGACCATCTTCACGGCGTTTATGCATTGCGCCCGTTGGACAAGCTTTAACACACACTGGCTCAGAACAGTGGTTACAACCAATAGACATATAGTAAGCAAATACACTTTGCTCAAAACAGCCATTTTGACCTTCAGTCCATTGTCCGCCACCGTATTCGTACACACGGCGCCAAGTCACACCATTTAGCGCAGGTACGCCATTTTGTTCAGGGTTGGTATTGTTACGGATCTCGTTACCTTGACGGTCTTTACAAGATACATGACACGCTTTACAGCCAGTACACTTAGTGCTGTCGACGTAAAAACCGTATTGAGTTGCTTCAGTCATAATTAACTACTCTCTTAAATCTTTTTAATGGCAACACGAATAGTGTGCTGTGGGTTACCTTTAGCGACAGGGCTAGGCTGGTAGCGAGTTAACGAGTTGATTGCGCCGCCTTCGTCAACGATATGACCAGTGCTGCCTCGCTTGTTGCCTGGGTTGTACCAAGCACCTTGTCCTAGGGCAAATACACCTGGAGCAACACGTGGTGTGATACGTACAGTTACTTCAATTGAACCACGCTCGTTGTACATCTCAACCTTGTCGCCTGAGCTTAAACCGTGCTTAGCACCGTCCATTGGGTTAACCCAAACAGCGTCTTCTACCGCTTCACGTAACCAAGGTACGTTGTGGTAGCTTGAGTGAGTACGGCCCTTAGTGTGGTAACCCGCTAACTGAATTGGGTAATCTTCTTTAGTGCCTTCATCTTCATAACCGTCCCACGTTACTGTGTACTGTGGAATAGCTGTGATGGTGTCACCCTTAACCTTTGTCTCAGACTCTTGATCCCAGTTAGCCGCGCGCCATGCAAGTTCAGCAGAGTAGATTTCAATCTTGCCACTTGGTGTTGAAAGCGCTTTGCCTTCTTTAACGAAGCTTTGCAGTGCAACGTGGTTGTCGTTCATATTCTTACGGAAGAAACCAATTTCTTGTGCTTCTTTGTAAGTGGCCGGGAACGCAGGAGAAACACCAATGTTATTGCTGTTAGCTTTAGTGCTTTGGTAAAGCTCTTCTAACCATTCATCTTCGTTCTTGCCATCTCTAAAGCCTGCACCAACGCCCATCTTGTCTGCGATCATCGCTGCCGCTTCGTACATAGACTTACAATCCCACATAGTCTCAACAGAAGAAGACATTGCAGTTAGGTAGCCTAATGAACCAGAAGCATATGAATCGTTAACTAAGTCGTTTGATTCTAACCAGCTAGTGTCAGGTAGGATGATGTCAGCAAACTTAGCGCCTGGCGTCATCCAGCAATCACAAGATACGATGAATAAGTCTTCAGCATTACGGAAGATATCAGCCGTGTTGTTGATTTCAGCGTGCTGGTTCAGTAGCGAGCTATCAGATGCAGACAGAATAAACTTGATGTTAGCGCCAAGTGGCGTGTCCAGACCATCAGTACCACGAACGCCATGACTACGTGCAGTCATAGTTTCACCGTGGTTAATCGCTTCAGACCAAGTGAAGAAAGAAATGCTTTCTGTAACTTTATTTGTACCTGTTGGAATGCCTGCACGAGACATGCTGCTCATGTATGGCAATTCACCGTTTGATGCACCGCGAGTACCTAGCTTACCGGTTAGCACTGATAGCATGTATAGAGAACGCATGCTTTGCTCGCCGTTTGCTTGACGGTTAACGCCAGCGCCCACAACAATGTAAGGTGCTTTAGCTGTCATTAGCTTGCCAGCGATGTAGCGGATTTTCTCTGCAGAAATACCACAGATTTTTTCAGCCCACTCAGGTGTTTTAGCGTCAGTGTAAATACCTTGACCTAGAATGTAATCTTGGTAGTTTTCATCTGAATTCATCACCTTAGCGTATTCTTGATCAGTAGCATCGCTGCTCGCTGCAAAAATCGCTTTTTGATCTTCAATTGACTTCTTGTTGAAACCAACAGAATGCTCAAGTACAAACGGTAGCGATTGACCCGCAAAGTTAGCATGGTTGATCATCACATAAGCAACGGCTTCAGCAAACGCCGCGTCAGTACCTGGACGAATTGGTAACCAGCTTGATTCTTTACCTAACATAGAGTCAGTGTAACGAGGATCAATCATCACCACTTCTAGGCCGTTGTTTCTTTGTAGCGCCTGTAGGTAATCGTAACCTTCACCCGAACCCGACTGACGGATTTCGCTTGGGTTGTAAGCAACACCTAGGAAGAAGTCACTGTCTTCGATAGTAATCGTTGACGAACCGCTAGTACTACCCGTACCGAAGGTGTGCTTAGCCGCTTCCATCTGCTGCGCCCAAGAGTAGTTACCGTAAGCATTTAGGCAGCCACCATTTAGGTTAAATAGACGGTTGAAACACGCATTTGATGCAAAACCGTAGTAAGCACCAGAACCGTAGCTACGGAATACTGACTTAGCACCATTTTCTTGTGCGTAAACAGCAGCAAGTTTTTCAGCAATAATGCTGGTTGCTTCGTCCCAGCTAATTGGTACGAATTCTGCTTTACCACGCTCGCCAACACGCTTCATTGGTGTCTTTAGACGGTCAACAGCATAGTTTCTTTGACGTAGTGAACGACCACGAGCACAAGCACGTACTTGGTGTAGACCGTATTCATCTTCTACTTCATGATCAGTTTCAACACGGGTCACGATACCGTCTTTAGTGAAGACTTTAATTGGACAGTTTGAACCACAGTTAACTAGGCAAGATGACCAGTTCACCACTTCGTCTGTAACAGGCGGTTGTGGCGGGATCACATTGGCATCATCAGAGCTAGAATTACAGCCGGTAACTGTTGCTGCGCAGCCCAGCGCGGCACTCATTTTTAAGAAACTTCTACGTTCCATAATCTTGTTTTCCTCAAACTTAATAGTGACTGACTCGACTTATTTCAGCTTGTAGCTGAAGGTCAACATCAGTTGATGGGCGTTGTAATTGTGGTTCAGGTCACCCAAAGTGATTAAACCTGGAATGCTATCGGAAGTGACCGTAGCACTGTCGGTATCAAAATAACGTTCAAACTGGTAAGCCAGTTTTACAGCCATCTGCTCAGAGATCAGGTATTGGCCGTATAAACTCACACTGTGGTTGTACGAGTAATAGCTGCCATAACTGTTTGGATTTGAGTTGCCATAGTTGTAACCATTGACACCTGTATTGCTCGATGAGTTAGCAAATAGATAATCACTACCTAAAATTAATCTGCCATCCATCAAACCAGAGTAAGTTGCACCCAAACCTAGGTTAATGAACTCGTCATTCACTTCAGTGTGCCAAACTGACGCTTGGTCACCGTTTTGGTCTGAATCAATCCACTGCTGACCCGCAAATGCATATACTGACAACGGCTCAGCAACTTGAATATGAACATTCATGTCGTAACCGTAATCTTTAGCCTGAGTCAGGCCGATTTCAGTGGCGTCATAATCATCATTAGCGTAGTAAGTGCTAACATCGAAGGTTAGCCACTCAAGCGGCGCATAGCTTGCTCTTGCGTTAACTTCTGTGCGCTTGCGATCGGCAAGATTGTACTTACGCATTAACGACTCGGTTTCGTCGCTGGTAAGCTCGTTTGCTTGGTAGTCACTGCCGCCGCGCTCGCCATAGCTGACACCAAAATCTAGGGTTAGCTTGTCGATTGCGCGGATGTTTAGCTTGCTCCAAAACTCATTATCACGAGTCTCTTCACGCTCACCGTAGCTGCGCTCAACTTGTTTATAGTCGTAACCAGCTTGTAAGCGGTAACCACTGGCAATACGGTAGCTCGCGTTGGTTTTAAAGGTTTGACGTTCAATATCCATAGGCACGTTTTGTTTAAACGCACCTGACATTGAATTAAACTCGTATTGAGCAAAGTCAAATACCGATGAGCGATTATCACGCTTGCTGTAGTCATAGCTTGCACCTAGACGTAAGCGACTGCTTACTCGCGTGCTTGCCGCTAGGTTTGAACTTAAAGTATCAACCTGACCGTCCCAGTTTTGGATTGGGTTGCCGCTCATCTGGATAAGGTCTTGATCTTGGATCATACGACCCGTCACCACACGACCACTAAATACGCTAGAAGCTAGACGGTACTGACCAGACAAAGACACTTGGTGTGCTTGGTTGTCTGGCGTTGCGCTATAAACGTCATAGGCATATGGCAGACTTAAGTCGCTCATATTGTTGTCGTATCGTGAACCGTTGTAGCTCAACTCTGACAACCAGTTAGCACCGTCAAGTACCACACCGGCACTGAATTTATCTGTAGTTTCATCAACTGCTTCAGCAAAGTTAGTTGGCGTTGGGCTAGTTAGGCTTGCACTGCGGTGACCCGTTTTATCTTCGCGGTCATAGCGTGCATAGCTGCTTAAGCCAAGGCCTAATACTTCTGAAAAGTCATACTCGAAACCGATACCACTACGCTGTCTTTGTAAGGCTAAATCCAATACGCGAGTTTGATCGCTTGGCGTAAGCATGCCATTGTTTTGCCAAAGATTGGTCGAAGCATTGCTGCCTTGGTTAGTGGTAATCGTCTGAAAATCAACATCAAGCTTATAGTGACCGCTCTTACCTGCTTCCATAGTCACAAACCCATTATCCATACCCAACTGGTGAGCTTGAACTTTTGCTTTGTAGCCACTCTGCTGATAAGCAAGGTCGGCATTCACGCCAGCGATAGCGCCGTCTTCTCCGGTGCCAAACTGGTTGATAGCATGGTTGTCATCGGCATCAACCGCGCCAACACTCACGCCAACACTGCCAGTGTAGCCTTGGGTTTCAACGCAACGCTTACACTGATAGTTAGCGGTTTTGCCTTCAGCGATATTGGCATTTTGCACACCAAAATCAGCCGCGAACGCACTTGTCCCTGCCCCTAGCAGCGCTAAGGTGATCAGGTTTAATGAAAAAGGTTTAATTAAACGCATATTTGTCACTCCTAGACTTAACGGGCAAAGTTGCTGCCAGCAGGATGGTTAGAACCATGGATCTTGCTGTGGCAATTTAAACAACTCTTACCCGCACTGAATGCATCTAAACCTGCCTGGCTTGTCATGCGACTTGCATGGCCATCGTCTGCGTGACATTGCTGACATAACTGTGGAGTACGCGACTTAAGTAAGTTGTCGTTAACACTACCGTGCGGTGTATGACAGCTTGAGCAGTCTTCCATTACCGGCGCGTGTTCCCATAGGAATGGGCCACGTTTGTCGGCATGACACTCGGCGCAGGTCTCATTTAGGCTTGGCTTAATTAGTGCACTTTCAGTCATCGAGCCATGTGGATTATGACAATCGATACACGTCATCTGGTCCCACTTCATTGGGTGCGATGAACGCTTGTTCATGTCGGCTTTAGCGCGGGTATGACAAGAAGTACAAGTGTCGTTAACCGTTAAACGGTCAAGTGCAGGATCTTTTGCCGCGTGAACGTTATGACAATCACTACACGCCACTTCTTCTAGATTGTGAGTACTGTTATGCCATGCCATCTGCTTAGGATCATTGTGACAACCTTGGCAAACACTGTTTTGTGTTTCAGCCGGCAGTTTGCTGTCAGGGCTGAAGCTAATCATTGGCTCTTTACCACCACGATTATGCTTACCCAGTGGGCCATGACAGGCTTCACATTGGATGCCAGCCATAGGTGATTTGCTATTGCTCATATCACCGTGAACACCGTCAAAAATCTCCATGACTTTGGCATTTTTCTTATGACACATCAGGCAAGAGTCAGCCCCTTTCGGAGAGTATTTACCCTCGCTAAATTTCTCTGTTAATTTTTGTTCGAGTTGCGTTGAGTCAAGCTTATCCCATGGGGTCGCTTGAGCAGGCAGAACACTGATAAGAATCGTGAGTAAACTGGTAGCCATTAATTTGGCCATAAAATTCACTGACTTCATGGTTTTTATTGTGGACATTAACTACAGGCCGGTTG
>NZ_BPFA01000012.1 GCF_019655055.1 Shewanella sp. MBTL60-112-B2
ATCTAATAAAATTACAGTGTTATAAAAAATATCTTGCTAGCCTGACAGCCGACTTTTCATTACAATGGCGCCGACCAAGCGGGGAAAGACACCCTACATAACGTTAGATTATTGGTCTTTTCTTTTTGTTACTCAAACATTTCTGATGAAAAAATCAGAAAAGTGAGATAAAGGATCTGTTAATGAGCGCTGATAAACACCTACAAAGTTGGCAAGAACGTTTCGAAATGGCTGAGGCTATGCAGCCATTACTTGGTAAGTTATACCGTAACCAAGGTGTAGAAGTTGTTGTCTATGGCAAACCTCTACTAAATGCCTCTACAATCGAAATCATTAAATCGCACCGTTTAGTGCGTCGCCATGTTGGTGAAAAACTTAGACTACGTGAAAGCTTTCCATTTGTTGAAGCTTTAAGCAAGTTAGCGGTAAAACAGTGCAAAGTTGATATCGGTAAATTAGCAGTAAATTACTGGCGCGAATATCCAGATGCAAGTCAGATTGAGGCTTATATGAGCCGTGAACTTGCAGATGCTATCAGTAACGAAGATGACGAAGCTGCTAGAGATGTTGTTCTGTACGGTTTTGGCCGTATTGGTCGTCTATTAGCACGTTTACTTATCGAAAGAACTGGTGTTAGTAACAAGCTTAGACTACGTGCAATCGTACTTCGCGGTGGCCGTAAAGGTGATTTAGAAAAGCGTGCAAGCTTACTTCGTCGTGACTCTGTACACGGGCCATTTAACGGTTCTGTTGAAGTCGATGAAGAGAACAACGCGATTATCGCAAACGGTACCTATATTCAGGTTATTTACGCTAACTCTCCAGATGAAGTGGATTACACTAAATTTGGCATTTCAAATGCTCTTGTGGTTGATAACACGGGGATCTGGAAAGATGAAGCCGGTCTTGGTTTACACCTTAAATCTCCAGGTGCAAGCAAAGTATTGCTTACTGCTCCAGCAAAGGGTGCAATTAAGAACGTAGTTTATGGTGTAAACGAGCAGGACATTCTTGACGAAGATACTATTGTATCGGCTGCAAGCTGTACGACTAACGCGATTACACCAGTACTTAAAGCGGTTAACGATAAGTATGGAATCGAAAATGGTCACGTGGAAACAATCCACTCATATACTAACGACCAAAACCTAATCGATAACTACCATAGTGCAGACCGCCGTGGACGTAGTGCGCCACTTAACATGGTAATTACTGAAACTGGCGCAGCGAAAGCTGTATCTAAAGCATTACCTGTACTAGAAGGTAAACTAACAGGTAACGCTATTCGTGTACCTACGCCAAATGTTTCTATGGCCATCATTAGCTTAAACCTTAACGGTGAAACTAATAAAGAAGAGCTTAACGAATACATTAAAGATATGGCGCTACAATCTGATTTACAAAACCAGATTGATTACACTGACTCAACTGAAATTGTTTCGAGCGACCTAGTCGGTTCACGTTACGCCGGTGTTGTTGATTCACAAGCAACTATTGCTGAAGGTAAACGTGCAATCCTTTACGTATGGTATGACAATGAGTTTGGCTACAGCTGCCAGGTTGTTGGAGTAATGCAAAAAATGCTTGGCCTTAACTACCAGTCACTTCCAAATGGCTAATTTGTTATAGTTCAATGCTTGTAGATAAAACGCCTCTAATATAGAGGCGTTTTTTATTTTGAACTATTATTAGCGATCCACGCTTTATCTTTTTCTTTTATCTGCAAGCTGATTGTTTCGTTCAAGCCATACTTCACTATAAAGCCTTAAAATATGCAATTAGTAGATTGCTAGATTGATATAGCAGAGCATCTTAAACAACATCATAAGCGTGACCTGAAAAGAGTAGGCTAGTAGCATTAACTGATCCGGGCTCGTCAGTTTTAATCGCTAAAGGTAATGGTAAGGATAAATCGCTGATAAACAGTATTCACTTCGGCTAGTCTTTTGGCTGACTTTTCACCTAAAAGCTTAAAAAACGTAAGCGTTGCTGAATTTAACATCAAACAGTCATAAAATTGTTTTTTCGAGATTGACTCTCAACAGTAAATCGGTAGAATGCCATTCCGTAGTCAAGGGGAAGCGAACTAAGCAACAGCTTGATTACAGATTAAATTGAAATGCGACATTAGCTCAGTTGGTAGAGCGATACCTTGCCAAGGTATAGGTCATCGGTTCGAACCCGATATGTCGCTCCAATTTACATCATGTGGCGCGATGGCAGAATGGCTATGCTGCGGATTGCAAATCCGTCGATCTCGGTTCGACTCCGGGTCGCGCCTCCACAAACAAGAATTTGGTGAGTTTTAATCCGAACAGGATAAACCAGTATTGGTACCGACAATACGTATCATCAGAATCAAAGAGTTTGCCCGTGTGGTGGAATCGGTAGACACAAGGGATTTAAAATCCCTCGCTGAATAAGCGTGCCAGTTCAAGTCTGGCCACGGGTACCAAATAACTCTTTCGAGAGTTGCAGAGAAGCCTCGACAATGTCGGGGCTTTTTTGTATCTAGCGTTTTACTAGAAGCACAAGGGATTTACTTTTTATAAGAGATGCCTCGCTGAATAAGTGTGCCAGTTCAAGTCTGGCCACGGGTACCATCTTCATATGAAGAGTAAATAAACCAGCCATTGAGCTGGTTTTTTTACGTCTTAAATTTGAGTTTATAGTAAGGCATAAGGGATTACTTTTTATAAGAGATGCCTCGCTGAATAAGGGTGGCAGTTCAAATCTGGTAACGGGTACCATCTTCATATGAAGAGTAAATAATCCAGCCATCGAGCTAGTTTTTTTACGTATAAAATTTGATAGAAAGCAATAAGACCTAATAATCCCTCGCGCTCTTGATAAAGTAAGGCGTGCCAGTTCAAGCCTGGCCACGGGTACCAAATAACTCTTTTGAGAGTTGCAGAGAAGCCTCGACAATGTCTGGGCTTTTTTGTATCTAGCGTTTTACTAGAAGAACAAGGGGTTTACTTTTTATAAGAGATGCCTCGTTGAATAAGCGTGCCAGTTCAAGTCTGGCCACGGGTACTATCATTAAGCCCTCTGGCTTTTTTGTTTCTGATATGAGTCTCTACTTGAACTGAGCAAGAAATCCCTCCCACACTTCATAAAATAGGCGTGACAGTTCTAAACTGGCCACGGGGAGTATTTCTTTTGGAGAGTGGCTAAACCGGCCATAGCTCTGAGCTTATAGCTCGCGCCAAACTTAATGAGCAATCCTATCAATTCTAAATACCATCACGGGACCTAATTACCTCTTGTAAAGCTAAAAGGCTACAGAGTAGCTTACGTTAGAAGTGAGTAAGCCCAAATGTAATAGGGCTAAGTAAGTTCCACAGGAAAAGTGAGGTAAAGTGAGGAAGGGGAGGTACAAAGACTCAGTCCTAAAGATCACTATTTTATGTCTTGTTCCTTCGGATTTTCTTGAAGTAAAGATAGGAGGTTTGCGATTAATTAACCACAACCTGAACATCTTTTGGCTTGTTAGAATACGTTTTAAGCAGTTGAATCAAATAAACTAATAACCAGTTGACTCAATTTTATTATCGAGTAAAGTATGCCTCGTTCCCAGCGGTTAAGGGCACAAAATGGCGCGATGGCAGAATGGCTATGCTGCGGATTGCAAATCCGTCGATCTCGGTTCGACTCCGGGTCGCGCCTCCATAACTTTTATAGTTATAAGAATATGAATTTGGTGAGTTTTAATCCGAACAGGATAAAGCAGTATTGGTACCGACAATACGTATCATCAAAATTAAAGAGTTTGCCCGTGTGGTGGAATCGGTAGACACAAGGGATTTAAAATCCCTCGCTGAATAAGCGTGCCAGTTCAAGTCTGGCCACGGGTACCATCTTCATATGAAGAGTGATTAAACCAGCCTAGAGCTGGTTTTTTTACGTCTAAAATTTGATAGAAAGCATTAAGACCTAATAAATCCCTCGCGCTCTTGATAAAGTAAGGCGCGTTAATTCAGGTCTGGCCACAGGTACCATCATTAAGGCCTCTGCATTAAATTGCGGAGGCTTTTTTGTATCTAGCGTTTTACTAGAAGCACAAGGGATTTACTTTTTATAAGAGATGCCTCGCTGAATAAGTGTGCCAGTTCAAGTCTGGCCACGGATACCATCATCAAGGGTTCTGCATTATCATCCCAAGCTATTATTGGCACCTACATTTCAGCTTTGATGGGCAAACAAAAGCCCTATGAAATAGGGCTTATTTTAAAAGAGCTGTTTACCGGACTAAGAACCTAAATACATTTGGCCGGCTTGGGCAAACCTGCAATTTTGGTTGCTTGTTTTGCAGGCCCAACTGGGAAGAGGGTATAAAGGTACTTAGAATTACCTTTGTCGGCGCCAAGCTTTAAGCCAATGGCCTTAACTAGCACTCTGATAGCCGGACTGGTTTTAAACTCTAAATAAAAATCTCGAACAAAGTTAATGACTTCCCAATGTGCTTCGGTAAGCGTAATGTCTTCTTCAGCGGCAATAATTGGCGCAAGCTCAGGAGTCCAATCATTAACAGACTTTAGATAGCCTTGATGGTCCGTATCGATTTGTGTTCCGTTGAATTCAATCATTTTACCAACTAATTACTTTATTAAATTTAAGGCTGAGCGATACAAAATCATCGTAATTGATCTGTTTTACATCGTTTAAAAGGCTTGTAAGCCCACGAGCGTTAACATCTTCTTGTAACGCGATGACATTATACGCATTTAACTGTGTGACCCAATCTTGTTTTAGCAAACAGTTAACCGCATTCCCTGTGAGTAATATACAGTCTGCCTGCGCTGCGTAACGTAAGCATGTCTTTAATGCAGAGTTTTGCTCTGGTGAGTTTTGTATTAGGTGTAAAATCATTAGAAAACGATAACCTCATCCACTGCATTGAAATGGCTAGTAATCTCGTCTGGAGCGCTTAGCGTCACCCCAATACGAAGTTCTTGCTCTGACAATCCCAACTCTTGCATAGACTCTTTACACACCAAGACGGTATCTATGTCATATAAGGGTAATGCACCTAAAGTCGCAATATAGTCTTTAGCTCCAATAGACTCAGGATCTTGACCTTTGAGGAGAGTTAACACACCTTCGTTAGTAAATAGTAAGCTAACTTCTTTCTCAAAGCTTGCGCTGAGCAAAGACAAATCGAGGCCTTCTCTGCCATGTGCAGTACCATGAGGTGGCTGCTTGAAAACAATACACAATTTTTTCATAAACACTTTTTGCCTTGCAAACTAGATTAACTAACAGTTAAAAGCAGACCAATCTGTCAGCAGTTTCTATGCCGATCACTAACTCACCTAAGCCGCCCATGATAAATGGGGCCTGCATATTCCATTGACTCAGGTTATTTTCCTTCGCCTCAGACTCAGAAATAACACCACGACGCAGTGCGGCAGATACACAATTAACTAAAGCGGTGCCGTATTGGTTATGTAAGTCAATCCAGGCTTGTTTAAGATCGAATTCGTCGCTGGCGGGACTATTGAGGTGGTTGGTATTTAATACGCCATCTTGATAGAAAAATATCTTCTCAATACTGTGACCGCTTTCTAATGCGGCCTTAGCGAATCGGTAGGCACTGTAACTTGCTGCACTGCCATAGCTGGCAGAGTTAACCTGAATAATAAATTTGCTCATGGTAAAAAAAATGGCCCTGTAATAGGACCATTTTAACTCAATTAAATTTAATTGGTATTAGTCATCGCCACCAATGCCCATTAAATGCAGCAGAGCAATGAATAGGTTTAAGAAATCTAGGTATAGCGAGATAGTTGCGCGAATATAGTTAGTTTCGCCGCCATTAACGATTTTGCTTGTATCGTAAAGGATAAAGCCTGTCATTAATAATGCGATACCGGCATTAAGCGCCATAAATACCATGCCGTTGCCAAGGAACAGGTTGACCAAAAGGCCAACAAACATGATAACTAGACCTGCGATTAGGAAGCCACGCATGAAAGAGAAGTCTTTCTTAGTGGTTACTGCATATCCAGATAATGTAACAAAGATAACTGACGTTAAGCCTAACGCTTGCATAATTAGCTGCGGGCCGTTCGCCATACCGGCATAATGATTAAGGATGTAACCTAGCGACGCACCTTGCATACCTGTAAAAGCAAATACCCAGAAGATACCAGCGCTTGAATCAGCCTTTCTAAGGGTAACAAACAATAGCACTAAGCTACCTAGAGATAGACCAAGAGACATCATAGGGCTGATGGCGAGTGCCATTGCCAATCCCGCACACACTGCAGAGAATGCAAGTGTCATAGAAAGCAGCATATACGTATTTTTCAGCAGTTTATTTACCTCAACGGTAGTACTGCTATACGCGGTTTGTTGTGTCATATCTTTCATTTCTTTCTCCGAAGACAAATTTTCAAGCTATTTAATTTGAGCACAATATTAATAAGGAGTTCCCGGATCCTAAAAATGCGAGTAAACCTCGTGTTAAGTAATTGAATCATACCGCAGCTAAACCTAGGTATAAAGCGCTTAACGGCCAAAAGTTAGCTAAGTTAAGCTTAGTTAATCTAACCAATCTTTATGAAGCTTCTCACTATCGCCCAAATAATCCAGTACCCAAGCCATGGCAGGGGACTTATTGGTGGCATTCCAGGCTAAGCAACAGGGACTGGTTTTGTTAGGCCGTTCGAGTTGTTTTTCAATTAATGCACCAGTTTTAATAAATGGAAATGCAAAGTGCGCCGGCATATAACCAACACCTAGGCCTTCGCGAAAGCAATTTATCGCTCTGATCCAATCTGGCACAACTAAGCGACGTTGGTTCTCTAATAACCAAGTCATGCGTTTAGGGATCTCTCGAGAGGTGTCTTCTAAACAAATAGAGGGGTATTGCCTTAACTCATCATCTGTTAGTGGACGGTCTATGTCAGCAAGAGGGTGATTTTTTCCGACAAGAAAACACCATTCAATTTCGCCCATGTCTCTAAAATGGTAATCACCACCAACAGGGATAGCCGTTGTTGCGCCAATTGCGATGTCACTTCGCCCAGTGGCTATCGACTCCCACACACCATTGAACACTTCGATGCGAATAATGAGCTCGACATTATCGAATGTTCGGTAGAAGTCAGCGATTAAATTACTAATTTTATCAGCACGTACTATGTTATCTAGAGCAATAGAGAGCGTAGGTTGCCAGCCATTGGCTACACGTATAGTATCGGCGCGCATTGCGTCAATATCGGTTAATAATGATCGCGACTGTTTGACGAAGTGCTCACCAGCGGCGGTTAAGCTAACGCTTCTGTGATGGCGAACAAAAAGCACTACACCGAGCTCTTCTTCTATTTGTTTAACTGCATAACTCACAGCTGACGGGACTTTATGTAATTTATTTGCCGCAGCGGTAAAACTGCCCACTCGGGCAACCATATCAATAAGCTGTAGAGACTGTTCTGAAAGCATGGTTCACATCCTGCTGTGATTTTTTTTGATAGCTAATGTGAAAAATAAACGTTTCACAGCACATTAGCAAGTGTTTACACTGCGCGACTTTAATGAATCCAGATCAGAATTTCGAATTATGAACTCACTAACAAGCGCAAAATACTACATTTTCCTAGCATATCTCGCGATATTAAGCATGTTGGGCTTTATTGCCACCGACATGTACTTGCCTGCATTCAAAGCAATTGAAGACACAATGGCAACATCGCCATCACAAGTCGCAATGTCTTTGACGTTCTTTTTAGCTGGCTTAGCGCTAGGTCAGTTACTTTATGGCCCTTTAGTTGAACGATTCGGCAAACGTAACTCGCTAATCTTTGGTCTAGTATTGTTTGCTGCTGCCAGTTTTTCAATCGCAGTAAGTGACTCTATATTAGTATTTAATATCTCTCGATTTATGCAAGCTTTAGGTGCATGTTCTGCTGGTGTTATTTGGCAAGCGATTGTTATCGAAAAATACGATGCAGCAAAAGCGCAGGGCGTTTTTTCTAATATTATGCCGTTAGTGGCCTTGTCACCAGCACTTGCTCCAATCTTAGGTGCGTTTATTTTACAATCATTAGGTTGGCAGAGCATTTTCATTACATTGACCGGTATGGCTGCAGTAATGATCCTTTTAACGGTTTGGTTTGTGCCTACAGAAACCAAAGCAATAAGCCATGATAAGAAAGAGATCAGCTACTTATCAATCCTTAAGAACACTAAGTACCTAGGCAACGTGGTTATTTTTGGTGCTTGTTCTGGTGCGTTTTTCTCATACTTAACACTGTGGCCAGTAGTAATGGAGCAACATGGCTTTGATGCTACAGCGATTGGACTGAGTTTTATTCCGCAAACTATTACTTTTATCTTGGGTGGTTATGCGAGTAAAACCCTTATTCGTAAAATCGGTTCAGAGAAAACCCTAAAGATACTATTATCAGTATTTGGCACCTGTGCTATGTCTATTGCTGTCGTGACTATCTTACTGCAAGGACTATCAATTTATCCATTGCTGGCAATATTCTCTGTGTTAGCTGCATGTAGCGGTGGTATTTATCCGATTGTTGTAAATGGTGCACTACAGGAATTCTCTGACAATGCAGCTAAAGCTGCAGGTTTACAGAATTTCCTACAGATCAGCTTATCGTTTGGTGCTTCAAGCCTTGTTGCTATGTGGGCGACAAGCGGTGAAGTCGCGATAGGTTGGGGGATTATGATCTGTTCTTTCATCGTGTTTATTGGTTTCAAATTACGTAACTATAAAAGCTGGAATGAAGTGAGCGAAGAGATCGTGATGCCAGATCCAGCGCGCATTGCAATCAACCAGGATGAGAAATAAGCAAACTGATTCGTTCTTAACCAAAGTGATAATTTATTAGAATTATCACTTTACAAGACCCCCTGAGCGCTATATTATTCGCGGCGTTCGGAGGGATGGCAGAGTGGTCGAATGCACCGGTCTTGAAAACCGGCATGGGTTTATAGCCCATCTAGGGTTCAAATCCCTATCCCTCCGCCACATTCAAGATGAAGCCCCTAGCAGAAATGCTGGGGGCTTTTTCGTATCTAAAACCTGGGTTTATAGCGTATATATGTAGGGTTTAAATCCCTATTTATTTGCCATATTTAAGACGAAAGGCTCATCAGAAATGATGAGCCTTTTTTCGCATGGGAAAATAAACAGCATTGAACCTTAGGGTTCCTATTGGTTAAAGCCAACTGTTATCAAAAAAGGCCTTAGCTTGCGCTATTGAAATGAGCTAAAAAAGCCCCTATGCAGTAGGGGCTTTAGACTTGAGGTATTCTTGTATACTAACTTACCGCATGCTCAGTTGGCATGGGGGACTGTGTAGGCTCTTCCACTCGAGACTTACTGCCAATCATGCGCTTAATATCCTCAATCATCACATACAAACATGGGATTAAGACTAAGGTCACGACAGTTGCAAACAATACACCAAAGGCTAATGATACCGCCATCGGGATCACCATTTTCGCCTGCATACTGGTTTCAGTCATAATCGGGACCAAGCCGATGAAGGTGGTGAGGGATGTCAGCAAAATCGCCCTGAAACGTCGACAGCCGGCCTCGAGTACCGACAACTTCATCGCCACACCTGACTCACGTGACTTATTGATATAGTCAACCATCACTAGTGAGTCATTCACCACAACACCTGCTGCGGCAATAATACCAAATACAGATAGTGCACTTAGATCTAAGCCTAGAATCATATGACCAAGTACTGAGCCAATCACACCAAATGGGATCACCGACATGATCATAATGGGTTGTGAGTATGACTTGAGTGGTACAGCTAATAGGCTGTAGATCACCAACATAGAGATCAAGAAATCCCTAAGCTGGGTATCAGCACTATCAAGCTGTTCCTGAATATTACCCGATACTTCACTCTTAACTCGTGGGTATTTAGCTAATAATTCCGGCAAAAAGTTATCGCGGATATCTTTCGCCAGTTTAAATGGTTCAGCTTGGTCAGCGTCAACTGAACCCCAAACATTAATGGTACGATTACCATTTTCACGACGAATACTATTAACGCCATCGGTCACCACGATTGCAGCCACCTCAGATAGCGGGATTTCAGCGCCTTGGGTCGTTTTAATCATTACGTCTGAAACTTGGGCAATAGAGTTACGTTGCTCTTCAGGGTAACGCAGCATCACCTTGATCTCTTCGCCGTTCCGTAAAATACGTTGGGCTTCGAGGCCGTAGAAACTGTTACCTACCTGGCGCGCGATATCTGCGAGGGTCAGGCCTAAGCTATGGGCTAATGGCTTAAGCTCAAACTGGATCTCTTTAGCACTAGACTGGCGACTGTCGTTAACGTCACCAACACCTTTGAGAGTATTGAGTTTAGCTTTAAGCTCTTTCGCAGCAGCCACTAACTGTTCATCATCATTGCCTTCGAGCCTAAAGCTGATATCGCCATCATCACGGCCACCGCCAAACAAATTATCTTGAATGGTGAATGACTTCATTCCCGGTATTAATGGCATGTTTTGACGCCATAGCTCGGCCACAGCAAAGGTATCGATAGGACGAATTTCAGGATCCACCAGTTTTGTCATCACCTGAGCCGAAGTACGGCCACGTAACTCTACCTGCAGATCAGAAATCATCTTCTGTCCGTACTTTTCCTCTAGTTCGTTGTCGACACGCCTTAGCGCTTCTTCAATCGATAATGCTGCCGATAAGGTCGCATTTTCAGAGGCATCGATGTTCATATCAAATGTGATCCGCGGAAAATCATGAGGAATTTTCGGTTGACCAATAAAGCGTACCACTCCACCTGAATAGAGACCTGCACAGACTAAGATCATACTGATAAATATCATGATGACCGTATAGCGATACTTAACCGCAAGTTCTAGCGATGGACGATAATAGCTTTGGATCAGCGTCTTTAAGCCCGTATCGACTTTACCCTGTAAAAAGTTAACCCCGTTTCGTAGCCAATCGACTGGATTTTTTGAACCCGGTTTTACCACTGTCTTTTGTTTCATGCGTGCCAAGTGGGCTGGCAAGATAAGTTTTGATTCTATGAGTGAGAATATTAGGCATAGGATAACCACAAAACCAATGGCTTGGCCAAAGGCTGAAGAGGGGCCATCATCTAGGGTGATAGGTAAGAAGGCAGCAATCGTTGTAAGCACGCCGAAGGTCGCTGGCATAGCCACACGCTTAACCCCACGGATAACATTATCGAGAGTTTGGCCCTTTTCTTCACACTCTGCGTGAGCACTTTCGCCCATCACAATGGCATCATCGACCACAATACCTAAGACTAAGATAAAGGCGAACAAGCTAATAACGTTGATGGTGACATCGATCATTCCCATAGGCATAAATAGCAAGGTACCTAAGAAACAAACCGGTAGTCCCATCATCACCCAGAATGCTAAACGTACACGCAAGAATAGAGCGAGTAATATGAAAACCAGCACGGCACCGCTTTTCATGCTGTCTAACATGAGGTTCAAGCGGCCCTCTAAGTAATAAGTCATATCTACCCAAGGCTCTAACTTAACCCCTTGTGGCAACACTTTCTTCTTCTCAGCAATATAAGCTTTAACCACATCGGCAACATCGGTAAGACTTTGATCGTTTGCCGCCCCAATAAAGAAGGTCACCGAGTTCATACCATTAAACTTGGAGTATTGAATTCCTTGCTCAAAACCATCAACGACAGTCGCCACATCACCTAGTAATAGGGTAGTTCCATCTTCAAGAGTGATTAACGGTAGGCTTTCAAACTCATAACCCACATAGGCCTGATTCTGAACTCGTAGATTAATGTAACCGTTTTCAGCGCGGATTTGACCCGCTGACATATTACGTGAATAACCACGAACGGCATTGGCAACATCATTAAAGCTTAAGCCAAACTCACGTAGCCTATCTTTACTGACCTCAATGGCAATCTCGTACCCAAGCCCACCATAAAACTCAGTAATATTTACTTTTGGTAGTTGTAGTAACTCATCATGGATCTTTTCTCCTAAGTCTTTTAACTGACGCTGAGACAGATCGCCATAAAGGCTCATATACATCACTTCTTGACGTAACTTTATCCGCTCGACTTTAGGACGCTCCATCCCGTCGGGAAAACTTGAGATAGAATCAATTTCTGACTTTACCTCTTCGAGTACCACTTGCGGATCGTAAGAGTCTTCAACTCTGAAGTATCCAGATGAAGCATTTCGATTCGAATAGGTGATCACTCGCTTAAGACCTTGGACACTCTCTAATGCTTCCTCAATCTTAATGGTGATCCCTTCTTCAACTTCTTGCGGAGCTGCACCCGGGTATACGGCATTAAACTCTAGCCAGTTGATCTCTACTGCAGGAAAAAACTGCTTACGTATGGTATTTGCCGTTAACAGTCCGCCTAGCAAGATAATAATCATAAGCAAGTTTGCTGCAACGCTGTTACGCGCAAACCAGGCGATGATGCCTTTATTAGTATCTATCATGAATTAATCCTTATCTTCCATCGCAATTTGCGTAGGTTGCTGCTCAGGATCTTGTTCATCACGTAACAACTTATCTTTTGGGAGAGCTAGCTCCATGCCTTCGATTGGATAATCTAAAGCCGAGGTGATCACATTCATGCCCACTTCAAGACCATCAGATACAATAACCTTAGAGCCTATTTGGCGCAGGATGGTGATGTCTTTGTACCTAAGCTTGCCTTCATCATCTAACACTGCTACTTGGTTATTGACTACAAGGTGGCGAGGCAGTTCAGCGACCAAGCCCGCATGGGAACCATCGATTGTTGCAGTAACATAAGTGCCATAGCGTAATTCATTGTTATTCGATTTAAGGCCATAAGGATCGGTGACTTTGGCAACTAAGTAGGTCATACGGCTGCGATTATCAATAACGCCTTCACTTCGAACCACTGTTGCAGGCCACTCTTGAGTCTTACCTGCGAATTCACCTTTTAATACTACTTGTGCATGTTTGCCTTTTTCATCCAAAAATTGCAGTTCTTTATCTGCAATAGGAAGACGGATCTCAGCCTCAGCGGTACTTAATACCTTGCCTAAAGGCGTGCCCATGCTGACATATGAACCTAAACCAATGTTGCGAGCCTCAATTAGAGCATCGTATGGTGCTTTAATTAAGGTACGTTCAAGATTACGTTTAGCACGCTTAAGGCCAGCTTCAGAAGAGTTAAGTTTGGCTATCTCTTGTGCTAGCTGAGGCTTTCGAAGACTTAGTTCTGTGGGCACACCGTTTTCAATACGTTTCCATTCCTCTTCGGCAACCTTACCGAATGCTTTTTCTTGAACTAGCGTCGCGCGCGCAGAAGCCATATTAGCCTGAGCATCAATCAGTGCTGCTTCATAATCGCTAGGATCTATTTTTGCTAGGATGTCGCCTTTTTTTACAAAGCCACCACGCACAAAATTTTCTGACAAGAAAACGATCTCGCCATTTAACTGCGATACCAATTCCGTCTCATATTTTGCGTTAACCACGCCATAGGAGCTAACGGCGAAACTCATAGGATTAATTTGAACCGCTTCTACCGAAACCAAGGGGGTGGTATCGAGCTTTTCCTTTTCTTCAGGGGGCTTTTTCATTGCCGATATGCCAATAAATCCTGCCACGCCGACAGCAATGACAGCCATTGGTAATATGATCTGTTTTTTCGTAGCCACAAACACGTCCTCTTGTTGAAGCAAACCTGTACTCAATACACAATCTTTTTAAACTTGCTAAAAGAATTAATAAGAGCAATCTAATTAGAATTTTGAATGTATGTTAATGGAAGTAGAGACTTGTAACAGTAGGATTATGTAAACATGTGTAACTAAATTTGACACAAAAAAATGGCAAACGTTGCTGTAATCTCAAAACACAAGGCCGCATTGACTCTATTTGACTGTTTTATAATGATAAAGCTATCTTTTATAGGGGTCATAGCCTTAGCCTTTCAGCGTGCCAATGCCAGTTAACGTGCCTGTAACTTTAATGGCTTCAATTGTAACAAAAGCTAATTTACGCTAGTGCCGATGCCGCCGATAATTATCGATGTTATATTTACTGGAAAATTGAAGGGAACCTAACGAGGAAGCAGAAGGAGGGAATACCATAGAAAGTAAAAAAGCAGTCCCTTATCGGCACTGCTTTCGTGTGTTTATTTCATCAATCTATTTCGTCAGCCTAAACTAGCTAAGAAATTAACCGCAGCATTTCTTATATTTCTTACCGCTGCCACACACACATGGGTCATTACGGTTCGGGGATTTTTCAAAACGCGTTGTTTGTGGCTTATTGAGCAAGCCTTTTAAAAGAAGAATATTCTCTTCTTGACTTGGATCGACAGTAATCATGCCCACCAGCTCATTATCAGTAAGCAGTTGTAATACTTCTGCTTCACGCTCAGCGGTTTGAACAAGCAGTTGAAGTGGGTTTTCTTCGGTTCCCACTTTTATTTCACGTTTAGTGTTGTAACCATAGCTTTCGTGCTTAGGCTTTGGGGTTTTACGCCCTTTAAAAAAGAATTTGTCTGACATCGCTATGGTGCTCAATCTAAATAAGGATAAATTTAGGCAAGCTTATACTATAAAAATGGCTTCAGTGGTATCTAAGTCTGACAATAGCGGGTTTTTTAGTACAAAAATTAGCTTTGGGGCATGGATAGCGGTTATCTAGGATCCCAAAAGCGTATACCGCGAGAGATCAAAGAACTCGTGTTTACCTCACCTGTCTAAATAGATAGCGTACACAGAATGAAAACAGGGGGGAATTGCTTGTGAAAACAGCTGTAGATAGTCTTTTGCTGCAAGATATTGCCATCAGAGACCTTTTGTTATTTCCGCATTGTAGAAAACTTTGTTAAAATCAGCGCAAATTAAAGGAGAGCTTTATATATGCCAGTTTATGTTGTGGGCCACAAAATCCCAGACTCAGATTCAATTTGTGGTGCTATCGCACTTGCACACCTAAAAAACCAAATCGGTGAAGCGTCTGTTGCGACTCGTTTGGGTGACATTTCACCAGAAACGGCTTTCATTCTAGAAAAGTTTGGTTTCGAAGCGCCTGAGCTTAAGCTTAGCTATGCTGGCGAAGAAGTTTACATTGTTGACCATTCAGAACTAACTCAAGCACCTGACGATATCGCAGAAGCAACAATTGTTGGTATTGTGGATCACCACAAATTAGGCGATCTAACCACTTCAACACCGCTTGAGTGCTGGATCCGTCCAGTGGGTTGTAGTAACACCGTCATTAAGATGATGTATGACTTCTACAATGTTGAGATCCCGAAAGAGATCGCTGGCATCATGTTATGTGCAATTCTAAGTGACACGGTTATTTTCAAGTCACCAACTTGCACCACAGCTGATATTAAGTGTGTAGAAGCACTAGCTGAAATTGCTGGCATTGAAGACTTTAAAGCCTTAGGCATGGATATGTTTAAAGTAAAATCTGCAGTAGAAGGCACACCTGCACGTGACCTTGTTATGCGTGACTTTAAAGATTTCAACATGAACGGTAACCTAGTGGGTATTGGTCAACTAGAAGTGATTGATCTGTCAGTATTCGACGACATCAAAGCTGAACTAGAAGCCGATATTGCTGCGCTTAAAGCTGAAGGTAACCGTCATAGCGTACTATTGCTACTGACTGACATCATGAAAGAAGGTTCTGAAATGCTAATCGTAAGTGACGATTTAGCGAAAGTTGAATCGGCTTATAACTGCAAGTCAGTAGATAACAAGTTTTGGTTAGATGGTGTACTAAGCCGTAAAAAGCAAGTTGTACCACCACTACAGGATGCTTTCGCTTAAGTTAAGCGTCTTACTGAAAAACTCAGACATTAAAAAGGCCGAACTTATGTTCGGCCTTTTTGTAACCCGCTAGCAGAGCTAGTCTTAGTTAACTTAGTTGTGTTAGTTGTCTTTCTTATCTTTGTTACGTAAGCCGTTAAGCCGCGCTTGGGCTAAACCTAAAATACTGTTCTTAGGATAGTCGCCTTGTTGATTTAAGTTGCCAACCTTGCAGCCAGTTAGTAACTCAATAGCCTGGTTAACATGAGTAATGGCCCAAATATTGAATTTACCTTTCTCAACTGCTTCAACAATATCTCGACGTAACATTAAATTGTGTACATTCGACTGAGGAATAATCACGCCTTGGGTATCACGACGCCCCTTAATCTTACACACATCGAAGAAACCTTCGATCTTCTCATTGACGCCGCCAATAGGCTGGGCTTCACCAAACTGGTTCATTGAGCCGGTAATCGCGATATCTTGGCGGATCCCTTTACCGGAAAAAGATGACAACATGGCACATAACTCTGCCATCGTGGCACTGTCACCGTCGACTCCACCATAGGATTGCTCAAACGTGAGGTGAGTCGATAGCGGGATCTTATCCGTCTTTCCTAAGATTGCTGCGATATAAGCGGTTAAGATCATTACACCTTTCGAGTGGATACTGCCACTTAGATCAACGTTGCGCTCGATATCAAATACTTTACCTTCACCAAATGAGCTGGTGGCCGTAATTCGACTCGGTGCGCCAAATTGGTAATCCGTCGTCGACATCACAGATAAGCCGTTTACTTGCCCAACAGTTTCGCCTTGAGTATCAATCAAGGTTTGGCCATTAGTGAAGCTTTGCATAAATTCGTCTTTTGCGCGGCAGATACGTTTTTCTTTATTGAATAACGCTTGCTCAACATGGCTGACTCGGATCATGTTGGCATTTGCTGCGCGGGCACAATAATTTGCCTCACGTAATAAGTTGGCAATATCTACTGAATGCAATGACAGCATATTCTGATCATCAGCTTGGCGAGAGCTAAACTCAATGACTCGAGCGATTGCCTTTTTATCGCAATGTAAGATTTGGTTGCTGTGCACTATGCTAGAGATGAACTGGGCATAATGCCCCTCGGACACGTCAGTTCGTGGCATTCTATCTTCAAAGTCGGCAGTAACCCGGAACAACTCAGTAAATTCTGCATCGTACTGCTGCAAAAGTTTATAGGTAGCAAAATCACCGAATAAGATGATTTTTACATCCAGCGGAATCGCCTCAGGATCCAATGAGATGGTACCAGACAAGGTCACCTCACGTTCGAGAGAAGTTAAACTCAGCTTGCGTGATCTCAGTGCTCGCTTCAAACCGTCCCATACATAAGGATGCTCAAGTACCTTAACCGCATCTATCATGAGCACGCCGCCATTTGCCTTATGTAAACTACCAGGGCGAATGAGAGAGAAATCGGTAAAAACCGTTCCTTTATAAGTAGCGTTTTCGACATAGCCGAAGATAGTGTGATAGTTCGGCGTCTCCTCAACAATGATGGGCTGTAACTGAGACTCTTGAGACACCAGCACATTGATCTGGTAGCGCCTTGGCATTTTCTTACTCATCGAAGCATAGGCTAGGGCAGCTTGCTCTTCGCTTTCTTCTAAGAAAATGTCTAGGTTGTCGAGAATGTCTTTATGCATTGCTTTTATATAAGCTTTGACACTGCTCTGTGCTTTATATTGCTCTTTTAATTTTTCTAGCGCATGGGTCAGTACCTCTTCGGCGACTTCCTCATCATGCTTTTGTTGCTTTTCTGAGTACTCTTCTTCCCACACAGTGATCTGGCGAACAATGCCTCTAAGTTGAGCCTCTAGAGCAGAAATTGCATCCTGCATCGTAGCTTGCTCTTCTGCAGAAAGTGCAACATAGCTTTCTTCTGTATGTGGCTCCTCACCATTTAAGGCAACGAGTTCATAATTACCTTGTGCAGAGATAGATAGGCCAACACTATTACGCTTGGCTTCTTCTGTTAGCACCAATAATGCTTCTTCTTGTTTCGAAGTCAGTTGGTTTTTTAATCTGTCGGCTCGGTTGTAGTACATCTCATTATCGAACGCTAAAGGTAATGCCTTTAGCAATTTCGACATTAACTTTTCCATGTCTTTTTTAAAGCTCAGTCCCATACCCGCTGGGAGCTTTAACACTTTCGGGCTGCGGCTATCGTCGAAGTTAACCACATAACACCAATCGAATAGTGTACGGCCGTTTGAGTTAGGAGCCTGACGATTTAGATGGCGAAGCACCATAGTACGTTTGCCTAAGCCGTTACGGCCTAGCGCATAGATGTTATAGCCTTTTTCTTTCATCGAAAGGGCAAACTCTACCGCTTGTTGCGCGCGGGCCTGGCCGACTATTTCGTCTAAGGGTTCGAGGTGTTTAGTCGACTTGCAGTCTGAAGAGAGCTTTTTTAGCGTCGACGCGCGGTAAAGCTTGGCACTGCTGAGAGGTTTTATTGGCATAATGCGTCCTCTTAATGACGGTCAATAATTTTACTCTATACAGTTAGATAGTAGATTTCTGCAATTATTTGCAGATCGCTTAGATATTAGCCTATTAGAGGGTTTGTTTGCTGGATATTTATACAAGATGAGGTTGAGAGGACCTTTTAAACAGCCTTTATTGTCAATCAAAAGTATTTAACTCTCTGATGAAAAGAGACTTTTACCAACAAGGATTTTAGAAAAGGTTTTTATTAAAAAGGCTTTCACCATTTACTCCATTAAAGAGTAAATGGTGTCTCGGCTAAGAATAGCTTTAGTTGTTTTCCATGGGATGTGGTCTCATTCCATGTGAAATGGGGATTACAAACCTTTTCGATATTGCTCGTTGGTGGTGTTAACAATCAATCCCTGTAAATTACCAGAAAGCTCAGTCCCACTTGTGTTTAGCACTTGCCTCTGTCCTTGTGAAGATTGCACTGCTGCTCCGTCTAATGGCTGCTGCGAAAGTGACTCAACAAACATAGCTACCGTGTCAAACGGGCTTTGCTGTAACTGACTCTTCGTCGCTACAGCGCGAAGATCTAGCAGTACTGAGTCAAAATAGCCTTTCAGTTCAGACAAGACCTGTGGGTTATAGAAGTGCTCGCTTCCATATAGAGCATTATGTTCTCTACGCTTCTTATCAATAACAAAGTCGATGCCCTTTACATTGGTCAAAGAGCTGGTCTTTTTACAAACAGTTAAGCATTCCTTATCCATAATTGCTTTATCGCAGCCACAGGATTGTAAGAACAGACATTGACGGCTGCTCATTAGCATCACCGGGTGATATAAGCTGTAATGTACTTTAAAGTTGCTTGGCGCCTTGATGGTTTTTATCTGTTGCTTATTGAGTTCATTAGAAACGAATGCACCTACACAGCCTTGCTGCTGAAGGCTGTGCATACTCAGAGAGTTGCTTATGTTCAAATACGGGCCTGCAATCCACTCTATGCCATGTTGGTTGGCGGCAATGCCGACACCGCTATTGTTGCTGACAATGATTTTAGGCTGAATGTCAGACAGTAATTGCTTTGCCGCAATAAAATCAGGCTCCATAATCACTGCGCCGAACCATGGAATTAGCTCTGGTTCCTGGGTAAACAATAGGCTCAATTTTTCACGCTCAGCTTCTATTGCATCAGGAATAGCATAATAAACACTGACATCTTTACCGTTGAATGATTGTTTAATCTCACGGTATAGGGCGAGCTCTCGTCGATTAGCGATAAGAATTGACACGCCAGTGTGTTTGCCAAGGTTAGCTTGAGCATTTGCTGCCTTTGTTTCTTGTGTCACCTGCTTGCGCACCGCTTGCAAGGTAAGGGGCTCGACATGCTCTCTACCATCGTTTAACCAACAAACAATTTGGCGCTTCATCTCAGTTAATTCTTTAAACGGGACGAAAAGGTTATCAGCAAGCTCGTCATAACAGATAGGTTCTAGACTGAACTCCAGTCCACCAATACTCGCGAAGCGTTTCGTAAGCTCATCTGTCTGTAAGCCGTATTTGTCTGATGGCAGTAGCACTGAGCTTGATTTCACCTCAAAGCTAGAATGTTTACCTTTAAGGTTATTAACTTGCAACTCCACTGAGATCCGTAACGCTTGGTCTTGCTGACCGCTAAAGCGTAAGCTAACAATGGGTTTATCTAAACTTAGCTTGGCAATTTTTCCAGCAAGGGTCTCAATGATCTCGGTCTTTTCATCATAGAGGGCTTTCTTAACATTAAGTCCACCCTCTGAGTTTTCTCCTGAGACCGGTTTTAAACTCTCAATTCGTGTGAAATGCTGAACCGCGTTGTCACGAGGATTATCGATATACATATTCTTACCGACGGCGCCCTGAAGATATCCGTTAGAAAAATCACGGTTAAATACTGTGTACAACGGATTTTTATCATTGCTCATCGCTTGATTTTGCTCAAGACGAGTTATCTGCTTACGCCAAGTATCAATGACTCTATAGACATAGTGAGACTTTTTTATTCGTCCCTCAACCTTCAATGAATCTGCTCCAGCAGCATAAAGCGCATCAAGATCTGAGTATGCCGAGTTATCTTTCAAATTCAGTGGATATTGTGCGCCTACATCTGTGGTTTGATATTGATCTCGGCAAGGCTGGCTACAACGGCCGCGATTACCTGAGTTGCCGCCATGGGCCGAGCTGAAATAACACAGACCTGAAAAGCCAATGCAGTTAGAACCGTGTACAAATACCTCTGTCAGCATATCTAGGCTATGAGCCTTATCTGACATCAGCTTTATTTCCTCTAGATTAAGTTCCCTAGAGAGGTTAACTCTTGAGGCACCAAGCTTGGACAGAAATTCAAGCTGTCCGCTGTTATGGGTGGTGACTTGAGTCGATGCATGAATATCAAGGCTCGGGTAATGCTGTTTCAATAGATAAAACAAGCCAAAGTCCTGAACAATAACCCCATCTATGCCTGTGTTGACTAATTGGTTTAACAACTTCAGCAATGCCGGGAGCTCTTGCTCCAACACTATGATGTTAAGTGTTAAGAACAGTTGGCAGTTATGCTGATGCGCGATACGGAGCAGGCCGTATAGATCTTCAAAACTCAAATTCTCCGCACGGGTACGGGCATTAAAGCTATTTAGGCCACAGTAAACCGCGTCAGCCCCCGCAACAATAGCGGCTTTAATCGACTCGATATCACCACCTGGTGCGAGTAATTCAAGTTTTCTCATGGTATTCCTAATGCTGACCAAAAATGCTATAAATAGATCATTACGGCAGGTCGGTTTTCTATGGGCTGATACAAGTGATAGAGGTGTATTGTAAAACCTCATTAGGAGGAGATCTATGTCAGTAAAGTGTATTTTAACGAACTATGATATTGATCTGTGTGCAGCCTGGGTGAGTAGCGATGCTTAGTCTAGTTTCTAGAAAAGTATGCAGACATAAATAAAAGCAACGGGCTCTTAGGGCTGTATAAGAACACGTTGCCAATAAAATGAAATCTTTAGCTAGACCAATGAATGTAGTTGATTTTCCAATGGCCATTCTCTTGCTTGCCTAAAATCATCGTTTCAAGTTTATGGCGCTTAATTTCAGTTGCCTTATCTTCAACTTCTAAGAAGGTTCTCACGGCTGTTGAGATAGCAATATTACCAACGACTTTGAGGGTTAGTTCATGAAATATCGCTGTTGATGATTTCAGGGCGTTAATATCATCCTGTAAATGCCCCTGCTGATAGGCAAATAATGAGCGTTGCACTCTATCATTTTCAACAATAACCACATCCGTGGTTAAATATGACACAGCTTTATTCTGATCTCCTTGTTGTAACGCTTTATGAAATTGGGTTACGACTTCAGCAATAGGTGTTTCAAACCCATGGAACAGATCAGTCGGTGGATTTGAAGCTCTTTGTCCGTAAACAAAGGAAGATACAAAAACAGTAATGAAGGTGATAATTACCGCAATATAGCGAGTAGCTTTAATTTTCAGCATTAATAAATTTCTTCTGTTAACAATTTACAATTTAATAGCAGCCAATAAAGCTGCATATTGTTATTTATGATGTTAAAGAAGAGAAAATAGGGGGCCTATAAAGAGGCCGAGCAATAGTCAGTAATATGTTGAGCTTATAACACCAAATGTTCCGTTCAGTTAAAGGCCGTGTTACTAACTTTAGGAAGTCCATAAAGATTGGCGTTAACCCACAGCAATTAGCACTACAATTACAACTGTCGCGGCAGATAGAGTATCCGCTGCAGTCAAAGCATGAATTAATTTCAACTGATTCAAAAGCCGCTAAGTCTGGTAGGGTTTTGAAGTTAAAGTCTTTTGTGAATAGGGTTTTAGTATGAATATAGTTTACTTCGTGCTGATTTTGATTCATAGAAGTAAACGATTGGCTTGCACTAACGAATATAAAAAGTAGCAATATACAGTTGAATTTAATGCTCACGTTGAATGCTCAAAGCAATAACTCTAAATAAGAGGCTTACAGTAGTGAAGTCCAATAATTAAGCTTTTTATTTTAAAGTAAACACCGTTTTTATAACTTGAAGTACATCACAATTGACAGCCCTAGATTTACAGGCGACTAGTCGTTATTAAATATAATCATTAATCACATAAGCGTATCATCCCTATTCGGTCAATAAGTAAGCGTAAGATGCTGCGCTGCTCATTTTATAAAGAGAATTACTCTGAATTAGTGTAAGCTAAATGTTCTTATTCTCAAGTAATTACCTTGTACATTACTGCTTAGAATTTCATCCGTATTCACTTAGAACACCAATATTAGAAGTCCAATATGCTTTACAATCAAAATCACGCTAACCGTTTTCCAAAAGGCAAGTTTGCTATGTGGAGCGTATACAGCTTCACGGGCGCATCCATCTTCGCTTCCATTATATTTTCATTACTATTGTTTCTCTCCATCGATGACGATCCTGTCATGCAGTTACTATTTGGTGGACTGGCGGTAATTTTCGAATTAGGTAAGTTTTTTGCCTGGTATGAAGTAGGTGAGCGTTATGCACGTAAGAACATTATGGGCATGTTATCGGCGTTAGGTTTTTATGCAGTATTGGCCGCGATCTCTATCGGTGGTTCAATTGGTGGTATTAACAGTGCAACCAATAAAGCCCAAGAGCATGTTCACGTACAACAAAGTAAAGTGAATGCCTTCAACATGCAGATTAGTGCTATCGATAAGCAGATTGAGCTTAATAACGTTGCTGCTGAAAAGTATATCCAGATGGAGCGTATCGCTACCGGTGTGACTCGCATACAAAAAGAGAACAATAAACTACGTGAACAACAGCAGCAATTGGCTATGCAGCGTGATAGCGTTCCGGTTGTCAGCCAAGGTTCTATCGTTGGCCTGATTGAAAGCTTAGCATTATCACTTAATATCAAAGCTGAAACGGCGCAACTTGGTTTAGTGGTATTTTTATCTATTCTATTGGATTTCTTTGCGGCATTCTTTGTAGGTTTGATTGGTGAGGAAAACCGTTTCAGACAACGATTTAAGCAGCAATCTCAACAGCTAGAGCCTATTACGTTAGATGCCTATCGTCGTGTGCATGACGATTCAGATTTTATCCCGGTTTTTGAGCCTAAGCAGTTACCCGAGGCAGAGCCTAAGCCTCTATATGAACGTGCTTTAGATGCACTTGGCAATAATAGAGTTAACTGTAGTAAACGTGCGGTAAGTCAGTTTTTAAATATCTCAACTGAAGAAGTGGATGAGATTTTTGCTCGCATGTTCAGTGAAGGCATAGTCACTAAGAAGCCTAATAACCATTATCAATGGCACGGTATCAACACCGAAATTAGCGCAGAACCTGAGCCCGTTTAAGCTATCTCATTAGAATAAATGACACTTACTAAAGGAAGCAGCATTAGTTGCTTCCTTTTTTATTGGCCTTTTGTGCTAAAAACAGCCTCCAACTTCAAATTGGTATTTGAATAAAAGCGGTAAAGCCCTTAGGATCAAGCCAATAAATTATCAACAAGATCTCAGTGAATGCCAGCGAATCAGATTAATACTCAACAAGAACCCTTAACGCTTTATTTTATCTATGACTCTCACTGCCCGTGGAGCTATGCTGCCACCCCCGTTGTCGAAGAACTGCTAAATGCTTTCGACTATTCAGATGTTCATTTATTGCATTGCGCACATTTCAATGGCTCTGACGCACCTAAAAAGGCGCAAGTAGAGCAGGTTAGTGCACTCAGTAATCAGGAATTTAGTGATGCTTACTTTAAGCAATCAAACAACAAGGTGTCTTCAGTTAAGACGGCTAACTTTATGTCTTGGGTTCAGTCTAAGCAAGCTGATAAAGAGTTCGAATTGCTCAAAGCGCTGCAACATCAACATTTTGTTGAAGCCAATCCGTTAAATTCGAGAGACGATTTCGACAAGATAATTAATCAATATAAATTATCTCCGTCAAATAAGGTGTTTAAAGATGCACTAAGCCATGAGGCGGAAAGTGTGTTAGCGGGTATTGCAGAGGTTGGTGAGGCGATTGGTACCAATGCATTCCCAGTGCTCGTGATGACATCAGGCGATGAAGCTATCTTTATCGATCACTCGCAACATTTGGCAACGCCAAAAGGTGTGGTGGAAGAGGTTCGTGCTGAACTTGCAGCTTTAAGCGCTGAGTAGGTTAAATAGCCTGCCACTTGTGCAATAGATTAGTGAAGTTGCAGATTGTGAATTTTCACAGAGCGAAATCAGAGAAAGTGACTAATTAAATAGCACGCTGGTATATCGTCAGGTTCAGTTGAATAACCTTGGTCATTTTTGCTACAAGGTTATTCAATCATCCGTACAGCCACTAAAATCAGCCGAATCATTCACGTTAGTTGTTATAGCAAAGTCGAACGAGCGCAACATAGAAAATCACTAAGCCAAACCACTTAAGTACTAACAGAGTATCGATAAGCATACAGCCACTCCTTAGAGAAATAACCTTTATCATACCAGTCTGTTGGGCTTGTATTTACTGCGCTGTAGTCACTCGTTAAAAGCTAGTATTCAAACCCGATAAACTAGTCCACATTCAGTTCATCTTTAAACGGTTACAGCTTAGCAAACGAATGTTAAATGCGGATTAATTAACCGCATTTAAATGAAACATTCGTTTCGATAATTCAGTACTAGCAAGTCTAGTTCTTTCTCTGCGCATACACATGAATATAGCGACCTAATGACAAAAATGGCTCTTGCCTACACAGCTTTTGCTCCATCGCTAAGATCTGCTCGAAGCTAAAATCGCCCATATCATGATTTTGCATATAATCATGAAATGTTCTAACCCCTGTCTTCCCTATGATCTCAAAGCCAGCTTGCTCTAAGCATTGATAAACTAAATCCGGCTTAATACCTTGCTGAGGTTGAAGTTTAAAGCGTTTACGATGCGGCATGCCTTGTTCTACATGGTTAAGGTTACCACAGATTAAATTTTTAAATAGTAAGCCGTTATAGTTGTAGAACATCACCGAGATGATCCCGCCGGGCTTTACCTGCTCACAAAGCGAAGATAACGCGCTAATCGGTTCTGCTAACCATTCCATTACCGCGTGAAACAGGACTAAATCGACAGGCTCATTAAGATGCTCTGCCACATTCTGCACCGGGCTATGAATAAACTGATACCTATCCAGCAGTTGGTTTTCTCTGATGTCTTGCTTTGCCAGCAACAGCATTTCACTGGAAAGATCGCAAAGACTGATATTATGGCCTAGAGCGGCAATTTTTTGCGACAACTGCGCTAAGCCGCCGCCCGCATCGAGTACATTAAGCACCTGCTTGTGCTGGTGGACGTCTTGATTAGGGTTTAAGGCTAATAAAATTTGTTCAATATCCTGCCATACCACTGTTTGTCTTATTTCACCTTTTGCGGTGCCGTAAATGCTCGCGGCAAACTTATGAGCTAAATCGTCAAAATTTCTATCTTGTTTCACAGCAGTCTTCTTCGGTTGAACTTGACGTGTGGCATGTTGCTGATGTCAGGTTTCTATAATACGCGGGCGCAGATTTTCTCACAGGATGAGCGCAAATAAAATCGTCATTGCAAGGAAAAGGTCATAAATGAGTTGTGATATTTGGCGTTTTCATTTCTATCTTAAATACGTGAGCCGCATAAGTACCCATAAATTTGAATACAGGTTAAAAATATCCCGGGGTTATATTTTTGTTTTTGCATATATAGTGCATAAATAACGAATAGGCTTTACATGGTCATAGTTTTCTAATTGCTCTAACAAGGCATGTTATTCACATGTGCATCACTACTATAAAAGTAAAAATAGGCAGCAAGTAACGATAAGATGCGTAACAACTACAAACATAAATTTAGTTTGAATGCTGGTGGACAAAATCAAAGTCAGCATGACCATTAGCTGTCACTTAGCAAATAGAGGACGAGTAAATGGGGCTACAATCAGCAATAGAAGCTTTGCTAAGCAATGGCTCATTGTCAAATTTTAGGCTTCACAAACCTTGATGTAAGAAGCGGTATGCAAGCCGTTGAGGCTATAAATAGTAAGCAAAGTTAGCAGGTAAAGATTGTTGGGTAAAAAAAAGAGCGGTAACTCTATTGTCGGCACTCAATAGAAATCGTGCACCATAGGATTAACACTCTTGTTTGACGCTGCTATTTTAAAAGCGACTCATTTTAAGACCTCATCTTGTTTAAAGCCTTATTTTGAGCATTCCTTTATAGCAAGTCGTTTTAGCGACGGAAAGTCACGTCTTCAGTTTCACTTAAGTGAATTTGCGTTTGTGCAATTTGAGTTTCAGCTAAAACCTTACCTTGTCGCACAGAGTAACGCACTGGCACCTGACGGCGCAGAGCATCGAATCCATTATCCGCAGGTAGGATAAGCAAGTTACCCGGCTTACCCAGTTCGATACCATAGTTATCTTGGATATTTAGGGTACGTGCCGACTTGTTAGTGATCAGCTCAAGTGAGTTATTGATCTGATCGTAGCCCATGATTTGGCACACATGTAATCCCATATGCAGCACCTGCAGCATGTTAGCAGTGCCTAGTGGATACCAAGGATCAAAAATATCATCGTGACCAAAACAGACGTTAATATCGGCTGCAAGCATCTCTTTCACGCGGGTAATACCACGACGCTTAGGATAATCATCGAAACGGCCTTGTAGATGAATATTCACTAGCGGGTTGGCAACAAAGTTAATCCCTGACATACCAAGCAAACGGAATAAACGTGAAGCGTACGCGCCATTGTAAGAGTGCATTGCCGTTGTGTGACTTGCTGTTACGCGCTCGCCCATTTCATATTTATGGGCAAGGGCTGCTACGGTTTCCACAAAACGAGACTGCTCATCATCAATTTCATCACAGTGAACATCGATTAAACGGTCATACTTACGCGCAAGTTCAAACACATAGTGCAGAGACTCTACACCGTATTCACGGGTAAATTCAAAGTGCGGAATGGCGCCAATTACATCTGCGCCTAGCTTTACCGCTTCTTCAAGCAGCTCTTTACCGTTCGGGTAAGATAAAATACCTTCTTGTGGGAAAGCCACAATCTGAATATCTACCCAGTCTTTCATCTCTTCTTTTACTTCAAGCATGGCTTTAAGTGCAATAAGAGTCGGATCAGACACATCAACATGAGTACGAACGTGTTGAATACCATTAGCAATCTGCCACTTTAAGGTTTGCTTAGCGCGCGATTTTACGTCTTCAATCGATAGCATCGACTTACGCTCAGACCAACGCTCAATGCCTTCAAACAAGGTACCTGAAATATTCCAGCTCGGCTCACCAGCGGTTTGAGTGGTATCTAAGTGAACATGAGGCTCACAAAATGGTGGCACAACCATGCCGCCTTCACCATCAATTACTTGCAAAGCATCGGCACTTGGAAGTTCGATGCTTTGCGTCATAGCAGCAATCGCTTTGAACTTACCGTCTTCAATCAACAATTGTTGAAGGCCTTCTTGACCTTTTAGAGTCACATTTTTGATCAACATACTTGCTGATGGCATGGTGTTTTCCTTATGCATTGGTAGCATTTTTACAATCTGATTTAACTAATTTTTGTTTATTGATGCGTTTTAGCGCCTCATCTATTAATAAATAGCTGATAGCACCCGCAAGTACGGCATTAATTGGCACTATGCCTGGTAATAAGTGACCAGCTAGCACGCCTATCACGACACCGCTAATGGCGGCCCAATTTACCGTTGAAAACTTAGCATTGGCGAAGTCTTTATATTTCTCACGGTTACGTAAGTAATCGGCGATGATTATGCCACCAATCGGTGGGATGGCAGCCGATAGGAAAGTTAACCAACCGACGAAGTTATTATATAGCCATAGTGCACACAGGGTGCCGATCACGCCGTTAAAAATCGACAGATACTTACTTGGCAATCCGGTAATGTTCGAAAAGCCTAAGCCCGAAGCATAAAGCGCATTATCATTGGTGGTCCAGATATTAAGACCTAGGATGATAATTGCTGGGATTAATAGTCCCTGAGCAATCATCACCTCAGAGATATCTGCTTGACCAGTTGCCGCAGCGCCCGCCGCGCCGAAGATAAACATTAGCGAGTTACCAACAAAGAAAGCAAACATGGTAACAAACACGGCAGTTTTAGGGTTTTTACCGAAGCGAACAAAATCCGCGGTGAGTGTACCGGCAGAGATGAATGAGCCGACAACCAGTACCAATGCCGTATTAAAATCGATTGGGTTTTCAGGCGTAACCGCCATTAGGCCTTGCATGCCGCCCATAGTGTCAACCGCTTGTAGTACTGAGAAACCACCAAATAGGGCAATAGCAGGAACCGCAATGGCTGATAAAATCATAATTGCGCCAATACCGAAGTAAACGGTGAAGGTCATGAGTAGACCCGAGATAATAATCAGTAGGTTGGTATCTATGCCTGTGGCTTTTTGTACCGGAATAGCAAACATGGCCACGCCAACACCAAACCAACCAACTTGAGTGCCACCGAGAAGCAGCGAGGGTAACCAGGAACCTTTTAAACCGAAAGAGTAACGCGCGAGGAGATGAGTAGAGAGGCCAGATTGAGCGCCGATGTAACCAAGAAAAGAAGTATAGATACCGAGAATTAAATTACCAATAAGAACTGCAAGAACAAAATCATTAAAAGAGAGGCCGGTGCCGAGCGTTCCTCCGGTCCACATACTCGCTGAAAAAAAGGTTAACCCTAACATCACCATTGTCAGAGAAAGCACCCCTTTGCGCGCCGAGATAGGAACTGGGGTTAGACTGTAATTATTATCGCTTGCCATTTATTGTCCTTGGATAGAATAAAGAAAATACACGGCTTACCTAAAGTGCTGAAACCTGCGGCTAAGCAAGGGCTGTAGAGCTACACGTCGGGCAAACGGCGCGTAGTTTAGTGATTACAAATAAAGAGTCAAGCAAATCTCGAGGCTATTCGTATAAATAAAAATAAAGGTAATAGGCACGTAAGATATAAGCTAATACTTAGTTGCTGAACACTGCTAAATATGGGGAAGTAAGGCTTGCTTGTTAACTGCGTGGCGGTTGGCGCGGTAGTTATTAACCTATGTTTGAGTTTGTATTAGCGACTTCAACTCAAAACCAGACCGATACAAATCCTTTCTTAAGTGCACTTTATCAACATCATTATGGAGCAAAAAAAGTAAAGCGTCCTTATAGAAGACGCTTTACTTGCAGCTAATCAAGATCATCAATTAGGTTAAGGAGCGGGTTCGATCTTGGGCTTGGGTTTAAATAACGCTAACAGTGGAATTAAACATAAATAAGAAACCAGAAGGAAGCCGAAGGTAAATACGAATGCCGTCAGGGTCGATTGTTGATGTAACATATTTTGCACCTGAGCCAAAAATGTCGGATCGGTGATGGTTGTTCCTTGAGCTTGTGCAGCCTGTTGTAAAGCCGGATTGGTTGGCGAAAGTGCGCCGCCTAATTCGTTCCATTCGCGCTGCTGGGTGCGGAAAAAATAGGTGTTAACGATCGAGATCCCGAAAGAGCCGCCGATGGTACGACATAAGTTAAACACCACAGCACCGCCGATGGTACCTTTGGGGGCGAGTGTGGCATAAGCCAACTGGCTAAGTGGGGCAAAAACTAATCCCATTCCGGCACCTTGAATAATACTTGGCAGTAAAATCCAATAGATGTTGATCTCAAGGGAGTATTGCGTCATCAAATAGGTGCCGAGTGCATTAAGGCTTAAACCAATGACTATCAATAATCTCGCATCAATCCTATCCATATAACGCGCCATCATCAGTAGCACAAATGCTGAGGCAAGTCCCCTGGGAGCCATGGCAAAACCTGTGGTTTCTACCGGGTAATTTAACAGCTGCTCTAACATCATAGGCTGTAACTGAGTAATGCCAAACATGCCCATTGAGAAACCCGCCATCACCAGGCAAGACATGGCAAGGTTACGGTCTCGTAACAACCAAACGGGGGCAATTTCACTCTTAGTTATGAAAGAGCGCGCAACAAAGAAAATAATCGCAATGGCGCTAATAATGGCTGAAAACAAGATGGTATTGGACTCAAACCAAGATTCATCATTACCTCGGTCGAGCACCATCTGTAGTAGGCCAATACCTATGGTCATTGCAATCACGATTGGCCAATCTATTTTAGGTTTACCTTTACCACTGAGCTTAACAAAAGAGTAAATCAGCGTAAGGCAGATAGCACCAACGGGGAGATTGACGTAAAAGATCCAGCGCCAATCCATATTTTCGGTAATGATCCCACCCAGAGTAGGCCCTAAAATGGGTCCAAGCAAAACACCGACACTAAACAGTGCCATCGCTTTACCACGCTGATTGGCAGGATAGATCTGCACCATGATTGATTGAGAAAGCGGGATAACCGAAGCACCAAATGCCCCTTGCATTACCCTAAAGGTCACCATTTCTGCAATGGTATCAGCCTGGCCGCAAAGTGCCGAGCTGACTATAAACCCACTGACTGATATGAGTAGTAAGTTTCGAATACCAAACTTTAGGGCCAAAAAGCTGGCTAGTGGGATAAAAATCGCCTCAGCCATAGAATAGGAGGTCAATACCCAAGTGACTTGATCCGAAGTGACCCCCAATGCGCCCATCATATGTGGCAGGGCAACGTTAGCGATAGTCATGTCGAGCAACACCATGATGGCCGATAGCATTACTGCTAACGTCACCAGTTTGCGACTGCTTTCACTCAGTACCTGGCTATCATCAGCAGCAGGCATAGTTTCTGATTTATCGCTCATGTTACTGCTCTTGCTTAGATGGGCTATTAACCGTGTTAATGCTTACGTTAGCACTAGCCCCCACTCGCAATGGAAAGTCAGGGTGTTCACTTTCATTGGTTAGGCGGATTAATACCGGAAAACGCTGTGGGACCTTGACCCAATTACCCGTTGCATTCTCTGGAGGTAACAAAGAAAAAGATGAACCGCTGGCGGGAGAAATCGCTTCAATGGTGCCGTGGTAATCCACTTTGGGGTAAAGGTCTAATGTAATTGTGGCGACTTGACCAGCGCTAATACGCTCAAGCTGTGTTTCTTTAAAGTTCGCTTGAACCCAATAGGTATTCGCCTCAACCAAAGGCACCAGTGCTTGCCCTGGGGATACAACACTACCAGCATGGGCAGTTAACTTGCCTAAATGGCCGCTTTTAGGAGCAAAAATATTAGTGTATGAAAGTGACAAGCTTGCCTGACTAAGTGCTGCTGCAGCCTTTTTCACTTCAGGCGCGGCGTCACCTTGCGCTCCTTGGGACTTAATAAGCTGAGTCATGGTTGCGCGTGCGGCGATGACGCTTTGTTCTGCAGCAGACAATTTGGCGCTAGCATCATCGAGTTGCTGGGCAGGTAGCAACTCTTTACCTACTAAATCTTTAATACGCTTATGGGTTATTTGAGCATCTGACAATTGAGCCACAGCACTTTTCACATTCGCGCTGGCGGCAAGGATGGCGTCATCGGTGGCGGCGTTATTTTGTAGCGCAACCTCATAGGCTGCACGCTCTTCATCGAGTTTCGCCTGAAAGGGCGCGGGGTCAATCTGCATCAGCAAGTCACCCTGGTTAACCTTTTGATAATCAGCTGCATTAACACTGATCACTTTGCCGCTGACTTGTGGAGCGATATAGATAATATTCGCGTGTACATAGGAGTCATCGGTGCTTGGGTAATTTTTTTGATGCTGAATATAGAAATAGCTGAGAGTAACTAAAATAACAACCACGATGGTTGCGACAATAAGATTACGTAGGACATGGGATGTTGGCTCTGCTGCTTGCGTTGGATTTTCGCTCATTTGTTTAACCCAGTTAGCTTAGTGATAATAAGCCGAGCCGGCAACGAGGGTTAAATAACTCATTGCACGGCTAGGTATTTATTGGTTTCAACAAATATTAGACCCTGTTTGTAGTCGTCACAATGTAAGTGCCTAAAAAAGCACAAAAGTGAAATCGATTTAATACTGTGACGAGGGTACATTTAAGCATCTTATCTTTACTGTTAGTGCTGGGTTAACACTTTATTGAAGGGATGTCGCGCCAACGAGTCGTATACTGGGGGGTTAGCATCTCTCTGCGCATGCCCCATTTCTGCGAGATCCCCTGAGCCGCCAAAAACAGAGAGTCAGTGCCGTATTTTGCATTAATACTATCTAACACCTGCATCCTATTAGGGTTTCTGCAACTTTCGAATAGATCTTGCTGCAGGTTGGTCTCACTGCACAAGTTAATGAGCCCGACACCGATTTTGTAATAACGAATAGCGGGGTTAAACCTAACAATAGCCGCCCGAGTTGCAGCTTCAATCAGCTCACAAGTGTCATTTGTTGGATAATTAAAATGATGAACAAACTTAAATCCGCCGGGCTGCTCATCAAAAGGCGAGTTGGAAGCAAAAATCAGCATGCTTTTACATAGCGAACCTTGGCTTCTTGCCTTTGCTGCAGCGGTTGAAGCATGCTTGCTTAACGCCTGACACAAGGAAGTTAAGTCGGTGACACGGTTACCGACGCTGCGGGTTGAAAAGATCTGTTTTTTATCGGCACGGGCTTCATCCCAAGTTTTGCACACTTCACCATTTAGTTCACGAACGGTACGTTCAAGCTCGATACTAAATTGCTTGCTGGCAATGCCGGGTTTCATTTGTGACAAGGCAAAAGCGTTATGAATGTTCATAGCGGCAAGCCTCTTGGCTATTTTTCTGCCGACTCCCCATACATCATCTGTTTTCATGGTCTTTAAAATTACAACCAGTTGCTCATCACAAGTAATAGTGCACACACCGTTATATCCGGCGATTTTCTTGGCGGCATGATTGGCCACCTTTGCCAGTGTTAGCGTCGAGCCAATCCCCACACAAACCGGTAGCCTTGTTTCTTTCCACACAGCCCGTCTCAGCTTTAGCGCGTGCTGTGTTAAGCAAGAGATGGCTGGGTAACAATGTTTAAATGACAGAAACGACTCATCGATACTGTAAATATGCTGCTCAGGCGCAAAACGGCCAATCACCTCCATCATGGCAGTAGAGAGTGAACCATAAAGCTCATAATTGGAGGAAAGCGCAATAATACCTTTTTGCTCACACAGTTTATTCGCCTCAAAGTAGGGGCCGAATTTGCTTATTCCAGCCTCTTTGGCCAATCGATTGGCAGCAACAATACAGCCATCATTATTACTGAGCACCACGATAGGGCGGTTACGCCAGTCCGGCCTAAACACCTGTTCGGCACTGCAATAGAAGGAATTGGCATCCACAAGCGCATACATGGTTAGTCGTTCTCTAAAATAGGGCTTTTGCGATGGCAGCGAATAGAGCGGATCACTACGCCCTCAACGCTAAAGGTATCGTGCTCGAGAATAGGCGTGCTCATATGAGACTCATTGGCCGACAGCAGTAATCGGTTCACCTTATCGATAATCTTGCATACAAAAGAACCGTTGAAGTTCGCCACGATAACATCTTGATTTCGCACATCAACATGCCTATCAACAATCAGAATGTCGCCATCAAAGATGCCTACACCTTGCATAGAGTCGCCATTTGCCAATCCAATGAAGGTCGAGCTTGGGTGCTCTATCAGCAATTCATCAAGACTTAGCGGCAGTTGCCGGTAATCGGTAGCGGGAGATTCAAAGCCTGTAATGCCAGCACTGGCGGCAATTGGGATGATATTCATCTAAAAAAACACGTTAACTGTACATTTATACAGTATAGTGGTTTTGTATCATTTTGCGCAATAAGCATGACCACGTTCTGTGAGCAGTGTGACCTGATTGAATACGTGAAAGGCGGCGAGGTAAGCTAAATATAGGGAGGCATGCTAAATATCAGCAATAATATTGGTATTAGAACCGCCTCTGTTAGAGAAGGAACACTAATCCTATCTCTTGTAATATGGTTTAGCCTTGAAACCTTACAAAATTGTATAGTTCAGGAAAACTTGCGGAAAGCTCTCTTAAGTAAAGTAGCCTCATCGACAGGGAAGCACCTTGTCTGTATTAAAACAAATGAGGATTTAACCATGAACAATACATCAGTTTTTAAAACAACAACTATTTCAACTCTGCTTGGACTGAGCGCCATGATGGCTACTGGCTCTGCAAATGCAGATGATGCTCCAACATCATTGAATCAAGACACTGTCTCTTTACTTCAAGCTGTCGCATTGGCTGAAACCAACACGGGTGGCGTAACGATTGAAGCCGAACGTGAAATGAAAATGGGACAGGTTTTCTATGAAATTGAATTAATCGGTAAAAACGGTAAGAAGATTTATACCGCAATCAACACACAAACCGGTGATGTTATTTTAACAGGCAATCGTAGTCATAATGATGATTATGACGCTGATGATAAATTAGAAGATGCACTGTACTTATCAGGCTTGAACAGTGGCCAGTATTTATCGATTGAAGATGTTGTTAAGCAAGCTGAAGTACAATTTAGCGCTAAAGCGTGGAGCGTTGAACTCGATGATGATCACGGTAATATTTCTTATGAAATCAAGTTGATGACTGTCAATGGTAAGCAAGTTGAAACTGAAGTGAATGCATTGACAACAGCGGTGAGCAAATAATTCTCTCGTTTAACACTTGAGCCGAATACTTGAACCGAACAATGACTAGCTAAAAAAGGGGTGATCTTTGATGACCCCAAGGAGATCTAATGACTGAATCAACAAATACCAACCAAGAAGCTGAGCCTTGCTCGAAAAGGTCGACGTCTTGGTCAAACAGCGTCAAATGCTGCATTAGTAAATCGAAACAGTGGCTCAACAAATCAAAACTGTGGTCGTCAAACATACCATCAAAGCTTAAAAGCCTGAGTAAGAATGGACCAAAAGCACTGCTTGGTTTAGCCTCTTTCTCTCTGTTTTTCATACTAGGATTGGTTACGCTGGGCGCGAGCTTATTAGCTGGTATCGCAGCGGTGATTATGATGAAATACCAACAGCATAAAGCGGAAACCATGCCAAGTGATGTGGCAGAACCAACGCCAACTGAACAACAAAATACCCCTATCGTTGCGGTTTAAGCGGCAACGACGTTACCCCTATGATCTGAGAGAGAGCCGTCATGCGAGTGTTACTGGTTGAAGACGATGTGAGTCTGAGCAGTTTTGTTGAAAAAGGACTGCGTGAAGCAGGCCATCAAGTCGAGGTGACAGAAAACGGCAAATATGCAATGAGCCTATGCATGACGGAACACTTTGATGTGGCAATCGTCGATCGCATGTTGCCGGGCCTCGACGGCTTGTCTTTGGTTAAGGCACTTAGAGCTGCGCAAATAGGAACACCTATCTTATTTTTAACCTCCTTAGGCGGGGTGGATGACCGTGTGCAAGGATTAGAAGCCGGAGGTGATGATTATCTTACTAAGCCATTTGCATTCTCTGAGCTGCTTGCGCGTGTTAGCGCACTTTCTCGCCGGTCCGGATTGACATCAACCGATACTAAACCGCAGCTAACTTTTGGCGATCTGGTATTAAACTTATTTGAACATACCGCAACACGTCAAGGTAAGCTGTTGGATTTGCAGCCTAAAGAGTTTCGTATTTTAGAATTGTTCTTACGTCATCCTGGCCGCGTGATCACCCGTACAATGCTGCTTGAGCATGTATGGGATATTCATTTTGATCCTCAAACTAGCGTTGTCGAAACTCACATTAGTCGTCTTAGAAACAAAATAGAGAAGCCTTTTGGCGACACACTGATCCAAACCGTGCGAGGCGCTGGCTACAAGTTAGAACATCGACACATTGAGGAGGCCAAATGAAACGCAGACTGCTTGAGATATTGAAAAATAAAATCTCACTTCAGCAAATCGTTAACCGACTACCACTATGGATGAAAAGCTCTGCAACCCAGCAAGGTGTGATGTTTGTTCTGGTGTCGCTATTTAGTCTTGTGCTGATGGCTAGCGTAACCATTCTCTATGTCGACTATGAACTGGGTCAACAGAACAGTGAGCTCGTTAAAGAATCAAAGCTGCGGGCAACTGGTGATAAACACGATATCGACGACGATCCGATTGAAGATGACGATATTATCGCAGTGCTTACCACAGGTTTTATTCTTGCAGGCGTTTTAGTATCACTCTTTACCATAGCCATTGTTGTCGCGATGAGCCGTATCAGTCAGCAGCGAATATCTCGTATTGAGCAAGTATTGAACGCGGCAGCAGACGGTGATTTGTCTGCACGGACGGGCGAGAAAAACACCTACAACGATCTGGCGAGAATATCCGTATCAGTAGATGAGATGCTTTCACGTTTACAAGGTTCTGTAGCGGCGATGAGCGATATTTCCTCCAATATAGCCCACGAACTGAAAACACCGATCACGCGTTTAAGACACAATTTACTTACCTTACGTGACGAGGCCGATGTATCAAAGGTTGCGCACAGTCAGAGCTTTAACAATGAACTAGAGCATGCCTTGGCTGACTCTCAACGCCTTGCTTCTATTTTTGATGCCCTGTTACGTATTACTCAAATTGAGTCAGGCGCAAGACGAAGCCGCTTTATGACTACTGATTTAAGCCAGATTGTTGATACCGTTGCCGAAATTTATGTCGATGTAGCCGAAGATGCCAAAATGCAGTTGCAGATCCACAAAGCGCAATCACCCTTGTTAATCCAAGGCGATCGAGAACTACTGATCCAGCAAATTGCCAACTTGATAGAAAATGCGCTGCGATATTGCTCTGCAGGCAGTGTGATCAAGCTAAGCTGCGGCGCGGATGATAAATCGTCACTGGTTTGGCTCAAGGTTGAAGATAATGGGCTCGGTATTGCTGAGACAGAAAGGGAGCGTGTTTTTGAGCGTTTATATCGTGTTGATAAAAGCCGTACCGACGGTGGCTTGGGGCTTGGCCTTTCATTGGCAAAAGCCATAGCGGGTTTGCATCACGGCACTATTGTTTTACACGATTGTAAGCCCGGCCTAGGAGTGTGTATCACAATGCCAAAACAAGGTGCCTGATGCTGACAGTCATAGCATCAGTGAGATAGGTGAACTATAGCAATTGATGCTATTAATTCTGAGTCTAAATGACGTTTTATCGTCAGTCGCGACTGCCCCCATTCCCAGCGGATATGGATGACACAAAATTATCCGTCTCGCTAAGGTGAATGTGTTTATAGATAAATAAGGTGCATATAGAACCAGCTAAAATAAAAGGTATAGCCCCCCAAAGTAGCCAACCATCCATTATCTCTGCGTATAAAATAACCATGGTGTTTATTATAATGACGGTAGATGTGCTCAGTATGGCGCTTTTGCTATGAGCAGAGAAACTACGAGCTGAATCAAAAAAAAATTTATGAATACAATACCAAATAAAGCTCAGTGTGGTGCCATATGTCAAAAAGCCAAATAATCCGACGAGTAAAATAAAATTACTATCGATGGCGCTAATAAAAATAGCGGTAGAAATAGTGATAATGAACGATGCGAACAATGCTGATGTAAGTAGGTTGGCGTAGTCTTTCATTCTGTTTTTTAATTGACTAAAGTTAATGGCAGTTGATTAATAGATGAAAGTGTACTCTAGCGTTCACATTTCGTCATGCAGATTCGGCCATAAAGATCAACGTACTTAGGGTTCAAGTGGACCCTCGATTTATCTATAGACTCTTAACCTAAGGATAGGTGTTAACTGCTTCAATATTTATTTAGACAAGAAGTTTCGCGTGTCACAGAGAGCATTCCGAGTCTAAAATCGATTGTAATAACTGCCGTATGTTTACATATGACAATATGAAATAGTCAAAATAAAATATTAAGAGTTCACCGGCAGGTTAGGGTGAACTCTTAAATGTTAGCTAGTACACATGACAAAATAATTTAATGATATTTTAGTTAAAAGCTAATGAGTATCTGCAGTATTTTAAATTGTGTTATGTTAGAGCGATAACACGAAATAAAGAAGAGATTCATACTTTATGGAACACGCATCGACCTTATTGGTAGTACACAACCTTACTATTTCTAAAGCATTTTATGTTGATGTGCTGGGTTTAAAGATTGTGGAAGAATATGACGATAGCATCATGCTTAGCTATGGCTTACACAATATATTCATGTTCCAAGGAACGATGCAGGCAACAGACTATGAACACGGCTACCACGCGAACTCATCCTTGGTGCTTACTGTGCATAACCTAGACGAGAAAATAGACGAGTTAAAATCAAAGGGAGTTGTGTTTATTCACAAGGCGCCAAATGAAAATAGATGGGGGCGTTATGCGGCCTTTTTCGATCCATCAGGCATAATCAATGAGTTAATGGAATTTGCTGATCATCGAAACTAATCCAAGCTAGAGTAATCATTAAGCTATACTCAGTCGAGCATTTTGAACGCTGGGTCGTGATGCAAGCACCAACAGGTCATCAATTTTGCGTAGTGAATCCTCAAAGAAAAGACTTTAACGAATCGGGCAATGTTAATGTTTGGTAACAATTTAACTTACAGCCTCTAAAATGAAGCTAATAACAATAAAAATAGCATCTGATATATAAAGACTAACTCATGAAACCTAGCTCATGAAGGTTCATGAATTGAATAAATGGGTAAGGGCAGTAGTAAGGTGAGTTTTCACCTTAACGCTAACCCTTAGAGGGAAGTAATTTTCGTAAGCGCTTAATAACCTTGAACTAAGTTCTGAGTTAAACAAGCTCAAGGCTTTTAACAATAATAGCCTTGAGTGAAGTGAATTTAATAGCTCTGGCGCTTAAAGAAAGGTTGAAATTAAGCCACTGTCAGATATTGGTTTATATGCCTGTATGGCTAGTTAACCGTTTACTTAGTTTGGATGAGAAAGTTTGGTCGAAAAAATTCCATATGATGTCTCTAATGGCACAGTATGTTGAGCATTCCCCCTAGGACAAGATAACCGGCACCAAATCCAACCCAATAGCAACATTATGCAAGTCACATCGCGTTTTAGCCTGCATGAAAAAGCTCTCTAGGTCAGCACTTGATAATCGTAAATCGTCGATGCTATGGTGGTTAATTGTTACCACTTTGTTGTGTCAGCTGTTATTTAACAGATTGACTTAGGGTTCTATTTTTATGTTTATTCACAAATGTGAACGTGTAGATGAAAGTCTTGCGATTCAATTTTCTAATAATAATGAAGCAAACTTCAGTTTATTTTGGTTAAGAGATCACAGTACCGATCAGTCCAGCCTTAACCCAGATACATTACAACGAGATGTTGAAACCTTTTCCTTACCGACAGTGCCACAGGTAGAACAGTTCCAGATTATCAATAACGGCGCCCAAATACGCATTCATTGGCTAGATGGTGATCTAGTCAGCGAGTTTGATGCTAGCTTTCTTTTTAATATGGCCTGTACGCCAGTTAATGACCCCTCATATCAGTTATGGGCTAACGAGCTACAAAACCAAGTCCCAGATTTTGATTTTGAACAGGTAACCGCTAACGATGCTGCTTTTTTGCCAGTATTAGAAAGTATGGATCGGTATGGTTTAGTGACATTTTCAGGCATGCCTTCAAATATGGATGCGACTAAAAAGTTGCTCAATCAAGTCGGATATATCCGAGATACCGTATTTGGTAGTTTATGGGACTTTTCAAATAATGGCGCGCATAGTGACAGTGCCTATACCAGTGTGGGGATTGGCCTACATACCGACAGTACCTATACACTTGACCCGCCAGGCTTGCAGTTATTGCATTGTTTAGCTTTTGACGGCGAAGGAGCTTTCAACCAGTTTGCCGATGGCTTTAAAGTTGCTCAAACCATAAAAGATGAAGATCCTGCAGCTTATGAGACGCTAAAAAGAATTAAGGTACCTGCGCACTATATTGAGCCTGGCGTTCAATTGAGAGGCCAGCATGAGGTTGTGCGCGAAGATATTAATGGCCAGTTTGAACAAATTTGTTTTAATAACTTTGACCGCAGCCCATTTATGTTAAGTGCTAGTGAGCAAAAGGCTTTTTATCATGCTTATGGCCTGTTTCAGCAATTGATTAACGACCCTAAATATCAGGTGAGCTTTCAATTACGACCTGGACGTGCGGTATGGTTTGATAATTGGCGTGTTCTTCATGCGCGTAGCGCATTTAGCGGTTTCCGTCATCTTGCTGGCGGCTACACTAATCGAGAAGATTACATTAGTAAAAAGCTAACCTTAAAAGGGAAAACACCATGGCAGGAGTAATCGATTTACGCAGTGATACGGTTACTCAGCCCTGCCTGAACATGCGCGCGTTAATGACTGAAGCCCAAACAGGTGATGACGTTTACGGTGAAGATCCTAGTGTTAAGCAGCTTGAATCCTATGCAGCTGAATTACTCAATAAACAAGCTGCAGTTTTTTGTCCTTCAGGAACACAAAGCAACTTAATGGGGCTGCTGTCTCATTGTGGGCGAGGTGATGAATACATTGTTGGCAGCGCCGCACATACCTATCTTTACGAAGGCGGCGGCGCCGCGGTATTAGGCAGTATTCAGCCACAGCCATTAACGCTACAAGCTGATGCAAGCATGGATCTTTGTGAACTGGAAAAAGCCATTAAACCAAAAGATGTTCACTATGCCAGAACCAAGTTGATATGCCTGGAAAACACTCATGGTGGTCTTCCTTTACCTGACGGATATACTCAAGCCGTTAACGCGATAGCACAGCGCCATGGCTTAAGCATGCATTTAGATGGTGCAAGATTATTTAATGCTGTTGTTGACGGTAACACCAGCGCAGCAGCCTTAACGGCAGATTTTGACAGTGTTTCAATCTGTTTATCAAAAGGCTTAGGAGCGCCTGTTGGCTCGTTACTCGTAGGCTCAAATAAGTTTATCGATGAAGCTAGGCACTGGCGAAAAATGTTAGGTGGCGGTATGCGCCAAGCAGGAATGATTGCCGCTGCAGGCTTGTATGCCTTACAAAACAACATCAATCGTTTAAGTGATGATCACCGCCGAGCGAGCGAATTAGCAAGTGCGCTAGGCCAAATTGACGGTGTGAGTATCCCGTTAGGCCAGGCCAACACCAACATGTTATATGTGAGCGTTAGCCAAGCAATGAGAGAACGCCTTGCTGAGCGTGCAGCCAATTACAATATATTGCTGCCTTCAGGTGAGCAGATGCGTTTGGTCACACACTTAAATATTAATGATGATGACCTAAAAGCCATTATTGAATTATTTCAACAAGCGGCTTAACGCTAGGGCATCTAATGACACAAAACAACACTTCACAGCCTCAAGACTATAGAGTCATGGGGTTTTGGCGAGTTTGGGCGCTAGCCGTAGGTTGCGCTATTGGTTCGGGGATCTTTATGATGCCGACACTATTAGCGCCTTATGGCATGTTGGGCTTGAGTAGCTGGTTAGTTGCTGGCGCAGGTACAGTGTTGATTGCACTGACATTCGCAAGGTTAGCCACCAGAATTCCTAAAACGGGCGGTTTGTACATCTATGCTGATTCGGGTTTAGGGGCAATGGCCGGCTTTATTGTAGGCTGGTGCTATTGGATCTCCTGCTTAACAGCCGTGGCGAGTGTCGCCATTGCATTTATCAGTTATCTATCCGCTTATGTACCAATACTTGCAGAGCACAATCAAGCAGGGTTAATAGCATGTTTGGGCTTAATTTGGCTGATTATAGGCTTGAATATTCGCTCGGTTAAGGGCAGTAGCATCTTCCAAGTGATTACGACCATTTTAAAGATCGCACCCTTGTTAATACTGGCAGCATTAGGCTTAATTAACATGCAGCCAGAAATGCTACCCGAGTACAATCCGACGGAGTTATCACCGATTGCAGCAATCTCTGCTGCCACTATGTTGGTGATGTGGTCGTTTCTAGGAATAGAATCTGCCACCGTTCCTGCGGGTAATGTGATTCAACCTGAAAAGACGATTCCGCGAGCGATTATAGCCTCAGTACTGACTATTTTAGTTTTGTATATATTGGTGAGTTTAGCGGTGAATCTAACTGTGTCTACCAGTGAACTGAAAGATTCAACTGCGCCCTTTAAGCTAGCAGCTGAGCGGTTAATGGGACCTATTGGCGCAATAGTGGTGACACTGGGTGCGTTATTATCGACGCTAGGGTCTTTAAATGCCAATACCTTAATGTGTGGACAGATGCCGATGGCCATCGCAACCAATGGCTTATTTCCAAAGCGCTTTAAGCGTTTATCTAAAAATGGTACGCCAACATTTGGTTTACTGGTATCGGGCGCAATTGTCTCTGTACTATTGATAATGAATTACACCAAAGGCTTGATCGGTGCATTCACATTTTTAGTGATGATGGCGACGTTAGCGACCTTAATGGCTTACACCTTATGTGCCATTGCTGAGTTCTACTTTTTAAAACAGGACAAACCATCGGCAGCACGGAACCGCGCCATCATTCTTGGCATTGGCACCTTTGTTTATAGTTTGTTTTGTATTTTGGGAGCAGGGCAGGAAATTGTCTTTTACTCTTTCTTCCTGATTTTGTTAGGTTTGCCTATATATGCTTTACAAAGAAAGCCCAAAACCATGTCAGAGTCAGAGACAAGTATAAATGAGGAGTTACTGTCAGACTAATTGAGTGCAGTACTCACTGATAGATAACTCTCATTTAAGCTATTCCATTATTGGCCAATGTTATGTTCAAGGCGCTACAGTTATTCTGTAGCGCCTTTTTGTTAGTTTAAACAACGGGATAATCCGATATCGTCAGGCCGTAAGCATTTTATCAAGCGTTCTAATGAAGACAGCTAATCTCCATAGATTGGCAGTTACGGTTATTGATCTTAAATCATTTAGAACCGATGTAATTCAGAGCAAAGTAAGCAATCACAGAAGTCAGCATTAACAGAGCTTTGTTTTAAGCGTATCCAAACTATGCACAGAGCTTAAGCTATGCATATACTAATCACAGAACTAATCACCGAGTGAAACACAAAAGCATGCAGCAAAGAAGTCCTAAAACGCTAAGCTATTGCAGCATCAAGTTTATCTACTGAACGAGATAAACTTGATGAGAATGTTTTGAACAGAATAGAAGTCATAACAAGCGGCTCGCTGAATTAGATTCACAAGCTTTAAGCCATAGCTAACAATGCCTGTACGATGTTATCTTTAGAATGTGTTTGCCAAAGCGTGGTTGCAAAATATTTTTTAACATAGTGACTAAAAACACAAACTGACTGAGATTCTCAAATTAGGTGACAATTCCCAAAAGGTGGCAATTCCTACATCTATCCATAAACCCTATTTAACTTATATGCTTTAGATAGCTAGTTCACAATAAAAAATAATTCATTAATCCCTTGTTTAAATTGAAGTTATTACACAATTTTTAATTATGGTATTAACATAAAGTTCATGAAGTGGCATCTAGGGAGCAGTTAAGTCACGAATCTATCGCTAGTACTTCATGAACTAAATTCAGGAAGGGCGCGCATTAGTCATAATGCTGAAATATTAAACATAAAGCCGGTGATAACTTCTTGGAACATTAGTTATACTTTTCATCATGTCGTGGTGAATTGAGATGAACCCTCACATTCACAACTGCATCTATATGGTTTTAAACTTTTAATTTGAGTACACCCAAAACCTTACATTAGTTAAATTAATCAGCTTCATTCTCTCTTACAATGAAATTTATTAACATTATATTGGCAATGAGTTAATCCCCTTTCTTGGTGTCTTATATTGCTTCTCTAACATGTTGACTCACTTTTGCTGCAGTCCTCATTAGTACAATTAATCATTAATTTTGGGGTTATCAGAATTTGGTATATTTTAGTTGACCACTACAATGTAAATAAGTCTTCGGAGATGAAAGGTAAAAAAATGAACTTACTTAAATTAAAAGATGTTCTTACAATGTCAATCAATGATATAGAAGAACAGATAGGGATATTGGAGTACGAGTTAAAAAAGGAAACTACTCAGGACCACCTTGGACGGACAAGTTTAATCGATGATAGTAAATATAAAGCAGTATTAGTGGTACTAGAGCAAGCTAAGGGATTGCATTTGGAGGGGAAAACACCTTCTGGTTTGAAGCATCCTCATTAGTGTTTAAAGTAATACGGTAATACCTGTAGTATCTCGTTACTCTCTTTACACTTGGATTTTATAAGCTAGCTTATCGCTAACTCACTTATGCCCATTAACGTGACAGCAGGCTAGTTTAGTCAAGCTGAGTTGATGCTGGTTTACCATATAAAATCTTATGTGAACTACGACGCTTCAGCCGACTAAACACTGTTTCTTTCCTAGAATGAAACCCTATTCTGGGAACTTGTAATAAATAGCGTTTAGCAGGGTCTGTACAACCATAATTTTTCAAGCACTATCCTGAACAATTTCAGCACAAAACGAGCACGCCCACACTTGTTTCAAAGGAAATTATCAATTAACATCAACCACTTAAGTTGCAGGCAGTTTAGGTAAGAGGTTTAGAAACTGAGCATGCGCGTCTCGACGGATGCACAATCAGCCAACGACTTATAAAGTTGATTAAATACAAATAATTAGCTATTCCCGTGCTATTGGTCTAATGTCCTAAACGCGCAGGGCATGTATACAAAGACCAGAATCGTCTCACAAAATGGAATTTTGAATCAATGGGAAGTTATATCTACGATTTTTTAAATGACTCACTCATCTTAGACACGAGTTTGATCAGTAGGGATTATCAAGGGATTTCTGAAAAACGTTTAGTTCAAGAGCTGTCTCGATACCGAACTTTTTCCATAATGCAAATCCCCTTTGTTTCATATGATATAAGGGATAACCAAGGCAAACTGAGTTCAACGGGGTCTGAATTTTTCGCAAATGATTTAATGCTTAAGCGTGCGGCTTTGTATATGGATCAAATCGTATTACCAGACCCAATTTTTCCTTTCACAATGCCTCCACATGAACAATCAGAAGTGTTTTCTCAAATGCTAGGTTTTAAGCAAGACGGGAGTATAGATCGCGTTAAATTAGCATTTTACGCAAATCAAATCATATCCTTACGCCCACTTGTAGCTGGAAACTATGTTAAGTTTTACCCACATTCTTACCATTCTGAACCTGCAATCCAGATTCCTGGTGGGTATTCTGAGGTAGGATTTGCTGATTTACTACCTGAGTCTATATCAAAATTTTTTAATCAACGTGCGAACGTTTCATCTCTCGAAAAAATACCGAATGGGTATATGTTATGCGATGATTTATTTCCATGTCGTGGTATTGGCCTGAGTTTCGAGGGAGATTGTCGAGAAAACGTCGAAATATATAATCTTTTTGAGCAGGAGATTATATCGATGGACGACAATACTCGTACTATGCTGACTAAAATGGTTTTGCCTGATACGCCTCCAAAAGTTCGTGAATTTGATAATTGGGTTAGTCAGTCTATAAACAAAAGTGCTTACGAGTACTTTAAAAACACAGTTAACAATGTTTCCCTTGCTACTAGCTTAAATTCGTCTTACTCGAGTACCACTCAGCTTGAATCAGAATTACTCCGAAAGCATTTTTTTTCTGGTGATAAATCGATACAAGCTAATACATTTGACTCGGTAATGAAGATGGAACTACCATTTTTACAAGGTGTTAGTTCTCATGATCTTATGAGTATAAGACAAAATGATGGAGAAGAGTTTGCAAACTTTCGCCGCGAATTGGAAAGCTCGTTAAAAGAGCTTCGTTATGAAAAAGATCCTCTTATTATTAGGAGAAAAGTTGAAGATATTGAGCATGAAATATTTGAATCACAAGTTCAAAAAATCAACACAAAACTAAAAAACATTAAAAAAGTATCTTTTGCTGATTTAGGTATTGCAGCAGTAGGTTTATCGGCTAGTATCGCGACTTCAGGGGCTAGTCTTTTAGGTACTTTAGCCGCTCTAGCTCATGGCGCTAAAACTTATGGAGACTATCGCGAAAAAGTAACGGAAAATCCGGCGTTTTTTGCATGGAAACTCAAGAATAGTGCTAAACCTACATCTAGCCTCAATGCCGATAAGGTTATGCCTAAGTCAAGGACCATCTCTGGCATAACAGTTACTCACGGTGATTATGTAGTTACGCCTAAAGAATAAATCCAAGTGACGCCTACGGCACCTGATTTTGGCGTTATAAACCTGAATAAATAGAGCAATACATGATTGAAAAGTTAAGAAATATATTTTCAGAATCATTAGCTGAATTTGTTGTATCGCAGAATGCAAATATACAGGCCGGTATTTCGGAGCGAAATTTATGTGCCCGGTTGGCGATGATACTAGAACCCAAAGCTCATGAAGCTGGGTTAACTGAATATTTTGCAGATACTGAATATAATCGAAATCGTGGCAGAGTAAAGACTATTCTCGATAGAAATGCTGTTATTGTCCGAATTTGCTGTGACTTATTATTACATAGCCGAGGTCAACTAGACGCCGATAACCTCATAGCGGTTGAAATGAAGAAGGCTGAACGCCCTGCGATAGAAGAAGATGAAGATTGTGAGCGCCTAAGGATTATGACGAAATCGAATTATGATGATGTTATAATTTTAGAAGGTGAGCTTAAACCTCGGCATGTATGTGGTTACAAACTGGGTTATTTTTTATGGATAGATGCAGAACGTAGAACTTACAGACTAAAAGAGTTTGCCAACGGTGAATTTGTCTCTGAGGAAATTTTCCAGTTTTAACTCGAACAAATGAAGGGTAGGTCGTGCGCAGTCGAGTCCTTATCCAAAGAACAAGTGTTATTGCATATCACATTGCCATACTTATCCTAATGCCAATAGTCATTTCCAGAGCTTTAGCTCTAACGTATATTTGTCCAACAAAATTTAGAGTGTAGCCATTTATTGTATGGCTACGAGTTCTAATTTAGATGTAACCCAGAGCTTCGCATCGAGAGTAAACAATATTGTTTCTGTTCTTTTGAATATTCTCAATGCGGCTAGCTCGTTTGCACTCCCATTTGCTCACAGGGAATTGCTTGTCCCAAGCATTCATTAGCTGCTTTTGCTGTTTACTCATTATGTATCGCGGATAAGCTTGTTCCATATACAAATAGGTTCTTGCAATTCTGCCTCTTGAGCCAATAGTCGGCTCTACTTTTCTATCATGAATCTTTACTTCGCAACTACCAAAGCTCGAACCTGAAGAGGGGAGCATTGCAAAGTTGTAGTTAGCTCTGGTAGCGTTCACTGCGCCTACTGCTGGATACAAATTATATAAATCAGATTGCATTAAACGGTAATCGTGATTTACTTTCTCGGCACATTTACGGCCTTTGAAGCTTTTTACTTTGTTATTTACGCAACTTGGGTGGCCATCACGCCACTCTGAAAAGGTTCGGCCAAAGTTCTCTGCAGGAACAACATGCTCCCATTCAACTCTTTTGGCGCGCTTAACGTGCTTTTCAGTTGTAAATCCGCGAGGAAGTTTGATGCTTTTCTTGCTATCAAACTCTGCATTACAATAAAGCGTTACACGATGGTCGTAATAAACTTTACGTTCGAGTGTTTTCTTTGCTTTATTAAACGACTTTATGGTTGTATTGCCTTCACCAGACTGGGCAAACGTAGTTAAAGGCAGCAGTGCTGTAATAGCTATGGATAGTGCGCGGATATTCATAAGGTTCTGACTAAAATAGTTTGATTAATTTTGCCTTAACTATCAGAAGCTTTATAGTAGGAATAAGCATGATTTAATTAAACTTGCTTAATATGACTACACATTGGTTAGCATTTAACCAAAGGTATGTCTTTCCAGCGCGTAGTGTATTGCGGCGTCAGCATGTCTCTCCGCATTCCCCATTTCTGCGATATACCTTGGGCAGCGAGAAACACCGTGTCAGTGCCGTACTTTTCGTTGATTTTATCCAAGACCAGCATCTTGCTTGGATTCCTGCCGCCTTCAAATAAATCACCTTGCAGCCTGCGTTGCTGCCACAATGATTTCGCAGGTGTCATTTGTTGGGTATGCAAAATGATGAAGATACTTAAACCCCCTTGTGTGCTCATCAAAAGTCGAGTTTGACGCAAATACCAGCATGCTTTTGCACAGTGAACCTTGAGTTCTTGCTTTAGCGGCTGCAGTTGAAGCGTGTTTACTTAATGCTTGGCATAATGAAGGCAAATCAGTCACTCTGTTGCCAACACTGCGAGTTGAAAATATCTGTTTCTTGTCAGCTCTTGCTTCATCCCAAGTCTTGCACACTTCGCCGTTTAGTTCTCGTACCGTTCGTTCAAGTTCAATGCTGAATTGCTTTCTGGCGATGCCGGCTTTCATTTGCGACAACGCATAGGCATTGTGAATGTTCATTGTAGCGAGCCTTTTGGCTATGCGGCCGCCAACGCCCCAGACATCATTGGTTTTCATGGTTTTTAAAATTGCTGAACGTTGCTCATTGTTAGTAATGGCGCAAACGCCATTATAACCAGGGAGTTTTTTTGCTGCATGATTAGCGACTTTGGCTAAAGTAAGGGTTGCGCCAATCCCAACACAGACAGTTAACCTTGTTTCTCTCCAAACGGCTCGCCTAAGTTTTAATGCGTCTTCAGTTAGGCATGGTATAGCGGGGTAGCAATGCTTAAACGATAAAAAAAGACTCATCAATACTGTAGATATGCTGCTGTGGGGCAAAGCGGCCAATCACCTCCATCATAGATGCAGATAAAGAGCCGTAGAGCTCATAGTTTGAAGACAACGCGATAATACCTTTGTGCTCACACAGTCTTTTAGCTTCAAAGTAAGGACCGAACTTTTTAATTCCCGCTTCTTTCGCCAACCTGTTAGCCGCACAATACAACCATCGTTGTTACTGAGCACGACAATAGGGCGATTACGCCATTCGGGCCTAAAAACCTGTTCAGCACTGCAATAGAAAGAATTGGCTAATGTTGGAGGTAAATTTAGACAGAATAGTTTGGGTTGCGACAAGTTACTGTTTTAAAACTAAAATAATGCATGTAGTCATTGAAATACCACAAAGACCATTTGCGTCTAAAAATTTACAGTTAGTCTTTAGTAAAACAACTCTATGAAGTTAAATTACGAGACAAAAGAGAGCTAAATTTAGTAGAGGACTTTCATACTGAATCAGTGTATGGACTAGGTTCTACCGTATCAAATTCAACGTAAACCGGGATAAATAATCATTCTAACCTGCATTCGTAACTCATGAATCGAGCTATGAATGAGTACTAAAGTACCATACATACCTAACTCGTTTTTGGACAGGAACGAGACAGCTGAGAAAAAAGTTGGCATCTTGCTCAATAGATAAACTAACCCAATCCTCAACTGCCATAGAGACCCCTGCATATTCAATTCGTACTGTTCTACTCATTCTTTTTGCAAAATCAAACAACTTGACTTTAGTACTAGATTTATTTGCTAATGTGTGTAAAGTTGCACTCCATATAAGATTAACTAACTGATATAAATGATAAACACTTTCCGTATCCACATGCTGAAAGCTAAGACAGGCGATTCATTTATCGTAGAGTGTGACAATGAAACATTCTTCATTGATGGTGGAACTCGCAGTGTAGCGAAGTATTTGAAAAGATATTTACAAGAGAACGATCCCGCAAAGCTACAAGCGGTATTTGTGACACATGTGGATAGGGATCATATTGGAGGAATAGCAAAGCTATACGGTCAGTTTAGTAAATATGTTCCGAAAACAGCGCCCATTTATATGAATCACCCTGATCAGGTCGCTATAACAACTAATACAAGTGGTCTAGTGACTTATGAGGATGGAAACAGCCTCAAAGAAGTTCTTATGAAGAACGGTTACGTTCTCGATGAAGCTACAACGGGTAAAATTCTCGACTTTAATGGAGTCACAGTGGAAGTCTTATCGCCTCCATCTATAGTCGCTGGTCAACTTTTCACTGAGTGGAAAGCCAGTGATGATGGGCTCGTTTCAACTGATTTCATCGAAGTCGATTGCTCAAATGTTCCTCCTGAGCCAAAAAACAACATTTCAAGTGACATTGTAAATGCGTCCTCAATTGCACTAACTATCACACATGCGGGCAAAGCTGCATTGTTCTTGTCTGATAGCCTTCCAGAGGTGGTGTTAAACCAAATCGAAGGAAAGACAAAGTTTGATGTTGTAAAAATCTCTCACCATGGGAGTAAGCACAATACCAGTATGGCGTTACTAAGAAGAATAGATTGCAACAACTTCATTATTTCTACTAATGGGCCTAGAAGTTATGGTCATCCACATGCAGAAACCCTAGCGCGATTAATCTTATCGAGTAATGAGCATGGTTATTCGGAATGTAACATTACTTTCAACTATGAGAAAGTTTGCAGTCGCATCAAGATAAATAATCTACCAAATGGTTTTCGTGTAAACTTAATTTATTCAGAGACTATTACCTTATAATGAAAGTATTAAAGAATAGCATCAAATCAAATTTCGTAACTCTAAATTCTAATAGTTTACATGTAGGTTGTGGTTTTCTATTTAAGTCGGCAGATATCACTTACTGTATTACTGCTGGGCATGTTATCTATGGAAAAAAGTATGATGTTGAACGCGTAGTAGAAATATTAGATGTTCGCGGTCAGCGCATTGAAAGGTTTGAACAATTGACCTTTCTAGAGTTCGCGCAAAAACATGATCTTACATTGTTTAGACTTTATTCTGAAGTAGAAAACATACAGCCAGTTACTCTTTGTAACTCGATAACTAACAGCAGACTATTATCTATTTCATACATGAAACCTAGTCTTCTGAATGACTCTTTCTTCTTGGATAATGTTAAGTTCAATGATGATCTAGAAACAAATCAATTTAGATACTCGGCAGTTCCTGGGGCATTTAACAACTTTCACGATGATTCGCATGGCGCTGAAGCGATGGAAGGGATCTCTGGTAGTCCAATGTTACTTTGCACTTCAGATAATACCATCATATTACATGGGATAACGAGCAGAATACCTAACGACGGGGTGCTCGACTTTATTGAGACTAGAGATTTAACTGTTCTCAAAGAGGTTGTTGATAGTTTTGAATTCAAAAATAGCGAAGATTTTGATTGTAATCATCGGCTAATAAGCTTCAACCGCAAGCTAATAAATGAAGAAAAATTTAACCTGTGGGTTGATGAGTGGAAAAACCGCCCTGGTAATGAAGGGTATTATGGTCATTTAGAAAGTAAATTAGAAACGATTCATGGTGATTCGTACAAAGCAGAGTTACCCAAAGAGCTAGAAAAAATAATGATTGGCGATGCTTGTATCAAAAACGTAATTGAAAAAGATTCTACTCTCTTTGAAAGCTATGAAGATGTTATTGAGACTGCAGAAAGGGATAAAATGGAGAAGTACGTGAGCTCAAAACATGAAGCTCTCGAACACTACAATGATGTTTACCAAGAACACCTTGATGTAATAAACGAAGATCTGGGGCAATTTGATCTAAGTCGTACGGATAGAAGAAAAATTGCCCAATATAATGTCGCAACATGGATGGCAGTCTGTAATCTTAGGTTCAGTAAAAAATGACTATATATATTGAAAAACGACCTTATACCAGTTTTCTTTCCCCAAGGAAGTTAGACAGCTTTCAAATTGCTGCAATCATCTTTTTAATTGCATATTCTACTTCTGGACGTGCGAAGTATATTTACTTAGATAAACTTCATTTTCTATTTGATCTGTTAATATGTGATCAAGACTTCTCTAGTCTTCCCAAATTCACTATTCCTCCATGGAACATAGACAAAGAATTGAAAAATAAAGTAATAGTTCTTGTTAAAAATGAAATTATATGTCAGTCATATGACAATAACAAAGTTAGGTATTCACTAACTGAAAAAGGACTCAAAAAATTTGATGAGTTAATTGAAATTGAAGAGTTATCAATTTTAAGCTCAAAAGCAGAAGTCTTGGCTAATACAACAACAAAAACGTTTGAAAAATCTAAGGTAATCTATAATGTTTAAGATTAATAACGTATCGGCTGAAATCCATGTTCGTGAAAATAAAAACAAATACGGATTCAAATTTAACTTTAATAACGGTCTTAACATTATAAAAGGTCAAAACTCTACGGGAAAGTCAAGTATATTGTCTTGTATTTATTACAATTTAGGTATGGAGCAGTTACTTGGAATGAGTACAAGTAAGACTAGCCTATTGGATAAATGTTTGACTAGCGAGTTTGTTTATAAAGATACGACTTACAGCATTACACAGTCGATGATAAGACTTGAGATAGAGAATCATAACGGTGAGATTGCTTTGATTGAAAGACCTGCAATGTCGCCAATTGAAGATGATAGAAACACAATTATTGTTCAACAAGATGGTAAAGTCAGTAAATACTACCTTCACTCTGCAAAAGATCACAGTCATAAGTTTGGTTTTTATACATGGCTTCAAACATTCATTGATATAGAATTACCAAGAGACCCCGAGACGAATAAGAACACATTATATTTACAGAATGTATTCTCTAGTTGCTTCATAGAGCAAACTAAAGGTTGGTCTGATTTTATGTCCCAAATGCCTTCTTTTAATATTAAAGATGCAAAGAGGAAGTTGGTCGAGTATTTATTATCATTACAGTGTTTAGAAAATGATATCGAGAAAGATAGATTATCTACCGAAAAAGCTGAACTAGTAGAAAGCTGGAATCAAGCAGTTAAGGATTTCGACAGGGTGGATTACTCTCTTTCATACGTAGTAAATGGACTTGGAAAAAAATTCGAAAAATCAAAGATCGATTCTTTGTTGAACCTCCAACTTAAAATAAAGATGGAGTCTGACTGGTTAGATGTAAAGACTGCACACAAGTTAAAAACTGAAGAGCTAACTAAGTTAAGAAAAATAAATCGAGATATTGAAAAACGAAAGGATCTCAGTGACTTGAGTGAGAATCGAAAAGACCTTAAAGTAAAGCTTTTGCAACTAAATAGAGTCAAATCCTCGTTAGACCGTGCGTATGCAACCGAAAAATACAAAGTTAAGAACTATACAGACCACTTAACTAGACTTTCTGAAGAAAGGTCTAACATTGTTGGTTCTAGAAAGGTTGACGAATTGATTAGTGAACTTTCGTCATCAGATAATTGTCCGCTATGTGACAATACAATTACTGCAATATCTCCAAATAAGGTCGTAAGCCAAGATAACTATGAGAGTTCGTTGAAGTATATAGATAGTAAAATATCAATGATCTCCAGCTACCTAGATAGCTTTAGTAACTTCGAAGAAGACTATGTCAAAGACTGTAACTACTATAATAATCTTATTCACTCCACTAGAAATGAGATAACAAACCTTGATCGCGACTTGAATTCAAACGTAGATAAGTCTTTACACAGGTCACTAATTCAGCAAGAGCTTGTCACTTCAAATTTATTGGATAGACTTAATGTTTTGGCTGGAGAGTTTGAGAAGTTTAAAGAAAATATCAACAGTCTTAACACTCGAATAGTCAATATAGACAATGAGATCAGAGGCATAAAGCAGTCTTTTGGTAGTGATGAAGAAAAAATTAACTTATTCCAGAAAACTTTTCAAAGTTACTTGAAAAAGTTCCATTACGAGAGTAACGAAATTCATAAGGTTAAGATTAATAGTAAACAACCATTTAAAGTTTTTCCGAGCGTCTTTAATGTCGCAGCAGGTAGTGCACAACCTATTCGATTAGCGTCATCTGCTAGTGATTTTATAAGATCTGAGTGGGCTTTTTATCTGTCATTGTTGTTTAAGTCTAGTGTACACCCAGGCGTATTGATCTTTGACGAACCTGGTCAGCATGCAATGAGTATTGACTCTATGACTCAATTACTTGAGGAATCAGAAAAATTTAAAGATCGTCAACTTATATTTGCAATATCAAAGTTCTACAAAGGGTATGGAAAAGAAAAACAAGATTTCTTTATAGACAATATCACAGCTAATTTGGGGCGCTTTACAGAAATAGAAATTGACTCAGACGACCAGAAACTAGTATCTGAACTATAAAATCAATTAGGCACCTATTATTTAGGTGCCAACTATATTATCTGGATATTACACTAGAAAAAAGATGATTAATTATTAAAGCTGAAGCAATGGGGTCAGATCTTGCTTTTCGTTACTCATTACTTTTATATATCAAAGTTACCTGAACAACTTTGTGAGAACTTCGAGGCCTAACTGTGGAACATTACTTTCCTAATTGTGTGGATAGTTTGATTAATTACGTTGAACATGTTCTTGCTGAGTTCAGCGCCTTGAAAAACTCCCATAGTAGATAAAAAAATACGCCACTAGACAAGCTTATAGCTCACTACGACTCCAATAACAAGTCTATGCACATATGAGTTACAGGCAATAAGGAGGAAATAACTGTGAAGAGCGTGTTGGCTTACTTTTACTAATCGATAAATGGCAGTCATTGATCGCTTTCGATTCAGCATCAATACCAATGCTCACATTGCTCATTTTTGTGCGTATTTATCCGGCAATACTCTTTTAGAGTACCTATAAATCAATAGCTTGTATACTGTAAAAATTAAATAATAGGTGTATTAATTGTGCATGCGCGTTTTCCCAAATACGTGCGAATGCGCACGATATAAATGTCAGGCGAACAATCTACCCAGTAAATCAAGCAAGGAGCATTTATGGCAGAAATGACAAACCCTATGGATTCACTAAGACTATTGCAGCAAGCGATAAACGTAAGATCAGTATCTTTCCAAAATTGCGAAAGCTATCCTGAAGTTTCAGTTCTATACGATACACCTAATGATACTGCTAGGTTCACCTATGCTTTGTTCAACGGTGACATTGCTCAATCAATTGCTTTGTTTGTGCTTACTGAACCAGTCGAGGGCATTCCTTGCTTCCAAATGGGGTGGGCCACAATTGAGAATGAAAGGGGTAAAGGTCTAGCAACTAACATCGTTTCAAAAGGTCTCGAAGAGTTAAAGAATGGTATGAAACGCAACGGTATCAGTAAGTTCTTTATTGAGGCTGTTATTTCAGAATCAAATTCTGAATCTGTTAAATTAGCGTCTAAGGTTTTCACGGAAAAGCCATCATCCTGCACGGATTCTTTTTCTGGTGATAATGCGCTCCAGTTTCTACAGGTGGCATAGTGAAATCACCTAACAAGGTCAGCCAGAGGGACCACAAAAACTCCCCTTAGGCTCTGGTTTTTCGGCCTCTGCTGACGGCGTTACTGCATGGTCGAACACCATAGATTAACTTAGCCCACGACTCAAATTTAGAGCCTGAGTTCTAGCTTGTTTTGTCCATAAGCGATTTAAGGCGCACCTATTTCGTATACTAGTTTCAAACTTGTGCTTCATATCGGAAGAACACGAAATTATTTCTGCTGCGCTTACACGTTTGCACTCCCATTTTGCTTATATACAAGGAGATTAGTGCTGGATAAAGTGCAAACCTTCATGTTTGAGTTATTAACATAGAACAAGCACTCGTTTTTGTGATTTTTTACTGCGTTCCAAACCTGCAGAACCTTTGCACTATTAGGTTCATCTGAAGGAGAGGGGAGTTATAAAAAATCGGAATCTTGGTCTTATTAGTAGTTCTAATGAGTTTTGAATCTAATTGGCTTACCTTAGATTATAACTATTGCGCTAACTGACTACTTCAATAAAATATCGGGCTATTCCTTCTCTAAAGGTTCTTCCGCCACTAGTTGCATTCTTATAGTGATAGCCCCTGATATCAATCATCATAGCGCTACAATACTGCCAGTGTTTTGCATCCCGAGAATAATCTAGTTGTCCTAATAAGCTGCCAGCCCTTTTCAGATTATCTAGTGAATATTGATTATCGATTAGGTCATGAATAACCAAGCCAAGTGCTTGCCAGATTTGTGTCGAGTAGTGAAAACCGTCACGGTTGTATTTCAGTTGTTTTTGGCAAGACTCTAGCCACGCAGAGAAAAAAATAATGATGGCGGGTTTAATTCTTTCTAGTCGAGGTCTATCTATGGTGCTGCCATCGGATAGCTGATTGATGGTTTTAGTAGACATTCTAAGCCTACTTCCACCAATAGCGGCTAGAATCATATGCAACATAGTTGATTCAGTTGTAATGAACGGATCACTTTTTGTAACTCTTGTGGCTTTTGAAGACATTCCCCCAAATTTATCCAGCCTAAGTTCTTTCTCTAGTTGATAAATTAATTCCTTAATGGGTGAGTCACTAGTTATTCTTGCGAGGTTAACGGAGTGTAGCTGAACTTCTCTTTGATTAAATATTTTACACAACCGTAAAATATCACTTTGTTCTAAGTTATTTTTTTCATCAAAAATAATTGTAAGATGTAGATAATGACCGGCAAGCATCTGTCTTACGCGGGGATCAACTCCCTTTTGCTTTTGATTTACAACGAAATTAGGAAATTTCAATTCATAACCTAAGAGGTTCATGATTGCACAATAGGTCAAAATCCCATCAACCAGAAATGCTCTCTGAGGCTTGTATCTTATTAAATCTAATGGGGCCTTTCTCTTAGAAAACAAACTCTCATCACTTACAGCAATAGTAAGCGATAAAGGAGTACTGAACTGTTCCGAACACAACCCATGAACAATTTCTTCTTCTAACCTTTTGATTCTATTTTGGTTAGTTGAATTAAGTAATTCTGAAAAAATAAGCTCGAGGTCTTCTGGTAGGCTTTCAAATGGAGAAAAGTAATTTTGAACCTCAGTAGAAGGGATTAAACACAGAATAGATTTACCATTTCCGTACTTCTGGTCTGCCGATAACCCCAATACTTCAATCTCTGAACTAAGCAATTGTTTTTCCAGAATTAACATTTAGATTTTATAGAGATTATAAATAAATTATATATCTTTTCTTGATCGGGGCTACGCCCCGATCAATACTACTGTATAAGTTTTTTAATTGGTGTTCGAGGTGTAAGATGGAAAAAGACAAAGTAAATTCGTTTGAGGAAGATCTTGTATGTGGTTTAGTAAAAAAGTACCAACCAGTATCAAGAGCATATCTCGGGAGTTCCAAAGAACTAAAAGATGGGTCTCAAGAGTTTCTTTCACGAGATGACATGAATGGGATTTTTAAAGAAAAATCAGGGCAATATCCATGCCTAAAGAGAATTAAAACATCAATCAGATATGACGTTGTGTACATAACCCCCTCTGTAGCAAGGGATATTTTGCGTTTTTCAAGTCGAGGTGTCATTAATCCACACAATAAAAATAGACGTATAAGCAAGGCTGAAGTTAAACGATATACCGCTGCGATGAATGATGAAAAGTGGTGTTTAACTGGTGAACCAATTGTATTTAGTGATGATGGTGAACTGCTAAATGGCCATACTCGATTAGAGTCAGCCGCAAACTCATCTAAGGGGTTTATCACAGTTATTATTTATGGTGTAACAGATGACTTATCATTCGCACATATAGATGTTGGTAAAATTCGATCACGAGCCCAGGTTTTAGAAATGGCGGGAGTGACTGTAGATGCCAGTATTCTATCCAAAGTGGCAATGCTGGCGAAATCTTTTGAACAGACGAAAAACCCTTATGCTTTTCGTGGTACGCAAGGGACGTCATTCCAGCAAGCAGAAATTCTAGAGTACGTAGAAGCAAAGGAAGAGCTTGCCTTATCTGTCAATTTTGTCGCTGAATTAGCAAAGAGGCATAAGCGTGAGATTCAAGCTGCAATTCATATTTATGCATTCGCTCATTATCTGATTAAAGCGGAAGTGCAGAAATATGAAGGCGTTATAGTCATTACACCGGAGGATTATCTATTACGATTGATATCAGGAATAGGTATACAGAGTGAGGAGGATATCGAATATCAAGTCCGAAACTTCTTACAGACACAGGTTGGTGAATCAAGTTCTTATGCACTCGTTTGCCGATTAAGTAGTATTTTCAAAGGTTGGAATCAATATCATAACATTGATATTGCAGGAAACAAAATTGCGGTACGTCGTGTTGCTAGATACAAGAAAGATGCTGATGGTAACCGTATGCCAGCTAAAAGTGCCGGTAATATTAATGAAGCATTTACTTATCCATTCGCAAAAAAAGGGCCAACACCATCGAAAATTCGTAAACAATCTAATTTACAAATCGTTTGAAGGTTGTAAGCTCTAATTTTCTAAGTTCTCCTAGTAATGCTTTTCAAATTTCATTGGAGAAAGTTCACCTAAATAACTCTACGTCGAGAGTCCGCTTGATGTTTTTTCCTCATCAATCTTCCTTTAATTCGCGGATTAGGTATGGAGATAAACAGCGTTCAACATTTGCAACTGTACCGCTATTTTTTAAAGATGTTACTATAGATAACAGCACTTTAGTGTTCATTGCTAATTGCTCTTGCGCTTGCTTAACTTGCTCGGTTAATTGTGCATTTTTTGAAATTATGGTTGCTTTACTTTGCGTTGAGCCTTTGCGTAGGCTCGATGCATAAGCACCACCAACATCATCAAATTGCTTATTTCTATACACCTCAATCAGTTCTTTTCTGGTTGAGGTGGATAGGGTGCTCAGCTTACCTTGGACAATGCCTTTATTTACAAGCCTTCTATGGACATCAGTTGGTGTTATTGGACTACGGTCATAGCCCTCGGCAACCATTGTAATCAATTCTCTTTCGATCTCAGTGTCTAGAGCTTTACCACGGAGCACCGCCATAAAAGTTCCTCATTTTTAATTTCCAGTAAATTGTGTTGGAAATACTACGTTTCCCTAACACAATTTATAAGATTACTTCTGCTGTTTAGTCGTTAGTTTAGTTACTCACTAGGCTTTGACAGCTTTTCTAACACAGCTCTTTTTTCATTAGTTCGATGCTCAACTGCAAATAACGTCGCTAACCGAATTGGTTTCTTTTTGGCATCATATTCCAGTAGATTAACTGGTATTTTTTTAGCTTCAAAGGACTGACTTTGTTCACTCAGCATTTTAACATTCTCTTTCCGAGCGTTTAAAACCTCTAGGAGTTCGTCCGCCTCGTCGCGTGCTATGATTTCTAAATAGTTGATCCTCTCGATTTCGGATTCAATACTCTTTAATAAAGACGCTACCTTGTCAGCCTCATCGGCACGTCCTGTTAGAGTATGGTACGGGCAGGCGGTACCATCTTGACACATAATATTAAAGGGACACTCGATTACAGAAATGTTGCGCATACAGCTACCGAAGGCCAATGGGGATAGGTCTGAGTGTGCTCGAATAATATCCCTCTTCTCATTATCGTCTTGAAATGCAGCAAGTTCATCCGAAAACTCTTCAAAGATATTCAGATCAATATCATCAAGCATATCAGTGATGAACGAAGTTCTGTCGCGCTCTGTTGTAAATGTATGTAGGTTTTGCGCTAGCGAGTTCTCAAGTTTAAGGTCAGGATTTAAGGCAATGATACCAGTGTTTTTTACCTGATCAACGCCAGTTGGACTCAATGAGATAGCAGTACAGGAATTGTCCTGATGGTAAGAAACTATGTCCGTAGTTAATGCTAGTTCTTGAATCGCAAGATGCTGATATCTTTCGTTTTGTTTGATGTCAGCACGACCCATGACCATAGCCTGTAGATGTTCAGAGACATCTGCTATTGCTAAGAAGGTGTTTTTATTATGGCGGGGCATATGGGTATTAATCTTGGTGAATTCGCCATTTTTTGTTCTTAGATTATAACGAGTAAAAATAGATGTGTTGCGCTTAATACCCATCCCCAAATATGCAGATAAATGCCGATACCAGACTGGTGTTGCTAATGGCTTAATCATGCCTGAGTAACTTAATGCAGTTGAACCTACTGGCGTTATGAATAAAAGCTTTTCATATTCGACATCGTAGGAGTAGCCATTTGAAGAGTCCCGTACACGGTAAATCATGTCTGCGGAAAGCTCTTTAGATTTAGTTATGGTCTGCTTTAAAAAATCATCAATTTGTTTAAGCGTATAAAATTGATCTTCGCGTTTTCTGCGATTTTCAACGATTCGATGAGGTAAAAAGCCAGCTTTTCTTAGTTTTTCTTTAGCAAAACGCTTTAAATCATTAAAATACCTAATACTATCCGAGGTGGACTCATAAATGTGTGCAACTACATCTGCTAACTCAATTTCTGCTTCATTTAGATTAACAACGTTTGATTCTTTAGGGACTAGCTCTTGAGGGAGTAGTGTTTTAAAGTTATTACCACGACAATTAACAACCTGATTTCTTAGTGTTTTTGTTAGCTTTATCGTATCCTTGAAAATGAATTCAACCAAATCTATTGCAAGGGGCTCAACCCAGTGAGTACGCATTCCAGCACCTTTTTTCCCCTGATAAACGATACCTAGATAATAGGTATGCAAGCCACGTTTTTTGAGTAACTTACGAACTTGTTCATCTTCAACTTCTAGTCTTTTCAATGCATTAATGGTTATGCCAGATAATTCTTCAAATCGCCAAGCTGTAACAAATAATAACAATGTCATATTCAACATTATTTTTTCGCTATCCTTTTGGACAAGATTTCGAAGACTTACAACATTAAGAAAATCCTGGATCTCAACTAGCTTTTCATTTTCCTCATTCCCTAGCCCCTCAGCAAATTCAGTCTCTCTAACCTTCTTGGTACTTGCTCGTTGAGGACGTTTAACCGTAACCATGAACTCAGGTTCGCCATAGGTAATTTGTTTTTTGCGAAGGACTTCCGCAATACCGTTTAAATAGGTTTGATCGTCAGCTAATGTACTTTGTTTGCGAAACGTAGCCAGCAATTCTGCAGTATCACTAAGTGTTTCTGACGATATATTGCAAGGCGATGGTTCGATTCCTGACATTAACAAACGCACATAAATGCGCTTTAAAAGTAGGGAAGGGGCAACCAGACTTGCTGCGCTAGGGTACTTGCCAGATTGTCTAAGCTTATAAACTAAAAATGCCTGAGTGAAATCAGAAAACAGCGGATCAATTTGAATGGTTTTACCATCCTCGATAACGATATGTTCGTAGCTTTCATCCTCTCGGAACAAAGCTTTCGAGCGAGTAGCGAGGATTTCCTTAAAATTAACACCTGCGTTTGTAGGGCCAATAAGAAACCCCTTATTTGACCTATTATATATCCATGCCTCCCCCCATTTTAGGTTGTTTTCATTCGGGGCTAGTACTGTTTCAAAATAACTTTTTTGTTCCGAAATAAATAATGTCAAATTTTCTTGAATTTCCTTCATGACAAACCTCCTTGAAGGCGATTTATAACCAACTTAACCTCGTGTCTGGCGTCCGTCGCGGTGCGGATCATAGGACTATTTTCGTAGCCAGATTTGTTTGTCACATCTATTAACTCAAAAAGTTCTTCGCTAAAAATTCTATAAACTTCTTCATGTGGTTCTAGATTTTTGAATGGGCGAAAATAGAAACATCCATAACAGCTCCTAACCTTGCATAAATGGCATTTAGCTTGCTTGCGAGTACAACCACCAATGTTTATAAATAGCTTGCCCTTCAACATTCCAGAAACGGTATGTCCAACCCACGTATCCTTATCGACTGCATACCCTGTAGTCATTAGACCTACCATATTCATCCAGACAGGATTGGAGCCTAAAGCTTTGTGTTGAACCATGGCTAACTCAGGTGTCGCCATGATGTAATATGTCGCAGCAACCGTCGAAGAATGCCCCAAAATATATGCTATTTCTTCGGCGCTTGAACCACTCATCGCCATTGTGTGCCCAACATTATGTCTAAAATCCGTGAGCACATAACGTTCTGGGATTAGATCCTTAATAGCAATTGCCATTTTGGTTTCGTCTGACTGGAGAAAGAGCAAGCCTCTGTTTAAACAAGCATTTAAATCTGAACCAAGACGTATTTTGTCTGTAGTGAATAATTGGCTCTCTTTAGTTAGGTTAAATCTGTTCATGTATTCCTCAATCATGAATCCAATGGAATCAGGAATAGCAGTTTTAGCGCCATCGACATTAACTCGACGCTGCTTGGCAAGTGGAACTGTGATGCTGTAACGGATCAAATTCGTTCGAGGGTTTTGAGCCTCACGCCTCAAAGAGGAACCTCGGAGTTTATCAAATTGAATTGAGCGCATACCTGTAGCATACGACAGTCCTAGGATTGTAAGGTCGGTAAGTTTAGCATCGGTAAGGGCGGCTAATCCTTCCTCTGTAGAGTGCTCGACCAACCCCTTGCCAATCAGTCGCTTTAGATGTGACGGGAAAGAGTTCTCAATGTCCTGATAGATAAGAAAAGAGTTCTTAACCGATGGAATAGTGACTTCTTCGAGCTTTTCATAATCAAGTGTTCCAAATTGTGGCATCCCCATCCGAAATAGATGTCTGCATGTGCGTTTTAATTCATAATATTTTCTTATTACAAACGTTTTATCCGATCTAGCAAGATTTTCTAATTCGTTAAAATAAGCCTCACTCCTTAAATTACAACCACAAATGAAAGACTTAATATAACTGAACTTACTTTGTTCTACCGGAGCAGACCTCATATTAAAATCGACAACACATACATATTTCAATAAATGCGTTAGACTTTGATTTTGACAAACCATGTTCAATTTGACTTGATTGCCACCATATTTGAACTCCCACACATCTAAAGAGGGGTTAATTGACTGAGTGTCGAATTCTGAATTAGTTGGCAAAACCAATCGATTAGGTAACTCTAACCCGCTAATAAATCGGATTTGTTCAACACTTAGGAAGACAGCTGAAGTACTCCTGAGTTTTTTTCTTAAATTACTCAAAATTCAATATCCTCATCAATTAGGTGGTCATATAACGTACTGTTAAATATATTTAGTAAGGACATATTGGCCTGATTTTGGATAAATCGCTTACCATAGTGTTGCGGCATTCTAGATTTTAACGACCAACCACCTAACACTCTTAATTGCTCGATACTGTCCTCCATGATCCCGGAAACCTTAACAGCCTTAGTGTTGATATATTTATCACTCGTTTGGCTGTAGATTGCAGCCAAGGTACTAAATGCCCATGTGTGTCGTAGCCAATGTGGTGTAACGTTTGCTGTTATTGCATCGCTATATTCGATATTGAAGTGCGATGGGAAATTTTTCTTAAATGATTCTGCAGTTCTTTCGAACTCTTTTAATATGCCGCGATAGGATAGGGGACGGTATGGTTTAACAGAAGATGTAAAAATAAAATCGTGGCCACATTGTTCATCTGTGGGTCTCGTATTTTTGTAGTAAACACCGAAAATTAAATTGTAATGTTCTCTGGTAATATCAATCTTTCTAGTACTTTGCATTGTTTTTATGGAAGGTTTCTGACTTCGAGTATCATTCTTATCTTCAAGGTTTTGCACTATCATCAAATATTTACTGCTATCTGTCATATAGGGTTTAAATGATATCTTTTGCAACAACTGAATTTCACCAACTCGAAGACCATAACGCAGCATCAGCAGCCACATTAGGTAATTGCGTATTTGTATGGACTGGCTAACCTGGGGGTTTAGTGGATTTGGCACTTTTTTGGTGCTTGGACGAATGACCTTTGAAAAATCAACACATTGATCGGCACTTAAACTATGAAGCGTGCTTGTTTGTGAGCCGCTGTCCCTGATGTATCTCTGGAAACTCTTGCGTGGTGTTTCTAATTTCATTTTCAATAAGTTGCGGTGTGCTAATATTTCTGTTTTAGACTGGTTGGTGTATCTAGAGTCCACGTAGATATCAATTAAACACTTAATGAAACGAATGACTGCCAAGCACCGAGTTGAATGCGTTGTTAATTTCTTCGTGTCTGTATTCACATTTCCCGAAAATAAAATGTGTAGATTCAATTTTCGCCCTGCAACCAAATAATCCCAGAACGGCTCTAGCTCATCAATTAAGAGCTCAATATCTTGGAATCCTGATCTGTATAGAGAATAATCCAGAGTCTCTCCAAATTTATCGAACCAGAACTCATAAAAAAATTGCACAGCCTGTAGCTCAGCTCGTTGCGTGCTGAATGCCTTTTTACGTAGCTCGTATTCGCAATAGCGCAACGACAATAATGGGGGCGACATCGTTTCAGAATCACATAGGTACCAGAACTCATCTTTGAAACACATCGTTTTATACATAAACCCTCACAACGTTATGAACTAGATTAGCAGTACAAATATCCAGCATGTGAACTAGAGTATAAGGGCATATAAGACACGTCAAGAGTTTTAGCTAGAATATATAAGTTACTGATAGGACTTGGATATTGAAAAGAATTAAGAATCTATGAAGTAAAACAGACATTCCTTTAATTTAACATAATATACATTGTGCGCATAGCTATATGAATGTCACTGATGTGGGGTTAGATGGCGACTTTATCTATATGAGCTTTCAGTCAGCTTGATTGCCATTGAACCGGATAGCTCAGTTTCTTGTATATAGCTGCTTGCATATAGTTGCAGATAATCATTTGCAACATGGCTTAAGTTTAAAGTCATGTATTAGTGTTTAGCATCTAGCTCGGACTTGATTGACGCCAACATCTGCAAGCGACTTAACTCAGCTCCTTATACTCCTTGCTCTATATTGTTTGCTCTATATGCTACTCGTGCAACTGTGAAAACGGTTCGGCTATCTTGCTACTAACAGCTGCGAACCTTAGAGTCTTGGGATTGATTCGTTTATGCGCGAATGTTTATACCAGTCGAGTTGTGGCTGGCCATTTTTAACGGCACGAGTCTCACGTTGGATGTAAGCTTGGTCGTAGATTGCAACTTAGCGTTTAGCTAGAGTCCTGAAACTGTTTATTCAAACTGGGCGCTAAATCCAGCCTAAAACCAGTAATGAACCAGCACTGAAATCAAGATGTTGAAACAGATAGTTAAAACGAGCCTGAAAACAGCCATTTGTAATCGTGCGCTACGTGAAATCTACTGAGCTGAGCTAGGCAAAGATTTAAAGCAGCCACACAGCGCGCCGTATGAATTTAGCCAAACTAACGACAAAGATTACGACAACAATGCCAATTTACAGCTTTATCTAGTTTCTGAAATTAGCTCCTATATTGGGGCCAGATATTTGCTCTTGGCCAAAACTACTTTAGCTCAGTTCAGCATAGCTTTGCCTAGTCATTGCCATAAGAGCAACTGTTATAGCAATAAAAATCGTTAGAGTCCGGTTTACTCGGCCTTGTAGCAGTTAAGCGAGTCAGTCATCGAATGGCCCCAATGACCCATGAAGGCTTGGATAGAGCCAGAACTTAAACTTAAGATGATAGTTTTGAAGAAAACTAGACTGAGGGACTGAGCTTACTTAGAACCTAAAATCGAGCAGTTAATTGAGCTGACAATTAAGCTAGAAATTGAGCTGATAGCTTGGCTAAAACAGGCTTAAAGTAAGTACAACGCAGACTAATTTCATTAATATTAAAGAGTTAAAACAGGTAGCCAGCAACATAGTGACAACCATACCTTTCTAGCTCTAGGCTGATCTGTCTCTTATATAGACAAAAGATACTGAGGCAAAAACAGCTATAGATACAGCTTAATAGCGGGAAAACCCCTTTTAAATCAATTGCCGATAATGTCACTTATCGGCATTAACCCATCTTTGAAATCCAAATAGAAATTCCAATAGAAATCACAGCACAAAACTAACTTGAATTTTGTAGTTAGCAATGTGATTAGTAATTGGATCAGATACAGAGTTGGTGTATTGGGTAAACAGAGAAAGATCGAATGGTTAATGTAAGAGACTATTTAAGACTCGAACTCCAAGTGTGACATGAACATTATAAGTTTATAATCAGCAGCTTACTAGTTAACCCGAGATAGTCGAGTGTAGCGCTAGCTTATTTGGAATAGTGTGAGAGGCTAATTATCGTGTCCACGCCCTACTCTTTAACGGCTTTATACGCGCTTGTTCAGACAGAGCTAGTTTAGACAGAAGTTGCTCATCATCGCGCTCTGCTCGGCTAGTATTCATTGAGAGCTTGTATTGATAGATTGTATTAAGAGCTTGTAGCGTTGCTCATTCCTCTTCAATAGCACGAGATAGCACGAGATAGCACGAGATAATAGCCTTCTTCCCTACTCCATCTTTGTCGCCTTTTATTAGCCTTGATCTATTGCGGTAGCTCGGGACATAACTGTATAAGATAAAGACTTACCGTCTATTTTAAACATGTCTTTTATCTCGCCACATTTCTCAAACCCTGTGCTGAGATACAGTTTTTGTGCGGCTAGATTATTTGAAAGTACCCAAAGATCGATAAACTCAATTAGCGGTTCATCAGCAACCCACTCTAGCATTTTATTGATTAATTGCTTGCCGATACCGAGTCTACGAACTGAACGATCGACGCCCATACCAAGTAATACTCTATGTTTAGTATGGTTTTCTGCATGGCCTCGAATATCGATGTGCCCTACTATCTTCTGGTTTTCATCGAATGCGAGCCAAAGGCGTCGCCAGCCTTGCTGGTATATTTCCGTGTTAATGCCAGCAGTAAAACGAGACTTCATTGCTTCATTAACAGATGATTCTGCTTTAGACATAGGCTGGAAAAGATGAGTATCACCGGCCCCATTGTCTGACAAATGATTATTTAAGTAACTGAAGAACTTTGCTAAATCATTTTGTGTTGCTTGCCTTATTTGCATGACACTCCATTTTCTCGTTGCTTTATAGCGCCCTTTTAAGAGGCGGATTTAGTCAGAACTTCTTATTTGATAATGCCTTTGTACGTTTTTAGTGACTTTGCCCCATTGAGATGATTTCACTCTAGCTTGATGATTATCAAAAGCAGTTTGATTTACAAATTCCTCGTAAACAATAAACTTATTACGATTGGATTCATCAGGTGTCACACTAAAAGTTAAACAACCAACCTCTTTTAAGGTGAGACTTTTGTGCATAACCAATTCACGACTGACTAGCTCAAGGTCTGAATCAGGTACGACTATAAAACCTTGCAATATAATCTTTGCCAACACTGACTCCACAACGTATTAGGCATGCCAAAATGCCCATGCCTGTAGCATAAACACGCTACCACAATCTGAACCTGAACATAAACAAGAAACGGAACATGAATCTGAACAAGAATTACAAGCAAGCATTGCTAACTACCTTGAAAAACACCGCTAAGCTGAATCCCATATAACAGAAACAGCAAAAGAGTTATCTTTATCTCAGGACTCTAGGTATACGCGGATTTTAGGCATAAAAAAACCGTACCCGTTAACGGGTACGGTTTGTATATAGTTAGGTAATTACTTCACATTCATGGACTACGATTCAGAGCTTTACCTAATAGTCCAAGTTTACAGTGGTGGAGATTGTGGCTCTGGTAATTTTTTAGATTCTTGCTTAGTTAAAGAAATAATCGCGTCAGCAAGCTTGTTATAAGTTTTATTCTCGAAATCAGCTTCTTTTATTTTCGTAAAGGAACTATCACTATCTAAGTTCCAGTTTTCAAAGATTGACTTAACATCTTGCTGGTCTACCTGAGAACCGTATATTTCTAAATACATTTTGCCAAAACCGATAGCATGCATTCGATCTGTTCGTTTGAGTGATTCATGTGTATAGGCACTTGCAACACCATAACAATACTTAGCGGTTGCAGCTAAAATCGAAACCACAAGCATTTCTTTAAACAGCATCGTGCCATAAATAGCCCAGTTTAAATCCGTTTTACTACTGAATGTTAAGATACCTGTATAAATAACAAAGATTACAGATAATATTGCTGCCGCGCCAATAGCCCTATTACCTCTAAGGTTCCATTTTATTGCTAATTCCCTAAAGTGTTTTTCATTGGTGGCTAGCTCCTTTTTTGCATTATCTACAAATGCCGGTACTTCAATAGCTATTTTGCCTTGTAATTGTTTTTGCTTTAACTCTGTATTCTCATCGTTAAGTTGGTTATTTATTTTTTTTAAGCTTTCGTTTGAACTGAGAAGAACACTCAATTCATTGGTGATATCCAAATGGACACTGCGAGCATTACGCAAATCCTCTTGGGTAACATGAAGTTTAGTCTTAAGGTTTGATAACTCTTTATTAAAGCTAGCTTCTAGTAATTTTCGTTCATTACGCATCTCTTCTATATCATGTGAGTAGCGCTTTGATAACAACTTGCCATCGACGTTATGCAGTGTCCAAGGCCTTCCTAATTCATGTTCAGAACCAGTATCACGTGCATGCTCTCTTTCTGCATATCTTTGAAATAAAGTATCAACCTTATGTATATTTCGATCCTTTGCTGCTCCTTGGTAGTTTAAAACACGCAAACGCTCCGCAATTGAACAGCTGTTTAAAGTTTTAGTAACAGACTCACTATTTAACTTATCAGCTCTAGACCAAAATTCTTCAGCAAAACCTTCTAAATCATCATTATTGACATTATCCATTTTAGACATGACCCATTATTATAAGCTATTGAATAATAACTCAATTAAAGTCAATTTGTAGTGATCGCATCAACAATTATTGGTTTTACAACTTTTTAAATTCCCTTTCCTTACCTTCCCAGTCACATCGTCACGTTCAACAAAGTCCAACGGCTTAAGTCCTGTCACCTCTGACACGTGTACATCTAGCTCTTTGGCGACCATCTTTCGTCGTCCTTTAGTCTTTAACACGCTTGAGTCGCTTCGTTCTGAATACCCTGTTCAAAATAGAGGCGCATTAGCTGTTAACTATTAGCATGGCGGTTTTATCAGATTCGGCTGGCCGTTGCGTTAAGGAAAAAATGGGCGATAGACCACGGGCACGGCCTTTGCGGATAAGTTGCCCCTACCAATGTGGGGCTTTACTGGTGCTAGTCACATCCACGTTTCTTCTGCAACTACGGCGGCATTAAAGCAGTCGAAAGCATAACGCGCCGACTTTACATGGGAGAGATCGTATATCGCATTGCTGATAGCCGGCTTTTAAGAGTAATTACACATACCCACGCTAGTACAGTGTGAAACTTAAGCTTTGCTAGAAGTGCTGTGCAAGCTTCTAAATCGGGCCACAAATGTTCCATACATTTGTTGGCATTTCCACCAATCCATGGCGGTCAGAGATTTAGCTCATACCTTAAAGAAAGGCCTATAGGGATATATTTACGGCGTCTTGCTAAAGCACGAAAGCAAAGCCCCTGCTAGGCAGTCAAGTTTTAGCAGGTGGCAACGTTGGTTTGTATTTGGTACCTACTCAGCTTTCATTCACTTTATACAAACAGCTACTCTATCCCCTGCAGATAATCTAACGGTTTGTTCTGGGCACTCTCGTGTCTTTCTATCTGAGTGGTATGCAGATATTGCGAGGTGGTGTCGATACTCTCATGACCGGCATCGGCTTGAACGTGGGATAAGGGCCTGCCGTTAATATTGATGTCGTGAGTAATGCCGGTGTGGCGAATATTGTGGATACTTAAGCCGCGCATTTGCTGTGCGTCCTCAATAAAGCCGTCATTTTCGATGCTGTTAGCTGCAATTTCGATGATCTTGTCGACTTCTTCTCGAATTTGGCGAATACCTAAGTTAGCATTCAAGTTGCCCACTTCTCGCCCTCGCCCAGCGGCTTTTTGACGCACAATTAACGGGTGTTGCTCGCTACTTGTTGGCAGTGGCGACAGATTTAAGTAGCTACGATATTGAGTTAAGGCATCGATCAAAGCCTTAGAGACGGCAACACTTCTGCTCTTGCCGCCTTTACTTTTAGGGATATGAAAACTCCAAATTCCCGTTTGGCGGTTTTGCTTAAACTGGCTCATAACAGGTGAGAAACCTGCCCTGGCTGATACCTCTGAGACGCGTAGATAACAGGAGTAGATAAGCTTAATTAAAAACAAGCTACGCTGATGTAATTCAGGCTGCGCTTTAGCGAGTTTCTCAACCGTTGACATGATGTAGGACCACTGCAACTCGGTAAACGCCAACTGATTATCATCATCGGTATTGAGTCGGTACTTCTGTCTTGAGGAGAATCGACTCTTGTTAAGCCACATCTGCGCAGGATTCTTGTCGCAGTAATCCTCCCCCATCAGGTAGCTATAGAAGCTCGATAGAATTGCGACTTTGGTCTTGAGCGCGCTGTCACTGAGCACATAAGGCTGAATTTGCCCGTCCACTTTCTTGCCTCTAAAGGGTAGCCAAGCCGGGTTGGGCGTTCGCTCGGTCGTTGATTTATTCTCTTTAAATTGGGCCACATTAAAGTAGCCGATAAGCTCGGTAGGCGGATTTTTACAATACTCTATATATAAGCCGACTTCTCGGCGCCCTATTGCACTGACGTTGAGCTTAATAACATCGAAACACCAGTGCAGGAAGGTGGTTAGTTCGCTTCGATAGGCTTTATAGTTATTCTCGTTGTACTTTTGCTCGAATAGCCAATCTGTAGCGTGTTCAAACACTAAACCGGCTTCATCGAGAACCCCCAGGCTAAGTTGGGTGATATGTTGATTAACCAGCGGATTGCCGATTTGAATGTAGTCGATTGAGTCAAAAAGCGGGATTACTAGGGGTAAGTGCATAGGTATATAAAAATATTGAAAGTATAAAAGCCGATATCTCTATATTAATCAGTAAGGTTAAAAAGCGATATCCTTAATTAACCTTATATGACTGTTATAACTGCTGGTGATGCTTTTCAGCGAGTAAATACCGCTATGGCGCTTTTAACCAACTCTTGGCTTTGCTCATTACACAGGCTTTTACATTCTTGTTGGCAATGTTTGTCACAATGAATGCGTTTTTCACAGCTCCATAGGCAAAGCTGCCACACTGCCTGTTTAGTCTCTCTATCCAAACACTTAAAGTCTGCGGCGCATAAATGGCCTTGTTGGATCAGCTGAGCAATTTTGGCTTCAGAAATACTGATATTTAGTTGGCGGGTGGCACTGTCCATTTGTTTTCTCCAGCTGAACTGTCCTGAAATAACTAAGCTTACGTCAGTTACATGGCTTGAATATATCACTAAGCATGCCTAGCTAATGCCACGACCGAATGATAATGATTATCAATAAGATTGTCGAGTCATTTATTTGTAGTGAAGCAAGCATTTATTTTCAATGAAACAACAATGTGGAAAAAGCTCTGTGTTCAACAAATGGCTTTTAGGCCATACATACTTAGCCTGGGTTATCGGCTAAGAAATCGAAGCTGGTGAACTTCTCCACTCCATCGATTTCGTAGCTAACAATTGCACTCCAAACCATGTAGTCACCACTGCATGAACCATATATTAAGTTTCCCTGATGCAGGTTTTCGTCGATTTGGTTAAGTTTTACTGGAATAATCCCCATAAACATATCTCTACCCTGAACTTTAACCTTTATATTACTCAGTGGTTGAGAAGTAGTAATAGATAGCTGTAATGGCTGCTCGCTCGGGGTTTGCCAAGGACTGATCGTTAACTCAAGGTCTACATCAGCTACAGTTTTGGTACAAGGGCCAGATTTAAAATTGCATAAGCTTGTATCTACAGCTCTTGACGCCTGTGGTTCATGCGCTTTTGGTTCACAACCGAGTAGAAACAGCCCTAGTACTAAGCCTACAGAAAAGCCTAATACTGGTGATTTGTGAGTGACTTGCACGATATTTAACCTTTCAACTAAATGTTTTAACATTCTATTGAGTACCTTGATCTAGATCAACTTATCCCGCCCCTTAATTCCTATCTTTTTTGATATAGCTCAAGTATCATGGCCTTGCTTTGCGTTACTTCATGAAATGCAAGGTTACACATTGACACACAAGCTTAGTTTCCTATAGGAGACGTGTTTTTTGTCATATAAACGGGTAGAGCTTTACTCTACACAACAATAAGTATAAGTAATAAGCAGTGGAAGCAATATGATGAACCATTCCCAGCCTCAAGGCGCTGATTACAACTACACCATCGTCCGCCAATTCGCTCTAACAACTGTGTTATGGGGAATTGTAGGCATGTCAGTAGGTGTACTAATTGCAGCTCAGTTAATCTGGCCGCAGCTAAACTTTGAAACTTCATGGTTAACGTATAGTCGTCTACGACCTCTACATACGAACGCCGTGATTTTCGCGTTTGGTACCTCAGCCCTTTTCGCCACATCCTATTATATCGTTCAACGCACCTGTCAAACTCGACTATTTGCACCTAAGTTAGCAGCATTTACGTTCTGGGGTTGGCAAGCCATCATTCTTTCGGCAGCAATCAGTTTGCCACTTGGTATCACCAGTGGTAAAGAATATGCTGAGCTAGAATGGCCAATTGATATCGCAATTACCGTCGTATGGGTCTCCTATGCTGTGGTTTTCTTCGGTACTATCATTAAACGAACTACGTCGCATATCTATGTGGCTAACTGGTTCTTTGGTGCCTTTATTATCACGGTAGCCGTACTTCACATAGTTAACTCTATGGCTGTACCGTTAACTATGACTAAGTCTTACTCGCTATATAGTGGCGCTGTAGATGCTATGGTCCAGTGGTGGTATGGTCACAATGCGGTAGGCTTCCTGTTAACTGCAGGTTTCTTAGGTATGATGTACTATTTCGTACCTAAGCAAGCTGGTCGTCCAGTTTATTCGTACCGTCTATCTATCGTTCACTTCTGGGCACTTGTTGCTTTGTATATCTGGGCTGGTCCTCACCACCTACACTACACTGCACTTCCAGACTGGACTCAGTCACTTGGTATGGTGATGTCTCTAATCCTATTCGCTCCTTCTTGGGGTGGTATGATTAACGGTATCATGACGTTATCAGGTGCATGGCACAAACTTCGTACAGACCCTATCTTGCGTTTCCTTGTTGTTTCATTGTCTTTCTACGGTATGTCTACCTTCGAAGGCCCAATGATGGCAATTAAGACGGTTAACGCACTATCTCATTACACTGACTGGACTGTTGGACACGTTCACTCTGGTGCATTGGGCTGGGTTGCTATGGTTTCAATCGGTTCTTTGTATCACTTGATCCCAGTTCTGTTTGGCCACGGCCGCATGTACAGCACAAACCTAATTAACGTTCACTTCTGGTTGGCAACAATTGGTACTGTTCTTTATATCGTTTCAATGTGGATCTCTGGTGTGATGCAGGGTCTAATGTGGCGCGCAGTTAACTCTGACGGTACATTGACTTATAGCTTCGTTGAAAGCTTAGAAGCCTCTTACCCGTTCTACTTTGTTCGTTTCCTAGGTGGTGTGTTCTTCCTTACAGGTATGTTCTTAATGGCATACAACGTATACCGTACTGTTAAGGCCCCTAAAGATTCTTTGCCAGCAATTGCTGATGCAAAAGCAGCTTAAGGAGTAGATACGATGAAATTTAATCATGAGATAGTTGAGAAAAACATCGGTCTATTAGGGATCCTCACTGTTGTCGCAATCAGTTTTGGTAGCTTGGTTGAGATAACACCCCTTTTGTTCCAAGAAGACACTACTGAGCCATTAGAAGGTCAAATCCCTTATACGGCAATGCAGATTGAAGGTCGTGATATCTATGTTCGTGAGGGCTGTTATGGCTGTCACAGCCAGATGATCCGTCCACTGCGTGCCGAAACTGAACGTTATGGTCACTATTCAGTGGCTGGTGAGTCAGTTTGGGATCACCCATTTCAGTGGGGCTCTAAGCGTACCGGTCCAGATCTTGCCCGTGTTGGTGGTCGTTACAGCGACAAATGGCATGAGGTTCATTTAATCGACCCTCGCGCTGTGGTACCGCAGTCAAATATGCCTGCCTACCCTTGGTTAGCTGAGAATATCCTAACGGGTGATCTTACTGGCCAGAAGATGCAAATCTTGCAAAATCTTCACCCTACTCATCAGATGTATACAACTGAAGAGATTGATGGCGCTAAAGACGCTGTTAAAGGTAAGACTGAGCTTGATGCATTGATCGCATATCTGCAATCACTAGGCCACGCGCTTAAATAAGGAGGCAAATTATGGATTACGGCACATTACGTGGAATTATAACCATAGTGGTAATGGTGACCTTCATCGGTATATTTGCTTGGGCATATAGCTCTAGTCGTAAGAAGCAATTCGACGATGCAGCTAACCTAGTTTTCTCTGACGATGAGAAAATCTCGGTTTCGAAGGACTCAGGAGAACAAAAGTGATGAGTAACTTCTGGAGTATATGGATTATCGTACTCACGGTTGTGGTAATCATTGGTTGTGTTGTTCTACTACGTGCTTGTTCTAAGAACGACACAGGTGTAGAAGAAGGCAAGTCGATGGGTCACAGCTTCGATGGAATTGAAGAACTTAACAACCCACTACCTAAGTGGTGGAGTTATATGTTCTACCTTACTATCGTATTTAGTGTTATCTATCTAGCACTTTACCCAGGTCTTGGTAGCTTTAAAGGTCTTTTAGGCTGGACAAGTTCAAACCAAAGCGTACGTACTATTGAAGAGTCGAAGCAAGCGGTTATCGACGCTCAAAACGACGGTCGTTGGGTTCAGTATGACCAAGAAGTAAAGCATGCTGACGAAAAGTTTGGCCCTATCTTCAAGGCGTATGCTGACACCCCATTGGAAGAGTTAGTTAAGAATGAAGAAGCCCTTAAAGTGGGTGGACGTTTATTCTTACAAAACTGTGCCATGTGTCATGGTAGTGATGCTCGCGGTAGTAAAGGCTTCCCTAACCTAACCGACAATGCTTGGTTATATGGTGGTGAGCTAGCAACGATTAAGACCTCTATTATGAATGGTCGTCACGGTATGATGCCGCCTAAAGGTGGTTTACCGATTGAAGACAGTGAGATTAAAGGTCTAGCTGAATACGTTGTTAAGCTATCTGGTCGTGATCACGATGAAGCACTTGCCGCTCAAGGCCAAGGTTCATTCATGAAGGGCTGTTTCGCTTGTCATGGTATGGACGGTACAGGTAACAAGTTCATGGGTGCCCCTAACCTGACCGACAATGCTTGGGTATATGGTGGTAGCCGTGGTGCTATCGAGCAGTCAATCCAAAACGGCCGTACTGGTGTTATGCCAGCGTGGAAAGATGTATTAGGTGAAGAAAAAGTTCACGTAATTACAGCTTACGTTTACAGTTTATCTGCTAAGTAATCACATACGGTTAACACCGAGTGTAATATTAAGGCCTCGTGATAACGAGGCCTTTTTTTTAAGTGATAAGTCACACTTTTATGGGTAAAATGTCGGTTGTTTTTTCCCGTACTGTTACAACTATTTTAATAATTATAGGTGGTTAATAATGTCTACTTCGCAACCCTGGTATAAGCAATTCTGGCCGTGGTTCCTAATCATATTACCGCTGTGTGCTGTGATCGCTAGTATCAATTTATTTTGGGTTGCTTTTACCAACCAAGACCCATTAGTGACCGAAGAGTACTATAAAGAAGGTAAAGGCATTAATATTGACCTGCGTAAGATAAAGCATGCTAAGCAGCTTGGCATAAACTACATGCTTGAGTTTGATGACAAGTACGTTGAGCTGTCTCAACAAGGTGGCGAACAGTACCTAGCTGGATTAAGTATTAGCTTTTATCACCCCACTCTTGAAGAACGTGATTTTTCACAAATTGTCACAGCAGACGCCAATGGCGTATATCGCATCGATTTAACCCAATCGATTGAAGGCCCATGGGACGTTAGAATTGAAGGCTATGATCAGACGTGGCGCATTCAGCAACGTGTCGTGCTGAAAGACGATCAACAATACTGGTTAAACTAATTAGTTTATGCCCTAACCCGCAAGCCTCTGTTGCGGGTTTATCAAATAATTACAAAAAGAAAAACAATCCATGAGTCAACCTAGCTGCTTCCATTGTAGTGAACCTGTATTAACAGGTAAGCAATTTACCACTCGTATTAATGATGATGAGCAGCTTATGTGCTGCCCAGGTTGCCAAGCAGTCTCTCAGGCGATTATCGACGCCGGACTCACTAACTATTATAAATTCCGCACAGAACCTGGTAATAAACAGACGGCCTTGGTACCTGAAGAACTGTCAAATTTTAGTGCATACGATCTACCTGAAGTTCAGCAAGACTTTATTCAGCAAAGAGACTCACTTAACGAAGTTTCTCTAACTGTTGATGGTATTACCTGCGCGGCCTGCGCCTGGTTAATTGAACATAAAATCAATAAGCTCGACGGTGTTGCTAAAATTCAAGTCAACTCCACTACCCAACGCGCGTTGATAGCTTGGGATAGCGATACAATTAAGCTCAGTGAAATTCTGAACCAGATAAGCCTTATTGGCTATCAAGCTGCGCCTTTTCAAGTTGACGAGCAGGAAATAAAGAGTAAGCGAGACAGCCGTAAATTCCTTCTACGCCTTGGCCTCGCTGGTTTCGCCACCATGCAGGTGATGATGTTCGCCCTCGCCCTTTATTCTGGTTACTTTAGTGATTTAGAAACCGAATACCGCGATTACTTCCGCTGGGTCAGCATGTTGTTTGCCGCGCCGGTGGTATTTTACTCGGCTCAGCCGTTTTATTTTAGCGCCGTACGCTCGATGCTAATGGGCCGCTTGAACATGGACGTGTCGGTTAGTATCGCGATATGTGGTGCTTACATTGCCAGCTGTATCGAAACCATTAACGGGACTGGCGAGGTTTATTTCGAATCTGTCTCTATGTTTACCTTCTTCCTATTACTGGGGCGATTCTTCGAACAAAATGCTCGTCAAAAGGCGTCAGTTAGCTCCAGTAATCTGCACAAACTAGTGCCATTAACCGCGCAACTTAAAACGGATGAAGGTTTTGATGAAGTCCCTGCCAAGCGCTTAGCCATTGGCGATATGATTTTGGTAAAACCCGGTGATGTCATCGCCGCTGACGGCATAGTCATAGAGGGCGAGACCGCAGTGAACGAGGCTATGCTTACTGGTGAGCAGATGCCACTACAAAAAATGCTAGATGCAGAGGTATTTGCCGGAACCATTAATATTGAGCAACCTATTTTGGTTAAGGTGACTGCGCTTGGGCAAGATCAACTGGTTGCTGAAATTATTCGCTTGCAAGAGATTGCCTCTAATAATAAACCCAAAGTGGCGCTGTATGCCGACAGGTTCTCTAACTACTTTACTGCCGCGATTTTATTGATTGCAGCGTTAACTTACCTATTTTGGTACTTCTACTCTCCTGAAGATGCGTTTTGGGTCACTCTATCAGTGCTTGTTGCAACCTGCCCCTGTGCGCTCGCACTTGCTACACCTACGGCAGTAACCTGTGGCACGGCTATTATGACGCGTTTGGGGATCATTACTCGTCGCAGTGGTATTTTTGAGAAGTTACCGCAAATCCAACATGTAGTATTTGATAAAACCGGTACCCTAACCTTAGGCTCATTGTCTATCAGCCATGTAGAGCTATTGGCCGATTGGTCAAAATCTGATGTTCTTGCCCATATTGCCGCGTTGGAATCGGGTTCTTTGCATCCGATTGCTAAAGCCTTTGCTACACACTTTAATGGCGCTATGGCAGTTAGCCAGAGACAAAATGTGGTCGGTAATGGTCTGTCAGGCACTATCGATGGGCTTGAATATAAGGTCGGCAGTCAGCAGTTTGTTAATGGCACTAATGATGTTGAAGACTCGACTATTGTCTGGTTTAGCCAAGGGCAAACCTTGCTGGCGAAAATCAGCTTGAATGATGAAGTGCGTCCAGAAACTGCACAAGCGGTGGCTCAGCTGAAGGAGATGGGTTGTAAACTCAGTATTGCCAGTGGTGATAATTCCACCGAAGTTGAAGCCTTAGGTCGGCGTCTTGGTATTGATGATGTCCATAAAGGCCTCTCACCTAAAGGTAAGCTGGCTTTAATTGATAAGTTCCAACAGCAAGGTCAAGTGGCCATGTTTGGCGATGGCATTAACGATGCGCCTGTGCTGGCGGGGGCTAATTTGTCAATTGCTATGGGCAGCGGCGCCGCGATTTCTAAAAACAGTGCCGACATCATTTTATTGGGTGACAACCTGTCGCGTTTTGCCGATGCGGTAAAGGTCGCAAAATCTACAGGAAGGATTATTAAGCAGAATTTGTTCTGGGCGCTAGGATATAACCTGTTTATAATTCCATTGGCCGTAAGCGGCCACGTAGCTCCTTACATCGCTGCATTAGGGATGTCTGCGAGCTCACTCATTGTTGTTACTAATAGCCTAAGACTACTTAAGGTTCGTTTATGAGTATTATTTATGTCCTGATCCCAATCGCTATGATTTTCGTGCTTATCGCGGTAGGTGTATTCTTCTGGGCTGTAAAATCCGATCAGTTTGATGATTTAGAAAAACAGAGTGTGTCGATTCTTTTTGAAGAAGATGAGTCGCCAAAGGGTAAATCTCAAACCAATAAACTCGACGAAAACGACACTGATAAGAAATCCGCAGAGTGAATGATTTCAGCCTAATTGGTGCATTTATCGTAGGTGTGATGGGTGCGGGTCACTGTATTGGTATGTGTGGTGGCCTTGTGGGCGCATTATCGGCGAACTTGCCTAAAACCGGTGGCGCTAATGCCCTGGTGTCTCAGCTTGGTTACCTGCTGAGCTACAACAGCGGCCGGATTATCAGTTACACGGCTGCTGGCGCGTTGATTGGTGGCAGTGCTAGCGCACTTGGTGTCTTGTTCGATGCTGACACCTATTTACTGGTTTTGCGCGTTTTTGCTGGCCTTATGATGATAATTACCGGGCTTTACATTGCACAGATCTGGGCCGGCGTGGTTCAGGTTGAACGTATTGGCAAGTGGCTGTGGCAATATATCTCCCCCGTCGCCAATAAATTTATTCCAATTAAAAACCGCTCTCATGCCTTTATTGCTGGTGCATTGTGGGGCTGGCTGCCTTGTGGCCTAGTCTATAGCATGTTGACCTGGGCCGTTGCTGCAGGTAATCCGCTTGAAGGTGCGCTAGTCATGCTTTGCTTCGGTTTAGGCACATTACCCGCACTATTAAGTGCAGGTATTGCAGCCAGTAGCTTTAGTCGCTTAATGCAGAAAAGAGCTGTACGTATTGTAGGCGGCGCAGCGCTGGTGGCATTCGGAGTGCAGACCTTGTATGTGGCGATTAACCAGCTTAACTAGCTCCGAATATCAAATTAGTTTAACATAGTAGATGAATAGTCAAAATTGAGAGAGACAATGTCAGCAGATAACAACAAGAATCGTCGTCAAATGGCGTCAGGATGTGCGATTCATTGTCATGATTGCAGCATGGGTACACTTTGTATTCCTTTCACACTTAACTCTACTGAGTTAGATCAGCTTGATGAGATCATCGAACGTAAGAAGCCAATACAAAAAGGCGAACCGATTTTTAAATCTGGCGATCCGCTAAAGTCTTTATTTGCGATCCGTTCTGGCACAATCAAAAGCTACACCATTACAGAACAAGGCGATGAACAGATCACTGGCTTCCACTTAGCTGGCGATGTTATCGGCTTCGATGGTATTCATTCGCAATCTCATCAAAGTTTTGCTCAAGCCCTTGAAACATCGATGGTTTGTGAAATTCCTTACACCACTCTCGATGAGCTAACAGGTAAAATGCCTAAGCTTAGACAGCAGGTAATGCGCTTAATGAGTAATGAAATTCAAAGCGATCAAGAGATGATCCTGTTACTCAGTAAAAAGAATGCAGAAGAGAGACTTGCAGCCTTTATTAGTAACCTCGCTAAGCGCTTCGGTAGCCGTGGATTTTCACCAAGAGAGTTTCGATTAACAATGACTCGTGGTGATATTGGTAATTACCTTGGACTGACAGTTGAAACTATCAGCCGCTTACTTGGCCGTTTTCAAAAGGCAGAACTAATTGAAGTTAAAGGTAAATACATTACCATTTTAGATATTGACGCTTTGAGCGAATTATCAGGTAACAGTAATATTGCGCGATAGGATTTAATCGGCAATCAGCTTGATCTAAAACAATATAAATTCATCGCAATCATGCAAGATGGAACTGGACGATATTTAGATAAGGAAACGGCTATGATGGACTATCAGAAACTCCTTGTGGTTGTCGACCCAACGACAGAAAAGCAGGCGGCTCTTGCTAGAGCCGTTGAACTCGCCTCAGAAAGCAAAGCCGAAATAACGGTCTTTTTATCTATTTTTGACTTCTCCTACGAGATGACTTCGATTCTGTCGGGCCAAGAAAGAGAAGCGATGCGCGAAGGTGTTATTAACCAACGTAAGGCTTGGATAGATGACATCATTAAACCTTACTGTAAAGATGGCATAAAGGTAACATCAGAAGTTATCTGGCATAACCGCCCTTTCGAAAGCATCATCAGACAAGCTATTGACGGTAATTACGATCTCATCGTTAAAGGCACTCACGAACACGATAAGCTTAAGTCGGTAATTTTCACGCCTACCGATTGGCACTTATTACGAAAAGCTCCAATCCCAGTACTGTTAGTTAAAGAGCAAGACTGGCCTGTTGCAGGTAAGATAGTCTGCGCGATTAATGTTAGTGCTGAAGATGACGCTAATGAAACCCTTAATGGTAAAATCATTACTCACGCCAGCAAACTCGCTAAGCAATTTAATGCTCAAGTGCATCTGGTTAACGGTTACCCTGGTACCCCAGTTAACTTAGCTATAGAGCTACCTGATTTCGATGCCCATACTTATAGTGAAACGATTAAGCTTCAGCACGAAGAACGTATTTGCTACCTTGCCAATGCTTATGGGATCTCTCCTGACTTTTGTCATGTAAAAGAAGGCTTACCAGAAGATGTCATCCCCGATCTGGCTGCTGAATTAGATGCTGAACTCGTGGTTTTAGGTACCGTAGGTAGAACTGGACTTTCTGCTGCATTAATCGGTAACACAGCTGAGCATGTCATCGACAGTATCAACTGTGACTTACTGGCGATTAAACCTGATGGTTATAAATCACCATTAGAAGAGGTCTAACCGCTATCTAAGCTTTACCCGAAGCCATTAAGCTGGAATAATACGCGCCCTGAACTATTGTGTACTAGGCGCGTTTTTTATGTCCGAAGAATTAACTCCACAACAAATCACTCGTATGACAAAACTGCAGAAGCGATTACGCACTGAAGTTGGTCGTGCAATTGGTGATTACAACATGATTGAAGAAGGTGACCGAGTCATGTGTTGCCTCTCGGGTGGCAAAGACAGTTACGCCATGCTTGATATCTTGTTGAACCTTCAGCAACGCGCTCCTATTAAATTCGAAATCGTTGCGGTTAACTTAGATCAGAAGCAACCTGGATTCCCTGAAGATATTTTGCCTGCGTACCTAGATACTCTAGGCGTGGCTTACCATATCTTGGAAAAAGATACATACTCTATCGTTAAAGATAAGATCCCAGAAGGCAAAACTACTTGCTCGCTATGCTCACGTCTACGCCGCGGTACTCTATATGGTTTTGCGCAGAAGATTGGTGCAACTAAAATTGCTCTAGGTCACCACAGAGATGACATCATTGAGACCATGTTCTTGAACATGTTCTTTGCCGGTAAGATGAAGGCGATGCCACCTAAGTTACTGTCTGATGACGGTGCTAACATGGTTATTCGTCCATTAGCCTACGCCCGCGAAAAAGATATTGCTGAATATGCTGCGCTTAAAGGCTTTCCAATTATTCCTTGTAACCTATGTGGCTCACAAGAAAACCTTAAGCGTGCAGCAGTCAAAGACATGTTAGTGCAGTGGGATAAACAGCATCCTGGTCGAATTGAAACCATTTTTACCGCAATGCAAAATACATCACCTTCTCAAGGTGTTGACCGCGAGCAATTTGATTTCTTATCATTAACTCGCGACCCTGATGCGCCGATGAGTGGTCAAGTTGCCGAGTCTGATCTGCCAGCATTCGATTTTGTTGATGTAGCAAATAACGGCCATATTAACCTTGATGCTGCTGCGCGAATTGACGTTGTAAGTACTTATACTCCTGAGTAGTATTAAAAAATACAATTAAAAAAGCCCTGATAATCAGGGCTTTTTTGTGGCAGGCTATCAGCTAAGCTTACTTCACAGTCCAAGGACTGATAACCTTTGGTGCTACAGAGGTTTTTAAGCTTGTTAAATTTGCCAATTGACTGGTTTCAAGGCGATAGGTGCCTGTAACAGGAATCGCTTTATCATCGATATAAACCGTCGCATCACCATCAAACTCTAAATTTAGACCTGCGATATCCGATGCGAAATAGCGCATTGGAAAACCTTGCATCTGACTCAGTAAAGCATTCATCTCTTGCTCTATCTGCACAAGCTCCGCTTGTGTGTAGCTCTGCTTGGTATTCTTTGCCCTTACTTGCATGGCAATTGCGCAAGTCTGAGCATCGCCTTCAACATTAAGATTAATCAAAGCGCGATCAGACTTAAGTTGAGCATCGTAAGGTAAAAACAACCTTTGGTCTTTAGTGATGGTTAATGGAAACGAGTCTTTTTCAGTCGTAATGGTTCCGTTTTTGACTTTACATCCATTGGCCTTAGACACTGAGAATGCAATTTCAACGAGCTGGTAATTACCTTTATTTACCTGCTTGAGGCGCTGATAAAAACTCTGGTACTCAAGTGAGATAGGCTGAGCCTGACTCACCGTTGAAATACCTAATAAGATACAGCTAAGCAGCAGTTGTTTTTTCATTATTATCCACTAAAAATCGTTGGTTTTGACGTAACATTTCAAGTAGCTCATCGATGTAAGCTTCTTGGCGTTCTGAATAGTTGATCAAGCCATAAACGAGATCTTGAGCTGTAGGCGTCTTATTTTCTGCGCGTAAGTCGGCTCTAATCGATCTCAATAAAGAATATGCGGCGTTTGAATTAAGGTTGCGCATGTATGAGGCTACGGAGTCTTCCACTGTTTTAAATAGTGCGACCTCATGGGACAAGCCTTCAGTTCGTGATTGAGGAACTAAGCCACAGCCTTTTCTAAAACACCATTGGCCGAAAAAGTTAAGCCCTTCACGTGCAAAACGAGATGTGCCCCAACCCGTTTCATTCGCGGCCTGGATTAATACCATTTCTTCGGGAATGACATCGACTCTTACGAGTAGTGTGTCGATATTGTTAATATTAAGGCTTCTAAAAGTATATTGATACTTTTCAGATATTTGCTGTAATCTAAACTCATCAGCCTCGGTAAGCGATTTGCCATTAACAATCTGGTTTCGAGTGGCAATTAAAAAGTCTCTTTCACCTTGAATAATCGCATTTTGATGTTTGATCGACGGCCGTAAAAACCCGAAAAATTCGCGTTTTTTCTCACTCACATCTCTAATGGCGGCAAAATCTGGTACTACACTGGCCACCTCAAGGTTTTTCACGGCTTTACCTATTACCGACGATTGCTCTTCCTTTGCTGGAATAAACACCAGTCTGATAAGTAGGAGTAGTGCAATAACTAATCCTAACGCGATAGTAAACAACCCAACTTTACCTGTTTTCACTCATTTTCCTTTCTAAGAATTACATCAAATTCACATTTAACTAATTTGATGGCTATTATATGCTAGCTTTAGCCGATAATACATCGCGAAAGTTTTAGTAATTTAGGTATAATTGATAGTCCTTTTTACAAGCTTTGGGTATTCAGGAAGGAGACCCTCAAAATGAAACACAATAGGCTTAATCAATATAACCATGTGGTAGCCATAGGTGGCGGGCATGGGCTGGGTCGAGTGTTATCTGCACTGTCTTTTTTAGGTCCTAAATTGACCGGTATTGTTGCTACAACCGACAATGGCGGCTCAACTGGACGCTTAAGGGCCGAACAAGATTGTATCGCTTGGGGTGACTTACGGAACTGTTTAACTCAATTGGCTAAACGCCCTTCCGTTGGCTCACTTATGTTTGAATACCGTTTTTCGGGTGCAAGCGAACTAAGTGGTCATAATCTTGGTAATTTGATGCTAATGGCATTAGATGAGCTCTGCGTACGGCCACTCGATGCGGTTAATTTAGTGCGTAACTTTTTAAATATTGATACGCGCCTCATTCCTATGTCTGAAGAACCTACGCATTTAGTTGCGCTGCAAGCCAGTGGTGAGAGTGTTTTTGGTGAAACCGATGTCGATAAGATGCAAGACACGCCAATTGCTTTGTCTCTGGATCCACAAGTTGAAGCAACCTGTGAAGCATGTGATGCAATACTTGAGGCTGATCTTATTATTTTGGGGCCGGGAAGCTTCTTAACCAGTATCATGCCACCTTTATTATTACCTAAAATTGCGCGTGCACTGTCAGAGTCAAAGGCCGAAGTGATCTTAGTCGATAACTTAACCGATGAGCCCTCACCCATCGCCAACTGCAGTTTGAGTAACAAGGTAAACTGGTGCCATCAAGTATTGGGGTTAAGGATTATCGATAAAATCCTTTGCAATGCCGATAGCCACTCTGAAGAAGATAACATCTGTTATTACCCGCTTCGAAGTTCACATCATGTTGGTTTACATGACAAACAAGCGCTGGCAGATGCATTATCTTTCATGGTTAGCCAGAAGCACTGTTTGCAAGAAGCTTAGCCACTCTTTAGGCAATAAAAAAGGACCTTATAGGTCCTTTTTTATTGGGCGAGAATGCCGTAATTTAAGCTTTGTGCATTAAAGTACTTTGGCGATAGCCGCACAGATCACAGGCATGTTTGCCTTAGTCATACCTGCTACACTGATCCGGCCTGAACCGACAATGTAGACTGCAAACTCGTCTCTTAAACGATTCACTTGCTCTTTATTTAGACCCGAGAAACTGAACATGCCATTTTGGCTTGAGATAAAGTCAAAATCTTGTTCTACACCCGCAGCTTTCAATGACTCAACAAACAGTGTACGCATCTCGGCGATACGCTCACGCATCTCTTTTAGTTCGTCATGCCAAAGCTGTTTCAGTGTGTCATCTTCTAAAATAGTGCTAACAATTAATGCACCGTGCGCTGGCGGATTAGAATAAGAGGCACGAATAGTGCTCTTAATTTGGCTAAATGCATTAACCGCTTCACCGCTGTTAGAAGCAACAACCGTTACTGCGCCGATCCGTTCATTGTAAAGACCAAAGTTCTTTGAGAATGAATTGGCAACAATCAATTCTGGTACGGTATTAGCGACAATTCGAAGCCCTTGCGCGTCTTCTTCAACGCCAGTGCCGAAACCTTGGTAAGCGAAATCAAACAGTGGCACTAACGATTTTGCTAGACATAGGTCAGCAACTTGCTGCCATTGTGCGTTATCTAAATCGATACCTGTTGGGTTATGACAACAGCCGTGAAGCAATACAAGATCGCCAGCTTCTGCAGTTTGTAAGTCGGCAAGCATGGCTTCAAAATCTAGACCATGAGTTTCCGCTTTATAGTAACGGTACTCAGCAATCTCTAATCCTGCTGTGCTAAAGATGTTGTTATGGTTTGCCCAGGTAGGGTTGCTGATCCAAATCTTGTTAGAGCTGGTATGGCGAACTAAGAATTCTGCCGCTACTCGTAGTGAGCCTGTTCCACCTGGAGCCTGTGCTGTTAAAGCTCGATCTTGTGCAATCACATCATGGTCAGCGCCAAATAATAATGTTTGCACAACTCGGTTGTAGGCATGTACACCTTCCATACCAAGGTAGCTCTTACTCTTCTCTGTGCCCAATAATTTTTCTTCGGCAAACTTTACAGACTTTAGAATAGGAGTCTGTCCTGATTCATCTTTATAAATACCCACGCCCAAGTTCACTTTGTTCTCGCGAACATCAGCTTTGAATGCATCTGTTAGGCCTAAAATTGGATCTGCAGGGGCCAGCTCAACCTGGGAAAATATCATTATGGCTTTCCTAAATATTAGAAGTGTAGGGTTTTCGGTGTATTTATAACATTGAAGCTATTGGGGAGAAAGAGAGATTTACGACTATTAGTAAATTTTGGGGCTTTGGGTTCTTTTTATCAGTTTTTTGCTGAAAAATATGAATATTCACAAATATTTGTAGTTCAAAATAACAATAATATAATTGAGTTAAGCGCAAAACAAAAAGCCTTCACACAAGTGAAGGCTTTCTATTTAAAACGATAAGAAAAAACAGCTATTAACCGATTTTTTCTAGACCGCCCATATAACCGCGTAACACTTCAGGCACTGTGATAGAACCATCTGCGTTCTGGTAGTTCTCAAGTACTGCCACTAATGTACGGCCTACCGCTAAGCCTGAACCATTTAGTGTGTGTAATAAACTTGGTTTCTTATCTGCTTTACCTTTATAGCGAGCTTGCATACGACGCGCTTGGAAATCTTGCATGTTACTGCAAGATGAAATCTCACGGTACGTATCTTGCGCAGGTAACCAGACTTCAATATCGTAAGTCTTAGCAGAACCAAAGCCCATATCACCGGTACATAACACAACTGTACGGTATGGCAGACCTAGTTTCTGCAATACAACTTCTGCATGGCCCGTTAGCTCTTCTAAAGCTTGCATTGAATCTTCAGGCTTAACAAGCTGAACCATTTCAACTTTGTCAAACTGATGCTGACGGATCAAACCACGAGTATCACGACCATAAGAACCAGCTTCACTGCGGAAACACGGTGTGTGTGCAGTCAGTTTGATTGGTAATTCGTCTTCTTCAACGATAGTGTCACGTACTAAGTTAGTCAGTGGCACTTCAGCCGTTGGAATTAGACTTAGACCTTGGCCTTCTTCAGTTGCAGGCTTAGTATGGAACAAGTCTTCGCCAAACTTAGGAAGCTGACCAGTACCCAGTAAACTATCTTCGTTTACAAGTAATGGCACGTAGGCTTCAGTGTAACCGTGTTCAGTGGTGTGAAGATCTAGCATAAACTGTGCAAGTGCACGGTGCATGCGAGCAATTTGTCCCTTCATCACGATAAAGCGTGAACCGGTAATCTTCACCGCATTTTTAAAGTCTAAGCCACCAACGTTTTCGCCAAGTTCAACATGATCTTTAGCTGCGAAATCAAATTCTTTTGGTGTGCCCCAACGACGTACTTCAACGTTTTCAGACTCATCAGCGCCAATTGGTGCAGACTCATCAGGTAAGTTTGGTACGCTCATTGCGATAGCGTTAAGTTCTTCAAGTAGAGCTGCTAATTCAGTCTTCTTAGCATCAAGCTCTTCACCTAGTGAACCAACTTGAGCCATTATTGGTGCAACATCTTCGCCTTTAGCTTTAGCTTGGCCAATCGACTTTGAGATAGCGTTACGCGACGCTTGTAGCTCTTCAGTAGCAACCTGCAAAGACTTGCGGGTTTCTTCAAGCTTGCTTAGACGTTCAACGTCTAAAATAAATCCACGAGTCGCAAGGCGCTCGGCTGTTACTTCTAATTCACTGCGTAAAAATTTTGGATCTAACATATTTTATTATCTTAATAGTTAAAAACGAGAAAAAACCAATTGCTGTCCCAGATAAACGACGAAAATACACACGCCGACATTAACAACAACATTGAATACAGCTTTAACCAAATATCCCTGTTGCATTAGCAGCAAAGTCTCATTGGAAAAAGTAGAAAACGTGGTTAGGGCCCCTAACATGCCAACCCCAATAAACGCCTTAAGCTCCGGGCTAAGTTCGCTTACTTGTCCGAGTGCAAAAATAACACCCATTAAAAACGAACCTAAAATATTAACGACAAGTGTACCAAAAGGAAATCCACTACCAAATACCTGAAGCATCAATAATGAGATAAGATAGCGCAAAACCGCACCAATTGAGCCGCCTAAGGCCACAAAAAGTACATTATTCATATCTTTTCACCTCACTGTGTTGATCAAGCAACTTTAGCTGAGCCAGTTTGTCCTTTATTCGCTTTTCAAACCCACGCTCTGTTGGATAGTAAAATTGCTGGTCCGTTAAAGATGGTGGCAAATATTGCTCACCACTAGCATAAGCATTTGGTTCGTCATGGGCATAACGATAACCTTCACCTTTACCTATCTCTTGCATCAATTGAGTCGGCGCATTACAAAGGTGCTTTGGTACTGGCTCGTGCCCCGTTTCCCGAGCAAGCTGCCTTGCCTTGGCAAAAGCGGTATACACCGCATTACTCTTAGGTGCACTCGCAAGATACAACACAGCTTGTGCGATGGCACGCTCACCTTCTGAGGGGCCAACACGATGAAAACACTCCCATGCATTAACGGCGACGGTCATCGCCATGGGATCGGCATTACCTATATCCTCAGAGGCAATGGCGAGTAGACGTCGGCCGATATAAAGCGGATCGCAGCCTCCCTCAAGCATTCGGCAATACCAATATAGTGCAGCATCAGGCGCCGAACCACGGATTGACTTATGAACGGCTGAAATCAAGTCGTAATATTGATCGCCGTTCTTGTCGAAACCAGCAAGTTGCTGCCCAGCAACCTGCACTATCATCTCTTCGGTGAAGGAGTCGCCGTCTTTAAGCATATCGCTTATCAGCTCGATAAGGTTTAACGCCTTACGTGCATCACCGTCACAAGTTTGCGCAAGCTTTAAGGCTACATCGGGTGGCAGCAGTAACTTACGTTTCCCTAGGCCACGTTCTTCGTCTTCAAGCGCTTGTTGGACTATTTGCCCGATTTCTTGCGCTTCAAGCTGTTTAATAACATAAACCCTAGCTCTGGATAATAATGCGTTGTTTATCTCAAATGACGGATTTTCTGTAGTTGCGCCAATAAAGATTACCGTACCATCTTCAATAAAAGGCAAAAATGCATCTTGTTGACTCTTGTTAAAACGATGTACCTCATCGACAAAGAGTAAGGTCCGTTGACCGCGAGACTGAGCCACATTTTTGGCATGTTCAATTGCGCTACGGATCTCTTTAACACCTGAGGTAACTGCAGAGATACGTTCAACATGGGCATTGGCATAATGTGCCACTAACTCGGCTAAGGTGGTTTTGCCTGTACCTGGCGGCCCCCAGAACATCATCGAGTGAGCTCTACCTGCCTCTAGCGCTTGGCGCAGGGGTTTACCCTCACCTAATAGATGAGTCTGACCTATATATTGCTCTAATGTTTCTGGCCTCATCCTAGCGGCTAAGGGCCTAAAATCTGGAGCGAAATCAAAACTGAAACTGGACACTAACTTCTCTTAATTTGGCGACTTCAAACGCTGATCATCGATATCAACATCATCTGGTACGATAAACTTAAACAGATCTTTATCATTTTCTGCAATAGGCGTTTGATTAGTCAGAGTGAAATCACTGGTATTCCCCTGCTGATCCTTTAACACCATTTTGGTCAATTGCTGTTGGTCAAAGCACACCTGCACTTCTGATACGCCGCTATCTTTATCTCTAGGGCTAATATCAAAACAGTCGCCTTGGTTAACCACATTATACTGCGACCATGTAGCTTCGTCTGAATGCACTAATAACGCGATAGGTGAAGCATTGATCGCCTGATTAATATCCATAACAGAAACTTCCTCTGCAAATGGATTATAGATCCAAACATCCGTGCCATCAGCAACGATTAAGGATTCATCTGGTGCGGTCAGGTGCCAGTAAAACTGGTTCGGGTGTGAAAGTGCAAATACCCCTTGCCCGGTTTGGATGACTTTGTGGTTGATATCGGTCACCGTCTGATTAAAGTTAGCTTTTAAGGTGTTGATTTCCTCTAGCTTTATTTTTAAATCATCCTGCCCTCCAGCCATAGCCGGTAGCTGATAAAGCAATGGCAGACTCAAGGCTGCAATCGTAAAAATCTTTTTCATTTTACTCTCCGAGAAAAGCCAAAATTAGGCTTAACGCTAAATCTAATTGGTAAGCTGTACTATACGTAATCTTTTGGCGGTGGTGGTGCTAGCACCTCACGGTTACCGTTATGTCCTTGGCTACTAACCACGCCCTGCATTTCCATCTGCTCGATAATACGGGCTGCGCGGTTATAACCAATTTTAAACTTACGTTGCACGCTTGAAATCGAGCCTCTACGTGTTTGAGTAACAAAGGCTACAGCTTCATCGTAAAGCGCATCGACATCTTCTTCTGCCTCGCTGGTTTCGCCAGGTAACAAGACTTGCTCACCCTCTGCAGAACCTTGCAAAATTTCCTCGATATATTGTGGCTTACCGCGAGCACACCAATCGGCGACCACTTTATGGACTTCGTGATCATCAATAAATGCACCATGAACGCGGTTCGGTACGCTAGTACCCGGTGGCAGATATAACATGTCACCCATACCAAGAAGCGTCTCAGCACCTTGTTGATCAAGAATGGTGCGAGAATCGATACGCGAAGACACTTGGAACGCCATTCTTGTTGGAATGTTCGCCTTAATCAAACCTGTAATCACATCAACCGAAGGTCTTTGAGTAGCCAAGATCAAGTGAATACCTGCGGCACGAGCTTTTTGCGCAATACGTGCAATCAGCTCTTCTACTTTCTTACCAACAATCATCATCATGTCAGCAAATTCATCGACGACAACCACAATTGAAGGCAGTTTATCTAATTCAGGTGCTTCAGGATCCATACTGTCTGATGCTTTCCAAAGCGGGTCAACAATAGGCTGGCCTGCCTCTTTAGCATCTTTAATCTTGGCGTTGTAACCTTTTAAGTTACGCACACCAAGGGCCGACATCAGTTTATAACGACGCTCCATCTCGCCCACACACCAACGCAATGCGTTAGAGGCTTCTTTCATGTCGGTTACTACTTCACACAATAGATGTGGAATACCTTCATAAACCGATAATTCAAGCATCTTAGGGTCGATCATGATAAAACGCACGTCATCTGGGCCTGACTTATAAAGTAAGCTGGTGATCATTACGTTTACACCCACGGATTTACCCGAGCCCGTGGTACCTGCTACCAATAGATGTGGCATCTTGCCTAAATCAACCACTACAGGTTTACCACCAATATCGGCGCCTAATACCATGCTTAAGTGCGATGGGTCTTCTCTAAAAGCGTCGCAGTCGAGTACGTCGCGCATAAATACTGTTTCACGGAACTTATTTGGTAGCTCAAGGCCCACATAAGCTTTACCCGGAATAACTTCAACGACACGCACGTTTTCAGCAAGTAATGAACGGGCTAGGTCTTTAGATAAGTTTGTGATCTTAGAAGCTTTAATCCCTGGCGCCAATTCAAGTTCAAAACGCGTAACAACAGGGCCAGGATAAACACCAACCACATTAGCGGTAATATTAAAGTCAGCTAGCTTTACTTCAACTAGCTTACCTATTTGCTCAAGCTCTTCTTCGGTTATCGGATTCTTCTTACGATCGGGTATATCGAGTAGAGAGATACAAGGTAGAGGCGCCATAGGTGGACGTTCTTGCTCTGGCTCTTGCCCTGGAAGCACTACAATGCCATCGACTACCTTAGCCTTTTGTTCTTCATTTGGCTTAACCGTGTCGATTGAGCCTATAGATGCTGTGTTATCAAAGTCGATTGACTCAACATTAGCTGAGGTCTCATTGTTTGCTACATCGCTGACCCAAGGTGCAGCAATTTGTGGTTCTGCAGACAGTGATGCATTAACAATAGGTTCAGCAATATTAGAAAAATCTACAGAAGGCTCTATGATTTGCGGCTCTATCCTAGGTTGAACGCTATCAATCTTAGGCTTGTCTTTTTCTTTGTCTTTGTTAACTGTGACCGTGTTGGCCGTGGGAGTCTCTTCGAAGGACTCTTCATCTATGTTGGTATTGCGGCGTTCTTTAAAACGCTCGACCACAGATAAAAAACCTCTAGTGTCTTCGGTATCACCCATTTCAGGCTTGAATTTGTTTGGTAGCTCTTTAATGGTTCTAAAAAACCATATTGTGGCGTAGCCCGTTAAGTCAACAACGGTTAACCAGCTAATGCCCGTGAGCAAGGTAAAGCCCGCGCCAACAAAGCATAGTAATAGTAATGTTGTGCCTAGGCTATTAAAGTAAGGCAGCATTGCTTGACCAATAACATCGCCTGCTACGCCACCAGCAGAGAAACCATAGATCCCATTGGCGTTCATGCTCGCTAGCGCGGCAAGGCTGAACACGATAAGTAAGAATCCGATTAAACGCAGACCTACAGAAAAGTAGTCGATTTCTAGCAACTTATGAGTACGCTTAAATAGCAACCATCCCGTTAAAGCGATAATGATTGGAATGATGTAGGCGCAATAACCAAAAAAATAAAATAAGACATCGGCTAACCAAGCGCCTACGGCTCCGGTCAGATTATTAATTTCGCCATCAAAATTAGATTGACTCCATCCAGGATCAGAAGAATGGAAACTGCTTAAGGCGATAAGGACGTATGTCGCCATCATGCAACAAAAAATAAGACTACCTTCTAGTAATCTTTGGACGCCAGAGAGCGTTTTAACACTATTTCCCTTAGACAATGGAAAACCTACACTAAAAAAACGTTAATTAAGGACAAGATACCAGAAAATAAGACTTTATGCAGCGTTTGCGACTTCTGAAGACAAGTGAATATTTATTCAACCGAACACTTTGCATCAATTTGTATCTTTTGGGATTTTGTATAAAAAAAGGAGCCGTTTAGGCTCCTTTTTATCGATAGTATGTTAATTAAGCATCTGAAACTGTATTGATTGCAACACGATTTGTTTGCTTAACTTCTTCCATCACGACATAAGTACGAGTATCTGAAACTGCAGGCAATTTAAGAAGCGTTTCACCTAGTAAACGACGATATGCAGACATATCTGAAACTCGCGTCTTTAATAAATAGTCAAAATCACCAGAGACTAAATGACACTCTTGGATGTCATCAAGCAGTTGAACGGCTTTATTGAACTTATCAAACACCTCTGCAGTGTCACGGTTTAAAGTGATTTCTACAAAGACTAACAATGAAGCGCCCAAGTAATGAGGGTTTACCAATGCTGTGTAACCCTTTATATAACCTTGCTTTTCAAGTCTTTTAACTCTTTCAAGGCAAGGTGTTGGGCTCAAGCCTACACGCTTAGATAACTCGACATTTGAAATTCGACCATCAATCTGTAATTCATTAAGTATATTTCTATCGATACGATCTAAGTCTTTTATAGGACTCTTTTTATTATTAACCATATATATAACCCTGGTTGTCGGATAATACAATATTATCATCTACTTTTAAAAAATCTTCAGCAGCATAAACTGCGTAATGAATACTATACTAGATTTCCCTGAAACATTCACGTTCAGGCAATATAAAATAACAATTACACCCATAGAGAATGGGTTTTTATGCGAATTTGAGGCTCGAAGATGATTATAGGTGTTCCAAAAGAAATCAAAAATCACGAATATCGTGTTGGCATGGTTCCTTCTAGTGTTCGTGAATTGACGTCACGTGGTCATGAGGTTTTTATTGAAACAAATGCTGGTTCAGGCATTGGTTTTGCTGATCAAGATTACATCGAAGTTGGTGCAAAAATACTGGATACTGCTGCAGAAGTCTTTGCTAAATCAGAAATGATTGTAAAGGTAAAAGAACCTCAAGCAGTTGAACGTGCAATGTTGCGTGAAGACCAATTACTATTTACCTACCTTCATCTAGCGCCTGATCTTCCGCAAACAGAAGATCTCGTTAAAAGTGGCTCAGTATGTATAGCATACGAAACTGTTACAGATGATCGCGGAACACTGCCTCTACTAGCACCTATGTCTGAAGTTGCTGGTCGCATGTCAATTCAAGCTGGCGCTATGGCATTAGAGAAGTCTATGGGTGGACGCGGCATGTTACTTGGTGGCGTACCAGGTGTTGAGCCTGCTAAAGTTGTTATCATTGGTGGCGGCATGGTTGGTACTAACGCTGCGCAGATGGCAGTAGGTCTTGGCGCTGACGTTGTTATCTTAGACAGAAGCATCGATGCACTTCGTCGTCTCAATGCTCAATTTGATAATAAAGTTAAAGCTATTTACTCGACTGCTGACGCTATTGAAAAACACGTACTAGAAGCTGATCTTGTTATCGGTGGTGTACTTGTGCCTGGTGCCGCAGCACCTAAGCTTGTGACTAAAGAGCACATCAAGCGTATGAAGCCTGGTTCTGCAATTGTCGACGTTGCAATTGACCAAGGTGGTTGTATTGAAACATCACACGCAACGACGCACCAAGATCCAACTTACATCGTAGATGATGTTGTGCATTACTGCGTAGCAAACATGCCTGGTGCTGTAGCCCGCACTTCAACGTTTGCTTTAAACAATGCGACTTTGCCATATATCATTAAACTTGCTCAGTTAGGTTATAGAGAAGCGCTTTTACAAGACAAGCACTTGCTTAATGGCCTTAACGTCATGCACGGCAAGATCACTTGCCCTGAAGTTGCAGAAGCATTAAACCTTGAGTTTGTTGATCCAACTATCTTACTCAAGTAAGGATTGCTTAAGTAAATAGTGCTTAAGTAAAACGACATATATAAAAGGGAGCCTATGGCTCCCTTTTTGTTCTAATGCAATCAAGCTAACTTATTGAGGCAAAACTATAGCCCTTCCCTCTGACTGTATTAATCAGAGATTTAGGTAATTGCTTTTCAAACAGCTTACGCCGTGTATTACTGATATGCATATCAAGGTTACGATCGAACTTTCCGAGATCTTTCTCCAATATACGAAGTTGCAACTCCTGCTTTGTCACTACTTGCCCTTTTCTCTCGAACAAATATTTAAACAACTTAAATTCAGTCTGGGTAAAAACCACCGATTTCTGTGAAATTGATATGGTGTATAACCTATCGTCGAAGCCTATCTCTTCGTTTTTAACATGTTCTTGCCGAGGACAAGTTTTGTTGCTTGCCATTCTACGACCCATGGCATTGATGCGCACTAATAGTTCACGTTCACTACAAGGTTGGATTAAATAGTCATCGACACCATACTCATAGGCTTGGATCCTATCTTCTTCAGAATTTGAATCCGATAATATAATCACAGGCGTGCTTGTTTGCTTCAATAAAGCACGCTCGATATCAGTTATATCTGCCATATTAAGCATTAATAGAGCGAGATCTGCATAGATAGACGCTTCTTTAAGGCGTTGTTCATCAAAGTTGTTTGCGAGGGTTACAGTGAAGTCTTGCCCTGCAAGAAGCTGGGCCAATTTCCCTATAATAGTGGAACCGTTATCCACCAGCAAAATGTGTTTCATTACCTAACAACTCAAATACGAATAATTCGCATTAAGATTACATTAAATAAAACAATTAATCTAGTCACTTGTAAAAATCGGTTTACCTGTAATTTACTAGCATTTGAGTAAGAAACAGAAGTACAAAAAAGGCCAGCTGCAATTGCAAACTGACCTTTATTAAAAAAACCTCGATTACTTACTTAGCATTAGCTCGCGAATGTACTTAACTGGCGCGCTGCCGTAACTCAAAAACTCTTCATGGAAGGCCTTCAAGTCAAAATCATCCCCCTTGAGCGCCTTATACTCTTCTCTAAAATCGTAGATTTCACGATAACCAGAATAATAGCTGGTTAATTGAACCTGACTCAGTGTTGCTCTACGCCATTTACCTTCGGCTTCGGCTCGCTGTTGGAAGGCTTCATTCATCATCAGATCTAAGGCCTGCTCCTCTGTCATACCATTAACTTGAATGCTGTAATCAAGAATTGTGTTACAGATAACTCGTAAATTCCACTTGTAGTACATGAGCCACATTTCCGGTTCGAAATCACCGTAACCTTCTTCAAGCATCATACGCTCGGTGTAAACCGCCCAGCCTTCAACCATAGCGCCATTTCCAAATAAACTCTTGATAAGGCTTGGAGACTCATTTGAATAAACTAGCTGAGTATAATGACCTGGGATAGCTTCGTGGATATTGAGCACCTGTAAAATCCAGTGATTGTATTCACGCAAGTAACTCTCTGCAGAATCACTGCTCATGCCATCGAGTGGAGTCACGTTATAATAAGTGTTACCTGACTTTTCGTATGGACCAGGCGCACTGATTGATGCACCAGCATAGCCACGCATATAAGCCGGCGTCTCGCGCACTACTAAGGGCTTATTTGGATCCAGTGTTACGAGTTTTTTCTCATTGACGAAAGCGACAAGCTCTGGGATCTGTGCACGCACTTCATCGACAAAATCTTCCCGCTTAACATGCTTAGCCGATAGTTTGTCTATAAGCGCTTTTATCGCTAGCTTGTCATCTTTAGGTTTTGGCGTATCAAAATACTTATCCCAAATTTTTGAGGTTATCTTTGCCATCTCGGCTTGGACACGGTTTTTGTCATTTACCGCTTTCTCATATAGGGCTTTGCCCGACATCCCTGCTTGAATATCGTAGGCAAATTTTTGCTCATAGAGCTCTGCTCCAATACGAAAACCTCGCGCTCCTTGCTTATCAAGTGATGACTCTAATGCTCTTAGCCAGTCGAGATGCTCATTGATTGCTATGGTCGCCTTATTATAACGGTTAACAAATAGCGCCTTTTCTTGATTGGTTAATCCCGATTTTATCGCTTGGTCGAGTAAGTCGTTAGAGAAAACCGAGAACGCGCCTTCGTTTTGCATTATGGCAAGTTGTGTATGCTCAAGAGTCGGATCCTGAATGTTCTCACGAGCTGCAGCATAATATGCAGGCACATTCTCCATTCTCAACATAACTGAACGAAGGCGTTCGTCTAAAGGAGCAAAGTCTTCATTAATTATCTGGGCAAAACCACCTGAAACATTGTAAGCCGATGGATCCCATTGCCAGGACTTAAAGGTCTCTATGTTCCATTTCATCTCTGCTAGCAGATTCTCGATTAATCGATAATCTGTCAGCATAGCAGGGGTCATCAGTTTAGGATTGAACTTGGCTAATTGTTGTTGCTGATTCTGTACAAAAGCGAGGCTCGCCTGCCTAGTTTCAGCGTTAGGCACCTTTAAAACGCCATCGTACTTATGAAAACCACTGTATAGAGCCCATGTTGGCGATTCAATCCACAAAGCATCGATAAATTGAGTACTGAATTGAGAGAAAGCTAAATTCTGATCTGTAATTTCGACCGCTACGGGTTCAGTTGTTTGCTGACTTTGACAGGCTGTAAGGCCTACCAGAGAAAGCGCTATCGCCAATGGCAGCGCTGCTCTTTTCATATTGTGGTCCCTTAATTTGTTAGTTCGTGGTCTTTGCCACTTTTAATGCCCTCTCAGTAAATCATGTTCTGTTAATTTTTTCAGTAACTAAGCTTATTTCGACAAGCTTTGTTACACAAGGAGGGCTTAATACTATCTTGGAACTCAAATCATAAGTGGCTTTGGGTCCATGATAAAATTTCCGCGAAGCGATAATGCTCAAATTGTGCAAAACCATTAAGCTGTCTCATCTTTAACTTGGTGAAGATGGGGGTAGTCAATCCACAAAGAAATCGCGTAACTAAAACCGGGCTTGCGTGCACACCTAGCTTTTTGATTGCGTCATGACAGATCTCATTGAAGTCAAACTGACTTAAAGGTTTCAGCCCTGCGGCGACGGGTAATTTAGCCGTATGCCCATTACATACGCTACAGTGGCCACACGGTCCACTTAAGCGAGGATCGGCAAAGTATTGAGCTAACTGTAGACTTAAGCAGGACTCACTATCGAAAAAGTCCACCAGCTGATTTATACGAGTAATTTCGCTCTGCTCTTTAAGACTAAAACGGTCAAACAGTCTCGTTGGTAATGAGTCATCAATATTGGCACTAAAGATTTCATAAACTTGAGTTAGCTGTTTACTTTGCAATTCGATAAGCTGTTTTTGATGCAAGTAATCTAGGGCTTTTATCGCTCTATCCCGGCTATTAGGCATTTTTTGTTCTAATGCCTCAAAGTTGGCGCTATACCAAAGCTTTGCTTTCTGTGAACTATCGAGCACAGCATTAATGAAGACTTGTCTGTTAGGATCGAATTTCTCTAAAATTTGCTCGACCGGACACAAGAGCTTAAAGCGATAGTCGGCAAAATAACTGTACTTTGGCTTGATGACCCGCAGCATCTCTAAGTAAACCAGTAACGTCTTTAAACTCAAGATTCGAATATTCGATGCACTGGACAAAGGATTAAGCATCAGCTCCCATACCGAGCTGGTTTGCGCTTCGCGTTTTATTTCATCGATAACATACTCTATCGCACTGAGTTCTGGAGTATCACCATAAACAAAGTTTTCTAGAACATTAAGGTTATCTCTATTGGCGAGTACCAAACAATCAGAACTAAAGCCATCGCGTCCCGCTCGTCCTATCTCTTGAGCGTAGTTTTCAATGGACTTAGGAAGATCATAATGGGCTACATAGCGAATGTCACTCTTATCAATACCCATCCCAAAAGCGATGGTCGCGACGATAATTGGCACCTCACCCGCCATAAACTGCTTTTGAATTGATTTTCGTTTATCACTGTCCATTCCTGCATGATAAGCAAGGGCAGAGAAGCCCTTTTTAACCAAAGCATTTGCAATAAACTCAGCGGTCTGCTGTAAGGTCACATAAACAATGCCACTGTTATCTTTTCTCGCCGCCAGCCAATCAGCAAGATAAGCTAGCTTATCTGAAGATGGGATCCCTATTGCTTCAAGATTTAAATTCGGTCGATAAAAACCCGTTAAGGTGACACATTGCTCATCTATGCCAAACTTTTTCCCCATATCCTCGATTACCTTGGGAGTCGCTGTTGCCGTTAACAAAAGGACTTGCGGGATCTGCAATTGTCGCTGATAAGCGGGAAGTTTAAGGTAGTCGGGTCTGAAGTTATGCCCCCACTCAGAAATACAGTGAGCCTCATCGATAACCAGCATCGAAATAGGCACAGATGAAATAAAGCGTCTAAAGCGTTCATTATTGAGACGCTCTACTGAAATCATTAAAATCTTAATCCGACCCGAGGACACGCCTTCAATCACCGCACTTGCTTGCTCATTAGTTTGAGTGGAGTCAATAGATGCGGCAGCAATACCCTTTTTATTTAAAAATTGTAACTGATCGTCCATTAAGGCGAGTAGCGGTGATACCACGAGAGTTAAGTGAGGTAAGGCTAAGGCGGGTAACTGATAGCAAAGGGATTTGCCTGAACCTGTCGGGAAAATAGCCGCCGCGCTTTGACCATTTAAAATGTTTTGGACAACTTCTTCTTGTCCTTCACGAAACTGCTGGAAACCAAAGTATTGGCTAAGCAACGCATGGGCGTTATCCATATAAAATCCTGTCTGATGTGATGTGCTAAAGAAGTACTAATATAGAATTCTAGAGATAGAGGCCCGTATTACGGGCTTAACCATTCATTAGAGTTAACCATTTTTTAGTGTGAACTAGTTATCCGAATTAACTATGTCTACAGGGCGCTTCTTGATCAATCGAAAATACGCTTTAACCGGGTTGTGATCTGAACTTGAAGTAATAATCGACTCCGCCTTTACTAACTCCAAATCTCTATAAAAAATATGATCGAGGTTATGACCTAAAATCTGAGTTCTTGAGTCGACACTGGGTATTGCTTCGATAAGTCCCACGAGTTTAGCCAATTGTTTAACCGTGTCGAAGCGATCATCGCTCCAAGTATTCATGTCACCAGCAAAAATAACCGGCCCTTGATGACCCTTTATTGCTTCTTGTACGATCCGCAATTGAGACTGATACTCCTCCAGACCGAAAGTAAAATTAATACTATGAATGTTAGCCACCAACAACTGGCTATTATCAGATAGCGGGTAATAAGAGATCAGCATAGACTTTGGATAATTAATGTAAGGCTCGGCCTTTCTAAATACACAACTGCTGGTTGCTGACTCTCGGGTTAGATTCATCACTCCGACAGGCTCATCTGCAAAACTGAATGCTTTAGCAAGCAACATAGAAAGCTCTTGAGATCCTATGAATGCTTTAAGTTCTGGTGTTAACTGAGCCTCTTGCAGTAAAAGTAAGTCTGAACGCTCAGCCAGTTGCTTTAACGTTTCATTCCATCCGTCATTTTTCTGCTTATAAAGATTCCAAGTGGTTACATCGAGTTTACCGTATCTATCTAGATTACCTTTTGCCGGTTGGCTAATACATTGCACATCTTGGCTAGTACCGCCCAAATTCGTGACGAGTACATCTTCGGTGGGAATAACCGATGCGTCATACACATAAGCAACACCTGCTAAGGCCGCAATAAGCGTTAGAAATACAAGCTTTCGGATAATTTTTGCCATAATGGACTAATTCAACTCTGTACTTAGATTTAAAGTAATCTTTTCATTATAATAGCTTATTAGTGTTAGTCACATAATCATTCAATTAAGAGGTTAGTTAGCTTAAATCATCGATGAAACGCTGCTTTTTGCGACTAAAGGTAAGACTATCAAACACAATATGTATGAATTTTATCAGCTACTAACCATAGCTGGCGTTTTTCTCTACTGGCTTATTATTGCCGGCATTAGTATTCGCGTAGTTGCAAAGCGGCGCTCTATTGGCGTTTCTTTAGCATGGTTAATGATTATTTATATCGTGCCGTTAGGTGGTGCGTTTGCCTATCTGCTGTTTGGTGAATTAAATTTAGGTAAAAAAAGAGCCGTTCGCGCTGAACTCATGTTTAAACCCTATGGTGAATGGTTTAAAAAACTCTATGAGTATCGTCAATATCGACCTCATGTCGCCAGCCTGTATGGGCAATCAATAAGTGCTATATGTGAGAAACAAGTCGGGATCCCAGCACTCGCTGATAACCACCTGACTCTGTGTAGTGAGACTTATGAGATCTTAGATAACTTAATAGAAGATATCGACAAGGCAAGTGAGACCATTCTGCTCGAGTTTTATATTTGGCACCCCGGTGGTCGCGCCGATGATGTGGCTAACGCCTTAATCAAGAGTGCTACTCGTGGAGTGAAAGTACGCTTATTACTTGATGCCGCTGGCAGCAGGCACTTCTTCAAGAGTCACTGGCCAAAATTAATGAAGAAAAGCGGCATTCAAGTGATCAGTGCCCTCGAAGTGTCTCCTTTCCGTATGTTCTTCAGACGATTAGATCTGAGACTTCATCGAAAAATAGTGGTCATCGATAACCAAATTGGCTATACCGGCTCAATGAATCTAGTCGACCCTAAGTATTTTAATCAAGACGCTGGTGTCGGTGAATGGATAGATGTGATGGTGCGGATCACAGGTACCTCAGTTCCTGTGCTTAATAGCATCCATGCCTGGGACTGGGAAGTCGAAACTAACGAGCGTTTCTTACCTGAACAGCCTAAATGTTTACCCCATGAGGATTCGGAGATCACAGATTTAGTGCAGGTGATCCCTTCAGGACCAGGAATGCGTGAAGAAGTTATCCATCGAGTGCTACTGCAAAGTATTTATCAGGCCTCCAAAAGTATCGTCATCACCACTCCCTACTTTGTACCCAGTGACAACCTACATATGGCGCTAATTATTGCGGCGCAACGTAACGTTAAAGTCGATATTATCGTGCCAGATAAAAATGATTCATTAATGGTTGAATGGGCAAGTCGAGCATTTTTTAGCGAGCTTTTAGAGGCTGGTGTTAATATCCATCGCTTTAAAGGTGGTCTATTGCACACCAAATCCGTTGTTATTGACAGTAACCATTGTTTAATTGGTACGGTTAACTGGGACATGCGCAGCCTATGGCTTAACTTCGAAGTTACCCTTGCGGTTGATAATCTTGGCTTTACCCAAAAACTTGAGCAAGTACAGCAAGATTATCTTAAAAACGCCGATAAAATCTGCTTACAAGAATGGCAAAAACGTTCGATTGCCAGTCGAGGAGCCGAGCGAATTTTCTATTTATTCAGCCCGTTACTCTAACACTTTCTGGTACAAGCAGTTTGCTTTACCCGCCAAGGTTAACAACTGCATAGTAAAATAAGTTTAGCGGATAAGCTTGAGACTATAAGCATGCGCTCCGCTAAGTCTTATATTGGGCGCTAAAGTATTACTCTAATTGGAATGTTATGAATAAAGTTTTTATTATTGGTCTACCACGAACTGGCACCACCAGTATCAGCGTAGCCATGTTAGATTATGGTTTTAAAGTTGCTCACACTGCCTATACACAAGAAGCGTTTCACCTCGCTGATATTGTTTCTGATGCCCCCTGCTTTAGCGATTATCAACAATTAGATAAATTGTTCCCAGGTGCTAAGTTTGTTTATCTAGAGCGCGATTTATCTCTTTGGATACCGTCTATGCAGATGCTTATCAACAAGATGAAAACACAACTTGATCCTGAGGCGGGTATATTTAACCCTGTTCTAAAGCGTAGCTTTATTGACACTTTTAAACTAACAGGTACTGCTGAACCCGATAACGCCGCCCATCTTGAAGAATGTTATTTACAACATAAACAGCAAGTACTGGAATACTTTGCAGGCCGTGATGATTTGATCTGTATTGATATCAGTCATAAAGACAGTTTATCTGAGCTTCTTGGATTTTTAGGAGTGACTTATGAAGGGGAACCTCAGTTTCCGCATCTAAACATTGGCAGAAAAGTCGCTTGCTGGAAGGAACATAAACACCCCAATAAGGTGAATGCTAATAGTGCGGGACCTATGCACAGAAAGTTTTTCGATTACGCTGCTAAGCGCTAATCAGCAAGTAACTCTAAATATTCCATGTCTAGATTCAATGACTAAATCCAATAACATTGGCTGAATTACAAATAGCAAAAAGCCCGTTATCTTTCGATAACGGGCTTTTCTAAATTTGGCGGTGAGCGAGAGATTCGAACTCTCGTTAGGGATTAACCTAAACACACTTTCCAGGCGTGCGCCTTCAGCCACTCAGCCAGCTCACCAAACTAATTAGTTTTACGTGGATAATTACCACTATCGCCAACAAATATCTTTAAACCAAAATTTGGCTGGCAACGGAGCGCTACTTTACTGAAAAGGCACAATTGCGTCAAGCCAAATTACCGTAATCTCAAACGTTTGCGCAATTGCTAGCCACTTAGTTCTTATAAAGAACAAACATTAACAAATACAACTATAAAAAAAGCTCAAACAAATGAGCTTTTTATTAATAATCAGTAACTAGTGTTTACGCATTACCTTTTACTTTCATATTCAGTGTCTGGGCAAAATTAAGCATTCTGTCTAATGGCTTTAACGCGTCTAGGCGTAAGCTATCATCAACAAATATCTCATGGTTGCTAGCGTCCACGTTTTCTAGCGCACTCTCGATAGCTTTTAAACCATTCATAGCCATCCATGGGCAATGTGCACAACTCTTACAAGTCGCGCCATTACCGCCAGTAGGTGCTGCAATTAGATTCTTATTAGGTGCAGCTTGCTGCATCTTATAGAAGATCCCTTTATCGGTAGCCACGATAAAAGTCTCATTTTCCATGGTTTGCGCCGCTTTAATCAATTGACTAGTCGAGCCCACGGCATCAGCTAGCTCTACCACACTGGCAGGAGATTCAGGGTGCACTAGCACAGCGGCATTGGGGTGAATTTTTTTCAACTCACGAAGTGCTTTAGCTTGGAACTCATCGTGAACAATACATTCCCCTTGCCACATCAACATCTCAGCGCCAGTTTGCTTAGCGATGTAGCTGCCTAAATGACGGTCTGGGCCCCAAATAATCTTTTTACCTTCACTGTCTAGGTGCTCAACAATTTCAAGAGCGATGCTCGATGTCACTACCCAGTCGGCTCTAGCTTTTACTGCAGCGGAAGTATTGGCATATACAACTACAGTGTGATCCGGGTGAGCATCGCAAAATTCACTGAATGTCTCAATCGGGCACCCAATGTCTAAAGAACAGGTTGCCTCTAGCGTTGGCATTAAGATGGTTTTATCAGGGCTTAAAATTTTTGACGTTTCGCCCATAAACTTAACACCAGCGACGATTAACGTCTTTGCTGGGTGATCACGACCAAAACGCGCCATCTCTAACGAGTCAGAAACACAACCACCGGTTTCTTCGGCTAAAGCTTGAATTTCAGGATCGGTGTAGTAATGCGCGACAAGCACAGCATCTTTATCTTTTAAAAGCTGTTTAATTTTGGCTTTTGATTCTGCTTTTTCTTGATCAGATAAAGGAGTCGGCTTTGGCGGAAATGGATATTCAATATTTTCGATGATTGGGGCTAACGCGCTCATAGAACAACCAATGGGCAATAACAGATTAGCGGAATTATACGGAATTGTTTACAAATTTAAAACTACTAATCCAAATAGCATAGCTAAAAAAGGCGCTATTACTAGCGCCTTTAAGTAGTCTTATATTGATTACTGCATTGCTAGCAACATCTCTTGTGGCTGCTCCAGGTAAAGCTTCCACAAATTACAGAAGCGGGCAATGGTGCCACCATCGATAACACGATGATCACCAGACCAGCTCACCTGCATAATCTTGCGTGCTTCAACCTCACCTTTGTCATTAAACCGAGGTAAAACCTGCAGTTTACCCAGTGCAACAATTGCCACTTCAGGTTTGTTGATAATAGGCGTTGCAACAGTCCCACCTAAGGCGCCAATATTCGAAATGGAAATACTTCCACCTTTTAGATCGTTTGGCGATACTCGGCCACTTCGCGCAGCCGTTGTAAGACGAGTGATCTCCGCTGCAATTTGCAGGATAGTTTTATCTTGTACATCTTTAACGTTAGGCACTAGCAAGCCGACTTTAGAGTCAACAGCCATACCTATATTATGACTAGCCAGATAGGTCTGCTCAGTGCAATCTTCATTGACACGGCTATTCATATCAGGAAATTGTGATAGCGCCAGTGACATCGACTTCATAAAGAAAGGCATCATGGTGAGCTTAAGCTCATCAGTGGAATACTTTTTCTTCATGCTTTCTCTAAGAGCGACCAATTCAGTTAAATCAAACTCTTCACAGTAGGTGAAGTGTGGGATCGTTGATACTGACTCTGTCATCATCTTCGCCATAACTGCGCGAACACCTTTTATCGGCTCCACTCTATCGGCTTGGCGGTGACTGACAGGCTCAATATCCGCTACTGGCTTTGAAGCAGAAGTCGCGGTAACAGGCTTTTGCGTTACCGAGACATTAGTCTGGCCAGCATTAGCATGATGACGTTCAACATCTTCTTTATAAACGCGGCCATTCTTACCTGAACCGGGTACTGTTGAGATATCGAGATCCAATGAGCGCGCTAAGCGACGAACAGCTGGGCTTGCTAAAGCTTTGCCTTGCGTTACCGGCTCTAAAGCTTGAGTCGGTGCATCAGGCTCTGCGATTTGAGGTGAGCTGGCTTGCGACTGCCCAACCTCGGCCTCAACTTCAATAGCAAACAGTGGCGCATGGACTTTTGCTAGCTGCCCTTTTCGAACATGCAGCTTTACAATTTTGCCATTTTTAATCGCTGGAATTTGCACTAGCGCTTTATCAGTCATCACATCTGCAATAGGCTGATCTTCAACAACCATATCGCCTTCTTCAACTAACCACTCAACAAGTTCACACTCGACAATTCCTTCACCTATATCCGGTAATAAGAATTCCTCGATAGAGACCCCTGATACAGTTGGCGCAATCGTTTGCTCGGTTTCAGCTACGCTAGTTGCTACGTTAAGCTCAGGGCTAGTCGCGGTATTAATTTGAGCGTTCACCGCGGTTTGGCCTTCTTCAACGACATCGACTGAATACAAAGGCGCGTGCACTTTGGCAATCTCGCCCTTAGCGTAAAATAGCTTAGTGATCACGCCTGCATTGGGGGCTGGAATTTGCACTAAGGCTTTATCAGTCATAACATCAGCGATAGGTTGATCTTCAACAACACTATCACCCTCTTCTACTAACCATTCAACCAGCTCACATTCGACGACGCCTTCGCCGATATCCGGAAGGATAAATTCTTTAATCATGGGCTGGCTCCTAAAATTTAACCGAAGCTTTAATCGCTTCAAACGTCTTTAACGCATCTGGCATATATTCTTTTTCGTGGATCAAAGGATACGGCGTATCTAGACCACACACTCGCGCTATTGGGGATTCAAGATACAAGAAGCACTCTTGTTGAATAGTCGCGGCGATCTCACCGGCAAAGCCGCCGGTGAGTGGCGCTTCATGGTTGATTAGTAGACGCCCAGTTTTCTTAACCGATGCGGCTACTGTGTCAACATCCCATGGAGATAGAGTTCTTAAATCGATAATTTCACAGGAGATCCCTTTCTTTGCAGCCATCTCAGCAGCGTTTTCAAGAATTTCCATCTGTGCACCCCAGCCGAGTAAGGTGATGTCTGTACCCTGCTTGATAACTTCGGCTTTGCCTAATTCGATAACATGATCGCCTTCAGGCACTTCACCTACCGATGCGCGGTATAGACGCTTTGGCTCAAAAAATATTACCGGGTTTTTATCACGAATTGAGGCGATTAATAGCCCTTTTGCCTGCTCTGGATTACGCGGAACGACAACCTTAATCCCCGGCGTTTGAGTAAAGTAAGCTTCTGGTGATTGTGAGTGATAATGACCACCTGCAATACCGCCACCATAAGGTGTTCTAAATGTAAGGCCGCCAACATTAAACTCATTACCACTGCGGTAACGGAACTTGGCGCTTTCATTAACGATTTGGTCAATAGCTGGGAAGATATAATCGGCAAACTGAATTTCAGCTACAGCCGTCATACCGTTAGAAGCTAAGCCATTAGCAAAACCTGCAATGCCCTGCTCGGTTAACGGAGTATTGAAACAACGCTCACGACCAAACTTTTCTTGTAGGCCCGAGGTTGCTCTAAACACACCGCCAAAGTGGCCGACATCTTCGCCGAACACCATCATTTTTTTATCCGCTTCCATTTCCGAGCTTAGGGCTTGGTTAATGGCTTGCAACATATTCATCTGAGCCACGGCTTATACTCTCCCTGCACTTTTTGGATAGGATTCTGGATACTTCTTAACATGGCTTTTTAAGTCAGCTAGCTGCTTCTTCAGAATTGGGGTTGGTGTGTCATACACATCTTCAATAATGTTATCGATATGAGGAGTTGGAATTTTTTCAGCGACTTTAAGCTCTGATAATACCTCTTCACGGTACTTAACATAGAGATCAGCATCGCGCTGTTCATTCATCCAGCCCTTATTGATCATCCACAGTTTGAAACGTTTCACTGGATCGTGCTGTTGCCATTTAGCTTCTTCATCTTTTGAGCGGTATCCAGATGGATCGTCGGATGATGAATGAGCTCCTAATCGATAAGTCATGGCTTCAATCAGCACTGGGGCGTTGTTATCTAACGCGTAGGCACGAGCCTGTTGAGTTGCCGCCAATACTGCCAACATGTCATTACCATCAACACGAATAGTATGCATACCATAGCCCACACCGCGGCTTGCAATACCATTGCCTTTAAACTGCTCATCGGTGGGTGTTGAGATGGCATATCCATTATTACGACAGAAGAAGATAACAGGAGAATTGAGCACTGCCGCCATGTTGAGACCAGCGTGAAAATCGCCTTCAGAGGCTGCACCTTCACCAAAATAACAGATTGCAATATTACGCTTACCCTGCATTTTCAGGCTATATGCAACACCTGTAGCTTGGGGGATCTGCGTGGCAAGCGGAGATGAAATGGTTTGATAATTAAGCGCTTCACTACCGTAGTGGATCGGCATTTGGCGGCCCTTGCCAAAATCTTTTTCATTACTGAACATCTGATTCATAAACTGCTCAGTGGTAAAGCCGCGGTAACGAATCGCGGCATGTTCACGGTACTGAGCTAAGATCACATCACCATCATCGAGTGCTGCGGTGCTGCCTATTATCGAGGCCTCTTCTCCGGTACAGGTCATATAAAAGCTAATGCGACCTTGACGCTGCGCACCCAACATGCGCTCGTCTAGTACCCGAGTAAACACGCAAGTATCATGGATTTTAACCGCTAAGGCTTCATCGATAACCGGTAATACGGCCTCTTCATATGCGGTGCCGTCCGCTTGGAGAATTTTTAATATGGGGATCGCCAGTGAATCTTTATCTAAAAAGCTCACGCGATGGACTGTTTCAGCATTCGTTGTTGCGTTGCTCATAATGTGCTCTTGTTATTGAGGGTGCCGTCAGACGAGAAATACAGCACCTTGCTATTTTAATACGCGGGAAGAACATTACGTTAACGTAAACTAACTCTCAATACTTCCCATCATTGAAACGACAACTAAGCATCTCTGTGCATGTATATATTGGTTTACATGCACAGTTATTCAGATTGAATCTAGTCTAAATGACTTTCATCTGCAGACTTTAAGCACAAGACAGTCCGCTGCCCTACTGGAACCTTTGCATTAGGGAATACAATAGATTCAAACTCATGCTCAACCTTCACCTCAAGGCCGCCCTCTTTCGCTAAAGTGTAGCCTTTAGGGAAAGCGGTAAAGTTTTCGACATCATTGGTGAAAGTAAATTCAAAGTCATCGTATCGTTTGTTTACCGAACGACAAACTTGATAAAGATTTAAACGCTTCATATCGAACTTAGGTAGTTGAAGCGATTCACCGCACATCAATTGGGTTAGCATCTCTTTCATCGCAATAAAGCGAGTCATATCATTTTGTCCCATGGGGAACACTTTACCTAGTTCGATGGTAAATGCGTCAGCATGGTAATTTTCAGAAGAGAAATAGCTAAAGGTCGTTGTAGGTTCGTGGTGGAATAAAATGGTATTTACACCGCAAGACTCGAGAAACATGATCTGCTCTTTGCTGTACTTGCGATTACCGCGATAGGGATAAATAGCAAACTTCTCATGCTTAGAGGCGCGAATTGCCGTATGTAAGTCATAATGCATACGATGACGCTCGCCCGAATGGGCCCTGAAAAACTTATCGACATACTGCTCAAGCTTTTGTGCCCTAACACGTTCAGGGTTACAAAGGCCCTCACCACGTGAGTGCGCACCATTAAATAATCGGTTAAGGTTTTCATCAATAAAACGCGTGCCATTGTGGATGGCAGGAGGATTACCAATCAAAAATAATACTCGTTGCTTTAGAACAAGTTGTTCATCAAGCAGCTGCGTTATCAGGTCGTTACACAACTCAATAGGCGCAGTCTCATTACCATGAACGGCACAAGATAAGACAAGATCTTTAGTATGCTTAACGCCCTTAGGCTCAAACATGATAACGCCTGTATCCCAAACCTCTACATGGACTTGGTTAGCAAGATCAAATTCAAAACTTTCGGTTAAGTATTGTGGGTGCGCGAGGGTTAACGCTAAAAAGTCCTTAGACTGTTTCAATTCTTGAAACACAAACTACTCCTTATTATTCATGTCAGCTTTATTTGGCAGAAATTTCAAATACCACGGGTATTTGTAACACCTAGCTCCGCTAATTCTGCCACGGATAGTAGCATATTTGACTGCCGTATCTCGTACCCTTTTTAGCCTCTGTCGCACAACAAATCACCATCCATGCATTTTTTACTTGCACTAAGGCAAAAAATAAAACAAGATAAAGCCATCTAGCCATCCAAACGGCTATTTGTAAAACTTATTAAGGAGACAGTAATGGCATTGGCAACATTCGGCGCGGGGTGTTTTTGGGGAGTTGAATACTTTTTCAGAGAAGTTGAAGGTGTCATTGACTGTACGTGTGGATATATGGGCGGCAAGGATAACTTCACTCGCTACACAGAGGTTAAAACCGGTACCACTGGCCATGCTGAGGTTGTACAAGTCGAGTATGATCCGAACATTGTAAGTTACCAACGCTTAATTGAAGTCTTTTGGCAAAACCATAATCCCACCACATTGAATCAGCAAGGTGGCGACATAGGTAGCCAGTATAGAAGTGCTATTTTTTTCCATGATAAGCAGCAAAAGGATCAAGCTGAAGCCGCCAAACTAGCGCTGATCAAAAGTGCCAAATGGGGCTCTCGTCAAATAGTTACTGAAGTTGTTCCCTGTCAGCAGTTCCACCAGGCAGAGGCGTATCATCAAGATTATTTGGCTAAAAACCAGTTACCAAGTTGCCATATAAGCTATTAATTTAAAGGGAATTCTATTCGAAATTTTGTTGTATGCTTTCCATATAAATCAAGAAAGTAACAATGACAGTAACAGTTTATTGATAAAGAAAAAGGCACCGAAAGGTGCCTTTACATTTAAATCCACTTAAAAAGCTTTTAACTGAGTTTAATTCAACGCTTCAGCCACAATAACTTGAGCTTCTTTTAGTAAGCAAGCAAGGTGCTCTTGGCTTACAAAGCTTTCACCGTATAACTTAAATAGCGCTTCAGTGCCCGACGGACGGGCTGCAAACCAACCATTTGTTGTCACCACTTTAATGCCACCGATAGCAGCATTGTTACCTGGGGCATGAGTCAGTTTTTGTAAGATCTCATCACCAGCTAGTGTCTTTGTTTGAATAGAATCGGCTTCAATTCTCGAAAACTTAGCTTTGTCCTCTAGACTCACTGGACTGTCGATGCGCTGGTAAAAACTTTTACCAAATTGTGCTTCGAGTTCATCGTATCTTTGCTGGGGGGTTTTACCGGTAACGGCAAGAATTTCAGCCGCAAGTAGACACAAAATAAAGCCATCTTTATCGGTACACCAAGTGCTGCCATCATGTCTTAAAAAAGCAGCCCCGGCACTTTCTTCACCGCCGAAGGCAAATTCACTATTAGCAAGTCCATCTACAAACCATTTAAAGCCTACTGGCACCTCAGACATTGGCTTATCATGCATCTGACAGACTTTATCTATCATGGCACTCGATACCAGTGTTTTTCCAATCACCATTTGCTCAGTCCATGCTGGACGATGTGTTACCAAGTAGTCGATTGCGACAGCAAGGAAATGATTTGGGTTCATCAAACCTGTACCGGGACAGACGATACCATGGCGATCAAAATCAGGATCATTACCCAAGCAGAGATCATAGCTATCTTTATGTTCTAACAATCCCGCCATTGCATAAGGTGATGAGCAATCCATACGGATTTTACCGTCCTTATCGAGAGGCATAAAACCGAAACTAGGATCGACCTGGGAATTGAGTACTGTGATATCTATACCGTAATGCTTTGCAATTGGTTCCCAGTAATGGACGCCTGAACCACCTAAGGGATCAACACCCAAACGAACCTTAGCATCAGCAATAGCTTGCATATTGATAACGTTACTTAAGTCGGTGATATAAGGCGTGATAAAGTCTGCTTCTATAAGATAGTCGCTACTCAGCGCTGCGCTGTAATTGATGCGCTTAACACCGGCTAAGTCATTGGCTAAATATTGATTGGCCTTATCTTGGATCCAAGTGGTGATCTCACCTTCTGCTGGGCCGCCATGTGGTGGGTTATATTTAATACCACCATCTTGAGGTGGATTGTGTGAAGGCGTAACAATAAGGCCGTCAACTAACTCATCAGTGCTACTCTTATCCAAATTGGCACTAATAATGGCGTGAGAAACCACAGGCGTCGGAGTAAAACCATCATTTTGATGTACAACAACACTCACCTTGTTAGCGACTAATACTTCTATAACCGATATTGCTGCAGGTTGTGATAACGCGTGAGTATCTATGCCTAATATCAAGTTGCCCTTGATATTAGCTTGCAAACGATAATCAGCAACGGCTTGTGCAATCGCAAGAATATGCGCTTCATTGAAACTTTTTTGTTCAGCACTACCACGATGACCCGAGGTACCAAATGTGACCTTTTGACTCACATTGTCAACATCGGGCGATAAGCAATAATACAGGCTAACGAGTTTTGGGATATTGACCAAATCCTTTTGCTCAGCAATCAATCCAGCTCTCTTATGTATAGCCAAGTCCCTCTCCTTATATTACCGATATGAATTCACCTTCGGTAAGTCTATATGTTTTACGTTAACGCTTTATGTCGTTAAATTTTTTCTATGATATCGGCAACTTGCGATTCATCAGTACCAAACTGCAGTAACACTTCTGAAAGAATAGTGCGTTTCTTCGCGGTATTATTGTTGGTCGTTACCCAAAATCCACTGCAACCAATCTCTTTAGGGTTAGCAGACTTACTCGCTTTTAACAGTGCATCCTTCGACGTTGCAAAATACAGACGATCGCGGCCTTGAATTTGTAACACCTGTTCAAACTGCTTAGTCGACGCTCTATAAACAGTATCTAGGATAAATAGAAAACGCCCCACTGCACCTTTTTGCGCAGCTAATGCTTCGGCGTCAATCAGGTTGGTAAAATCAGAAACAGGCTTAGTTGCCGCTTTCGCCACTTTTACGGGTTTAGGTGAAGACTGTTCAAGACTAGGATGACTGATCTCTTCAGGCGCAGCTTGAACCACTGACTCAACTTCTAATCCCAATATACGGCGCAAAATATCCGAAGCGCTCTCGCCAATATGTTCAGTTTTGCTGGCGATGTGTCGATAAAGCTCTTCATCAACTTCGATATACTTCATAACGGTTATCTTCCTTAAGTAGAAAAGCGGATCGGTGTTCTTAAATGCAAAAGATCGCATAACTGTCCCGAATTATCAGCTCAGTGTAGCGAGGTTTAGGGCCTTGATAAAGCGTCATTAAATGAAAACTGCGATCCAGAGAAGAAAGATCCTATTTACTAAGCAAAGTATGTTTACTTTTTCAGCAGTGGATGACCATTTACCCAGCCTCTGTTGGAATTTAACTAAATACGAGGCACAATCTGCGCCAATCGACTCAGTAATCGGAAAGACAATGCATTATGTGATAAGTGGTCAAGGCCCAGTAGTTATTCTCATTCATGGTTTGTTTGGCGACCTTGATAACCTCAAGGCTTTAGGCAAAGAACTCGAAGAGCAATTTACTGTTGTTCGCATTGATGTGCTTAATCATGGAAGTAGTCCACGAGTTGCCAGTATGAACTACCAATCACTGGCAGACAGTATGGTAAAACTGATTGAGGAGCTTGACTGTAACCAGGCAATTTTAATTGGTCATTCAATGGGGGGCAAAATCGCCATGGCGACAGCGCTCAGTTACCCGCAATTGGTGAGTAAACTCGTCGTTGCCGATATTGCGCCCGTAGCTTACCAAAGCCGTCACGACAAAGTGTTTGCTGCACTGGAGTCTATGCCAATAAACGAGTTAAAAGATCGCCGCCAAGCACTTACGCATATGCAAGCATGTGATGTCGACGACGGCACGGCACAGTTTTTATTAAAGTCTTTAACTCGGGCGGAGCAAGGTTTTAGCTGGAAGATGAACCTAAAAGGTTTGAAGACAAGCTACGCTGATATTATCGATTGGCCAGACTTTTCACGTAATTACCAAGGCCCTTGTCTCTTTGTTCGAGGTGGTGATTCAGATTACGTTACTGCGGAGCATAGACACGCTATTATGACTCAATTCCCAACTGTGAAAGCAAAAACTATCGAGGGGACAGGCCATTGGTTACATGCGCAAAAACCCGCCATATTTAATCGAATAGTTAAAGATTTTATAACCGCCAATTGAAGCACATTTCACGCCAGAAAGACGTAAAGCATATAGCCGCTCGAAAACTTATATGGTATATTCGCGCAACTTTTTTTGGCCTAGGAGGAAATGGCAAATGCTAATGCAATATATGGAGCAGATTGAGTCGCTTGGCTTAAACCTGTTTTTTGCAGCCATTTTCTTTTTTATTGGTATGGCCATTCGAGATGTACTCAAACAGGGTAATGTCCCAACGTTTGGCCGTAACATCGTTTGGCTCGTTTTATTTCTCGGCTGTGCCGGGTTTATTGCAAAAGGGATTATACAGATGACCTGGGAAGGCTCAGGCATCGGGTAAATACGAACTCAATGGCAAAAGAAACATCAGATAGAACCACCATTGATCTGTTCGCAACAGAAAAGCGACGTGGTCGGCCCCGCAGCAATCCTTTGCCACGGGACCAACAGCTCAAAATTAATAAAAGAAATCAAATTCAGCGTGATCGAGCGAACGGATTAAAACGAATAGAGTTAAAGGTGTCACAAGATTTGTATGACGCCTTGAATGAACAAGCTTTGGCCAGTAATATCAGCCGCAGCCAACTAATCGAATCTATACTGCAAAAGCTGGTTAGTAACTAAGCCACTTTAAATGCACGCATACCATTAATAGTTAACTAGATATTAAAGGAACAACAATGGCAACTGTAGGTCTTTTTTTCGGGTCTGATACAGGCAACACCGAAGCCGTCGCCAAAATGATCCAGAAAAAACTGGGCAAGCAAATGGTTGAGGTGAAAGATATCGCCAAAAGTACCAAGGAACAAATTGCAGATTACGATCTGTTAATTTTCGGCATTCCAACTTGGTATTATGGTGAAGCACAATGTGACTGGGATGATTTTTTCCCTGAACTTGAGCAAATCAACTTCGAAGACAAGTTAGTCGCAATCTTTGGTTGTGGCGATCAAGAGGATTACGCTGAGTACTTCCTTGATGCAATGGGCATGGTCAACGAAATCGTTGAAGCTCGTGGCGCTATCGTAATCGGTCACTGGCCAACTGAAGGTTATGATTTCGAAGAATCAAAAGGTTTAGCAGACGACAAGCATTTTGTTGGCTTAGGCATCGACGAAGACCGTCAGCCTGAATTAACTGAAGAGCGTGTTGACGCTTGGGTTAAGCAGATCTACGAAGAGATGTGTTTAGCTGAGCTTGAAGACTAAATTTCAAGCTCTGTTTAAGCCTTATTGCGAGTCTTAAGCATCAAGTTTAACAACAAGATCCATGACTAATCACAGCAATGTGTTTGATTGACCTTAGTAAAGCGGCATATTTTTATGCCGCTTTTTTGTCTTAAATATTTAGCTTGATAGGCTTTGTAACGTTAAGCCGATGATGAGAGTTTTTAATATATGGCAACTCATAATGCCTGTGGGCGTTGGGACATTTTCTGTGCTGTAGTTGATAATTATGGTGACATTGGTGTTACCTGGCGTTTAGCCAAGCAATTAGCACAAGAGCACCAGCTTGCTATCACTCTCTGGGTTGATGATTTAAAAAGCTTCTCTCATATTTTGCCCCAGCTAGATCCTGGCTTAATGACTCAGATTCATTCGAATATCACGATCAATCAGTGGAGTCAGCCTTCAGTCGTAGACTACCAAGTCGGCGATGTCATCATTGAAGCCTTTGCTTGTGAATTACCCGAGCAAATTAAACATACCCTTGATACTTTACATATAGCGTATAAAAACGATCCGCAAGCCGTGAAACCGCCGTTGTGGTTAAACCTTGAATACCTAAGTGCAGAATCTTGGGTCGAAGGATGCCATGGTTTACCCTCCATGCAGACTAGCGGGATAAAGAAGTATTTTTACTTCCCTGGATTTAGTGATAAAACTGGCGGACTCATTTGCGAAAAGACACTTTTAGCAGATCGGGAACGTTGGCAACTTGATTCACAGAACAAGCAAGAACTGTTTACATCTTTAGGATTATCTGGCATTGACCAGGCTGATACGGTTGTTAGTGTGTTTAGCTATGAATCTGATGCGTTATTAGGCCTTTGCCAACTTTGGCAAACAAATAGTGCTAAGACACATGCGTTAATTCCAAAGGGAAGAAGCCTCAATAGCTTGCAAGCGATACTTCCCTGCTCTGTTGATGAACTAACACCAGGCATGCAAATTCCACTTGGGAATTTGCTTATTCATATTCTGCCAATGACAGATCAAGAGGGCTATGACAAGCTACTCTGGAGCTGCGACTTTAATATAGTTCGTGGCGAAGATTCGTTTTTGAGAGCTCAATGGGCTGCAAAACCGTTCATTTGGCACATATATGAGCAAGAAGAGGACTATCATCTAATAAAATTAGATGCCTTTATGCAGCTTTACTGTAATAATCTGCCGCCAGAATTAGCGATTAGCTGGAAAGCGCTTAACCTTGCCTTCAATAAAGAGCAAGCAGCACAGACCTGTGAAAACTGGCAACAACTTAATTTAGCTGATTTGCCATTGCAGCAACACGCAAAGCAATGGCCAATCGATGCAATAAATGATGTAGATCTTGTTTCTCGACTAGTTCAATTCGTCAAAAATAGCTAAGATACTACGTTTAAATAGAAAAAACCTAAAATAGGAAATAGTGTAATGAAAACTGCTCATGAACTCCGTCCTGGTAACGTGATCATGTTAGATGGCAGCCCATGGGTTGTTCAAAAAACTGAAACAACTCGTTCTGGCCGTAACGCTGCTATCGTTAAATTAAAGCTTAAGCACGTTCTACAAGACTCTTCTACTGAAAGCACCTTCAAAGGTGAAGACAAGATGGAAGATATCATTCTAGAGCGTCTAGATTGTACTTACTCATACTTTGCTGATCCTATGTACGTATTCATGGATGCTGAGTACAACCAGTACGATGTTGAAGCTGAAAACCTAGGTGATGCATCTGCATACATCGTTGATGGTATGGAAGAGAATTGCCAAGTAACTTTCTACGAAGGTAAAGCAATTTCAGTTGAACTTCCAACTTCAGTTGTACGTGAAGTAACATACACAGAGCCTTCAGCTCGTGGTGATACTTCAGGTAAAGTAATGAAGCCTGCTACCATCACTGGTGGCGGTACGCTAAGTGTTGCTGACTTCGTTAAAACTGGCGACATGATTGAAATTGACACTCGTACTAACGAGTTCAAGAAGCGCGTTTAATTTTTTAAACCCCGCTTTATAAAGCCAGCGTCTTCGCTGGCTTTTTTATTGGCGCATTAGTAAAGTCTAAAAAACTCGATCCAGCTAGCAAATAATACATTTAGTCTTTAAACAGTAATAATACACAAACAGCCATACTAACGACTACACCAGAACACCCTCGCAGAGCTAAACACCAAAAAGCTCATTCCCGACCGTCCCGAGTAGACCGATCCTCTTTTAAACCCACTTGAATCAGTGAATTAATCCTTTATTTGTTGTTTGAATTTAGCTATTGTGCCTGCAACAAAGTCAAAGAAGTGTTTGACTCGTATTTTTAGCATTTTCGAGGTGTAGATGCGCCCTATTATCAAATCCAACAAATTAGATTCTGTATGTTACGACATTCGCGGTCCGGTACATAAAGAAGCCCGTCGTCTAGAAGATGAAGGTCACCGTATTCTTAAACTAAATATCGGTAACCCAGCCCCATTTGGATTTGAGGCTCCGGAAGAGATTGTTCGTGATGTGATTTTAAACCTGCCAAGTGCGCAAGGTTATTGCGAATCAAAAGGGTTATTTTCAGCGCGTAAAGCGATTGTGCAGCATTATCAATCACAAGGGATCTTCGGTGTAGACATTGAAGACATTTATATCGGTAACGGTGTATCTGAACTGATTGTTATGGCAATGCAAGGCCTGCTAAATAGTGGCGATGAAGTGTTGGTTCCTTCACCTGATTACCCGCTATGGACTGCTGCAGTTCACTTATCTGGCGGTAAAGCACAGCATTACCGCTGTGATGAGGAATCAGATTGGTTCCCTGATCTTGAAGATATTAAGAGCAAGATCACCCCAAGAACTCGCGGTATTGTGCTAATTAACCCGAATAACCCAACAGGTGCTGTCTACTCAAAGGAACTCATCCTTGAAGTTATCGAGCTTTGTCGTCAAAACGATATGATTCTGTTTGCCGACGAAATCTACGATAAGATCTTGTACGATGAAGCGGTACATATTCCTGCAGCGAGTCTATCAGACGATATCTTAACCGTTACCTTTAATGGTCTGTCAAAAGTTTACCGCGCAGCAGGTTTCCGTGTGGGCTGGATGATGCTAACCGGTAATTTAAAGTCTGCTAAGAGTTATATCGAAGGATTAGATATGTTGGCATCAATGCGCTTGTGCGCAAACGTACCAAGCCAACATGCGATTCAAACAGCATTAGGTGGTTACCAGAGTATTCAAGAGTTAGTGCAACCAGGTGGCCGTTTACGCGTACAACGTGATGCCTGTGTTGAAATGCTCAACTCAATTCCTGGTGTAAGTGTTAAAACACCCAAAGGCGCTTTATATGCATTTGCCAAGTTAGATCAAAAGAAATTTAACCTACGCGATGATGAGCGTTTAGTACTCGACTTACTAAAAGATCGTAAAATATTACTAGTACAGGGCTCAGCATTTAACTATCCAGAACCTGATCATGTTCGTGTAGTATTTTTGCCATACAAAGAAGAACTGAATAAGGCCTTGTCTGAGTTTGGTGATTTCTTAGCTGACTATAGACAGTAACTACTAATAAAAAATTAGTAAGCTACTAATAAAACACAGTAAAATAAAACGACCTTAGGGTCGTTTTTTGTTTTCTAACTATGCTAATCTGAAATGGTTCAACTCCTAACTTCAAAGGGATCCGATGAGCCACCTATTTGCCCACCTAGCAAGAATGAAATTAATTCAACGCTGGCCTCTAATGTACAATATTAGAACTGAAAATGTTCAAGAACATTCGCTGCAAGTCGCCATGGTCGCGCACTCTCTCGCCTTAATTAGCAACAAAAAATTTGAAGGAAACTACGATCCTTACCAAGTTGCGACTATTGCAATCTTCCATGATGCCAGTGAGATCCTCACAGGTGATCTGCCAACTCCGGTTAAGTATTTCAATAAAGAGATAGAGGCTGAATACAAAAAAATTGAAGCCATCGCAGAGCAACGCCTGCTTGAGATGGTGCCCGATGAGTTTAAAGAAGATTATCAAGCTCTGCTTACCAGTGAACATGCCGATCAAGAATATAAGGCATTAGTTAAGTCTGCCGATACCCTATGTGCCTATCTTAAATGTCTTGAAGAAAAGCGAGCTGGTAATACTGAATTTAATACAGCACAAAAACGACTAGAACAAAGTCTTAAGAACGACCCTAATCCAGCAGTCAATTATTTTATTGAGTGCTTTATCCCAAGCTTTACCCTAGATCTCGACGACATAAATAAGCTTCTTTAACCGCTTGAGGAATAGCTATGACACACTTGGTATGGAATGAAAGACGCCTAGGGGAAGATAAACAAAGGCGAAATGACCATAGAAGCCCGTACCAACGCGACCGTGCACGGATCCTTCACTCTGCAGCCTTTAGACGTCTTCAAGCAAAAACCCAAGTATTGGGCGTAGGTATGAACGACTTTTATCGTACACGCCTCACCCACTCTTTAGAAGTATCGCAAATAGGTACAGGCATAAGAGCGCAACTTAAACAGAAACAACCACAACATAACCCGCTGCTCGATTCAATGAGCCTTATCGAATCTTTGTGTCTTGCCCACGATATCGGTCATCCACCTTTTGGTCACGGTGGCGAGGTGGCGCTCAATTATATGATGCGGAGGCACGGGGGCTTTGAAGGCAATGGACAGACTTTTAGGATCTTAACTCGGCTTGAGCCTTATACAGAGCATTACGGCATGAACCTTTGTCGTAGAACACTATTGGGAATTTTAAAATACCCAGCACCATACTCTCAGCTCTGTAGTGATACTCCCGATGTGATAGTTGATGATTTTAGGCAACTAAAACCCTCGCAATGGCCCCCCGTAAAAGGTGTTTTCGACGATGACGTCGAGATCTTAGATTGGGTGTTAGCGCCACTTTCACAGCAAGACAGAGCCTTGTTCCTATCGAGTCATGTTGTTAAAGAGGCAAAACACAAACGTACCCGCTATAAATCGCTAGATTGTTCCATCATGGAACTTGCCGATGATATTGCCTATGCCGTACATGACTTAGAAGACGCCATAGTGATGGGGATTGTGAGTGAACAGCAATGGCATGCGGATGTATCACTGCCGCTTTCGCAAAGTCATGACCCATGGTTAAAAAATGAATTCTCTACCATCAGCCAGCGGCTATTCTCCGCTAAACACCATCTGCGTAAAGACGCTATCGGTACCTTAGTCAATGGCTTCGTTACCGCAATTTCGATTATAGAAGTTGATGGCTTTGAAGATCCGTTATTACGATATAACGCCGCACTTGAACCCGCTTTCGATGAAGCATTGAGTATTTTGAAGCAATTTGTTTATAAGTACGTGATCCGCAAGCCTGAGATCCAGATGCTCGAATATAAGGGGCAACAGATAGTGATGGAGTTGTTCGAGGCGTTTATCTCAGATCCAGAGCGACTGCTTCCACTCAATACTCAGGAACGTTGGCTTGCTAGTGAAAACCTAGGAGAGAACAGTCACAGAGTGATTGCCGATTACATCTCTGGCATGACTGACGGGTTTGCAGCAAAATTACATCAACATCTGTTTAGTGCTAAATCTCATTCTATGATGGATTTTAACAGCGATTTTTAAGCTTATTCCTAGTTATTGGCTGTTATTGATTGTCATTGCTAGTCTTAGAAATAAAAAAGGCACTCTCTGTGCCTTTTTTATTCATCATAAATGCTTGCCAATTAACCCGGGTAGAAACCTTTAACGCCAGCGGCAATGACTTCGATACCAATAGATAACATTAACAAACCCATTAAACGGGTGATCACGTTAATCCCTGTATTACCTAGCAGCTTAAAAATGATTGGTGCCATTCTAAACAGTAAAAAGCTCAACACACCAAACACAATGATGGCAATGGACATGCCAATCAAGTTTTCTAAACTATTATGCTCAGCTGACGATACGATAACAGAACTAATCGCACCCGGGCCTGCCATTAATGGTAAAGCCAATGGAACAACTGCAACTGAATCCATTGCAGAGGCTTCTCGCCCCTCTTCCTTGTTACGCTTTACTTCACCTAATTTACCTTGAAGCATCGACATAGCAATGATAGCAATCAGGGTTCCGCCCGCAATTCTAAAAGCTGACAAGGATATGCTAAACAGGTTCAGAATGTGTTGACCGGCAAATATTGTTACCAGCAAAATGACAACTACAGCAAAGTTTGCCACTTTAGCTGTCTGGTTACGCTCAGCTTCGGTCTGGTGGCTGGTTAAGCTCACAAAAACCGGTAATAAACCAAAAGGATTAATTATCGCAATTAAGCCGAGAAAAAATTTAACATAAAGTGTTAAATCCACCGTCGTTTCCTCAACGCACCCAAGGCGTTATTTGTTCATAAAAATGTGGCGCTACTCTAACTCATGACCCTTAAAACAAAAAATGAGATTTTCTATCCCAAATCACAACTTTGAATAATATTTTGTAATTAACCTTGAGTATTATTAACTCCACAC
>NZ_BPFA01000013.1 GCF_019655055.1 Shewanella sp. MBTL60-112-B2
ATCATATCTATTAATTTATGCTGAAAACATGTTCTAGCAACCAGCCTTAAACTTGGCAGTGACTATTAACCGGTTTTCATATCGTTAACTGACTGCAACATTGCCCGGCTCTCGCGCTGGAATTGCGGCGCGAAGTCACCAAACCAACGCGAGACTTCAGCAAATTGCTCAACAAAAGCATCACGGTTGCCAGATTTTAAAATCGACAGCGCCTGTGAGTAATTATCTAAGTAATCACCAATCGCCACTAAACTCTCTTCTTGAGCAAAGATAATGTCGGCGTATAGCTCAGGGCTTTGAGCAAATAAGCGTCCAACCATCGCCAGCTCTAAACGATAAATTGGCGAGCTAAATTGCAGTAATGACTCAATATCGGCTTCTTCTTTATATAGGTTTAAGCCATATACAAATGAGGAGAAGTGTCGCATCGCCTGCACTAACTGCATGGCTTTATCATGCTTACTAGGCTCAGCTTCAACAATACGCGCGCCCCAGATTTCGATTTGCTCAATCAGCCATTGGTAAGCATCACTATCGCGGCCATGACACACCACCACAACTTGTTTAGCAAGGCTACCAACATCCGGGCCAAACATAGGATGTAAGCCAAGAACGGGGCCTGAATGCGCCGCAAGCATCGCCTCTACTGGCGCACCTTTAATCGATGTTAAGTCAGCTAGAATACAGTCTTTAGGTAGATTGGTTAGCTTGTCAGCAATCAGTTCACAGGTAATGTTAATTGGCACTGTCACTATCACTAAGCCTGCACCATCAAAAATGCTTTCGCTATTGACCCAGTCATCTTTATCTAAGCTTTTAACTTGGTAGCCAGACAAAGTGAGCATTTGCGAGAATAAGCCGCCAAGCTTACCTTCACCGCCCACTATCACCACATGGCCTAAATCTTGTTTTACTTGCTTAAAGCCTACATCTTTTTCATTAAGGTAAGACTCTCGCATAAGGCGACGCAGAATATCTTCTATCAGTTGCGGCGCCACATTCATCTCTTTAGCTTCAGCACGTCGCTTAGCCAGCATATTAGCTTCACGCTGCGGAGCATAAATTGGCAAACCTGCACCATGCTTGACCGCGCCAACTTGGGCGACTAAATCGAGTCGCTTTCTCAGTAAATGCAGTAGTTGCTGATCAACGCCATCAATCAAACCTCGTAGGTTTTCTAGCTCTGCGGTAGTTTTCTCATTCATCAGTCTTTCTTCCATCAGCCATTTGCTACTTTGAGCATATCAAATCGAGTCGGTAAAACCGGCGCTAACAGCTTAGCCCCTTCACGCAATAGGCATTCAGTTGTCTGCCAATTAATGCAAGCATCTGTTACTGATACACCGTACGCAAGTTCATCCATTGCTAAATCACTACTTTGCTTACCCGCATTTAAGTGACTTTCAAGCATAACACCAATAATTGATTTATTACCCAAAGCGATTTGGTTAAACACATCTTCACAAACCGGCTTTTGCTTATTGTGATCTTTTGAGGAATTACCATGGCTACAATCAACAATTAAGCGCGCGCTTAATTTAGCAGCATGTAATTGTTGTTCGCACTCAGCCACACTCGCGGCATCGTAATTTGGCGTTTTACCGCCACGTAAAATTACATGGCCGTCTGGGTTACCCGCGGTTTGTAATAACGCTACCTGCCCTTGCTGATTAATACCCATAAAACGATGACTGCTCGCCGCGGACTCAAGGGCATTGATGGCAACTCCAAGCTTACCATCGGTGCCATTTTTAAAACCTACAGGCATAGAAAGACCTGACGCCATTTCGCGGTGAGTCTGTGATTCAGTGGTACGTGCACCAATCGCTGACCAAGTGATGAGCTCTGACATGTACTGCGGGCTAATAGGGTCGAGTGCCTCAGTGGCAACTGGCAATTCAAGTTCAGCCAGCCAAATCATTAGCTCGCGTGCTTTTCTAAGGCCTTTATCGACATCGAAAGATTCATCCATATCAGGATCGTTGATCATGCCTTTCCAGCCAACCGTAGTGCGCGGCTTTTCGAAGTAAACACGCATCAGTACAAAAAACTGATCACCGAGTTCATCATGTAGCTTCTTGAGCTTAAGCGCGTACTCTTTTGCGGCATCAATATCGTGGATTGAGCAAGGGCCTGAGATCACCAATACGCGATTATCACGTTTGTGCACGATATCTGATACCGTTTTACGCGCATTCAGTACATATTGGTATGCATGCTTAGACAGAGGCAATTCACGCTTTAGCTCTTCTGGAGTCACTAACACTTGTTCTGAACTGATATGGACATTGTTAATTGTATCTTGTTGCATAATAACCACCTGCTTATCTCTAATCCGCTTCCCGCGTCAACGACTTTTTCTACACTGAAGAACGTCTCAACTCATATGAACCAAACTACCAAAGTAATATTGTAACGGTACACCATTACACCTTGTAAGCACTATGCCTATTCGGCGATATAAGATCAAGTGCAATTTAAATAAATGAAAAATTCTAATCTAGCAGTGGGCAAGCTGAAGGAAAGAGAACAAAACGAGGAGGTGGCTGCTTGAGCCAAAACAGACAGCTCTGTCAGTTTTGACTTATTTTAGGCAACAAAAAACCGCCATATAGGCGGTTTCTCGTGCGAACACTGCATCTTTTTTTTAGCGAGTACTAAATTACTTAGTAGCAAGCTTCTCACGGATACGTGCAGACTTGCCTGAACGATCACGTAGGTAGTAAAGCTTAGCACGACGAACACGGCCGCGACGCTTAACTTCGATGCTAGAGATGATTGGGCTGTGAGTCTGGAACGCACGCTCAACACCTTCACCATTAGAGATTTTACGTACTGTGAATGCAGAGTGAACGCCGCGGTTACGCTTAGCGATTACAACGCCTTCAAACGCCTGTAGACGCTCTTTACCGCCTTCTACAACACGTACTTTAACAACTACTGTATCACCGGCACCAAATTGTGGTACGTCGGTTTTCATTTGCTCTTCGTTGAGCATTTTGATGATGTTATTCATTAAATAAACTCCATACTAGTAATAACTGCGCTTCGACTAATCATCTTGTTTGATGCTGTCAACAAATTCGGCTAAAAGCTTCTCTTGTTCGCCAGTCAGAGCTAGATTTTCAAGTAATTCTGGTCGTCTCAACAAAGTCCTACCTAGGCTTTGCTGTAAACGCCAGCGTCTAATATGTTCGTGGTTGCCACTTAGCAATACGGCTGGAACATCCAGTCCATCCAAACTTTCAGGACGCGTATAGTGGGGACAATCCAGTAATCCGTCAGAGAAAGAATCTTGCTCTGCAGAAGCTTGTTTTCCTAGCACGCCAGGAACCAATCTTGAAACTGAATCAATCAGAGTCATCGCTGGAAGTTCACCGCCCGAAAGCACGTAATCCCCTATCGACCACTCTTCGTCCACTTCAGTTTGAATAATGCGTTCATCAACACCTTCGTATCGACCACACACTAAAACCAAACTGGATGATTTTGCTAACTCTTCAACGCCTTGCTGTGTCAGCTTACGGCCCTGAGGAGACAGGTAAATCACCTTTGCCTCTTTTCCAGCTGCAGCTTTCGCCGCATGGATGGCATCACGTAAAGGCTGCACCATCATCAACATTCCAGGGCCACCACCGTAAGGGCGGTCATCCACTGTTTTATGTTTATCATGGGTGAAATCACGAGGATTCCACGTTTGCAACTCTAGTAACCCTTTGCTAACTGCACGACCCGTTACACCAAAGTCTGTTACGGCACGAAACATCTCGGGAAACAGGGTTACTACCCCTAACCACATATGTTGTACCTCGACTTAAAAGTCCGGATCCCAATCCACTAAAATCTGTTTTGCTGCCAAGTCCACCTTTTGGATGAACTGGTCAGTAACAAAGGGAATCATACGTTCCGCTTTGCCAAAGCCATCTTTCGCGTTTGCTTTAACTAGAAGTACGTCATTCGATCCTGTTTCCACGATCTCCTGCACTGTACCCATGTTGTAGCCTTTGGTATTAGTGACTTCACAGCCTATAAGATCTCGCCAGTAGAATTCATCTTCTGGTAAGTCTTGCATCTGATCAGCTGGCACAGCAATCTCACAATTAGTAAGCGCTTGCGCCTCATCCCGTGTTGATACGCCTTCAAGACAAGCAACTACGGCTTTACCTTGGAAACGCCACTGGGCGACTTTAACCTCGCGCCATTCGCCTTGTTCTTTAATAAGCCAAGGTGAATAGTCAAAGATACCTTCAACAGAGTCGGTATAGGTAGTGATCTTCAACCAACCTTTAATGCCATAACTTGAACCGATTTTGCCAAGGATGACGGGTTCTTGTTTACTACTCATCAATCTATACCTTAACGCTATTAAGCAGCAGCTTTACGAGCGTCTTTGATCAGTTTTGCTACACGATCAGTAGTAGCAGCACCGTTAGCAACCCAATGCTCAACACGGTCAAGATCTAAGCGTAGAGCTTCTTCTTGGCCACGAGCTACAGGGTTAAAAAAGCCAACGCGCTCGATGAAACGACCGTCACGGGCGTTACGGCTGTCAGCTACAACGATGTTATAAAATGGACGCTTTTTTGCGCCGCCACGAGCTAAACGAATGGTAACCATGCGTTTGGTATCCTCTAATGATTTGCTTTTTATCAAGCAAAAATAAAAACTGAAACTCCGTGTTCGCGAAGAGCCCCAGATAGAAAGCCGGCAGATTTTACCTGACTGACCGACGAATGCAACCGTAATCGGCGTTTTTTACGCCTAAAACGATTTACAGACCAGAGTGAGTTTCACTCTAGTCTGTAAATTTAGCTTTGCGGAATATTATAAATGCCTAGCGACCGGGCATTTTCATGCCTGGTGGAAGCATACCACTCATGCCACGCATCATTTTTTTCATGCCGCCTTTTGAAGACATTTTTTTCATCATCTTCTGCATCTGCGTAAACTGTTTCAATAAACGGTTCACGTCTTGAATTTGTGTGCCGCTGCCCATCGCGATTCTGCGCTTGCGCGAACCTTTAATGATATCTGGACGTTGGCGCTCGCCTGGTGTCATAGAATTGATAATCGCTTCCATCTGCCCAGTCATTTTGCCATCTTGAACTTGAGCAAGTGCTTCAGGTGGTAATTGACCCACACCCGGTAGCTTCTCAATCATGTTCATCATGCCGCCCATGTTTTTCATCTGCTGTAGTTGTTCACGGAAATCTTCTAAATCAAAATTTCCACCTTTCTTCACTTTAGCAGCCAGCTTCATGGCTTTTTCTTGGTCTACGCCGCGCTCAACCTCTTCAATAAGAGAAAGTACGTCGCCCATACCAAGAATACGTGAAGCAACACGATCAGGGTGGAAAGCTTCTAGTGCGTCGGTTTTTTCACCTACACCCAAGAACTTAATTGGCTTACCTGTGATGTGACGAATCGATAGCGCTGCACCACCGCGTGCATCACCGTCAACCTTAGTTAGAACCACACCCGTTAGCGGTAGTGCTTCATTAAAGGCTTTGGCTGTATTTGCCGCATCTTGACCTGTCATGGCGTCAACCACAAACAGTGTCTCAACCGGTTTTACTGCAGCGTGAAGCTCTTTGATTTCATCCATCATGGCTTCATCGACGTGCAAACGACCTGCAGTATCGACAATAACCACATCAATGAACTTCAGCTTAGCGTGTGCAATTGCTGCATTAGCAATATCGACTGGCTTCTGGCTAACATCTGATGGGAAAAATTGAACTTCAACTTCAGCCGCTAAGGTTTCTAGCTGCTTGATCGCTGCTGGTCGATATACATCGGCAGATACAACAAGAACTGATTTCTTTTCGCGCTCGCGTAAGAACTTAGACAGTTTAGCAACACTGGTTGTTTTACCCGCACCTTGCAAACCCGCCATCATAATCACAGCTGGAGGCTGCGCCGATAGGTCCAAAGCTTCGTTTGCTTCACCCATCGCATTTTCAAGTTCGCTTTGTACGATCTTAATAAAGGCTTGGCCTGGACTTAGACTCTTGGAAACCTCTTGTCCAACAGCGCGTTCTTTAACGCTATTTACGAATTCACGAACCACAGGCAAGGCAACATCGGCCTCAAGAAGAGCCATGCGGACTTCGCGTAAGGTTTCCTTAACGTTTTCTTCCGTTAAGCGACCACGGCCACTGATATTTTTCAGAGTCCGTGACAATCTGTCAGTTAAGTTCTCAAACATTATCCAGTTCTTTACCGTTTAAAATTACTATTGATGGGGCTGTATTATAGCGATGCCCAGATATTATGCTACAGAATGAAGCAAGTTACTTTTACAACTAAGAGCAGTGAAACGTAAAAAGTGACTAAAAATTGGTTATTAGATAAAAAATCGACCTATTTTTGCAACCAAGGTCACTGCCCAAAGCCCATTAGCTCATGCTATTCTACACCATAATGTTACATGCTAACTTAGTGTTTAAAGTCTAAATAACTTTTGTGGTTAGAATCGACACGATATTTTAGTTCATCAGTGATTTAACTCCTGCTTGAATCAGGCTAGTATGCAAGTCGTTGGTCAGCTTTGCTTAAACATAAGAGCATGTGTTAGCGCATCAAGTTCATAAAACAAATAGGTTAATACTCAATGGTCATTTTTTCAGCTTCAGCCATGTTGTTTTACAGTATTGCTTTAGTTCTCGTCGCCAGCCGACTTTTTCACGCTGACGGTCCAAACAGAAAATTAGTTGCTGGCGTTGCCGCGATTGGTGTAGTTCTGCATGCAGCAGCGCTATCTCAAGCCATTATGACAAGTGATGGGCAAAACTTCAGCCTAACCAATGTTATCTCAATGGTTAACTGGATTATTACCTTCAGCTTTACCATTTTACTATTTAGACTCAAAGTAATTGTCGTATTACCTGTGGTCTATGCCTGTTCAGTGATCTCTGTCGCTCTACTTTGGTTAGTGCCACCCGAGTACATAATTCATTTTGAGATCCATCCAGACGTCTTAGTCCACGTTGTATTGTCATTAATGGCCTATAGTGCGCTGATGATTGCTGCTCTGTATGCAATTCAGTTAGCCATTATTCAGAACCGTCTTAAGAACAAAAAAATTGTCATGACATCGGCTATGCCACCACTAATGACGGTTGAAAAGCAGCTTTATCATTTGGTGATTGTTGGGGTGATTTTATTGAGCTTGTCGTTAGCAACTGGCTTTATTTTCCTCGATGATATGTTTGAAGAAGGCAAAGGTCACAAAGCTGTATTATCGATTATGGCTTGGTGCGTCTATATCGCCATGTTAGCTCAACAATACTGGGTAGGTTGTCGTATTAGAGCTGCGGTTGCTTACACGTTAACCGGTGGCGTTCTATTATCATTGGCCTATTTTGGCGCCCGCGTTGTTAAAGAGCTAATCCTCAACTAAGCTGCACCCATTGATATTTGACCCACCCATCATGGTGGGTCAAACTTGACACCCTCTTCAAAGTTCTGTAATTACTAATTTCATAGTGCTTTTTGAGCTTTAATATTCGCCCCTTTCTTTAAACAACAGCGGAGTTCCAACGTTTGGACGATATATCCACTGGCGTACTTTTATCTATTCTGTTCGTCTTAATTTTACTGTCTGCTTATTTCTCTGGCTCAGAAACTGCCATGATGTCGCTTAACCGCTACCGCCTGCGTCACTTGGCAAATAGCGGCCACAAAGGGGCTAAACGCGCCATCGTCATGCTTGAACGCCCAGACAGGCTTATTGGGCTAATCCTTATTGGCAATAATCTGGTTAATATTTTAGCCTCAGCTATCGCGACTCTTATTGGAATGCGTTTGTTTGGTGATGTGGGGGTCGCCATCTCGACCGGTGTGTTAACTTTAGTCGTATTGGTTTTTGCAGAAGTCACGCCAAAAACCGTTGCCGCACTTCACCCTGAACGTATCGCCTTTCCCTCTACTTTAATTCTTCGCGTGCTATTAATCGTGTTATCGCCCTTTGTTAAAGTCGTTAATTTTATCACTTCAAGCTTTTTACGCTTGCTTGGCATTCACTCAGTAAAAGCCAGTGACGCACTTAGTCAGGAAGAGTTACGCACGGTAGTCAATGAAGCTGGCGCACTAATTCCACAGCGTCACCAAGAGATGCTGCTATCGATTATGGATCTTGAAAAAGTCACCGTTGATGACATCATGATCCCGCGTAATGAACTCTACGCAATTAATATCAATGATGATTTTAAGAGCATCAACAAACAGGTCATTCAAAGCCCACACACACGTGTTTTACTTTATCGTGATACCGTTGATGATGCAGTGGGTTTTGTTCATCTAAGAGATGCCCTGCGTTTACAATCCAAAGGACAGTTCAGTAAATCATCCCTGCTACGTGCGGTAAAAGAGCTGTACTTTATCCCTGAAGCCACGCCACTCAATGTGCAGTTATCCAACTTTCAACAGAACAAAGAACGTATCGGCCTAGTTGTCGATGAATATGGTGATATACAGGGCTTAGTTACACTTGAAGATATCTTAGAAGAGATAGTTGGAGACTTTACTACCTCTATGGTAACCACACCAAGTGAAGACATTACTCCACAACAAGATGGTAGTTACTTGATTGAAGCGAGTATTAACATCCGCGATCTCAACAAAGAGATGAGTTGGCACTTTCCTATTGATGGCCCTAAAACCATCAATGGCCTTGTACTTGAGTACCTTGAAGAGATCCCGGAGCCAAATACTTCAATGCGCTTATACGGTTACCCATTAGAAGTGATAGATGTTGCTGACAATATGATTAAAACAGTTAGAGTGATGCCGCAACATTATCGACCGCCTAAAACGGCTGGCTAATCGAGTGCAGCTCTATTCACAAATAAAAAGGCGCTTTTGCGCCTTTTTAACTATTTAACAGACCCATCCTTAATAACGTTGACACTTTTCAAACCGTTTAAACGGCTTTTCTTGCCACTTCTAACGCTCTGCGTTTATCTCGCGCTAAAGGCGTAATGTCAGCTAACAGCTTCTTCTCCAGACCCAACATAAAATACACCTCTGCCATCAAAAAGAACGGGCCGATTAATAACTGATTCAAATCATCGACAAAAGCGGGCTTGGCTTTCTCGTAATGGTGACCCACAAACTGGATCAGCCAACCAAAAAAAAAGACAACGACCGCTATCCATATCGCATTGGGAATTTGCGCTACTAGGCTCGATGTATAAAGTACTGGGATGATAAAAAGGGTCAAACCAATTGTGAGTCTGGCATGCAACAAGAAATAGTAGATAAGCACAGCGACTGTGAAAATCGTGGCGACATTAAAGCTAATGACAGGATCATTTAAGACTGCAAAATTAAGCGGGATTAGATTCAATAATAAAAACAGCGACCAAATAATCAGTGGTACTCCCACAAAATGAGTTCGGATATTTTTAGGGTTCAAATGGACACTTTTATAGGTTGATAACTGTTCTTCAGCGGATTTCATCTGCTCTTCTCCATATAGGCTTGCGAGGTTTGATGCCTAGCTCTTAGTATCTAACTGACGACGGTATTTGGCTCAACATGACATGAGTTGCGTCAATGCCGCGATAGTTTGTTGTTAGCACTTAGATTAACCGAGATTAACCGCCGCCGAATTTAACTAAATATTAACCTAATGGATCTTTCCACATTTTAATAGAGTAAAAGTTCAAAATAGCGTTTTAGGCTGCATCGCTCACCAATAAAGCAGCTTATGCTGACTCACAGCCCTCATCGCAAAGGTAGAATCACTCTGGCACCTAATCTGTCGTCGAATAAGTCACCCATTTAGCAGAGTCATCATCAAAGTAGCTTTCCTGGGTGATCTTACCTTTACCATCAAGCTTTTTGATCACCACCGCCTGGCCATTCTCATCATAAACTTTAATCTGTTTATCTATCACCACGCCGTTGACATAGGTACGCTTGGATATTAACTGACCATTACAGTGATATTTAGCAAACTCGCCATCTTTTACGCCCATATTGTAATGCTCGCGAGAATCAACCCGACCATTTTCACCACAGAAGGTTAGCTGCACCCCATGGCGAGTATTTAACGGATTATAACCATAATGCTGCTCTGAGCGTCGTTTGCCATCTGAGCTATAGGTTTCTAACATCCCGCAGTTACTTGCTCTGTCGTAGCTAAATTTGCTTCTTAAACGACCATTTCGATAGTAGGTTTTCTCATTCAGTTTTTTATAATCGGCATAAATAAATTCACTATTACTCTCAAGCTGGCCATCTGCATAATAGTCCTTGTGACGCTGGCGCTTTTCACCATCGACAAAGTAGTACAGGCGCCATTCACGGCCCCTTTCATAACTGATGCTCTCGACCTCTTTGTCGCCTTCAAATCGCTTATAACTGAGGATTACGCCCTGCTCATTATAAAGCCACTGCTCAGTCTTCACGCCTGCTTGATAAAGTCTCACCCATTGCGGCTTTCCAGTGGTCGAAAAGTGGTAACTAATCTCTTTACCATCTAACTTGCCCGCCTTATACCAAGCGGTTTCATTGAGTTGATTATTGAGCGTCGAGAAACTATAGCCGTGCTCGAGTCCATCTTGATACTGAGTCGCTCTATAAAACGCCTTGCCATAAGCATAATTAGTCGCAATGCCAGTAAAAAATTGGCCTCGATAAAACTCAGGGCAATCACTTTGATATCGCTCGCTGCACTGGGGCTGTTTTAGGTCATCCTCACTAACCGGAAGCTGTATATCATTGCCGCATGCCGATAGTAACCACACACTTATCAGCAGCATTAATAGGGAGGTTACTCGCATTAATCTTTGGGTATACAGCATAATCATTACTCAATGTGGTTAGAGGTATTTGGCAGGAAAGCCAATGCAAACATAAAACACGTAAATAAAACACGTAAATAAAACACCAACTTAAACTGCAGCACAATACACAGAGTTAACAGGGTTCTCAAATTGCTCAAGCATTAGTGCCTACTTTATTGATGGTTTCGTAACTCAGGTCACTGTATGCAATTAATTCTAACCCAAATACCTATCCTCTCGCTCTTCCAGACAATGATTAACGCTAGTTAATTTCACATCTATAATTAAAGGCGTATAGTTTTAAGTACTCCAGTCAGTTCTATCTTCTCTTTAACAAGAGGTATTTATTTGGGATGTACTCCTGCAATAGATATTGACGGTTCTACCATAGCTAACCTTTTCAGACGGGGAAACTTTAATGACAGCGCTTTGCTCACTCGCACAACCAGGGGTGTTATCTAACCCTACCTCCCATGTTGAGTACCTCACTTTTTGCCTCAAACCTAGCTCAGCACCCTCGGATGCTATTGACGATTGCATTGCTACAATTGGCGGTATTGAAAAGTCTATAAACCACAAAGATCTCAGCGCAGGCCTCAATATCTCTGTTGGATTCTCGGCAAACGCTTGGCCGCAACTTTTCCCCGACCATGCCTTACCGGCTGAGTTACACCCTTTTCCCGCCATGAGTAATGGCGAACGCGTATTTCCTGCTACTGCTGGCGACATCTTTGTGATGATTAAGTCTGAGCGCATAGATCTAAACTTCCAAGCGGCAAAGTACATACGTAACAGCCTGGCTGATATCGCCACTCTTACAGAAGATATACAAGGCTATAAATATCTGGATAACCGCGACATGATCGATTTTGTCGATGGTACTGAAAATCCTGATGGTGATGAAAGAGTCGAAGCGGTATTGGTTACCGATGATATTGAATTGCACCGTGGTGGCAGCTATTTACATGTGCAGCGCTATATAGACCGTCAAGGCCTGTGGGACAAACAGACAACTGAATATCAAGAGCAGGTTGTTGGTCGTACAAAAATGGATAACGTAGAGCTCAATGATGACGTCAAACCTGCTTGGGCACACAATGCTAAGAGTAAAGTCGAAATTGATGGCGAAGAGATAAAAATGCTTAGGCAGAACCGTCCTTATGGTAATGCAATAGAGCATGGCACCATGTTTGTCGGATTTGCTGCTACACCAGCAATTATTGAAACCTCTTTAAGTCAAATGATTAACGCTGATGATAACGGCCACTATGATCGTTTACTCGATTTTGTCGAAGCTAAGACTGGCTGTTTATTCTTTATGCCATCAAAATCCTTTCTTGAGCAGTTTGATGATGAATAAATAGCCTATAACGTTATGAACTTGCTCTATTAGCATATGGTTAGTCATTAGCGCGCAGATAGAGTGAGTTCAAATCAGTTACTAATATCAGTTCAACTTTGTAGTGGTTTTAGTTTTAGCTTGAAGCTGAGTAGCCAAAGGATTATATTCGCCGCATTAGAGTAACACTATCCTTAAACTAAGCCATCAATGTCACAGCCTATTCCTTTACTCACTATCGACCCCGTCAATAGCCATAACTTGAGCACACTACTTAAACTGCAATTAAAACCTGAGCAGTGTGGTTTTATCGAGTCGATTGCCGAGTGTTTACAAGAGGCTAAAGAAGACCCTCGTTACACACCTGTAGCACTTTGTTGTGAGCAGCGAGTCGTCGGGTTTGCTATGTATGGTTTATTTAATGAATGCCAAACGCAACGGGTATGGTTTGACCGATTCCTTATCAGCCAAGACTGTCAAGGCCAAGGTTTAGGCAAAGCCTTTGCAGACTTGCTATTAGCGCTTTTATTTCGCCAGTTTCAATGCCCACGGATTTTCTTAAGCGTTTATCCGAATAACCTCACAGCTATCACTCTGTATCACAAACTAGGTTTTGAGTTTACCGGTGAGCAAGACATAAATGGTGAGCATGTAATGGCATTAGAGAATGCCAAATCAAGACTCTAAAATTACCGTAGCCGTAGCGTAATGTTTTTCATCTGCGATAGATATATGAACCCGGCAGCCCCCCAACGCTGATAACCTTTGAGCTGCGCCATCAGTGAAGGTAACCAGTGGTGCGCCATGGTCATTATTACTGATCTGTATATGCTGAAAAGACACCCCGCGACCTATGCCTGTGCCCAGTGCTTTTGCCGCAGCTTCTTTAGCTGCAAAGCGCTTAGCTAGATAGCGGCCAGGTTGAGTTGAGCCTACAAAGAGTGCGAACTCAGCTTCTGTTAATACACGCTTGGCTAAGCGACAACTTAATAATGCTTCATCTCCTGCCACAGGAATACGTTCTTCAATCCGAGCGATTTCCACAATGTCAGTGCCTAAACCTACAATCATAATAGCTCTCTATCTAATCTCGTCTCAATTTAGGGTAAATAAAAGCCGAGAGCATCAGTCTCGGCTTCAATAACAACGCTATGCTGAGTTTATTCGCCGCGACGACCTTCTAGCATCAGCTGCTTCATATCACGTACGGCTTTATCTAATCCATCGATAGCGGCGCGAGCAATAATCGCATGGCCAATATTGAGCTCATAAAGTTCAGGGATGGCAGCAATTGCTTTAACATTATGATAATGCAAGCCATGACCCGCATTGACCACTAAACCCTTGCCATGAGCATAGGTCGCCATTTCAGTAATACGCTTAAGCTCTGCAGCTTGCTCGCTATCCGTTTCTGCATCGGCATAACAGCCGGTATGAATTTCAATAACCGGTGCGCCAACAGCAACTGCGGCATCAATTTGCCTACTATCGGCATCGATAAATAAAGACACCTTGATGCCTTCTTTAGTCAAACGCGACACAGCGGCTGCAATCTTGTCTTGCTGGCCAGCCACATCAAGGCCACCTTCGGTAGTCAGCTCTTCACGCTTCTCAGGCACTAAACATACGTAGGCAGGCTTAATTTCACAGGCAATATTGAGCATTTCTTCGGTAACTGCCATCTCAAAGTTCATACGCGTCTTTAAGGTTTTTGCCAATGTATATACATCACGGTCGATGATATGACGGCGATCTTCGCGCAAATGAATGGTAATACCTTCTGCACCGGCATGCTCTGCAACGGCGGCAGCATGAACGGGATCGGGATAATTTGTACCGCGCGCCTGACGCAGAGTCGCAATATGATCGATGTTAACGCCCAATAAGATCCGGCTCATGATTGTTCCTTAAAAAGTAAGCAGAATAAAAGACAATATTGTACTGATAGGGTTGCTGTTTAGCCAGTATCGCCGACCAAACTGTGATGAATTTATTGTGAGTGACTTTTACCAGTTACGGCCTAAAGTTTAGGTTTTTTAGCGAACAGGGTTCTGGAGTGCAGCGGTTTATCACCAAGGACGGGAGCTAATAGCTGTCGCATTAACTTCTTAGCTTCTAGATAGTGCTCTACCGTCAATGTACGCTGATTCAAGGCCACCAACATTTCTCCAGTAAAAAATCGATGTTGATTGAAAGCTGTTGCAATCACAGGCGTAAAGCCGTGGTCTTGCTCTAAACGATAAAAGCCACTTGCAGTAATGGGGGCATCACTTGGATCAAAATCAAGTGACGGCATAGTACCAAGTTCTTTCAAAAGCGCATGCTCAAAGTATCTAAGTTGGCTTTGATTGAACTCTGTCGCCATCGCAATCAAGGTGCGGTGATAGTCAAAAAACAAGTTTTCGGCACTATGCTGCACGCTTAAACAACGAATGAGTAGCTCATTAAGGTAAAGCCCTGAATACAAACAATCTCCCGTTAACGGGACTGCAGGACTTGCTGCCTCTACTTGTTTAAGGTTTTTGAGATCGGTTTTCCCCTGCAGTTGAAAAATAATCGGCTGGAAAGGTTGGATAATACTGCGAATTGAGTTTTTCGCGCCGCCCAAACGCGCAACAGCATCAACCCGCCCCTTACCATCTACTAGTAAGTTCACGATGACGCTGCCATCACGAAAATGCCTACTATGAAGAACGTAACCACGTTCCATATTTACGATCCCAATTCACTAATACCAATCAGTATAATAGCCAATAAAAATGCCCCTTCTTATCACTAAAAAGAGGCATATTTCGCTGTTAAGTTAACAGGTGACTATTCGTCACCGTAACCTAAGCTACGCAGTGCACGTTCGTCATCAGCCCAGCCTGACTTAACTTTAACCCACATTTCTAAGAAAACCTTGTTATCAAACAAGACTTCCATATCAACGCGTGCAGCAGAGCTTATCTTCTTGATACGCTCGCCCTTGTTACCAATCACCATACGCTTTTGAGTTTCGCGCTCAACAAGCACCAAAGCGTTGATCTGGTATACGCCATTTTCCATCATCTTAAACTGTTCGATCTCTACCGTACAATCGTATGGTAGTTCGTCACCTAGGAAACGCATCAGCTTTTCACGTACGATTTCAGAAGCCATAAACTTTTGCGAACGGTCGGTCACATAATCTTCAGGGAAGTAATGTGGCGACTCAGGTACTGAGGCAACAGACATATCCAAGATGCGTTGAACGTTTGTGCCTTGAGTCGCTGAAATAGGCAAAATTTCATCAAATGGAAACTTCTTAGATAGCTCTTCAAGGTGCGGGAACAGCGCTTCTTTATCTTTGATGTTATCAACTTTGTTGATCGCTAGAATCGTCTTACGACCATCATCACGGCTCTGTAGCTTACGCAGCACCATCTCATCATCTGGCGTCCAGTTCATACCGTCGACCACAAATATCACCAAGCTGACTTCCGCTAACGAACTTGCCGCAGCACGGTTCATTAAACGGTTAATCGCACGCTTCTCTTCCATGTGAAGACCTGGCGTATCGATAAACACAACCTGACGCGGACCATCGGTATGAATACCCATGATGCGGTGGCGGGTAGTTTGCGGCTTTTTAGAGGTAATACTAATCTTCTGGCCTAAGAGCTTATTAAGAAGCGTTGACTTACCCACGTTCGGGCGACCAACAATCGCCACCATGCCGCAATAGGTCACCGCGTACTTAACCGCTGACGACGGATTGTTCATATTAGCCAGTAGTTCGTCTAAACTTGGCTCTTGGCTTTCAGGTAAATCTTTGTTGTCACTCATTTCTTAATTAACTCCAACACTTGAGCCGCAGCACTTTGTTCCGCTTTTCTGCGCGAACTTGCTACTCCGATAACGGCTTGGCTCAAGTCTTCTACAATACATTCAACGGTGAAAGTCTGCTCGTGAGCATCACCTTCAGTATGGGCTACTCTGTAAACAGGCAGTGGTTTTCTAAACTTCTGCAAATACTCTTGCAGTAATGTTTTAGGATCTTTTTGATTTATAGGTTCAATAACCTTTAGGCGCGATTCGTACCAATTAAGGACTAACTGACGACAGTTCTCAATATCAGAATCGAGATAAATTGCACCAATAATCGCTTCTACTGCATCGGCTAAAATTGACTCTCGTCTAAAACCGCCGCTCTTTAGCTCTCCAGGGCCTAGCTTTAGGTAATCACCAAGCTTAAATTCAATCGCAATTTCAGCCAACATTTTGCCGCATACCAGTGTTGCGCGCATTCGGCTTAAATCACCTTCAGTGGCTGCAGGAAACTGATGATAAAGCGCATCAGAAATTACTATCGATAAAATAGAATCCCCTAGGAACTCCAATCTTTCATTGTGCTTGTTAGAGGCACTTCTATGGGTCAAGGCTTGGTCTAAAAATGCTTTTTCGTTGAACTCATACCCTAGAGTACGGCACAAACGTGGAATGTTTTTAATTGGTTCCATATTACTCAATTCCGCCTACACGGTTAAAGCGAACCCCTGTAGGGATCCAAGTCGGTAAAAAGTCTGCAGGCGCTCTGTCAAATTCAAAGCTAATCCAAATTGCTACAGCTTTACCCACTAAGTTTTGCTCTGGAACGAAGCCCCAGTAGCGACTGTCTTGACTGTTGTCACGGTTGTCACCCATAGCGAAGTATTGACCTTCAGGGACAACAAACTCCGTAAGTGGGACATTGTCTTGACGGAAAAAGTGACTAATCATATCTGGACGAGACGGATTGATTAAGATGTCATGACTCACGTCACCAATCTGCTCTTTATAACGCAGCAAAGGCGTACCATTTTGAGAAAACTCACCACGGTTCACTAAGGCTCTATCAACCATCTTTAGCTCTGGACAAGGGCTTTGGCCCTCTTTGCAAGCTGGTTGAATATAAAGCTCTTTGTTGCGATAAATAATTCGATCACCTGGTAAACCTATGATGCGCTTTATGTAATCGACTTGCGGGTTAACTGGATATTTAAATACCGCTACATCGCCACGTTCAGGCTTACCCGTCTCTTTAAGCGTAGTACGCCAAACAGGATCTTTAATACCGTAGCTAAATTTCTCAACCAAGATGAAGTCACCAACTAACAAAGTTGGCATCATAGAGCCTGATGGGATCTGAAATGGTTCATAAATAAAAGAACGTAAAATCAATACAAAAGCGATAACTGGGAAGATAGACTTGGATGTTTCAACCAAAGCCGATTCACGCATAATCTTATCAACGCTTTCTTCGCTCAAATCTGCTTGAGCAGCTTGAGCCATTGCCAACTTCTCACGGCGCTTAGGCGCAAAAAACAGAGCGTCGGCCATCCACACTAAACCGCTACTTAAAGTAACCAACACCAATATTAGAGAAAAATAGGCTGCCATTATTAAATAAACTCCTGCCAAACATAATCGGTTTTATGGCGATAGCGCCATTGTCATTAATGGTTATACGCCAGTAATGAAAGCGCCGCAAATTGCGGCGCTCAGTCTAGCGATATATTAACAATTCTTAACGATTAAGCTTAATCGTTAAGCTTCAGTACCGCTAAGAATGCCTCTTGTGGCACTTCAACGTTACCAACCTGCTTCATACGCTTCTTACCTTCTTTCTGCTTGTTCAGTAGTTTCTTCTTACGAGATACGTCACCACCGTAACACTTAGCCGTTACGTCTTTACGCATCGCTTTAATCGAAGAACGCGCAATAATCTGGCTCCCCACTGCCGCTTGAACAGCAATATCAAACATTTGACGAGGAATAAGCTCTTTCATCTTATTCACAAGTGCTAGACCCTTAGTACGGATCAAACCTTTATGGATAATCATGGCTAACGCATCGACTCTGTCACCGTTGATTAAGATGTCTAAACGCACCATGTCAGCAGGTTCAAAACGAATGAAGTTATACTCAAGAGAAGCATAACCGCGACTGGTTGACTTAAGACGGTCGAAGAAGTCCATTACCACTTCAGCCATTGGCAATTCGTAAGTCAGTGCCACTTGGTTACCGTGGTAAACTAAGTTGGTCTGTACACCACGCTTTTCAATACAAAGCGTAATAACGTTACCCAAATACTCTTTTGGAACCAAAATATTAGTTTCTACGATTGGCTCACGCATCTCGGCAATGTTATTTACCGCTGGTAAATCTGACGGGTTATCAACATAGATAATCTCGCCATTAGTTTGAACAATTTCATACACTACCGTAGGAGCGGTAGTAATTAGCTCTAGGTTGTATTCACGCTCTAGACGCTCTTGAATGATCTCCATGTGAAGCAGACCCAAGAAGCCAATGCGGAAACCAAAACCTAGTGCTGAAGATGTTTCTGGCTCGAAGAACAACGAAGCATCGTTCAAGCTTAGCTTGTTAAGTGCTTCACGGAAGTTCTCGTAATCATCGGTAGAAATTGGGAATAAACCCGCATAAACCTGCGGTTTAACCTTTTTAAAGCCACCAAGTGGTTTGTCTGCACCGTGCTTAGAATGCGTCAAGGTATCACCTACAGGTGCACCATGGATCTCTTTAATACCAGCAATAACAAAGCCAACCTCACCGGTTTTCAACTCGGTAGTATCGGTTTGCTTAGGAGTAAAGATACCCACGCGATCAGCATTGTAGTTCTGCCCTGTAGACATAACCTTAAACTTATCGCCTTTTTTCAATACGCCATTTTTAATACGTACTAAAGATACAACACCTAAGTAGCTGTCAAACCAAGAGTCGATAATCAGTGCTTGAAGTGGACCTTCTGGATCACCTTCTGGTGGTGGAATTTGCGCAACAATAACTTCAAGAACATCTTTGATACCGATACCCGTTTTAGCTGAACAACGAACAGCGTCAGTTGCTTCGATACCTACGATGTCTTCAATTTCTTCAGCTACACGATCTGGATCGGCCTGAGGTAAATCGATTTTATTAAGGACAGGAACAACGTCCATATCCATCTCTAACGCTGTATAACAGTTTGCTAGAGTTTGCGCTTCAACGCCTTGACCTGCATCGACAACTAACAATGCACCTTCACACGCGGCAAGCGAGCGCGATACTTCATATGAAAAGTCAACATGACCTGGAGTATCGATGAAGTTTAGCTGGTAAGTTTCACCGTCATTCGCTAAATAATCCAAAGTTACGCTTTGCGCTTTAATGGTAATACCACGCTCACGCTCAATATCCATTGAGTCGAGAACTTGCGCAGCCATTTCGCGATCTGTTAAGCCACCGCATTCTTGAATAAGGCGATCTGATAGTGTTGATTTGCCGTGGTCAATATGGGCAATAATTGAAAAGTTTCTAATATGCTTCATTATGCTGGGATGACTTAACTCGAAGTTGATAAAAATTTTAAAGTGCAGAATTGTACCCGATTGCAGCTTTAATACCAATTTTTATAGTGCGATAACTGAGGAAAAAGTAACTAGTGTGCCTTATGAGGTCGCTAACTCGCGATCTCGATAGGTTTACCTAGAGACTTAATAATGACTGGTTGAGCCTCGAGTTCTAATTTTTTAGCTGCTCGCTTTCCAAGCATCCAAAAAACAAAGGCTCCAAATACGGCTCCAAAAATGGGTAGTAAATCTGAATAGTTACCCAATAAGTGTGCCATTTGATTTCCGCCAAATGCGCCTATAAATAGGCCTATGAGGGGGAGTATATAGACTAAGGCAGCTGCTTTTAAAATAACGCTTTCAGGCAAACCAAGCTTCAAGCGTTCGCCTTTAGCAAACTGCCTATCACTCTGAATCGAAAAACGTTGTACCTTAGGTGAGAAGGCTTTTGAAACTGCTGAAGTACCACAAGAATCACCACTTTCACAATGATTACAAGCGCTCTTCATCTCAACTTCCACGACTACCCATCCAGAGTTGCTATTAGCAACAACTCTGGCGACCTCTTCCATCATGACAAAACCTTCATTACTGTAACATGATACTCTTGGCGATACGGCTCAAGGTCTCAGCAGGCACCTTACCCACAGCAACCACTTCTGCATTGCCGACTCGCTCTGTCGCAAGCGATAATCCGTTGCGAGTCACTAGCTCATCAGGCAGTGGCGCCTCACCCGCCTTAGCAACGTATACAGAGATATGAGCTAGACCATCGCTTATGGCGATGTACTCAACCGCTTCTTTACTGCCTATGAGTCTGTGTTGATCTTTAATCAGCACCTTAAAACCTGCCGGTAACCAGCTAAACTGCCAGTCTTCACCACCGTCTCTGTCCGATTGAGACAGCACCGGAGGCCATTCTTGCTTGTAGGCTTCTTTTAGAATCGCAGGTACTTCATCGAGTACTAATAATTCAACCACTAACAACTGCTCTAAAAGTTGCTTGTCATCGCTAATCATGTCAAAACGTAGTGGTAAATAAGTATCCATATCCAACCAAACTTGATAACCATAGCGGTTATTGTCTATTGGAATAATTCGCACAAGCTGGCCTGGTCGTCCCGCAATTCGGCTACGACCGCCCAACACGAACTGATAGCCTTCTTCTAGCTTAGATACATCATCGGCTAATGCTCCGGGAATAACCCCCTGAATGCGATTAGAATGAACACTATAAGCAGGTTGGTCATGCTCAATAAAAGTGACGGTGTTACCCACACGCACGGCATTTTTAGGCGGTCCATTTAGGTGCTCTAAAAAGGCCACTTCTTGATCTTCGACTTTACCGTGAATATAAACCAGTGGGCGTATATGATCGGCCTGAAGTTGGATAAGGGATATTTTAAATTCTTGTTCACGCAGGGCTTGGCTCATATTCTCTAGCCAAGCTTTGGCGGGCATGTCCTCCCGCGCCATCGCGGGAAAACTCATGGCTATAATAGCCAATAGGATCAGACGCAAGCTAACTCCTCATTATTGAGCAACAGGTGTAGTATCGACCTCGCTATTGTCGTCGATATTCACTCCATTATTCAATCGTTGTTGCAACATATGATCTTGAATATAGGCATTAATACGTCGACGCTGGTCAGCAACCTGGTCATTAGTATAGCTTTGGCTCTGCTGTACCGCCCCCGTTTGAAGGCTTACAGGTGAAGCGCTACCAATTAATGGGCGCGTATTTAGCACTGGTAATGGAGAGTTTTCCATTAACGTGTCTTGGTTGTAGTTCTGCACACCAACTACGGCAACCAAAGCCACCGATGCAGCAATAGCATACTGACCAAATTGCTTAAACAACGGAATAATTTTACCCGCTGAAGAAACCTTTGGCTCTTGGGTTGCTACTGGCTGAGGCGCAACAATAGCAGGCTCATCATCAATAGCAGCCATAATGCTTGCGCTAAGATCCAAAGACATTGTCTTTGGCAACTCACCACGCATCGCATCACCAATTAAATGATAATCACGCCACTGTTCATGTGAATCTGCGTCAGCCGCTAATTCAGCTAACGTGTGCTCATCAATTTCACCATCGACAGCAGCAGATACCCATTCCTGACCTAACTTATCCATTATTCACCTATCTATTTAAGATGCTAACGTTCTAGCAACGGCTTAAGCTTTTTATCGATTGCTTCTCGGGCTCTGAAGATCCGTGATCTTACCGTCCCCACAGGGCAATCCATGACATTGGCAATCTCTTCGTAACTCATACCATCGAGTTCTCGCAGTGAGATAGCCATCTTCAATTCTTCTGGCAACGTGTCTAACGTGTCGAAGACAACCTTCTGAATCTCATCCGACAGTACTAGACGTTCTGGGGAGGCAAACTCCTTTAACGCATCACTGCCATCATAATATTCGGCTTCTTCGGCATCGACATCATTCGCTGGAGCACGACGCCCCTGAGCGACCAGATGATTCTTCGCAGTATTCACTGCAATGCGGTACAACCAAGTATAAAACGCACTTTCACCACGAAAGTTTGGTAGTGCTCGGTAAGCTTTAATAAAAGCTTCCTGCGAAACATCTGCAACGTCGGCCTGATTTCGTACGTAACGAGATATCAGATTTGCGACCTTGTTTTGATATTTCTGTACCAAAAGGTTAAAAGCGTTTTTGTCTCCACGCTGTACGCGCTCAACTAACTGTTGATCACTTATTTGTCCACTCATCCGAGCCGACTACTCCTAAATCTAATACTGATTTCTCAGCCGCTCGAATCATATTCACTTATGTAGACTAGCGAGTTTCAAAAAAGTTCTAAAAAATTTTGCAAAGATGTGATTTTCTTTTATGGAAGCTTTGATTTCTTTATATGCGACCTATGAAAGTATCCATATTCGGCGTCATGGTTTAACATAGTCGGACTCCCAGATAACTCTATGATACCTGATGAAACAAGTAGTTGAACACCAATCTGACGTTTTGGTTATCGGCAGTGGTGCCGCTGGTCTCACTTTAGCTTTGCATCTTGCTGAAAAATCTAAAGTTATTTTGCTTTCCAAAGGGCCACTCAGTGAAGGCTCAACCTATTATGCACAGGGCGGTATCGCCTCAGTCTTCGATGAAGATGACACAATTGAGTCTCACGTTGCCGACACATTAGTGGCCGGAGCAGGGCTTTGCGACGAGCCTGTTGTTAAATTTACCGCCGAAAATGCCAAAGCAGCAATGCAATGGTTAATTACTTGCGGCGTTGCCTTCGATAAAGAGGAACTGCCAGCTGGCAGTACTGCAGAAGCACCTTATCATTTAACCCGTGAAGGTGGTCATAGTCACCGACGTATTTTGCACGCTGCCGATGCAACTGGCAAAGAAGTGCAAGTGACCTTGCAAGACCGCGCGCGTAACCATCCTAATATTCAAGTGCTAGAAAGATATAACGCCATCGATTTGATTACTACACGTAAATTGAATCGTCCTGGTAACCGTGTTCAGGGCGCTTATATCTGGAACAGAAATGAAGAGCATGTTGAAACCGTTAAAGCACGCTTCGTCGCCTTAGCGACGGGTGGTAGCTCCAAGGTTTATCAATATACCTCTAACCCTGATATCGCATCAGGTGATGGCATTGCCATGGCGTGGCGCTCAGGTTGCCGCGTAGCAAACATGGAATTTAATCAATTTCACCCGACCTGTTTATACCATGCTGACGCGCGAAATTTCTTACTCACTGAAGCACTTCGCGGCGAAGGCGCATTTTTACGTCGCCCCGATGGCACCCGCTTTATGCCTGACTTTGATGAACGTGCAGAGCTTGCCCCGCGTGACATAGTAGCCCGTGCTATAGACTATGAAATGAAGCGTTTAGGCTCTGACTGTGTCTATCTTGATATCACTCATAAGCCTGCAGACTTTATCATTAAGCACTTCCCTACTATCCATAAGCGCTGCCTAGAGCTAGGAATTGATATCACTACAGATCCGATCCCTGTAGTACCTGCAGCCCATTATACTTGTGGTGGCGTGATGACTGACTTACACGGGCAAACCGACCTTAATGGCTTGTATGCTATTGGTGAAGTTGCCTATACCGGTCTGCACGGGGCAAACCGTTTAGCCAGTAACTCACTACTTGAGTGCTTAGTGTTTGCCAGAGCGGCGGCTGAGGATATTGAAAGTCAGCTAAATAAAATCCCTATGCCAGGCACTTTGCCTGCTTGGGATGAAAGCCAAGTATCTAACTCAGATGAGGAAGTGGTGATTGCCCATAACTGGCATGAGTTGCGTCTATTTATGTGGGATTACGTTGGCATTGTGCGCTCAGATAAACGTCTTGAGCGAGCACTGCGACGCTGCGTGATGTTACAGCAAGAGATCCAGGAGTATTACAGTAACTTTAGAGTTAGCAATAACTTGCTAGAGTTGCGTAACTTGGTACAGGTAGCTGAGCTGATTATTCGCTGCGCAATGGAGCGTAAAGAAAGTCGAGGCCTGCATTACAATATCGATCATCCAAACAAGGATGCCTCACCAAAACCAACGATTTTGCAGCCAGATTAGTCCCGTTATTAACTAAACTAGCTAGCTGTCAGCTCTGATAGGCTAACTGCAGTAGACGACATAAATGCCGATAATTTGTGTCGTCTAACATATCCGCCCATAGCACGAGTCTTTTCTTCCCCCCCATAATAGTGATATCAAACATTACCGCAAATGGTGTAATCACCGGCTTGCCCTGTATAACAAAATCTCTACCATCTTTAAATCTGCCTGCGCCATCCGCTTTTAGCACAAATTGACATTGCCAATACTTTAATCGATAAAGCTGCCAAATAAAAAAGCCACTGCAGGCGCAGAATAATAGCGACTTGAGCAAGATATAAAGGGTATTTTCAGCGTAAGGCCAAATAAGAAAAGAGCTTAAACAGATGAGGGCAACAACGGTCAGAGAGAGTCGCTGACCGTTTGATGAGGTTAGATCAAAACTATGCTGCTGGACGTCCACGAACTCTGATAATCATTTCGGCAAACGCAGAATTTGGACACTGTTCATGCCCCATAAACCAAGCAAACAACTCAGGATCTTCACATTCGAGCAGTGCAACAAAAACGTTTTTATCTTCTACCGATAAGGCTTCATATTGCTGCTCAACAAAAGGTTGAAATAGCACATCCAGCTCGAGCATGCCTCTGCGGCAAGCCCACTTAACTCTAGGTAACTTCATTGGTTCTTGGCTTGATTCAGACACAGTGAACACTCCAATTTTTTATCGTTTTTTATAGTAACGTTAGTGTATCAGTTGCTGAGTATTTGTGTCGATATCGAAACACTAGGAAAGAAATAACTCGCCTTATTCAACAAATAACTCTACCGATAAAGCTATCAACTGGGTTATTAAAATTTGTGAATTGCTGATTGGGGCAAAGCGGTTAACTAGGAAGTCCGCTTTTATGCAAAATACTATAACTGTTGTACAGACAAATCCTTACCCGCAAACAACTCTGTAAAATCAGTTTCTAGTAGGCGCTTAACTGCAGGGTGCTGGATCATGCGTTCAGCAAACATCACATGGTAGACCTCTTTAACTTCAGATGTTTCACCCAACAAAGTCATGCCATGAGCAAGAATATCTTGCTTATAAATCGATGGAGCAACAAAGATCCCCTGCTTAAAAAATCCAAACGACTTCATCATTGCAGCATCGTCAAATTCACCAAGAATGCTAACGTTTAAGGCTTTTTCATCGAACCAGCGCACCAACTGCTGACCAAGCGAAGTACGTCTTCCTGGAATAAGTAGCTTTCCCTGCTCTAAGCACTGAGGAAAAGGCTTGGAGTATGTTTCAGCAGAGAAGAAGGCGACTCCAGACTCACCTAATTGTTTAGATAAGATCTCAGGGTACTTCAAACTTTCCCCTGCACAATCGGATAGGATCATATCTAATTTATGCTCTCGTAGTCTTGTCATTAGGTCTTCGTGTGTCGCCTCATAGCAAGCTAGGTGCATAGAGCCATCACTCGGCACGACAGATAACAATACTCGACTTGTTAACGCTTTAGATAACGCCGCGGCGATTCCGACCTCAAATAAAATATTCTCATCTTTTTGATAGTTCAACAGATCTAACATTTCATAGCTGAGGCTAAACATCTTATCGGCATAACGAAATACTAATTCCCCCAGTTCGGTAGGCTCCAATGAACGACCGACTCGTTTAAACAAGCTTCCTTTAAGGCTGGCCTCTAATACTCTAATTTGTCCTGTAACCGTTTGAGGGGTTAAACATAACGCCTCTGCAGCCTTAGCAACAGTGCCTTTCTTTTGGATCATCCAGAAGTAATAGAGGTGATTGTAGTTTAGATTAGACATGGTGAACGCGGCCGTTTTGGATAAAAAAAGAGGCAACTAATATTGTTGCCTCGTTAATTAATCTAGGATTACTTAAGACGTTGGCAGTCTAATAATCCAGTCATTGCTGTCGTTAAATCATCTGTGGTTTTAATTTCTTTGGCTGAAAAAGCCTCCGCTAACCCCGCAACTAACACATCTCTATCTGGTAGATTGTCTTGGCAGAAAGTTCGGTTAGCCTCTTGGAAACGCTTACCACCTCGGTATTTTAGCGCGCGAGACTCATAACCATCACTTTCTAGTCTCTGACCCACTGCTGCGGCTTTATACATCAAAGCACCATCAACCACGCCTTCAAGGTAGTTTTGACATACAAGGCCATCAATATCTTGATTACAAACTTCAATTTGATTGGCCGATGCTACTGAGCTAAATCCCAATCCAACGACTAATGCTAATAGTGTGATTCTCATGCTTTCTCTCCTTTTTCAGGTAGCACCTTAGACAACCAGAAATAACCAATAAGTGCCGATGCTAGTGATCCCAATAAAATCCCTAATCTTGCGTAGTCACCGTACATTTGACTGTCGCCAGTAAAGGCTAGAGACGAAATGAACATTGACATAGTAAAACCAATACCACACATAACCGCCACAGGCGTAATGTGTCTCCAACCCATGCCTTCAGGCAATACAGCTAGCTTTAGCTTCACCGCTACAAAGCTAAACAACATAATGCCAAGTGGCTTACCTACGAGTAACCCTAGTGCAATACCTAATGGCACAGGAGACAATAGCGAGCTTAAACTCATGCCGCTTAAGTCAACACCAGCATTCGCGAAAGCAAAGATCGGTAGAATAATGAAGGTACTCCATGGGTGCAGGCTATGCTCTAAACTTTCAGATGGCGACGAGCCGTCTTTCGCTCGAAGCGGAATACAGAACGCAATAATTACACCAGCAAGTGTCGCATGGACACCGGACTTAAGTACTGCTATCCACAGGATCATACCCACTACACCGTATGGCGCTAATGATGTCACCCCTTTGCGGTTTAGGCCAATTAAGCCCACAATCGCTGCAGCTGCAATAACTAAGCTGATCGTCGATAAATCTGTGCTGTAGAACAAGGCGATAATCACCACGACGCCGAGGTCATCGATAATAGCCAGAGCTAACAGGAACACTTTTAGCGCAACTGGAACACGACTACCTAGCAACGCCATAATACCTAACGCAAACGCGATATCTGTCGCAGCCGGAATAGCCCAACCCGCTTGGGTTATCGGATCTGAGTAGTTGAATATAAGATAAACGGCCGCAGGAAAAACCATACCACCAATCGCTGCAAACGTAGGCAAAGACGCCTGCGCTCGACTAGACAAGGCGCCTTCGAGTAGCTCTCTTTTCACTTCCAAGCCGATAAGCATGAAGAAAATAGCCATCAAGCCGTCGTTGATCCAATGAATAAGTGTCTTATCGATATCTAGGCTACCAAGCCTAACTTGCATTTCTGTTTCCAGAAATCCTTGATACATACCCGATAAAGGTGAATTCGCAAAAATCATTGCTACCACGACGGAAATCATCAATAAGATGCCGCCTGCCGATTCCTGGCTTAGAAAATTCCTAATTGCCCGTTCCATTAATACGCTCCATAAAATCTCAATACTTCGAGTCTAGCTGAATACGATTAACCTGAATAATCGTTTGCGTCAGCTACAAACATCGGAATATCCGAAGTATCGAGTCTAGTCCTAGTAAGAATAAATATCAAACATCAACAGAATAATCACGTTTTAAAAACTCACAATAACAATAAAGTGCTGAAGATCACACTTTTTTAGCAAGTAAAACGGCGATCTATATTGTAAGTCTATTTTTCCTTAAAAGTGAGAGCTTAAATAACATACTTTCAAGGCTTCGAAAATATCGAGCAATCGCTCGATTTATCAGCAACAACTAACTGAAGCAAAGCTGAAAACAGACTTAAGGCACCAAAAAATCAGGAGTTTTTTACAGATATAATTCAGTTTGAAGCGGGAAAGTATAAGAAGTGATTTTAGAGAGGCTAACGCACTTAATAACAAAAACTCGCCGTTCGGCGAGTTTAAAATCTGGTTTTTAACAAGTTAACTACACTGAAAAAGGATAGCTAATTGCTTCGTGATGCTCGTAACCTGTCACCTCAAAATCATCCATTGTTACCCAAGTTTCAAGATCTTCAAGTGACTTTATATCAGGATTAATGACAAGTTTAGGAGAATTAAAAGGTTCACGCTTAAGCTGAACATCCTGCATCAACTCTAACTGATCTTCATAAATATGGGCGTTGACGATCTTATGGTAAGCCTTTCCCGCTTTAAAACCGGTGATCTGCGCCATTAACGCCAGCAAGGTAAATACCTGCACTTGGTTAAAGTTAAGCCCTAATGGCACATCACATGAACGCTGAAAACTGGTTAGGTGTAGAGTATCGCCTACTAACGAGAAGTTATGGGTGTGCATACAAGGTCTCAAACAGCCCATATGAAACTCACCTGGGTTATAAAAGCTTAGGATCTCGCCTCTATCATCTATTCCCTGTGATAAGTCATCAACAATTTTACGTAATTGATCTATGCTTCCGCCATCAGGCTTACTCCAAGCGCGGCCTTGCACACCATACACGCGCCCCATATCGTCAGTACCTTTACGATGTGGGTTATCGAGCCATGCTTGGTTATCGTTAGCATTGGCGTTCCAAGTGTTGCAACCTATCGCCCTAAAATCAGCAGCATTGTCATATCCACGAATGTAACCGAGCAGCTCTGCTATTGCCGCTTTATAAAAACTCTTACGGGTCGTAATAAGTGGGAACTCATTTTTATCTACATGATAAACCAAGTCAGCATTAATCACGGTGAGGCAACGTTTACCCGTTCGACTATTCTCCACCCAAGTTCCTTCATCAATGATTCGCTGACAAAGATCTAAATACTGTTTCATGATTATCTACCTATAAAAAGAGTTGCTGAGCTTACTCTCAGCGCCAACCAAAGAAATACTAGCAATAATAGCTCAATAGAACATTATGCTAAAACAAGTTTAAGACCAACTAGGGCAAGGAAGACGGCAAAAAAACGCTTCAATTTCACCGTTGGTAAATTAGTTGCTGCCCGCGCGCCCACTGGTGCCATCAACATAGACGTCGAAACAATGCCTACCAATGCAGGTAAATAGATGTAGCCTAGGGTCCAATCCGGTAGGCTGCTTGTATTCCACCCCGCTAGCGTATAACCAATACTGCCAAACGAGGCGATTAATAAGCCTGTTGCCGCAGAGAAACCAACGGCATACCGCATCTGTAAACCGCACCAGGTTAAAAACGGCACTAAAAGCACTCCACCGCCGATCCCCATCAACGCAGCAATTATTGCTATACATGTGGCAGCAAAAAATAAGCTAATTGGGCCCGGCATAGCCCGATTAGATTCAGCTTTAAACGGGAATGCCATTTGCACGGCCATCAAGATAACAAACAGTGCAAAAATTTGTTGTAATGATTTAGCGGGGATCATTTCAGAGATAAAACCTGAACACATTGCTCCTAACACGAAGCCTGGCAGCATGGATTTAAATAACGGCCAAGGAATGTTTTCTCGTTTATGGTGAGCACGAGCAGAAGAGAGCGAAGTGAGAATAATTGCGGCTAAAGAGGTGGCAATCGCAACATGGGGTAAGCTTTCTGGCGCAATGCCGATTTGTGGCAGGATATGCAGCAATGCAGGAACCGCAATCAGACCACCACCGATCCCAAGCAGTCCGGCCATAAAGCCAATTCCCGCACCTAGCACTAGGCAGATGCACAATATATATAGCCAGCTTTCCACAAGCGCTACCTTTATTCGTTATTATTTATAAAGCTTAAAGCAATCAAGTTGCAGTTAATAGAGTATTGGCTGTTTTAACTCAATACCGATGCCAGACCCTTTTGCTCACAATACTGGCTCACGAGTATCCTCACCTCTTCACCACTATTAAGCTTTAATACATCATCCAATAACTGATTCAACTCAGTTTGGGAAACCCGTCTCAATAGATAATTGATCCGCGCTAAGCTGGCTTGGTTCATACTCAGTTGCTCGTACCCCATGGCAATTAACAACACCGCACCTAGAGGTTCACCTGCCAACTCGCCACAAACGCTAATCGGCAACTTATGCTCGTTACAACGTTCGACTGCAAACTTAAGTGCTCTCAGCACTCCGGGATGATAGCTATCAAACAAAGGACTCACGCTTGGATTATTACGATCTACCGCTAGCAGGTATTGGGTTAAATCATTCGAACCTACTGAGACAAAGTCCACCCGTTTAGCAACTTCATCGAGCTGATACAGCAGCACAGGGACTTCCAGCATGATGCCCACTTTTGGCATAGTGATTAACTTACCTAATTCAGCAGTTAACTCTTGGCAGGCTTGCTCTAAATAGATAAGCGCTAAATCGACCTCTTCGAGGCTACTGACCATAGGGAGGAGGATATGTAATTGCTGTGAGCCTATCGCTGCTTGCAACATGGCACGAAGTTGAATAAGAAACAACTCCGGATGATCCAGTGACAGACGAATACCACGCCAACCTAGAAACGGGTTATCTTCCACGATAGGGAAATAGTCTAGGGGTTTATCTCCCCCGACATCAAGGGTACGCATCACTACGGGCTTGTCGCCTGCAGCTTTTAGGACTTTTCTATAAATCTCAAGCTGCTCTATCTCACCAGGAAAGCACTGCTTGAGCATAAACAGGATCTCGGTACGATACAGCCCGATACCATCTGAGTCGCTACCAGTTTCAGAGTCAACACTAGAGAGTAAGCCACTATTAATATACAGATAAATTCTTTTACCATCTGAGGTAACAGTTTTTAAAGATAGCTCTTTGGCATACTGACGCTGCTGCTCGACTTGTGCAGCAATTAAGCTCTGATATTCAGAGAGTACAAATGCGGTAGGCTCAATAATCACCTGACCACGATTAGCGTTGATGATTATTTGCGACTGGTCAATGTTAGCGCTTAAGATGCCATCGACACCAATTATCGCAGGCACTCCCATTGCTCGAGCAAGAATAGAGGCGTGGGAATTAGCCCCACCAAACTCGGTCACAATACCGGCAAGCTTTTGTCTTGGAAATTCAGCTAACAGCGTAGTGCTCGCTTCACGCGCAATTAAGATAACAGGAGTTTCTGGCTCTAAAAAAATCTTATTAGGCTCAATCAACTGCCTAAGCACCCTTTGCCCCAGATCTCTTATGTCACTAGCCCGCTCTTTTAGATACAGATCACTCATCGACTCAAAGTGTTCTATATAGCGTTTTGACACACGACAAACCGCGGTTTCAGCGCACCAACCAGAGCTAACGTCTTTAATGTACTCGCCGCCTAGACTGCCTTTTTCAAGTAACAGTAACAAGGCATTAAATATAGACGCGGCCTCTTCATCTTTCTCTCTGTCAAAACGCTGCGATAAACCAACTAATAAGTCTTTACTGCGGTTCATTGCTTCTTGAAGACGAAGTAACTCAGCAGCGATTGACTGTGCTCTGTTCTCTACAAGATCAAAAGAGATCTGCCCACCAAGCACTAACGCCTTAGCTATCGCGATCCCTTTTGACGCTTGAGTTCCTGTGTAATAACGCTGCAACAGGCTATCGTCAGACTTGCTCCTATGAGTCAGCCCCTTTATAGCCACGGCGAGTTGCGCCGCGAGAGTCATTAAAAATGCTTCTTCTCCTTCACTAAATTGCCGCGCTTGAACTTGCTGAACAACGATGACACCTATCACCAATTTTTGATAAACGATGGGCACAGCAAGAAAAGCGCTATAAGCTTCTTCGGCAACTTCAGGGAGTAACTTAAATCTAGGATGTGTAGCCGCGTCGGCTAAGTTAATGGCTTCTTCACGCTGGGCAACAAGCCCGACTAAGCCTTGAGTAATGGGGAGTTTTACACGATTAACTGCTGAAGGATCTAGGCCATCGGTCGCTGAAAGAACAAGGTGTTGCTCTTCTATAATATAGATTGAGCAACATTCGGTCTTCATAGCTTGTTTGGTTTGCGTAACCAGCAACTCTAACGCGTATTGAAGGTCGCGAGCTGAAGCTACTGCTTGTGTGATATCTCTAAGTGTTTTGAGCACTAACGCAAACCTCCCTATTTAGTTTCTACGCATACCTCGTCTTCTGTTATTCGACTCTTTAACCTGTAGAGGTAAAGTGGTCACCGCAAACTCTTTCATGACTTTACGGTAAACATCTCTTTTAAAAGAAACGACTTGTCTTACTGGATACCAATAACTCACCCAACGCCAATCATCGAACTCTGGATGACCACTTGCGTTAAGATCTATAGCAGTTTCGGCACTTTTCAATTGTAGCAAAAACCACTTCTGTTTTTGCCCTATACACACGGGTTTACTATCTTGTCTGATTAACCGCTTAGGTAGCCTATAGCGTAACCATGATCGCGTCGATGTTAGAATTTGCACATGTTCTGGCTTTAATCCTACTTCTTCGTATAACTCACGATACATGGCCTCTTCTGCTGACTCTCCATCGTCAACGCCACCCTGAGGAAATTGCCAGGAATGTTGGCCAAATCGTCTTGCCCACATAACCTGCCCAAAGCGATTACAGATAATGATGCCCACATTTGCGCGAAAGCCGTCACTATCAATCACATGGACTCCGAACTATTAACTATTAATCTTTCGATTGTTTCACAAAGCGTGTCCGGCGGCAAATATCTGTTAACCACATTTCTTTGGATAAATCCTCTTTAATGCCAACCTTATCAACAGAGCGGTTACTGAATAACTCATGATATCCACAAAAACTGTGGATATCTCTGTTGGAAACTCAATTAAAGTCTAAGAACTTATGCTTTAAGGCTGAATTAACTAATTTTACACAGACAAACAAATGACATACATATACCTTTAAATCAACAACTTAAAATTAAAGGTAAAACCAATTATAGCTACCCCACTTATAATCGATTACTTTTTAACCAATGAAATTAAATCCCATAAACTGATAAATGACTTAAGGGTGTTATTCACAAGTGCAATAGTTTAGCGCTATAAAAAAGCCAAAAAGCGCTAAATAATTGCATTGACAGATCACATTTATTTCAGTAGTGAGTCAATAGATTGGAGTTATCCAACAAATCTGTGGATAACTATGTTGGAAAAAGCGGGAAAGCAGTGGTGTAACTCTACAACTAATGAATAAAAGCATTGCCACAAAAACAAGATCACCCTGCAATTCATGAACTTAGATAAATTATTCTCCATTCTCTTCAACAAAATGAACCAGTGTTTGTTTTTTATCCAGTTTAATTAACGCCGTTACTCAGGTAAAATTACCCACATGAAGAAATCACTCCACTCTCCAAATAGCATCGCAGAATTGATGCAACGCGCTGAATCCATGGCAGGATTAACCCTAGGCCAACTCGCGCATTTTCATGGCATCGAGATGCCTCAAGATTTAAAACGCCATAAAGGCTGGGTTGGTCAATTAATAGAGCTGGAACTCGGCGCCTTGGCGGGCTCAAAGCCTGAACAGGATTTTGTACATTTGGGTGTAGAGCTGAAGACGATTCCAATCAGCCGTCTAGGCAGAGTATTGGAAACGACCTATGTGACTGTCGCTCCACTTACCAATATACAAGGCTTAACTTGGGAAGACAGTGTTGTGTGCCATAAGCTACAGCAGGTTCTGTGGATCCCAGTACAAGGTGATCGAGAGATCCCATTAGCCGACCGTCAAATTGGCTCACCTATTCTGTGGCAGCCATCGATTGAAGAAAGCGAACTTCTCAAGCAGGACTGGGAAGAGATAATGGAATTTATCTCAATGGGCCAAGTCGACAGGGTCACTGCTCGTCATGGTGAAGTTTTACAGTTACGACCAAAGGCTGCAAATAGCCAAGTACTAACTGATAGTATTGGACGCGATGGAGAGCTCACCCAAACTAACCCTAGAGGTTTTTATTTAAAAACCCAATTTACCCAAAAAATACTTTCACAGCTGCTTTAAGCGGTTTTTGTTTCAAAAATCACACTCATTTGACTTAGATCACAAATACTACTGGTAAAAGTAGGGAGATATTCTATAAAATGGCGCCTCCTAAAATTATGTAGTATTTGGATACCCCTTTAATAGTGAAAGCACATATACAAGCGAAGAAATTAGCCTTTGCTATGTTCGCTTGGACTACAGCCATGGCGGCTTTCGTATTCTTTAGATACGCGCAAACTCCAGAACTTCCACAGTGGGCCATTGGTTCCGCTGACTTAGCCACGCTTTCTATTTATATGGGTATTATTTTCGGTAGCCTTCACTGGATGTCGAACTTAATTGCCGACTTTAGTGCAATCAATCGCTTACCTTATGTTTTCTCTGTAGTTTTTAAGGGCTTATTCCTACTTTTAGGCGCCACTACGCTGGCTTATATTACTCAATACCTAAATATGTGGGCCATTGAGAATCATATGACCACCTTGCGCCAAATGTTAACTGCGCACATTCTCTATAGTCCTTCATTCCAAGCACTGATTGTTTATTTGGTTGTGGTTCGTGTTGGCCTAGCTTTTATTGAACAGATGGCGTTACTCGTTGGCCCTAGAGTGCTGTTTAATATAGGTTTAGGTAAATACCATAAGCCAAGATATGAGCAACGATTATTTCTTTATTTAGATATGGTGGCCTCAACCACTCATGCAGAGTCTCTTGGTGATTATCGTTTTAGCCGTTTAATCCAAGATAGCTTTAGCCTGTTAGCCGACACCGTGACTAACAATGAGGCTGAAATATATCGCTATATGGGCGATGCGGTATTAATCCACTGGCCACTCAAAGACGGGATTAAAGAAGATCGATGCTTCAATATTTATCATGAGTTCAGTCAGCAGCTTAGCTGGCAGAGACAATATTTTGAAGAACAGTACGGCTTTGTTCCAAAATTTAAAGCTGCAGCTCACTGTGGGCAAGTCGTAGCTGCGGTTGTTGGTGTACAGAAGCAAGAGATTAGCTTTTTTAGCGACGTACTTAACACCTTAGCGCGACTGCAAGATCAGTGTAATCCTCTAGGGCAGCGCATGCTTATTTCAGGTTCATTACAGTCACGATTGGAATATAGCGACTCACAATATAACCTAAACAGCCTAGGTCCCATTAAGCTAAAAGGTAAGCAGCACTCCATCGAAGTCTTTGGTGTTTCGCCTAAAAATACCTAGTACATCAATGCTCAAAACTTATAGCCAAAAAAGCCGATAGTAATATCGGCTTTTTTGTTTGATCTTATAGCGAATCTGATTGTTGCAACAGCTTTTGGATCTCTAATCCCAAGGTTCTGAAGGTCAGGATCCGACTCGACGTTTGTCGCCAGACTAAGCCAATATCTCGATAAGGGGTTTCACCTGGTGGCGCCATTGTCGTCAGATCGGTATTATTCAAAATCCCCGCATCAATAGCCATCTGTGGCAGAAAGGTGGTACCCAGTTTACAGTTCACCATTTGCACTAAGGTATGCAAACTCGTAGCTGCAAACGGATTAATCTTAACGCTCTCCCCTAACTGACACGCCGTTATCGCATGTCCAGTAATACAATGCTCAGCCTGTAACAGGAAGATACTCTCATCGGGCAAATCTTGGTAGTCAATCGGCTCGTGGATCTCATCTGTTAAATCTTTATGTACCACCATCTTAAACGGGTCAATGCCCACCTTCATGCTATGGAAACCGCTGGTATCCACAGGAAGAGCTAGCAACAACAGATCTAACTCTCCTTTGCCTAGTGCATCAATCAGCCTATCTGTGGTGTCTTCTTTTAAAAATAGCGTCAGCTCAGGGTAAACCTGCTTGCAATGTTGAACCACATTACTCAGCAGAAAAGGGGCAATTGTTGGAATACAACCTAAACGGATCTCTCCAGTCATAGGCTCACCTTGGTGCTTAACTAGCTCGACAAGATCATCAACATCAGTCAATAACTTACGCGAACGCATCACGACCTCTTCGCCAATAGCGGTAAAGATAAATGATTTATGATCCCGTTCAATAAGTTGGTGTCCCAACTGTTCTTCAAGGTTTTGAATACCGCTAGACAAGGTCGATTGACTAACATGACAGATTTTGGCCGCTCTATTAAAATTCTGCTCTTGATGTAGATTCACCAAATAGAACAGATTTTTTAAACTCGGGAGATGTTTCATAAAACAGATTACCAACGACATTATTTATCTATAAGTTCAATCTAACTCTAGCATAAATCTGTTAGTGAACCTTTAACTAGCTTGATTAGTTTGTGAACTGAATCAAAAATGTACAAGATAATCGACTAACACAAGTAAATTTTGGATAAAAAAATAGCGCAGTGGGAAACCCAAGCTGCGCTATTAAATACAAGAGTCGGTTTAGTTAAACCTTAGACTCCAAATATTCTTTTAATTGCTGTAGATCTTTCGATGCATATTCAACAATTTCATTTAACCATACTGCGTGTTCTTGTTCCCAAGCCGCATCTTCGCCATGCTGTAATAACTGAGCGTATTGTTGAATACGCTTAAGACCTACTGAACCCGCCGCGCCTTTAAATTTGTGCGCTTCGCTGCAAAGTGTATCTTTATCATTTGCCTGCTGTGCACTGACTAAATTGCCAACGTATTCAGGCATAAGTTGTTCAAACAAAACGACGCTTTTAAGTAGCGTACCTGCACCAATTGCACTGCAGTATTGCTCCAGTGTATTAAGATCTAAGATTGATTCTAATTCAGCTGCTGCCATTTAGGCACCTCTCAAAATATTGTCGTGTATACAAAAACTCGATTTTACCACATAATACCCGCTAAAATCTTAGGCGCAACAACTAGTGTCATATGAGTCTAAAATTCCCGCCAATTTAACTATTTAACAACATCAAATTAAACAAAATCACTATAAGCCATAGGATTAATAGCTAACACTGAATATTTTTCACTCAACAAAGTTAAGCAGCAGGGTCTTGCTCAATCTCAAGATAAGCTCCTTGACCACCTTTAGCTTCTAGATCGTCAACAATAGCGACGAGACCATTCCAACGATAAGCACACCAATCAGGCCCTAATAGCATTGGCTTTTTCGCATAAGCCGTCACGCGGTGAAATATCACCTCTTTAGGGGTTCGGCGAATTAACTCGCCTACGCTATAAGCATAGTCCTCTAGCTCAAGCAGACTCATCTTATTATTGCGCCATGCTTTAGCCATGGTGCTGCCTTCAACAATGTGCAATGGATGTATCTTCATTCCATCAACACCGACGCTCAATACCTTATCAAGTGTTTGCAGGTAATCTTGATGCTCTTCACCCGGTAAGCCCAAGATCAAGTGAGTGCATACTTTAATGCCAAGCTTACGCGCACGAATAACCGTATCTTCATAAGCGGCAAAATCATGACCACGATTGATCTTCTTCAGCGTCTTATCATTAGCTGACTGTAGCCCTAGCTCCAACCAAACATCAACACCATCGTTTTGGTAGCCAACTAATAACTCTAGCACCTCATCGGGAACACAATCTGGGCGAGTGCCAACACAAAGGCCAACGATGTCGCTATCTTGAATAGCCTCATCGTACTTTTGCTTTAATACTAGGTACTCATCATAGGTACTGGTATAAGCCTGAAAATAAGCGATGTACTTAGAGGATTTAGAAGATAATCGCTCTCTGCCTTGAGCCAGTTGCTCTTGAATAGATAGCTCGGTCTTATGCTCGTGGCTAAAAGATGCCACATTGCAATAGGTACAACCGCCCTTTCCCAAAGTGCCATCACGGTTCGGGCAAGTAAACTTTGCATCGATTGTCAGCTTACGGATCCGCTCGCCATATTTTTGCTTACACACACCACCGAAGGTATTTACGTAACTATCCAGTCCCAACTGCAATATCACCTAGCCAATGAATTTGCGCTATTTTAACCAGTTCTAAAAAACATTAATTAGCGCTAGCTCAAATAACCGTAATACCGAGCAGTTAGACTGTCTGCTGTTAGTTAACAACTTTAGCGGTTATCAATGCATAAATAATCACAAGTTGCAGTGATTATCATTTCACTGTATTTGCAATAAAAATCACTTTACTGAAATCAAGTACAATCAACCAATTTGTTACAAAACCGTAAACAATAGAAAGGGGTGAATTTAAAATTCTTTTTATTCATAAGGTTATACGTGCAATTTTACAGTTTACGTTAAGGTAAACCAAGTAATACGAGCGTATGAAACCACACGGTTAAGTTATTTTTTATGCAATAAATAGGTTTGACCTTTACCACTCATGGGGTTAATTTGATTGATTCGGGTGCATATCTATAGATATTTTTGCTTTATTTCCCGAGTTGTATCAGTCGAGGTTAGGGAGTGTAGTAATGAGCTTATATCATCCAAGTTTTGAGCGGGACAATTGTGGATTTGGCTTAATCGCCCAGATGGACGGTGAACCGAGTCACCGAATTGTACGTACCGCTATTCACGGCCTAGACCGAATGAAGCATCGTGGTGGTATTGCAGCAGATGGTCGCACCGGCGATGGCTGTGGTCTACTGATGCAATTACCGATTAATTTCTTCAAAGCGATTGCCGAAGAAAATGAGTGGCACCTTAGTCGTCGCTTTGCGGTGGGAATGCTGTTTCTCAGCCAAGATGCCATTTTAGCTTCTCAAGCCAAGCAGCTCATTGAGCAAGAGCTGCAGAAAGAGACCTTAAGTGTTGCAGGCTGGCGAGACGTACCAGTTAATAGCAACGTACTTGGCCCTATAGGTAAAGCTAGCCAACCACAGATCGTACAGGTGTTAATTAACGCCCCTATCGGTTGGCGAGAAAAAGATTTAGAGCGCCGCCTATATATGGCAAGGCGCCGAGTAGAACAACAGCTCACCCACGATAACGACTTCTACGTTGCCAGTCTTTCAGGCCAAGTTATCGTCTACAAGGGTTTGATGATGCCTGCGGATCTGCCCGCTTTTTATAGCGACTTGGCAGATATACGCTTGCAGAGTGCGATCTGTTTATTCCACCAGCGGTTCTCAACAAATACTTCACCTAAGTGGCCACTGGCTCAGCCATTAAGATACCTCGCGCATAACGGTGAGATAAACACCATCACTTGTAATCGCCAATGGGCAAGAGCCCGTGCTTACAAGTTTACAGCACCACTACTTGCCGATTTACAACAAGCCGCTCCTTTCGTAAATGAGACCGGCTCAGACTCTTCGTCCCTCGATAATATGCTTGATATGCTGCTAGCCGGCGGCATGGATTTATACCGAGCCATGCGTCTGCTTATTCCACCAGCATGGCAAAGTAATCCAGAAATGGATGAAGAGCTTAAAGCATTCTATGACTTTAACTCTATGCATATGGAACCTTGGGATGGACCCGCGGGCATCGTAATGACCAATGGCCGCCATGCGGCCTGCGCTGTGGACCGAAATGGTCTACGCCCGTCACGCTATGTCATTACCAAAGACCGGATTTTAACCTTAGGTTCAGAAGTCGGAATTTGGGACTACGGCCCCGATGAGGTGATAGAAAAAGGCCGAGTCGGTCCAGGAGAACTACTGGTTCTGGACACCTTAAATGGCCAACTTTACTCGTCGTTTGAGATCGATAACGACCTCAAACGTCGCCATCCCTATAAAGAATGGATGGCTAAAAACAGTAAAGTACTCAAGCCCGCCGAAGATTTTGGTCCAAATGAGCAAGGCAAGCGCGAGTTTAACGACGCTCAGCTGCTGCAATACCAAAAGCAGTTTGGCTATTCACGAGAAGAGCTCGAACAAATTATTTGGGTGCTAGCCCAAAAGGGTGAGGAAGCAACAGGCTCTATGGGTGATGACACACCTATGGCTGTACTATCAAAAAAGTCTCGCACCATCTATGACTATTTCCGTCAAAAGTTCGCCCAGGTGACCAACCCACCTATCGACCCTTTGCGAGAAAAGCATGTGATGTCACTGACCACTTGCGCGGGTCGTGAGCAAAACCTATTTAACGAAACCACAGGCCACGCTTATCGGGTAATGTTTAATTCGCCAGTGTTGCTATTTAGTGATTTCAACCAGCTGATGGCTCTCGATAGTACTTATTATCGCGCCAACACAGTTGACTTGAATTATGACCTCAGCGAAGGGCTAGAAGCGGCCTTGAAGCGCATCTGTGACGAAGCCGATCGCTTAGCTCGCTCCGGTACCACGTTGTTAGTGTTATCAGATCGCGCTACCGCCAAATCAAAGCAAGTGATCCCAGCAGCTATGGCTGTCGGCGCTGTGCAGCAGGTCTTAGTCAATAATAGTCTGCGCTGTGACACCAACATTATCGTAGAAACCGCATCGGCAAGGGATCCGCACCATTTCGCTGTTCTACTTGGCTTTGGCGCTACGGCGATTTATCCATATCTTGTTTATGAATGCATCTCCGATCTTGCAAAGCGTAACGGTGTTGAAAATACCCGCGACTTGATGCTCAATTTCCGTTACGGCATAGACAAGGGACTACGTAAGATCATGTCCAAAATGGGCATTAGCACCGTCGCATCTTATCGCTGTAGCCAACAATTTGAGGCCATTGGCCTTGCAGATGAAGTGGTCAAATTATGCTTTAACGGCGTAATTAGCCGTATTCAAGGGGCCAGCTTCAAACTAATAGAACAAGATCAGCAACTGCTTCATAAGCATGCCTTTAGAGCCCATCAACCATTGTCACAAGGTGGCTTACTAAAATATGTAGAAGGCGGCGAGTATCACTGCTTTAACCCTGATGTGGTTAATAGCTTACAAGCAAGCTTGCGAGATCAGGACTACCCCGCCTATAAGCGATTTGCAGAGCTTGTGGATAATCGTCCGGTAGCAACATTGCGTGACTTAATTGAAGTCAAAGGCGAACTTGCTCCGGTATCGATCGAAAAAGTAGAAGCGGCAAAAACCTTATACCCACGTTTCGACAGTGCGGCGATGAGCATTGGAGCACTCAGCCCCGAGGCACACGAAGCATTAGCAGTGGCTATGAACCGTTTGGGCGGCCGCTCCAACTCTGGAGAAGGCGGTGAAGATCCACGCCGCTTTGGCACCGACGGGAACTCTGCCATCAAGCAGATTGCATCGGGTCGATTCGGCGTTACCGCACATTACTTGGTTAATGCGGAAGTGTTACAGATTAAGGTCGCTCAGGGCGCAAAACCTGGCGAAGGTGGACAGCTTCCCGGTGACAAGGTCAGTGTCGAAATTGCCGCGCTGCGTAATGCTCGCCCGGGTGTCACGCTGATCTCTCCGCCGCCGCATCACGATATTTACTCCATCGAAGATTTAGCCCAGCTAATTTTCGACTTAAAACAGATCAATCCTAAGGCATTGGTATCAGTCAAGCTGGTCTCTGAACCCGGTGTCGGAACAATCGCTACTGGTGTGGCTAAAGCATACGCCGACATGATCACCATATCAGGATATGACGGCGGCACAGGGGCAAGCCCAATTACCTCGGTTAAGTATGCCGGTAGCCCTTGGGAGTTAGGTCTTGCCGAAGTGCATCAATCACTGGTTACTAATGGTCTGCGCCATAAAATTCGCCTACAAGTTGATGGCGGCTTAAAAACCGGCAAAGACGTTATCAAAGCCGCGCTTCTTGGCGCCGAAAGTTTTGGTTTCGGAACCGTGCCTATGATTGCCCTTGGTTGTAAGTATCTGCGTATTTGTCACCTGAACAACTGTGCCACTGGTGTAGCAACCCAAAATCAAAAGCTTCGTAATGAACATTATCACGGCCTACCTGAACGGGTAATGACATATTTTGAGTTTGTCGCTCAAGAGATCCGTGAGTACATGGCGGCACTGGGAGTTAGTGAGTTTGAACAGCTTGTCGGCAGAAGTGACTGGTTGGCGGCAATCGAAGGAGAAACGTCCAAGCAACAAAGCTTAGATTTAGCGCCGATCCTATATCGTCCACAGGTACCAGAAAGCTCTGCAGTCACTTGGCGTGAAATCAATCAGCCTTCAGACAAAGGCCAGCTAAATCAGCGCCTGGTAGCCGATTGCAAAGAAGCAGTAAGAGCTGGAGTGTCGATTTGTGAGATGTTTAATATCAACAATACCGACCGCTCTGTTGGCGCTAGCCTTTCAGGTTTCATTGCCACTCATGCTGGCCGTGACGGTGCCAAGGCCCCTATCACCTTGAAGTTTAACGGCAGCGCAGGCCAAAGCTTTGGGGTGTGGAATGTGCCCGGGCTTGAACTAATGCTCTGCGGTGATGCCAACGACTATGTGGGCAAAGGCATGTCTGGCGGTAAAATTTGTGTCTACCCGCCGCTTGGAAGCCCCTTTAAAAGTGAACGTTCAGCCATTTTAGGCAACACCTGTTTATATGGCGCTTCTGGCGGCAAGCTATTCGCGTCAGGTAAAGCTGGTGAACGTTTTGCTGTACGTAACTCAGGGGCTATTGCCGTTGTTGAAGGCTTAGGTGATAACGGCTGTGAATACATGACAGGCGGTATCGTTGTCGTGCTTGGCAAGACAGGGGTTAACTTCGGCGCGGGTATGACAGGCGGGTTCGCCTACGTATTTGACCAATTTGGCCGCTTTAACCGCCGGGTTAATACTGAGATGGTCGACACCCATAAAGTCCAGTCGCCGATTCAGCAACAACATTTACGCGACTTGATTGAACAACATGTTAAAGAGACTAATAGTGAACATGCCAAGATGATCTTAAGTGATTTTGAAAACTGGTTGGATTGCTTCATTTTGGTCAAACCTAAAAATGTTGAACTGAGCGATCTGTTGAAGTTAGAACAACCTGAACCTGCACTAGCAGTAATAGCGGGGTAATACCAAAATGAGCAATGATTTTCAGTTTCTTGAGGTTGGTCGTAAAGACCCAACTAAACACGCAGCCAAACAGCGTGCCACGCAGTTTATTGAGATTTATCAGCCTTTTGCCCAACCACAAGTAAAAGAGCAGGCTGACCGCTGTTTAGATTGCGGTAACCCTTATTGTGAATGGAAATGCCCACTGCACAACTATATCCCTAACTGGCTGCAACTAGCCAAACAGGGACGCATTATGGAGGCGGCCGACTTAGTCCATGAGACTAACACCTTACCCGAGATCTGTGGCCGTGTTTGCCCACAAGACAGACTCTGTGAAGGCGCCTGTACACTTAACGAAGAGTTTGGCGCTGTGACTATTGGTAATGTTGAAAAATACATTACCGACACCGCTATCTCACAGGGCTGGCGCCCGGACATGTCGAAAGTCACGCCGCGCAAAGAGCGTGTCGCTATTGTTGGCGCAGGTCCTGCAGGACTTGGCTGCGCCGATATCTTAGCCCGCAATGGTGTTAACGCTGTGGTGTTTGATAAAAACCCACAAATAGGAGGTCTACTCACCTACGGTATTCCATCATTTAAACTCGACAAAGAGGTGATGCAAGTTCGCCGCACTGTACTCGAAGGCATGGGCATCGAATTCAAGCTTGGGGTTACCGTAGGTATAGATCTCGACTTTAAGCAATTGATTGAAGAGTACGACGCCGTATTCCTAGGGATGGGTACCTATACAGCGATGAAGGCTAATCTGCCCGGCGAAGATGCTGATGGTGTGCATCAGGCGCTGCCTTACTTGATTGGCAACACTCATAATATTATGGGTACTGAGTGCTTAGACAATCCCTATCTCAGCCTTGAAGGTAAGCATGTTGTGGTTCTCGGCGGTGGAGACACCGCTATGGACTGTGTTCGCACTGCGGTGCGTCAGGGGGCTGCCCGAGTGACCTGTGCCTATCGCCGTGACGAGGACAATATGCCAGGTTCACGCCGTGAAGTGCAAAATGCCCGTGAGGAGGGAGTCGAGTTTCTATTTAACCGCCAACCGACGGCAATCAAAACTGACGATGGCAAAGTGGTTGGTATCGAATGTATCGAGACTCGATTAGGAGAAGCCGATGATAGTGGTCGCCGCCGCCCAGAGCCAATAGCGGGTAGCGAACAAGTATTAGATACCGATGCGCTTATCATCGCCTTTGGCTTTCAACCAAGTCCAGCAGCATGGTTAACGGAGCACAATATTGAACTTAATGAATGGGGCTTAGTGAAAGCACCAAAACTGGCCGACAATCCATTTCAAACCAGCAACCCTAAGGTGTTTGCTGGCGGCGATATGGTACGAGGTTCTGACTTAGTCGTTACAGCGATAGCTGAAGGCCGTGATGCGGCCATGGGCATTTTAAATTACTTAGAAGACTAACAGACAAAACAGAGTAAGCCAGCCGATTAAATCGGTTAATCCAATCGCCTCAAGATTGATTGAGCCTGCTGCAAAAGTTGCTTGTGTTTGTGCGCCCCAATGGGGCGCCTTTTTTTACCGACTCTTTCCCGCTATCAAACCCAATTTCCTAAGTCTAATAGGGTTCTCTAAAAGTAGCGCCGGTTACTCAAGTAAATCTCAGCCTTTTGCTCACAACCGCACCAATTCGATAACGATTACAGCTAAAACTAATTTTTATTCAAATTTAATTTGTAACTCATCTGACCTCAATGAATAAAATTGCAGCAGTCGATTTACTGACTAATAAACAATAACTTGCAAACACTTTGCTTCTGCCACAATTCGCAAAATAAAATCCGCGAGGTGCGTCACACTTTTGAATAAAGCTTGATCGTTACAACTCTAACCATTAGAGTTGTTATTAATTGAACGCTCAATCAACAATAAAAAATACAAAATAATAATAAAAATAACACCAAAAATAACATTCAATCACTGTACTCAGGAATTTGCTCTTTATGCCGCGCCCGCCAATGAAAACCGTTCGACAGCAACAACTCATCGAAGCCACTTTAGTCTCTGTTGAGCGCCACGGTTTACATAACACCACTATCAATACTATTAGCGGTTTAGCCGGTTTATCTTCTGGACTCATCAGTCACTACTTCGGTGGCAAACAGGGCCTGATTGAAGCAACGCAAAAGTATCTCTTAGAACAACTTAAACAAGCCTTACTTAGTCGCACCTCTGGCAAATCTATGCTGCCGCTAGAAAGGCTACATGCTATTGTTGAAGCCAACTTCACCGAGTTACAGCGCTCAAGACCCGCAACAAAAACCTGGCTAAGTTTTTGGTCACAAGCCATGCATGAGCAAGGCCTTGCCAGACTACAACACATCAATAGCCAACGTTTATATAGCAACCTCTTGTTCTCTTTCAAAAAACTTCTTCCTAAAACCCAAGCCATTACCGCAGCCAAGCAAACCGCTGCAATGATCGATGGTTTCTGGCTACGCAGTGCCTTAAGCCCTACCCCGGAGAAAGAGTTCCAACAGGCCCAAATTCTATCTAAAGCCTTTATCGAGGCAGTGATCATGCAGTACGGAGAAACCCGATGTCACTAGTCGTTTATGCCAATTATATCCACGGCAAAGCCCTCAGAAATACCACAGGTGAAACCTTCGAAGTCATCAATCCAGCCAATGGAGAAGTGAGTTATTTAGTCGAAGTCGCCGACGATAAGATTCAACAAGCCGCTATCGAAAGTGCTAAAGCCGGCTTTGAAACCTGGTCGAAGATGACCGCAATGGAGCGAAGCCGCATTTTACTCAAAGCCGTGGAACTGCTTCGTCAGCGTAACGATGAGCTCGCCGCCATTGAAGTTCAAGACACGGGCAAGCCTTGGCAAGAGGCCTCGGTGGTCGATGTTGTCACTGGAGCGGACTCTATCGAGTTTTTTGCTGGTCTTGCCCCAAGCATCGAAGGCAACCAACAAAGCGTAGGCGATGATTTTTATTACACTCGCCGCGAGCCTTTGGGGATTTGCGCCGGCATTGGCGCATGGAACTACCCGCTGCAAATAGCTTGTTGGAAGTCAGCTCCCGCACTCGCTTGCGGTAATGTGATGATATTTAAACCTTCGGAAGAAACCCCCCTCGGTGCATTAAAGCTGGCTGAGATCTTTACCGAAGCAGGCGTACCTGATGGTGTGTTTAACGTCGTTCAAGGCGATGGTCGCGTTGGCGCTTGGCTAACCAATAATGACCACATAGCCAAAGTATCATTCACAGGTGAAGTCGGTACCGGCAAGAAAGTAATGGCCGCCGCGGCAAGCTCACTCAAAGAGGTCACCATGGAGCTAGGCGGTAAGTCACCGCTAATCATCTTCAATGATGCCGATATCGACAACGCGGTATCCGCAGCCATGTTAGGCAACTTCTACACCCAGGGTGAGATCTGCACTAACGGTACCCGCGTTTTTGTGCAACAAGATATCTACCCACAGTTTATCGAAAAGCTAGTTAACCGCACTCAAAACAATATCGTTTGTGGTGATCCTATGGATCCAGACACTAATTTTGGCGCGCTAATCTCTAAGGCTCACCAAGACAAGGTGCTGAGCTATATTGAGATAGGTAAACAACAAGGCGCCGAGCTGCTTATCGGTGGCCACGCCCTTAAGCCTGAAAATAGCCCTAATGGCTTTTTTGTTGCACCTACCATTTTTGGTAACTGCACTGATGAGATGACCATAAGCAAAGAAGAGATTTTTGGCCCGGTGATGTCAGTACTGCCCTTTAGCGATGAAGAAGAAGTGGTTCGCCGCGCTAACGATACCCGTTTAGGGCTTGCAGCTGGTGTATTTACTCAAGACATCACCCGCGCTCACCGAGTGATTCATCAGATGCAAGCCGGTATTTGCTGGATAAATGCCTATGGCGCCTCCCCTGCCGAAATGCCAGTGGGTGGTTACAAGATGTCAGGCATTGGCCGTGAAAATGGCAGCGAGACCCTAAAAGCTTACACCCAAATCAAAGCCGTATATGTAGGTATGCAGCCTCTTGAAAGTCCATTTTAAGGAGCTGATATGACCACAACTAATCCACAATACGACTATATTATCGTTGGTGCAGGTAGCGCTGGCTGCGTATTAGCTAACCGCTTATCGGCCGACTCGAATAACCGTGTGCTATTACTTGAAACGGGTGGCAGCGATAAGAGCATCTTTATCCAGATGCCAACGGCATTATCGATCCCCATGAACACTAAGAAGTACGCTTGGCAATTTGAAACCGATGCCGAGCCTTACCTGGATAATCGCCGTATGCACTGCCCACGAGGCAAGGTGTTAGGTGGCTCTTCATCGATTAACGGCATGGTGTATGTACGCGGCCATGCTCGTGATTTCGATGAATGGCAGCAACAAGGTGCAAAAAACTGGGATTACGCTCACTGCTTGCCCTACTTCAAAAAAGCCGAAAGCTGGGCGTTTGGCGAAGATGACTACCGCGGCGGAAATGGCCCTTTAGGAGTCAACAACGGCAATAATATGAAAAACCCGCTCTACAAAGCCTTTGTAGCAGCAGGTATTGACGCCGGTTACTTAGCCACTAACGACTACAATGGTGCACAGCAAGAGGGCTTTGGCCCTATGCATATGACGGTTAAAAATGGCGTACGTTGGTCAACGGCTAACGCCTACCTAAGACCTGCTATGAAGCGTGAAAACCTAACCGTTATCACTCATGCTCAGGTACACAAGGTGCTGTTTTCAACCAAGCAAGGCGAAGCTAACAAAGCCGTAGGTGTACGCTTTGAGCGTAAAGGCAAGATGTTAGAGGTTAATGCCAATAAGGAAGTGGTGTTATCGGCAGGCTCAATTGGGTCGCCACATATCTTACAACTCTCTGGTATTGGCGCAGCAGACACCTTAGCCAAGGCTGGTATTGAGCAAATACACGAGCTGCCTGGTGTGGGTGAAAACTTGCAAGATCACCTCGAGTTTTACTTCCAGTTTAAGTGCCTTAAGCCTATATCGCTTAACGGCAAACTAGACCCACTGAATAAATTGTTTATCGGCACTCGCTGGATCCTGAACAAATCGGGCCTAGGCGCGACCAATCATTTCGAATCTTGTGGCTTTATTCGCTCAAAAGCGGGACTAGAGTGGCCAGATCTGCAATATCACTTCTTGCCAGCTGCTATGCGATACGACGGTAAAGAGGCCTTTGCAGGACATGGGTTTCAGGTGCATATAGGGCATAACAAGCCTAAGAGTCGCGGCAGTGTCAAAGTCATCTCAGATGATCCTAAGCAGGCACCTAGCATTCTATTTAACTACCTGTCTCATCAAGACGATATCGAAGGTTTCCGCGCCTGCGTTCGCTTAACACGAGAGATCATCAACCAGCCAGCGCTAGATGAATTCCGCGGTGAAGAGATCCAACCAGGAATGAGTGTAGAAACCGATGAGCAGATAGACAGTTTCGTAAGAAGTGCGGTTGAAAGTGCCTACCACCCCTCTTGCACCTGCAAGATGGGAGAAGATGCAATGGCAGTGGTGGACTCAGACACCCGAGTACATGGAATACAGAGTCTTAGGGTGGTTGATTCTTCAATTTTCCCGACCATTCCAAACGGTAACCTTAACTCGCCAACCATCATGTTAGCCGAGCGTGCCGCCGACTTAATCTTAGGTAACACACCACTGGCGCCAAGCACTGCCGAAGTGGTTATTAGCCAAGATTGGCAACAACAGCAAAGACAACGACCACCAGCAAGGTAATCGCTTTGGCTTAACTCATGCAGCTTAGCTCATGCACAAGCGCATCAGTGCTGTACATGGGCTAAGCCAAGCCCCTCCACAAACGAGATGAAGATGTTCGGCAATCCTTATGCCGCCTCTTCAAACTGTTTACGTATAGGTAGCCAGCCTAAGCCACTGCGGCTAAATGGCATTAATCGCCACGTTTAATTTATCAAACCTTAACTGTCGTAAAAGCGGCAATTAAGGCTTGAGGGATTTTTGCAGCCAAAATTTGGCTGAAAGCGGGCATAACGATAATAAAAACAAGGATCAAACCATGTTAAATAAACAAAAGTTAGGAGCTCAATAATGACTACCTGGCTAACTATAGGGATATTATTTACTTTCGCCGCCATTGCCTTTGTGATTTATCGCTGGGGTAACGTCAAGTGTATCGGTGTCACGCCAGTGCGCACCTTTACCTTTATCGCCATCCTATTTACCTCGGGGTTGGATGTTGGCTTGATCATGTTCCCGCTAACGGAGTTTGCTGGTTATGCAGACTTAAGCGCGAGCCCTGAGTACGGCTTTACTAATCCATTAGCGATTGAGTTTGGTTTCTGGGCATTTTTAATCTGGGCATTTTACTTCTTAACCTGTTTCTATTTTTGTGTGATAGAGCCAAGAGTGAAGTTCTTCGAGATCCCAGTGATTAAGTTTATTAATAACTTAGTGATTATCGGTACCTGTGCCTTTACCGCTTACCTGTTATTAACCAACTTACCTTGGTACCTGCCCGAGATGGGCGATGGTGAGTCGATAGTCAGCAGCTTCTATCTGATCGTATTTGTGATTATTGCCGCCGCTGTCTACTCAAGTACTAGCATACGTTATGTGCGTATTCTTAGCTTAGCCAGCACTTGGTTATTCTTAGGCCTTATCGTATTAATGTGGGCCGGTGCCTTTATGTCAAAAGAGTCCGGTGTGGGCGAGTTTGTAAACACCTTCGCCTTGATTGGCGACTACTTTGGCAATATCCACCACTTCGTACTGCCGATGAATGATTACCATGAGTTCTACCTATTCTGGTGGTTTGCTTGGAGCATCATGATTGGTCAGTTCACATCACGCTTTGTCGGCGGCCTGAAGACCTACCAAGTACTGATTGCCATGATGGTGTTCCCATCCTTGCCAATCGCCGTATGGTTTACCGTTTTGTACTACTACAGCGCCAATGAGATCGCCACAACAGGCTTCTATAACCTTGCTATGGTGATGGTTGGAATTACCTTTGTTGTTAACTCGCTCGACTCGTTAATTCGTCTGTACACCGACAACCTCAACCTGACCGTTGAACGCTTCGGCAAGACGAAATACATCATAGGCAACCTTGCCTTAATGAGTGGTCTCACTCTGTTATTCCAGCTTAACTTCTTAGAAATCCAGTGGGTTGGCGCCCTAGCTATTGGCCTAATTTTAGGCTGCTTTGGTTACATAATGGTGACGAAATACAAGAAAGTGGCCGCGATTGAGCGTTCACCAACCGAAAACAAAATCGACTTTAGCAAAATTGAATTAGCTAACTAAAAAGAAACAAAGGAAAAGAAAGACAAATGATGAAAACAATAATTAAAAATCTTGCGCTACTGGGTCTAATCGCATTGCCAACAACGGCAATGGCTAACGTGAGCTCAACCATTAATGCCACTTCTGATTACACCTTTAACGGTGTGAGTCAAACAGATAACGGCCCAGCATTACAAGCTAGCCTAGATTATGCTGCCGATGCAGGCTGGTATGTGGGTACTTGGGCATCAAACGTTGATTACGGCTCTGGGGATGACACTTGGCTAGAGCTCGACTTTTATGGCGGTATGTTCTTTCAACTAAGCGAAAGCGTGTCACTGGATGCCGGTATCGCTTACTACACTTATCACGGCGATTCATTCTCAGATGAGTATCAGTACCCAGAGGTTTACACTAAATTTGGTTATGGCTCATCTGCTGGTCAAACAGAGCTCAACTTCTGGTACACATGGGATTACTTCGGTGTGGACGCGGGTCATTATATCATGATGGCTGCGCACACATTTACCATAGCAGAAGGCCATGATATCCGTATCAGCTTTGACCGCTCAACTTCTACCGACGAAAACAAGTGGTCTTGGGATGGCGATAAAGCCTATAACCATTACCGCGCCGAGTACATGACTAGCTGGAAAGGGTTTGACTTTAACCTAGCGGTTGAGGATACCAGCATGGACATAGATACCGCCGATACGCGCGCGGTACTGTCTGTAGCAAGAACCTTTAACTTCTAAAGGGCTTAAGGCTTGCGCCTAGCATAATTAGTGCGGTATAACGCCTGTCGTTATAGCGCACTTTTTATTGCTGTTATAGCGATCACTCAACAATACTAATCAGTACAACAACACCGGCACAGTTTTTTTGACCAAGGAAGACAGATGGAAAAGTACGAACAATTATTGATTTCACTGCGCCGAGTGATCCGAGCCATCGATATCCATTCTCGTCAACTCAATAAGCAATCTGGTTTGACTGGGCCGCAGTTGATGGTAATGCAAAATATCGCTCAGTTAGAAACGCCATTGGCAAAAGAGATAGCCAAGGAGGTTGCCTTAAGTCCTGCCACTGTCACCACCATTATCGATAGGCTAGAAAGTCGAAAACTGGTAATTAGAACGCGTAGTGAAACCGATAAACGCAAAGTCCACCTATCGCTAAGTGAAACAGGATTAGCGCTATTAAGCGACTCTCCTAAGCCATTGCAAGAACACTTCATTACCCGCTATCAAAATCTTGAACAGTGGGAGCAAAGCCAGCTGTTATCGTCAGTAGAGCGCATTGCCGCCATGATGGACGCCGAAGAGCTCGACGCCGCGCCAGTGCTGTTGGTTGGGCAGATCCAAGCCGATGAACAAACTTAACAGATGCCTGCTCTAACACTAATTAATAGGAAGTAAGGCTTAATGTCATAAAGCTACTGTAGGGATCCTGCTTATAATCCCCAAATGGCTCACACTCTTTAAAGCCAAACTGCTGATAGAGTTTACGGGCTGGAATGAAGGCGGCCATTGAACCAGTCTCAAGGCTGAGTCTTTGGTAACCGCGTAATCTCGCCTCACTGATAATATGATCCAACAGCATTTGGGCGACACCTTGGCGAAGAAACTTGTTCGATGTGCGCATCGATTTGATTTCACCATGAGCCGTGTCTAACTGCTTGAGTGCGCCGCAGCCTGCCAGTTCATCTTTGCGCCATAGGCTCCAAAAGCTGACATCGTCAGCTTCTAGCCCAGACACATCGAGCGCATGCACACTTTCTGGCGGGGAATGAGATGCCATATCTTCATGATGTGCCTGTAATAAAGCTAACACCTGTGTGTCACGTAATAAGCCTAGTTTAATCTGCATTGCTCTCTCACTCTTACTCTAGATCTAACTTTATACACTCGCCATGGTGGATTCAGTCAGTTCTCACCCACTCACCTAGCCTTCTATGCTCAAAGCCGCCTAAAGTCTTTGATAAAATTGGTATAGGCTTTTAGCGCCTCATCCTTTTTCATCGACTCACCATGCCCTGTATCAGCAAGTATGGTTAAAGTTTTGTTTGCGCTAGCTGATGCATCATAAAGCGCTTGAGAAAATTCAATAGGCGTCGTTGAATCATCATCTCCTACCAGCAACAACAGTGGCGCATGATAATGTTTAACTAACTCAATATTATCGATTGTTGTTAACTCAGTCGCTACTGTAACTGTTGAGAACAGTTTGCTCCAGCTTGGCACAACATTGTCGACTAATTCAGGGACCGAGCTAATAGCACCGTCTAAAACTAACGCATCAATGCCTCGTTGATTAGCGGTATAGCTAGCGAGTAAAGACCCCATCGACAAACCATGAATCACTGTAGGAAGAGTAGAAGGAAGGTTATCAGTAGCGAAGTCAAATACGGCGAGAGCATCTATTTGCATATCCTTCACGGTTAACGCTTCTTTTTTTTCACTGACCCCAGTGCCACGATAATCAAACCAGATAACGTTGACGGGTAATGAGGCAAACTTCCTGAGGATCCCTGATGAAGTGCTAATTTTCATACCGCTACCACCAAAAAATATTAGGTTTGCAAGGGCCTCTTCATGCAATAGCTGAATTCCTTTTAGTGTTAAGCCATCATGGGTGGTCAGTGATACGGCAGTGACTTCAATAGCCGCATCACTTAAGGTTAACTCAGACTTTATTGCGGCTAAATTCAGATTTTTTTCGACAACATCATCTTGATAAATAAATGTATCTGGCGTGATATTGATGGAGCAACCCGTTAGCAATAGCATTGCTAAAAATGAAAAAGCTTTAGTCATAAAACATTCCTTGTTTATGTAAATCCAAACACTCGCTATGAGCCCGTATACGTCAAACCTAACACTGTGGTTGAGTCCATCTATTCACAACCTTAATTCATAATCAAGTCATTACTAATATTATGAGGACTCTTCAAGTTCATCTAACTTTCAAAGTTTATTCAGTCGTCACTTTAGCGCCCAGCGAGAGTAAAACTCACAAAGAGCTGGCATAGCCTCGCCCTACCTCTCATCTTATCTTCAAGGCTTTTTCACTAACGCCTAGTGCCGTGGTATATTAGCGCCCATATTCATTCAGGTAGTTAAAAAGGTCATTTAATGAAAATCGGTATTATTGGCGCTATGGAGCCAGAAGTTGCACACTTAATTGAGTCGATGGCAAACCCAAGCTCTACCACCATCGCCGGTATCGAGTTTGTTGCAGGTCAGCTTGCGGGTAAGGAAGTTATCGTCACTCGCTCTGGTATTGGTAAAGTCACTGCCAGTGTTGCGACTACGCTACTTATCGAAAAGTATGCACCTGATACAATTATTAACACAGGTTCTGCTGGCGGCTTCGTCGACGCTCTAGCCATTGGCGATATCGTGATTTCATCTGAAGTGCGTCACCACGATGTTGACGTGACGGCTTTCGGTTATGAGATCGGTCAGATGGCGCAGCAACCTGCAGCGTTTATTCCTGACGCTAAGCTTGTGAGCGCTGCGCAAAAAGCAGTTGCGAGCCTAGGCGAAGTTAAGGCTATCGAAGGCCTAATCTGTACTGGCGATAGCTTTATTTGCGATCCTGTGCGCACTAAGACCATGCTTGAGAACTTCCCAACTATGGCTGCTTGTGAGATGGAAGGTGCAGCAATTGCTCAGGTTTGTCATCAGTTTGGCGTACCGTTTGTGGTTATCCGCTCACTGTCAGATAATGCTAACAACGACTCACCAGTAGATTTTGACGAGTATATTGTTAAAGCGGGTCATCACTCGGCGTTGATGGTTATCGCACTACTTGAGCAACTTTAAACTAAATAGTTTCTCCCTCTGACTTAACTCTCTGTTCAAGTAACTGTTTTAAGTAAAGAGTGCAACACAAGGAAAGCGCGACATTATGGTTCCAGAGTTTACTAAAATCTTCTCTCAAGATAGTCAGCTTTACATTGGAGCCTTGGTGTTATTGGTGGCCGTTTTATTGGCACGAATCGCCCCATTGCCGCGCAGCCTACAGCCACTTGAGTGGTTATCTCAAGTGGCTAAAAACCTAAGTGCTAAAGCGAACCATGTTGACCGCGCGCCTTCGCAGCAGTTAATCGCAGGCACCTTAGCTATGTTGCTACTTATCATCCCCTTTTGGGCGGTGATTAGCTTCTTAATCGAATTGGCTGAATTCCCCTGGTTCTTCGAGACCATCATTATCTACCTTTGTTTGCAAGACGATCATTTTAGGTATATTGCCAACGAAACGGCTATCGCTTTAAAACGCGATAATAAGCCCCGAGCTCGTAGCTTATTGCAGCCTTGGTTAACCCGCAGCACAGTGTCGCTTTCCAATGTAGGTTTGTGTAAGGCTGCCATAGAAAGGCTGTCAACCACCTCAACATATGGCACGGTTTCGGCCATCTTGTTTTACGCTATCGGCGGTGTGCCTCTGCTTATCGTCGCCAGAATGATTAAACAGCTCGAGTCCTGCTGGCCAGTCTATAATCCTGCGTTTCATTTTTTTGGTATGCCCGTCTATGCCTTGAGCACCCTGTTCCACTTTCTTCCGGCAAAATTATGGAATTTAAGCCTAGCAATCCAAGGTGGCCCTAAAAGCCTCGCTACGCTGTTTTTCCCAAAAGTAAATGCAACTCCCTTAAACGAATATCAAACCTGCGAAGTTGTCGCCAGCGCATTGAGTATCGAACTTGGTGGGCCAGTTAAGTTTAAACAGACTCAGGTAGACATGCCTAAGATCACTTATGGAGATCTTCCCGATGAGCAGTCCCTTCTCAGAGCGATAAAACTCAACTCCATTGCCTTTAGCCTATGGGCACTGGCTATCATTATCTTACCCACTATTTGGGGACTTTTACGAGTGATGCAGGGCTAGCTAAGTGTTATAAACAGTCGGTGTTGAATTCTATTTAACAATGTCATTTTAGCGCTGCTTATTTGTCCATAGGATTGTAATCATCTTGTATAAATTATTGGCATTGGTATTATCCCTAAAACTCTTGTGTTGACTCGTTTAAGGGCTGAATCCATTGTTCGATAATATCCATGTTTCGCTAACTACGCCTGCCTTGCTCTTTCCGGCAATCTCTTTGCTATTACTGGCTTATACCAACCGTTTTTTTGCTTTAGCGGCACTTATTCGTAACTTGAGTAATGATGGTAAACCAATTCATAACAGCCAGTTAAAGAATCTTCGTCAAAGGATCAGCATCATTAGGCGCATGCAGGAATCTGGCGCTTTAAGCTTCGCTCTATGCGTGTTATGTATGATTTTTATCTACATTGGCTTTAACAAGGTGGGCGCTTTTATTTTTGGTTGCAGCCTATTTTTACTGCTCTATTCATTATTACTATCGGTTATTGAGATCCGTATTTCGGTCGACGCCCTCAACATTCACCTTGAAGAGATGGATAAATGATCGACTGGATCTACTTCTTTGACTTGTGTGGTACCGCGGTATTTGCACTTTCAGGTGCATTAGCCGCTGGCAGACACAAGATGGACCCTTTTGGGGTGCTAGTGTTAGCTTCAGTTACCGCTATCGGTGGCGGTAGCATTCGCGACGCCCTGTTAGGCACCACTCCTGTTTTTTGGATCCAAGACCATAATTACATCACGGTTATTTTAGTCACCGTGGCTTTAACCTTTATTTTTGTCCGTAAACCTAAACGAGTCCCCCGCTATATTTTGCCTGTGGCCGATGCCCTAGGTTTAGCGCTTTTTACTGTGATTGGTGTAGAAAAAGCGCTAAATTTAGAGCTCAATGGCATGACAGCCGTCGTGATGGGGTTAATCACTGGCGTTGGCGGTGGTATTATTCGTGACTTACTCTGCCAGCAAGTACCTATGGTACTGCGCACTGAGATCTACGCCACCGCTTCAATAATGGGGGGGATCTGTTACACCATTAGCCTTCATTGGGGAGCGGCCGATATGTTTGCCTTATTATTTGCAATGAGTACTGCACTCGTGATTAGATTAGCCGCTATTCGTTGGCACTTATCGTTACCCGCTTTTGATTTAAAGACACCACAATAATGAGATTAGCTTTATTTAGTTTTTTACTTGTACTCTTTAGCTTTCCGGCTCTCGCTAATATCGGCGATATGCCTAAAGAGCAGCAGCTCGCGATTAAATATATTCAAGCGCTAACTCATCAAGACTATTCAAGCCTAAGTGGTTTTTATAATCGTGACAGTGTGTTTAACGACCGGACCGCCGGACGTAAATACACCGGCAGACGCCATATTCTCCAATTCTTGAAACGCGCTCATCGTGGTGTACTCGAATATAACTTTAATATCGAGCATATGTTTAACTCTGGCTCCTTAGTCGTGCTTATCGGTAACTACCGCTACAAAGGACCGGGGGAGCTCTTTGGTAAGCCTGGACGCATTATTGACATCGCCATTCCCGGTGTGACGACACTGCGCTTAGATATGACTCATGAAAGAGTTAAAGAACATCAAGATTTGATGGATTATCAAACCATGTCAGATCAACTCTCCGTTCAGTAATCGCCAAACCAGCTTAAAGCGCTAAACAGCAATGCAGCAATCGCAAGCTTATAGCCATTACTAATCTACCTAGTTCACAAATTCACCCTACTACAGGAAACTTTTTCTCACTTACGTGTCAAAGTATTAAGTACCTTATCTGTAGTAGGTTGTTATGAGTTTTAATAACGCGCTTCGCTCTTTGATTATCTTTTCCACGCTAGCTGCTGTCTCTACTTTTGCTCTCGACCAACCTATCGTGGTCTCTTTTGCCGATCAGCCTATTAATAAGTTCAATCAGAAACTTGAGCTTGCTCAGCAACAACAACGCAGCTGGAGTCAGTTGCCAGAGTCGATTTCCGCCCACTATGCAGGCAGCAGTTTTCAGCTAGCCAAAGTCAAGAAGTACCAAGGCAAAGTAGTGACTTATAATGTCAGTGGTGCCAGTGAGCAGCATCCTAAAATGCTATTGATCCTATCGATGGAAAAGCAGAAAAATCGTTGGAAGTTAGATGCGGCGAGATTAACTTGGCAATGTAAAAACGGCCTGCACTTTGGTACAGACCGTTGTTCGGATAACCACTAGCCGTTTAGGCTTAGTCGCTAGTGCTTAAGCTCTCTGACTGAAACTCAAGAGTTAAGCTGGGCAGCTTAAACTAAGGTGATCTTAGCGAATTTGCGCTTACCCACTTGGAATACCGCAGTGATACCTGCGTTTAATTGTAAGCGAGTATCTTCTATCTTATCGCCATCAATCTTAGCCGCACCTTGCTTAATCATACGCATAGCATCAGATGTAGAGTTCACTAAGCCTGCTTCTTTTAGCAAGTTAGCAATCGCAATACCTTCACCAGCAGCAATTTCTAACTCTTCAATATCGCTAGGGATTGCACCTTTTTGGAAGCGGTTGATAAACTCATTGTGTGCAGCTTCTGCCGCAGCTTCGTCATGGAAGCGTGCAATGATCTCTTTCGCTAGTGCGATTTTCACATCACGTGGGTTAGCACCTGCTTCTACGTCAGCTTTAAACTGCTCAATCTCGCTCAATGGACGGAAAGACAGTAGCTCGAAGTAACGCCACATCAAATCATCAGAGATTGACATGATCTTACCGAACATCTCACCAGCAGGCTCACTCACACCAATGTAGTTGTGAGCAGACTTAGACATCTTCTTAACACCGTCTAAGCCTTCAAGCAGTGGCATCATGATCACTGTTTGTGGCTTCTGGCCTGCAGACTTTTGCAGTTCACGACCCATTAGAAGGTTGAACTTCTGATCGGTACCACCTAGTTCAACGTCAGCCTCTAGTGCAACTGAGTCGTAACCTTGTAGCAATGGATACATGAATTCATGAATAGCAATTGACTGACCAGAACCGTAACGCTTCTTAAAGTCGTCACGCTCCATCATACGTGCAACGGTTTGCTGTGAAGCAAGACGGATCATGCCTGCGGCGCCGAGAGGCTCTAGCCAAGTAGAGTTAAACTCGATACGGGTCTTAGCAGGATCTAAAATCTTATAAACCTGCTGTTTATAAGTTTCAGCATTGGCAAGCACCTGTTCACGAGTTAAAGGTGGACGAGTGCTGTTCTTGCCACTAGGGTCACCGACCATACCAGTGAAGTCACCAATCAAGAAGATCACTTCATGACCTAGCTCTTGGAAAGTACGCATCTTGTTCAAAATAACCGTGTGGCCAAGATGAATATCAGGTGCGGTTGGGTCAGCGCCAAGTTTAATTTTTAACGGGCGACCTTCTTTCAACTTCTCCAGTAGATCCGCTTCGAGTAAAATCTCGTCGGTGCCACGTCTTATTTCTGCTAATGCTTGCTCTAAATCAGCCATATCGGCGGTTACTCCTGGGAGCCTAATCAAAAAAATATGGGCACTCATGTTACTTGTTAGCAAGCACAAATGAAAGTGTGTACACTAAAGGGATCACTAAGAAAGGGCTAATTTGGTATCAAGGTCAATGGGAAAGGTTATAACTTTATTTAAATTACTGCCGAAATTACATCAAATGCTCTTGTGCGGTCTATTTTTTGTCACGTTAATTATTATCTTAATGCCATCGGATAACGTGCAAGCATCCAAACAAACGCCATCAGCCAACGGTGAATATGACGTTAATACCCGTTATAGCGTGCCGTTAGCTTTTAGAACTCCCACGGCTCCGGCGGCAGAATTAAGTGACACAAATCCAGAGCATCGTAAACGTCCAGCTCAACTTGCGCCGGCATCAAGCAAAACTACTGAGCAGGATCCACAACAAGTGAAGCCTGAACCCAGTGTAGTTGCAGCGAAAAAACTCAATGAAAAACGTTTTCAAGTTAAAAGTGGCGACACCTTAGCGGCGCTATTTGAACGCGCAGGCCTTAGCGCTAAAGATGTCTATGATGTCACCCAACTGCCTAAAGCGAAAAAGAATCTATTAAAAATTATGCCCGGCGATAACTTAGTTATCGCTAAGAGCGAAGATGGAAAACTGGTTCAGCTTAGATATCATCTCGACAAAATTACCACGCTTATCGTTGATAACGGCGAAAATGGCTATCAAGAGTCAATCGTTAAGAAAACCGTTGAAGCTCGCTCTAAATTTGCCAACGCCACTATTGAAAATAACTTTTGGAACGCCGGGGTAAATGCAGGACTGACACCAAACCAAATCATGCAACTGGCCACCATTTTTGGCTGGGATATCGACTTTGCCTTAGATCTGCGAAAAGGCGATCAATTTGCGATGATATTTGAAGAAGAGTACGCCGATGGTGTTTTCTTAAAAAACGGTAATATCCTCGCAGCTGAATTTACCAATCAGGGCGACCGTTACACCGCGGTTCGTTATAAAGATGGTAACTACTATTCAGAAGAGGGCCGCAGCATGCGTAAAGCCTTCTTACGCTCGCCAGTTGACTTTAAATATGTGAGTTCAAGCTTTAACCCACGTAGACTTCACCCGGTAACGGGCCAAGTTAAAGCCCATCGTGGTGTTGACTATGTGGCAGCCGTTGGTACACCAATTAAGGCCGCTGGTAATGGCCGAGTCATCAAGTCTAGCTATAACCAATACAATGGTAACTACGTGTTTATTAAGCACAACGATACCTATACCACTAAGTACCTGCACTTGACTAAACGTAAGGTAAAGACCGGACAATCTGTTAAACAGGGGCAGATTATTGGTACCCTTGGCTCTACAGGCCGAGTTACGGGTCCGCACCTACACTATGAATTCATCGTCAATGGCGTACACCGTAATCCTCGCACCATCAAGCTGCCAAAATCTGAGCCTATTGCAAGCAAAGAGAAAGCCCAGTTTGCTAAGCTTAGTGCAACAATGATGGCTGAACTTGAACATAACAAACAGGTGCAGATCGCAGCGCAATAGCGCTGTATTTACTCGGTGCGATTTATAGGGTCTTTATAGGTTTAATGCCATGAATAACAGTTATTACGTAGGCTTAATGTCAGGCACCAGCATGGACGGTGTCGATGCGGTTCTAGTTAGCTTTGAAGGCGAGAAACCAAGTCTTATCGCCTTTCATACAGAGGAACTTCCAAAAGCGCTATTAAGCAGCTTGCAAAAGCTTTGCTTGCCGGGAAATGATGAGATAAACCGTCTCGGTCACTTAGATCGCAGCATGGGCAAGCTCTTCGCCAAAGCGGTCAACGCCCTGTTGGCAGCAGCCAATATCGAAAAATCACAAGTCATAGCTATTGGCAGCCATGGCCAAACCGTACGTCATATGCCTAACCTTGAGATGGGCTTTACCCTACAGATTGGCGATCCCAACACCATTGCCGTTGAGACGGGTATCGATGTTATTGCCGACTTTAGACGCAAAGATATCGCTCTTGGTGGCCAAGGTGCCCCGCTAGTTCCCGCTTTTCATCAGCATGTATTTGCCAGCCCTAACCACAAACGCATCATCCTTAATATTGGCGGCATTGCCAATGTGACCTACCTGCCAGGTAATAATGAGGATGTCACAGGTTTTGATACCGGACCTGGAAATGGATTAAGTGATGCGTGGATCCAACATCAGTTAAGTCAGCCCTATGACAAGGATGGCGCCTGGGCAAAATCCGGCACAACAGATCAAAAAATGTTGCAGCACCTGCTGTCACACCCTTATTTTGCTCTCGCCGCGCCAAAGAGCACAGGTCGAGAACTTTTCAATCAAGCTTGGGCTGAGCAGCAGCTATCGGAATTTGGCTACTTAAGTGAAGCTGATATTCAATCTACCCTCCTCGACTTAACCTGCTACAGCATAGCCAACGATGCACTTAAGTTATCGGAAAATGGTGAACTATATGTATGTGGTGGTGGCGCCTACAACAGTGAGTTAATGCACCGATTACACAAACTCCTGCCTAACTATAAGGTGGTGACAACCTCAGAGCTTGGTATGGACCCGCAGTGGGTCGAAGGGATTGCATTTGCCTGGTTGGCAATGCGCTATCATCAAGGTCTACCTGGTAACCTGCCGGCGGTAACCGGCGCTTCAAGAGAAGCCATCCTAGGCTCTTTCTACCCAGCCAACTAATCATCATTAGCCAGTAATATTCAATACTACTGGCTAACCTTGTGGCTTAACATCCAGCTCAAGCCTAACGATAAACCCTAACGATAAACCCTAACGATAAACCAATCTAGTACAGCAACTTATGCTGTAGCCTAATCACATCACGTTTGTAATTTTGCGATAACGTCATCAGTTGGCTATTACGATATTCGATACTACTGGCTAACCCTGTGGCTTAACATCCAGCTCAAGCCTAACGATAAACCCTAACGATAAACCAATCTAGTACAGCAACTTATGCTGTAGCCTAATCACATCACGTTTGTAATTTTGCGATAACGTCATCAGTAAGCTGTTTCGGTTAGCCACATAGGTCATAGCGCCCGAGCGTGGAATACTGCCCGACGGTAACTTCAAAATAGGCGTAATTAGCCCAGTGTTAAAACGCCAAAAGTTGATCAACTGAAAACCACTACGGCTGTTTCTAAAATAAATGCCTTTATCGGTCGCCACCCAGTTATAGCCTTCGCCGAAATTATTGCCACTGATCAACTCGCTTGGCTGGCCTGGATTAGCTAAAGAGAGCATCCACAATCCGCTTTTTCCAAGCTGAGTAAAGACTAACTTATCAGCGGCAATCATCTTGCCTAACCGCATATCTATAGGGCTTATGACCTTGGGTAAGCGGTTATCTAGATAAAACTCAGTGATACCATCTTTACTGCTCGCCAGCACCATCTGATCATTCCAGCCCCAGCTTGGGCGGTTATGATCTAAATAGGGGGTAGCAAGAATACTAATATTGGAGGTCTTCATATCCAGCACATGAATTTTGTTGCCTTCATTTTTGTCATCGGGCGCAAGGAAAGCCACCTTAGTGCCATCATGGGACCAACTAGGATAAGCCACCCTGCGCTTAAGATCTGTGTGCTGTCGCCTTTGCTTGCCATCAGCATCGCTTGACCAGATTTCGTTAAAGCCGGTTTCATTAGAGACATAAACAATACGCTGAGTAACAGAAGAATAATCGGGGTTTCGGTAGCTGTATTCCACCTGTAGCAGTGGGAAGGTTGCGGTTGGAATAGACTGCTCTAATGCAAATGAAGCGACCTGATAGTCACGCATATAATTGGAATAGACCACTTCATCACTATTGGGAATAGAGCGGGGATAACTCATGCCTTCCACTTCCAGTGGCTGGATCTGCTTGTCATCTATCCCCACTATGTAACCATTTCTTACCCCGGAATTTTCGGTGCTAAAAATCAAACGCTCACTGTCTTGATGCCAACTAATACCACGAATATCTTCTAAGCCAAAGGTTAAACGCCGCTCCTCTCCAGTTTCGGTATGCAGTAGAAAGATATCTTCCGAGATATTACCAAAGCGCCTAGCCACTGCGAGCCAACTGCCATCGGGACTAAAAGCCGCATCGCGATCTCGGTAACTACAGTTTTCTTTGCAGGATAAACGCTTAGGAATACTGTCGTCTCGATTTAAAGCCAACTCATACAGACCCGAGCCAAATCCTTCGTCGGCATCCCAGATATAAACCAAACGACTGCCATCTGGCGCGACATCAATAGCTGAGCTATAGGTGAAACATTGCCCCAACTTAAGTGCTTCGTTACTGTCTAAATTGAGTTTAGTCAGGTAACACTTATCTTCACTCCTATGCTCTGAACCATAATACAGTGCGCTGCCATCAGGACTCCATACGGCTCGGATCTCCGCAGACTTAGTCGATGTCAGTCGCTTGGGGCTTTCGGTTGGGTTTTGCAGATCTTTAAGGTAAAGGCTCGCATACCTATTACTGCCACGACTGCCATAAACAAGCCAACGACCATCGGGGGAAACTGCGGGGTAAAGCTCTGAGCCAGCTGCAGTGGTTAAATTCAACTTAACCGTTGGGACATAGCGAATGCTGTCTTGATACAAATGGTAACCCCAAGCTACAGCAATTAGGGCTAAACAAAGACTTGCTGCCAGCAGCAAGCGTCGATTTACGACAGTCAACCGAGTGATTGTAAATTGCGCTTGCTGAAATAAGTCTGGCTCATCCACCAGATCCGCATCATTAAACTTAGGTTCGAGCAGTAAGCGATAACCCATCTTACGAACTGTTTCAATGGCTTGTTCGCCACCAGCATCGAGACCGAGTTGTTTGCGTAGATGCCAGATAGCATTGGTTAGCGCTTTACTACCCACATAGCTATTACCTTCCCAGATATTGTCAATCAGCTCCTCACGGGTGACAACCTTCGGGTACTGCCGCGCAAGGTAGCTTAATACTTCAATAAATTTGGGCTGAATAGAGACTTTTTTAATGCTATTGCTATCGCTGCTCGCGTCATAAAAATTAAGGCTATTATCGCTAGGATTGACCTCACAACGACCGAGCTTAAATACCGCTTCTTTTCTTATCTCTATCATCCCAACCCCATTTTTTGCTTATCTTTTTTATATCGACAGTGACAAAGCCATCAAGAGTTCACATCTATTCAACATAGACAAAGCAAACCACACGCCCCCAAAAGATACACTAAACCAATGAAAATATGAACAATAGAGATTAAATAGACATATAAACAACAAAGAAACGACCCGCAATCGATTGCCGCCAAGTTACAAATTAATTACAAATGAACTCAGTTGACAACCAGCAGCATATGAATTGGAAACTCGACAGTATTCACCCCAGGAATGACTCGCCTTAATCAGCTGATGTTGTGCGCAAATACGATTAAAGGCGTTTGGGGACATTATAAAAATAAGGACTGCAATCAATGAAATCTAAGATGAAACCTAAGATGAAAATTTCAGCATTGAGCCTAGCCATAAGTATGGCAACGCTCACCCCCACAACCTTATTTGCAGCCGAAGCCGCAGACAAGAGCGACGCTAAACAAGAGATGGAAAAAATTGAGGTCACGGGTTCACGTATTAAACGTGCCGACTTCGAAGGTGTTGCCCCAGTAACCGTGATCACCGCCGACGATATAGCCAATAGCGGCCTTAACTCTATTGCAGAAGTACTGCAATCCTCTGTAGCCAATACTGGTGGTTCACTCAATGGGGAAAGCGATGGCTTTACCGATAGCGCAAGCTCAGTCAACTTACGTGGTATGGGAGCTAACCGCACTCTGGTATTGATCAACAGTCGTCGCCAGGCTTCGTTCCCAAGTGCAGCTGGCGGCACTTCAAACTTTGTCGACGTATCTGATATTCCAACAGCTGCGGTAGAGCGTATTGAAATTCTAACTGGTGGCGCGTCGGCAATTTACGGTTCTGATGCGGTAGGTGGTGTGGTGAACATCATCTTAAAGCAGCAATATGACGGCGCTAAAGTCGCCGCGAAATATACCGAGCCGACTCAAGGCGGCGGTGAACAATTAGACTTGTCTTACCTACAGGGATTTAATACCGAAAAGAGCCAAACCCTGTTAATGCTTGAATACAAAAAAGTCGAATCGATTCAAACATATCAACGTGACGACCTTTATAGTCCTGCTTACTATGAAAATGAAGATGGTGAACTTACATGGGGAGCAGGTCCTTATGGCGACGCAACTCCTTCAAGCTGGTCTTCTAGAATTACCGATTACAGCAAGGTTTATCACGAAGATAAGTACGTTAACCTAGACGAACAGCAATGTAGTGAACTATTTGGTGACAAAGGCATTTACAGACCCGACTACAAATATGGTTGTTACTACGATAAGTACGCCGACCGTGGTCTACAGTCAGCTTACGACCGCGTTAACTTAGTGCTTAACACTACTTATGACTTAAACGATGATTGGCAAATTTACGGCATGATTAACGCGTCGTACAAAGAGTCGACTAAGTACAAAGATGAAAAGGGTTTCGGAACCAGTATTTATCAAGATGAAGCGACCGGTGCGCTGAGTTATGACAAGTATGAGTTTGAAGATGATAGCCGCTTCTACCTAGCCCGTAGAATGGAAGAGTATCCTGGACCTCGTACCTATGATACGCAAAACACTAAGGCTGCTATCTCGTTTGGCGCCGACGGCACCATAGGTGAGTATGAACTAGATCTCTCTTGGTCTAGCAGCTACAACAAATACGAAAAACAAAACCATCACATGGTGAGCGCCGATGCGCTGCTCGATATTGTCACCTTTGATCCAAACGATGCAGATCCATCAAAGTGGTATCCGCATAATGAGCTGACGACTGAACAAGCTAACATGCTAATTGCTGATTCAACCAAGAATTCAGACTCAAGTATGCACCAGTTCCAAGCGGTGTTTACTGGCGACCTAATGGAATTACCAGCGGGTACAGCAGGCTTTGCAACCACGGCCGAATGGGCGCGTGAAAGTTATGAAGATACCCTAGATGAAGTGACAATGAGCGGTGGTTTAATCGGTATGGGCGGTACCGGTGGTAAAGGTGATCGTGACCGTGTGGCCGTTGCTGGTGAATTACAAATCCCACTACTTGCCGACATCACTGGCATTAAGTCTTTAGACCTATCTGCAGCACTGCGTTACGACCAATATTTAGATGATTCAGATGTAGGCGGCGCAACCACACCACAAGTTGGACTTTCATACCGTCCGATTGATGAAGTCATGGTTCGTGCCAACTGGGGTAAGAGCTTTAGAGCACCAGACATGCACCGTTTATACGCAGGCCTCACTCGAGCTTACGGTTCTACCTCATACCCGCATCCAACCATTCCAGATGAGGTCTATGAAGATAATTACAGCAGCATAAGCTCAGGTAATGTCAACCTTGAAGAGGAAAAGGGTGAATACTGGAACTTTGGTATTGTAGCCAACATAACCGACAATGCAGACATCACGGTTGACTGGTGGAACATCGAACTTGATGGAGCAGTAAAAACGATCTCAACCGATGAGATGTTAGACGACGAAGCCAAGTATAAGCAAACTGGCAACTACAATAGCTGTGACGAGATGGACATTGTCGGTTACCTAACCGAGCTTGATGATGATGGTTTTGAGAATATCTCTTGTATGCGTAAAGGCCCAATCAACAGCGCGTATGAAGCATCTGAAGGTATCGATACTAGCTTTAACTATCAATTCCCAGAAACTTCTGTGGGTGATTTTAAATTCAAAGTTGCTGCCTCTTACCTAATTAAGAAAGAGTACCAAGAGCGCGTCGATAGCGAGATTGAAGAGCAAACTGAAACCGATTACTTCCCTAAGTGGAAAGGTAACGCAAGCTTAAGCTGGAACTATCAAGACTTCAGCGCAACAGTCGCCTACTACTACACAGGTGAAGCAAAAGGAACTGACACCTTTACCCTTATCGATGCCGATGGCGAAGAGTATGAAGAAGATGATTACACTGACACGCTTGATGTCTATCAAACTGTCAACATCACCTTGAGCTACTACGCACCATGGGAAGGTCGATTCACCGCAGGTGTTAAGAACCTCACCGATGAAATGCCACCTTTGTATGACGTGCGTAACGACAAGCACAATGACTGGCCTTTCTATGAAGATGACAACAGCAGCTATTCAAATACTGGACGTAGCTTCTTCTTAGGTTACTCACAGAAGTTTTAACTCGTCATATCCCAAGCAAATTGAGTCATTGAACTCAATTTGCTTGGGTAAATCTCCCTTAATAACGAGTTCTCAAGCGCCCATCTTATGGGCGCTTATTTTTAATAATAACCACTTCTGGATCAGGAGATAAGAATGTCTCGCAACTCGCTCTTAATGTATGCCCTGACTGCCATCTGTTACCCGCTATTTTTCAGCAATCAAGCCATGAGCAATAGCTACCAGCTCCCCAGTCAGGCCCTGCAAGATGTCGTCGAACAAACAAAAAATGTAAGCACTCGCTTATCCAGAGATAAGCAATGGTTGGCGGTATTGACTCCTAAAAAACATCTTTCAATCGACACCCTCGCACAAGATGAGCGTAAACTCGCCGGGCTTAGAGTATCACCAGACTTGTTGATCCCGAGTCGAATCAAATACACCTACTTAAACATCGAACTCATTAACCTAACCCAGCTTAAATCAACCGTAAAGCCTGTCACCATAGCGCTAGCCAGCGGCATGCAAGTAGCCAATGTCGCCTTCTCACCTGATAGCCAATACCTAAGCTATATCGGTCTAACAAAGCATAGCGCCGATCTATTTATTTATGATTTAGCCAAACAACAAAGCCACAAACTTAATCCTAGCCGCCTCAATGCCACATTAGGCTTGAAATATATCTGGCAAAACGACAGCAAGGGAGTATTCACTAACCTCGTAGTCAAGAGCGCACCACAAACTCAAGATTACACGGCAATATCCCCTAACATAAGTGAAACCTCTGGGCAGAAAGCGCCGCGCAGAACCTATCAAGACCTGCTCAAAAACCCGCAGGATGAGCGCGAATTTTCAAGTTTAACCACCAGCCAACTCAGTTTTATCTCACTCAGTGGCAATGTCTCCCCAATTGGTGAACCTGCGATTAATATTAGCTATAGCCTGTCACCTAACGATAAGTACTTAGTGGTAAAACGCATCGCCGCGCCTTTCTCATATATGGTGAAATATTATGACTTTGCCCAATCGGTTGAACTCTTTAGCCGCTCGGGAGAAAAACTGCAAACCCTTGCCCAGTTAGAGAGTAGTGAATATCGCCCACCGGGAAGCGACTCGGTGCGAAAAGGTCCACGCATGATCCATTGGCGTAGCGACAAACCCGATACTCTCGCCTTCGTAAAAGCTCTCGATAAAGGCGATAGCCGCATTAAAACCGCTTATCGGGATCAACTGCTGCAGCTCAGCGCTCCTTTTACTCAACAACCAACGCCATTAACCAAGACGCCTTGGCGGATCAGCAAAGTACAGTGGGGGGAGAAAAATACCGCGCTTATCACTGAGCGTCAGTCCGATAAGAAGCAGATGCGAGTGAGCCTTTTAGATACCTCAATGCAAAGTGATAAAAGCTTATCCCTCTGGTATCAAAAGGCAATCCGCGATACTTACAAGGACCCGGGTAGCCTCTATCGCCAAAGCGCTAAAGTTGATGGACAAAGCCTAGGTCGAGTCTACAAGCTTGATAATAATAACCTGTTACATTACGGCCTTGGAGCATCGCCACAGGGCTATCAGCCATTCTTAAAGTCATCTGCACTCAGCGCTAATAAAAAGAACCACAGCATAGGCAAGCCAGTAACCCTTTGGCAGTCATCCATGCAAGAGTTAGAAAAGGTCAAATACGTCGTAAAGCTTAAGCCGCTAACACTTATCATCAGCAGGCAAAGCACTGATACGCCATCGCACCTAGTTATGCTCGAAGTCGAGTCTGGAAACGAGCAAGTTCTCTATCAGAATCCGCATAAGCTAGATGCTTATCAAGGCATGAGCCGACAACTGGTTAACTACACTCGCGATGACGGACTACCATTATCGGGTGTGCTATACCTCCCCGCTAATTACAACTCTAAAGATGGCCCACTGCCAGTACTCATGTGGGCCTATCCCCGCGAATACAAAAATGCGGAGGTAGCCAGTCAAGTAAACTATTCGCCCAATCAATACAATCAAATTAGCGCTAAGGGCCCCGTTGCCTTCGTAGCCAAAGGTTTTGCCATCTTCGATAAGGTTGCCATGCCCATAGTTGGTGAAGGTAAAGATAAACCTAACGATAGTTTCCGCCATCAGTTGGTCGCCAATGCCAACGCTGCAATTGACACCTTGGTGAAGATGGGGGTGGCAGATAGGGAGCGAGTGGCTATCGGGGGTCACTCATACGGCGCCTTTATGGTAGCAAACCTACTGGCTCACTCGGATCTTTTTGCTGCAGGAATAGCCCGAAGTGGCGCCTATAACCGCACTCTTACGCCTTTTGGCTTTCAGCATGAAAAACGTAACTTCTGGGAGGCACCTAGTCTATATCAACAGATATCACCCTTTACCCATGCTGACAAAATTGATGAACCATTATTGCTGATGCATGGCGAGATGGACTCCAATTCTGGCACCTATCCAATGCAGTCAGCCAGATTGTTTAAAGCAATAAGAGGGCTTGGGGGCCAAGCTCGCCTAGTCACCTTCCCTTATGAAAGCCATAGCTATAAGGCTAAAGAGTCGATTATGCACATGTTATGGGAGCAAGAGAGCTGGCTAGAGCAGTACCTAAAAAGCCCTGCACTTAGCAGAGGTAGCGCCCACTTTTCACCTAACCAGCCAGACAAATCACAAGTGACATTCCATTAATAACATCTGTGGCCAATCCAGTTAACAGCTCATTTGAAGCTGAGCTTTTAACCGAGTGAGCCACAGATTTTTTGAACATTAAGGATAACTAGAGCATGACTCACTTAACCTCGATTGTTAGTTTCCCTGCAATCTGCTCAAGTCTAATTATCGCAGGCCTATGCAGCGCAACCCTCTTAAGTAAAGAAGCTGCTGCAGACACGGATGATCCCTTTGCGCCAATTATCGCGACCGAATACCTACCAAAAAATATCATCTATCTGATTGGCGACGGTATGGGGCCAGCTTATACCAGCGCCTATCGCTACTACAGCGATAACCCGCAAACTCAAAGAGTCGATAAGACCATCTTCGACAAGCTATTAGTCGGCATGTCTAGCACCTACCCTGATGACGATACTTATGTCACCGACTCTGCCGCAGCGGCTACTGCGCTCGCGACTAGCTATAAGAGCTATAACGGCGCGATTTCAGTAGATCATCAAGGCGGGTCTTTCCCCACGCTACTTGAAATGGCAAAAGCCCAAGGAAAAACGACGGCGGTAGTGGTAACCTCGCAAATTAACCACGCCACCCCAGCCAGCTTTTTAGCCCATAACCAAAGCCGCCGAAACTACGACCAAATTGCCGATAGCTATTTAACCAACCTTATCAACAAGCGCCCCGTTGCCGATCTTATGTTGGGTGGTGGTAGCCAATATTTTGCTCGCGATGACCGAGATCTAACGTTAGAATTTCAAGAATATGGCTACCAGTATATCGATAGCCTAAGCGATTTAAACAGCATCGAAAAACTGCCAGCCCTTGGCCTATTTGCCCCCAAAGGTTTACCTAGCACCTTAGAAAGCCAAGATCCTCTTCACCTCACCACTATGACCCGAAAAGCCTTGGCTTTATTATCAGACCAAGACGCCCCCTTTGTGATGATGGTAGAGGCCAGTCAAATTGACTGGTGTGGACACAGCAATGATATTGTTTGCGCCATGAACGAAATGCATGACTTTGCAAATACTTTGAGCCTAGTAAAGCTCTATGTCGATAGCCACCCAGATACCTTACTCATTGCTACGGCCGATCACTCAACGGGTGGCTTAACCTTAGGGCGAGATGGCACCTACCAATGGCAAGGCCAGTTACTGCATCAAGTTCACTCATTGCCGAGCTCCATCGCGAAACAAATTGTGGAGACACCAGAGGTCCTCAATGATTTACCTAGCTTCACTCGCTTTCTTCGCCCCCATATCAGCATTGATATTCAGCCCAAAAAACTCGACTTCCTGCGTAGCCGGCTTAACAGTCTCATCTCGCATCATGAGCCGACAAAAGAGCTCGCAGACATTCTTAAACAAGCAATTGATAAGCTGACCTATACTGGATGGACTACCGGAGGCCATGACGCTATCGATGTACCGGTTTACGCCTATGGTAAAGGTGCACTGTACTTCAGGGGCCATAAAGACAATACCGAAATAGCCGCCACCTTAATTCAGATGGTGCAAAACGAACGCTACAAGGTTCAGTAAGGCTCTCAATACACTAAGTTGTAGCAACAATAAATTTCATTTTATAACTGTTTACTTCTTTGTTTAGTAAGGCATAAAGTAAGCTTGTCTTATATTGACAGTCGGCAGTCTATTTTCTGCCAATGGATTGATGCAAACTCAAGGAACTGTTTTATGAATATAAACCAAAAAATGACTGCCGAATTTATCGGTACACTTTGGCTTGTCTTAGGTGGTTGTGGTAGCGCCGTCTTAGCCGCAGCTTTTCCTGAAGTCGGGATTGGCCTACTCGGAGTGGCATTTGCGTTCGGTTTGACCGTCCTCACCATGGCATTTGCCATAGGCCATATCTCGGGATGCCATTTAAACCCGGCAGTTTCAATTGGCCTATGGGCTGGCGGACGCTTTCCTGCATCTGAATTACTACCCTATATTATTGCTCAGGTAGCAGGCGGTATCGCTGGCGCTGGGATTTTATATCTTATCGCCTCGGGGCAGGATGGTTTTAGCCTGTCGGCAGGTTTTGCTTCAAACGGCTATGGTGAACACTCTCCAGGTGGCTATAGCTTAACAGCCGCACTAATTTGTGAAATCGTAATGACGCTGTTCTTCTTACTGATCATTCTTGGCGCTACCGACTCACGCGCACCAAAAGGCTTTGCCCCTATCGCCATAGGTTTGGGGCTTACACTAATTCACTTAATCAGTATTCCTGTCACCAATACCTCAGTAAACCCAGCCCGCAGTACCGGGCCGGCACTCTTTGTCGGTGACTGGGCAGTTTCACAGCTTTGGCTATTTTGGCTTGCGCCAATTGTCGGTGCGATTCTCGCTGGGCTAATTTATAAAGTCTTCGACGCTAAAGATTAATTGTCAAAATAGATAAACAGAGCCAAATTAGGCTCTGTTTTCTTTTTCAATAGTCAGCTTGGTGCTATTATCCGTCTAATCGGCGCGTTCTCCTTGTTTCAAGGCTCGCCTTATTTAAATTTAAGAGATGTATACCATGAGCAACAAAAACAAAAGCCTTAAACAAATCACTGAAATGACGCCAGAATCTCGCTACGACTACCTAGTTGAGCAAGTTAAAGAACATAAGACTCTTTGGTCATTACAAGATTTAGACGGCTGCGTAATGCTGACCACCGAAGAGGAAGATTGTATTCCTATGTGGCCAACTGAAGAAGCTGCAGCACTTTGGGCTGTTGATGACTGGCAAGACTGCCAAGCATTAGCGATTCCAGTTGACGAGTGGCTAGAGCGTTGGGTACCAGGTATGCAAGACGATGATCTTTTCGTTGCCGTATTCCCAGTACAAGATGACTTAGGCGTAGTGATCCCGCCACACGAGCTTGAAGAGCGTTTAGCTCCTAAAAAGCGCCACTAATTTATTAAGACCCTTTGATGGCAAGCCATATTAGCTTGCCATCTTGGTCTTTTTATCTGCTAATAAAACTAAAAAGAGAATAAAAAAGTGGATAGTGAAAAGCCTGTCACCCCCGAAAAGTCTGCAACTAGCAATAGCTGCCACGATACTCAAACCTCTAATAGCACCGCAGAAACCCCAACTGAAAAAATCAACATGCCCAAGCGTCTTATCGCCTTGCTCATCTTTTTAGTGGTGATTTCTATTAGTGGCTTAATGGCTAAACAAGGCGTGCTATTTTGTATCTTAACCCTGTTTATGGTGCTAGCAATTATCGGTAAACAAAAAGCTGGCTTGCTAATGCTAAGAGTTTATACCTCTCTGCAATTAGTTATTGCGAGTGCCTTGCCCATAGTGCTGCAAGATCCAGATAACATGGTACCTTCTGAGCCATCTAGTTATGCCATTGGCAGCTTTAGTATGCAACTACCTGATTGGTTTGTATTTGGCGTACTTATCATCATATCATTTGTGCAAGTTTGGATAGCCTTTACCCCGAAGGTGAGCCGCTACTTTAGCCGCGCAATAAACCTTAATATTATGCGCTAACATGCTATAACGGCGACCCCAAAAAATAGCCAAACTGCAGATACAAAAAAGCCGTCAGATGACGGCTTTTTTTACGTCTTCAATTCAGTCTTATTACAAGATTAAACTGAGAAGCTTGCACCACAACCACATGTGGTCGTAGCATTTGGATTCTTAACGAAGAAACGTGAACCTTCAAGGCCTGAAGTGTAATCCACTTCGCCACCAACAAGGTATTGCAGGCTCATTGGGTCAACAACCAACTGAACACCTTGCTTCTCTACAGTAAAGTCACCTTCGTTGACCTTTTCATCGAAAGTAAAGCCATACTGGAAACCTGAGCATCCGCCACCCGTTACATAAACACGTAACTTAAGTGCGTCATTTTCTTCCTCTTCGAGCAAGGTTTTTACTTTTGAAGCCGCCGCATCGGTGAAACGGATTGGCAAAGCATCTTCAGCTTGTTCAGTCATTATTACCTCTTACTTCTGTTTGCTGTGCAGAATTATCTAATACCTGAGTGTTTTGTTCAAGTAATATGCCCTGCTCTTTTTCATCCACAAGTAAATCTTGTGCACTATATTCCTGTTCAGTTTGTGAACCTTTGGTCCAACGACTCGTAGGTACTATCACTTTGGCCTTCACTCTAGACAAGCTAAAGCCCTCAGGCAATGTAAATTCACCCTCTAGTACCTGAAAATATCTAAATTTAAACTTAAATGAGGCATCACTCAGCTCAGACAACTTAAGGCTAACGGTTTTGCCATCTTGCAAACCAACTAATGTGATTTCACTGCGCCCCGCCAAAGATCGCTTGCGCTTCTCTAATTGTGTCAGCACTAACTTAACTCGGTACTGACGTGGTTCTAGGCTAGGCTCTAGCTCTAAAGTATTAATCGCCACCCCGTCAGCATTGTTTTCTGGAGCCATAACACTGCGATAAAATGCCAGTTCGCGTTCTAACTCTTTCTGTTTCACATTTTGCTCGACAAACATCGCCTGCATGTCGCGATTGGCTTCACGCTCTAATGCCAACTCTATATTTCGGGCCGCCAGAGTCTGTGCTTGCTGTTGTAACTCTTGTACATAGCGCTCGCTGTTATCGACTTTCGCCTCCACTTTAGGGAGGTAACGAGCTTTCGCAACATCGTAAATCAGTGCGCCCAACGTAAAGGCTATCAGCAATAAAAGTAATAAATAGACACTTGAGGGTCTAATTTGTCGTTCAATCACTTGCATGCGATCGATCCAACGATGATAATTTGGCATTAAGTAACAGCCCCTTAATAAAAAATCTCACATTTTGAAATCAATGTGACAAACATAAATTTTGGAAATTTCTGTGCATCAAATCATTGCGAAGAAGCGAGAGCAATTTCAAAAGTACTTACATACCGACCTTAAAGACATGCTTTCTCAGTCTAAGGTCAGTGTACAGTTATGTTTGCTCGCGTTGCTTTTTGCACTGTTTGCATCCGGTGTCATTGTTCTTTTTAGGTTATTACTGGTCTGGTGCGACACCTTTACCAAAACCCAAGAACTGAATTTTACGGACATCATCGATGACTGGCGAGTATTATTACCGCTTTTCGGCTCCTTTTTAATCTGGGGTGTCGCAAAAATGGGATCTCAGCGCTATAAACGTATGGGCATTGCCTATGTGATCCACAGAATGAAACTGCATTATGGCAAGATCCCGTTGCAGTCTGCCCCCGGACAGTTCTTCCAAGCGTTATTTGCCCTTGCCACTAACTTCTCTGTAGGGCGAGAAGGCCCAGCTATTCATTTAGGTGCCGTCAGCGCCAGTGTATTAGCGGAAAAGTTTAAGCTGCCAGACAACAGTGTCAGAGTTATGTGTGCCAGTGGTATTGCCGCGGGTATCGCTGCCATTTTTAATGCACCACTCGCTGCGGTGATTTTCGTTTTTGAAGTGGTACTCAGAGAGTACAAGATCCATTATTTTTTCCCGATTATGATCTCTGCTATTTGCGGCGCAGTGAGTAGCCAGCTTGTGTTTGGTGATGTTCATGAGTTAGATCAAATTGGTGTCGCAGCAATCCCACTCAGTCAATATCCACTACTTGCAATATTTGGAGTGATCCTTGGCTGCATTGCCGCATTATTTAATACCAGTCTACTTAAAGTAACCGCTATGGGCCAACACTGGCCGCTTATCAATCGTCTACTACTTGCGGGCGCAGTCACCACATTAGTCGGCTTAGTGTTACCCGAAGCTATTGGCAGTGGTGAACTCGCCATTGCCGAAACCATTAACCAGCACCCGAGCATTTTATTTTTATGTGCCATTTTGGCAGGTAAGATAATAGCCACCATAGCCGCTATCGGCTTAGGTATTCCTGGCGGACTGATTGGCCCCCTCTACGGGATTGGGGCATTACTAGGTACGGTATTAGCCTTAGTCAGCTCACTAATGTTCCCCAGTATTGCGCCTTATATTGGTATTTACACCATTCTCGGTATGACGGGTATGATGGGGGTGTGTTTAAGTGCGCCACTCGCCGCACTCGTTGCGTTAATTGAGTTGACCAATAACGCTTCAATTATTTTGCCTTCGATGTTTGTATTAGTGCCGGCCTTCTTGATTGCTCACCAAGGCTTTAAGACTAAATCTATATTCTTCAAACAACTTGAGATAATGGGGCTTGGGTATAAAGTTGCACCTGTAAACCTTGGATTGCAGAAAGTAGGCGTACGCCACCTAATGGATAAACGCTTTGTCATCGTTTACGACAACCAAGAGCTATTACTAGAAGTACTTAAACGCGCTGAGGGCCGCTCAGTATTGGTACGTAATGCTCAAGGTGCTGTAGAGATGTTGCAGCTCGAACTACAAGTGAGAGATGAAGACACCACCTTAACTCGTCACCCGATTCAAGGGTTACCCGATACTTCGACTCTCAATGAGGTATACGCAATTCTTTCGAAGGAACGACGAGGAGAAGTCTATATCTATCAAGAGACAGATGAACAAATTGTGGGGGTGATTAACTGGGTGTCTCTACGCAAAGAGATCCGTTCAGGGCAAGTGTAAATTTATACTCTACGCTCAATAAGCTAATGAGGTCTCTAAGTTAACCAACAAAAAGGTCTGCTTTTAAAACCTAAACGCCTCCCTCCCCTTACCTCTCATCGCTAGCTAATTGATGAAAGAACTGCCTGTTTACGTAAAAAAACCAATTGCCAGCAAATTCAAAACTAGCGAACAATAATAAAGCAACAATCGCCACACAACTGCAGTAACTTACTCCCCTAACTGCAAATGGCATCAAAAACAAACAAACCGCTCAAACTCCCGGCACTTTCACAACTTTTTAGATTTTTTCACAGGCTTGTTGTCACATTTTTCGGTAATTTCATGAACTCAACCGCTTTCATTTACGAATAACGAATAAAGAAGTACTCGTGAGCGTTGATAAGAAAACGTTGCAAGGTCGTAATCGGGTGCTAGCACCAACGAGCTCTATGCAAAGGTCAGGCGATTTTCCAGGGGCTCGCTTAACCAAGAGTAAACAACATCATCCCGAAAAGGGCACACAATGAGTGTATTAAATAATAAATTAGCAGCACTAGTCGTGATCTCTGCCTCTATGTTTGGCTTCAGCAGCCAGGCATTCGCAGAGGACTATCAAAAGCTGCTCAACATGTGTATCGCTTGCCACGGAGTCGACGGAACTAACGAGTTCGATTCTATCCCAAATTTAAAGGGACAAAACGCAGCATACATGGTTGGACAACTAAAGAATTTTAAAGCTGACAAACGCCAAGATAAGACGATGAGTAAAGTCGCCAAACTGTTAACCGAAGAACAGATGCAGACAATGGCGGAATATTTCAATACGGGTAAGGAACAAGACTAATGGCTATCGATAGACGTAATTTTTTAAAGGGTGCAGCAGCGACCTCTGTAACAGCCATGCTGCCGCTAAACTGGGCATTTGCATCAAACCGCCCAGCCGGTATTGAGCCAATGGACGTATCTGCTGTTAAGTGGAAAAATGTTGATGACTTACCAAGCCACTTTAAAGTGCTTAACTCAAGCCCACTGAACGCCTTCCCACCTGAGCACTTGCTTGCACCTGTAAAAACCCCTGCTGACGTCGCCTTTATTCGTTGGAACGGCAAGATGCCAGAATTCGATAAAATTGATGCCGATACTTGGGAATTTACCGTTGACGGTGAGTCAATCGAAACGCCAAAGACCTACACTATCGCCGAGCTTAAAAAGAAGTTCAAAACTCACACTCAGCAATTGGTTCTTGAATGTGGCGGTAACAGCCGCGAAAACTTCTACCCAAATGCTAAGGGTAACCAGTGGAGTAACACAGCGGTATTCTGTGCAGAGTGGACTGGTGTACTGATTAAAGACGTTCTTGCCGATTGTGGCGTGAAGAGCGACGCAGTTTATACCGCTCACTACGGTGCAGATAAGCACATCAGCGGTAAAGGTGCTGCCATTTCTCGCGGTGTACCAATCGATGCCGCCATGAATGAAAACGGCATGATTGCTTGGGGCATGAACGGCGAAGATATTCCATACATGCACGGTTACCCGCTACGTATCGTATTCGGCGGCCGTCCAGGTTCAGTTTCACAGAAATGTGCAACCGGTATGGGCGTTCGCGATCGCGTACACGATGGTAAGAAGATGGGCGCTCCTGCTTATCAAGTGCCAAAGTATCCAGTAGCTCCAGGTGAGAAAGTCGATAACAAAGACTTTAAGATCATCGAAGAGATGATTGTAAAGTCACTTATCACAGCGCCTCAAACGGGCAGTGAGCTGGCTTTAGGTAAAACGCTTTCTGTAAGCGGACATGCTTGGGCAGGTATGCGTGATGTCGCTAAAGTCGAAGTCAGCTACGACTACGGTACGACATGGCAAACAGCCGCTTTAACTAAGCCGGTAAACCCAACAGCGTGGCAGCAATGGAACATTGACCTTAAGTTGCCACAGGCTGGCTACTTTGAAATTTGGGCTCGCGCGACTGACACCAAAGGCGATACTCAGCCTATGGTTCAACCACAGTGGAATCCAAAAGGTTACCTATTTAACGGCTGTCACCGAGTGGCAGTAAGGGTCGTATAATGAGAAAGACTCTGTTTACGGCAAGCTTGCTTGCCTTAAGTTGCCTCTCTCCTGCGATGGCTGCCGATGCAGCCAAAAGCTATCCTATCGACCCTGAGTCAGGCTTAATTATGGCGCCGGGTTGGGAGATGGTTAACTATCAGTGTAACGCTTGCCATACCACGTCAATTATCCCGCAGAATAAGGGTAACCGTGAAGTTTGGCGCGATACCATTCAGTGGATGGTTGATACCCAAGGCCTTTGGGACTTATCTGATACCTGGGATCCAGTACTCGACTACCTCTCAACTTATTATGACGAGACGGGCATCGACATGAAGATCTTTAGACGTAAGCCTTTGGATAGCGATCAAATGCCACCAATGCCAACATCGATGAAGGAAGATTAAGATGCCTAACCTTTTTATTAAGCAAGTCTTAGCAACCAGCTTGATATGGGCAACTTCTGTAGGCGTAAGCATTGCCCATGCAGATACATCCTTTAAAGATACCCTAGCGGTACAAGGATTAAAGCTTGAGGCTAGCGCCTTAAACTATCAAGCAGATGCAAGCAAAGGTGAGGCACTTGCCAACCAACGCTGTATCGCTTGTCACGGTGATGCCATGCTGGGCATGATGAAGACCTACCCAGATCTTAAAGGTCAAAAAGCCGCTTACCTATTCAAGCAGTTGGTTGACTTTAAACGTGGTGATCGCTCAGATCCATTGATGCAGGGACAGGCTGGTATGTTGTCTGAAACTGAAATGAAAGATATTGCTTACTACTACTCTACGCAAACTGCGTCGGATTTAAGTAAATAGCCTTGAGCGGCTCTTAATAAACAGTCATAAAGACAATAAAGCCCAAGTAACTCAGAGTTATTTGGGCTTTTTCTTCGCTGCAATTTCATGTCATCCCCTCTTCACCGTACTACCTCCACAGTCTCGCTTTATTGGCTCTTTTTAAAGCCAGCAGCTTCGACCCGTAACGACATCCCACTCCATAGGTTCAGATGTAGAGTTTACAATTTAGCAACAATAAAGGAGTATGTGTCTTATATCTATGTAATTAGAACAAAGTCATTCGACGTAAAGGACTGTTTATGCTTAAAAAGCCTCAAACACTTATCGCTCTAGCCTTTATAGCCATTGCATTGATTCTTTATGCAGCCAACTCACAATTCAACCCTGAAAGCAGTCTACTAGTAACGGTTCATGAACCGGTTCAGACAAGTGTCCAGGAAACAGTGAAGCCAGCGCCCAAAACGGTTGCAGCCGATCTTGCCACACCGTCTGACTCTGACGGAACCCAAACCAGTTTTATAAAAGTATCAGAAAAGCGTCCGACTAAGGCGCCTAAAGATATTCGGATCAATTCTCTCGATGAACTGATGACGCTATTTAATTCACTTAATTACAACACTAAAAGCTGGCAAGACGGCAATCGTGAAGTGCCTCGCCTGACCTTTGAGTCAGTTAGTGAGCGCTGGCAAGAAACCTCGAATCAAATCCCTGTGCAACAGAAAAAAATGGTGTTTTTTCGTCTGTTAGCACCATTAATCTTGGTGGCAAACGAGAATATTCTTTTGGAACGTCGCCTGATTGAATCGGCGCCATTAGACGATGTGGTTTTACAAAGAATTGCCAAAAAATACAAAATCACCAAAGATGCTGATACGCCACTAACCGAGCAACAGAGACAGACTTTGTTAGAAGAGGTCGATATCATGCCACCCTCACTTGTTCTTGCACAAGCTGCAGAAGAAAGTGGTTGGGCAACATCGCGCTTTACTGTTGAAGGAAATGCATTTTTCGGACAGTGGGATTTTAGCGGCAAGGGAATGATCCCTAAACAACAGCGTAAAGAACTAGGCAACTACGGTTTGGCTCGCTTTGATACGCCGCTCGCGTCTGTAGAAGGTTATATGCTTAACCTCAACACTAACAATGCCTATAAAAAATTAAGAGAGTTACGAGCAAAACTGCGAGCAGAGAATAAGCCAATAACAGGCATGGAACTCGCTGGCACCTTAGATAAGTATTCAGAACGTGGCCAAGCCTATATCGATGGGATCAGGCAGATGATCAGTTATAACAAGCTAGATCAAGTCGATGAAGCCTATTTAAGCGATGCCGCCCCTCTTCACTTAATACCAAGGCCTGATTAGCCTCTTCTCGCCACAAAAAAAGCCGTAAGCTATCTGCTTACGGCTTTTGCTTTGTAAAAATCATCGCTAAATCAAGCTTTACTCTTACGCAGATAAGGCATTAACAACAGCATGATACCGACAAGCAAGAATGGAATACTCAACAGCTGACCTGCGCTGAATGTCCAGGTATCGGCGTATACTGCTTGCTTGACCTTCACCATCTCAATCAGGAAGCGCGAGCTAAACACTAATACCAGGAACAGACCAAAAATAGCGCCGTGTTTCTGCTTCATATCGGTGAGCTTATAGATTGCCCACAACAAGGCAAAAATCGACAGGTAAGCAATCGCCTCATACAGCTGCGCAGGGTGACGCGGCAACATGTCGACACGCTCGAACACAATAGCCCAAGGCACTGTGCTTGGTAGACCCAGAATTTCTGAGTTTACAAAATTAGCCATGCGTACGAAGAAGCCGAAAATTGCCGTTGCTATCGCTAAACGGTCTAGCAAGAATAGGAAAGGTAACTTCACCTGACGCTGATAATAGTACAAAGCTAAAATTGCACCTAAACCACCACCGTGGCTAGCCAGTCCTCCTTCCCATATCGCCAAAATTTTTAGCGGGTGACTAAAGTAATAAGCTGGGTCGTAGAAAAGGCAATGTGCTAAGCGCGCACCGACAATAATACCTACCACGCAATACATTAGTAAGTTGTCTAACGACTCTACTGGCAGGTTTTCTTTGATATAAATGCGCTTCATCACCTGAAAACCTGATGCTATCGCTAGCGCAAATAAAATGCCGTACCAATGTACCTTCAACCCCATAAAGCTGATGGCTACAGGGTCAATATTCCAAATAAAATGGTCCAAACTAAGCCTTCCAAATCGGTTGTTTTTAATCGAAAATATGATAACTCATGGGCAGTTTTACGCGTCAGCAAGCCATTTGGCAAGGCTTAAGCGAAATTTGCCGCAACAGAATGTCACAGCCTGCCACTATCAACGACTTTAATTAGCTTGAACCTCACAAAATTTAATCCCATGTTCTGTACTTGTTATATTTATCTGCCAATTAGATTCTGCTATAGTGCCGCCTCAGCCACCCTACATAAATTTGGGCTTATAGCATTGCTATAGCGCCCCTCAGAAATTGGAAATATAGGCTGATGACTCAGTTTCAAGGTTCGCACATCCTTTCGGTAAACCAACTTGATTTGGAAGCCGTAGAAAAAGTTTTCTCTGTTGCTACTCGCATGACTCCCTATGCTTTAAGACAAAAACGTACCACTGTTTTAGATGGCGCAGTTTTAGGCAACCTGTTTTTCGAGCCTAGCACCCGTACTCGCGTTAGTTTTGCCAGCGCCTTTAGTTTACTAGGCGGCCGAGTTAACGAAACCGTGGGTATGGCGTCTTCATCATTATCTAAAGGCGAGTCTCTTTACGACACTGCCCGCGTATTATCGAGCTACTCAGATGTGATTGCTATGCGTCATCCTGATTCATTCTCGGTACGTGACTTTGCCAAAGGCAGCCGCGTTCCCGTTATTAACGGTGGCGATGGCTCAAATGAGCACCCTACTCAAGCGCTGCTAGATCTATTTACCATCCAAAAAGAACTTGCCGCTGGTGGCCGCGATATCAGCGGTATGAATATCGCCATGGTAGGCGACTTGAAATTTGGCCGCACGGTGCACTCACTTTCTCGTCTGTTATGTATGTATAAAGATGTCAGCTTCACACTCGTATCACCAAAAGAGCTAGCAATGCCTGACTCTGTGATCAATGACATTGAAAATGCTGGCCATAAGATCACAATAACAGACCAACTTGAAGGCAATTTAGATCGCGCTGATATACTCTATCTGACGCGTATTCAAGAAGAACGCTTCCCCTCTCAAGAAGAAGCGAACAAATACCGCGGTAAGTTCCGTTTAAACCAAAGTATTTATACACAGCATTGCAAGTCAAACACTGTGATCATGCACCCGCTACCACGAGACTCTCGTGAGCAAGCAAATGAATTGGATAATGATCTTAACGATCACCCAAATCTGGCTATCTTTAGACAGGCTGATAATGGTCTGCTGATCCGCATGGCGCTGTTTGCACTGACGTTAGGTGTTGACTCTCAACTTGAGCAGTACGAACGCCCAGTTAATTGGTATTCACGAAAAGCTGATTTCTAAGTCGGCTACAAATTTAAGGATTAAAAATGACTCGTTCTGACGAACTATTTGAACAAGCTAAAAAGACCATCCCAGGTGGCGTTAACTCTCCAGTACGTGCATTTTCAGGTGTGGGTGGATCGCCACGCTTTATCGAAAAAGCTGATGGCGCTTATATTTTTGACGCTGATGGCAAAAAATATATCGACTACGTAGGTTCTTGGGGCCCAATGATTTTAGGCCACAACCACCCAAAAATTCGTGAAGCAGTACTAAAAGCAGTTGAAAATGGCCTATCATTTGGCGCACCAACTGAACTTGAAGTCACTATGGCTGAAAAAGTTATCGAAATGGTTCCTTCAATGGAACAAGTTCGTATGGTGAGCTCTGGTACTGAAGCGACAATGAGCGCTATCCGTTTAGCACGTGGTTTCACCAACCGTGATAAGATCCTTAAGTTTGAAGGCTGCTACCACGGCCACGCTGACTGCCTACTAGTAAAAGCTGGTTCTGGTGCACTAACTCTGGGTCAGCCAAGCTCTCCAGGTATTCCTGAAGATTTCGCTAAGCACACGCTAACAGCAACTTACAACGATTTAGATTCAGTTAAGGCTATCTTCGAGCAGTACCCAGAAGAGATCTCTTGTATCATCATCGAGCCTGTTGCTGGCAACATGAACTGTATCCCGCCAATCGACGGTTTCTTACAAGGTCTTCGTGCTATCTGTGATCAGTACGGCGCACTGATGATTATCGACGAAGTAATGACAGGTTTCCGCGTTTCTAAGAGCGGCGCACAAGGTCACTACGGCGTAACACCAGATCTAACTACTCTGGGTAAAGTTATCGGTGGCGGCATGCCAGTGGGGGCTTTCGGTGGTCGTAAAGATGTGATGCAGTTTATCGCACCAACGGGCCCAGTTTACCAAGCTGGTACTCTGTCTGGTAACCCAATTGCGATGTCTGCAGGTCTTGCTCAAATGGAAGCGCTTTGTGAAGAAGGCGTTTACGAGCAACTAGCTGCTAAGACTCAGTACATTGCTGAAGGCTTTAAAGCTGCTGCTAACAAGCACGGCATTCCAATGGCAATCAACTACGTTGGCGGCATGTTCGGTTTCTTCTTCACAGACGAAGAAACTGTAACTAACTTTGCTCAAGTCACTAAGTGCGACACTGCACGATTTGCTGAGTTCTACCACCTAATGCTAGATGAAGGTGTTTACCTAGCACCTAGCGCTTATGAAGCAGGTTTCTTATCGCTTGCTCATAGTGAAGAAGAGCTTGAAGCAACTCTTGCTGCAGCGGATCGTGTTTTTGCTAAGCTTGCAAAGGCTTAATTTAAATAGATAAGCGGTACGTCTATAAATAAAAAAGGAACACTAAGGTGTTCCTTTTTTTGCTTTAAATAACTAGTGAGTTAAGCCATTGCTACCAGTTAAGAAGTTTAAATCGCTGGTACTTTGAATTTGCTACCTTGAATCGCTAACACTACATCTCTTGGTCTTATCTCTACAATGGTGAGTTTGCCTTGGATACTATCGCCCTCTTGCAGCTCTGCCCCATCAACATTTAACCAGCGGTTATCTGGTGCAGTTGAGTACACATGAGCATTAATACTGAACTCTGGAACTTGTAGCTGAAGACCTGCAGGTAACTGACCATACTTAGGAATGTCATCCGATTTAGGCGTAGCTGGGATAGGATCTAGCTTAGGCTCTGTCACTGGAGTGGCGACTGAGTTATCACGCTCTACGTCCTTAAGGGCTGCCTCAAACGCCGCTAACAGATTATTGTTATCAGCCACTTCCGTACTTTTAAGACCGACATCATTAGCGGCGTCTTCAACTTGATGCTTCAGCGATGCTAACAGCTCGTTGCCACGCTGATTACTATTCGCACCGAGAATGATAGGCTCCAGATCCGTTTGCTCACTTGCTTGGCTGTTTACTTGGCTGCTCACTTTAGAGTCAGCTTGAGTCGAAACAGGCTGACGGCCTTGCTCTACACTCTGCTGCGCTTTTAGCAATGCGGCCATTAAATCACCTGGCTGCTCATCTACTAGGTTATTGGTTGTCTGCACCGAATGAGTAACCTTTGCAGCTTGAGTTACCGCTAGAGGTTGAGCTAATGGCAGCGCGACCTTTCCGGCAAGACGGATCTCAGTTTGCTCGCCTTGTTGTTCATACAAAACTTCATTTGATTGAATGGCTAAGTGATTAGTCTCGTTATGATTTAAGCTATTACTTAAGCTAGCACTCTGAATTTGAGGCATATTTAACGCTGAGGTAGGCTTTATACTCTCAACTTGGCTAGAGGTTGAAACTAGACTCGCTGTAGGGTAAACAACTCGCGTTAATAACCAAGCTGCTACGACCATAAGTAGCGCTAAACAAACAAAAACAGCTGCGTATAGCAGCCCTCTTGCCGACTCCCGTTTCGCCTTATATTGCGCTCTTGGAGTTAACACCACATCATGAGTCACCGCTTGGGTTTGCTGACTATTTCTTGTCACCGCATCGAGTAAAATCGACATTAATACAACCTCTTGCTTTGACCTAGACGCGGTCCAGCATCACTTAAGTATAAGTTTAGCTGTATCAGGGTTTGCGTCCCCGCGATGCCGTCGGCACTCAAACCATGTTGGCGCTGAAATGCTTTTAACTGCTGTTCTAATTCAGCGTCAAAATGATCGACCAGTCTCGGCGCTCTGTCATTTATCCGTGCCAGACTATTTTCTAACCATTGGATCTGCGCCTGATTGGCTGACTGCCCGATCTCTTTAGGCTGATTATGAGGCGCTTGCCAGAGGATCTCGAAGGTGCCAGTAAAGTGTCGAGTAAACCAATCGCGGCTCACCCAAAGCTGCTGCTCATTTAACTGCAATAGAATTTGCTCGCCCTGACGAGATACCACTGTGCCATAGAACGCTTGCTGGTTATCATCGACGAGGTAGACAACTGCAGGGTAATTAAGTCGCACTAATGAATGCCAGTTTCCCTGCTGTTGAAAACAATCTAAACCTTGCTGCTTAGCCGACTGACATGCTGACAAGCCGATATAAGGTACCTTGCCCCAAAGACCTAAGATACTGGCGTAAGCCGTATCTATCTCATGACTTTGAGCAATAGCACTATTTAGTACCTGCTGGCTGCTACTTAGGCTATTGGTATTTCGAGTAGCAGGAACTTGAGCTACACCTTGATTTGCCATTTTATCGGCACTGATACTCGCTATTTGATTTTGCCCTGCACTCAAACTTGGATTTGTTTTCTGATGTAGATTGGGGCTTGCAGCTGTGCTGCCTGCTGGTGAGAACAGGTAAAATGCAATACCAAAAGTAGCAAGCAAAGATGCTGCGATACTCACTGGCAATAACAAACTCTTCTTCTCAGGCTCTTCACCTAATACCTCAGCCGAGGCAAGACGCACCATCTTGCTATCAATAGGCACCTTTGACTGCGCATAACTCGCCATCAATGCCCGCTCACACAGCAAATTAATCAATCTTGGTATACCGCCACTGTATTTATGTAGCGCCTTAATCGCACTCTTATGAAACAGTGGCTCATGACGCCCTGCAACCTGCAAACGATGCTGTACGTATAACGCCACCTCTTCTATCGTTAACGGCAGAAGATGGTAACGCGCGGTTATACGCTGAGCTAATTGACGCAGTTCCTGCCTCTTGAGCAATTGCTGCAATTCTGGTTGGCCAATTAAAATGACCTGCAATAGCTTCTTAGTATCAGTTTCTAAGTTGGTTAATAGCCTTAGCTGCTCAAGGACTTCCGCTCTTAAGTGCTGAGCTTCATCGATAATAAGCACGGTATTACGATCTTTACTGTGATTTTCCAGCAAAAACTTACTGATTAAATCGGTTAGCTGTTTAAGACTCGGTTCATCGCCATAAACAATTCCTAACTCATCGCACAGCGTGGCCAATAATTCTGACTCTGTAAGTGAGGGATTTAGAATAAATGCGGTATCGGTATTATCCGGAAGTTGTTTCAATAAGCAGCGAGATACAGTGGTTTTACCCGTTCCCACTTCACCGGTTAACAATACAAAACCACCCGTTTCACCCAGTCCATAAGTAAGATGTGCCAAAGCTTCTCTATGACGATCACTCAAGAACAGATAATGAGGGTTGGGTGCGATAGAAAATGGATTGTCATTTAAGCCAAAGAAAGCCTTATACATGCGAGCTTGTATCCTTTTAAAACTATGATGAACCAGCGAATCACCTAGCTGGACTTTTATGTGTATTTTTCTAAATTTTAAATACACATTGAAAACACACAGTTTATTACCGTGATTTTCGAGTCAAAACTGTTTCAATTTTCTTTAAAGGCAAACGGCCCTTACAGCCGTATCTACAGCCTAAACTTGTAATTAAGACTCAAGTTAAAGCCAAGGGCAATACTTGTCAAAATTTGCAGTAACTTATTAAGCTAAAGTAAGCTCAATATCAAATAGCGCGTAAGATATTGCCAATTATACCTGTATCTTTGCTCCTAGAAAGGACAAGTGATCACCTTATCGCACTATGCTTCTAACCCTGCGCTTCCATGCTACACTCGCCTCTAAGTTATTAAGTGAGAATCCCTGTGAAAATTTACCTTGTTGGCGGTGCTGTCCGCGATAAATTACTCAAGCTTCCGGTTAAAGATCATGACTATATGGTCGTTGGAGCGACACCTCAGCAAATGCTTAGCCTTGGCTACAATCAGGTTGGTAAAGACTTCCCTGTATTTTTACATCCCAAAACAGGGCAAGAGTATGCTCTTGCACGTACCGAACGCAAAACCGCGGCTGGCTATGGTGGCTTTAGTGTCGATGCTGCACCTAGCGTTACCCTTGAGCAAGATCTGTTGCGTAGAGATTTAACCATTAACGCCATCGCACAAGACGACGAAGGTAAGCTGTACGATCCTTACTTAGGTGTAGAAGACATAGAAAAACGCACTTTAAGGCATGTATCAGCAGCCTTCGTTGAAGATCCTCTACGCGTTCTTAGAGTCGCTCGTTTTTCCGCCCGCTTTCACTCACTGAAATTTACCATCGCACCAGAAACCCTTGCGCTAATGACAACCATCAGTCGTAGCGGAGAATTAGAGGCATTAACTGCCGAACGTGTCTATATGGAACTCGATAAGGCGCTTGCTACCGATAACCCACAAGTCTTCTTTCAGGTACTAAAAGACTGCGGTGCACTTGCGGTACTTTTCCCTGAAATTGAGGCACTGTTTGGTGTGCCTCAGCCAGAAAAGTGGCATCCAGAAATCGATACCGGCGTCCATACCCTAATGGTGCTTGAGCAAGCAGCCAAGCTAAGCGACGATAACTCAGTACGATTTGCCGCACTGGTTCATGATCTAGGCAAGGCTTTAAGCCCTAAAGAGCACCTGCCAAAACATCATGGTCACGGCCAAAAGGGCCTGCCTTTAATCAGATCGCTTTGTGAACGTTTTAGGGTGCCAAACGAATATCGAGACTTAGCCCTACTCGTTAGCGACCAGCACCAAAATATTCACAAAATAACCGAACTTAGAGCCGATACTCTAGTTAAACTGTTTGATAAAGCAGACTTTTGGCGTAAGCCACAACGGATGGAGCAACTATTACTAGCCTGTGAAGCCGACTCTAAGGGTCGAACCGGGTTCGAACTTAACCCTTACCCTCAAGCTTATTATCTTAAGCAGTGTTTTGCTGCCGCAGCAGCAATAGACGTGCAGGGCATAATAGAACAAGGCTTTAAAGGAGCGGAGATCCGCGAGCAGTTGAGTATTAAGCGGATTGCAGCGGTTCAGACAGTCAAAGAGTTACAAACAAAACAGCATTCATAAAAAAAACATAAAAGTTACTTTTATATACTAATATTATAGGTGTATTATTTGTAAATAATTTACACTTAGCTTGCAATTGCACAAATTTTCACTAAGTTATTCAGAGCTTAGCGTTAAAAGGCATAGCAAAATTTTTTCTCTGTGACATAATTAACAGGTTCAGTTGTGATGTGCAGCTGTACTTATTTAAACCAACCTATCTAAAGGGAATTCCCGATGAATAAAAAAGTACTTATGATTGCTGGTGTAGCAATGACTGCCCTACTAGGTGGCTGTGCAAACACTACTGCTCTTGAAGAAAGCGTTGCAAACCTAGGTAACAAAGTTGACCAGCTTTCAGCTGAAGTTAGCACTCTAAAGTCAGATCACGCTAAAATGTCTGCAGACATCAACGATGCTGCTGCAATTGGCGCTGCTGGTCTTGCTGAAGCTGAACGTGCTAACGCTCGTATCGACAACGTAGCATCTTCTTACAAGAAGTAATACGTTTAGGAGCTTAACCTATTTTCAATAGGTTAGATCCAAAGGCTTGGTTTCAAGTATCGCACTTGACCAAGCCTTAAATTTATCTGTAATCCCCAACTAAATTTAAACCAATCTATAGATAATAAAAAAGCGCCCAATGGACGCTTTAACACTCATTTCATACCGATCAGTTTAGCTCTGAATGTTGACAGGGATCCCCGCTTGAGTCAGCAGTGCATCGTTAGCTTTACTGTAATCGACCTGCTCTTTACCTATAAACTCAACCACGCCACGCTTCATCTCTCTTACCGTGTTATCGCCGCCCTCTGCAGTCGATAACGGTGAATGCACCTCTATCAACTGGCGACCATCTGGTTCTGTAGAAGTCTTAACGGTTTCGTTAATGATAGTGACCTGATCGCCATATTTTACTTTGTCAAACAGCCACTCGATATCATCAGGATTCAAACGAATACACCCAGCGCTCACACGCATGCCGATACCGAAGTCCTTGTTAGTGCCATGTATAAGATAACTACCGTCACCATAAGACAGCTGAATAGCAAATTTTCCGAGTGGATTTTCAGGGCCGGCCGGTACTACTCGTGGCAAGACTTCTCCCCGCTCTTCTAGGTGTTCTTTACGAATGCTAGCTGGAGGCGTCCAGCTTGGATTAGGGATCCGAGACTTAATTCGAGTTACCATCTCTGGCGTTTCACGCCCCACACGCCCAATCCCTACAGGGAACACATGCACCTCTTTACCACCTTTCGGGAAGTAATAAAGTCGTAATTCGGCTAAATTGATTACCACACCTTTATGTGGCACATCAGGCAATAGCATTTGGCTTGGGATTAACAAGCGGGTGCCAGGTGTCGGTAAAAATGGGTCTACACCAGGGTTAGACTGCATTAACTCCAATATCCCGATATTGTATTGCTTAGAGATCGTTTGGAAATAATCCCCCTTCTGCACGACGTGTTCCTGTAACTCCCCAACTAGGCGACTGCCGTTCTGAGGAATTGAGTAAACATTGGCAAAAGAAGTAAGTGGCAAACATGCCAAGATGAACAACAGCAAAGTACGCATCATCAGTTTTTCAGTTTCCGTTTAGTTCAATAAGCAAAGGTTACCCTGAGCACAGATTATTTTCTAGTCATCACGTTAATTACGAAGTCAATTTCTAGTGCATCGAACTGCGTATTTTGGATTTGATGTCTCACTTTATCATTGGCTCGCCATGCATAAGGTGTCATCTCAAGCAAAGCAATAGCCTGCTCACCCGATACATTTGCCGTCAAAGATAAGCGCTCGCTATGTAGTAACTCAAGCTCTTTAGGTAGGTTCTCACTAACGGGTTTCTCTGATAAATCCGGGTAGATAAACTCACGGATTTGCCATAGATGTCTCGGCCCCGCAGCTACTTGTAGCAAGATACCATCTTGCTTTAACACTCGAGTTAACTCTTTACCTTTTAATTGCTTGTCAATCAAAGTGACCAAGTCAAAACTTTCATTGGCAAAAGGCAAATGCTTTAGTGTTGAAACGATATACGTTGGGCTAGGTTCCGCCTTAGCCGCAGCAAAGATTGCATTCTCAGCCTCGCAGATCCCAGTCTGTGTTAATGCAAGTTCAGGTCTTAGCTCAGTTAATATCCCCTTGACGGTACGTAAGAAGTAACCGTCACCACAATCAAAATCTAGCTGAGATAGCGTCTCGGCTGAAGCCACTTGAGGTAACTCGGCAATAACCTTTGCAATCGCTTGCGCTAATGGAATATAGATGCCTGATTCAAGCACATAGCGCTTAGCACGCATAACCGCTCGTGAGTCTGCCTTAGGTTTTTTAGGCTGGCTAAATACCCAGTAGCCCTGCTCATTGACATCAAAGTGATGCTTATTTTCACAGTGCAAGCCTTTCGACTCTTCATGCACCATAAATGGTGACTGGCATACAGGGCAAAGATAAATACTATTCATTACACACTCATCATTAAAAATAGGAACTTTCAATTTTGCTAAAACGAAAACTAATTATAGGAAAATAACACCACAAAGTACTGCGCCTAGCGCTAGGCGATAGATAACAAAAGGCGTCATGCCCATCTTGCTGATGATCTTCAAGAAGTAGTGGATACAAATATAAGCTGCAATAAATGACACTAAAACACCAAGGCCTAAAGCTTGAAAATCAATAGCTTGGCCACTTTCCAGCAGGTCTTTAGTCACCAAGATAGCCGCACCTAAACTCACAGGTACAGACATTAAAAACGAAAAACGCGCAGCCGCTTCTCGGCTTAAGCCTAGCATCAGCGCTGCAGTAATCGTTGCACCAGAGCGAGAAGTGCCGGGAATTAAGGCCATTGCCTGTGCAATACCTATCACTAAGGCTTTTTTCCAGCCCACTTGAAATTCAGTAAAGCCTTGGCGCTGCATTCTGTCAGCCCACCAAAGTAATAAACCAAAAAGAATAGTGGTAGCTGCAATCACCTCAATATTCCGCAGGTGCGTTGAAATAAAGTCTTTTGCAGTGAAGCCAACGATAACGGCAGGAATGGTGGCCAAAATAATCCACCACGCAAGCTTACTCTCTTGAGTCTGCTCTCGGCTTACAATGCTGCCTGACCAGGCTGTAAACATCGACCATAGCTCACGGCGAAAATACATCACCACAGCGAGTAAAGAGCCAGTATTTACAGCTACGTCAAAAGATAAACCTTGGTCTTCCCAACCTAAAAGCTGAGCGGGTAAAATAAGGTGTGCAGAACTTGAGATCGGCAAGAATTCGGTGAGGCCCTGAATAAGAGCCAATATAATCACCTGAAAGGTATCCATAACTATCCTAAATAAAAAGAGGTTTACGCTGACCAGCTAAACTCAACAGGCCATAGTGATTGTTGACTCTTATCGTAATCATTCCAAAGCGCTTGATACGACTGATTGACAACTGGGTGGTTCAAAGTAGGGGCTATTTCCGCTAATGGCCACAAAACGAAGGCATTATACAAGATTTCAGCTCTTGGCAACTCAATAGGCTGCTCACTAACAGTATCGTCATACAGCAATAGATCTAAATCTAAGGTTCTTGGGGCAAACTTCTTAGCACCTTTAACTCGACCATGGCTCTGCTCAATCTCTTTAAAGCAACTCACAACATCACTTATCGATAACTGAGTCTGCGCAGCAACCACCATATTAAGAAAGTTTGTTCCCTCAAAGCCCACTGCTTCGCTTTCAAATACCGATGATAATTCGAGCGAATCAAAGTGAGTATCTAGGTCCGTTAAGGCGGCCTTTAAATGGCGTTCAGGATCGATATTGCTACCCAAACTTATAAAGATTGTTGCCATCTACGCATAACCTCTTTCAATCTCAACACCCACAGCAGTCGCTGACGGTATAGCACCGGGCTTCATTACCTTGACCTTGACCCAAGGCACATTAAATTCAGTCATTACACAATTTGCGACCATCTCAGCCACGGTTTCAATCAACTCAATTGGCTTTTCAGTGATCAATGCCGTTAATCGATTCGATACCGTTTCATAACACAGCGCAAATTGGTAATCATCGCTCTCGGCTGCGGGACGGTTATTCCAAGCCATATCTAAATCAATAAGTAAGCTTTGGTGGATCTGCTTTTCCCACTCATAGATCCCAATAACGGTTTCAATTCTAAGTTCTCTAATCAGTACTTTATCCATGATATCTCCAAAACTTTAAGCCATGACACTGAGGTCAGATAAGCTAAAACGGACAAAAGGGATATAATCCGCCACAAAGCTGAAATATTAGTCTAACGCTCTTTCTAACGAGACCAAACCAAAGTAGGATAAGTCTCGTTATATAAAGAATGACTAAAAAGCTGTCGCCTTAAATAGCAAGCTTGCTAACAAAGCATTACAGACCATATTTCACACGCTTGTTACCCACTAAAGGCGTAACTCCGTTATAAAAAATAGCAGCGCATTAATTATGTGGCGCGATGATACCCTAAGACGAATAAGGAAACCAATTTGACCGTAACAGTACTGACCATTGTGATGATATTGGCTGCCTATTTGGCAGGCTCGATATCGAGTGCTGTTCTGGTATGCAAAATGCGTGGACTACCCGATCCTCGTAGCCAAGGTTCAGGCAACCCTGGAGCGACCAATGTACTACGGATCGGCGGCGCCAGTTCGGCAGCATTGGTGCTGTTTTTCGATATGCTAAAAGGTGCAGCCCCGGCTTACCTAGCCTTTAGGCTCGGCGTCGATCCCATCGCGCTTGGTGTTATTGCTATCGCAGCCTGTCTAGGGCATATTTTCCCGATATTTTTTAACTTCAAGGGCGGCAAAGGTGTCGCGACGGCTTTTGGTGCCATGGCGCCAATCGGCCATGACTTAGCGCTCTGCCTCATGGCCTCTTGGATAGTGCTTGTCCTCGTCACTCGTTACTCGTCCTTTGCTGCTATCTGCACAGCGCTACTCGCGCCCGTTTACACTTGGTGGCTCGATGATCGCTTCACCATTCCAGTTGCCATGCTGTCGACACTAATTGTTATCCGCCATAAAGATAATATTAAGCGACTACTCAAAGGTGAAGAGTCTAAGGTCTCTCGCAAGAAGAGTTAACAGCGCTTTCCCCGAATAACCTATGTGTTAAGCAGCCGTTAATAACGCTTACGTTTGGCTTTAATCTTTCTTCCTATTTGTAGCGCTAATGCTTCGCATTAGCTAATCATCGTAAAATTGCGTTTTAACAAAGCCTCTCTATACTTTCTTCGATTGCTTTTTAACAAGCCCAACTTATAATTGCGCCGATTTTGACTGGGTAGCCCGTTTTCCCAAATAAACTACCCGTTCTGACACTACCTCGAATACAGTGCTCACTTCTTATGAGCCTGCCAGTAAAGCTATCGTGTTCTCTTTTTTTGAGTACCTCTTTATGGTTCCACAATTAAGTGAAGCTGTGATGGATACCATTGCAGATGCATTGGTTGAAACCGGTTATATCGTTCTATCCGACACACTTCCGCCTTCGGTATGTGAGCAGTTATTACACAGCTCCAAGAATGCAACTTGGGATGATTTTCGCCCAGCCGCAATTGGTCGTGGTGGCGAGCAACAACTCGTCGATAGCATTCGCAGTGACCAAATCCGCTGGCTGTCTGAACAACGACCAGCAGATAAGTTATACCTTGATCTTATGACACAACTGCGTGAGGGCATAAACAAACGCCTATTTATGGGGCTGTTTGATTTTGAAAGCCACTACGCCATTTATGAACCAGGGGCTTTTTATCAAAAGCACTCAGACGTTTTGCAAGGCTCCAGAAATAGAATCTTAACCTCTGTACTCTTTCTTAATCAGGACTGGCAGCCTGAACACGCTGGTGAGTTGGTTGTTTATGATGAAAATGACAACAAGATTGAAACCATTGCACCAGAATTTGGCAAGTGGGTGGTATTTTTAAGCGAGCGCTTTCCTCACGAGGTGCTACGTACCGAAGTTAATCGTTACAGCATCGCCGGCTGGTTCCGCGTCAGTAATGCCAACCACGGCTTTTAATAGATAGTAATTAGAAATAAAAACGGCGCTCAATGAGCGCCGTTTTTGGTTTTCTTTTAGCCTTAATCTACAGGCTCTAGCGTATCAAGCGGCCATCTTGGCTGACCTTTTACCGCTAAATCTTCAACCTGCCCGGCCTTTAAACGCTGCAAACCTGCATAAGCGATCATCGCGCCATTATCGGTACAAAACTCACCACGCGGGTAATATACTCTACCGCCTAAACTCTGCATCATCTCAGCTAACGATGAGCGTAGTCGAGTATTCGCGCTTACGCCGCCAGCAATGACAAGGTTCTTATAACCAGTTTGCTTGAGTGCTCGCTTACATTTAATAGCTAAGGTATCGACAACGGCCTCTTCAAACGCACAGGCGATATTGGCACGAGTTTGTTCATCTTTTGGCTCAGCCGCGATGGTGTTTGCAGCAAACGTTTTAAGGCCTGAGAAACTCATGTTTAGCCCAGGCTTGTCAGTCATAGGACGCGGGAAACGATAGCTATTTGGCACGCCTTTAGCCGCTAGTTTTGAAAGTCTTGGACCACCTGGGTAATCCAGTCCCATTAGCTTAGCGGTTTTATCAAACGCTTCACCGGCAGCGTCATCAACAGACTCACCAAGTACTGTATATCGGCCAATGCCTTCGACACCCACAATCATTGAGTGCCCGCCAGAAACTAACAAGGCAAGGAATGGAAATTCAGGTACGTCATCTTCAAGCATTGGCGCTAATAGATGTCCTTCCATATGGTGTACACCAATTGCTGGCTTATCCCAAGAAAAAGCTAAAGCGCGGCCAACACAAGCCCCCACTAATAGGGCGCCGATAAGACCAGGTCCCTTGGTGTAAGCAATACCATCGAGATCGTCGATGCTCATATCCGCATCGGCTAAGGCTTGACGAATTAAAGGCACAATTTTTCGAACATGGTCGCGAGATGCTAGTTCAGGCACCACTCCACCATAATCTGCATGCAATTTAACCTGACTATAGAGCGTATGCGACAGCAAGCCCTTTTCATCATCATAAACCGCAATACCTGTTTCATCACAGGATGTTTCTATACCTAAAACCCGCATTATTTGTCGTCTTTGGTTAACATAACTGGCGCCAATTCTACCTGCTGTGCTTTAATTACTCCATAGCCCTATCGCAGTCTGGGGATAATTTCATCTAATATGCCTTATTCTGATCACTTTAAGGGGTTTACAAGTGGGTGCGACTCGGTATAGAATTCCGCACCATTTTTAAATAATCTGAGTCAAGTAATTGTCTCAATACAACCTACACCTAAGGGGTGATGGCGTATGCCAATTATTAAAGTACGTGAAAACGAACCATTCGACGTAGCTCTACGTCGTTTCAAGCGCTCTTGTGAAAAAGCTGGTATCTTAGCTGACGTTCGCGCTCGTGAATTCTACGAGAAGCCAACTACTGCACGTAAGCGTGCTAAAGCCGCTGCAGTAAAGCGTCTAGCTAAGAAGCTTTCTCGCGAAAACGCACGTCGCGTACGTTTATACTAATCTCATTATGAGCCTAGTTGATCAGCTAAAAGACCAAATGAAAGAAGCCATGCGCGCGAAAGAAAAGCTGCGTTTGGGGACGATTCGTATGGCACTAGCCGCCGTTAAGCAAGTTGAAGTGGATACCCGCGAGACTCTGACTAACGACCAAGCTATAGCGGTCTTAACCAAAATGGTAAAACAGCGTCGTGACTCTATTGCTCAATACGAAGCAGCAGGTCGTGACGAACTAGCACAAATTGAAGCAGATGAAATTCTAGTTTTAGAAAAGTTCTTGCCTCAACCTCTTTCCGAAGAGGAAGTTATTGCGCTAGTTGATGCAAGCATCGTTGAGATGGGAGCATCCACCATGGCGGATATGGGTAAAGTAATGGGAGCATTAAAACCAAAGGTAATGGGTAGAGCTGACATGGCGGCAATTGGCGCTATGATCCGTGCAAAACTCAAATAACTTTAGTTTTATTGCATGAATGAGCCGTGCTTCTGCGCGGCTTGTTTGTTTTCGATATTCCCAAACTTGAGTTCACAAAGCGTTTGATTTCACGAAACGTCTGATTTCAAGTAACTTTTAATTTCACGTAAAAAGGCGGCATTTAACAATCTAATGGCGATACCTCGTGATTTTATTAATGAGCTAGTTGCTCGCACTGATATTGTCGATCTAATCGACCCCAAAGTGCCCCTTAAAAAGGCGGGTAAAAACCACTCTGCCTGTTGTCCTTTTCATAGCGAAAAATCTCCCTCTTTCACCGTTAGCAGAGATAAACAGTTTTATCATTGTTTTGGCTGCGGCGCGCACGGCAACGTCATCGATTTTGTCATGGAATATGACCGACTCGACTTTGTTGATGCTATTGAAGAACTCGCCGGACAACTCGGACTCGAAGTCCCAAGGGAACAAGGCACAGGTAAGCCACGCGACCAAGAACTAAGCCGTGATTTATATCAGCTAATGGAAGAAGCTAGTAACTTCTTTCAGAACCAACTTAGACAACATACAGATAAACAAAAAGTCCTTGATTACCTTGAACATCGAGGCCTTTCAAAAGAAGTGGTTGAACACTTCAATATCGGATTTGCACCCGATGGTTGGGATGGCTTACTGAGCCGTTACCGCCAAAACCAAGATTCGCAAGACAAGTTACTTACCGCCGGTATGGTTATTGAGAATGATAGCGGTAAACGCTATGACAGATTCCGTGACCGACTCATGTTTCCTATTCGCGATAGACGCGGACGAGTCATTGGCTTCGGCGGCCGAGTATTAGGAGAAGGTACGCCAAAGTACTTGAATTCTCCAGAAACGCCCATATTTCATAAGGGCAATGAGCTTTACGGCCTTTACGAATTAAAACAGCGTCACCGCGATCCACAAAGAGTCCTTATTGTTGAAGGCTATATGGATGTGGTTGCCTTAGCGCAATTTGACGTTGACTATGCAGTCGCCTCCTTAGGCACCTCGACAACAGCTGATCAATTTCAGTTATTACTTCGTAGTGCAAAAGAAGTTATCTGCTGCTACGACGGTGATAAAGCAGGTAAAGAAGCTGCATGGCGAGCACTAGAAACGGCGCTCCCCTTATTAAAGCCTGGTAATCAAGTTCGCTTTATGTTCCTGCCAGAGGGAGAAGATCCCGATACGCTAGTAAGACAAATCGGCAAAGAACAGTTTGAATCCCAAATCGACCAAGCTATGGCACTACCCGAGTTTTTGTTCGAGAACTTGGCAAAGACTTACGGTAACGAAGATAAGAGTGTTTTGGCAAAAAATGCCATTAAACTTATAGAGAAAGTACAGGACACAGTATTACAGAGCCTGTTACTCGAAGATTTAGCACATAAGCTAAGAATGAATGGTGCAGACGAACTTAAACGAAAATTTAATTTTTCAGCTAAAGCGGCTGAAAAGCCGAGTCAGCACAAAGCGTTGAAAGGACGCGGTACTCCTTTGCGATTAGCCATTGCATTGCTAGTACAGCATCCACGTTTAGGTGAAAAACTACCTGAGCAACCAGCGCTAAAACATATACAGATGGCCGGCATTGACTTGCTGACCCTTGTATTAGATTTAACTCGCGGACAAGTGATAAGCAGCGCACAACTACTTGAACAGTTCAGGGGCGATAACCAATTCAGCACCCTAAAAAAACTGACCCAATGGGATCATCAAGTGGCGGATGAAAACTTGCTTCAAAAGTTAAAAGAAACACTCGTTTGGTTAAACAACCAGTATCTTGAGCAACGATACCAAGAGCTGAGTATGAAGAAGAACCTCACGAAAGAAGAGTGGTTACAGCTTAGTAAGCTAATTTCAGTGATTAAAAATAAGGCTTAATTAAAAATTCAGCCTCAAAAGTAAACACTTGGACTAGCACAGAGAAGCACCGAAGGCTATAATTGACGACTTGCGTGGCTGTTTTTTGCCCGTCGTTTTAACAGTTTCCCAACTTGGATGATATCTATGGATCATACTCCGCAGTCGCAACTTAAATTGTTGCTCGCCAAAGGTAAAGAGCAAGGTTACTTAACCTATGCAGAAGTGAACGATCACTTACCTGCAGACATGGTCGATTCTGACCAGATTGAAGATATTATCCAGATGATCAATGACATGGGTATTCGAGTCTATGAACAGGCTCCGGATGCTGATGAAATCATGATGTCTGAAGACAGCACCGATGACGATGCTGCAGAAGAAGCCGCTGCTGCACTTGCAACAGTTGAAGCTGAATTAGGTCGTACGACTGACCCAGTACGTATGTACATGCGTGAAATGGGTACAGTTGAACTTCTAACACGTGAAGGCGAGATTGTTATCGCTAAGCGTATCGAAGAAGGTATTAACACGGTTCAAGCATCTGTTGCGGAATACCCGCAAGCGATTGCGATGATCCTTGAGCAATACGATCGTTACGAAGCAGAAGAAGTAAGACTTTCTGATATTATCTCTGGATTTGTTGACCCAAATGCAGAAGATGTTGCCCCAACAGCAACTCACGTTGGTTCAGAGTTATCTGATGATGATTTAGATGACGAAGATGACGACGATGATGATGACGACGATGACGATGCAGAAGAAGAGGAAGGTCCAAAAGGTCCTGATCCTGAAGAAGCAAAAGAGAAGTTTACAACACTTCGCGTTGCCCATGAAAATGCATTAAGAATCATTGCAGAAAAAGGCCGTGGTCACCCTGAGTCGACTGTAGCACTATTCGAAATTGGTGAGATCTTCAAAGAGTTCCGTTTGATGCCTAAGCAGTTTGACCGCTTAGTTAAGAACATGCGCTCTATGATGGACAAAGTTCGTGTTCAAGAGCGTTTGATCATGAAGCTTTGTGTTGAACAAGCCAAAATGCCGAAGAAAAACTTCGTCAAAGTTTATACCAGCAATGAAAGCAGCATCGAATGGTTCAACGATGAACTTGCATCAGGCAAGCCATATGTAGAAGGTCTACAAATGGTTGAGTTCGATGTACAGCGTTGTCGTGCCAAGCTTGATGCAATTGAAGTTGAAACTGGTCTAGCGATCGGTGCAATTAAAGATATTAACCGTCGTATGTCTATCGGTGAAGCGAAAGCTCGTCGTGCGAAGAAAGAGATGGTTGAAGCGAACTTACGTCTAGTAATTTCTATCGCTAAAAAGTATACCAACCGTGGTCTACAGTTCTTGGATCTTATCCAGGAAGGTAACATCGGTCTGATGAAAGCGGTAGATAAGTTTGAATACCGTCGTGGTTATAAGTTCTCAACTTATGCAACTTGGTGGATCCGTCAGGCGATCACTCGCTCTATTGCTGACCAAGCAAGAACGATCCGTATTCCAGTACATATGATTGAGACTATCAACAAGCTTAACCGTATCTCTCGTCAAATGCTGCAAGAGATGGGTCGTGAACCTTCTCCTGAAGAGTTGGCAGAGCGCATGTTAATGCCTGAAGATAAGATCCGTAAGGTACTTAAGATTGCTAAAGAGCCAATCTCAATGGAAACCCCTATTGGTGACGATGAAGATTCGCACTTAGGTGATTTCATTGAAGATACGACGCTTGAGCTACCACTTGACTCAGCGACAGGCGAAAGCTTGAAAAACGCAACTCACGAAGTACTAGCGGGCCTAACAGCTCGTGAAGCTAAAGTACTGCGTATGCGTTTCGGTATCGACATGAATACTGACCACACACTTGAAGAAGTGGGTAAGCAGTTTGACGTAACACGTGAACGTATTCGTCAGATTGAAGCTAAAGCGCTACGTAAGTTGCGTCACCCTTCTCGCTCAGAGATCTTAAAGTCATTCCTAGACGAGTAGTCTAGTAATTGAGCCATCGTTTACTCGATGCATCAAATGAAAGCTGCCTAAGGGCAGCTTTTTTTTTGCAAAAAAATCGAGCCAACCAAAACCACATAGCAAATGAAGCAATCATTCGAGTATTAGCGTGAGAGTTTATCCCCATAATCAAGCGTGTAACAGCTTGCTATGGCTTTGAATTCCGCTAAAAAGTTAGCTTAATAGTAAAGCCTGCAACTAAAACTCACCAATATTGATTAACAGATAAGCAGTCGTGCAAGTATAAGCACATTTCGAGCAAAATCTCTGGTGACAAGCGCTTACAAACCTCGTATACTTCTCAGCGCTTTCGATAGTGACGACTATCTTAAGTCGGCCCCTTAGCTCAGTTGGTTAGAGCATACGACTCATAATCGTCAGGTCCACAGTTCAAGTCTGTGAGGGGCCACCAATTTAAAACGAAGAAGCCCATTGATTCAATGGGCTTTTTTGTACCTGAAATTCAAGAACTGCTATTTTGCGAGTTTTGAACTTAGGACCCATCGCACACATATCGCACAAAACCATGCAACCCAGTGCAAAAGGGGTGCAATTTCAATACTAATCCTTTTTGTCTTCGATTCAAGTTTTGAGTCCAAACACTTTTCACTCCGAAACAATAACCAGATGATAAAAACAAAAAAAGCGCCCACCTTCCGGTGAACGCTCTTAAATAATGAACTGATGAGTATTAGCTAGATCAGCGTTGACCAATCGAATGCATCATCTTCCGCTGGCTTTTTAACAGCAGCTTCAACATCACCGTTCTCAGCGGCTGTATCCGCCCTATCACAAGCACTATCATTAGCGGCCATATCTTGCGGCATTAAGTTACTCACAAACTCCTCAAGATCGCTGAGCAAGTATCGAATAGCCCCATTTTCTTTAATGAACCGAGGAGCCAGACCATCATCTATCTTGGTCGATTTTTTTGAGCGACTTTTCTGCAATGCACTCAAAGAGCAACTTATAGCTGCCGCAGCTTCTACTTCAGTCAATAATACTTGGTTTGCAATAGCTAACATTTTAAGGGCTCCTTTGTAGACACCCTTAAATTTTAAGCTAGATGAAAAATTCCAAAAAATTCTGGTTAAGCTCTAATGTGGAGTTAAATGTTGTGAGCACCTACCTCAATTTAAATCCTCACACTTTCTTTCGCTGATGACTCAACAAGTACAGACCAGTCAAATTGATCTTCTTCCTGCTCAATATCAAGCGAAGTCGGAATAGCAGGAGCTTCGGTTAGGTAAATAGGAAGTCTCAAGCTCAGTGTAGAAATCCTTAGCGCCCTTTTCAGCTTTAAATTGACGTAAGGCCCCAACACTATAGCGAACCCCGCCTAAATGCTTCACAAAAGTCGGTGCTAAGCCATTTAAAATCCTAGTGTCGCCTTTGGTTCGACTTTTCTGCAAGGTGCTAACTGAGAGCTTAAGATATTCAGCCGCTTCGACTTCTGTGAATAGTAGTTTTGTAATTTCTTGGCGCATTCGGTAACTCCTCTATTAGAAGAACCGAACTTTAAATAAAAAAATAAAAAGTCAGAAATCGGGGGTTAAGCTCTAATCCATCGTCACATAACCAAACCAACTGAAACCACTCCAGCACAACCTAAGCCAATGAATGTGTTGATATTCATATTAAAACACCAATGTATTCATTATTGCCGAGAGGAGTTATTTAAAAATAAATAAAAATTATTTTTAACATGTAACACACTGTTTAATTAAGGATATATCTGAACTAGGCAGATTTTTAATAAAAAAAGTGTGATTACAGCTTACCCACGATTCTTTTAAAAAAAATTTTACTGCCATCATCTACTCAACAAGCACTTAACCCCACTAAGAACGAGAGACGATACATGTTATATAACTTAATCATTATTATGCTACTTCCAATGATAAAGCAGCTTTATAAAGCCATCGATAGCAAGGTTTCTGACCTATTCCTAAATAACTTTACTGTCTACGGAGCTGGGAATATGCCTGGCGAAACCAAGGCAGAACAAACCCGTGCAAAGCTCAATGATTGGTTCAACAAAAAAATTAGTTATCTTGAAATTAATGTTCTCGCTATCGATAACTTAAATGTACGCCTGTACCGAAATGGGTTTAACAGTGAGAATAATGAGCTAAAGGTTATATTGAATTCAGGAGTAGTCTTCTATAGTCGTGCTAGATTGCCTAATAAAAAACATTCTACTCAGAAAAAAATCTGTGACCTTTCGGAAGGGATAAAATTAGAGTCAAAAGTGAAATCGGAGCTAGGTGCAATTGCTGCTCAGCAAGCCATTCATCAAAATGGTCGAAATATTCACGCCAGAAAACCAATACCAACGCTTGGAGAGTACTTACCTGAGTACCAAAATTTAATCTATTTAAGCAACCCTAAAACAGCAGAATCGAAAACGCAGCTTATTGAAAATCACTTCTCAAATTTGCTATCGCTGCCGATTAATGAAATATCTAAAAACCATCTATTAAAATGGCTAAGTTCTCATACAGTTAAGCTAACAAGCAAACAGCTTAGCTCAGGTATGTCGCCCTATGATTTAGCAGAGTCAACAATAAAGGGCGCAATGAGTACCTTAAGAGCTGCTATACGTGCGGCATCGGAAGATCCTCGTCACCCTTTCGTATTCGATGAAGAGCTACTTTGTAAGCCTCTAAAGGTGCAAGTTAACAATACTGAAGATAAATATTATACAGATAATGAACTCACAGAAATTTACCAAGAGTTGGCTGCAAGAGATAAAGAGAAGCTTAAAGGGAAGACTGTAGGGTCAGTTTATGCTGATTACTTTACTCCACTAGCACTGCTGTGTTTCCACACAGGCCTACGCCCTAGTTACGCACTACAAATAATGAAGAGCGATATCAACTTTGCCGATAAAAAACTAAGAATTCGTGCGACGGTAGGGAAAATCAAAAAAGACCAATATATTGAGATCACGCCTGAAATCGAAGCGATTTTAAAAGAATGGCTAAAACACTCATGTCACCAAACAACTGCGACTAAATGGTTGTTCCCAAGTCCCAGGAGCAAAGGAGCTCATATTACTAGCTACAAAAAAACGAAGGCTAGCTTTATAAAGCGTCTTAGCTTTGGCCATCTTGACTTTAGAATTATTAGGCATACTTTCGCCACTAGACATACCAAGCAAACTAATAACATCCGTAAAACTCAAATTGCTTTGGGTCATAAAAGCTCACAAACAACAGAACGTTATTCTCATGTGATCCAAGATGATCACTGTAACGATATGGATGACTACTCTGCATCACTAAATCATATTATGCCGGCTAAAGCTCAAGGTTGCTCTTTGCATACTTAGTGTTCGCCTAAAACTCGCCTTCTCACTTTCTACCTAGTTATTGAACATCAAAAACAACAGGAGACGTCGATGAAACCGAGTTATCAATACCAGTTAAATAACTTGATTAGCTTACTTCATGAAATATCAAGCTGCCTTGTAGAAGAGCTGAAGTATGTCGATAGAGAGCTGTATACGCTTGAAACAGAGCTCAATTTTTTAGAGTTCGCAATAAGGAAACACTTGAGTAAAAAACACGTATTACCACTGCAGCAAGAACAGGTAATCACGTTTTTTCGCCAACACTTCAATAATTCGCATGTGGCAACCCTAGCTACTAATGAGGACACATCATTAGCCAATTAGGAGGCACTATGAGCGATAAGAAGTCACTTTTTATCAGAGAGTATCAAAGGCAATCTAAATCGCCTTGGAGCGACCACAGCACCATTTTGTTACTGGCGGGCCATCAAGTAACACAGGATGATGATATCGAATTAAGTTTTAGTCGATACATCTATCAACATAGAGATTCTGCTGGGAGGGTTTTAGGTATGAGTATCAGTAAATCAATACAAGAAGAGCATCCAGAACTTGATAGTCAGTATCTGGAAGATTTTGATATGTACATGGTGTTACTGCTGCTCAAAGAAGAAATACAAAGCTTCTGCGGCTTATTTGATGACGAATTCGAAGCTATTTTTGGATTACCTCCTGAAATTTACTTCGATATAGCTGAGCAACATTGGGCACAAAAATTAGAGGACAGTTTATAGCAACAACTCGCGAGCCATTAGGCTCGCTTTCTTGGGCTCTTTAAGCTTTCTCTTAGCAACACGTATCAAAATTAGGTTAATAGACAGGCATCAATAGCATTTTGCATCGGTGTTGATAAGGCAAACCAAACATAACAACGGTTAGTGACCGAGGCTCTATTGAGCCTAAACAACAAACACTTTTACTTATTAACTATTCTGCCGTCATCACAATATATGCGGTAGTTACTTTTACGCTCGCAAGTGTCAGGAACCTAATATGAACAGCAAAATTAACACTGCAGTAAAGCCCCCTTATCCCAAAGCTGAGGGCCGACTTGAAGCCACACACCACTTAATTAAGTTCTCTTTAGTTGAGAATGTACTCATTTTTCCAACTGGCTTAACGCTTGAACAAGCAAAGCACAATGCAAAAGAGCTTGAAAAGGAACAATCCCTAAGCCACGCAGATGCCATGAAATGCATTTGTTGGGGTAACGGTATTCATAACGTACAAAGCTTCAACGAAGCACTTCTTCTGCTTGTAAAGTCAACTTTTGGAATCGAGCATACAGAGCTTGGTCTTTACTCTAATGACAATAGCTACACTGGTTTTTGGTGGCTAGAAGCAGGAACAACTAAATATACCAGAGTCGCAATTCCAAGTATCAAGAATACAGAGAAAAACCTAACAAGCATGCTAGTAGATCGACTTTTACCTGTTAGAGAAGACTCCCCTAAACAAGTTAAATTTTTAAATGCCGTCAAAGACTGTCTGATTTATTTAGGTCGTGGTTACACCCTCGCTCCACACCGAAAAAACCTTAACCAAGTTCAAGATATTTATGAAATCGACATCGATATTAAAAAGCTCATATTTGACAGCAAAGGCTCAGCAGACAAGCTTTTGAGCTACGCCTTGGCAAGTTGCTACAACACGCGACACACAACGGAGCTAATGATGTCACAGAGCCTTGCCGCTATAGGTGAATCGCTTGGAATGACAAAGATTGACCTTTCTAATAAGTATGAACGAGAAGAGCTTGCTAACGGCTTCCGCTACCCTCAGTTTGGCGACATGTGCATGCAACTAGATAACTAGATGATGTGCAGAAAGACATTCTAAAAAGACTACTCGATAGCTATCAAGGCTGGTAGGGGTTAAGCTTGCGAAAAGTTCGTCAGAGTAATTTTTAAGTACCTATTTTCTTCAATAATACAAACTAAGAAAATTCACTACCTCATGACCTATCTATTAATACTGGAGAACAGGGAAGCCTTCGGTCGGTGCTTAGTAATTTAACCAAAGTGTTCAATTGCTTCCACAATACTGCAGACTATTCAAAACTATAGTCTGCCGGGAAAAGACACATTGCGTATCTTTTCTTCGTTATACCCAAGCCAAAGAGCCCGCTTATTAAATATAGCAGCTCATAATATCTTCCTTTACATGAACCACTGCCTAATCCGCTTTGAAGGAATAAGAGCAGTAACCATTCTGTTACCCAGAAAACTCAATAACATACAGAATGAAAATACAAAAAATATATAGGCTGGATATGTCCAAACTACTCTCCCTGCAACCACGCCTGCATTCATTCTGGAAAAATTCCTTTTGTAAGCGTATGAGTCTACATATTCAAATGATTGCTCACCAAAAAAGTTAGTCTCTTTTTCTAAATAAACAAAATCCTTATTCTTGGGCTCATCATACTTAGTCAAATATTTGCCAGTAAATGGATTTCTAACCCCATAGGCAAGCAAATTTGTAAATGCAATGTCCCCAGAACGTGCACTCGAGATTGTCTCATCTGACGAAATATAACTAACGCGACATACGAATAGTAAGACGAAGGTTAAGAAAAATATAATAGATAATACGTATGTTTTTTTCACAAAGCACTCCCTGCCACTTAATTCCAACAGTTTTATAACACACGTCAGTAAAAAAACAAATTCCCCACAAGACTAAAAATTAACTCCGACTACTACACACTAACATAAATATGAATTACAAATGTAAACACATACTCGTTAATCACTCCTTTCTATTGTTCGTAGAACCTCTTATTCAGTTCATCACACAGCACCGTTCGGTGCACTATCCGTGCTTTGAGCAGGGTTGCATCCTCCTGACTTAGTAACACCTGTCGTGTCTTCTTATCAAACCTTGTTGGCATCTCTTCATAGAGCTGGCTATGCAGCCTCTTTATGTCATTGAAGATTTGCAGTGATTGCGAGAACAGCATGACCTTGTGGTAATAACCGTTCTTGAGGCCATACAGCCACTTTAAAAGGATGGTTTGCCTAGCTGCTTTGGTTTTGAATGAGTGCTCAATTTCAATCGCTGCGATTGTGCCATCGGGCTCTATCGCTATACCGTCGACATTGCGCACATCATTAGATTTAAAAAGCCGCTTAAACTCAGGTTCGGTAACGAATGAATACCAGTAGGGTTTAGCTATCTTATCTTTTGTTTGATTGTGCACGCCTTTGAGCAGAACGTACTGCATCATAAGGTCGTGCATTATGGTGTTTTGGTTGACTCGTAAGCAGGGTTCTCCAGCACGGAAATAGACCGCAACGGATAACAACTCTTCGGCGTATTTAGCCCCAGCATAATCCAGCACATAAACCCGGCCATCAATAGAGCGATGAGTGATAACAAGGCTCAGCAATTTCTCGCTGACGAGCTTGTTTAAATGCTCTAATGCCAGCCGGTGTGGAATGCCGTAAAGCCAGCTGATAATCGTTGGTGATGTTAGGCCGAAACGTGTAACGATTTTCATCGTTAATACGCGCCTATCTTTACCAATCTGATTGTTGCTTGTTCCCGGTTGGTAGTGCATGAGCATGGAGATATAAGGTTGATATAACCGCGCTGCTTCAGGAGCTATTTCACCCGCTGTTTCGACGGTTTGATTTAACTGTTGGATTGGATTGTTTTGCTTATTCATCTTGATATCCGTTGTTACGTTGAACATGGTTATCAAGAGGTAGAACCTTAGAACACAAACAATTCGGGTTAAAACAAGAGAACAAATTTTAACTAGAAAATAATTTACTTACGCCTCGCTTCCTGCGATACCTAAAAACTCAATAAAAACAGCTGAATGAAGTAACTCAGAAGCATATCTGTAAATATTTACGCAAAAAATACACACTTTACGTAAAAGTAATTTTTGTTGTATGTTTATTAAGCCTTAAAAATACCTTCTCAGAAAACAAAGGAGAAGAACATGCAATTTGACCCACATGCAACAAAACAATCCAAGATCACAACACAGATTCTAATCGCTCATGCTATGAAAAGGTGCCCTCTTCAAAAGACTTTAGCACTTGAGTTAAACACTCCAGACTCTCGAATTAGCGAGTGGAAGAATGGCAAAGGACAAATGGCAACAGGCACAGCCTTAATCCTAATTGAAAAGTTTGGTTCACCTGCCAAAGCTAAAGGAGTACTTAAAAATAACTGCAGATTTTTACCGCCGGAGACATCACTACAACACTTTTTCAATGGACTTGTTTGTGAGCAAGTAAGTAGGCTGATTGCGGGCTATATCACACACATACGCTGCATTGTTATTCCGGATAGAAACAATAATTTAGAGGCTTCAGTAGAAGATTATGTTATTTCACAGCTGTTAGATGACGAGGAGTTCATAACAATCTCCAAAAAGCTGCTACATGATCACAATAGCAAAGAGCACCACAGGACCGCACAGGAAGATTTCCTACTTAATAATTCAGATATTGAGTTGAATCACGCCTTAAAGGGGCAGGAGGTCTCCCTCTTATCGCTAATAAACAAACACAAATTAGATTACCTACTAAAAGAAAAAGAATACAAATATCTGCATGACAAGAAACGACCTAAACCTCTAGAAATTATTACATTTTTGGCCTACTTGTCAATCGTAATCAACGAGGTAAAATCAATACCAACAACTATCTTATCAACCTGGGTAGGAAAGCCCTGCTACCTAAATACACCTGATAACATAGGCGGAGAAGTTGTGCTTACGGGAGAATTAATTCATGAGTGGTATGACACTACCTTTCAAGGGGAACCAATCCTCGCATCTTCTGAAACAGATCCCGCAGGTCAAGTACAACCGCTAGTTAAACATATGATGCAACTCAAAACATGGGTGAATAAGTTTGAAATGAGTATGGAGCACTCACTTAATCGCTTAATGATCAAACAAAAGCCTTTATATGACCTTCATAACTGTAAGCAAGCATTCATTCTCATTAAAGAAGTTCAGGTGTTTCATAAAGAAGAAAGCTCATATTTAAATCTAGCTATAACAGTTTCACCTCACGACTGCATCAATGAGCATTATAAACACGATGATTTTACGCTAATAATTGAACAGGTAACGACATTTAGACTGCTAGAAGATGTGATACCAATGTTAAAAGCCATTGGACTTGAACACGCAATAACCGAACTAAGCACTAAATATAAGCTTGCAATGCATGGCCTATTAATACCTGGAGCAATCTCAATTTAACGGGGCTCTCATAAGTCATTACAGAGTACTTTATTCGGGTACTCTGCAATGACCTCTGTGTTAAATAAACAAAACAATTAGCCGGCTTGGAAACACGGATATAGACATTATATAGTGAGTTAATTTTGCTCATTCATCTTGATATCCGTTGTTACGTTGAACATGGTTATCAAGAGGTAGAACCTTAGAACACAAACAATGCCGGTTTAGGCAAAAAAGTACTGATTTTTATTCCGAGATGCTTATTTCTCCCTCTCGGGATGAAAATAGCGATACCCATCGCTACCAAGTCAGGCTTTGCCTGATGGATGAATCACTTCGTGACACATCCATATGCCTTGAATCGCCCGCCAGTTCTGATGACTCGTCATCGCCACTGTCTTACGAGCTACGCTCTAGCTTTTCAAGACATCAAACGCGCATGTATCTCGCTACGCTCTGTACTAACCGCATTTTCACCGCTTACGACGAGGGGATGTGTGCCACCTCTACTCCCTCTTTCGACGCCCCGCTTTTCTGACGAAAAGGCAAATGGTTTAGCCATCAATTTGTGCCAAATATGAGGCTAAATTTTGCTGAAGCAAAATGTAAATACGGTTAGTACAGACCAGCTGTACATGCGCGTTGCTCCTTTGAATCGATACTTTGTATCCATCCAAATACGCGAGCTGATAGCATGTTTCACATGCACTTTTGTCACAAAAACTCGTGCCGACTTTTGTTATTAACAGCACACATTCGTTAAAGCGTAACGGGAAAATTTTGCGGGATTTTTGAAGAAAAAACGAAGAATAATTAGAGGTGAAACGCCAAACTTTTTGTTGCTGACAGTTCAGTCAAACAAGTTTGTAATCTAACATTTTTTCATTAATGTGTATAGACAACGGTGAACTTTTAAACAGCAAAATCAGGAGATGATTATGAGTACAAATTCTAACATCGGGCCACTAGTAAATGTCGATGGCACACCTATGGTCGCTGATAGCGGAGTAGATATCAAAGGCAATCCTTATGGTGTAACCGACTCAACAATGGATACGAGTTGCACCTCAATCGATACCAGCTTCGACTCTATGAGTTGCAGCATTACTAACTCATTCGACAACTCTTGTAGCAGTTCGTTTGATAGCTCTTTTGACAGCAGCTTCGACTCATTTAGCTCAGGATTTGATGACTTCTAGATGCCAGGAAAGCAATTAAATCTAAACCAGACAATGAGCATCCCGCTGGTAATCGGCGCGATATTATTGTTCTGGTTATTCTCTTTTTATATTGAAACCGATGATATTCGGTGTCTTGTCATCTATAGTCTAGGAACGTGCAAACTGATTAATGGCGCTTCAACATACCAAGTCCTTTGCAAGCAAAACCCGAGCAAAGTGAACTTATGGCGTGCCAGTTACTATGTATTCTTTCGATTCGTCTAAGCTAAAAATTAAGGAGAACATATGTCCTTTCTAATACCCGCTGCAGTGATGGTTATAGGTATTTTATACCTCATCAAACACGTGAAATATTGAGATGAAGGTGCTCCTAAGCTATCATGTTCAGGAGCAACTAAACGCAAGCATGTCTGTCTATCTGTCACCCCCATTATCGGCATTAATCGACTAGCACAAAGGACCTAAAGCCAGCTCTTAGAATCAGAGCTTATAAGGCAATAAAATAATGTTTACACTGACCCCACATATTATGAGATTTGAACCTTCCTTCCCAGAAACGACCTGTGCAGTTATCTTCTTTATTGGCCATGCGAGCAATGGGCTCATTCAGTGCTTGCAACTCTCTTAAAAACATTAGCAAGAGATGTCACTTAATCGACCTCGGTATTGAGCAATCAAATGCTTTAAACTGCTAACTTCAACACTTTCAATGACCTCACCTTTGGTGAATTTTTGAGTAATGTAGGTGTCTTTAAACAGTTGGTGCCAGTGCTCTACTACTTCTCTATCCGTCCAAATGTTCGCTTCAAAAACATCTACCCTCAGCACCAAATGAAGGTGATTGGACATCACCGCATAAGCGCTTACGTCTATTGCAAAGACACTTGCTAACTCAAGGAGTCTTGATTCAACCCAATCACGACGATGCTCATAAGATTGGCCAGTATATTTATCGATGCAAGTCAGCCAAGATTTTCGCACGCATCTAGATGTGCAGTGGTAAAAAGGAGTCTATTCTACGCTAACTAACGTACTTTTTGGTCTGGCCATAACAACCTCAGTCCAATTGTGATTATTAAAGCTTAGTCAGCAGTTTAAATTCTAGCCAACAATTATGGGTGTCACAGTTAACTAAACAAACTTCTAGCAAAGATCGCTTATATTAAAGAGCGAATACATTAATATAAGTACCTCTAACCATACACTTTATGGTATAACCTCAAAAAACCAAACACTGAGGCCACAATGGGAATTAGCTCGATCAGAATAAAAAACATATTATCATTTGACGACTTCATCATCGAAAATATAAGTGATATCAATTGTATTGTTGGGCAAAATAACGTAGGAAAATCCAACCTCCTTAAAATAATAAAGTTTTTTTATGAAAAACTTGAAGGAAACCACACACTAACACCTTTACTACATTCGAGATACTCTCGTACAGGAATGATATCCATTAAGTTCAATACAACAAAAATTAGAAATGTTGTATTTTCAAGAATGGATGAGAAAAAAGAAAAATACCAAGGCCATGTTGTCAGAACTTTATTTAAAGACCAACATGAGAAAGTAATTAATAAAGGTAAAGCAGAGTATTTCTGCACAATCTCTCTAACAATAAATCAAGACGGCTCCACATCTTGGTCTGAATCAAATGAAGGATTAAGGAAAATAATTAGACGATTATTCCCTTTCTTTGAACTAGATGTTAGAAGATTAGACTTATATGATTGGGCTAGAATATGGAAAAATATTAGTGAACTAAAATTTCTGGACGTCAGCAGTTTAGATAGACACCAACATATAGACTACATAAACTCTAAAATATCACCCAAAAGTAATGCATACAAAGACTATGTTTCCACAACTGAGGAGCTTACACATACCTCAGCATTTGACTATGAAAGCGAGATATTAAATTACATCAAAGTCGGGTTAACAGGCGATTCCTTTCAAATAGACGGAGAAAGCTTGAAGACTCAGTCTGATGGCACAAACTCACATAGATACCTAGAAACATTCCTAAATCTTATGATCGCTCTTAGCCGAAGAGAGTTTGTTACGCCTACTATCTATATTGATGAACCAGAGATCGGGCTACATCCCAAGATGAATGAGGCATTCATCACTAACTTTTCAAAAACATATAACAAATACAAAAGTACTTCAAAATCTTTAGAATGGGGGAAATATAACACCCCGTATCCAAATGTGATTTTTTCAACACATTCTCCAAACATTGTTAAACAAGTTGTAAAGCTTTTCAATAAAGAGGGGGGGCATCAAGTATATCACTTTTCAAAAGAAACCAAACTCCCATGCACGACAGTACAAAGATTTAACAGCAGCTTTACAGACTCTCGATTTCTAAATGTTTTCAACGATAATGAAGCGAGACTGTTCTTTGGTAAGTTTATTCTCTTTGTAGAAGGAGAGTCTGAACTTGAATTGTTTGGAAATTTAAATTTAGTTAGTAAGTTTGAAAAATTAGCCGCAGTTGATATTTATCGTGCAAATGACGTCATGATAAAAGCAATTACTTCATGCATATCATATAAGTCTATACCACATTTAATCCTTTATGATGCAGATAAAGTAGTATCAATTGACCCTCAACGACCTACTTTTAAAATACGAAGCGGTGAAGTGGCTATCAAAGAACTGCAAATCAAGCTATCCCGCTCCTATTTTAATTCTGAAAAACATAAATCTTACATTAAACTTGTTCACTTAATGAGGAACAATGACAAAAAAAGAACTCTTAACGAAAAAAAAATCGGATACTCTTTTTTCAAATATTATGATTTCATTTCAGAACTGAATGAAGTATTAATTAAAGAAAAAAAGACAATGTTATTCAAAACAACATTAGAAGGCATCCTAATAAATAAAAGTAGTATCCATATCTTTTTGGAATGGATTGACTACGAAATTGAAAATAATACACCACTAGGTGGTAAGGGTGATAACGAAAAAAGAGTTAAAAATATTAAAAAATCTTATTACAAGAATAAAAACATAGAAAAAACGTACGGCGAATTGCATGCGAGTCCTACAAGCACTATAAAACTCAACTCTAAACTAGAGCGCTTTTCAAAGTTAATAAGAAAGCTATATGTAAAGCAACTTCGCGTAGGTGTTACCAATTTAAGTCTACAGGATGATGAGTTATTAATTGCCTACAGAATAGCCTTTGGTGGAAAATCGGACACCTTAATAGGTGCCTCTAATGATTCCTATGGTCATCTAGACAAAAGAATAATCGATGCTGTCAACTTTATCAAAGATCAACAATTAAAAAGATTTCCGTGCAAATTGTCTAAGACTCATGGTTGGCTCACAAGATTTTTTGATTTTGCTATTGAGAAAATTGACTCTGAAACATCTGGAAATACAAAAGATTTTAAAATGAAATTCTCTATAGTTTTCCCTGAAATATATGATATAGTACAAAAATTCTAAAGCGATAGATTTATGGGGCTTTGATACTAAAGTTAACGCTAGCCGTTATTAACCCAGTGGTCACTAATTACGATAAATTGGTCGCAATGATGACCTTTCATCAGCACGCAAAGCGTGAAAGGATGTTCTAGGTATCGTATTTGGAATTTTAATTCATGAAAATAATTGAAAAAAAAGACTTTGTTAACCAAGTGCTACAAGGGTACGACGGTTATAGCAATGAGATGGGGGTAAAAACTTTAACCCCTAATGAAATTGTAGAATTTAAGATTGGCAGCAAGTTTGGTTATCGCTGCTCAAATAACGATCTGGCAAAAAGTTTAGAAAACACTCAATTAAGAGCTCTTTCTCGAGTTGTAAATACTCTAGAAATAAGTAAATGCGCGACAGCTTTTGTTACTGGTAGTTCATACCTTGACTTTTTAGAGCCTCATAGATATAGCTATCATTTTATTCGATTAGATATCAAAGACTTTTTCCACTCAATTAGCTCAAGTGTTATATCTGAATCTTTTTCAAAACATTTTAAAGATACTAACATCACAAGCGGCGAGACCAAACAAACACTATTGAAATCGTTTTTAAATTTAGTCACATATACTATACCGCCTGATTCCACCAATAAAAAATTTGCGGGTAAGACTATTTTACCTATTGGTTTTCGAACATCTCCAGCTATTTCAAACATTGTATTCAGGCGTTTAGATTGCTTAATAGAGGATTTTTGTTATAGAAACAATGTTACCTATACTCGATACGCTGACGACATGTTATTTTCATCAAAGATCAATACTAAATTTAAAAGTATCCTACAAAAAAAAGACGTACTTCCCCCGATACCAATCACGCATAAGGAACATAAAACACGCCTTGCAAAAATTAAAAGGGAAGAAGCTTTAAAGCATGGTTGTTTTTTACATTCAGATAAATTCACTAATGAAATTTCAAGTATAATTAGAATTATTAACTTGAAGTTGAATATCAAAAAGACAATAAAATCAAATCAAACAATTTCTCTAAATGGATATACCATTGACGGTGTTGATAGTTATTTATCAGCTGGGACCATCAGGGTTTCCAATAAAAAATTAAATGTAATATCTAAAATAATTCATTCTTTAAATAAAAACATGAGTGCCATTGAAATTATGGAACGATATTTCAAAATGAATAAAGCTCACGAATGCTTCAAATATCCACCAAAATATGATTATTACAATACCTTTTGCATTCAAAAGCTGTTCAATAAAATAACAGGATATAGATCATACTTAGTATCATTAATAAAATATGATGAAGAGTATAACTGTATAACCCCATCTAGCCTAAAAAAGTACAAAAGTCTTATTGCAGAATTGGATAAAACATTCACAAAAATAAAACTTTAGTTCACAGCCCTACTTTTAATTATTACAAATTCATTGATAATGGTGACATACTTACATGTTTTTTTTGAATATAAGCATTAAAAATAGTAAAAAAGAACTTCCATCCAAT